>NC_013222.1:1342500-2802500 GCF_000024125.1 Robiginitalea biformata HTCC2501 | reverse complement strand
CTGACGCTTTCCTTCCTGTATCGCCCGATGGTCTATAATTTTCTGGACACGAAGTTCGGAAAGCGCCTGAGCTGGCTGGTAGTCCCGATCTACCTGGGCCTGACCATCCTGGCGGGGACCGGCTTCAGCACGTCCAATTATCTGAGGAAGGAATTCAATACAAACGAGTATTCTGCAGGCAATGCGAATTATGTAGACGAACTGGATGAAGACATCTATTTTGTCGACCGGGCGTCCATCCCCTCAAAGGTCATTACCGACCCGTTCCTGAACGTCTTTGTCGTCTACGGCAGCACCGTGGAGGACGATGTGTTTTATTTCAACAAGGAATTGGAACCCGAAGAAGACCGCCGGGGCATTTTCTCAGTTTTTTCAGAAGGCCACCTGGGTTGGCAACAACTTTCCGAGGGCACCCGGGACTACCTGAGTACCCTGGAGGACATGTATACCCTGTCGGTGGATAGCCTGGATTTCAAACCGGAATTTGTCTTTGCCCTTAACCGGCGAAATCAGATAGGTTACGAGACCTTCCTGGACCTCGAACAAGTGGCCAGCGGCAGGCATACCCTCCACGTGCGCCGCAAGGACCACCGACGCGATTCCGTCTATACCCGCACGGTTATTCGGATCCCGTTTTGGTATTTCCCGGACAGGCAATCTGTTCGGCCAACAAACAATGCGAATGATTAAATGACTTATATGAGAAATCTCGCCTTATTTTTTTTGCTGTTTACCTGTTGTGGCCTGCTCCGGGCGCAGGGGAACCTCAAAGCCCTTGTGGGGGGGACACTGATCGACGGCTACGGGTCCGCGCCCATCCAAAACAGCGTTATTTTGATAGAAGGGGAGCGCATCAAAGCCGTCGGGACGGTTGGCACCCTCGAAGTGCCGGAGGGGGCGGATGTGATTTCCACCGAAGGCATGAGTGTACTCCCCGGGCTTTGGGACATGCATGTACACACAATGATCAACGGGCACGCGGATTATGCCTATTGGGATAAAACCTATCCACCGCTTTTAAAAGACGTTATCATGCCGGCATCCGCCCACCAGTTGCTGATGGCCGGGGTGACCAGCGCCCGGGACCTGGGCGGGCCGCTGGATGAGAGCCTCGCAGTCCGGGACGCCATAAACAAGGGGGAACTACCCGGGGCCACCCTGTACGTATCCGGCCCGTTTATCCAGCACGCGCCCTACCCGGGTACCGAAGTCTTTCGCTGGGGCGTGAACGGGGCGGAAGATGGCCGCCGTAAAATCCGCCGCCTGGCGGAGGCCGGGGTGGACTTTATCAAGCTCGTCGACCAGGACCAGATGACGATGGAGGAACTTCGGGCGGTTGTGGAGGAGGCCCACAAGAACGGCCTCAAGGTGGTGGCCCATGGGCACCGGCCGGAAGAAATCCGCAGGGGGCTGGAAGTAGGGGTGGATTGCTTTGAGCATACGGGCCTCTCTTCGGCCCCCCGTTACCCGGAGGACGTGATGGAGATGATCCGCGAGCGCACGGCACAGATGAACCTGGGGCCGCTGTTCTGGTGCCCCACTGTAGAGGGCCTGTACAATTATGAATACGTACGGGACAACCCGGAGAAGCTCGACAACGACTCCTGGCACCTCGGGTTGCCGGACAGCGTGATTGCCGATATCCGGCAGAGCATTGAGCACCCGGACCGATTGCCGTATTTTCAATTAACCCCTTCGCGCCGGCCCACCCTGAAGACCAAGATCCGCCAGTTGCTGGATGCCGGGGTGGTATTATTGGTGGGAACAGACAGCGGAATCCCCATGAAATTCCACAGCCAGTCTACCTGGAACGAACTGGATGTATGGGTCAATGAATTTGGCATCGACCCGATGTATGCCATCCGGGCTGCTACTTACTGGCCGGCCCTCTGGACCGGCGTGGCCGACGAGGTGGGCACCATTACCCCGGGGAAATACGCGGATATCATCGCTGTGGACGGGGATGTCCTCCGGTATATCAGCCTGTTGCAGGATGTGGACCTGGTAATCAAACGGGGCAGGCAGTATAAATAACAACCGGGGCTAGGCCGGTTGCCGTATCTTTGCGGCTTTCAACCGGGCAACAGATGGGGCACATCGATTACAAACAAGAGGAACACTGGAATACGGGCACCCACGCCCTGGGAATCCTTCTGGGGGTCATCGGGGCTGTGTACCTCATTGGGCAATCAGACCGGATGGATACCATATCCCGGATGGCCGTCTGGATCTATTCCTTTTCCATTTTGCTGCTTTTCACCGCCTCCACGGCCTACCACTGGGTAGCGGATCCCCGGATAAAACGGCGCCTGCGGATCCTGGACCATATCAGTATCTATTACCTGATCGCCGGCACCTATACCCCGGTGGCCCTGATCACCCTGAGGGACGGGAATGGATGGATTCTCTTCTGGGTTATTTGGGGGATGGCGCTGTTCGGCACGGTGCTGAAACTCTTTTTTACCGGCCGTTTCGAAATTTTTTCGCTCCTCCTGTATCTGATCATGGGGTGGCTGATTGTCATCGATTTGTCGTCCCTGTTGCAGCAGCTTAGCCCGGAAGGCACCTTCTGGTTGGGTCTGGGCGGGGCATTCTATACGCTGGGAATTTTCTTTTACGCCATTCGGCGAATTCCCTTCAACCACATGATCTGGCATTTTTTTGTCCTTGGAGGAGCTATTTCGCATTGGTTCCTGATCCTCGGCCTTATTCGTGCTGCCTGAGGCAGGATCAGGGTTTTTTTACCGGGGCATCCGGCACGTCCAGGCTGCCCGCCGCATAGCGAATACCCGACAAGAGGAATTCCAGGAATTCGGCGTTTTCGAAGTTCTGGGCATTATGTGTGGGGGCACATACAAAAATCTGGCCCCGGCCATGGGCCCTGATCCAGGAAATATACCGGATGGGATCCTCCAGGTATTCCGGTTCCAACCCGTAAAGTTCGCGAGCATCCATGTAGAGCAACGGCCGAAAATTCTTATCCGAATAGGCGTTTTTGAAGAAATAGGGTTCGTCCGTAATGGTAAACCCCTCGCCGTTGAAAGGGCGGAGCAGGGGATGGTCCGGTTCCGCCAGCTCAATGGACACCGGCTGCTGGGGCGGGTGAAAATCAAAGCTTCCGCCCGTCATCCGGCTAAAGGCCATGGAATTGTTTTGTATGGTCGTGCCGCCGTGCAGGAGCACCAGGCCTCCCCCGTTGGCAACGTAATCCATCAGGTTTTTTTCAAGGCGGGCGGCTTCCGATTTCCTGAGGCTCTCCGGCATGTCCGCGTTTTTCCGGAAGACGTCGTAGAAGAGGTCCCGGTAATCCCGCTCCGGGCAGGTATTGTTCAGTACCACGGCGTCAAACCCGGCCAAAACTTCCGGTTCAAAAACAGCGATATCCTTTGAGGCCCGGGAGCTGGCAAACCCGGATTGGGACAGCAGGAGTTTTACCACCTCCTCGGTATGGGGTATGGACCAGTGCTCGTACCCTGTATGCAATGAAAAAACCAGGATGTTCCGGCCAGCGTCCTCTTTCCCTTCCGCGCTCTTGGGGGCAAGCGCCTCGATGCGCTCCAGCCATTGGTCTGTAAGCGCTATGGGCGGAAGGTCCTGGGTCGTGGCTTCCAGGCATCCTGCCAGGCAAATCATAAGGAAAAGGAATTTTTGCATCGGGTCGGGATTTTTACGGGTTGCCGGCAAAATACGAAATCCGGGGGGATTGGGGCGCACCTTCCGGGGGGTTTGGGGCGCACCTTTCGGGGGGTTTGGGGCGCACCTGCAGATCAACAGGGAGCGCCGGCCCAAAACCGCCTCGGGGCCGGAATCGCCTCGTAGCCGGAATCGCATCGGGGCCGGAATCGCATCGTAGCCGGTTGTCAGGCCAAATATGCCAGTACCATCCCGAGCACGATTGCCGTCAGCTTTCGGAGGTTGAAAGAATGTCCTTCCGAGCTTTCGAAGAGGATCACGGTGGACACGTGCAGGAGCACGCCGATGACCAGCCCCAGGACATAGGGATGGCCGTGCTCAAGCACCGGGATGCGCCCGGACAGTGCGCCGAGCGGCGTCATGGCCGCAAAGAGGACCATAAATGTCCATGCGGCCCCTGCAGACAAACCCGAGCGCAGTAGGAAGCCCCCCAATATCAGGGCGACAGGGATCTTATGTATTACGATTGCCAGCAGGAATTCGCGGTTGTTTTCCAGGGGAACCCCTTCCAACAGCGCATGAAGGCTGAGCCCGAGGAGCAGGAGCAGGGGGAATTTTCCACCTGTTTGCGTGTGGACATGACCGTGTTCCGCCCCGCGGGACAAAAACTCGAGGACAATCTGCAGCAGGATGCCCACTCCGACGAAAACGCCTGTAAGCCGCGGATTACCTGAATTATATGCTTCGGGGATGAGTTCCAGCAGGGTAATGCCCAGTAGGAAGGCCCCGCTGAAAGCCAGCAGGAGCCCCTGCCGCCCGGCCTGCCGTTTCCGCCTGGCCACCAGGAACAGGAAGCTCAGCAGTACGGCCAGTGCTGGGAGTATCAGGTGCCAGGGGGTTGTTGCGATGGGTTTCGTTGGTTTTGAGCCCATAAAATTAATGTATTTTTGAAGTTTCAACACCGCGCGATGGCAGATAACTTCAGAATGCTTGCTAAAACCCTATATGGGCTGGAAGACGTCCTGGCCGGGGAACTTCGGTCCCTGGGGGGAGGGAATGTGAAAACGGGTGTGCGATGCGTATTTTTTGACGGGGATGCGGGGTTTATGTACAAGGCGAACCTAAGCCTCAGGACCGCCCTGCGTATTTTGGTCCCGGTTTCGGATTTCAGGTTGCGTCGTGCCGAGGACCTGTATGGTAAAATCCAGGAGGTCGATTGGTCCCGCTACCTGGACCCGCGGATGACCTTTGTAGTGGATACGGTCCTGGCCAGCGACCTGTTTGCCCACTCGCTTTTTGTATCCCAGAAAGCCAAAGATGCCATTGCCGACCAGTTCCGGTCCAGTACCGGCGCCCGCCCCAGCGTCTCCGTAAAAGACCCGGATGTGCGGATTCACCTGCATATCCAGGGCAATACAGCCCACCTGTCCCTGGATAGCTCCGGGAGTTCGCTCCACCTCAGGGGGTACCGGACGGAGACCAACAAAGCGCCCCTCAATGAGGTGCTGGCCGCGGGGATGCTGTTGCTCAGCGGCTGGCGCGGACACTCCGATTTCCTCGATCCGATGTGCGGCAGCGGCACGCTGCTGATCGAAGCCGCCATGATTGCCTGCAACATTCCGCCAAACATCAACCGGGAGGCCTTCGGGTTTCAGAGATGGAAGGATTACGATCCCGAGCTGTTCCGGACCATTTACGATGCCTGCCTGAACCGGACACGGGATTTCCGGTATGGCATTAGCGGGTACGACAAGGCTCCTTCTGCTGTCCGCAAGGCGCAGGAGAATATTCGCAATGCGAACCTGGATGCCTTTATCACCCTGGAACAGGCGGATTTCTTCAAAACCTCCAAATCCACCAGGGGCCCCCTGCACCTGGCCACCAATCCACCTTACGGGGAACGCCTGCCCGTAGACCGGGAAACTTTTTACGGCAACCTGGGGGATACCCTCAAACGCCAATATCCAAATACCCGGGCCTGGTTGCTGGTAGGGGATCCGGAAATCCTAAAATCCGTCGGTTTGCGCACTTCCCGGAAAATCAAGCTGTTCAACGGGAGCATCGAGTCGCGTCTGGCCCTGTTTGAGATTTACGAAGGAAGTAGAAAAGCCAAGTACCAGTAAGGATTCCCGCACCGGTTGCGATCGCTTCGACGGGAGCATTGGAGAAAAAGCCGGGCAACCCAGCCGGGTATCCGGATTAATCGTCCTGTGTGGGGTTTTCCCGCGCCTTGCGGTAAAGCGGCAAAAAGTAGCTGATGGTGTAGTTAAAGCCCACCCCGAAACTGCTTCCGTCGGTAACGCGGTTAAACCCGGGGATCCAAAGGTGCGGCATCCGGTCCGATTCGGTACGGCTCACGAGCATCCCGAGGCGGACGGAAGCCCCCATGTAGATGTTGGCAAATAATTCCGCCTTCACCCCCAACAACAATTCAATCCACGCCGCACTCAGCCCGTCCAGTTCCACCGGAGCATCCGGGCCCGGCTGGAATCCGTCCGGGTTCCAGTAACGGTTGGAATTGAAGTAGGAATAGGAATCCAGGTCGGTGCGGAAACTGCTGAAGGCCGCCCGCGCCCCCACAATGATCTGGTTGTTCATCCCGTACCAGTTGGTATAGGTATTGTAGTCGAGCCCGGCCTTCAGGTAACTGCCCCTGCTGGTGATATCGTAGAGCGACTGGATGTTTACGTCGTTTTCATTGTCGAGCAATTCGTTCACTCGCCGCGATTCATTCCCGAGCTCTGCAGCGAGGTAGAATTTTTCGGATATGCGGTAGTCGCCCACCAGTTCAAACCCCTGGTAATCCTCATTGAGGCCCGTAATCAGCAGGCGACTCAGGTCGGCACCCAACCGGATCCCGTAGGCATCGGCCGGGGCGGGCCCCCGGGCAGACAGACTGTCGGCTTGCTGGCCCTGCACTTGCGTCAGACCGGCAACCGCCAGGATCAATATCAGGCTAGTGGTAAATCGCAACATGGGTGGTCTGGATTGATTCTACGGTGGGGTTGACGACCCGGACACTGTCGATCCAGATGGAGAGGTCGTCCTGTATCCCGGCCTGGAGGTTTTCGAAATTGGGGACAAAGCCGCAGGCCCGGGAAATAAAATCCTCCGTGATCTCGTAATCGAAATACAGCGTATCCCGGTTCCCTGTTTCCACCCCTTCCGAATCGCTGGCGGAATCCCGGATCAGGACAAACCCGGTGCGCGGGGCATCCGCCCGCAGCGGCAACTGGATGGAATCCCTGTTGGACCGGTCGGTAAACGTTCCCACCGGGTCCCCATTGCCAATGCCGATCACCCGCAGGCTGGTGACGTTTTTAGCGGAAGAGGGATCTTCCGAATCGTAGAAATTAACAACGAGCAGGGGGGTATCCCCGTCCACGCAAATATCGTCCTTTTCGCACCCGCTGAAACCGGTAGCCAGGAGCATAGCGGAAAGCGATAAAAAAACAGGATGGCGCCGGGCAAACCGCATGCTTCTCGCGGAACGGACAATTTTAAGGTAAAGCTGTATGGCTCTTGGCATGTGCAGGGGGCTATTCATGGCTGCGGCGCTCTAAAAGTACGATATTTTCCACGTGGTGCGTCTGCGGGAACATATCAACAGGCTGAACGTGTGCAACCCGGTAGGCATCCCGCATAAGGGCCAGGTCGCGGGCCTGGGTAGCGCTGTTGCAACTCACATAGACTATCCGCTCAGGCAGGATTTCCAGCAATTGGGCCACGACATACTTGTGCATTCCGTCCCGGGGCGGGTCCGTGATCACCACATCCGGCCTGCCGTGGGTTTCCAGGAATTCCGAGGTGAAGAGTTCCTTCATATCCCCGGCAAAAAACCGGGTGTTTGAGATGCCGTTTTCGGCCGCATTTACCCGGGCGGCCTCAATGGCGTCGGCAACGGCTTCAATCCCGATAACCTCCCGGGCCTGTCGGGCCACAAACTGGGCGATGGTGCCCAGGCCGGTATACAGGTCATAAACCCGCTCTTTTCCGGTGAGGCCCGCCAGTTCCCGTACTTTTTTGTAAAGCGCATATGCCTGACGGGAATTGGTCTGATAAAACGATTTCGGGGTGATCCTGAAGGCCAGCCCCTCCATCTCCTCTGTGATATAAGGGGTGCCGTGGTAGCAAATCAGGTCCAGGTCGTACAGCGTATCGTTCCCTTTGCGGTTGATGGTATAAAACAGGGAGGTGATTTGCGGGAAACGATCCAGCAGGAAGTCCAGCAGGCCTTCCCGGGCGCTGGCGTCGTCCTGGTAGAACTGGATAAGTACCATCACCTGGCCCGATGCGGTATTGCGAAGCATCAGGCTGCGCAACAAGCCTTCCTGTTTGCGGGTGTCAAAAAAGGCGAGTCCGTGAGATTCCGCATACTCGCGGACGGCCAGGCGGATAGCATTCGACGGATCGGCCTGCAGGTGGCATTCTTGCAGGTCCAGGATTTTATCCCACATCCCCGGGATATGCAGGCCCAGGGCGTTCCGGCTTGCCACCGGTTCCCCGGAGGCGATTTCCCCGGGTTCCAGCCACCGGTTATCCGAAAAGGAGAATTCCATTTTGTTCCGGTAGTAATAGGTTTCCGGGGCCGGGAGGATAGGGGCTATATCCGGAAGGTCGAGCTTCCCGATACGCACCAGGTTCTGAACCACTTCATCCTGTTTAAAGCGGAGTTGGGCGGCGTAGTCCATATGTTGCCATTTGCAACCCCCGCAGGTGCCAAAATGGACACACCGGGGTTGAATGCGTTCGGGGGAGGGATTCAGGATCTCTGTTACCCGGCCCTCGTAGTGTCCCTTGCGCTTTTTGAACACCTGGACCGAAACGGTATCCCCCGGGACGGCTCCGGAAATAAAGACCACCCGGCCATCTGGGGCCCTGCCCACCGCTTTTCCCTTTGCCGCGGTACCGGTCACTTCGATTTTTTCAAAAAATGGATGCTTCCTGCCTCTTGCCATGGGGGCAAAAATACGTTGTTTTCTGCTTGCGGCCATAGCGAGAATCTCCTGGGGCACCTGCCCGAAGTAGCGGTTGTTCCCGGCGGCGCATTTTTGGTTCCTCAGGGGCAATTTCCTACCTTTAAGGCGCTTTCCGGATGATTTCTCTCCACTAAGAAGGAATGGTGTTTGTCTATTTAAAAAACTTTGGGAAATGTCTGTAATTGAAAAGCGACAATCGGACAAGGCTATTGCCCTGGAAGCGCAGTACGGGGCGCATAACTACCATCCGCTGCCCGTAGTACTCAGCAGGGGCGAAGGGGTTTACGTCTGGGACGTAGACGGCCAAAAATATTACGATTTTTTATCGGCCTATTCGGCGGTAAACCAGGGGCACTGCCACCCGAAAATTATCGGGGCGCTCACGGAGCAGGCGCAAAAACTCACCCTCACCTCAAGGGCTTTTTACAACGACCGGCTGGGGGAGTACGAGAAATATCTGTGCGAATTCTTCGGGTACGATAAGGTACTGCCCATGAATACCGGGGCCGAAGCCGTGGAGACAGCTATCAAGCTCGGCAGGAAATGGGGATATGAGAAAAAGGGAATTCCGGATGGAAGGGCCAAGGTCATCGTCTGCCTGAACAACTTCCACGGCCGGACCATCACGATTATTTCCGCATCCAATGACCCGGTGGCCACCGAGCATTTCGGGCCGTTTACCCCGGGTATCGTCCCGATCCCGTACAACGACCTGGAAGCGCTGGAAGCTGCCATGGGGCCGGACGTAGCTGCTTTCCTGGTGGAACCCATTCAGGGGGAGGCCGGGGTGAATGTTCCCGATGCGGATTACCTCCAAAAGGCGCATGCCATTTGCAAGGAGCACAATGTCCTGCTCATGGCGGATGAAGTCCAGACCGGGATCGCCCGCACAGGGCGCCTGCTGGCCAGTTGCGGGAATTGCGACTGTCCGGAGAAGAACTGCAGCGGGACCCCGGATGTCAAACCCGACGTCCTGATTCTCGGCAAGGCGATCTCCGGCGGGGTGCTTCCCGTTTCCGCTGTCCTGGCCAACGACCCGGTGATGGAAGTCATCCGTCCGGGCAACCACGGATCCACATTCGGGGGGAATCCGCTGGCATGTGCAGTGGCAACCGCGGCCCTGGAAGTTGTAGCCGAGGAACGGCTGGCCGAAAAGGCCGATGCCCTGGGCCGCCTCTTCCGCGAAAAGATGCAGGAAATTATCGACGATACGGACCTGGTGCGGCTCGTTCGCGGCAAGGGCCTGCTGAATGCCATCGTCATTGACGATTCCGAGGATAGCTCCACCGCCTGGGAAATTTGCCTCGCCCTGAAAGAAAACGGCTTGCTGGCCAAGCCCACCCACGGGAACATCATCCGGTTTGCACCGCCTTTGGTCATGACCGAGGAGGAGTTGCTGGATTGCCTGTCGATCATCCGGAAAACCCTGCTGGAATATCAGCAATCATAAACTGGCTGCCACGGCCAAAATGCGCGCTAGGCCGTGAAAACGGGAGGGATGTGTAAAAATGAGGCCATAAAAAAAGCCCCGGTTTCCCGGGGCTATTTCTTTGCTTTGCTGATGATATGTATCAGGAACGTACTTCTTTGATCCGGGCTTTTTTCCCGGTAAGTCCGCGGAAGTAGAAAATCCGCGCCCGGCGAACTTTCCCGCGTTTGTTGATTTCGATTTTTTGCAGGGCAGGCATATTGATCGGGAAGATCCGCTCAACGCCAACCGTGCCGCTCATCTTGCGGATGGTAAAGGTCTCCGTTGCCCCGCTGCCGCGGCGCTGGATAACGACGCCCCGGAAAAACTGGGTACGCGTTTTTTCACCTTCCTTAATTTCGTAGTATACGGTGATCGTGTCGCCGGCGGAAAATTTCGGGAATTCCTTCCGGGCCACAAATTCGTTTTCGACAAAGCTTACTAAAGATTCCATGGTATTGCTTTACTGTTCTGTTCGGGCCAACATGCACGTACCTCGTCAGAGGTTGACCTGAAATCGTGTGCAAAAATAATCGATAAATCCCAACTGGCAAGAAAATCGCGCAAATTTAGTGGTCCTCCCCGGGGTCGAGCAAGTCGGGCCGACGTTCCCGGGTGCGCAGGTGCGCCTGTTCTTCCCGCCAGGCCTCGATTTTGCCGCTGTGCCCGCTGGTGAGCACTTCCGGCACGGACAAGCCGCGAAATTCCCGGGGCCGCGTATATATGGGCGGTGCGAGCAGGTTATCCTGGAAGGTGTCCGTCAGGGCGGAAGTCTCGTCCCCGAGAACCCCCGGCAACAGGCGGATGATGGCGTCGCAGAGTACGGCTGCGCCCAGTTCGCCTCCGGAGAGGACGTAATCGCCAATGGATATTTCCCGGGTAATCCACAGATCCCGGATCCGTTGGTCCACCCCTTTATAATGCCCGCAGAGGATCAACAGGTTCTTTTTCAGGGAGAGCGCGTTGACGGCCGGCTGGCGGAGGGTTTCCCCATCGGGCGTCATGTAAATAATTTCGTCGTATTCCCGCTGGGCGGTAAGCTCGGAAAAACACCGGTCGATGGGTTCGGCCATCAGGACCATGCCCGCCCCACCCCCGAAGGGATAGTCGTCTACCTGTTTATAAGCGTTGGTGGCGTAGTCGCGGAGGTTGTGCAGGTGAACCGATACCAGGCCGCTATCGATGGCCCGCTTGAGGATGGAGGCGTCAAATGGGCTCCGGAGCAATTCCGGGAGGACGGTGACGATATCGATGCGCATGGCCTGCAACCGGGGTTGCCCGGCTTATTTGGATTTTTTGTACTTGTTGATCTCGTCCTGCAGCTGGCGGCTGATACGCTGTTCGCGCTCCAGTGCCCGCCTGCGGTGGTCCTCGTATTCGTTCTCAAGGTCCGCCAGTTTTGTTTTGGCTTCCTGGGTGAGCACGTTGCTTCGGCGGAACCGGTAGATGAACAGCAACAGGAGCAGCAACAGCCCGATGATAATGGTCCAGAGAATGATATTGTAAGTGGCTTTGGAAACCAGGGCGCCAAAGAAGGACATACTGTCTTTTTCCTCGGTGACGGCTGCGAGTTCCTGGCTGGTTTCCTCCAGTTTGCTATTGAGGTTTTCGATGGTGGTTTCCTGCCCGGCTATCGTGGAATTCAGCTGGCTGGCCTCTGCCCGGGCAGCGCTCAGGCTGTCGAGGACATTCCCCCTGAGTTTGTCGAGCTCGATGGCCCGGACCACTTCGTACCGCCGGCCTTCTGCATTGTAATTTCCGGAGCGCTTGAATATATATTCGAATTGGCTCTCAATAGTTCCCCCGTCCAGGGAAGGTTCCTCACTGTCCTGGGCAACCAGCAGGGGTGCGGTCATCAGGGCGCTGAGCAAGGTCCAAAATCGTATAAACTTCATTTTAGCGTGTTGTAGGGTTATCGTGATTCAAGGTGGGGCTAAAGTACTCCAATAAAATGAAATTGGAAAACACCTGCCGCAATAAGAACCGTCCTCAAAGTGGAACAGGCCCCTGAGCCAGAACCTCCTAGGCGCTTCAATAGTAGGTATACCTGCGGACCTTGGCAATGTATTTGGCCAGCCGGATTACCTGGTGCGCATAGCCATATTCATTGTCGTACCAAACATAGAGGATGATGTTTTTTCCGCCCCCCGAGACAATCGTGGCCCGGCTGTCGTAAACCGCAGGAGCCGATGAACCGATTATATCGGAGGAAACAAGCTCATTGCTCAGGCTGAATTTGATCTGTTCCACCAGGTCGCCTTCCAGGGCGTATTTCTTGAGGATCGTGTTGAGGCTATCCAGGCTGGTTTTGTTTTTTAATTCCAGGTTCAGGATGGCCAGGGAACCATTCGGGACCGGAACGCGGATGGCGTTGGAGGTAAGTTTGCCTTCCAGGGCGGGCAATGCCTTGGCAACCGCCTTGCCGGCTCCCGTTTCGGTAATGACCATATTCAGGGCGGCGGCCCGCCCTCGCCGGTATTTCCCGTGGATATTATCCACCAGGTTCTGGTCGTTGGTGTAGGCGTGGATGGTTTCCAGGTGTCCTTTTCGGATCCCCAGCGAGTCCTCCACCACCTTCAGGATAGGAGTAATGGCATTCGTGGTGCAGGATGCAGCAGAATATATATGTACCTGCTCCGGGTCAAATTCCCGGTGGTTCACCCCGTGGACAATGTTGGGGATGTCCTTGCCCGGGGCGGTGAGCAATACCTTTGCCACCCCTTTGGACCCCAGGTGCTGGCCCAGGGAGGCCTC
This sequence comes from Robiginitalea biformata HTCC2501, assembly GCF_000024125.1. Lineage (NCBI taxonomy): Bacteria > Pseudomonadati > Bacteroidota > Flavobacteriia > Flavobacteriales > Flavobacteriaceae > Robiginitalea > Robiginitalea biformata. The sequence goes on along the minus strand of NC_013222.1, from coordinate 2,789,666 downwards.
GTCCCGGAAGGCGCCTGTATTGTCTATGACCAGGGCGTCGCGAATATCGTATTTCGTGTAATCGATACCCGACGGGTCGGAGGCGGAAATCATGTGGACGGTCGTGCCGTTCACGATGAGTGCTTTATTGGCGATATCGGGCTCCACTGTCCCGGAAAACGGCCCGTGGACGGAGTCGGTTCGCATGAGCATCGCCCGTTTCTCCAGGGTGGTTTCATCCACTTCCCCCCGGGTGACGATGGCCCGGAGCCTGAGCTGGTTGCCCTTGCCGGTTTTGGCCATCAGTTCCCGGGCCAGCAACCTGCCGATCCGTCCGAACCCATAGAGGATAACGTCCTTGGGGGCTATTTCCGGATAGTGGCGGGCATCCTTGAGTTTGTCGATAATAAACGACTTGGCGTCGTGGTAGCGGTTGTTGTCCTCGGAATGAAATTCAAAGGTGAGTTTGCCGATGTCCAGCTTGGAAGGGGGGAGGTCCAGGTCGCTGATGGCGCGGAGCAACTCCACGGAATCGAAGATAGAAATAGGCTTTTGCACAAACTGTCCCGCGTACTCGTGCAGGTTGATGATCTCGCTGACATTGCGGTCGATGATCTGGTTTTTAAACAACACCACTTCGATTGCCTTATCGTACCACAGGTCACTGATAATCTTGATGAATTCCGTGGTGGCTTTCCGGCGGTCTGCCTGAAAGGCCAATTCCTTTTCGTAGGAGCTCTGGTTCATAGGAAAGGTTGTCAAGTGTTTATGGGGATAAAATTATGGATTTCAGATAATTTCCCCTAGTAAAATCACAATTATCAAAAAACCCGCCGGATTTGGCGGGTTGAATTATATTATTCGCAATATTACTGAAAGATGATCCGTTCTTTTTGGCCGTTCTCATCCAGCAGGGTGATACTCGTATTCCCATAGCGGGAAATCTTGGCAAAGAGGTTCCGGGCGTCTTCGATATCCCGGATCTCGTCATCGTCTACAGCCAATATGATCTTGCCCTCCAGGTCGTACCTCCGGTAGGTTTCGGGGACCCCTACGATTTTGACGCCCACTTCGGTTCCGTAACGTTCTTTTTCCGCATCTGTAAGGTTTTTGACCTTAACCCCCATTCGCGGCACGACGGTGGTCTGCCGTTCCCGGATTTCCACGGGGACAGCCAGTTCTTCCCCATCCCGTTCCAGGACCACCCGGACTTCGTCCCCCGGGCGTTTCGTGGAGATATAGCCGGTGAGGTCTGCCATCCGCCGCACGCGGATATCGTCGACCCTCCGGATAATGTCGCCCCGTTCCAGGCCGGCCTCTTCCGCTCCGGAACCTTCTTCCACCCCGTCCACAAAGACGCCGTCGATTTCATCAATGCCGTTTTCCACCGCGTACCGGGTGTTCAGGCGGGGAGATTCGATACCGATGACCCCTTTTTGTACGTCGCCGTATTCCAACAGATCCTCCACGATTTTCCGCGCGATGTTGCTGGGGACGGCAAAGGAATAGCCGATGTAGGAACCCGTCTGGGAGGTGATGGCCGTATTGATGCCAATCAGGTCGCCGTTGGTATTGACCAGGGCTCCCCCGCTATTCCCGGGGTTGACGGCCGCATCGGTTTGAATAAACGACTGGTTCCTGCCCAGGTCGCGCGCCTTGGCGCTCACGATTCCCGCCGTTACCGTCGATGTCAGATTAAACGGATTTCCCACCGCCAGGACCCATTCCCCGATGCGCACATTGTCTGAATCCCCGAAAGCGAGATAGGGGAGGGGGCGTTCGGGTTCTATCTTGATCAGGGCGATATCCGTATTCGGGTCCGTGCCGATGACTGTGGCGTCATAGGTCCGGTTGTTGTTCAGGGTGACTGTCAGCTGGTTGGCCCGGGAAATCACATGGTTGTTGGTCACGATATGCCCGTCCGGGGAGATGATTACCCCGGATCCCGTCCCCACCTGCGGGCGGGCCCGTTCTTCATACCCGTAGAGGAATTCCAGCAGGCTGCCGCTCCCGCGGCTCAGGGTGACATTCTTGACGTGTACCACGGCGTTTACCGTATTCTCGGCAGCCAGGGTGAAATCGGCTTCGTCAATCCCGGCACCTGCGGAATAGGCCGGGGTGCCGGCCGTGTGGAATACCGGCATCGAGTCGTTTTCGGTCAGGTAGGTGGTCGCACGGGGTTCGAAAAATAACTTATACGCCCCAAGGGTAGTTGCCCCTGCGGCAATAGCGATAAAAAAAAGTCCGGCGATACGCTTCATACACAATGATTTTAACACTATAAAATTAATGGATTAATTGCCGAATTGTTTTGCTTTAACGACATTTTAACGGGCGCGAGGCCCTGATTAAAACGTATATTTGTGCCCGAGATATATGCCATGGAACAGCTTTTTTATAAATACCAGGCAACCGGAAACGACTTTATCCTGATCGACAACCGCCTGGGCGGGTTTCCCGGGAATGACTCCTCCCACATCGCCAATCTCTGCCACCGTCGCTTCGGAATCGGGGCCGACGGGTTGATCCTGCTAGAAAACGATCCGGGCGCGGACTTCCGCATGGTATATTTTAATTCGGACGGCAGGCCCGGGAGCATGTGCGGCAATGGGGGCCGCTGTATTACGGCTTTTGCAAAATTCCTGGGGATCGTAGGCGACACCTGTCGTTTCGTCGCATCGGACGGCCTGCACGAGGCCCGGATCAGCGGGGAATCCGTGTCCCTCCGTATGGCAGATGTGGGGGAGATCCGGCACAAAAAAAACTATAGCTTCCTCAACACGGGTTCGCCCCACCACGTCCAGGAAGTGTCCGGCCTGGAGGCTTATGACGTGGATCGGGAGGGGAAGCGCCTGCGTTACAGTTTGTACGGGGAGCCGGGCAGCAATATCAATTTTGTGGAACTGCAGCCTGACGGGGTCCTGCATGTACGCACCTACGAACGCGGGGTGGAGGCGGAAACCTACTCCTGCGGCACGGGGGTTACGGCCGCGGCCATTGCGATGGAGGCCCAGGGGAAACACCCGGAGCAACCTACGCGGATCCGCACGCGCGGGGGCGACCTGGAAGTTGCTTTCCGCAAGGACGCCGGTGCCTATACGGATATCTGGCTGACAGGTCCGGCCCGGATGGTATTTAAAGGAACCCTGTCGTGAAACTGGAAGGTGAAAATATCCGTTTGCGGGCCCTGGAACCGGAAGACCTCGAATTCCTGTACGCCCTTGAGAACGACCCGGAAATCTGGGAGATCAGTGGCACGCTGACCCCGTATTCAAAAAAGATACTCCGGCAATATCTCGAAGTTGCCCACCGGGATATCTATGAGGCCAAGCAACTGCGCCTGGCAATTTGCCGGCAGGACCATCGCTGCATTGGCCTGATCGACCTGTTTGATTTTGATCCCCGCCACTTGCGCGCTGGTCTGGGGATCGTTATTTCCGAGGATGCCTCCCGCAAGAAGGGATATGGCGAAGAAGCCATCCGCCTGGTCTGCGAGTACGGGTTCCGCGTCCTGGGCCTGCACCAGATTTACGCAGGGGTCGGGGCGGACAATGCTGCGAGCCTCAGGGTATTTAAAAAGGCCGGTTTCCGGGAAACCGGGGTCCGGGTAGACTGGACCCGGACGGCCAAAGGTTTCCGGGACGAAGTTTTCCTCCAAAAATTCCATCCGGATGTATCGTAAAAAGATTTTGCTTTTCGTTTTGCTGGGCGGCCTGATCGTCGCCGGGGCCTTTGCCTACCTGATCTACCGGGCACTATTTGTGCCGAATACGGCTTTTGAAAACGAGGTGGCCTATGTCTATATACGCACCGGGGCGCCGTATGATTCCGTGCGTTTGCGCCTGGAACCATTGCTCAGGGACCTTGAAACGTTCGATGCGGTAGCCCGCCGTAAAAAATACACCTCCAATGTACGGGCCGGCAGGTACCCCATCCGGCGCGGGATGAACAACAACGAAATCATCAATTCGCTTCGTTCGGCAAATACACCCGTACAGGTATCCTTCAACAACCAGGAGCGGCCCGCGTCCCTGGCCGGCCGGATAGCCGGGCAGATTGAGGCGGATTCCGCCTCCCTGCTGGAAGCATTTACCGATACGGCATTCCTGGCACAGCACGGATGGACCCGGGACCAGGCCCTGGTGCCTTACATCCCCAACAGCTACGAATTTTTCTGGGATACCGACGCCCTGGAATTCCGGGAGCGGATGCTGGAGGAGTACAATCGGTTCTGGAATGAGGCGCGCCGGGAAAAGGCTGCGGAGGTTGGACTGGAACCTGAAGAAGTGATCGCCCTGGCGTCGATTGTACATAAGGAAACCGCCAAACCCGACGAACGCCCCCGGGTGGCCGGGCTTTACCTGAACCGCCTCAGAAGGAATATGGCCCTGCAAGCCGACCCGACGGTGATTTACGCAATCAAGCGGGAAACCGGGAATTACGACACCATTATCAAACGCGTCCTCTACCGCGACCTGGAGCTGGATTCCCCGTACAACACCTACAAGTACGGGGGGATACCGCCCGGGCCTATTTTCATGCCGGATATTTCGGCCATTGAGGCCGTGCTCAACCCGGAGTCCCACAACTACCTCTATATGGTTGCGGACACCGAAAACTTTGGTTATCACCAGTTTGCGGAGACGCTATCGCAACATAACCGAAATAAAGAGCAGTATATCCGGTGGATAAACTCGATGAATATCCGCCGGTAACCATTCCCCGGGATTTTCACACCATTTAACCATAAAAACGGCCATTTTATGAAAATCTTGGGTTTTCCCTGTGCAGCCGGCCGTATCTTTGCCTTGAGAAATTTAAGCGGGAATCCCCGGCGGATTCCATCAGTCTTAAGAAAGCACATATATGAAAAGGTGGATAGGTTTCCTGATTCCTCTTGTCATGATCTTTGTTTTGGCGAGTTTTGATGCGGATTCACCACTCGACAATGTCCGGGTCCCCGAATCCCTGATCGCCACAGATTCGCTCCCCCAATTGCAACCCGTGCCGGAGATGGAATTCCGGGCTCAACGCAGGCCGGGCGGGATCCCTTTTCCCGGAAGCAGTTATATCGGTTTCCGGGAGGCCTTGGCCTTTAAGGAATCCGGCGGCGATTATTTCACTACGAATACGCTGGGCTACCTCGGGAAATATCAATTCGGAATAGGCACCCTGCAGTTGATGGGGGTATACAATGCCGCCACTTTTTTAAGCAACCCGGAATTACAGGAGAAAGCGTTTGCCACAAACCTGGCGCGGAACAAATGGATCCTGCGACGGGATATCCCCCGATTTGCAGGCAAAAGGATCAACGGGGTGGAGGTTACGGAATCCGGTATCCTGGCGGCTGCCCACCTGGCCGGAGCGGGCAATGTGAAAAAGTACCTGCGCAGCGGGGGCTCCTATGAGGCGGTAGATGCCTACGGGACGAGTATTACCAATTACCTCCGTAAATTCAGGGGGTACGACATGTCGGGAATCCTTCCCGAGAAAAACCCCAAAGTAGATTTTTAGCCCTTCCCCGGACTATTTTGACTGGATGCCAAAAATGGCCGGACGCTTGTTGAGGTCGGGCAGGTGATTTGCCCAATCCCCGACGGTCCGGGTCTGGATATATTCGGATTCCAGGGTCAGGTCTGCCGCGATACAGAGCAGCGTTTCCTTTCGAAGTGTCCGGACCAGCTCCGCCAACAGCTTTTCATTCCTGTAGGGGGTTTCCATAAAAAATTGGGACTGACCGAATTCCCCGGATCGCTTTTCGAGCGTTTTCAGCACCTTTTTCCTTTCGGACGTTTCGATGGGCAGGTAGCCGTTAAAGGCAAAATTCTGGCCGTTTAACCCACTGGCCATCAGGGCCAGGAAGATGGAGGAAGGGCCAACCAGCGGCACTACCCGGATGCCCCGGGCATGGGCCAGGGCTACGATATCCGAACCCGGATCGGCTATGGCCGGGCAGCCCGCCTCTGAGAGGACACCTACCGAAATTCCCTCCAGGCAGGGCGCCAGGTATTCCGGGATGGCTGCGGCTTCTGTGTATTTGTTTAGCGGGAACAATACGAGTGAAGGCTGCGATTTCCGCGGGGTAATTTTTTTGATGAACCTCCGGGCCGTCCGCTCATTTTCCACGATGAAATGCGAGAGTTGTTCCACGGTTTGCTTTACGGTCAACGGTAATACGCCCAGCGGTTCGTTATCGCCCAAAAGGGAGGGGATCAGGTAGAGTTTCCCGTAAGTATCAGGATTTTTTTCCATCGGGTTTGCCTATATATTCTGCGAGGATGTAATCGCAGGCCGTATCGATCATCCGGTAGACCTGTTCAAAGCCGTCGGCCCCGCCGTAATACGGGTCCGGGACTTCCCGCCGGCCTTTGCCGCCGGCCTCCAGCAACAGGGACACTTTGGCGCGGTCCCGTTCGTTCCGGGCCAGGCTCAGAATATTGGCCTGGTTCTCAAGATCCATGGCGAAAATATAGTCAAAATTGTCAAAATCGGAAACCGAAAACCTTCTGCAGCGCTGTCGGCTGATGTCGATTCCGTATTGCGCCGCCACCTCGATGGAACGCGGATCGGGCGGATTGCCCACATGGTATCCGGCAGTACCTGCCGAATCCACCACATAGTCTTCGCCGGCAAGTTTGGATGCAAAAATCCCCTCGGCCAGGGGAGACCGGCAGATATTGCCCAGGCAGACCATCAGGATTCGGGTCGCCATACGGGGTTATGAAAATTTCTTGGTGAGATCCTCGATGTATTTCCGAAACTGCTTGTCGGTTTCAGCGAGGTTGTCGACGGTCTTGCAGGCGTGTAGCACGGTAGCGTGATCCCGTTTGCCGATCTGGGATCCAATGCTTGCCAGGGAGGCCTTTGTAAACTTCTTGGCAAAGAACATGGCCAGCTGCCGGGCCTGTACGATGTGTCGCTTCCGGGTCTTGGACTGGAGCGTGGCCACATCCATTTCAAAGTAATCCGAAACGACCTTTTGGATGTATTCGATGGAAACTTCCCGCTTCGTGTTTTTTACGAATTTCTCTACCACCTGTTGGGCGAGGTCCAGGGTCACTTCCTTTTTGTTGAAGGAAGATTGCGCGATCAGCGAGATGATGGCGCCTTCCAGTTCCCGGATGTTCGATTTGATGTGCTTGGCGACGTAATCGATGATTTCCTCGGGCATTTCCACCCCGTCCCGGTACAACTTGTTCTTCAGGATGCAGACCCGCGTTTCGTAATCCGGGCTCTGCAGTTCGGCGGAAAGGCCCCATTTGAAACGGGACAACAGCCGCTGTTCGATGTCCTGCATGTCCACCGGCGCCTTGTCTGAGGTAAGGATTACCTGCTTGCCGTTCTGGTGGAGGTGGTTGAAGATGTGGAAAAATACATCCTGGGTCCCGCTCTTCCCGGAGAGGAATTGTACATCGTCGATAATCAGGACGTCGATGAGTTGGTAGAAATGGATGAAATCGTTGCGCGTATTCTTGCGAACGGATTCGATATATTGTTGGGTAAATTTTTCCGCGGAGATATAGAGGACGGTGCGTTCCGGGTATTTGTCCTTGATTTCCACCCCGATGGCATGGGCCAGGTGCGTCTTGCCGAGGCCGACGCCGCCAAAGACCAGGAGCGGGTTAAACGAGGTGCCCCCGGGTTTGTTGGCTACCGCCATCCCGGCCGATCGGGCCAGCCGGTTGGAATCCCCTTCCAGGAAATTCTCAAAATTGTAGCTCGGGTTGAGTTGCGATTCGATCTTGATATTGCGGATGCCCGGGATCACAAACGGGTTCTTCAGTTCCGGATTCTTGGATTTTATCGGCACATCCATCTCCTGGGGCGTCATCTGCCCCCGGTTGGCACTCGGTATTTTTTCCGTGAAGGGTTCCCGGTTGCCGTAAGTGTTTTCCATTTTAATTACATAGACCAGTTTGGCACCTTCGCCCAGTTCCCTTGTGAGCGCCACTTTGAGCAATTTCACATAGTGCTCCTCGAGCCATTCGTAGAAAAATTTACTGGGTACCTGGATGCTCAGCGCCTTTTCGGAGAGCTTAACGGGCTTAATGGGGACGAACCAAGTTTTGAAGGCCTGCGGTTGGATGTTGTCTTCTATAAAAGCCAAACAATTCTTCCATACGGAATTCGCAGTAACATTCATTGTTAAGGTTGTCTTAAGCCGGTTAGATGCTGGTTAGCTGGTATGAAAAAGGACAGTAATTCTGCCCTTCAAGAGTGAGACAAATATGTGAACAAAAAACCTAAAAAAAAAATCAAACTAGTGTTGAATATAATGTTTTTTTTTCGCAAGTTCTGACCCTCTTCGGCATCCTTTTAAATATATACTTTTTTCATCGGATAATCATGCAGGAACACCAGATTTCTTTCCGCGTCCGCTATGGCGAAACCGACCAGATGGGAGTGGTCTATCACGGGAATTACCCGGAATATATGGAGATGGGAAGGGTGGAGTGGCTCAGGGCCCTGGGGATTTCCTACAGGGAGATGGAAGAAAACGGATGTATGTTGCCGGTAATTTCCCTATCCGTTCAATATAAAAAACCGGCCGTTTACGACGACCTGATCACCGTGGTTACCCGGCTCAAAAATATACCTACCGTTCGTATACAATTCGAGTACGAAATCCGGTCGGAAAAAGGGGAAATTCTCGCCCTGGCCGAAACCGATCTGGCCTTTTTGGACACCTCCACCCGGAAACCCATGCGCTGCCCTGCGTATCTGATGGAAAAATTAAAACAGGAGTAAAAAAATATCTCTTGCCCAGGTTTACGACTCCGTTCGTTCTTCCACCTCAATGAATACCTCCGGCAGCGGCCCAAAGATCTCCCGGATCCGGTTTAGGTCTGAAAGGGGTATTTCCAGGTCCATCCGGCACGAAAGAGCCATTTCCCTCCGTACCACCCGCAGGCGCCGCTGGTCGACAATCCGGAGCACGGCATCCAGATCGTCATAGGTAAAGCGCAGGACCAGGACGGCCGACGGTCGGCGAACCTCAATGCGGCCGAGTTCCAGGCAGGATTTTGCAGCTTCCCGGTACGCCTGTATCAAACCGCCCACGCCCAGTTTTACACCCCCGTAATACCGCACCACGCACACCAGGACGCTGTGGAGGTCATAGGACTCGATTTGCCCGAATATTGGCGGGGCCGATGAATTGGCGGGCTCCCCGTCATCCTGCATGCGGATCTCCGGTTGACTGACTCCTATACGGTACGCATAACAGATGTGGGCGGCGCCCGGATGTTCCCGCCAGAGGGCGTCCACAAGTTCCTGTGCCCCGGAGGTGGTATTGACAGGATATGCATACCCGAGGAACTTGCTCTTTCGATCGCGGTATTCGGAAGGGCCGCAAGGGGCTTTCAGCGTACGGAAAGACAGGTTCTGCTCCATTTACGAACTTATAATGGCGATGCTTACCAGTGCCAGGCCAACGCCCAACCAGTTGCGGGCGGATAATTTCTCCCCGAAAAAAGCAATACCAAGCAGGGTGGTGAGCGTTACGATACCCACGTTATTCAGTGTAAAAATAGCGGCACTGGTGAGCCCGTCGAATTGCAGGGCTTTGAGCAGGAAGTAGATTGAAAAAAAGTTGGGGATACCCAGGGCCAGGCCCCCGAGCAGGTTGCGCGGCCGCCAGGTGAAAAGCTCCCGGGGTTTCCTCAGGGCGGTGACCAGGATGCCGGTAGTGCCGGCGGCCCCGAAGATGCAGGCGGAGAACAAGGGGTATTCCGCATCCGGGATCCGGGTTTCCTCCAGGTATTTGATGCTCGTGTCGATGATGCCCGAGCCCAGGAAAACCAGGGCGGGCAGGTAGAGCAGCCGGGGCTCCCAGGAGACCTTGCGGGTTTTGACGGAGGCAAAATACACGGCTACCAATGCCAGGGCAATTCCGGCTATCTTGATCGGCCCGAGGACTTCTCCGTAGAGGACCACCCCGGCAACCACCGGGATGACCAGGGACATCTTGGTGGCCACCGAGGCTACCGAAACGCCCAGTTGCTGAGATGTCCGGGCCATCAGGTTAAAAATGACGATAAAGAGAACCCCCAGGGCGACGGCAGGCAAAAACCAGGGTTTTCCCGGGATTTCCGGAAGCGAAAGGGTTCTGGGGAAGAAAATAAAGCCCACGCTGCAGGCGGTCAGGTAATTTCCGATAATGGCATAGAAGGTGTTTACGCGAAAACGGCTATATCCCTTAAAGACGACGAATATCAGGCTGGAGCTGGCGATACTCAAAATCAGGTCCCACATATCAGAGGCGGTTTTTGAGTTCCCGGACATCCTCCTGTCCCACCTGCAGGTGCCAGGTGGCAATTCCCAGCGAACGCGCCCCCAGGATATGTTCAAGGGTGTCGTCGATAAACAGTGTTTCCCCGGGCGCCAACCGGTTCTCCTCCAGCACATGCCGGAAGATCCCGGGTTCCGGTTTGCGCATCCCTATCTGGTAGGACAGGTAAAAGCCTTCAAAACATGCTTTTAACCGGGAAAAAGTCTCTTCCCCCAGCTGTCGGGCCACACAGGCCATGTGCAACTCGTTCGTATTGCTGAGTAAAAACATCCGAAAACCCCCGGAGTCGCGGAGGTTTTCCAGGAATTCAAGGCGGCCTTCCGGGAGGTGGCGGATGGTGGTATTCCAATGCCTGACGAGTACTTCCCGATCGGGTTCCCCAAGGCGGTTGCCCAGCCGGTCGAGGAATTCGGTGCTGGTCATTTGGCCCGCTTCGTATTGGTTGGCCCATGATACGAGTTCCGGGTCGGCCCCGGAGAGCCCATACCCCGCCAAAGCCCGGGGCACCCCTTCCTTGTCGAGGTCGATGATCACGTCCCCAAAATCGAATATCAGGTTTTTAATCATTGCGCCAGAGGGTTAGGGTGTCTGCCCCGGAGGCAGTGTTTGCCACGAGCCTTCCGGATAAGGCCGGGGCCCGCAGCCCGCCGTTTAATGGCCGGGGCCCTGTGAATACGCGGGCTTCGTCCCATAGCCCTGCGGAGAGGAAGGAACCCAGGGTGTGGGCGCCCCCTTCCACAAGGATACTCAGCACCCCCCGCTCCCGGAGTTCTCTGCACAGTGCCCGCAGGAACCCCGGACCCGGCTCCAGGAAAATATTCTCGACCCGGGCGCTGCCGGTGGGCTGCTGCCCGGTGTGCAATACCCGGAGTGTCGGCACCTTCCCGTCCAGCAAGCGAAGGCCTTCCGGAGCCCTGCCTGACGGATCCAGCAGGACCCGAAGCGGGTCCTTCCCCGCCCAGTCCCTGCTGGTGAGTTGGGGGTCATCGGCCGCAGCCGTTCTCCAGCCTACCAGAATTGCCGACTCCTGGGTCCGCCATTTGTGGACGAGTTGGCGGGATTCCCGGCCGGTAATCCACCAGGGCCCCGTCGATTCGCCCCTGACTTCCGGATCGGGTGCCAGGAAGCCATCCGGACTCTGGGCCCACTTCAATACGATATAGGGACGGCCTTTTTCGTGCAGGGTCAGAAAGCGCTTGTGGTGTTCCCGGCAGGCGTCCGCTGCAACCCCTACTTCCACCTGGCAACCGGCCTCCCTCAGTTGTGCGATCCCCTGGCCGGCCACCTTGTCGTGCGGGTCTGGCAGCCCGACCACCACGCGGCGTATTCCCGACTCGATGATCCGGTCTGTGCAGGGAGGCGTTTTCCCGTGATGGCAGCAGGGTTCCAGGGTGACATACAGGGTGGAATCCGGCAACTTGCCGGGGTCGGCCACGCTACGGATGGCATTTACCTCGGCATGCGGCCCGCCAAAAGCACTGGTATACCCGGAACCGATAATCGTATCGCCATGGGTCAGTAGGGCCCCGACCATCGGGTTCGGCGCACTCCGGCCCAGGGCATTCCGACCGATTTGGATGCAGCGCAACATGTATTTTTCCTGTATCTTCACCCCGCAAAAATAGCATATTGGGGATGAATAAAGCGACCTTGAAATTGCGGCGGATTGAACCCGGCGACAACCCGGGACTGGCGGCGTTGATCCGGGAGGTGCTTCCGGGCACCGGGGCGCCCGCCCGGGGAACGGCCCTGGCGGATACTTCCCTGGACCGGATGTTTGAAACCTATGACCGCCCGGACAGTGCATTCTGGGTGGTGGCCGACGAGCAGGAGGTTTGGGGCGGCGGCGGGATTGCCCCCCTGGATGGCGGGGATGCAGATACCTGCGAACTTCAGAAAATGTATTTCCGGGAGGAACTCCGGGGCATGGGGTTTGGGAAAGCCCTCTTGGAAAAAGCCCTGCAGAAAGCCCGGGAGTTGGGATACGCGTATTGTTACCTGGAAACCATGCCCTACATGGAGACGGCCCTGAGCCTCTATCGCCGGTACGGGTTTGAGGATCTCAGCCAGCCACTCGGCTGTACCGGGCATACGGCCTGCCAGGTCTGGATGCGCAAAAAACTCTGAGCGGATGCTGTTGCGCGAGGTGCGGGACATTTACAGGAAGGAACTCGGCGGGACTCATCCGCCCGGGGAAGTGGACGCTTTGTTTTACCGCCTTCTGGAGCACTATCTGGACCTGCCGCGATTTGTGCTTGGACTGGAACCCGGGAAAATGCTGACCCGCGAAGAAGAAGCCCCCCTTTTCAATGCCCTGTCCCAGCTGGCAGCAGGCCAGCCCGTTCAGTATATTACAGGTACGGCCCGATTCCTGGATATGGACTTGCGGGTAGGCCCGGGCGCGCTGATACCGCGCCCGGAAACCGAAGAGCTCGTACGGTGGGTCCTGGAGCGGCACGCCGCGGACCTCAGGGAAGGGAACATCCTCGATATCGGGACAGGCAGCGGTTGTATCGCCCTGGGCCTGGCAAAAAGCCTGCCCGCTGCCCGGGTAACAGCTCTCGACATTTCCGGGGAGGCCCTGGAGGTTGCCAGGGAGAATGCCCGGCACCTCGGACTGGATGTGCGCCTGGTTCGGGCGGATATCCGCAACCCGGAAGGGGAATGGCCCGAAAGTATTCTGAATCCGGAAGGGGAATGGCCCGGATACGACCTGATCATCTCCAACCCGCCCTACATTCCCAGGGGCCAGGAAGGCCAATTGGCAGTCCACGTCAGGGACCACGAGCCCCGGGAGGCACTTTTCGCCCCGGATTCCGACCCATTGCTCTATTACAGGCATATCGCCGGGTTTTCGCGCCGCCATTTACGCGGTGGGGGGTGGTTGTATGTTGAAATCCACGAGGATTTCGGCGCGCCGACCGCGGAGTTGTTCCGGGAGGCCGGTTTACTCGAAGTTTCCCTGAAAAAAGATATTTTTGGAAAGGACCGGTTTCTGTGCGGCCGGAGCCCGGATACAAACCATAAAGCGAGGCAAAACCCATGACCGAGAAAGTGAACAAGCGGGATATAGCGGAGAAGATACAGGCGCTCCGGGACGAACTCCGGGACCATAATTACCGCTATTACGTACTGGACGAACCGGTAATCAGCGACTATGACTTCGACATGAAGCTCAAGGCGTTGCAGGACCTCGAGAAGCAGCACCCGGAATTTTACGACCCGGCTTCCCCGACGCAACGCGTGGGAGGTGCCATCACCAAAAATTTTGAGACCGTCGTCCACGATTACCCGATGTACTCCCTGGACAATTCCTATTCCGTGGAGGAGTTGCGGGAATGGGAAAAGCGCATCCAGCGGGTGCTGGGCGATGTTCCGGTGACTTTTACCTGCGAGCTGAAGTACGACGGGGCATCCATCAGCCTGACCTACCAGGACGGCGCTTTGTTGCGAGCCGTTACCCGGGGGGACGGTACGCAGGGCGATGACGTGACGACGAATGTCCGAACCATTCGGTCCATCCCGCTCCGGCTGCAGGGCGACTATCCCAACCGCTTTGATATCCGGGGCGAAATTGTGTTGCCGCTGGAAGGTTTTGCCCGTATGAACCGGGAACGGGTCGAAAACGGGGAGGACCCCTATATGAATCCAAGGAACACCGCTTCGGGGAGCCTGAAATTGCAGGATAGCAGCATCGTGGCTGAGCGCCCCCTGGATTGTCTGCTTTACGGGATGGCAGGCCGGGACCTCGGGGCCGATTCGCACTTTGAAATACTCGGTTTGGCCCGGAAACTCGGGTTTAAGGTGCCGGACACGGCCAAATTGTGCAAGAATATCGACGAGGTTGTGGCCTACCTGGAGTACTGGGATTCTCACCGCCTGGAACTGCCTTATGAAACAGACGGGGTGGTGGTCAAGGTCAATAGCCTGCAGCAACAGGAAGAATTGGGGTATACGGCCAAATCGCCCCGATGGGCCATGGCGTACAAATTCAAATCCGAGCAGGCCGCCACGCGCCTGGAACGGATTACCTACCAGGTAGGCCGAACCGGTGCGATTACCCCGGTTGCCAACCTGGAACCTGTCTTGCTGGCCGGAACCACCGTCAAGCGCGCATCCCTGCACAATGCCGACCAGATTGCCAAACTGGACGTACGGGAAGGGGATACCGTTTACGTGGAAAAAGGCGGGGAGATCATCCCGAAGATCACGGGGGTGGATTTTAGCAAACGCCCGGAAAACAGTGCCCCGACCACCTACATTTCGGCCTGTCCGGAGTGCGGGACCGAGCTGGTGCGAAACCCGGGAGAAGCCCAGCATTTCTGCCCGAACGACACCGGGTGCCCGCCCCAGATCACCGGGCGCATCCAGCATTTTATTTCCCGAAAAGCCATGGATATTGAAGGGCTGGGCTCCGAAACCGTAGAGCTCCTGTTTAAGGAGGGACTGATCGGGGATTACGCGGATCTGTACACGCTGACCACTGACGACCTGCTTCCCCTGGAACGCATGGCGGAGAAATCTGCAGCCAACCTGGTGGAAGGGGTGGCCGCCTCCAGGAAAGTGCCTTTCGAGCGCGTGTTGTTTGCCCTGGGGATACGATATGTAGGGGAAACCGTTGCCAAGAAACTCGCAAGGGCCTATAAGAACATCGATGCGCTGATGGCTGCCAGTGCCGACGAGCTGCAACAGGTAGACGAAATCGGCCAGCGGATTGCGGGAAGCGTGGTGGAATTTTTCAGCGACCCGGTCAACCGGGAACGGGTCGAAAAGCTCAAGGGACACGGCCTGCAGTTCTCCCTGAGTGAAGAACAACTCAGGGGGCAAACCGATTTATTCCGGGGCAAAACTTTTGTGGTCTCCGGGGTCTTTGAGTCCATTGGACGGAACGAATTAAAAAAACGCATCGAGGACAATGGGGGGAAGGTCACCTCCTCGGTATCGGCCCGTACGAACTTTTTGGTTGCCGGGGCCAACATGGGGCCCAGCAAGCGGGAAAAGGCGGACAAAAACGGGGTACCCATTATTTCGGAAACCCAGTTCCTGGAAATGCTCGGGGACTGACCCGGGCGGACAGGGGGAGAACCTGCGATAAACAGATTGAAACGAAAGTATTATGCCACTGCCTGAAAATGTAGACGAATTCGAAAAAACCCTGGATCGCCAGGCCCCGGATACTTCCTGGCCGGACGGCCTGAAGGCCCTTTGGTGGGAAGGGGCAGGGGACTGGCAGGCATCGCACGATATTGCCGAGGCCATGAAGGGGCCCGTGGGAAGCTGGATACACGCCTACCTCCACAGGCGGGAAGGCGATCGATGGAATGCGGGCTACTGGTACAACCGGGCCGGCCGGCCTTACCCGGAGCATTCACTACAGGAAGAATTCCGGGAAATTGTCGCGTATTTACTGCAGGAATAAAGCGGGTCACACAGTGATCGATACCCAGGAACCGGCCGGCGGCGCCCCGGGTTCCAGGAAAAAATCTACCCGGCCCAGCCGAACCCCGTAGCATCCCACCTGGTTCACGAGTACGGGATCCCCCGCCCGGTTAGACAGCACGCGGGCTTCTTCCAGGAAGGTATGCGTATGCCCCCCGATAATCAGGTCGATCCCTTCGGTTTTTTGAGCCAGCAGTACATCGCTGGGACGGCTCGGGTCGTCGTAGCGGAACCCCAGATGGGAAAGGCAGATGACCAGGTGGCAGGCTTCCTCCTCCCTGAGGGTGCGGGACATGTCCAGGGCCCTTTCATAGGGGTCCTGGTAAAGGGTTTCCCCATAGAGGTCCGGCATTACCAGGCCGTCCAGTTCAATGCCCAGTCCAAAAATCCCGATCCGGACCCCGTCCACTACCCGGATTGTATACGGCGCCACCAGGCCGTTCAGGTCCGTGTTGGTGAAATCGTAATTGGCCGAGACAAACTCGAAACTCGCATAGGGCAGCTGTGCGAGTAACCCGGGGATGCCGTTGTCGAAATCGTGGTTGCCCAGGGTGGCGGCCTGGTAGTCCATGCGGCTCATCAGCCGGAATTCCAGTTCGCCTCCGTAAAAGTTGAAGTAGGGGGTTCCCTGAAAAATATCCCCGGCATCCAACAGGAGCGTATTCGGGTTCTCCCTGCGGATCTGAGCTATCAGGCCCGCCCGCCGTGCCGCCCCGCCCATATTGGGAAAGGCCCCGTGTCCGGGGGGGAAGGGGTCGACATGGCTGTGGACATCATTGGTGTGCAGGATGGTGATTTGCCTGCGCGACAACCCGGCACAGGAAGCCAGGTTGATCCCGGTAAGCCCGAGGGCTGCTCCCCCGGCCGCGCCGGTTTTAATAAACTTCCTTCGGTTCATTGCGATTGGATTAGGACGAACCGGTCGTCGACAGCGGCCCGCAACGTATCTACCCGGGTAAAGTAGTCTACCATGGCATTCCGTATTTTATAACCGGTATCCTCGGGGGTTTCCCCCAACTGGAAAAAATCCATGCCGTCTCCGCCTTCCACCAGGTAGTTGGAGGTGGCCACGTAGTAGGTCCTCGACTCGTCAAAGGGTTGTCCCCCGATATTGACGGCTTCGAGACTGCCCCCGGGCCCCAGTTGAATGTCGAGCCCCGCAAACGGGTGCGGCATGGACGATGCCACCAGGAATGCGATCATGGCGCGGATGGCCGCTCCCTGCATGGGCACGATATAGATGGTGTTCTCAAAGGGCATCACTTCGTAGGCGGTACGCTGGGTGACGGGCCCCCGGGAAATGATGTTCCGGATCGCCCCGTGGTTGAGGATTACCAGGTCTACCGGCGGTTTCCCCTGCAATGTGCGGAGGGAGTCGGCCTGTTCCAGCACCAGGTCGGCCAGCAGGTTGCCGAGGCTCGTGTTGCGGGCCCCATCGGTTTTGGTGAGCGTCTCCGGGGCATAGGCCAGGGGGGCATTCAGCGCATCTTCCAGACGATTTTTATAGGGGGCGATCAGGGCCTGCAGGGAGTCGTCTTCGGACAGGGTGCTGTCTATAATGGTTTGGGAAACAGTAATTTGCTGAAGGGATACCGGTTGTTGCCGGCAGGATGCCAACACACAAATTGTTATGATTAAAACAAAATGTTTCATTTTTAAACGCCTGCAACCTTGTAACTTTGCGCTGTGCAAGAGCGGATAATTCCTACCTTTGCTTAAAGCGTAAAGGTACATGTTTAAAGGTCTCAAAGACAAATTTAAATACAAATCCGGGGTGAAATACCTCCGGGAGGAAATGTCCCGCGACCGGCCCGCTCCAGAGCGCAAGCGGGGAGTGCAGGCGATTGCGATTATCGCGGACCTGGACACCTTTGACAGGGCCGAAGTGTTTTTTGACCTGATTGAAGCCTTTGGCCTGCGGCCCAACGCCATCAAGGTAATTGGGTACAGGCGTTTTTACGATACGAACTCCCCCTATGCCACACCGGTTTTTTCGGACAAGGACCTGGGTTGGAACGGGGAAATTGCAAACAGCTATGCGCTGGAGTTCCTGAGCCGGGAATACGATATCCTGATCAATTACTTCTCGGAGGACAACCTCCCGATGCAATTGATGAGCGTCAAGACCCGGGCCCGGATGCGCGTGGGTTTTGCAGGCCTGGATCCGGCCTTCAACGACCTGATTTTTGACTGCGACATGCAGGATTTCGGGTTGTTTAAGAAAGAAATGAAAAAGTACCTGGAGGTAATGAACGAATTGGTATGAGAAGCGAATTGAAAGGAACCGGCGTGGCGCTCGTCACCCCTTTCCGGGAAGACCTGTCCCCGGACATCCCGGCGTTGCGTAAATTGGTCCGTCACGTTATTGAGGGCGGGGTAGACTACCTGGTCGCACTTGGGACCACCGCGGAGTCTGCTACCCTTGCGCCCGGGGAAAAGGCCGCCGTGCTGCGGGTCATTGCAGAGGAAAACGACGGCCGCCTGCCGCTGGTGGCTGGGATCGGCGGGAACAATACGCTTTCGGTAGCTGCCGAAATGGAATCGGCCAACCTGGATGGCTACGATGCGATCCTTTCGGTTTCCCCATATTACAGCCGACCCACCCAGGAAGGGATTTACCAGCATTTCAAATATCTGGCGCACCGGGCGCCCCTGCCGATTGTCATGTACAATGTCCCGGCCCGTACCGGCAGCAACATGCTGCCCGAAACCGTGGCCCGGCTGGCCCGGGATTGCCAGGGGATTGTCGGCATCAAGGAAGCCTGCGGGGATATCGCCCAGATTCACACGCTGATCGATGCAGTCCCCAGGGATTTCCTGGTAATCTCCGGGGATGACCTCACCGCCGTTCCGACAGTACTTGCCGGGGGGGTTGGGGTAATTTCCGTTTTGGGGCAGGCGTTGCCCGTAGAATTTTCTACCATGATCCGCCAGGGGCTTGCCGGTGAATCCGGTCCGGCCACGGACCTGTCGGAATCCCTGCGCCCGCTCATCGGATTGATCTTCCGGGAAGGCAACCCGGCCGGGGTGAAAATGCTCCTGAGCCAGCTGGGCATCTGCAGGCCGGAGGTGCGACTGCCGCTCATGGCAGCGAGTGCTGAACTAAGCCGCGACCTCGATACGTTCATGACCGCATTTCTGCGGGAAAAGGTATGAAGCGTTAAAGTTTTGTTTAATTCCGTCAGACCCAGCCTCCCCGGGGCAATTAATACCGTATTTTTCGGTTTTCTATGTCGTTGGAAATCGCTAATTTTGCCAAATGTTTTTGAAAACCAGACTTTACGGTTGCCTGTTGCTGGCAAGCCTTGCGCTGGCCTCGTGCAGTGAGTACCAGAAGGTGCTGAAGGATACGGATATCAACCGGAAATACGAATTGGCCGAACGCCTCTACCAGGAAGGGTCCTATAAAAAGGCCAATCGCCTGCTGGAACAGATCGCCCCGCAATTTGTCGGGAAACCCCAGGGTGAACGGGTGATGTTCTTCCTTGCGGACAGCTATTTTCAGAAGGGGGATTACAATTTCGCCGGCTACCAGTTCGAACGGTTCCTCAAATCCTATCCCAAAAGCGACAAGGCCCCGGAGGCCGCTTTTCTGGGTGCCAAGAGTTATTATATGCTTTCGCCCAGGTATTCGCTCGACCAGACCGATACGGACAAGGCCCTGAATAAACTGCAGGTTTTCATCAACGCCTATCCGGAATCCGAATTCATGGAAGAGGCGAATGCCATGGCCCAGGAACTCACCCGGAAAAAACAGAAAAAGGCCTTTGAGATTGCCCGGCAGTTTGTGAAATTGGGCAAGTATTACACGCTGGACTACAACATTTCGGCCATTGCCGCCCTGGACAATTTTATCTCGGATCATCCGGGTTCTGTTTACAGGGAAGAAGCCTATTTCCTGAGGCTTCGGGCTGCGTCTACCCTGGCCGAAAACAGTACGCCCTCCAAGAAGAAGGAGCGGCTCGACAATGCCGTTGCGGCGTACAATGCTTTTATGAGGTACTATGCGGAAAGCGAGTTCGCCGAAGATGCGCGACAACTCTATGCTGACCTGCAGGAAGAAATTACAGAATTTGAAGCGATACAAACTTTATCCAAATGAATATGAACGACCTTAAAAACTCCCAGGCACCGGTAACCACCATTACCATCAACCGGAACGAGTTTGACGAAAAAACCGACAATATCTATGAGGCCATTTCCATCGTAGCCAAGCGCGCGGTGCAGATCAATTCGGAAATCAAGAAGGAACTTCTCGAAAAACTCGAGGAATTCGCCACCTACAGCGACAGCCTCGAAGAGGTTTTTGAAAACAAGGAGCAGATAGAGGTTTCCAAGTTCTACGAGAAATTGCCCAAGCCCCATGCCCTGGCCATCGAGGAGTGGCTTGAGGATAAGATATACTACCGGAACACGGCTAAGGACGAAGAATAAGATGCTGGCATCCAAGCGTATCCTTTTGGGCATTACCGGGGGTATTGCTGCGTATAAGACCACATTCCTGACCCGTTTACTGATAAAAGCCGGCGCTGAGGTCCGTATTGTAATGACCGAAAGCGCCGGCCATTTTGTTTCCCCCCTGACCCTTGCTACCCTTTCCCGTCACGAGGTCCTGACGGATTTTGTCCGGGAGGAGGATGGCGCCACCGACTGGAACAACCACGTAGAACTCGCCCTCTGGGCCGACCTGATGCTCATTGCACCTGCCACGGCCAACACGCTGTCCAAAATGGCTTCCGGAACCTGCGACAACCTCCTGATGGCGTGTTACCTGTCTGCCAAATGCCCGGTTTTCTTTGCTCCTGCCATGGATCTGGATATGTACAAGCACCCTACAACCCGGACCTCCCTGGAAAAGCTCGAGGCTTTTGGCAATACGATGATCCCTGCGACAAGCGGAGAGCTGGCAAGCGGCCTGGAAGGGGAAGGACGCATGGCCGAGCCCGAGGAGATCGTACGCCACCTGGAAGAAAGCCTGTTGGCGCGTTTGCCGTGGCGGGGCAAGCACGTGCTGATAACCGCGGGTCCTACCTTTGAGCCCATCGACCCCGTCCGTTTTATCGGGAACCATTCCAGTGGCAAAATGGGATTTGAACTGGCGCGTGCCGCGGCCAGTTGGGGCGCCCGGGTGACGCTGGTATCGGGGCCCAGCCAGGAACAGGCCAACCACCCGCTGATCACCTGCCTGCGCGTGCAGACCGCCTCGGACATGCTCGAAGCTGCCCAATCGCATTTTTCGGATGCCGATGTGGTGATCGGCGCTGCGGCCGTTTCGGATTACCGCCCGGCGGAAACTCAGGAACAGAAAATCAAGAAAACGGCTGAGACCCTCCGCCTGGACCTGGTGAAGAACCCGGATATTATCCAGACACTTGCCTCGGGCAAACAGGGGCAGTTTGTAGTGGGCTTTGCCCTGGAGACCGAAAACGAGGAGGAAAATGCGCGGGAAAAGCTTCGGCGGAAGCAGCTCGACGCCATCGTTTTGAATTCCCTGAGGGATCCCGGGGCGGGATTCGGAGGGGATCGGAACAAAGTGAGTTTCATAGACAAGAATTCCGGGATAAAATCGTTTGAATTAAAAAGCAAAGCCGATGTGGCAAGGGACATACTCCGGGAGATCGATGCGCGTATTTCGAAATAACCTGCTTGCAGGCCTGCTCCTGCTGGCGGCTGCCTGGCAGGCGCGGGCCCAGGAATTGAACTGTACGGTCACTGTCAATTCGGACCAGGTCTCCCAGACAAACCAACAGATATTCCGGACCCTGGAGCGTTCCCTGGCCGAATTCGTCAACAAGACGCGCTGGACGGATCGCGTCTACCGGGAAAACGAGCGGGTCAATTGCCGGATGTTTATCACGGTCACAAACTTCGATTCAAACCGTTTTGAGGCGACCATCCAGATCCAGTCGTCCCGGCCGGTATTCAATACCTCTTACGAAACACCCATCCTGAATTACAAGGACGACAAGTTCAATTTTGAATATATTGAATTCCAGCCGCTTGTATTCAATGAAAACGCGTTCAGTTCCAACCTGGTCGGCGTGGTGGCTTATTACGCCTACATCATGCTCGGGCTGGATGCGGATACCTTTCAGCTGGAAGGGGGGTCCGACCTGTATAACAAGGCGCGGGCCATCGTCACCCAGGCACAGGGCAACAATTACCCGGGCTGGGGGCAGACCGCCACCGACAACCGC
This sequence comes from Robiginitalea biformata HTCC2501, assembly GCF_000024125.1. Lineage (NCBI taxonomy): Bacteria > Pseudomonadati > Bacteroidota > Flavobacteriia > Flavobacteriales > Flavobacteriaceae > Robiginitalea > Robiginitalea biformata. Next base: position 2,767,760 of record NC_013222.1, on the reverse strand, counting down.
ACCAGGTTCCAGTTGGTGGACAACCTGCTGTCCAACACGTTCCGGGAATACCGGATTGCCCTCTACAATTACCACCGGAAGGGGCTCGACATCATGGCGGACAACAACAGTACGGGGAAACAAGTGATTGCCGGTTCCCTGCGCTTGTTCGAAACACTTATACAGCGGCGGCCCAACGCCTTTCTGATCCAGACGTTTTTCGATGCCAAGGCCGAGGAAATCCAGAACATCTTTTCGGACGGCCCGAAGGTGGATATTGTCCAGCTCAAGGAAACGCTTAACCGGGTGGCGCCATTCTATGCGAGTACCTGGAATCAAATCACCTATTAACCGCTAGCGGATTGCGGCGATTCTTTTATCTTTACAGGCAGTAACCCGCTGCCTCTATGCTCACCCACCTCGCCATTCGCAATTACGCCCTTATCGAGGACCTGCGCGTCGATTTTAAAGGGGGGCTGACCACCATTACTGGAGAAACCGGGGCCGGTAAATCCATCCTCCTGGAAAGCCTCGGCCTCGTACTGGGCAACCGGGCCGACCGCTCCGCGCTCCGCGATACGGAAAAGAAATGCGTGGTGGAGGCTGAGTTCGCCGTTGGCGCCTACCCGGGTATGCGGGAATTCTTCGAGACCCGCGACCTGGACTATGATGCCCAAACCCTGCTGAGGCGCGAAATCCGACCCAATGGAAAGTCCCGGGCATTTATCAACGACACCCCGGTAACTCTCGGCGTCATGGAGGAGCTCGGACAGCGGCTCATCGACGTTCATTCCCAACACCAGACCCTGGAACTCACCGACAGGGACTTCCAGTTGCGCGTGGTGGATGCACTGGCCGGCAACGGCCCCCTGCTGGAGACCTACCGGGAAACCCGGAAAACCTACCTGGAAATGGAAAAGCGGTTGCAGGCGCTGCGGAACGAGCGCGACCTGGCCTTCCGGGAACAGGATTACAATGAATTTTTACTGGAAGAACTCAACGGGGCCAACCTGGAACCGGGCATGCAGGAGCGACTGGAAGAAGAGCAGGCCACACTCAGCAACTCCGAACAAATCATAGGCCTGCTGGGCAACGCAGACCAGGTGATGCAGGAGGAAGAGTACGGCTTGCTCGCCATGCTCGGGCGATTGCGGCAAGTTACCTCGAAACTCGCCGCGTACGGCTCCCGTTTTTCCCAATTACACGAACGGGTTCAGTCCCTGTTGATTGAATCCGACGATATCGCCACTGAATTTGCCGACCTGACGGATCAGCAGCAGCCGGATCCGGATGCGCTGGAAAAAGTGAACAGCCAGCTCGGCCGCCTGTTTGATCTGCAAAAGAAACACCAGGTGGCAACCGTGGAGGAACTGCTGGCCATCCGGGACTCCCTTTCCAGGAAAGTGCACGATACAGCCCAGCTGGAGACCGACATTGAGGCGCTGGATGGGAAAATCGAAAAATTGCAGGATTCCCTCAACCGGATTGCCGGGCAGTTATCCGAACGTCGCGCCGGGGTGTTGCCGGGATTCACCGAAGATCTGAGAAAGGAACTCGTGGAGCTCGGAATCCCCAATGCGTCGTTTACCTGGGAATTGCTGCAACGGGAAGCCTTCGGGCCAAGCGGCCGCGATGTCCTGGAATTGCTTTTTACGGCGAACAAGGGAGGAAACTACGGACCCCTTAAAAAATCGGCCTCCGGGGGAGAACTTTCCCGCATCATGCTGGCCATCAAGGCGCGTTTGGCAGCTTTTGAAGCCCTGCCAACCATGATGTTCGATGAAATCGATACCGGGGTTTCCGGGGAAATATCGAACCGCATGGGGGATATCATGCGGGAAATGAGCCGGCATATGCAGGTGTTTGCCATTACCCACCTGCCCCAGGTTGCTTCCAAGGGGCACCAGCAATACAAAGTATACAAGGAGGATGTCGAAGGCCGCACCACCACCCGGATCCGACAACTTTCCCAGGAAGAGCGCATCCAGGAACTCGCCCAGATGCTCGGGGGCAGCCAGCTGACCGATACGGCCCTGACCCATGCCCGCGAACTGCTGAACTGACCGTTGAGAACAGCCGGGGCCGGCTCGTTGCTGCCCGAGTTGCCGTAGCCGTTAAATCCTCCAATTTAGCTATCTTTGGAACTGTTAAACAAAGCGACAAACCATGGCATATAATTTATTGAAAGGTAAAAAGGGGATTATTTTTGGCGCATTGGATGAGAACTCCATCGCCTGGAAGACGGCAGAAAGAGTCCACGAAGAAGGTGGGACATTTGTGTTGACCAACGCCCCGATAGCCATGCGCATGGGCCAGATCAATGCCCTGGCCGAGAAAACGGGGTCGCAGATCATACCGGCAGACGCTACCAGTGAAGAGGACCTGCAGAAACTCGTGGACCAGTCCATGGAAATTCTCGGGGGCAAACTGGATTTTGTCCTGCATTCCATCGGCATGTCGATCAACGTCCGCAAAGGGCGGCACTACACGGACCAGAAATACGACTGGACGGAAAAGGGTTGGGATGTATCGGCCCTTTCCTTCCACAAGGTTATGCAGACCCTCTACAAGGCGGATGCCCTGAACCCCTGGGGGAGCATTGTGGCATTGACTTACATGGCGGCCCAACGAACCTTCCCGGATTACAACGACATGGCCGACAACAAGGCCTACCTCGAGTCCATCGCCCGAAGCTTCGGGTACTTTTTCGGGAAAGAGAAAAAAGTACGGGTCAATACCATTTCTCAATCGCCCACCCCTACTACCGCCGGACAGGGTGTCAAGGGATTTGACGGTTTTATTTCCTATGCGGAGAAGATGTCGCCCCTGGGCAACGCAACTGCGCAGGATTGCGCCGATTACACGGTTAGCCTGTTCTCGGACCTGACGCGGAAGGTGACCATGCAAAACCTGTTTCACGATGGCGGTTTTTCCAGCACGGGGGTCAGTCAGGAGATCATCGACGAATTTTCGGAGTAATCCGCCCGTCCCGCACGGCCGGAACCTGCCGGAAGGCAGCAGCCCCGGGATAACGGGAGCCGATTGACTAACCCGACTCCATGAACCCCTTCTTTTCCTTTGTAATCCCGGTCTACAACCGCCCGGACGAGCTCCGGGAACTGTTTGCCAGCCTGGCCTCACAGGAGGCGGACACCCCCTTTGAGGTGCTCGTGGTGGAAGACGGTTCCGAAAAGGATGCCCGGCAGGTGGTGGAGGCATTCCGGGAAGACCTGGATATCCGCTATTTCAGCAAGGCGAATACCGGCCCAGGAGACTCCCGGAATTTCGGGATGGAACGCGCTCGGGGACAGTATTTCCTCTTGGTGGATTCGGATTGCATCCTTCCCCCGGGTTACCTCGGGAATCTGCAGGAAGCCCTTCAGTCGGACCCCCTGGATTGTTTTGGGGGTCCGGATGCAGCCGACCCTTCTTTTTCGCCCGTGCAGCAAGCCATCAGCTATACGATGACCTCGGGGCTAACTACCGGCGGGTTGCGGGGGGGTGCAAAAAGGAGGGAGGCCTTCCAACCCAGGAGTTTCAATATGGGAATTTCCCGCGAAGCTTTCCAAAAAAGCGGGGGGTTCGGAAACATCCATCCCGGGGAGGACCCGGACCTGAGCCTCAGGCTTCGGAAACTGGGCTTCCGCCTTGGGTATTACCCGGAGGTGGTGGTCTACCACAAACGCCGGGTGGATTTCCATTCATTTTACAGGCAGGTATACAAATTCGGCCTTGCGCGGCCCATCCTCAACCGCTGGCACCCGGGGAGCGCCAGGGTTACCTATTGGTTTCCCTTCGTTTTTACGCTGGGACTGGCCGTGGCGCTCCTGTTGCCCCTGCTATTTCGGCACCCCGCGGCCTGGATCCCTGCCGGGGCCTACCTGGCCTACCTGGCGGCGGTGGGCCTGGGCGCCCGGAGCACAACGCGCGACTGGCGGGCCGCCTGCCTGGCGATCCCCGCAGTCCTGGTGCAGTTTACGGGGTATGGATGGGGTTTTTTCAAATCCGCCATCTTGCTTACCTTTAGTAGAAAGAAACCGCAAACGCTCTTTCCGGAACTTTTTTATAATACCTGAGGCTTGATCAAGAAATTAAAATCCGGAATCAATACCCCGAAGGCGAAAATCTTTCTCCTGTTCCTTTTTTGCTCTTTTTCGGCCTGGCTCCTGATACGCCTGGCGCAGACATACAACCATACGTTGACATTCCGGATGCAGTATGAACAACCCCCGGACAGCCTCGTGTTGCTGACGCAGCCACCCCGGGACCTGAATGTGCGGGTCCGCGCCAGCGGATTCCAGCTCCTGAGGTACCAGATCAGCCCCAGGGATGTGGCGATTGATCTCCGTACGGCCCAGCGCAGAAAGGGCGCGTATTTTATCGGCCCGGAGGCCTACAGGCGGCAGGTGGAAAGTCAACTTGGGGAGGCCATGGGCCTGCTGGAGATGACCCGGGATACCATATTTCTGGATTTCCAGGCCCTCCGATCCCGTACGGTCCCCGTCCGCGCGGCCGTTCAGATAGAACTGGCCAGGAACTATATGCTGGATGGGCCGATTCAGGTGGAACCGCCGAATGTCCACCTTCTGGGTCCACCGGGAGAAATCGATACCATCCGGGAGGTTTGGACTGAACCCCTGAAGCTTACCGGGGTGCGCGATACGGTTAGCAGGACCCTCAGCCTGCCCGTTGCAGGACGGCTCCCAAACACGCAGTTTTCCGTTGGGCAGGTTACCGTGACCGCCGGGGTGTTCCGGTTTTCCGAAACGGTTGTCGATGTGCCGGTGGAAGTCATCAACCTGCCTGCGGACAGGGAAGTGCGGACATTTCCCGCTTCGGTGGGGGTATTGTGCAAGGGACGGATAGAATCCCTCAAGGAACTCGAACCTTCCGATTTCCGGATCGTAGCCGATTTTGAAAACCCGGATCCGGAAACCGGCCGGCTGCTTCTGCGCATTGCCGAACAGCCCGGGACAATCCAAAGTGGGGTCCTGCTGGAATCCACGGTGGAATTTATTGTGCGAAGCGAATGATGCGGGTAGGCCTTACAGGAGGTATCGGAAGCGGAAAAAGCACGGTGGCAGGTTTTTTCAGGGAGCTGGGTATCCCGGTTTACTACTCGGACGTCCGGGCGCGGGAACTCATGGAGGCGGACCCGGAACTCCGGGGGCGTATCGAAAACCTTTTGGGCGAGGAAGCTTATGCCGAAGGGAAACTGAACCGCGCCTGGATCGCCTCCCGTGTCTTCGGCGACGCGGAACTCCTGGAAGCCCTCAATGCCCTGGTACACCCGGCAGTAGCTGCGGATTTCAGATCCTGGTCGGCCCGGCAGGAGGCCCCGTATGTCCTGCAGGAGGCGGCAATCCTCATTGAAAACGGGGGATACCGGAATTTAGACCGGGTCATCCTCGTCACGGCGCCCGAGGAGGAGCGCATCCGGCGCGTGGTCGCCAGGGATAACACTTCCGGCTCCCGGGTGCGCAGCCGCATGGACGCCCAGTGGAGTGACCAGCGGAAAATCCCCCTGTCCGACTTTGTCATCGAAAACATGGAATTGGAGGCAACGCGGCGTGCAGTACATCGCATTCACCGGGAATTGCTTGAAATTCCGGGGTCCCCCGGGGCTTCGTAGTGTTAAGGTTAGGTTAAACCACCCCGCCTCTAAATGTTAAATTTTTACTTTTACCAGGACGATGAATAGGAGATTATTTGTGCTGCTCGTCATTCTGATGAGCCTTTCGCTCATAGGGATTATTGCAGTTCAACTCTATTGGATCAAGAGTTCGGTAGAGGATAAGGAAGAACAGTTCTCGAATGTGGTCACGGAAATCCTGTCGAAGGTGACGGACCAGATCGAAGAGCGGGAAATCAAGGATTACTCGGACCGGTTCCTGACGCTCAAGGACAGTATCGGCGAATTGAAAAGCGCCCATTGGAGCAACATTTTCTTTATCGACCGGGACCTGAACTCCAATGAGATTACCTTCTATTCCCACGGCATCCTCGAAGAGGATTACGACATTGCCTCCACGTTCTTTGACAGTGGTACGATAACAGATACCACCACCATCAAGAGTTATACGAGCCGAAGAACCCGCGCGGTCTTCAAGGAAGAATACGGCCTGGACGGGAAAGCCTACCGCTACAACCCGGTTGAGAAATGGGAGAAAGTGGGCGGTATCCCGATCCTGGACAAAGTGGCCTTTGACGATATCTACCGGGAATACGCGGAAAAAGTCCCGATACACGAACGGGTGAGCCGGCAGGAAATCGAACTTCTGCTGGACCGGGAACTCGCAGACCGGAACCTGGATATCGATTATGAATACGGGGTCTACAGCCGGGGGTTGCCTACCAAGGTCCGCTCCAGGAAATACAAATACGACCGGGAAAACTATTACAAGGCGCCGCTCTTCCGGGACATCGAGGGCAATACGGAATACGCCCTGCTGTTGTCCTTCCCCAGAAAGAAAAAGTTCCTGCTCAATTCGGTGCTGAGTATGGCGGGGTTATCGCTGCTCTTTACGCTGATCATTATGGTGGCCTATGCGAGCGCCATCTACCAGCTCATCCGGCAGAAACAGATTTCTGAGATCAAATCGGATTTCATCAACAACATGACCCACGAGTTCAAAACGCCGATAGCGACCATCAACCTGGCCGTGGAAGCCATCAAGAATCCGAAAATCATGGATGACCGGGAAAAAGTCAACCGGTACCTGCAGATGATCCGGGACGAGAATAAACGAATGCACGCCCAGGTGGAAAACGTGCTGCGCATATCGAAACTCGAAAAGAATCAGCTGGATATCAGCAAGGAACGGGTAGACGTGCACGACCTGATCCGGCAGGCAATTACCCATGTGGAACTGATTGTCCTGGACCGTGGCGGGTATGTAAAGGCGCACCTGGACGCGGAGCGCTCGGAGGTTTTGGCCAATGAAATGCACTTTGGCAACGTGATGGTTAATATACTGGACAATGCGGTGAAATATTCGCCGGAGGCCCCCAAGATCGACGTGTATACGGAGGTGGCCAACAACGCAATCCTGATCCGGGTACAGGACCAGGGGGCGGGAATGTCCAAAGCCGTTTTAAAGCGGATTTTTGAAAAATTTTACCGGGAACACACCGGGGATATACATAATGTAAAAGGGCATGGGCTGGGATTGGCCTACGTCAAGAAAATAGTAGAGGATCACCAGGGAGAGGTGTATGCGGAAAGTGAAAAAGGAAAAGGAAGCACTTTTTATATCAAACTCCCACTAATTTAACAAGCGAGTATGGAAACAGAGAATAAAAAGATTCTTTTGGTGGAAGACGACCCGAACTTCGGCATCGTCCTGAAGGATTACCTTTCGATGAATGATTTTGACGTTACCCTGGCTAAAAACGGTATGGAGGGCTTCGAGAAGTTTAAAAAGGAGCCTTTTGACGTTTGCATCCTGGATGTGATGATGCCCTATAAGGACGGATTTACGCTGGCCAAGGAGATCCGCGAGAAAAACGACCACATTCCGATTATTTTCCTCACCGCCAAAACCATGAAGGAAGATGTGCTGAAAGGATATAAGGCAGGTGCAGACGACTACCTGAACAAGCCGTTTGATTCGGAAGTCCTGCTCGTGAAACTCAAGGCGATCCTGCAGAGGAAAGCCTCCAACAGCCTGGCGGACAGCAAGCAATTTGAATTTGATTTCGGGGATTTCCACCTGAATTCCAAATTGCGGTTCCTCAAGTACAAAGACGAGGAGCCCACCAAGCTCTCCCCCAAGGAAAATGAATTGCTGCGGCTCCTGGCCCTGCACGAAAACGACCTGATGCCCCGGGAACTCGCCCTGACCAAAATCTGGCGGGACGACAACTATTTCACATCGCGGAGCATGGACGTTTACATTGCCAAGCTGCGCAAATACCTCAAGAAAGACGATAGCGTGGAAATCCTCAACATCCACGGGGAAGGCTTCCGCCTGGTAGTCAAGACCGATTCTGAAAAATCCGAATAGCCCGCTGGCTGTGGTGGGCTGCGGTACGCCCAGCCTGCCCGGATATCCGTATTATCGGTTCGTTTTAATATGGGCCGAAACCCGACGGACCATTTCTTCGGTTGGCATTCCGTAGGCCGGAAGGTGGATTCCGTAATCGGGTACTTCCAGGTCCGCAAATTGGCTGCGGAGCAGAGCAGGGGGCATGTAGTGGTCGGCACGGGCCTGAATGCGCTCCAGGATGGCGTCAAAGGTGCCGGTTAGTACCACCCAGCAAATTTTCCCAGGTGCCAACCCCTCCCTGAGCCAGTCCCGGTACTTTTCTTTCAGGGCCGAACAAGCGATCACTGCCCCTCCCGAGCCCGTATGTTTGCGGGCCAGCGCATTGAGGGCTTTCAGCCAGCCTTCCCGGTCCGAATCGCCCAGGGGTTCTTCGGCCTTCATTTTCACGATATTTTCCGGCGGGTGGAAGTCGTCCCCATCGAAAAACGGACACTCCAGTTCGGCTGCCAGGGCCTTTCCCAGGGTGGTTTTGCCGCAGGCGGAAACCCCCATTACGATAAATATGTCCGGTTGGCTGCTATCCATGGCGCAGATTTTTCATTTGTGCGTCAATATATTCAATGGCCTGGTCCAGGGGGGCATCATAGGGGATCCAATGGATTTCGGGATCTTTCCGGAACCACGTCAGCTGTCTTTTCGCAAAGCGCCGCGTGTTTTTGGCAATTTCCTCCAGGGCGGTATCCCGGTCGTATTTCCCATCGAAATATGCAAAAAATTCCTGATACCCCACCGTTTGCAGTGCATTGAGGTCCCGGTAGGGGTAGAGCGACCGGGCTTCGGCTTCCAGGCCCGCTTTCACCATGGCCTGCACCCGCTGTTCAATCCTGCGGTAAACCGTTTCCCTAGGGGCATCGATACCCAGGCGAATCGTTTTGAAAAATTCCGGGGCCTTTCGTTTGCCCAGGAATGAACTGTAAGGCCGACCGGCAACCAGGCATACCTCCAGGGCGCGGATCAGCCGGTGCGGATTTTGCCGGTCTACCGCGGAATAATACTCGGGGTCTTTTTCGCGCAGCATCTCCTGCAGGGCCCCCAGGCCCTGATCCTGCCAAAGCGCATTGAGTTCCCGGCGGATCCTGGCTTCCACCTCCGGGAATTCGTCCAGTCCGCGTGTTACCGCATCCAGGTAGAGGCCGCTCCCCCCGACAAGGATTGCTATATCATGGGTTTTAAACAGGTTCCGGAGGCGTTCCAGGGCATCCCGCCGGAAGTCCCCGACGGAATAGGTATCGTGTACGGAGAGGTGTCCTACGAAGTGGTGGGGCGCCTGTTCCTGTTCAGACAATGTCGGGCTGGCGGTCCCGATGGGGATTTCCCTGTAGAACTGCCGGGAATCCGCGGAGAGGATCTCGGCCCGGTAATGCCGGGCCAGGCCGATGGCCCAGGTGGTCTTGCCGATACCGGTAGGGCCGCCGATGGAGATCAGCACCTTTCCCATCACAACCGGGCCCCGCAATTAAAGCAGAATTCCGCCCCGTCCCGGTGTCCCCCGACGGCGCAGTCAGGGCAGGATTGGGTATTCAGGTGGACAACCGGCTCTTTGGAGGCCGTTCCTTCCCGCTTCTGTCTGCCGTACTCCACCGTCACGATGCCTGTGGGGACCGCAATGATGCCATATCCCAGCACCATAATGATCGTGGCGATCAGCTGGCCCAGTGTTGTCTGGGGGGTAATATCCCCGAATCCCACCGTGGTGAGCGTGACTATCGTCCAGTAAATGCTGCGCGGGATGCTCGTGAAGCCGGCTTCGTCCCCTTCGATCATGTACATGATGGTGCCCAGGATCACGGAGAGGATCAATACCGCATAGATAAAGACAAAGATCTTGGCCCGGCTCGCCTTCAAGGCAGATTTCAGCTGGGAGGCCTCCCCGATAAACTGCACGAGTTTCAGGATCCGGAAAATACGCAGCAGGCGCAGGGCCCTAACGGCCAGCAGTACCTGGGAGCCGGCAAATATATAGGAAACATACAGGGGGATGGTGGAGAGGAAATCGATGATGCCGTAAAAACTGAAAATATAGCTGGTTGGCTTCCGGATGCACACCACCCGGGCAATGTATTCGATGGTAAAAAATATCGTCACTACCCATTCCAGCGCCAGCAACTCCCGGTGGTACTTGGCGTCGAATTCCGCGACGCTTTCCAGCATAACCAGGAGCACACTCAGGATGATCACCGCAAACAGGATCAGGTCAAACCATTTCCCTTCCGGGGTGTCGGCTTCGTAGATGATTTCGTGGAGCTTGCGCTTCCAGCCGAAATTGTTGTCGGAGTCTTTCAAGAGGATTCGTTGAGTTCTACAATCCGCAGGACCTTCTGATCCTTCAGGTAGGCGGCAACAATGCCCAAACCGCCCCGGGGGTCGGCAATTGGGGTCAACAGATTCTCTAAGATAGGAATATTATTGATTTGATGGTTCAGCCCAAAGTACCCCATGCCTTTTACGCCTTCCTGTCCGATGCGAACTGCGGCACGCTCTCCCTCGGACCTCCCGGTATCCACCAGCAATAAATCGCATTCCCCAAGGGGAAACCGGTCCCCGTTGATATGGAGGGCCGTCCCGGGGGTCACCTGCCGGCCTTTTTTCCTGGGTCGGTAGGACGGTTTGTTTTCCCGGACCTCGGCAAATGCCTTCAGCCTGGCGATCAATTCGCTTCCGGTTTTTTCGAAACGCACCTCGCGGGTCAGTTTCCGCAGTGCTCTGGAATGCGGGCTCTCCCCGGTAAAGTGCCGGTTCAGGCTGCGTTTCATGTCGCGCGTTCCATCCAGGTACAACAGGTTGCCATCTTTATCGTACAGGTAATAAACGCCCACGGAATCCGGGGCCTCCTCCACAAATCGGAGTTGGCGGTTGGAGAGTTCCCCAAGGGTTTCTGCACGGATCACCTCCGAGGTGATGGTCTTGCCGGTATCCCGATCCAGCAGGTGTTGCAATAATTTCAAGGTAGCCAGGGCGTCCCCGTTGGCCCGGTGGCGATTGCTGACCGGGATGCCGAGCGACCGGACGAGTTTGCCCAGGCTGTGCGATTCCGCATCGGGGATCAGCCGCTGGGACAAATCGACCGTACACAGGGTTTTCCGCTCGAAATTATACCCGAGCCGCCTGAATTCCGTACGCAGGATCCGGTAGTCGAACTGGGCGTTGTGGGCTACCAGCACGCTGTCGCGCGTAATTTCAACTATCCGCTTGGCAACCTGGTGGAATCGCGGGGCGGTCTGCACCATTTTCGGGTCGATGCCGGTGAGTTTCTGAACATAAGGCTGGATTGGGCGTTCCGGGTTGATCAGGCTGATAAAAGTATCCACCACCTCATGGCCGTCAAAGCGGTGGATAGCGATTTCGGTAATCCCTTCTTCGTCAAATTTTCCCCCGGTGGTTTCTATGTCGAGTACGGCGTACGTCAAAATCCCTGTTCTTTTACTGTTAATCCCTGGCGCCAAAGATACTGCTTCCGATCCGGACCATGTTGCTTCCCTCCTCCAGGGCAATGCGGTAGTCCCCGCTCATCCCCATGGAAAGGATGTCTGCCCGGGGGTCGGCTTCCAGCCACCTGTCGTACAATGCTTTTAAACTGGCAAATTCCCGGCGTACCTGGGCGGTATTATCCGTAAATGTCGCCATGCCCATCATCCCGCGAACCCGTACATGTTCCATCTCCCTGAGCGACCCGCCTGCGAGCAACTCCTCGAGTTCCTCCCGGTCGAAGCCAAATTTGCTGTCCTCCTCGGCGATATGTACCTGCAGCAGGCAGTCGATGACCCGACCGGCCTGTCGGCCGCGTTTGTCGATTTCACGTAACAGGCGCGGGCTGTCCACCCCCTGGATCAGGCTGACAAACGGCGCGAGGTACTTTACCTTGTTGCGTTGCAGGTGCCCGATCATATGCCATTGGATGTCCTTGGGGAGGCGTTCGTACTTGGCCGTGAGTTCCTGTACCCGGTTCTCGCCGAAAACGCGATGCCCTGCCTCGTACGCCTCCATGATGGCCGAATCGTCCTTGGTTTTGGACACGGCCACCAGGGTAACGCCATCCGGCAGGGATTCCTTCAGTTCCGCAAGTCTTTTCGCTATTTCCATGGACATGGTGCTTCTCTGGATTTAAATTTTCACAGTGCTTCTCTGGGTTCAAATATCATAAATAGTCAGGCCACTGCGTAATTTAGGTTCCAAAAAGGTGCTTTTAGGCGGCATGGTCTGCCCGCTGTCCGCCACATTCCGGATTTCCTCCATACTCACGGGTACCAACCCGAAGCCCACAGCGAACAGCCCGCTGTCCACCGCTGCTTTGAGTTCCAGTGCCGGGTGCTCCCAGCACCGATACTGGAGCCGCCGGTCCCGGCGCGGATCGGTAATGCCGAAAACCGGTTTGAGTACCTTCTCGTTCAGGAGGCAGACATCCAGGTTGTCCAGGGCGGATTCCCGGGGCCGGGCCGATTTGCGCAAATGCAGCTCGTAAAAGGCGCCATCCAGGTACATGGAGAATACGTGTTTTCGGGTCGGCTCGTATGGTTGGGTTCCCAGGGGCCGAATCCGGAATGCCGCATCGAGTTGCAGCAGGATATCGGCAGGTTGCAAATCGCCGAGGTCGGTCAGCACCCGGTGGAAGGCCCGGATACGCACCTGGGACTCCGGGATCAGATAGCTCATGAAATAGTTGTAGGGCTCCTTGCCGTGATGATCCGGGTTGTTTTCCTGCAGCCTCCGCGCCAGCAGGTCGGAGGAGGCGCTCCGGTGGTGGCCGTCTGCGATATATACCACGGGGATACCCGCAAAGGCCTCCCGGATGGCGCGAATCCGGGATTCGTCCCGCACCACCCACATCCGGTGTTCCACCCGGTCCGGTGTGGTAAAATGGTACAGGGGTTTTCCACGGCAGATAGCGGCTGTTTCAGCGTCCACCGCCGGGTTGTCCGGGTAGGTGAGCAGGACGGGTTCCGCGTTAAATCGCACCTGTTCCAGGTAATCCGCAAATAACACCTCCCGCCGGCGGATGGTGTCTTCGTGCCGGCGGATGCTGCCGTCCCGGTATCGGGAAGTGGGTGTGGCACAAAAAATTCCCCGACAGGTAAACCCGGGGCGCGAACTCTCATAGATGTAATAACAGGGCTGGCTCTCCTTTACGAGGATACCTTCTTCCAGAAATTCCAGGTACCGGTTGCGGACCATCTCATGGCGCCGGCTGCCTTTCAGCGGGGTGTTGAATTTAAAACCCGGGTCGATGATATGCAGGAAGGAGAACGGGTTGGCGCGCATTTCGGCCGTCCGGTCCCTCGGCGGGTAATCGTCCCAGGAGCGGGAAACCACGAATGGGGCCTTGTCTACGGCAGGTCGGATGGCTGCAAAAGGGAGTGCTTCTGGCATCGGATCAGCTGAACTGCCGGGATACGCGTTCGGCTTTCCGCGACTCGGAATAGTCGTAAAAGCCTTCCCCGGATTTTACCCCGAGTTTCCCGGCGGTGACCATTTTTCTCAGGAGCGGGCAGGCCGCGTATTTGGGGATCCGAAAACCGTCGCTCAGTACGTCCAGGATGGACAGGCACACATCCAATCCGATAAAATCGGCCAGTTGGAGGGGGCCCATCGGGTGGCCCATCCCGAGTTTCATCACCGTGTCGATTTCCTGCACCCCGGCCACGCCCGTATACAGGGATTCAATCGCTTCGTTGATCATGGGCATCAGGATGCGGTTTGCAACAAAGCCCGGGCAATCATTGACCTCGGTGGGGGTTTTACCCAATTTCACGGAGAGGTCCAATACCGCGCGGGTTACCGCATCGCTCGTGCTGTACCCGCGGATGACCTCCACGAGCTGCATAAGGGGCACCGGGTTCATAAAGTGCATGCCGATCACCTTTTCGGGCCGGCCGGTAGCCGCCGCGATTTCCGTTATGGAGATTGAAGAAGTGTTGCTGGCCAGGATCGCATCTTCCGGGGCCGAGGCATCCAATTCCCTGAAAACATCCATCTTCAGCCCGGCATTTTCCGTCGCTGCTTCCACCACCAGGTCGGCCCCTGCAACCCCTTCGGAGAGGGAGGTATGGGTCTGGATATTCCCCAGCGTCGCCTGGACGCTTTCGGATTCGATAGTCCCTTTGGCCACCATGCGCCGGAGGTTCCGCTCAATGGTTTCCATGCCCTTTTGCAGGCTATCCTCCGAGATATCGATGAGTTGGACATTGTAATCGTGTTGCGCAAAGACATGGGCAATTCCGTTGCCCATCGTACCGGCGCCTACCACTGATATGTTCTTCATTTCAGGTATTGTTTTTTAAGAGGGTTCCACGCGGGCGGGCTCGTCGAAAGCCCGGATCACCCGGAGGGCCACGTCCAGCGCCCGGGCGCCGTCCTTCAGGGAAACCACCGGGTCGCCACCGGTTTCGATGGCCGTGGCAAACGTTTCCAGTTCGTCCAGGATGGCATTATTTGCGCGGATTTCCGGGTTTTCAAAATAAATCTGTTTCTTCTCCCCTTCCGCGTTTTGCAGGATCATATCGAACTCCCCGGGGGAGGAGGGGGCGTCTTTCATTTTGACCACTTCTACTTTACGTTCCAAAAAGTCCACCGATATATAGGCATCCCGCTGGAAGAACCGCGATTTCCGCATATTCTTCAGGGAAATCCGACTGGCAGTGAGGTTGGCAACACAGCCGTTTTCAAAGGCAATCCGCGCGTTGGCAATGTCCGGGGACTTGCTGATAACGGAAACGCCGCTTGCCCGGATATCGCGAACCGGAGACCGGACAACGCTCAGGATGATATCGATATCGTGTATCATCAAATCCAGTACTACCGGCACGTCGGTGCCCCTGGGGTTGAATTCTGCCAGGCGATGCGTCTCGATGAACATGGGGGAGTCGATGGCATCTGCAACTGCTGTGAACGCCGGGTTAAAACGCTCTACATGGCCTACCTGGGCCTTTACGCCCCGGGCTTCCACCAATTCCATCAACTCCTGCGCTTCTTCGTAAGTATGGGTTACGGGTTTCTCAATAAATACATGCCGGCCTTCCCGGATGGCCCGGGAGGCGCAATCGTAGTGCGAAAGCGTGGGGGTGACGATATCCACCATGTCCACGGCGTCAATCAATTCGCCCATATTGTCGAAATACCGGATCCCGAATTCCTCCGAAACCTGCTTGCCCCGCACGAGGTCCGGATCGTAAAACCCGACGAGTTCGTATCGGGGGGATTCCCCGAGCAGGCGCAGGTGAATTTTTCCCAAATGTCCCGCTCCCAAGACGCCGGCTTTAATCATATCCTTGAGGTTTTTCCCAAAAATAAACATAGTTTGGGAGACAGAGCGGGCCGGCTGGTTTTTCTTGGGCTCTTCAACGCCAAATCTGACGAAATCCCGGTCGGGAAGCTCCTGTTATTTTTCTAACTTAGCGCAAAACCGACAAACTTGAAGGATACCTTAAAGCACCGTGGGAAGAGGAACCAACTGGCCGGGGCAGTAGCCGCTAAAGGCATAGAGGACAAGGCGGTCCTGGACGCCATTCGCGCCGTTCCCAGGCACCTCTTCATGGACAGCAGTTTTGAGGACCACGCCTACCAGGACAAAGCGTTCCCCATAGCGGCGGGCCAAACGATTTCCCAACCTTATACTGTGGCTTACCAAACTTCTCTGCTGGGCTTGAAACCCGGAGACAAGGTATTGGAGATCGGAACCGGCAGCGGCTACCAGACGGCGGTCCTGCTGCATTTGAGGCTCCGGGTCTACACCATCGAAAGGCAATTGGAGCTCTTTAAAAAAACGAACCTTTTTTTCAGGCGTATGGGGTACCGGCCCAAAAAGTTTGTCTTTGGCGACGGTTACAAAGGCCTCCCCGAAGAGGCCCCCTTTGACGGGATTATCGTAACGGCCGGTGCCCCGATGGTACCCCGGGAATTGCTTTCCCAGCTGGCCATAGGCGGCCGGATGGTGGTGCCGGTAGGGGAGGAAGACCAGACGATGATGCTTATCCGCCGCGCCTCCAAAACAAAATTCGAAAGGCAGGCAGGAGGGGCATTCCGCTTTGTCCCGATGCTGGAGGACAAGGGCTGATCAGGAATTAAAAGCTTTTTTGACGCGGTCGAGCTGCCGTTTGGATTCCCGGGCTCTGATGGTGTCCCGTTTATCGTATTGTTTTTTACCACGGGCCAGGGCGATCCGGAGTTTGGCCAGGCCGCGGTCGTTGATAAACAGGTTCAGGGGGATGATCGTATTCCCGCTCGTTTTTACCGCCTTGTGCAGTTTGCCCAGTTCCTGTTTGTTGAGCAGGAGTTTTCGGGCAGCCTTGGGCTGGTGGTTGAAATGGGACCCGTGGCTGTACTCATCTACCTGCATGTTGATCACAAACAGTTCCCCGTCCTCGTTGAATTCACAAAATCCCTCGGCGATGGATGCCTTGCCCTGGCGGATCGATTTGATCTCCGTACCGGCAAGGACGATACCCGCTACGTAGGTGTCCAGCAATTCGTAATCGAATCGGGCCCGGCGGTTCTTGATGTTGATCTGTTTCTGCATGGCCCCCAAAATTAAAAGAAAAATGCGGCTAAACTGTTATTTTAAGTGGAATCCCGGGACCAATCGATGGAATTCATCATTTTTGTAGTCTTTAAATATCGTGAATATGAAATATGTCTTTTTGATACTGATACCTGTTATGATTATGGGATGCCGGGGAGAGAAGGCCCAGGCGGATCTCTCCGCACAGGAAATCGTCGACCGTGCCATCGAAGTAGCGGGGGGTGACCGCTATCGGGAGAGTGCGATTCAATTCGCCTTCAGGGATCGGGACTACGTCTCCTTTCGTGAAAACGGGAAACGGGTATTGCGCAGGATTACCACCACAGACACGGCTGTGATCACGGACAGCAAAATTGGCAATGCGTTCCAACGGCTGGTAAACGACACCTTGCAGATCCTGCCGGACACCACCAGCAACCGGCTGGCGAACTCGGTAAACTCCGTCCACTATTTTGCCTACCTGCCATACGGCCTGAATGACCGGGCTGTGAACAAGGAACTATTGGGCAGGGTAAAGCTGGAAGATTCCATGTATTATAAAATCCGGGTCACCTTTGACCAGGAAGGCGGGGGAGAGGATTTCGAGGATGTTTTTATCTACTGGTTCCATACGGAGACTTTCCGACCGGACTACCTGGCCTATGAATACCATACTGACGGGGGCGGGCAGCGATTCCGCGTGGCCTATAACGACCGCTCAGTGGGGGGTATCCGCTTTCAGGACTACCGGAACTATAAACCGCTGGTAGCCGCCCCCATTGCAGCCATCGACAGTCTTTACACAGCCGGGAAACTGGAGTTGCTTTCGGTGATTGAGCTGGAGGATGTACGGGTGGACCCGGATACTTTCTGATAAGGCGCCGGTTGTATTAGGTCCTGGCGCACTAAAGGAACCCCGGGCTGGTTATTTTGGGCAGTTGCAATTGAATACCAATCGGGTAGCCGTGGACTGGCTTCCCACTACCTGTACGATGAATAAGGAGCCGTTATCGGTATCGTCCATCGGGGAAAAGCGGTCTTCGCCCAGTAAGCGGTTGGCCAGGTCGGGCGTGGTATTGCTGTGGCCCACAATCAGGACATTCTGCCCTGCATGCTCCGTTTTAAAGGCTTCGGCATCCAGGGACTCGGGGTCGTAATATTGTACCGTGATATCTTGTTTGACGGAAGCCGGGGCGGCCGTCATGGACGTGCGTTCGTAATCCGTGGTATAGATGGCATCCAGGGAAACTTCATTGAGGATTTCTGCCCAGTGCATGGCCCTGCCGAGCCCCTTTTGTGTCAATTCCGGATCCGCATCCTGCGGGTTGCTGCGATCTTTCTCAGCATGGCGGATCAGGTAAAAAGTAGTGACTTCTCCCGGCGCGGGGTCCATCGTTGCCGTTTGCGGATCATCCTTGCATGAAAGCCCGAGCATCAGGGCCATTAGGAGGATAAGGCAGTTATTTATTTTCATAATGACACGGTTTGTGTAAATTTGTCTTCCCCACTGAATTTAACTGTATTTCACCAAATATAGTATATCGTTACCTTTAATCGCTTTGCGCTATGGTAAAAAGCATCACGTCCTTCGTGCTGGTAATGGCTGCTGCTACGGTTTTCGGACAACAGGAACCCCTGCCCCCGGATTTCCGGCAACAGAACCTGTTGCTGGTTGCCCCCAACCTGTTTAACCCGACCCTGAGCCTCGACCAGCAGGCCCAACACCGGATCAGTACCTGGTCCCGTTGGCAATGGCAGACCCCGGACGCCGATCCCACGACCTTGCTGCTGCAGTATGGCAACCGGCAGAGCGATATGGCGTTTTCAGGCGGTTTCCTTCAGCATAACACACAGATTTTCCAGCAAACGGGAGGTTTTGTAAACTTTGCCTTCAGTATCCCCTTTACCGAGTCCATCAACCTGGCATTCGGTACGAACCTCTTTGCCTATAGCCAGAAACTATCGGATGACAGCGGAATCCTCCAGGAACCCATTTTGCCGTTTCCGGACGACAATACGGATTTTATCATCCAGGTGATGCCGGGATTCACCCTGAATGTGGGGGATTTCGGTGTGGGAATGGCATTCGAAAACCTGTTTGATTACAGCTTCAACTACCGGGGCGCCGTTTCCGAGAACGACCAGAAGGTCGTTATGGGGATGGCCCGATATGGATTCGATACGGGAGGCGGCACCGCGGCCAGCCCGAACCGGTTTACACCCCTGGTGTACTTTAAGCAAATCCCGGGTTTTGACACCCAATACGGTATCAACGCCTCGTTTTCCGCCACGCGTTACTGGTTGCAGGGCGGATATAACAGTTTTTACGGACCTTCCCTGGGGTTGGGGGGACGCTTTTTCCAAAACCTCTCGGTAGGGGGGGTAGTGGAATTTGCATCGGACAACGCCCCTGAAACGGACGGACTCACATACGAATTTGTGGCCTCCTACGATTTCGGGAAGACGGATAAGCGGAAGAAAGTGGTTGGATTCGATGTGGAGGAAGACCTGGAACGGGAAGCCGAACTCGAAGCTGCCCGCCGGCAGGCCGAAGAGGAAGCCCGACTGGTGGAGGCCGATTCCCTTAGACTGGCCCGGGAGGCAGAAGCGACCCGGCTGGCAGAGATGCGCCGGGATTCCCTGGAAACCGTACGCCGCCAGGAGCAGCTCCTGGCCGAACAGCGGAGGCAGGATTCCATCCAGGAAGCCGAGCGGGCTTTGGCCCTGCAGGAGGAGGAAGTCACGCCCGAGAAAGGAGAGCGGTATGAGGAACTCGCCCAGGAAGGCGACCTGGAGCCCGGCTATTACCTGATAGCCAATGTCTTCGGCACCAAGCGGTATTACGATGCCTTTATGAAGCAATTGCGGGATGCCGGATTGGAGCCCGGATCGTTCTACAGGAGTTCCAACAAATACAATTACGTATTCCTGAGGAGGTACGATTCCATAGAAGCCGCCCGGCGGGCCAGGGACAGCAAATTCTCAGGCAGGTACCAGGGCGACCTGTGGATCCTGAGGATCCGCTGACAGCCGTTGCCAGCAGATTATTTGCCGAGTTCTTTTTTGATCAGGATTTCCAGGTAGGCAATCGTATTGTGGAGGTATTTCCGGTCGTTGCTGATCGTGGCCATTGTGACGGCCCCGAGGATCATTGTGAAGAGTTGTTTGGCAAAGAGCAGCGGGGGAACCGGCAGGCGCAGTTCGCCCTCCCGGATACCGTCTTCAAGGACCACGGCGATTTTCCCTTCAATCGTCCGGGCTGTTTCGCGGGCCGCAGCGGCCAGGGTGCGGTGGTTATACTGCGCATCCACCCCCACATTCAGGATGGGGCATCCTCCCATATCCCGCGTAAACGTATCGTAATTCTTATAAAACTCTGTGAGGTTTGCCAGGCGCTCCATGGCGGTGCCCGGACCGCTTAATTGCTTCTCCAGGGCATGCAGCAACAGGGTGCTATTGTATTCAAAGGCCGCCAGGGCCAGCGCGTCCTTGTTTTCGAAATTCCCGTAAAGCGCCCCTTTGGTGAGGCCGGTTGCCTCCGTGAGGTCGCTCATACTCGTTCCCACATATCCCTGCCGATTGAAAATAGGGGCCACGGTTTCAATAATGTAGGCTGTGGTCCGTTCGGCTTTGGTAGTCATGTAGGTGGTTATTTCCTGCTAATATAAAAATTAGATACGGTATGGTATAATAGTAGCCAAAAATAAAACCCCCGGCCAGCTGGCCGGGGGCATTTACCCCGCTGTAATCGGCGGGTTTTAAAGCATTACCGGTTATTCCACCAACTCATCCTGGTTGCGGAAAACCAGCTCGTTCTCAAAGCTGTCGATCAGCACCACGCCATCGGTGCGAATGCTGCCCCTGAGCAATTCTTTGGAAAGTTTGTTGAGTACTTCCTTCTGGATCACCCGCTTGATGGGGCGCGCCCCGTATTGCGGGTCAAACCCCTTGTCTGCCAGGTACTCTACGGCTTCTTCCGTGGCGTCGATCTCGATGTGCTGGGCGGCCAGCATGCTGCGTACATGGTCCAGCTGCAAGCGCACCACCTGCCGGATATCCTCCCGGCTCAGCGGGGTAAACATGATGATGTCATCGATCCGATTGAGGAATTCCGGGCGGATGGATTTCTTCAGCAGGCCCAGGACTTCTACCCGGGCGGCTTCCGTAGCACTGTAAATATCCGGGTTGTCCTCAAAGGTTTCCTGGATAATATGGCTGCCCATGTTGCTGGTCATGATGATGATCGTGTTCCTGAAATCCGCCACGCGACCCTTGTTGTCGGTTAGCCGGCCTTCGTCGAGAACCTGCAAAAGGACATTGAATGTATCCGGGTGGGCCTTTTCGATTTCGTCCAGCAGGACCACCGAATAGGGCCTTCTGCGGACGGCCTCGGTGAGTTGTCCCCCTTCGTCATATCCTACATAGCCCGGAGGAGCCCCCACCAGGCGGCTTACCGCATGGCGTTCCTGGTATTCGGACATATCGATTCGCGTCATTGCGTTTTCGTCGTCAAAGAGGTAGGCGGCCAGTGTCTTGGCCAGTTCGGTTTTCCCCACCCCGGTCGTTCCGAGGAACAGGAAGGAGCCGATGGGCCGTTTGGCGTCCTGCAGGCCGGCACGGCTTCGCCGGATCGCATCGGATACCGCTTCGATAGCCTCATCCTGCCCGACGACCCGCTTATGGAGGACCTCCTCGAGCTGCAGGAGCTTTTCCCGTTCGCTCTGAAGCATCTTGTTTACCGGGATCCCTGTCCATTTAGCCACCACCTCGGCGATATCCTCCCGGGTGACCTCTTCCTTGATCAGCGTCCCGGCCTCCTGCTGGCTGGCGAGTTCCTCCTGCAACTTTTCCAGCTGGGCCTGTGCATCCTTGATTTTTCCGTACCGCAATTCGGCCACGCGGCCATAATCGCCATTGCGTTCAGCCCGTTCGGCTTCCAGCTTGTATTCCTCGATTGACTGTTTGGTCTTCTGGATCCCGTCCACCACTTCGCGTTCGCTTTCCCATTTGGCAAAGATCTCATTGCGCTCCTCCTTGAAGTTTGCCAGCTCCGCATTCAGCGCTTTGAGTTTATCCGGGTCGTTTTCCCGTTTGATCGCCTCGATTTCAATTTCGAGCTGCATGATTTTCCGATCCAGCGCATCGAGTTCCTCCGGCTTCGAGTTGATCTCCATCCGCAACTTGGACGCCGCCTCGTCCATCAGGTCGATGGCCTTGTCCGGCAAAAAGCGATTCGTGATATACCGCTCGGAAAGCTCCACCGCCGCGATGACCGCTTCATCCCGGACCCGGACCTTGTGGTGGGTTTCGTATTTTTCCTTCAGCCCACGGAGAATCGAGATGGCAGCCTCCGTATCGGGCTCCTCGACGGTGACTTTCTGGAAGCGCCGCTCGAGCGCCTTGTCCTTTTCAAAGTATTTCTGGTATTCATCCAGGGTGGTGGCGCCGATGGCCCGCAATTCCCCCCGCGCAAGCGCGGGTTTGAGGATGTTGGCGGCATCCATGGCGCCCTGCCCGCCCCCGGCCCCTACCAGGGTGTGGATCTCGTCTATAAATAACACGATATTCCCGTCCGAAGTCGTGACTTCCTTGATTACGGATTTCAGGCGCTCTTCAAATTCGCCCTTGTATTTGGCCCCGGCAATCAGGGCCCCCATATCCAGGGAGTAAATGACCTTGTCTTTCAGGTTTTCCGGCACGTCGCCCTGGACGATGCGGTGGGCCAGGCCTTCGGCAATAGCCGTTTTGCCCGTTCCGGGTTCCCCGACGAGCATCGGGTTGTTCTTGGTTCGCCGCGAGAGGATCTGCAAGATCCGGCGGATTTCCTCATCCCTGCCGATAACCGGGTCCAACTTGCCGGCATCGGCCAGCTGGTTCAGGTTTCGCGCATATTTGTCCAGGGAATTATAGGTGTCCTCGGCACTCTGGGAGGTAACCCGCCCGCCCTTGCGGAGTTCTGCGATGGCACTGCCCAGGTCTCTCTCGTTCACGCCCTGATCCTTCAGGATACGGGCCACCTTCGACTTCGACCGGAGGATGGCCTGGATCAGGTGCTCTACGGATACGTATTCGTCTTTATCCTTCCGGGCGATGGAGTTTGCTTCATTCAGCGTACGCCCGGCTTCTGCCGAAAACATCAGGTCCGCTCCGGAAACCTTTGGGAAGGATTCCAGTTCCTTGTCGACGATCTGCCCCACGAGCACATCGTTGACCCGCAGTTTTTTAAGCAGGAAAGGGAGGACGTTTTCATCCACGGTGGCGATGGCCTTGTACAGGTGTTCGTTTTCCACCTGCTGGTGGCCCATCTCCTGGGCGAGCTGCTGCGCCTGCTGGATGGCCTCCTGGGATTTTATGGTAAAATTATTTATGTTCATCCTTGTTATGCTTACGTTTATGCCCTTGGATGTCAAGAATCCTACCAAGGGGGCTTCACCGCCATTTTGACAGCCAAAAACGAATAATTCAAGACAATAAGACAGGATATATGGGAATTGCAAATATGTTTGGAAACCTATTTGGGTCGGGGGACAACACGGAAGGGGAATCCCGGGGAGGGTTTCCCTGGAACAACCTGGAAGACCCGGAAGGGGAGGCCCTTTTTAACGCTGTTGCGGAAGGCGGGCTGCAGGTGGTGTTCAAGCATTCCAATTCCTGCGGGATCAGCCGGATCATGCTCGGGCGCTTCCAGGGCCTGTGGCCGGCTGGGGCGGCAGAGTTTTTCCTGATCGACGTAAAGCGGAACCGGCCCCTTTCGGATTTGGTGGCAGGACGGTTCGGTTGCACCCACCAATCCCCCCAGGTGCTGGTTATCCGCGACGGGGAACTGGTGGCTCACGCTTCCCACGGTGCTATCGAGAGCCTGGACCCTGAGGAATTCCCGGTTGGCTGAAAGCCCGTATCCGTTTAATCCTGAATGTACGGCAATAAAAAACCCCGGCCTGAGACCGGGGCTTCAAATAATGGGTATTGCCTGGCAATTCCATACCAGGGAAACGCAATCCCTAGCGATTGAATTTCTGTCGTTGGAGGATGTTTTTCAACCGGGCCTTTAAATCCTCCCCTGCATCGTAAACCATCTGCTCATCCGAAGGGAACGGCACGGCGGCGAGGTCCAGCAGGGCTACCAAATCGTTGTCCAATGCCCGCCTGTCCCCGTCGTAATTGGCGTAGACATGTTCAAATACAAACTGGCTGGCCAGGGGATAGGAATTGAGTGACTGGCGGGTGTGCAGGTCGATAAAATTCACATTCCCGTTTACGTGGGCAGTTTTCTGCTGCGTGAACTGGTAAAAGTTGCATCGCACGGAACGGAAGCGGTCTACTTCAATCTTATTGCCCAGGCTGTCCTTGACCACATTGCCTTCCTCGTCCAGGAGGAATTGTTTGCCGTCCGGGATCTGGCGTTCCTGGATAAATTGCTTTTCGTTGACGCGCTCCGGGGAAATAACGATATCCCGGAAGGCAACCTGCATTTCGTAGTCGTATTCCACCTCATCCACGGGGTTGGTGTGGTAGGTGGTCCAGAGGTCGTCCAGGCCGTAGGTGTTGAAATTCAGCAATTCCTCCTCCAGGCGGGCCGGCACGATTTGCTGGGTATCGTTGATCATCGTAACCTTGACATAGTCCAGTCCTTTGATCCGGGCCTGTTCCATCAGGTCACGCGTATCCCCGTACCCCGGGTTGATCTCCTCCAGGTACCTGAAATCGTCATAGGCCTGCCGGTAGTCGTACTTGGTCTGCGCCCCGGCCAGCAGCTGGGAGGCATTCGTATACAAGTATTCCGAAAGGTCGTCTTTGGTGGCCAGGATTTCCCGGTCGTAATTTTCAAATCGAAACCTCGCATCCCGGTTCTCCTCAAAGATGGGGAGGGGTAAGAGCGGCCGGATCCGGTTCTGGACCTCCTTCAGGTGGTTGTATTTCTCATAAATCGTTTCCAGGTTGGCCGGATTCCCGTCCTGTTTCAGGAAGGCAATCTCCTGCAATTCCCGCTCGGTATACTTTGCATAAGCTTCTTCCAGCAACAGCACATAGGCCTGGTTGCCCTTTTTGGTCTTGTTGTCCGCCAGGTTGTCGATGGCCCGGTGGATGGCTTGCTGGTAATTTCCGGTGTTCACGGCTTCCTGGGTTTTCCTGACGCCGCCACAGGCAGCGGCCAGAACCAGGACGAGTCCGCAGAGTAGTGCTTTTTTCATGATGGTCTGTTTAGGGGTTTGGCAAATGGTTTTCAAGGTTTGTGCCAAAATCAACCCTAAATAGAACGAAAATCGATGAAACTTCGTATAAATGGGATCAAAAGACTGTGCTGCAGTTAATTGGATGCCGGGGCAGGCAAGAGTTTTGTGCGAACTTCCCCGAAGCCGATACGCAGGCCTTCCGATTTGCAATGTCCGCGCATTACCACGGTGTCCCCATCCTCAAGGAATACCCGCGTGGCTCCGCCCGGGAGGGATAACGGCTTGCTGCCGGCCCACGAAAGCTCCAGCATGGATCCGTAGGAATCCGGGGTGGGGCCTGAAATTGTGCCGCTTCCCATCATATCCCCGCTGTTCACCTTGCAGCCGTTCACGGTATGGTGGGCGAGTTGCTGGGCCATCGTCCAGTACATGTATTTAAAATTGGATTTGCAAATGGTGGCCGGCGCGCCGCCTTCCGGGATCAGGTCTACTTCCAGGGAAATGTCAAAACTGTTTTTCCCCGTCTGGCGCAGGTAGGGGAGGGGTTCGGGATCCTGGGCCGGGCTCTCGGTGCGGAACGGCTCCAGGGCATCCAGGGTAACGATCCAGGGGGATATGGACGAGGCAAAATTCTTTGCGAGGAAGGGGCCGAGCGGGACGTATTCCCATTTCTGGATGTCCCGGGCGCTCCAGTCGTTAAAAAGGACCAGGCCAAAGATATAGTCCTCTGCTTCCGCCACGGGGATAGGCTCGCCCATCTTGTTGGCATCCGTGGTGATAAATGCCATTTCCAGCTCAAAATCCACCCGTTTGGAAGGTCCGAATACGGGTTGTGTCGAATCCTTGGGCAGGGTTTGTCCATTGGGGCGTCGCACGGGCGTCCCGCTGGGTACGATTGTGGAACTCCTGCCGTGGTACCCCACCGGGATGTGCAGCCAGTTCGGCAACAGGGCATTATCCGGATCCCGGAACATGCTGCCCACATTTGTGGCGTGTTCCTTGCTCGAATAGAAATCCGTGTAATCGCCAATCTGCACGGGCAATTGCATCTCAATTTCATCCATGTCGAACAACACGGTTTTGCGATGCGCTTCGTGTTCTTGCAGCTCCGGGTTATTTTTATCAAATACCTCGGCAATCCGGTTCCGCACCAGGCGCCAGGTTTTTTTGCCGTCCGAAATAAAATCATTCAGGCTATCCTGCAGGAAAATATCGTCCGTCAGGGGAATATCCCGGAAATACCCGAGCTGGTGCATGGCACCCAGGTCGATGGCCGTATCCCCGATCCGGGTTCCAATCGTGATCACATCGTCCCGGGTCAGAAAAACCCCGAAGGGGATGTTCTGGATGGGAAAATCGGAATCTTCAGGTACGTTGAGCCAGGACTGTCGGCTCGGGTCATTGGCTTTAATGGACATAGGATATTGTTAATTTTTTATTTGATAAGTTCCTGATCAAATATATCATTTTATCTGGTTTAACTGCTGTCCTTTCGTACTTTTACCGAGCGGAATCAAACCTGCCAGCCATGGCCGTATCGCCTGTAATTACGGGGGGTAGCGCAGAACGGAAAAAGCCGGCTCAATCGTTAACCAAAACTGCTGAAATGCAACGAGACCAAGAAATATTCGACCTGATCCAGGCCGAGAAGCAACGACAAATCAACGGGTTGGAACTCATCGCCTCCGAGAATTTTGCCAGCTCACAGGTGATGGAGGCGGCCGGGTCGGTCCTTACTAATAAATACGCTGAAGGTTACCCGGGGAAACGCTATTACGGCGGATGCGAGGTGGTGGACCAGGTAGAGCAACTCGCCATCGACCGTGCCAAAGAACTCTTTGGGGCGGTTTATGCGAATGTTCAACCCCATTCGGGGTCCCAGGCGAATGCCGCGGTTTACCAGGCCTGTTTGAAACCCGGGGATACAATCCTCGGCTTCGACCTTTCCCATGGGGGCCACCTTACCCACGGCTCGCCGGTGAATTTTTCCGGAAAACTTTACCGACCGGTATTTTACGGGGTGGACAGGGAGACGGGCCGCCTGGATTACGACAAGATCCTCGAGGTCGCCGAGAAGGAGAAGCCGCGCATGATCATTGCGGGCGCCTCGGCCTACTCCCGGGATATGGACTTTGCGAAATTCCGCGAGATAGCAGACCAGGTAGGGGCATTCCTGCTGGCGGATATTGCGCATCCTGCGGGCCTGATTGCCAAAGGCCTGCTGAGCGACCCCATCCCGCATTGCCATTTTGTGACCACCACCACCCATAAAACACTCCGCGGCCCGCGGGGCGGGATGATCCTGATGGGTGAAGATTTCGAAAACCCGTTTGACATCCGGTTCAAAAGCGGGAAACTGCGCTCCATGTCCTCGCTGATCGACCTGGCGGTATTCCCGGGGAACCAGGGCGGGCCGCTGGAGCATATAATCGCCGCCAAGGCCGTAGCTTACGGCGAGGCCCTTTCGGACGGCTTCCTCCACTATGCCATCCAGGTGCAAAAGAATGCAGATGCCATGGCCAAAGCTTTCGTCTCCCGCGACTACCACCTGATCTCCGGGGGTACGGATAACCACATGATGCTCATCGACCTGCGGAATAAAGGAATTACCGGGAAGGATGCGGAGAACCTGCTGGTGACCGCGGATATCACAGCCAACAAAAACATGGTGCCTTTTGACGACCAGTCGCCTTTTGTTACCTCGGGGATCCGTTTCGGAACCGCCGCCATCACCACCCGCGGCCTGGTAGAATCGGACATGGAGGCCGTTGTATCGTTCATCGACCGGGTGTTGTCCGATCCGGAATCCACTGAAACGGCTCAAGCCGTCAAAAAGGAAGTCAATGAGATGATGGGAAGCCGGCCACTTTTTGCCGGGTAGCCAGCTCTATTCTGGTCCCTCATAGGGTGCGCGCAGATTATCCCGGATTGCAGAAATGCTATTCCGAATCGCTGTAAAACAGGTCTTCCGCCAGGATTTGACGTTGTCTCAGGCTGTAGATCCTGGCATCTACCGAATCTTCATAATACACCGCCCAATAATTGTAGAACGCATCGGCAGAGTGGTGTGAGGGGGGTTGGGATGCAAAGGAAACCGATTCCTTTACGGGGATGTAAATCTCATAGGGAATCGCTTGCAGCCCCTTGGTATAGTGAACATAGTGCTCTCCAAGCGCCTCAAAAAGCCTGATGATTTCCCCGGCGATACTTCCGGGGCCCGTACTCCGCACCACGATCAGGACATCTTCCAGTTCCAGGTTGACTTCTTCGATATCCACCGGTTGGGTGTTCCGGTTTTGCAGATTTT
Organism: Robiginitalea biformata HTCC2501; assembly: GCF_000024125.1. Classification (NCBI taxonomy): domain Bacteria; kingdom Pseudomonadati; phylum Bacteroidota; class Flavobacteriia; order Flavobacteriales; family Flavobacteriaceae; genus Robiginitalea; species Robiginitalea biformata. The sequence continues at coordinate 2,739,761 of NC_013222.1, read as the reverse complement.
CCAACTGCACCTTCAGATGGTCGTTTTCCGCACTGCAGCATTCGGGGTTTCCGCAATGGCCCCAATTGCCTTTTCGGAAATGGTAGAGAACATCCAGCAAGCTCAGGCGGCAGCGAAGGTTCAGGATCAGTTGATTTTCTCCGGTTTTCCCCGATACGAGTTTTACTTCGGATTCTGCAAAAAATATGCGCTCAAGGGATCTTAAGAAATCATCCAACCCGGGCAGGGAGGGGTTGGAATCCATTTTTAGGGATAAATCATAAGGAAAATTCGTCTGCATCTCGCCGTCAATAAAATCCAAGCAGTGTCCTGTGACAAAAGTACGTGGATGACGGCAGAATGGATTATGTAAAAACCATAATATATCGATGGTTTTTATATAAGTCGTTGAAATGCAAGGGGGTTTGACACCCCGTAAAACAGGGCATCAGATAAAGCCCCGATCCCGCGCCTCGGAAATCAGCGCCTGGTCGTTTTGTTTTTCAATGCCAAAAAGCGCTTTGATATGGCGTTTTCGGTTTTCAATGGTAGGGAGGGAGAGGGAGATATGGTTGACCATATCTTTAGTCTTGGTCCCGATTGAGAGGTGGTAGAGGATTTTTTTGTCGTTTTCGTCCAGGTTGATGCGGTTGGCCATTTTCTTGCGGATGGCGGCCAGGGCTTTTTGGGTGTAGTAGGGCGGGTTGGACGTAACGGTTTTCACCATGGCCTGGAGGGAGGCTTCGTCGATTTCGGATTTCACCATGTACCCTTCCGGGTCTACCGATTGCATGATACTGTTGATCCGGTAGTTGTCGCTAAAGGAGGACATGAAAACCACTTTGGACTCCGGGCTCACTTCCCGGGCCAGCACCCCGAGGTCTTCGCCGGTCTTTTCCTTGTGTTCGATGTTGCTGGAAAGCTGGATATCCAGCAGGATGATGTGGTAGGGGAGCCGGTTGACGGACTGCCGGATTTTTTCCGAGGCCTCTTCAAAAGTTTTGGAGGTATCCACATGCACTTTAAATCCTTCAAATTCGCTGTCCTCCAGGATGAATTTATATCCCAGGGTGGTCATTTCGTGGTCGTCTACAGCCAGAATGCGGATGATATTCATGGTTTCGATTTCAAATTCTTGCGCCTTACTTTTTTATAGCGTTCCCTTATAGCATTCCCTCAAGGACTTCATTCGACGGGCTTTGCAGCGACCTTCCCCGGGGGATGGTGATTCGTATTTCCGTTCCGGACCCCGGCGAGGAGGCAATCTCCCACTGCCCGCCGAGACGTTGCACCCGGGAGGCGATATTCTTTTGGCCAATCCCGCGTTTGCCCCGCCTTTTGTGGAACCCCCGGCCGTCGTCGCAAATACGCGCCACGAGCGTGTTTTCCGAAGCTTGTAGTTCCACAACTACCTTATTGGCCCGGGCGTGTTTGATCGTATTCTGCAGGCATTCCTGGATAATCCGGTACAAGTTGATCTTGATTTCGCCGGACACCCCGTCCCAGTCCGCTTCCCGGTCGAAGTCGAGCTGGTGTTCCAGACCGGCCGTCCCGGCCGTGCTTTCCAACAGGTCCTCGATGGAGACGATAAAGTTAGAGAATTTCTGGTAGGCGGCATCGCTGAGCGCATGGGATATACCGCGAATCTCCTCCTGGACGCTTTTGAGCTTTTCGATTGCCTGGGCCCTCAGGCTGACGGATTTTTCATCCTCTTTTCCATTCAGCCCGAGAAGGACCATCCGGATGCCGTTCATCTCGCCCAGTACGCCATCGTGCAGCTCCTCGGAAATCCGTTTTTGTTCTTCCTGCTTACCCTCCTCGATTTTTTCGTTCTGGGTCAGCATCAGGTTGAATATTTCCTGGTTGGCCTCTTGCTGTTGCTGGAGAAAACGCAACTTCTGGTTGCGGATCCGCTGATTAATAATCACCAACAGGGCCATACCCAGCAGCACGATCCCGGCCGTTACCCAGATCCACATCATGCGTTGCCGGCTGAGGAACTGATTTTCTGCAATATACTGGTCTGTCTGGTAGCGGACCCGGGCAAACTTATCCCGGAGCAACCGCTCTTCCTGGATCAGGCTGTCCTTGAGTTCGCTGAGTTCCAGCCCGTATTGGGCGCTGTTTTCCCGGTCTACCAGCATCTGCAACTTGAGAATGTCCTGAAGCCCGTCCAGTTCTTCGGTTTCGAGCGCTATCCGCTTGCCTTCCTGCAGGTGTTCCCGCGCACGTGCAGTATCCCGTTGATCCCAATAATATTCGGCGAGGAAATAGTTGCTTCTGGGGAGGTTTCTCGTTTCGCCTAACTCCTCTCTAATTTGAAGTGCCTCAAGATAATTGGATTCCACGTCTTCGAGATTTCCCAATGAAAAGTTTGCACGTGCTCGATTTAGTAACACTATTGCGTATAGGTGGGGATTATCACTTCTTAATTGTAGGTTTTTCACTAATTTTTCCAAGGTGCGGAGTGCCTCCTCGTAGGATCCAGCTTCAATCTGGGTATTGCTCAGATTATTGAGAAGGCCATAATACGCTCTTCCAGATTGTTCGTCAGAATCAAAGTATTCCAGCGCTGTTTTCCGATATTCAATTGCACGATCATATGCATTCAAAGCGGTCGCAATGGATCCTAATAGATTGTATGCAGAGATGATTCTGCGATTTTTCTCCGGGCTGGAAGAATTTTCAAAAAGTTCAAGGGCCAACACAGCTGTTTGTTCTGCCTGTAGGTAGTCACTCGCGGCAAATTGCGCAGCGGCCAGAGTATAAGCTCCTCTTCCTGCTTCATAGGTAGCACCTAAATCTGTAAATATCCTGAATGCTTCATTAGCTTTTAGAAAGGTACTATCCGGAGAGTTGGTATTCCAATAAAATTGGCTCAATTCTAAATTGAAAGTTCCAAGAGCCATTGAATCCCTTGTTGCCTCAGCCACCAATAATGCCCTGTCAATAAGCTGCCTTTTTAGAGTTTTGTGCTCCCGGTCATCGATTTTATCGAATAAAGACAAGTATAGTTCGCGAAATAAGGTGTCCCGACCTTTAGTTTCAAGCTCAGCCAAAAGTTGATATGAAGTCTCCTTTAATTCTTGCTTGGATAACTCATTCGAATTTAATCCTACTATCTCTTGTGAAATTAAATGGTATTCCGGAGAAGTGGTCTCGGCCTGATCTTTAAATTTCCCACAAGATAGAACTATGAAAAGTTCAAATAGTAGAAAAATACATATGTAACGGTTGAAGGTCACGGACTAATTTCGCTTTAGGTAAAATTAAAAAAAGAGCCTTGCAAACAGCAAGGCTCTTGAATTATTGTAGTTATTCGATTAGTTATCCCCACCATCAATATCGATATCATTGCATGTGGTGCATTCTGCATCCGGGTCGATATCAATGTCATTGCATGTGGTGCATTCTGCATCTGGGTCGATATCTATATCATTGCAAGTTGTACAATCTGCATCTGGGTCGATATCTATATCATTACAGGTAGTACATTCCGCGTCATAAAGCCCGTCGACATCGGCCAGGGTGGAATCGGATTCGCAGGCGGTTAATCCGAAGAATAAAACCAAAACGGCGGCAAAACTCATTGCTTTTTTCATAATCAATAGTGTTAGAAGGTTGTTATGGATCAATTTCATCTGAAAATTAGCCGAAGCTAGAAAGTCATGGTACTTTTTATGACTGCATTTAGCAATCAGCAGGGTTTTGTGAGAATTTGACAGGAATCTGTGAGAATCCGGCTAATTATTACCGGAGAGGGATTTCAGCGAGAGCGCTTGCTTGAGTGCGTCCACATTTTGACGATACCCACGGGAAAATGGCAATTCTGCCTTGGCGAATTTCAGCGTGCAGCGGTTTTTGCCGTAGTTGATCCGGGAGATGTAGTCCTGGTTCAGGATATAACTTTGGTGTACCCGGACAAAATTGGCAGGCAATTGCTGCTCAAAACTCTTCAGGGTTTTGAACGCGCTGATTTTGGTGCCGTCCTTGAGGATAAAGTCCGTGGCGTTGTTGTCCGCCTTCAGGTAGAGGATCTCGTTGGTATCCAGGAATTGATAGTCTTTGTACGATTGCAGGCAAATAACCGGGGATTCGGCGGGGGCCGGGAGTCGTTTGCCCAGTTTCAGCAGGGTTTTGCGGATGTCGAATTCGCTGAAAGGAAGCATCCAATAGTCAAAAAACTGGTGTTTCAGGGCTTCGTAGGCAAAGTCTTTGGTTTGTGCCAACCCGATGCAGACAGGCGGGGTGTCCAGGTACTGGTAGAGGTCCCGCACCATTGAAAAACACTCCGTGGCGCATTCCTGCAGGTTGATGAACAGCACATCCGGGTTGTATTTCAGAATGCTGTCAAGGGCCTTGCGGGGCTCCGTATCGTGGGCCACGCATTGCAACCCCTCGTATTCCTCCAAAAAGTGCTGAAGCTGAAGGAAAGTGGCTGCGTTTGGGTCAACAATGCTGTAATTGAATTCCAAGGCCTGATAATATTTGGTTAAATTAGTGATTACAAGGTGTTTAGGCCTATGTAAAAACCATAGAAAAACTATGGTTTACCTCGCAAATTGTGATGATCGGCACGAAAAAGTAGGGAATACTTGCTGTTAAAAACAAGAAAAAGCAACAGATACTATAAGAAAAAACTGTAATATGTTATGTAAATCACTGTTAATGAGTAGTTAGCGCCCCAATAATGCCGCAATCATCCCTGAAGGCATCCGAACGGGCGTCAACCGGGATTTTTCGAGCAGGCACCACTCCGTTTTACAGGTGGCGACAGGATCCAGGGAGTCCCTCATTCGGATTTCCACCACGCGTTTGGAGATGGCGCCGCGGGCCTCCTCCACAAATGTTTCAAGGGCTAGCTCTTCCCCAAGGAGGGCAGAGCGGTGGTATTGGATCTGGTGGCTTTTAACCACCCAGATATAATCGGCATCCCATTCCGGCCGGGTAAGTTGTGCCCAGTGGTCTCCCGCGAGTTCCTGTACCCACTCCAGATACCGGATGTTATTCACGTGGTCCAGGTTGTCCAGGTCTTCCGGGGCTACCCTGCGGTATGTGCGGTAGCGATTCAAGGGTCTCGCTTCACAATGCGCACTTCGAAGAGCTTGTCCCAGCGTTTGCCGGTTACAAAGAATGTCTGCCTCCCGCCGTGGTAGGCCACTCCGTTGAACACATCCAATTGGTCGTGCTGGGTTACCTTGTTTTCCAGCCCCCCGAAATTGACCACACCTTCAATCGCCCCGCTGGCGGCATCGATGATCATCATGCTCGGGCGCTGCCAGACATTGGCATAGATCTTCCCATTTACATATTCGAGTTCGTTCGCCTTGTTGAAGACAGACTTGTCTGTGACCGTTTCGATATACCCGACCTCCTCCAGGGTCCGGGGATCGAGTTTCCATATCCGTTGGCTGCCGTCGCTTTTAAAAAGGTATTCCCCGTTGTTGCAGAGCCCCCAGCCTTCCCGGCTTTCCCCATAGGCAAAATTCCCGAGTTTTTCCAGGGTATCCGGATTGTAGAGAAACCCGGTTTTTGCCTGCCAGGTCAGCATATAGAGCGTATCGCCCAGGATGGTCAGGCCCTCCCCGAAATACGTATCCGGCAAGTCGGTGCGCGCCAGGATTTCCCCGGTTCGGAAATCCACTTTGCGCAGGCTGGAGGCCCCTTTCTGGCCCGTGCTTTCATACAGCGTGTCCCCGCGGAATTCAAGCCCCTGAGTAAACGCATCCCGGTCGTGTGGATAGGTATTGACGATTTCGTATGTGTAGATTTCCGGGGCGTTCCCCGCGAGGAGCGTAATTTCTTTTTCCAGGGTAAAATCCCCGTCGGCGGTATAAACGCGGGCTTCCAGTTTTTTCTCGCCGAGCCGGGTATCGCCCAGGCGAACCTGTCCGCCTTCCGGGTTGAGCCGAACCCCATCCAGGGAATAAACCACGGAGTCAACGGCTGTCCCGGAGGTATTCTTCAACCCGATCGCTACGGTCTCCCCATGGGTAAATTTCCTGCCCCCCTTCCCGAGTTCAACAGCAAAGCCCCGGGCCGGGTTCTCGCCGTCGCAGGCGAGGAAAAGCGTTAGCAGCAGGCCGGTCAGGCCCATTTTCAAATTCGTCATAATCATTGTTTGGTCATTGTCAGCAGGTTGTAAATCCACGCGCTGGCCAAGCCGTGAACGGGTACTAAATTACGGATGCATTTCCATTGTCCCAAACGCAAAACATCGTATATTTGCGCGCGGCAAGTCCTACACGACCAGCTCCTGCAGAATCCCCCAGGGCGGGAACGCAGCAAGGGTATGCGGTCGTAGCGGTGCGATGTAGGTAGCTTGCCGTTTTTTTATGCCCTGTTCCCAGGGGTCGCGACCCCCCTTTTCCGGAAGGTGTCGAATATTTATTCGTATTTTGAGCGCATGCAACATCGCCCCGTCGTACTGATTACCGGAGCCTCTTCGGGAATTGGAAAATCCACGGCCCACTACCTGGCAGACCGGGGGTACCGGGTCTATGGAACCACCCGGAAATCCCCGAATAACACCGGGGGGGAGGCAGTGACGCTCCTTCAACTCGATGTCCGGGACGAAGACTCCGTGAGGTCGGCAGTCCGGGAACTCCTCGGCCTGGAAGGACGGATCGACATATTGATCAACAATGCAGGGGTTGGCATTACGGGCCCGCTGGAAGAAACGCCCCACCAGGCGTGCCTGGATGCCCTGGAAACCAATTTTCACGGCCCGTTGCGCGTCATCCGCCATGTGCTGCCCGTGATGCGGCAACAGCAGTCTGGCTTTATTGTAAACATCACCTCAATTGCCGGGTTTATGGGGTTGCCCTATCGGGGCATATACAGCGCCGGCAAGTCGGCCCTCGGGATCGCAACGGAAGCCTACCGCATGGAGGTTCGGGGTTTCGGCATTAAAATGTGCACCCTGGCCCCGGGGGATTACGCCACAAACATCGCCTCGGGCCGCTTTCACAGCCCGCTGCTCGAAGATTCGCCCTACCGGCAATCGTACGGCAACAGCCTGAAACTGATGGACGACCACGTGGATGCCGGGAACGACCCGGAGGAGGTTGGCCGGAAAGTCTACCGTATCCTGCAGAAAAAGCATCCCAGGGTTCATTATACCGTGGGTAGCCCCATGCAGCGGCTGTCGCTGACCCTCAAACGGATGCTGCCCGATAAAATATTTGAACGACTTCTGCTGAAACATTATAAATTGTAGTTTTGACCGGAGCAGCCGCCTCGTTATTTTTGTTGTTCGCAAGCGGGGCTGCTTAAAACATTAAACGACATACACTATGAAATTTTTTATCGATACTGCCAACCTGGATCAGATTCGCGAAGCCCAGGCATTGGGCGTCCTGGATGGGGTAACCACAAACCCTTCGCTCATGGCGAAGGAGGGGATTACCGGGAAGGACAATATTTTCAAGCACTATATCGATATCTGCAAGATTGTGGACGGGGGAGATGTATCCGCCGAGGTGATCGCCACCACCTTTGACGAGATCGTAAAGGAAGGGGAGGAGCTCGCCGACCTCCACGAGCAGATTGTGGTCAAGGTGCCGATGATCCGGGACGGGGTAAAAGCCCTGAAATACTTCGCGGACAAGGGCATCCGAACCAATTGCACGCTCGTCTTTTCGGCCGGGCAGGCCTTGCTTGCCGCCAAGGCCGGGGCCAATTATGTATCCCCGTTTATCGGTCGTCTGGATGACATATCCACCGACGGGCTGCATCTGATCGCCGAGATTCGGGAGATTTACGACAATTACGGGTTTGATACCGAGATTCTGGCCGCCTCTATCCGGCATACAATGCACGTGATAGAATGTGCCAAACTGGGTTCCGATGTAATGACCGGGCCGCTTTCTGCTATTGAAGGCCTTTTGAAGCACCCGCTCACCGATATCGGGCTGGAGAAGTTCCTGGCGGATTACCGCAAGGGAAATTCATAAATACAGATAGACCAGCCGGTAGTTCGTTAGGTGGCCCGATCCCAGAAATCAGGATCCCAGGGCTGCCCTGAGTGGTTATTATTCGGGATTTGACTGCGTTCGGAAAGAAGTATTCAGGTTCGCAAAGCCGTCCACGATCAACCCGTCTTTGGCAATGACGCTTTTATACGGGTTAAAGACCACCAGGGTGTGGGCAAATTCCTTGAAGTTATCTGCCAGGAACTGATCTTCCGGCGTCAGGCTGTAGGTAGCTACCAGATTCTTCCACTGGGCCTCCTCGGTTTGCATGCAAATACCGACAAACCGGTAATCCGGGTGGTGCTCTTCCAATTGGCGTACCCTTCGGCTGATATTCCTGAGGTGCCGCTGTTCGGGCCCTGACCAAAAGTAAAAAACCGTCTGTTGCCCGGCTGCCGGAATATCCCGCAACCAGTACTTTTCGCCATCCGCACCCAACACCTGCAAACGCGGCAGGGGATGGTTCGGACGCAGGTTGTGGATTCCTTCGCTCAGCCGGTTGATCTCGTCCAGGTGCCGGTTGTTCCCGGAGCGCTTGTGAAATTCCTCCAGAAACGCCTGGAAATTTTCCTCCGTATCGTGCTTGAGCAGGTATTCAATGGCCACCCCGCGAAACAGGTTGTCGCGCAAAGTCTCCTGGTGAACCAGGCTGTCGATTAATTCGAGCTGGTGTCGGTTGAAGTGCAATTTCCCCGTGAGTTTGCCTGTCCCTTCATCCACTTCACATGCCTTTTTGCAGCCCATATACGCCAGGTTGCCTATATGGAATTTCATAAAATCGTAATAGGGTTTCAGGTAGGTGAGCCTGGGGTCGCTGTAGGACACCTCATTGCGGTATGCATAGAAATCTTCTGGCAGGTTATGAAGCGTTTTGTCGTCGGTGGCTCGCCGGTGCCAGAACGGATAACTCTCTTTGTAAAACCAGTTTTTATAGACAATGCTGGCCCGGGCCATATGGTAAGCGTCTTCGGAAAAGCCCTCCTCGGACCGCAATTCGTTGAGTTGAGCGAGCTTCCTCTCGCTGAGCGAATCGATTTTATTGCTGAAAGCATCCGGTTCCAGGTGGATGAAATCTTCGCGAATGAGTTGTTCCTCCTTTTCCGCATCCAGGAATACTTCGAGCTGAAAATTATTGATGACTTCTCCGCTGCCTGAGAAAACCAGGGATTCGTCAAAGGCCACCGTGTTGAGCCGAAGCTGCAGGCTGTCGCCCCGTTCCAGGTATACGTATTGCATTTCCGGCTTGTGAAAAAAGTGATATAGGCCGTTGTCCAGGGAATCCAATCGGATTTCAAAACGGTTGTCGGCATCGAGAAGCGCAGAATCGATGGGAATTTCCCCTTTAAAGAGCACTACCTGCTCCGAGGTCGGGTTGACGATCTCGCCCCCCAGATAGGTTGTTGAGGATTGCGATTCCTCAGCCCCACAACTACACAACAGTACGAAAAGTATAACACCAAAGTACTTGTTTACCATACAATCTTGTCTGCAAAATATCCGATCAAAATTACTGAAACCCTTTTGCGCCCCCTGTTAATGGCTAGTTAAAAATAGGGCTGCGGCCTTCCGGGACGCCCGATTTTAACACGCTGTTTTAATAGGCGTTGGGCAGATAATTGATTACTTTTGCAAAAATTTAAAAACAGCACATATGCTATCGGTTTCGAACCTGTCCGTCCAATTTGGCAAACGCGTCCTTTTTGACGAGGTAAATGCCACGTTTAACCCCGGAAACTGTTATGGTGTTATCGGGGCCAACGGGGCGGGGAAGTCCACTTTCCTCCGAATCCTCGCGGGCGAAGTGGATCCGACGTCCGGACACGTCCACCTGGAGCCGGGCAAACGCATGTCCGTGCTGGAACAGAACCACAATGCCTACGACGCCCATGGCGTACTGGAAACCGTGCTGATGGGGAACAAGCCCCTGTTCGCAATCAAAACCGAGATGGAGGCGCTCTATGCGGATTACGACGATGCAAACGCCGACCGGATTGGGGAGTTGCAGGTGGCTTTCGAAGAGATGAACGGCTGGAACGCTGAAAGCGATGCGGCTGCACTGCTATCCAACCTGGGGATCCGGGAAGACCTCCACCATGCGAGCATGGCAGAGATGGAAGGCAAACTCAAGGTGCGCGTCCTGCTCGCGCAGGCCCTGTTCGGGAATCCCGACGTGCTGGTGATGGACGAGCCTACCAACGACCTGGATTACGATACGATCCAATGGCTCGAGAATTTCCTGGCGGATTACGAAAACCTGGTAATCGTGGTTTCCCACGACCGCCATTTTCTCGACGCCGTCTGTACGCACATTGCGGACATTGATTTTGGAAAGATCAACCTGTATAGCGGCAATTACACCTTTTGGTACGAAAGCAGCCAACTGGCAGCCCGTCAGCGCGCCCAGCAAAACCGGAAGGCCGAGGAAAAGGCCAAAGAGCTGCAGGAGTTTATTCAGCGGTTCAGCGCCAATGTGGCCAAGAGCAAACAGGCGACCTCCCGGAAGAAAATGCTCGAGAAATTGCGCGTGGAGGATATCCGTCCGTCCAGCCGCAGGTACCCGGCCATTATTTTTGAACGGGAGCGCGAAGCCGGGGACCAGATTCTCCACGTGGAAGGCCTTGCAGCCCGGAGCGAGGAAGGGGACTGGCTTTTCCGCAAGGGGGAGCTCAACCTGGCCAAGGGCGACAAGGTGGCCCTAATCTCAAAGGATTCCCGCGCAACCACGGCCTTTTATGAAATCATAACCGGTAACCGGAAACCGGATGCCGGAACCCATTCCTGGGGGGTAACCACTACAACCTCGTATTTGCCGGCGGACAACAGCGCCTACTTTGACAAGGACATGAACCTGGTAGACTGGCTGCGGCAGTGGGCGAAGACCCAGGAAGAAAAAGAGGAGGTATACCTTCGCGGTTTTCTGGGTAAAATGCTCTTCAGCGGGGAAGAGGCACTCAAGAAATGCACGGTCCTTTCGGGAGGGGAGAAGGTTCGCTGCATGCTGAGCCGGATGATGATGCAGCGCGCCAATGTGCTGCTGCTCGACGAGCCCACCAACCACCTGGACCTTGAAAGTATTACGGCCTTCAACAATTCCCTGAAACAATTCAAGGGCACGGTGATTTTCACGACCCACGACCACCAGTTTGCCCAGACAGTGGCCAACCGTATTGTGGAACTCACCCCGACACATACCATCGACCGCTACCTGACATTTGACGACTACATGTCTGACCCGGCCATCCGGGAGCAACGGCAGAAATTATACGGTGTCCCAGCCTGACGGGCCGGGGTTTCAGGCATTGAAATACTTACTGTTCCAAATAGCCGGGTTGAAGTTCTTCCCGAGGGCAAAACCGTAGAAAATCACCACGGCTGCCAGGGATTTGAACATAAAGAAAAAGATGATCCAGAATTCCGCAGCGCTGTCGTTTTTGGAAAACAAACCGCCGGGCACCAACAGGGAGACCAGGTAGCTCACCAGCAACACCACCAGGGTCAGGTTGGCGATATTCCGGAAAGGCCACACCAGGAGACGGCGCAGGGGGTGGAGATCGTTCCCCCATTTGTGGACCAGGTAAAAGTAATCGTTCCCCAGGGGAACAAACAGCAACGGGTCGTCCCGGTCTTGGAGTTTAAATAGGCGGGAAGGGGCGATGATTTTCAATCCCTCCAGCCGCGTATCGTGTGCGTTTTCCAGGTCGGCAATGGCCTGACGGGCACTTTCCGGGAGTTCAGGTTTAAAGTACTTCAGGTCCAGGAAGCGCAGCCGGTAATCGATGCAAACAGCCCGGATCTGATCCAGCCGGTAGATCCTACGCGTTTCCAGCAGGTCAAAATCAAAGGTATTTGGCGGATTTCCCGGGCGCCCATCCCTATCGTTGTCCCCGCTTTCCGCGATGGGCAAATCTGTTGGCACGGCTCTCCCGGATTGTTGGATTTGCAGGGCTTGGAGCAGGCCGGAAAGCTGTGAATCCTGCCACTCCCTTTCCCGGATCGCCTGCAACCGGGATTCGACATTGGTCCTCTTTAACATGAATTTTCTTTTAGCAATTACCCAAAAATACGCATTGGGGCTTTGGGAGTCAAATACAGTATCGTTGTTAAAACTGTTAAAGATATGTTAAAATCATTTTCCGGATTCCCGCAAATTGGCCTGAGGGGGCGAATTGCGTATATTCAGGGCGGGAATCCCGGTAGAATCGGTGTATTCCCGCCCCCGAAATCGACTATAAGGATGCTTACCCGTTATGGAATGCTGCTGCTGGCAGCCCTTTTTTTCCAGGTACCCGATATGTGCGCACAGCGGCACAGCGGTATGGGGCAACAAGTACCCATCACCCGGCTCGGACTCTCCCCGGACCAGTATCCCACCCTTTTGACGGCCGTGGCAGCCACCGACTTGATGGAAATCCTCGAGAACGGCGCGTTTACCATTTTTGCACCTTCGGACGAAGCTTTTCACAGGCTCGATCCGGACCGGGTGCGCGACTGGCTGAAACCGGAGAATAAAAAAGTCCTGAAGTCCCTGGTGGGCTATCACATCGTAGCCGGGGAATTGTCCGCTTCGAAAATTTTACGGGCCCTGAGCCGCGGAAAAGGCACTACGCGATTTACCACGCTGCAGGGTGAGGACCTGATTGCCACCCTGGAGGGTTCCGATATCTATCTTACCGATTGTTCGGGGAATCGAGCCCGGATTACCTGTGCGGACTTAGGCAGCGAACGCCTGGTTTTTCACGAGATCGACCGGGTAGTGCTCCCCGCGCCTTTATAAAAGTCGGTCCGTGCGCCAACTGGCCCGGATTCCAAAATCGGATGGATTACCCGCGGAGTTCTGCGCCCAATTCTTTTTCAAACGCTTTCTGCAATGAGCCCATAACCGAATCGATCTGCTTGTCTGCCAGCGTCTTTTTCGGGTCCTGGAGGAAAAAGCTCAGGGCATAGGATTTTTTCCCAGCCGGCAGCTTATCACCTGTATAAACGTCAAAGAGCCGGACATCGCGCAGAATTTTTCTATTGGTTTTCAGTGCCAGGTCGTGCAGTTGCCGAAAGGATACCGATTCGTCCAGCAACAGGGCCAGGTCCCTGCGAACTTCCGGGTGCCTGGGGATTTCGGTATACGAAATTTCCGCGCCCTGAACCCTCTGGAGCAGCAGCGGCCAGTCGATATCCGCATAGAGTACTTCCTGGCGGATATCAAAGGCCCGGAGGATATCCGGGTGTACGGATCCCAGCCGGACGACGGCGCGTTTTCCCATAGAAATCTCGAGGGCTTCCGAAAATCGTTGGTCCGTTACCGGCATTTCCTCCCGGGGCCCGGCTCCCAGACTATCCAGAACATGAGCCACTACCGCTTTCAGGTCAAAGAACCCCTGAGGCTTTGCAGTGTTTTCCCAATGGTCGGGATGCTGATTTCCCGTCAGGAGCAGGGCCAGCCTTTCCCGTTCTTCCCATTGGGTCCCTTCCCGGGAATAAATTTGGCCAAATTCGTACAGGCGCAAGTCCTGCTGGCGCCGGTTCAGATTGTGCGAGATAGCACCCAATCCCGAGAAAAGAAGGTCTCTGCGCAATGCGGACAGCTCCTGGCTGAGCGGGTTCATCAAGGCGACTTCCCCTTCCGGATCACCGCCCAAAAGCGCATTGTGGGCAGGATTGCAGAGGCTGTTGCCTAGAATTTCGTCAAACCCCAGAGCAGCCAGCCGGCCGCTGATGCGATCCTGTAGTTTATGGGGCGCCACGCCGGCAGGGGGCTCGATGGAAGCGGTAAACTGGGACTTATCCGGGATGTTGTTGTATCCGTACACCCGTAGGATTTCCTCAATTACGTCCACTTCCCGGCGAACATCCACCCGGTAAAACGGGATCACCAGGCCCAACCCGGATTCTGTGACGCTCTTTACCTGGATATCCAGGGAAGCCAGGATTGAAATAACGGTATCCCGGGGAATTTCCGTGCCGACCAACCGGTAAATTTTTTCGTAGGTGAGGAACACATTGTGGTCCGGCATCTTTTTCGGATAAAGGTCCACGGCGTCCGAGCTGATCTCGCCCCCCGCAATGTCCCGGATCAGGATAGCGGCCCGCAGCAGGGCGTACTCCACATTGTTGATGTCAATGCCCCGTTCGAAGCGAAAGGAAGCATCCGTGTTAAGCCCGTGTCGCTTGGCGGTCTTCCGAATTGAAACCGGGTCAAAATAGGCGCTCTCCAGAAAAATATTCCGGGTATCCATGGTGACTCCCGTGTTGATGCCCCCGAAAACGCCGGCGATACACATGGGTTTTTCCGCGTCGCAGATCATCAGGTCTTCCTCGTGGAGGATGCGCTCTTCCCCGTCCAGCGTCATGAATTTGGTACCGGCCTTAACGGTCTTTACCAGGATTTTCTTGCCGTGGATGCGGTCCGCGTCAAAGGCGTGCAAGGGTTGCCCGAGTTCGTGCAGGACGTAGTTTGTGGCATCCACTACATTATTGATCGGGCTCAGGCCGATGGCGCGGAGCCGGTTGCGCAACCAGTCCGGTGATTCCTGAACGATCAAATTGCTGATGGTGACGCCGCAGTACCGGGGCGCGAGTTCCGGTTTTTCCACCTGCACCTCAATCCGCCCCGAGCGGTTGTCCACGTGGAAATTGCTCACCGAGGGGGTAATGAGTTCCTTCGATATTTTCTGTTGTTTCAAGCCGGCCCGCAGGTCGCGCGCCACGCCGTAATGGCTCATGGCGTCTGCGCGGTTGGGGGTCAGCCCGATTTCAAAGACTTCGTCTTCCTCCAGTCGGAAGAGTTCTGCACAGGGGGTACCCGGGGCGGCATCCGTATCGAGCACCAGGATGCCGTCGTGGCTGTCTCCCAGGCCTATCTCGTCTTCGGCGCAAATCATGCCGTGGCTCGCCTCTCCGCGGATTTTCCCTTTTTTGATTTTCCACGGCTCCCCGTCTGCCGTGTAGAGCGTCGTTCCGATAGTGGCCACCGGAACTTTCTGGCCTTTGGCCACATTGTGCGCCCCGCAGACAATCTGAACCGGTTTATCGGTACCGATATCCACCTGGCATAGCGACAACTTGTCGGCATTCGGGTGTTTTTCACAGCTTTTCACCTCTCCCACCACAATACCTTTGAGGCCCCCGGGGACGGATTCAAACGGCGTGATTCCTTCCACTTCGAGCCCGAGGTCTGTAAGCAACTCTGCGGTTTTTTCCGCCGGCCAGTCCATTTCGATGAACTGGCGCAACCATTTATAGGAGATTTTCATTCCGCTGTTTTAAGCGAACAAAGATAAAACAATGTCCCTATTTATTCCACTTTCCGCCATCAGCCCGGATTAAAATAAAAACCCCCGGGCGTTAAGGGCCGGGGGGATTGCTTTGCAATGCAGGCGGTATCAGATAATCGTGGATTTTCCCAGGCCGATATTCTCCTGGTTCAACCCCTTGAAATCGTCCGAATCGCTGATGTGTCCGGCAATAAACTGGCCCACATCGTCCGTACCGTGTTTGCTTTTTGGGTCGAGGTCCGGGGTGACCATTCCCTTTTTCAGGGCTTTATTCACCGAGCGCACCACGGCGGCAGCCTCTTCGTCCAGGCCAAAATGGTCGAGCAGCATGGCTGCCGACAGGATCGAGGCAATCGGGTTGGCGATGTTCTTGCCGGTAGCCTGGGGATAGGAGCCGTGGATGGGCTCAAACATGGCGCTGGATTCCCCTACGGACGCAGAGGGCAACAGGCCGATGGACCCGCCGATCACGCTTCCTTCGTCCGACAGGATATCCCCAAACATGTTTTCCGTGAGGATCACATCGAACTGGCTGGGGTTCAAGATCATTTGCATGGCCGCGTTATCCACAAAGAGATAGTGGAGTTCCACGTCCGGGTAACTCTCCCCGATGCGCGTAACCACCCGGCGCCACAGGCGGGAGGATTCCAGTACGTTGGCCTTGTCCACCAGGGTGAGTTTCTTTCGGCGGCCTTTTGCGGCCTTGAAAGCCAGGTGCGCAATCCGGCTGATCTCCTCTTCGCTGTAGATGCAGAGGTCGGAAGCGGTGTTCCCGTCTTCGCTCAGGAATTTTTCCCCGAAATAAATGCCCCCTGTCAGTTCCCGGTAAATAACGAAATCCGTGTTTTCAATGCGTTCCTTCCGGAGAGGCGATTTGTCAATCAGGGTAGGGAAGACCTTTACCGGGCGGATATTGCTGAACAGCCCCAATTCCTTGCGCAGTCGCAGGAGGCCCTGCTCGGGGCGCACCTTGGATTCCGGATCGTTGTCGTATTTCGGGTCGCCGATGGCCCCGAACAGGACGGCGTCGGATTGCTTACACAATTCCAGGGTGTCGTCCGGAAGGGGGTTCCCGGTCTGGTCGATGGCAATGGCGCCGACTGGCGCCTTGGTAAATTCAAATTGGTGCCCGAAGGCCTCTTCAACAGCCTGCAGGCAGGCAACGGCCTGGGCGGCCACCTCGGGTCCGATCCCGTCTCCCGGGAGCAATGCGATTTTCAATTTCATCAAGCGATACTTTCTATATTAACACCGGACGCCTCCACAATGCTGTGGATATCGGCATCTTCGATTTCTTTTTTGCGGTCCGCAAAGACCAGGAATTGGTCGTATACTTTATCGAGCTGCAACTTGGTCAGTTCATACCCGACTTTCTTGGCCCGGTAAGCCAGGGCCGCCCGGCCACTACGCGCTGTCAGCACGATGGAAGATTCGGTCACCCCCACGTCCACCGGGTCGATAATTTCATAGGTTTCCCGTTTTTTGATGACCCCGTCCTGGTGGATTCCGGAACTGTGGGCAAAGGCATTGGAGCCCACGATGGCCTTGTTGGGCTGCACCGGCATGCCCATTTTCCGGGAAACCATCTGACTGGTATCGTACAGGAGTTTGCTGTTGATCCCTGTATCCAGGTTCAGGTGGGGATGTTGGCGGAGGATCATCACCACTTCTTCCAGGGAGGTATTCCCGGCCCGTTCGCCGATCCCGTTGATGGTACATTCTATCTGTCGGGCGCCGTTGATCACCCCGGCAATGGAATTGGCGGTGGCGAGCCCCAGGTCGTTGTGGCAGTGACATGAGAGGATCGCCTTGTCGATGTCGCGCACATTTTCCCGCAGGTACTTCATCTTGGCCCCGTATTCTTCGGGAAGGCAATAACCGGTGGTATCCGGGATGTTCAGGACTGTGGCCCCGGCCTGGATGACCGCCTCGCAGATCCGTGCCAGGAACTCATTCTCGGTACGCCCGGCATCCTCGGCGTAGAACTCCACGTCCTCCACAAAAGTCTTGGCGTATTTGACGGCTTCCACTGCCCGTCGCAACACCTCGTCCTGGGTGGAATTGAATTTGTATTTGATATGGGATTCCGACGTACCGATACCCGTGTGTATCCGAGGCTTTTTGGCGTCCTTGATGGCCTCGGCAGCAACCTCGATATCTTTTTTAACCGCACGCGTCAGGCCGCAGACCGTCGCGTTTTTAACCAGGCGGGAGATTTCCGAAACAGATTTAAAATCCCCGGGGCTTGAAATCGGGAAGCCCGCTTCGATCACATCCACCCCCAGCGCATCGAGGCGTTCGGCGATTATCAGCTTCTGCTCCGTATCCAGTTTGCAACCCGGGACCTGTTCGCCGTCCCTGAGGGTTGTGTCAAAAATCTGTACCTTATCTTTGCTCATTATATTTACATACTTTTAATCACCAATTAACGAAGATAACGGGAGTGGGTTGGAATCCGGGATATCCGCCTGTCCATTTACAATGTTAAGGATCAGTTTGCTATTCGTACAGCGCTGTAAAACAGGCGCTTAATATAGAATTATTACGATGACGAATACCCATAAAGACGCCCTGTTCGTTTTGGTCAAATCCCTGTCCAAATCGGAAAAGCGCCAATTCAAACTCTATGTGGGCCGGTTGGGCGTCAACGCGGATGCCAAGTTCCTGGCTTTGTTCAACTTACTGGACAAGCACAAAGCCTATGACGAGGAGGCCATCCTGCAGAGCGGAATTGTCAAAAAATCCCAGTTGTCCAACCTCAAGGCGCACCTCTACAAGCAAATCCTGATCAGCCTGCGCCTGAACCCGGTAAACCAGAATGTCCGCGTGCAAATCCGGGAACAACTCGATTTTGCCACAATCCTCTATCAGAAAGGCCTCTACAAGCAAAGCCTGAAAATCCTCGAAAAGGTCAAGGCCACCGCCATCGAACACGAGGAGAAAAATATCGCTTTTGAGATCGTGGAGCTCGAAAAGATCATCGAGACCCAGTACATCACCCGAAGCTTGCCGGACCGGGCCCGGGAACTCACCACCGAAGCCGAGCGCCTGGCCGACCTGAACAACATCACCAGCAAGCTCTCCAACCTTTCCCTGCAGTTGTACGGGATGATGCTGCAGGTGGGCTACGTACGCAACGACGAGGATTACCGAAGGGTCACCGAGTATTTTGATGAGCACCTTCCGGACTACCGACTCAACCAATTGGGGTTCCGCGAAAAACTTTGGTTGTACAAGGCACACCTGTGGTACAGTTTCCTGACCCAGGATTTTTTATCCGCCTACCGCTATGCCCACAAATGGGTGAGCCTGTTCAACGACAACCCGGACCAGATCTGCCTGAACCCCGTGTTCTACCTCAAGGGGAACAACTACCTGCTGGAATCCCTGTTCTACGTGCAATACAGCAGCCAGTTCCGCAGCACCTTGGAACATATGGAAACCGTAATTTCCGGCAAGGATTTCCCCAAAAACGACAATGTGGCCTCCCTGAGTTTCCTCTATGTGAATGCCAACAAGCTCAACCTGCATTTCCTGGAAGGCACTTTCCGTAAAGGCCTGGACCTGGTGCGCATTGTGGAATACGGCATCGCCAAGCACCGGCAGCGGCTGGACCAGCACCACATCATGCTGTTTTACTACAAGATTGCCTGCCTGTATTTCGGGAACGGAGACCATAAAAACTGCATTCTCTACCTCAAAAAAATTATCCAGAACAAGAGCCTGAAGGTACGGGAAGACCTGATGTGTTTTGCCCGGGTCCTGAGCCTGGTGGCACACTACGAGGCGGGGATGGACTACCATTTGGAGGTGCAGCTTAAAAGCACGTATAAATTCCTGTTGAAAATGAATGAACTGCACGCGGTACAGCGGGAGATGATCAAATTCCTGAGGAAAATGGGGTCTATTTACCCCCACGAACTCAAGGATGCCTTCCAGGAATTATACGACCGGCTCAAGGTCTATGAAGACCACCCTTACGAGAAACGCGCCTTCCTCTACCTGGACATCCTCTCCTGGCTTGAAAGCCACCTGCAGGGCCGGCCGGTAGCAGACATTATCCGGGAGAAGGCCGTGGCGATGGCGCGGTAGGTTGATTTGGCAATTTGCCAATTTGCCAATTTGTGAATTTGCCAATGAGGTAGTTTGCCAATGAAGTAATTTGGAAATCGCAATGAGCTAATTGGCTTACTAACAATTAAAATAAAAATCCGGGGTCTGGAATTCAACCGGCTATTTGAAACCTCCGGGGGTCATTGAGTTACCGCGCGCAATCTCCAAATCTTCAAATCGGCGCATCTTCAAATCACCCAATCCCCATCTTCAAATCTTCAAATCACCCAATCCCCATCTTCAAATCTTCAAATCACCCAATCCCCATCTTCAAATCTTCAAATCTTCAAATCTTCAAATCGAATCCAGTTTCCCACAAGCCTCCCAAAGCGGGTCGTCCGGTAAGGGCGCCAGGATACTGACGGGGTCTTGGCGCACCGGGTGGATAAATTCGAGTCTGCGGGCGTGCAAATGGATGCCCCCGTCCGGGTTGCTCCTGGGGAAGCCGTATTTAAGATCCCCCTTTATCGGGCTTCCTATTGCGGCCAGCTGGGCGCGGATCTGGTGGTGCCTGCCGGTTTCCAGGTCAATTTCCAACAGGTGGTAGCGGTCCAGGCTGCCGAGCAGTCGGTAATTGAGGATCGCCTGCTTGCTGCCGGGGACTTCTTTAGCCCGGGCATAGGACTTGTTTTGCTTTTGGTTGCGTTCCAGCCAGTGTACCAAACGGCCGGCTGTTTCAGGAGGCGGGGTCCCCACCAGGGCCCAGTAGGTTTTACGGGTACCGCCCTCCGCGAACAAACGGTTCATCCGGCTGAGCGCCTTGGAAGTTCGCGCAAAAACGATGACGCCGGTGGTGGGCCGGTCCAGCCGGTGGACGACTCCCAGGAATACCTTTCCGGGTTTCTGGTATTTATGCGCGATATAGTCCTTGACGGTTTCAGGCAGCGGGGTATCCCCCGTTTTGTCACCCTGAACGATATCGCCTGCCCGTTTGGAGACGGCGATCAGGTGGTTATCCTCATAGAGGACCATCAGGTTTCCGGGATGTGTTTTCGGACCGTTCATGGAAGGCAGGTAGTGTGAGGCGTGGCAAATGCGCAGTACGCTGGGGTTCGTAACACCGCGGGGTACCGGCTAGTATTGTTCGTCCGTGTTCGGGAAATTCTTCGATTTGACATCGCTTACATACTGCCCGATAGCTTTTCCCATATCCTCGTACAGGTTCATATACCGGCGTAAGAAACGCGGGTTGAATTCGTGGGTCATCCCCAGGAGGTCGTGAATAACCAGTACCTGGCCGTCCGCATGGACCCCCCCGCCGATCCCGATAGTCGGGATGGTGAGTTTCTCGGAGACCTTTTTGGTGAGTTCCGCCGGGATCTTTTCCAGGACTACGGCAAAGCAGCCGAGGCGTTCCAACAGCTTGGCATCCTCCACGAGTTTGCGGGCTTCGGCCTCTTCCTTGGCCCGTACCGTGTAGGTGCCGAATTTGTAAATACTCTGGGGGGTCAGCCCCAGGTGGCCCATCACCGGGATGCCGGCGTTCAGGATGCGCTTCACGGATTCCTTTACCTCTTCCCCGCCTTCCACCTTCACGGCGTGGGCCCCGCTCTCCTTCATAATGCGAATGGCAGAACGGAGGGCTTCCTTCGGGTCGCTTTGGTAGGAGCCGAAGGGGATATCCACAACGACGAGCGCCCGGTCCACAGCCCGGATCACCGAACTCGCGTGGTAGATCATCTGGTCCAGCGTGATGGGCAGGGTGGTTTCGTGACCCGCCATGACATTACTTGCGGAATCCCCGACCAGGATTACGTCGACCCGCGCAGCATCCACGATCCGCGCCATGGAATAGTCGTAGGCGGTAAGCATTGAAATTTTTTCACCCTGTTGCTTCATTTCCACGAGCGACCGGACGGTAACCCTTTTGTATTCTTTTTTAGAAACGGACATAGTTTGGCGGTTTATGGCGCCTAAAAGTACACAATTTTGCCGTGTCCGCCCGAAGGCACCCCCGACCAGGGATTCGCCGGAATAGGCTACATTTGGATAATTCAACTTGACGCCATGTACGCATTATTTTATCGCCTTCTCGCAGTATTCATTCTCCTGTCCGGGCCTATTGGACTGGCTCAGCAGGATTCAAAAGCTGCGGTCCGCTCCAGTATCGACCGCTTTTTCCAGGGTTTACACCAGCGGGATACCACCGGGATGAAAACCGTATTGGGGGCCGAGGTGCTCCTGCAGACCGTAGGGAGCGATCCGGAAGGAAAGGCAGTATTGCGTTCCCAGCCCATGGCCGATTTCCTGGCATCCATTGCCGGCATCCCCGATACTGTGGTCATCGAAGAGCGGTTGCTGGATTACAAAATCCGGGTAGACGGAAATATGGCTCATGCCTGGACCCCGTACGAATTCTATGTAGGCGGGAAGTTCAGCCACTGCGGGGTGAATTCCTTCCAGCTTTTCCGGGATGGATCGGACTGGAAAATCATCTACATCGTCGATACGCGGAGGCGGGACGGCTGCCTTTAGCAGTCGCTCAGGTTGACCCCCACGGCGAGCCCCCCTTCGGAGGTTTCCTTGTATTTTGAGTTCATGTCCCGGGCCGTTTCCCACATGGTCTGGACCACCTTGTCAAAAGGCACTTTTGCATTGGCCGCATCCGATCCCAGGGCGAGTTCCGCCGCATTGATCGCCTTGATGGCGCCCATGGAGTTGCGTTCGATACACGGTATCTGTACCAACCCGGCAATCGGGTCGCAGGTAAGCCCCAGGTGGTGTTCCATCGCAATTTCTGCGGCCATCAGTACCTGGGCCGGCGTGCCGCCCAGCAATTCGGTCAGGGCCCCGGCGGCCATGGCGGACGACACCCCGATCTCCGCCTGGCACCCGCCCATGGCGGCTGAGATGGTGGCCCCCTTTTTAAAGAGGCTGCCTATTTCGCCTGCCACCAGCAGGAATCGTTTGATTTCCGGAAACCCCGCCTGGTGGTTTTCGATGACCAGGTAGTACATCAACACGGCCGGGATGACCCCGGCGCTTCCATTGGTAGGGGCCGTAACAATCCGACCCAGGCTGGCGTTGACCTCATTGACGCTCAAGGCAAAACAACTCACCCATTTCAGAATCTGACGGAACTGTACCCGGGTATTCCGAATGGATGCGGGCCAGTCTGACGGCCCGGTATAGGGCGAATCCCCCTGCAGGTTCTGGTAAATTTCCGCTGCCCGGCGCTTTACGCGGAGTCCCCCGGGCAGTTCCCCCGGCGTATGGCAACCTTCGTAAATCGATGCGAGCATTACCTCCCAGATACGCTGCAACCCGGCGTCGATTTCCGAATCGGTCCGCAGGGACCGCTCGTTCTCCAGGACGATATCCGAAATGGACGCCCCGGCGTTTTTGCAATGGCTCAATAATTCCGCCCCGGTACTGGAAGGGTAGGGGAACTGGTTGAAGGCCTGCTTTTTGCGTTTTGCGTTTTCCTGCTCTTTCTTGACCACAAAACCGCCGCCTATGGAATAATAGGTTTCCGACCGTTTCTTCCCGTCGCTGAAATGCGCTTCAAACGTCAGTCCGTTGGCGTGGAAGGGGAGGAATTTCCTGTGGAAGCTGATATCGGTTTTCGGGTCGAAGCGCACCGGATGGGACCCCCCCAGCCGGAGTTCTTCCTTTTCCCGTATTTCCGAGATGGTGGACGACACGGATTCGATGGGTACGGTTTCCGGATCGGCCCCACAGAGCCCCATCTGTACGGCCAGGTCCGTGGCATGCCCTTTACCGGTAAGCGAAAGGGATCCGTACAGGAGGACGCGGACCCTGGTTACCCGTTCCAGCTTTTCCGTTTTTCGCAACTCCCCGAGGAAGCGCAAGCCGGCTTTCCAGGGTCCCAGAGTATGGGAGCTGGACGGCCCGATTCCAACCTTAAGCATATCAAAGACACTGATGCACTCCATACCCGTTGTTTTATCAGTACGAAAATACAAAGCTCCGCAGGAGTACCACCTATACTGCCGGAAAATAAACGGCCACTTACCACTTTCCCTGAAAGCCACCGGCCGCAGCTTTTTGCGGGATGTTTGTGACAGTATGTCAGGTTTTGTGCAATGGCATATTGTTTGACACTTACAGTGCGACCGGAAAGCAATACACTAATAATAAAATTACAGGAATGAGTAAGATTATCGGAATAGATTTAGGTACCACAAACTCCTGCGTCTCCGTGATGGAGGGAAATGAGCCTGTGGTAATCCCGAATGCCGAGGGCAAGCGTACGACCCCTTCCGTGATCGCCTTTGTAGAGGGCGGTGAGATCAAGGTGGGCGACCCGGCCAAGCGGCAGGCGGTGACCAACCCGAACAAGACCATATACTCCATAAAGCGTTTTATGGGGAACAAATATTCAGAATCCCAGAAGGAAGCCGAACGGGTGCCGTACAAAGTCGTCAAAGGAGACAACAACACCCCGCGGGTAGACGTTGACGGACGCCTTTACACCCCCCAGGAACTCTCTGCGATGATTCTGCAGAAAATGAAAAAGACAGCCGAGGATTATCTCGGACAATCCGTCAGCCGTGCGGTAATTACCGTCCCGGCCTACTTCAACGATTCCCAGCGGCAGGCTACCAAGGAAGCCGGTGAAATTGCGGGGCTTAAAGTAGAGCGGATTATCAATGAGCCCACGGCGGCTTCCCTGGCCTACGGCCTGGATAAAAAAGACCAGGACCAGAAAATCGTAGTCTTTGACTTTGGCGGCGGAACGCACGACGTATCCATCCTGGAGCTCGGGGACGGGGTTTTTGAGGTACTCGCAACAGACGGGGACACCCACCTGGGCGGGGACGACGTAGACCAGAAGATCATCGATTGGCTTGCGGATGAATTCAAGCAGGAAGAAGAGATGGACCTGCGTGAGGATGCCATGGCCCTGCAACGCCTCCGGGAGGCGGCTGAAAAGGCCAAGATCGAATTGTCCTCTTCCTCACAGACGGAGATCAACCTGCCGTATATCACGGCGACTTCCTCCGGGCCCAAACACCTGGTGCGCACCTTGTCGCGTTCCAAATTCGAGCAACTGATCGAAGACCTGGTCAAGCGGACCATCGCCCCTTGCGAATCGGCCCTGAAAACGGCTGGTCTCTCCAAGAGCGATATCGATGAAATCATCCTGGTGGGAGGATCCACGCGGATTCCGGCCGTACAGGAAGCGGTTGAGAAATTTTTCGGGAAGAAGCCTTCCAAGGGCGTAAACCCGGATGAGGTGGTTGCCATCGGCGCGGCCATCCAGGGAGGCGTCCTGACCGGGGATGTAAAAGACGTACTGCTCCTGGACGTTACCCCCCTTTCGCTCGGAATCGAGACGATGGGAGGCGTGAATACAAAACTCATCGAGGCGAACACCACCATCCCGACCAAGAAGTCGCAGGTGTTCTCCACCGCGGCCGACAACCAGCCTTCTGTGGAAATCCACGTACTTCAGGGCGAGCGCCCCATGGCCAAGGACAACAAGACCATCGGGCGGTTCCACCTGGACGGCATCCCGCCGGCGCCCCGGGGCACGCCGCAGATTGAGGTGACTTTTGACATCGACGCCAACGGGATCATCAAGGTGTCTGCAACGGATAAGGCAACCGGGAAGTCTCAGGACATCCGGATTGAAGCCTCCTCCGGCCTTACCGAGGAAGAGATCGAGCGGATGAAGTCTGAAGCCGAGGCGAATGCCGAAGCGGATAAGAAAGCCAAGGAGAAGGTAGACAAACTCAACGAGGCCGACCAGATGATTTTTCAAACGGAAAAACAACTGGGGGAATTCGGCGATAAATTGTCTGCAGACAAGAAGCAGGAAATCGAATCCGCGCTCGAAGAGCTCAAAAAGGCTTATGAAAGCAAGGATACCGATGTAATCCAGCCGGCCCTGGACAAAATCAACGAAGCCTGGAAGAACGCTTCGGAGGAAATGTACAAGGCACAGGCCGAGGCCCAGCAACCGGGAGCAGACGGTGCCGGGCAGACCACGGATTCAGGCGATGCCGCGGAAGGAGACAACGTGGAGGACGTCGATTTTGAGGAAGTGAAATAAGAAACGCCGCACTCAGGCGTTAGCATAAAAGGGCGGATTCAATTTCCGCCCTTTTTATTTTTTTGGAACAGGGTTCCGCCTTTTCCGCCGAAGCAGTAATTTTACGCTATGAAACATCGCTACGTCGTCTGCATATCGCTTGTTTTCGCGTTGATGGGCCAATCCCTGAGACCCCAGGAACCTGAGTCTTTCAGCCGAAGCGATTTCCAGCTGCTCGGGCCGGTAAAGTCCTGTGTGGTCCAGGCGAACTACGGGGCGGAAACCTTTGAGTTCGACCGAACAGGTAGGCTTGTTAAGTCGCAAACCCGCTACAACGACTCGGATTACGATATCACCTATTACCGTTTTTCGGATTCCCTGCTGACCGAAAGGCGGGATGAAGTATACCGGGACGGGAAATTCGACGCCCAGACCTCAATTGCCCATTTTTATTCCCGCGATACAGCTGCCCGGCCCCGGTTGCTGGAACGCATTGTATCCTATGACCGGTCTTTCCAGGAACAGGTTGCCTACTACTTTGGGGACTCGGGCCGATTGGAGCGCATAGTGCGCACGGATGCGGAAGGAGTGGACGAG
The DNA here is from genome assembly GCF_000024125.1 of Robiginitalea biformata HTCC2501. NCBI lineage: Bacteria > Pseudomonadati > Bacteroidota > Flavobacteriia > Flavobacteriales > Flavobacteriaceae > Robiginitalea > Robiginitalea biformata. The sequence continues at coordinate 2,713,833 of NC_013222.1, read as the reverse complement.
ACCTCGGTGGAATACGCGGTATTTAAAAACGAAGCGACCCGGAGCTTTACAAAAAACGGCGAACTGCAAAAAAGCATCCGTACCTCCCAAGTGCAGGGAGAGCAGGGCGGCACCACCACGCAACTGGTAAAGGAATACCTGCGGGGTAGTCCGGTAAAGGCCGTGGAGAGCACCCTGGATGAGCAGGGAAAACTCCTCAGGGAAGTGACTTTTGCCTATGATGCGGAAAAGAAATCCTTTGTCCCGGCAAGTACCCGGGAGGTCAGCTATAACGACCAGGGCCTTCCCGAGACCGAAACCACCACGATCCATGCGCAGGGGAAAGGTGGTTCCAAGGGCGAGCGAAAGGAAATCCGGAATTACGTCTACCAGATGGACGGCAGCGGCTACGGAAATTGGGTGCGCCAGGTGGTTACCCCGGAGAACTCATTTGTGGTACGGCAAATAGCGTATTACAAACCCCCAGCGGAGGTGGCGCAGAAAGACAGCCTGAACGATTGAAGCAGGCCGGGGTTATTCCTGGCTTATCTGTTGGGATTGCCGCCTGTCCATTCATGCTGCAATAAGCCGTAGACGCAGGTGTTTCTTTTAAAACCGTCATCCAGGTATACGTTTCTGCGAAGGACACCTTCGAGGCGGGCCCCCAACTTTTCTACGGCTCTGCGAGAGCGGATATTCCGCTCGTCAATCCGGAATTCAACCCGTTCAAAGCCCATCGGCCCGAATGCGGCATCCAGCATCAGGGATTTTACCGCGGAATTCAAGCCGGTACCCTGAAATCGGCTACCTATCCAGGTGGAACCGATTTCCACAACCCGGTTGCGCGCATCTATCCGCATAAATCGGGAAGTACCCGCCCATTGACCGGCTTCCCTGTCGTAGATCAGGAAGACCTGGCTCGTTCCCTCCTGCGTCTCCCGTAATGCCTTTTGAAAATAAGTCTCAAATCCTTCCGGGGTGGTCAGTACCCCTGGCGAATACCGGATCAGGCCAGGCTCCCGGGCAATTTCCCTGAGGCACGGATAATTTACAGGAGTCAACGCCTCCAGACGCGCCCGTTCGTTCTGCAAAACTACTTTTCCCTGATCCATTTGCGCTGTAATTCATGCCCCCCGCGGTAGTTGATGATCTCCAACCGGCTGCCAAATACTTTACGGGCATGATCGGCGAGTTCTTTTCGGCCCCATTTGTCGGCCATGGGGTCGGAATCCCCGTGGTATAGCTCTACCCGGCATCCTTCCGGCAGGTGTTCAAAATCCGCCGGCCTTAGTTCCTCCGGGATCCTGCCCGCGTAGAGGACGATCCGCCTGCAGGTTATTCGCCTGCGGGCCACCCAGCGGCACAAGACGGAAACACCCTGGGAGTAGCCAAAGGCGATGAGGTTGTTGCAGTCTTTCAATCCTTCCTCAGCAGCCATCACGTCCAGATAAGCCAACAGGTTTTCCATATGCCCCTGGGTGTTCTCACGGGTCAGCCAACTGGCCCCAACGCGGTCATAGGTATCCGAGGTATAATAAAGCGACGGGGCCTGGGGGGCCAGGACGTAATTCCGGGTAAGGTCCAGGTGATTGAAATTCCTTAGGAAAAAACGGGCCAGTTGGCCGATTCCGTGGAATACGATCCAGGTATTTCCGGCTCCAAGGTGCGGATTGCCAAGGGTGAAATACGGTTCCCGGGTCGTGTAGGAAACCGATTTCTCAGTTGGGTATTCGGGTTCGTGGTCCGACATGGGAGTGGAAGGGAATGTTTACCTTTACAAAAATGGAAAATGCATGGAGCAATACAAAGAAAAAATACTGGAGGTTTGTAACGGCGTGTGTAAAAATACGCTGATGGAAACCCTGGAGATTGAGTTTACCGATGTGGGCGAAAATTTCCTGACCGCCCGTATGCCTGTGACTCCCAGGGTACACCAGCCAGACGGGATCCTGCACGGCGGGGCCACGGTTGCCCTGGCAGAAAGCGTTGCAAGTGCGGCTTCATATGTTTTCCTGGATGCCCAGAAGTTCTTTGTACGCGGTATTGAAATCTCGGCGAATCACCTGAGGAGTATCTCCGAAGGCTATGTCGAGGCGCACGCATCCATGATGCACCGGGGCCGAACCACCCAATTGTGGGAAATCCGGATCCTCGGACCGCAGGACGAACTGATATCGCACTGCAAACTCACCACCATTGCCCTCCCCAAAGAAAATTAAATTCAGCAAGCTCGAGCGGCTTCTCGGGGAGCATCGGGGGAAATCGCTGCCCTTTGCCCTTTTCCGGAATCCCGGGGAGGAGGAGATTCATTCCCTATTGCAAAACGACCGGGAAAACCCCGGTTTTACAGGGGGTGATCAAAAAGGCTTTGTATTTGCCCCGTTCCACACGGGAGCTTCACCGACCCTGTTCCTGCGGCCGGACCAGGCGTATCGCACCCCGGTTCCCGGGGGAGCTGCCTGTGCGATGGATATCGGCCCCCGGCCGGACACGGAAGCCCGGGAAATACACATGGGCCTGGTGGAGGAGGCTGTGCGGGAGATCCGGACCACCTCCCTGGAAAAGGTGGTGTTGGCCAGGCGGTTTTCGCTGCCGTGCACCCTTTCGGCCGTCGAAATCTTTCTCCGCCTGTGCCAAACCTACCCCCGGGCTTTCTGCTATGTGTGGAGCCACCCGGATTCCGGGACCTGGCTGGGTGCGAGCCCGGAGCAGCTTATGGAGTTCGACGGCACCCGCGGCCACACGGATGCCCTGGCCGGGACGCAGCCGGCAGCGGGATTTGTGGCGCCGGCCTGGTCGGCAAAGGAATACAGGGAACAACAGCTGGTCACCGATTTTATCGTGGAGAAACTCCGGGAGGCCGGCCTGGAACCCGAAGTGGGCCCCACCCGGGATGAACGGGCCGGTGCGCTCTGGCACCTCAGGACGCGGGTCGGATTCCAGGCAGATGCTGACGCCGCGGCCGGCCTGGTTGGGGCATTGCATCCTACCCCTGCCGTGTGTGGTCAGCCCAGGGGCGCCGCCCGGGATTATATACTGGGGCACGAAAATTTTGACCGGGAGTATTATTGTGGCTTCCTGGGGGAAGTGGGCCGGACCGGCCCCGGCTCCTTCCGGCTGTTCGTAAACCTTCGATGCCTGCAACTCCGGGAAAACAGCGCGTATATCTACACGGGCGGGGGCATCACCGCCGATTCGGATCCGGCCGCGGAATGGGACGAAATCCAGCATAAGAGCCTGACGGTGCTGCGCGCCCTGCAGAATTCCCCGGATTGACTGGCAGGACCCGGGATCGCTTCGTATTTTTGCAGCGCCTATGAGATATACCGACATCCCGGCTGCACATTTGGTGGTGGCCTATTGCAAATCTGCGGGGGTCCGGCAGGTAGTCCTGTCCCCGGGATCGCGAAATGCCCCCCTGGTTCTGGGCTTTACATCGGATCCGTATTTTGAGTGTTTCAGTGTGGTGGATGAGCGCAGTGCTGCATTTTTTGCCCTGGGCCTGAGCCAGCAGTCCGGAAACCCCACCGCCCTGGTGTGTACTTCGGGCAGCGCCCTGCTCAATTATTACCCTGCCGTGGCCGAGGCGTATTACAGCCGGATTCCGCTGCTGGTCCTTTCGGCGGACCGCCCCGTTTACAAAATCGACATCGGGGACGGGCAGACCATCCGCCAGGACGGTGTTTATGGCAACCATATCGGCTTTCAAGGCAACCTGCAGCAGGACGTCACCCACGCTCCGGCAAGTATTCGGTGGGAAGGCGGTAGGGAGCCCGGGGACCCTCGTTCCCTGCATGAAATGCAGGCCCGCATCCTGGCTGAAAACGAGGCCAGGGTACAGGCAGCCCTTCAAACAGCCATGGAGGACCATTTGCCCGTCCACCTGAACATTCCATTTGAAGAACCCCTATACGGTACCAGTCCGGAGCCGCCGGTTGAAATACGTCCCACCCTGCAGCCCCGGCTGCCGGAAATTAACGGGGAAGGGGAGGATTTGCTCGGGCACTGGCAGGAAGCTGGCAGGAAGATGGTATTGATTGGCAGCCTGCCCCCTGGCAGCCTCTCGGATGCCGTCGTCGAAAGGATGGCCGCCGATCCTTCGCTCCTGGTGTTCACCGAAACCACCTCCAACCTGCATCACCCGGAATTTTTTCCAAGTATCGACAGCGTCCTGGCGCCCATTGAGCGTTCCGGGCAACCGGCGCCCTCCTTTGAGGCCCTTCGGCCCGATTTGCTGCTGACCCTCGGCGGGATGGTCGTGTCAAAAAAAGTCAAACAATTCCTCAGGGCCTACCCGCCAGCCGGGCACTGGCATGTGGGCCCGCATAATGCCAACGACACATTTTTCTCCCTCGCGGGGCATGTCCGGTCGGACGCGGATCATTTTTTAGGGGATTTCCTGCCCCGGACCCAACCGGATACAAAAAGCGGATACCGGGCGCGATGGTCGCCGGTTCGGGACGCGTATAGAAAACGCAGGACAGCCTATCTCGGGCAAATTCCCTTTTCTGATTTTAGTGCCTTTGAGGCCTTGATAAAAGCTATCCCTGACGGGTATATGGTGCAACTGGCAAACAGTTCCACCGTGCGCTATGCCCAATTGTTCGACATGCGACCCGGGAACCCGGTTTTTTGCAACCGGGGCACCAGCGGCATCGAGGGCAGTACCTCGACGGCCGTGGGGGCGGCCCATAATTACGAGGGGCCGACCCTCCTGCTGAGCGGCGATCTGAGCTTCCTTTACGACATCAACGGGTTGTGGAACGACAGGCTCCGGGATGATTTCAGGGTAATCGTCATCAACAACGGCGGGGGTGGGATTTTCAGGATCCTCCCGGGAAAGGAGGATAGCGACGCCTTTGCCGATTATTTTGAAACAGTGCATAACCGGGACATGGAACCGGTCTGCAACATGTTTGGCATGGGTTACCGGCGGGCTGCCTCTGCCGGGGAACTAGAGGCTGCGCTTGACGGATTCTGGGATCCTTCCGGGCGCCCGATCCTCCTGGAAGTCCGCACCCCCCGCGAAATCAACGACCGTATTTTGCTCGACTACTTCGATTTTCTAACTTAGGCCTTGGATTTCCCCGCAACCTTCTGAACATAAGCCGCTGCAATATGAGCCGACGCGACCAACTCATCCCACTCTACGCTGCCGATATCCGTGAGAAATTCGGGCAGGACCCGGATATGGAATTGCTCCGGGCCGTTGCCATTGGCCTGGGCCCTGCCATATACAACCACGATTCCGCACGCGTTTCGGGCTCGGATCCCGCCGAACTGGAAACCGTCCGCCGGAATTTCCTGATTGGAAAACTCGGGCTTCCCGACAATGAGGCGCTCATGGCTGCCATCCGGGAGGTCCTCGAAACCTATGGCGCTTCCCAGCGGAACAAGTACCGCGTTGTGGTATATTACATGCTTACGCGGCATTTCGGGAAGGAATCTGTGTACCTTTGACGCCGGCGGCCCGCCGCCCGGGACCACCAGATGAAGAATTACTGCAATGATCGAACTGGGCAATTACAATACGCTTACCATTAAACGGAGCACCCGCGTGGGGTTGTTCCTCGGGGACGATGACGTGGACGACCTGTTGCTGCCCAACAAGTATGTACCGGACGATTTCGAGATAGGGCAGGAGCTACGGGTTTTTTGCTACCTGGACCACGAGGAGCGTCCCATCGCCACAACGCTGGAACCCCTGGTCACCCGGAATACCTTTGGGTACCTGGAGGTGGCCGAGGTCAATCAGTTCGGGGCCTTTTTAAACTGGGGGCTCGAAAAACACCTGCTGGTCCCCTTCCGGGAACAGCCCGAACGCATGGAAAAGGGAAAGAGCTACGTGGTATATTGTTTCCTGGACCCGAAATCCTTTCGTTTGGTCGCTTCCGCCCGGATCAACCGATTCCTGGACAATGAGGAATTTTCCCTCAGCATTGGCCAGCCGGTGTCCATCCTGCCGTACAGGACCACCGACCTGGGAACGGAGGTTATTGTGGAACAGCGGCACAAAGGCCTTGTCTTTTCCGATCAGATATACCGGAACCTGGAGATCGGGCAACCCGCCCGCGGGTATATCAAAGCCATCCGGAAAGACAACAAACTCGACGTGGTCCTGGAACCCCTGGGGCATGAAAAACTGGAACCCACTGCCGAACGGATCTTCCGGGAGCTGGAAGCATCCGGTGGCATGCTGCCGCTCCACGACAAATCCGACCCGGGCGAAATCAGCAAACGGCTGAAAATGAGCAAGAAGCTCTTTAAGAAAGGGATCGGCGTACTCTACAAGGAGCGCCGCATCGATATCCGGGACGACGGAATTTACCTGCGCTGATCCGAATTTGCGTTGTGCATCCGGCTGCAACTGGCTGGCATTCTGGGCGGGAAGGCCGCTACTGTTTGCCGGAACCGCCCATTTTAATTACATTTAACCCAAGACCAAATAAACGCTGACGGAATATGCCTTTTATTGAAGAAAGCGACCTGCTGGAACTGCACAAGGATATCGACAAGGCGCAAATCATCAACGAGCGCCTGCTTGACCAGATTAAATACAAAAACAAGGAGCTGAAACGCTCCAAGTTGCAGCGCAATATATTTGCGGCCATCACTGCCGTATTCCTCATAGGAACCCTGGCTATTACTTCCTTTACGGTCGGGCTCACATCGAGCGCCCAGCAACAATCCGCAGATTACGTAAATTTTTCTATCGACAGTCTTGAAGTGATCAAGGGCCGGTTGGATAACCTCAAGCAACAAAATGAGGAACTCAGCCTCGTCCGGGAATTTTACCTGGCCAAAAAGTTCCTTGAAAAGGAAACCATTTACTCCGTGCAGGTGAAGGCTTTTGTAGATAAGAACCTGAGCCTGGCTTCCGAATCGCTGACCAATACGATGTTTGTGAAGACCAACCCGTTTTACGCCTATTCCGTAGGGAATTTTGAAACCCTCGAAGAGGCCCAGAAATTCCGGCGGGAACTCGTGGCCATGGGATTCAATGATGCCTTTGTGGCTTCCTACCGCGACGGGAAACGAATAGCCATCGAAGACGCCCAGTAAACTTGCACACATTCAAAATCTGGCTCCGGACCGCCAGGATCCGCACGCTGCCGCTTTCTATTGCCGGCATACTGGCCGGCACAGCTATCGCCCGGGCAGACGGGTACCGGGATACGCTGTTGTTCCTGCTGACCCTGGGGACTACCCTTGCATACCAGATTACCTCCAACTTTGCCAACGATTACGGGGATGGCGTAAAGGGAACGGATAACGAAACCCGCGTCGGACCGGTGCGCACCCTGCAAAGCGGTGCACTTACCCGGGCGCAGCTGAAGCGCGGAATCCTCTTTGCTGCGGGCCTCAGCGCACTCTTAACCCTTGCCACCCTGTACCGGGCCTTTGGCCTGGAGCGAATCGGTTATCTGGGCCTGTTCCTGCTGCTCGGGGCCCTGGCGATCTGGGCTGCCATTCGGTATACCGTTGGGGATAGCGCCTACGGCTACCGGGGGCTGGGCGATTTATTTGTCTTTTTGTTCTTCGGGTTGGTGAGCGTACAGGGAGCCCAGTTTCTCTATAGCCTCCAAATATCCGGTGATGCCTGGTTGCCAGCGGTGTCCATCGGGGCCCTGTCCACGGCCGTGCTGAATTTGAACAACCTCCGGGACAGGGAATCCGACCAGGCATCCGGCAAACGAACCCTGGTGGTTCTCCTGGGTTTTGAAAACGGGCGGCGTTACCACTATGCGCTTTGCGCAATGGCCTTTCTGGGAATGTGCACCTTTGTGTATCTGAAAGGGATTACCAGCCTCTATACCCTGAGCCTGTTACCCTTCGCAATTATTTTCAGGCACCTGGCGCGGATTGCTCGTATACACCAGCCGGCCGACCTGGACCCGGAATTGAAAAAAGTTGCCCTGAGCACCTTTTTCATCGGCTTGCTACTTTATATCGCAAGTCATAATTTTTTGTAAATTTGATTCCATAACCATCTTAAACCAAGCTGCTTTGGAACAACCCATAAAAATCCTCATCGTGGAGGACAACGTGATCATCGCCGATGACATGCAGTCCATGCTGGAGGAGATCGGATATGAGATTGTAGACAATGTCATTGTCTACGAACAGGCGGAGGAAGTGTTGCGTACCAAGCAGGTAGACCTGGTGCTGATCGATATTATTCTCGCCTCGGATAAAACCGGGATCGACCTGGGAAAACACATCCGTGAAAACTACGATATCCCCTTCATCTTTGTCACGTCCAACTCGGACCGGGCAACTGTGGAAAACGCCAAGACCGTCCAGCCGAACGGGTACCTGGTCAAGCCTTTTGAGCAACAGGACCTGTATACGTCCATCGAGATTGCGCTTTCCAATTTTGTGTACGGCTCCAAGAACCGACCGGAAGGCGATGCCGCGGAGGCTGCAGCCGACGAGGTGACGTCTAACTCCGTCCTGAAGGATTCCATTTTTGTCAAGAAGCAGCACCTCTACTACCGGATCCAATTCGAGGATATCCTTTTTATCAAAGCGGACAACGTCTATTTGGAGGTCAACACCCGGGACAAAAAATTCCTGGTGCGCTCCCCCCTGAAGGACTACCTGGAGAAATTGCCGAGAAATAAATTCTACCGGGCCCACAAATCGTATATCGTCAACGTAGACCATATCGACGCCATCAATTCCCGGGACATCATGATCAACAACAAGGCGATCCCGATCTCCAAGGACTTCAAGGAGTTCATCATTTCGGCCATGAATTCCTGATCCGGGCCATCCCGCCCAGCCGCAGATACCGGTTAAATTCACTTTCACAACAGTTTTAAGGCGTTTGGCAACAATTCCTTGGCCCCAGGCAAGCTATACCCGTATTTTAGCGTTGTAATTATGGATTAATTTTTTCATTTTCATATAGTGTTCTCGTAAAAGAGTCCCGTCTAATCCGGCGGGGCTCTTTTTAGTTTCTACCCATTCTGCACCTATCGAAAAGCCGCACTTATCGACAACCGGATGCAAATCCTCGATAAAATGCATTTTGCAACAATTTTTACGTGCTTCACCACAAATTTTTGGAGGTTCACAACATTTGCCGGCAATCTATCGGGCAGGAATGTACATTTGGGGTGTCTGACCGTAATGAGCCCCACATCTTACTGTTTGGATAATTAGGCCGTGTATTCGTACATGGCCTTTTTCCGTTCCATCGGTTGGGGCCTTGAGACGGTTGAGGACCTGCCGGTTGGGGTTCTGCAGGTAAGGTGGCTACCTCTTGTGCCTCGCTAACCACAACCTGCCGGGGATATACAACAATTCCTGTGGCATACGGACAAAAAAAACTATGTTTGGAACGCCTTTTCCAAGTGGAGGGCACTCCCGGGCCAGCCCGGGTTAGGGCGCAAATTATGATTGCAAGGATCGCAAGGATTTTGTTGGTGGCATTGCTGGTTTCCCAGGGGGAGATCAGGGGGCAGGACCTTTCCATGCCCGAATCCGGCGCCTTGCAGACTTTCAAGGAACTCATCCGCCCGGAGGACAAGTTTGAATTTTTCTTCGATACCCCAAACCGCTACGAGGAACAGTCGGCTTATGACTGGCTCGATACCGTGACCGCCGACCTGCACACGGCCACCAGACAGGGCGACTCTACCGCCATACGCGCTTACCAATTGCTTCAGGCCCATTTGTACTTTGACCTGGGGGACTACAACAAGAGCGTTGCCCTGGCCAATGACATCTACCTCGATATCCCGGATTCGGACCGGGAATCCATGCGCACCCTGCTGGAGCTGATCGATAAGAACTACGGGCAGCTGCAGCTCTACGACAAACAGATCGAGATCCGGAAGGAAAAGCGGGAGCGGGGCTTCACCCAGAATATCGCCTTTTACGACATCTATTCCAGCCTCGGCATGCACCGAAAGGCCCTCAAGGATTACATCTTTGAGATGAAGAAGAATATCGACAACACGAACCTCTATCAACTCGCCGAATACGACAACACGGTTGGGGGCTTTTTGCTCAAGGACAACACGGCCGCAGCCGCTCTATCCTATTTTAAGAAGGCGCAGGGGTATATCGTGGTCTATATGAATGACATCCAGAATGTCAAGACCGACAAGGAGGTGGCCCAGGCGGAGTTGCTCAAGGCGATCATCGAAGGAAATATCGGGAAATCGAACGTTCAGCTTACCCAATACCGGGAGGCATTGCCGCACCTGGAAAACAGCATTGCGGTCCTGGAAGACCAGCATCGGGAGATGTACAGGCCGGAGATCGCCGAGAATACACTGGCCCTTGCAGAAGCCCATATGGAACTCGGCAACCTCGAAAAAGCCAGGGAATACCTGGAAATGGATTTATCCGGGATACCTGTGGAGCTCGTCCTGCAGCGCAACCGCCTGCTGGCCTATTACTACGACCGGATTGAAGATTATGGCAGCGAGGTGCGCTACCTCCGCCGGAACGCCCGCCTGCAGGACTCCATCGATCGGGCGGAATCCTCCAGAAGAAAGCAGCAGCTGCTGGCCATCGTCGCCAACGAGGAGCTCGAGAATTCCAAGATCATGGTCAACGAGCAACGGCAGGAACTCGAAAAAGGCCGGGCCGAATTGCAGGCCCAGGATATGCGGATTAACCTGGTTTTTATTTCGCTGGTATTTACATTGCTCGGGTTTGCGGGGTTGGTATACGCCTACCTGAAAAGTATTAAGAACCAACGGCTGATTGCGGAGCAGAAGCACATTATCGAAAACTCCCTGGTGGAGAAGGATTCCCTGCTCAAGGAAATCCACCACCGGGTGAAGAACAACCTGCAAATGGTCTCCAGCCTGTTGAGCCTGCAGACAAAGAACACCCGGAGCCGGGCGGCCATCGAAGCCCTGGAAGAAGGCAAGACCCGGGTCAAGGCCATGGCCCTGATCCACCAGAAGCTCTATCAGAACGACGACCTTTCCGTCATCGAGATGCAGGGGTATATCGAGAGCCTGATCAACAGCGTGCAATCGGTCTTTAAAAAGGGCGGTCACAATATCAATATCTCCATCGATGCGGAAGGGGTGGAGCTGGACATCGATCGGGCCATCCCCTTTGGACTCATCCTGAACGAACTGGTTTCGAACTCATTCAAATACGCCTTCCCGGACGACGACATGGACGGGAAAATCTATATCCATATCCGCAAGACGGGCGACGGCGGTTTCTTTGAATACACAGACAACGGCGTGGGCCTTTCGGAGGATTCCGAGGAACGGGCCAACAACTCCATGGGGATTCGTCTTATCCAGCGTCTGGTGAATCAATTGCAGTCGACACTCAACATTGACAAAACGGGCGAAGGCGTACGTTTTTGGTTCAATTTTTAATAAGTTTGGGAGAAAACGCACTCCCATGAAAATCACTTTCCTCGGGCATGCTGCCCTGAAAATCCAAACAGAAAAACATACCCTGGTCGTAGACCCGTTTATCAGCGGTAACGACCTGGCTAAGGACCGGATAGACCTGAGCAGCCTCAAACCGGATTACATCCTGCTCACCCATGCCCACCAGGACCACATCCTCGATGTGGAAAGGCTGGCCGGCAAAGGGGTAACGATAATCAGCAATTACGAAATTGTCTCCCATTTTGAAAAGAAAGGGCTGGAAGGACACCCTATGAACCACGGGGGCGAAAGGGATTTTGGCTTTGGCTGGCTGAAATACGTCAATGCCGTCCACACTTCTTCCTTCCCCGATGGCAGTTACGGGGGGCAGCCCGGGGGCTTTCTGCTCCGCAGCTCCGGCAAGCAGATTTATATCGCCGGGGATACCGCCCTGCACATGGACATGAAGCTCATCCCGGAATACGGGGAGCCGGACCTGGCCATTCTGCCCATCGGGGACAACTTTACCATGGGGGTTGCCGATGCGATCCGGGCTTGTGATTTTATCCGCTGCGACCGGGTACTGGGGGTACACTACGATACCTTCGGGTATATCGTGATCGACAAGGATCAGGCCGTTGCCGATTTCAAGGCTGCAGGAAAAACCCTGCTGCTCCCGGAAATCGGTTCTTCCATAGACGTATAGGGAGCTGTCCGTATACAGCCTGTCAAAACCCGGATAGACGGATGCCCAAAGCCCCAAAATATACGTAAATTAGCCCCGATCCATGAAGGCATCCCATACGAAATACACGCTGGACTTCATCCGGCCGGGAGGCACCTCCCGCGGGGTGCTTACCAAAAAGGAAACCTGGTTTATCCTGCTCCAGGATGGGGAAGCCTGGGGGATTGGCGAATGCGGGCTATTCAGAGGCCTGAGCGCCGACGACCGGCCCGGCTTTGAAAACCGCCTGGACTGGGCCTGCCAAAACGTCCACCGGGGCCTGGAAAGCCTTCGGGAAGACCTCGCGGAATGGCCGAGCCTGGCATTCGGGCTGGAGCAGGCCTTTCGATCGCTCAGGGCACCCTTCCCCTTACACCTGTTTGACTCGCCTTTCCTCAAAGGGGAACCGATCCCGATCAACGGACTGATCTGGATGGGGGACCCGGAATTCATGGAGGCCCAGATCCGGGAAAAAATCGCCTCCGGATACCGGTGTCTGAAACTCAAAATAGGCGCCCTGGATTTCACTACGGAACTAAATCTCCTCAGCAGGATTCGCCAGAAGTTTCAACCGGACGAGCTGGAGATCCGCGTAGATGCGAACGGCGCCTTTGCCCCCGGGGAAGCCCTGGACAAACTGGGACAACTCGCAGCACTGGAGTTGCATTCCATCGAACAACCCATACGGCAGGATCAGTGGGATCACATGGCGCGGATATGCCGGGAGAGCCCTTTGCCCGTGGCCCTGGACGAGGAGTTGATCGGCCATTTCAGCACGGCCGAGCGCAGCCGGCTCCTGGACGCAATACGCCCGGCATATATCATTCTGAAGCCGAGCCTGTTGGGAGGGTATGCCGCTTGCGAGGAGTGGATTGGCCTGGCCGGGGAACGCGGTATCGGCTGGTGGGCGACCAGTGCCCTGGAGAGCAATATCGGGCTGAATGCCATTGCCCAGTGGACCGCCACCCAAAAAACGGAAATGCCTCAGGGGCTGGGTACGGGCTCCTTGTTTTCAAATAATTTCGACAGTCCGTTGGAAACGGCCGAAGGCCAGCTTTGGTATCGGGCCGGGAAGGACTGGAATATTCCTTTATTAAAATCCATATGTACATAGAACAGGGTTACCGCGGCAATTTGGGCCGCTGGAAATATTTTTTTATCCCGGCCGGTTTTGTCGGCCTGATGGTGGTCAATTACCTCACCGTCATCAACTCCACCATCAGCGTCGAGGAGGCCTATCAGCAAATGATCGATGCCATTGGGAAGAACACGTTTTTTGCCATGAACCTGGCCTTCCTGGCCTTTGGTCTGCTGCTCGTTCTCGCCTGGACGAAATGGGTCCACCCCCAATCCATCCGTTCCCTGACCACGTCCCGCAAGCGGATCGACTGGAAACGGGTGCTTTTTGCCTTCCTGATCTGGGGCGGGATAACCGTCGGGGTAACGTTGCTGGACGTGGCCCTTTCCCCCGACGACTACCAGTGGAATTTCAGATGGGAGGCCTTTTGGAAGCTCGCGGTGATCGCCATTCTGCTGATTCCGCTTCAGACGAGCTTTGAGGAATACCTGTTTCGCGGCCACATGTTACAGGGGCTTGGGATTATCGCCCGGAATCGCTGGGTTCCCCTGGTGGTGACCAGCCTGTTGTTTGGGTTGCTGCATATCGCAAACCCCGAAGTAGAGAAGTTAGGCTATGGTGCCCTGGTGTACTATATCGGGACAGGGTTTTTCCTGGGGATCATCACCCTGATGGATGAAGGCCTTGAACTGGCGCTCGGATTCCATGCGGCCAATAATCTGATAACAGCACTCCTGGTAACGGCAGACTGGACGGCCTTCCAGACAGACTCCCTCTACCTGGATATTTCCGACCCTTCCCTGGGCTGGGAGGCCTATGTGCCCGTTTTCGTGGTATTTCCCTTGTTACTTTGGATATTTGCCCGTAAATATGGATGGAAGAACTGGCGCAGCCGCCTGACCGGACCGGTCCTCAGCGAAGCGGAAGCCCGCGCCGAATTTGAAAAAAACGACAGATGAAGGAAGCTTACCACCCGCGTTTTCAACTCGAAGGTCAGTCATTTGAATATTCAGACCTGAAGGAAGTAGCGTACAGCCTGGTCAAGGAGGGGGAACCCTTTGAAAAAGACCTGGGGGACTTTTTGATGGATTGGGTCTCAGATGCCCCGTACATCGTACAGCATACCTCGGGATCCACGGGTCCCCCCAAACCGATCCGCCTGGCGAAATCCGCCCTGGTAGCGGGAGCGGGGCAAACGGGAGAATTCCTGGGCTTGCCGGCGGGCACCCGGGCCCTGTGTTGCCTCCCCTTTTCTACGATTGCCGGGAAAATGATGCTGATCCGCGCCCTGGTCCTTGGCTGGGACATCGTGCCCGTGGCACCTTCTTCGGACCCGCTTGCCGACGTCTCGGGCCGTTTCGATTTTACGGCCATGGTGCCCCTGCAACTGCGGGCTTCACTGAGTAAACTGGACCGGATTGACAAGCTGATTGTGGGCGGGGCCCCCGTCCCTGCCTCCCTGCTCGAAATACTGCCGCGGCAAGGCACGGAAATCTGGGAAACCTATGGCATGACCGAAACGGGGAGTCATGTGGCCTTGCGCAAACTGAAACCCATACCGCCGGGAACGAATCCCGAAGAGGAATTACCCCCCTACAGGGCCCTGGAGGGCATCTCCTTTAGTCTGGACGACCGGGGGTGTCTGGTAATTGCTTCCGAAGATCGGTTTGAAAAACCGGTAGTCACCAACGACCTCGTATCCCTTGAGGGGGATGACAGCCTGTGCTGGCTGGGCCGCTGGGACCACGTGATCAATTCCGGCGGGGTGAAACTCATTGCCGAACAACTCGAGAACCGATTGTCTGCCGTTCTCAGCTGCCGGTATTTTGTTGCCGGCGAACCGGATGAACGTCTCGGGGAGCGGCTTGTCCTGTATGTGGAAGGCCAGCACGATACCGGAGAACTCCTGGACCGTATCAAGGCTTCCGGGAAATTCACCGAATACGAAATCCCAAGGGAAATATACACTGTTGAAAAATTTGCCCAGACGGGGACGGGCAAAATCGACCGATCGGCCAGTGAAAACCTGAAATCTGAATCCTGAATACCCTGATAACCCAACGAACACTATGAAGAACTCCTTACTGACCTTTGTTCTGCTCATCGCCTCGATAACCGGGGCCCGTACCCAGGCCGTCCTGCCCGAATCCGAACGGGCAGCGGTGGTAGACGAACTCCTGGAACGCCGGCTGGATTCCCTCCTGCCCGAACTCATGGAGCAGAGCGGCATCGACATGTGGGTGCTGATTTCACGGGAATACAACGAGGACCCGGTTTTAAAGACGTTCCTGCCCGCTACCTGGCTCAGTGCCCGGAGGCGGACCATCCTGTTGTTCTACCGGGACCCCGAATCGGGCGATATGGATCGTCTGGCAGTTGCACGCTACAATATCGGAAAGAGCATCCAGTCTGCCTGGGACAAGGAACAACAACCGGACCAGTGGCTGCGGCTGATGGAATTGATCCGGGAGCGCGACCCGGAGACCATCGGCCTGAATTTTTCAGAGGACCACAATATAGCGGATGGCCTGGATAAGACGGATTACGATGCATTCATGGAGTATCTTCCCCGGAAATACCGGGACCGGGTGGTATCAGCTGAGGACCTGGCCGTGGGATGGATCGAAACGCGCATCCCGGAAGAAATGCCCATCTATGCCCACCTGGTGCGGATTACGCATAATATTATCGCGGAAGCTTTTTCCGATGCGGTGATCACCCCGGGCCGGACTACCACCTCCGAGGTGGAGTGGTGGATGCGCCAGCGCGTAACGGACCTGGGCCTGGATACCTGGTTCCACCCTACCGTCGATATCCAGAGGTCGGCCAGCGAGTTGCGCGGCCACCTGTATTCCTTTTCGGACCGTCCGGAACAACAGGTTATCCAGCCGGGCGACCTGTTGCATTGCGACTTTGGAATCAACTACCTGCGTCTCAACACGGATTGCCAGCAGCTGGCCTATGTCTTGCGACCGGGCGAAACCCAGGCGCCGGAATTCCTGGAAAAGGCCCTGGCCGACGGGAACCGGGTACAGGATATCCTCACCGGGAATATGCAGGCGGGCCGCACCGGGAATGAGATTCTTGCACGGTCCCTGAAAGCGGGCCGTGACGAAGGGCTTCGGCCCGCCATCTATACACATCCGCTGGGCACCTATGGTCATTCGGCAGGGACCACTATCGGCATGTGGGATGCCCAGGAGGGTGTCAGCGGGGCGGACGGAACCAAACACGTGTTGCATAAAAACACGGCCTACGCCATCGAATTGAATACCACGGTCACCCTGCCGGAATGGGGCCGGGATATCCGGGTCATGCTTGAGGAACCCGGCTTTTACGGCAGTGACGGCTTCGTGTACCCGGACGGCAGGCAGACCCGACTGCACCTGATTGGCGCGCACCGGCCTGAGCTTGGGAATTGACCGATAGGGCAATCCGGGATCAGGAAACACGTTGACAACCAGGTTTCAACCCGGATGGGTGGTATGGTAGGTAACATGCCTGACTTGACAATTATTTCGTAACTTTAAGAAAGCCTCGGCATAATTTATGGGGTAAAAATTGCTAAAAGAAAAAGTTATGAGATTATTGTTTGTATTGCTTTGCCTGCCGGCGCTGGTGATGGCCCAGGAAGACCGGCTGATTAAAGGTAAAATAACAGACGGATCCGAATCCCTTCAGGACGTCCGTGTAGTCATCGAAGGGGAATCTAACCCTGTTTTTACTAATTCCGAAGGCCGCTACGAGGTGGAGGCGGCACCGGGCGACGTGCTCCTTTATACCTATACGGGGATGAAGGATATCCGCATCCTGGTGGAAGACGTTACGCGCTTCCTGAACCTGGTAATGGTTCCCGATTATACGGAACTCGAGGAGGTAACCATGACCAAACGCCTGAAATCCCAGGCGGAATTGCAGCAGGAATATCCCGGTAACGAACGCATATTCCAGACTGCTTTCGGCTTTATTGAACCGGATGCCACGGCAGGCCGCGTTCGCATGCTAACCGGCGACCAGATCAACCCGATTGGCGTTTGCCTGCTGGATTTCCTGCGCAACCGGTTTGCCAATATCACGGTTCAGGGCACATGCTCCAAACCCGATGAGGGACGCGTATTCCTCAGGGCTCAGAGTTCGATATTTCGACAGGTCCCGGCAATATTTGACGTGGATGGAATGATCTATACATCCGCCCCGGGCTGGTTGGATATCAACCTGATTGAACGCATGGCCATATTTTACAACCGATCCATGGCTGTCCGCTACGGGAGCGTGGCAGCAGGAGGGGTCATTGTGATCAACACGGCAAATGTCAGTTATAAAGCCCAGGATAAAATACCGGGAATCACCACTGCCACAACCAAGAAATCGCTTTCGGCCGGGCAACTCGCCGAGAACGCCCCTACCTACCTGCAAGAACTGCGGGCGGCAAATTCCACGGAAGAAGCCCAGGCTGTATACCGACAGTATGCCCGGAAGTATTCGGCTTCGCCTTATTTCTACCTGGATGCCTATGAGCACTTTTATTCGGAGCGCTCGGACCGGGAGTTTGCAGACCGGATTATTGAGGATAACAATTTCCGCCTGGCAGGAAACGCCGTTGTACTGAAGGCGCTGGCCTACCTTTACCAGGACCAGGGACGGGAGATGAAGGCCCGGGAACTCTACAAGGAGATCTTTATCCTGCGGCCCGAGTATAGTCAATCCTACCTGGATATGGCGAACGCTTACCGGGATGCAGGGCAATACGCCAAGGCAGCAGCGCTTTTTGGCCGGTACCAGTACCTGCTCTACGAGGGCTTTTTGATTGGCTCGGACGACTTCTGGCTGATTCAGCAGCACGATAGCGACAACCTGTTCCAGATGGAAGGGGAGGACCTGGGCACGGATATGCGGCAGGTGACGACAGATCCGTACCTGGAAGGTGCCACGCGCCTGGTTTTTGAATGGAACAACAGCGAGGCGGAGTTTGAATTGCAATTCATCAACCCGAATGGGGCGGCTTATGACTGGAAGCACACCTATGCGGATAATTCAAGCCGGATCGAGGACGAAAAGATCAGCGGGTATTCAACGGCCGAGTACGTAATCGACCCATCCACGCCCGGCCCCTGGCAGGTCAATGTTACCTACCTGGGCAACAAAAGCCTGACGCCCAGCTACCTGAAGGTAACTACCTATACGCAATTTGGAACGAGCAAGCAGCAGAAGCGCGTGGATACCCACAAGCTGTTCCTCAAAGGCGCCAGCCAGGAATTGCTGACCATTAACAATCCCGGGGTGCAGTAGCGTCGTTTCCATGCGCAGGCCTGGGCAGGAAGCATTGTCTTCCGGCCATTTTCAATTACGGGGCAGGCAGGGAGGCAGTATGGATGCAGCTTACCGTCAGACCTGCAACACCCCCATGTTAAAATCGCGCTCAATAGGGGCGTGGTTGGCCGCTTCGATGCCGGTGCTGATCCAGTGACGCGTATCGGCCGGGTCGATGATGGCGTCCGTCCAGAGACGGGCTGCCGCGTAGTAAGGAGATATCTGTTCGTCGTATCGCTTTTTTATTTTTTCGAACAGTTCTTTTTCTTTCTCCGGGGTGATGGTTTCCCCTTTTTTCTTCAGGGCGGCCGTTTCAATCTGCAACAACACCTTGGCGGCGCTGTTCCCGCTCATTACGGCGAGTTCGGCCCCCGGCCAGGAAACGATCAGGCGCGGGTCATAGGCCTTCCCGCACATGGCGTAATTCCCGGCCCCGTAGCTATTTCCGATAATGACGGTGAATTTGGGCACGACGGAATTACTCACGGCATTGACCATTTTTGCACCGTCCTTGATAATACCCCCGTGTTCGCTCTTGCTGCCCACCATGAAACCGGTGACATCCTGCAGGAAAACGAGCGGGATCCGTTTTTGGTTGCAATTGGCGATAAAACGCGTAGCCTTGTCTGCCGAATCCGAGTAGATGACGCCGCCAATACGCATTTCTCCCTTGGCAGTTTTGGTCACCTTGCGTTGGTTGGCGACAATACCAACCGCCCAGCCGTCAATCCGCGCATAGCCGCACAACAGCGATTTTCCAAAACCTTCCTTGTACTGTTCAAATTCCGATCCGTCCGTAAGCCGCCGGATAATTTCGACCATGTCGTAGGGTTCCGAGCGGGATGCCGGTAATACCCCATGCAGGGTCTGTGGGTCCTCGGCCGGTTTTTTCGGCTCAGCCCGGTCAAACCCGGCCGAATCCCGGCTGCCCATTTTATCGAATACTTTACGGATGCGGTCCAGGGCATCCTTATCGTCCTTGGCCTTGTAGTCCGTTACCCCGCTGATCTCGCAGTGCGTGGTGGCACCGCCGAGGGTCTCGTTGTCGACGGTCTCCCCGATGGCCGCTTTAACCAGGTAGCTGCCGGCCAGGAAAATGCTGCCGGTTTTCTCCACGATGAGCGCCTCGTCGCTCATGATCGGGAGGTACGCCCCCCCGGCCACACAACTGCCCATAACCGCGGCCACTTGCGGGATACCCAGGCTGCTCATCACCGCGTTGTTCCGGAAGATGCGCCCAAAATGTTCCTTGTCCGGGAAGATTTCGTCCTGCATGGGGAGGAAGACGCCAGCACTGTCCACCAGATAGATAATGGGTAACCGGTTCTCGATGGCGATTTCCTGGGCCCGCAGGTTCTTCTTCCCGGTGATGGGAAACCAGGCTCCCGCCTTGACTGTGGCGTCATTGGCTACCACCACGCAAAGCCTGCCGGCCACCTTGCCAATTTTCACAACCACCCCGCCGCTGGGGCAGCCGCCGTATTCCTCGTACATGTTGTAGCCTGCAAAGGCACCAATTTCAATGGCCTCTTCCGGGTTGTCCAACAGGTACTCAATCCGTTCGCGGGCGGTCATCTTGCCATCTGCATGGAGCTTTTCGATCCGCTTGTCGCCACCGCCTTTGCGGATACGGGCATAGCGTTTACGCAATTCGGAGAGCTTCAATCGGTTCTGGTCTTCGTTTTTGTTGAATTTTTCATCCATAAGGGTGCCGGGTTCTTCGGTGGCGGCCTAAAGATACGCATGATTTTATCATTACATTTGGGAAGAACCAAAATCTGACAGCATGCAAAAACCCATCCGCTGGGGGATCCTCGGCCCCGGAAAGATCGCCGGTAGTTTTGCCCGAGACCTGGCACTTGTCGAAGGCGGGCGTTTAACCGCTGTGGCATCCCGAAACGCAGAACGGGCAGCCGATTTTGCCAGGGAATTCGGTGCAGAAAAGTCGTATGGGAGTTATGCCGAACTCGGGGGGGACCCGGACGTAGATATTGTCTACATCGCCACGCCTCACACATTCCACTTAGAACACAGCCTGCAGATGATCCGGGCCGGTAAAAACGTCCTCTGTGAAAAGCCCATGGGCATCAACCAGGCCCAGGTGCGCGAACTTGTGGATGCGGCGCGGGAACAGGGTGTATTTTTGATGGAGGCCCTCTGGAGCCGCTTCAACCCGGCACTCGTTGAAGCCGCCCGGTTGGTGGGGAGCGGGGAAATCGGGAAACCGGCCTACCTGAAGGCAGACTTTGCCTTTGCCGCCCTGGACCGGGACCCAAAAGGCCGCCTGCTAAACCCGGAACTGGCCGGGGGGTCCTTGCTGGATATCGGAATTTACCCGGTTTTCCTGGCGTATTGGTTCCTGGGGTTGCCCACGGGGTTCAAAGCCGTATCGCACTTCCACGATACGGGGGTGGAGAAGCAGATCGGATTGTTGTTTGAATACCCGCAGGCCATTGCACTCCTGTACAGCGGGTTGAGTTCCCGTTCCGAGATGCGGGCCGAAATTTCCTGCGAAAAGGCATCGCTGTATATAGAGCCGCGCTGGCATGAAACCGATGGGTTCGAAATCGACCGGGAAGGCGAAATTTCCGGCGTTGAACTGCCGACCAAAGGGAAGGGGTACACCCATGAAATCGAAGAGGTCCACAGCTGTTTGCTGGCCGGCGAGCTGGAGAGCAGTCGCTGGTCGCTGGAAAATAGCCTGGAGCTGCACGGGCTCCTGGACCGGATTCGCAAAGAGTGTGGAATCCGGTTTCCCGGGGAATAGAGCCGCGGCCGGCCGATAGCGACAGAAAACGGCCCGGAGGCCTTCGGGTTTCTTTTAAAAAATCCCGATATTTGGAGACTCACCAAACTAGCATGGAACCATATGAAAGATAAGAACACAGTACTGGCCTGGGCAACGGTTATTATGATCATTGTAGGGCTTGGGCTCATCGCCCTCGGGGCATTCCGGTACGATGAAATAGCCGGATGGGGATTTGCTTCAGTGGGCATTGGATTTTTTGCGATTGCCTGGGTTTTCAATGCCCTGAAAGGACGGGTTTAGCCCCTGGCCATTGCGCAGGGGTCGGCAATCCGGACCCGTATTGAATCATCCTGAAAAACAGTAAAACACTATGTCTGACGACAAAAAGGTCATTTTCTCCATGTCTGGAGTGACCAAAACCTATAAAAACGCGAATACCCCGGTACTCAAGGATATCTACCTGAGTTTCTTCTATGGGGCAAAAATCGGCATCCTCGGCCTGAACGGTTCCGGGAAATCCACCTTGTTGCGCATTATCGCCGGGGAGGATTCAAATTACCAGGGGAATGTGGTTTTCTCCCCGGGCTATACCGTGGGCTACCTGGAACAGGAACCCCATCTGGACGACGACAAGACTGTCCTGGAGGTAGTCCGGGAAGGAGCCGCGGAAACCGTACGTATCCTGGACGAGTACAATAAGATTAACGATATGTTCGGGCTGCCCGAGGTGTATGAAGATGCGGATAAGATGCAACAGCTCATGGACAAACAGGCCAAGCTGCAGGACCAGATAGACGCAGCGGGGGCCTGGGAACTCGATTCGAAACTGGAATTGGCCATGGATGCGCTCCGCACGCCGGAGCCGGATAAAAAGATCGGCGTCCTTTCCGGCGGGGAACGCCGTCGCGTGGCATTGTGCCGCCTGCTGCTGCAAGAGCCCGATGTGCTCCTGCTGGACGAGCCCACAAACCACCTGGATGCTGAATCCGTACATTGGCTGGAACACCACCTGGCCCAGTACAAGGGAACGGTTATTGCGGTTACCCACGACCGGTATTTTCTGGACAACGTGGCCGGTTGGATCCTGGAACTGGACCGGGGAGAGGGAATTCCCTGGAAAGGGAATTATTCCAGCTGGCTGGAGCAGAAGGCCAAGCGCCTTGCCCAGGAACAGAAGCAGGCGAGCAAGCGCCAGAAAACCCTGGAGCGCGAATTGGAATGGGTGCGCCAGAGTCCCAAGGGCCGCCAGGCCAAACAGAAGGCCCGTCTGAACAACTACGACAAGCTCCTTAGCCAGGACCAGAAACAACTGGACGAAAAACTGGAAATCTACATCCCGAACGGCCCGCGCCTGGGCACCCAGGTCATCGAGGCAAAAGGAGTGAGCAAGGCGTATGGGGATAAATTGCTCTATGAAGACCTGAATTTCCGGTTGCCCCAGGCGGGAATTGTCGGGGTGATTGGCCCGAACGGGGCTGGTAAAACGACGATTTTCCGGATGATCATGGGCGAAGAAACCCCCGATAAGGGGAATTTTGAGGTAGGGGAGACTGTTAAGATCGCCTACGTGGACCAGAGCCATGCGGACATCGACCCGGATAAAACCATTTGGCAGAATTTCAGCGATTCCCAGGAGCTGATCAATATGGGGGGGCGGCAGGTCAATTCAAGGGCCTACCTTAGCCGCTTTAATTTTTCCGGGAGCGAACAAAATAAAAAGGTCAGCATGCTCTCCGGTGGCGAACGCAACCGGCTTCACCTGGCGATGACCCTGAAAGAAGAGGGCAACGTACTCCTGCTGGACGAGCCCACCAACGACCTGGATGTCAACACGCTACGTGCCCTGGAGGAAGGCCTCGACAATTTTGCCGGTTGTGCAGTGGTCATATCGCACGACCGCTGGTTCCTCGACAGGATTTGCACCCATATCCTGGCATTTGAAGGGAATTCACAGGTCTACTTTTTTGAGGGCTCCTTCTCGGATTACGAAGAAAACCGCAAAAAACGACTGGGGGCCGACAGCATTCCCAAGCGCATCAAATACAAGAAACTCGTCCGGGACTAACCGCTTTCCCGGGTCTAACCGCTCGTCCGGGACTAACCGCCCTGGCGGGATTACTGTTTCAGCGGGAGTTCTACTGTCTCCTGTAGCTGGCTCTCGATTTTTGCCTTATCGCCCACGACGATCAGGGTCATATTCTCCAGCCGGATGTATTTCCGGGTGAGTTCCATGATCTTTTCCGGGGTAACCGCGTGCATATTGGCCACCTTGTTCTCCAAAAAGGATTCGTCCAGTTCATGGGTGTCCAAAAATACGAGTTGGCCGATGATCCCGGATGGGCTCGAATTCTGCAGGACGAAGATCCCGGATTCATAGTTGATGATGCCTTCGAGTTCCTCGGGGGTGGGAGGCTCCTCCTGCAGTCTGGAGATTTCTTTCTTGATTTCGGCTATTGAAGCGCCGGTATGCTCCGTGGTTACATCGGCCCGTTCGTACCACAGGGCCGTTTTGTAGTTCGTGTCATAGATGCTCGTGGGGGAGTACGTGTACCCCTTGTCCTCCCGGATATTGCTGGTGATCCTCGACGCAAAAGAGCCGCCGAGAATGGAATTCGTGACATCCAGTGCAAGGAAGTCTTCCTGGGACGGATCCGGCACGGGTAATCCGTAATAAATGGTAGACTGCGGCGCCCCGGGGCGGTCAATGATCTTCACGACTTCAGCCGGCGCAGCTTCCGCCACCGGATAAAACTCTTCGGGGCCTTCACGCCAATCCGCGAGTGCATTCCGGACGGCCGCCCTGACTGCTTCAGCATCGAAGTTCCCGGCCACATAGACGGTGGTGCGCCTGGCACCCACCTGGGCCTCGTAAAAAGCCCGGATGTCCGCAACAGTATAGGAATCGATCATCTCTTCCGTCGGGAATACCCGGCCATAGGCGTGGTCCGGGTAAATACTCGCCATAAAATCCCGGTAGGCCTGGGAACGGGGTCGGGATAGCTGAACCGCCAGGTTGCGTTTCATATCTCCCTTGAGTCGATCGAGCTCCCCTTCCGGCCAGCTGGGTTGCCGGAGGACATCCGCCAGGACTTCGATGGCGTCCGGGGCAAATTCATAGAGAACGGAAGCAGACAGGGTGGTGTGGTGGGCGCCTACCCCAATATTCAGGTTGCCGCCCATTCCGGCCATCTCATCCGCGATCTGCCTGGCAGTACGCGAGGTGCTTCCTTCTTCCATCAGGTCGGCCATCAGGTCGCTGAGCCAGATTTGGTCGGGCCCTTCATGGATATTCCCCGTCTTTACGGAGACCTGGATATTCGCTTTGGGGATGGACCCGTACGGGATAAGTACCAGTTCCAGGCCGTTGTCAAAGGCAATCGTCTCTTTCTCGGGGAGGCTGAAATTTTTAGGGGTTCCTCCCTTTGGGGGCTGCTGTTTTTCCTGGCCGGTGAGAAATACCAACGGCAGGAGCAGCGCAATCAGGTTCAACAGGGAATTTTTCATCGTTATTCGGTTTTTTCATTTGCTGCCAGGAGCGGGTTGGTTACCAAAACAGTCCGGTTGCCTGGCCTCAGGTACTCATCTACGGTTTTGCGGACGGTTTCCAGGTCGATATTCCGGAATTCATCCTCCAGGGAGTTGATCCGGCCGGGATTGTCGTCAAAAAGCGCGAAACTGCAAAGCAAATCGGCCCTTCCGAGCCCAAAGGAGCCCCCCAGGTTATCGTAGAGCTGCGAACGGATCTTTACGATCGCCTGGTCGAGCATTTCCTGGGTCAGGCGGTCCTTCAGCCCCGACATGACTTCTTCGATGGCTGCCAGGACTTCTTCCTGGCTGGTGTCGTTGTCATAGGTCAGGTCGTACATCCAGAGCATGGGGCCTTTATAATTAAACATATTGCCCAGATAGTTGATCCCCCCGCTGACATTGGAGGTAAAGCCTTTTTCATTTTCAAGTTTCTGAACCAGCAGGCCGTTGTCCCCCTGCACGAGTATCTGGTCCAGGAGCCCCATGGCATAATATTCCGGCGAGTTGCGCTGAGGCATGTGATAGGCCACGGCCAGGGCGGGCTTGTTTGCGAGGGAGTCGTTTTTGACAAAAGACTTTTCTTCCTCCTGACGGGGTTCCGAAATATCCGGTTGCGGCGGAATCTCCGCCGACGGGATGTCCCCGAAATACTGCTCAATCCAGGCACGGGCTTCGGCCTCCTCAAAATCGCCTACCACGGCAAGGGCCGCATTGTTGGGGGAGTAGTAGGTATTGAAAAAACTTTGGACATCTTCCAGGTTGGCGGCATCCAGGTCCTCCAGGTCGCCGTAGAAGTTATGGGCATTATACCAGTTTTCGTTGGCATACTGGGGCATATCGAGCCAGGGGAACCCCCCGTAGGGTTGGTTGAGCACATTGACCTTCACTTCATTTTTCACCACCCCCTGCTGGTTGGACAGGTTTTCCTGTGTAATATCCAGGCCCCGCATCCGGTCGGCTTCGGCCCATAGCATGGTTTCGAGTTTGTGGGACGGGACGATTTCAAAATAGTTCGTGAAATCGAATCGCGTGGACCCATTGAGGACCCCGCCGTTCTGTTGGACGAGTTTGATAAACTCCATTTTTCCGAGGTTTTCTGAACCCTGGAACATCATGTGTTCAAATAAATGGGCAAAACCCGTCCGGTCCTTTGGTTCGATGCGGAAACCAATGTTGTAGTAGACCGCAACTATCACTGTCGGGGCCGTGGTATCCCGCGAGAGGATGACTTTCAGGCCGTTGTCCAGTTGGTAATAGGTTACGGGCACAGAGAATTCGGAGGCAGTAGCCGGCTTTTCGGTTTCACCCGCGCAGGCAACCAGCAGCAGGGCGCCCAGGCCCAGTAGCGTATGCCTCAGAAAGGAAATTTTCATAAATCGGAAATTTATTCAATTGGAGTACCGGGCCGGGGAGCCCGGTGAATTAGACGTAGGAATCGATTAATTGTTACATCAGGCAATTCTATTTCTAAGGACTGGCTGCCCAACAGCCCCGAATTCAATAATCCTCCCCCGGGTACCAGTCGAGTTGGACTACCTCGATTTCGGGGTTGCCGGCTTCCACGAGCTCCCGAAACTTCCCGGTATCGCTGACATCCGGGTTGCCCCGGTAGTGGTAGGGGTAGACCCGTTCGGGTGCAAATGCCAAAACCGCGTTGGCGGCACTTTCCACGGGCATCGTATAGGGAAGGTTCATACAGACAAATGCCATATCGATCCCCTTCAGGGAGCGCATTTCCGGGATGTCCTCGGTATCCCCTGAAAAGTACACGCGCGTACCGTTTTTCTCCAGAATGTATCCGTTGCCCCGCCCTTTTGTATGGAAATCCAATGCCTCTTCCCGAAGGTTGTACATGGGGATGGCGGTGATGCGGATCCCGGAGGCCTCCAGTTCAGAGCCGTTCGGTAGGATTTCCGCCTGGGCGGCCAGGGCATCCTGCATTTGTTCGGCGACGGCTTGCGGGACAATCAGCCGGGCATCTTCAAGGGGCAGGGCCTCGAGGGTCCCGGAACTGAAGTGGTCGCCGTGGATATCCGTTACCAGGACAATGTCCGGGGCGTCGTAACCGGTAAAGCGGGCGGCATCGCCAACCGGGTCGATATAAATGGTGGTACCGTCCCATTCCAGGACGGCAGTGGCATGGGAAACAGGATGTACGACGGGTAAGTCCGCGGACGCTTCAGTTGTTCCGGGCTCCGCGGATTCTGCCTGAGTGTCCGGGGGCGTATCTGCTTTCTTATCCTCCTTGCAGGCAGTGAAAAGAATCAGGACCGCGAGCAATGGCAAGGCGGGTACGATCAGGCGGTGCAGCCGGGTATTTTGATTTATTTTCATAAAAATCTTGATTTTTTCTTTCCTTAAAGATACGGTATTCAGGGGGCTGAGCGAAAAAAAGCACGGATTTTAGGCTTTTGAGAAATCTAAGACCGGGCCCTGGGTCGTATATAGAGTGGTACAAACAAAAAACCAAAAACGAAGAAATTAATTTTTATCACTATGTCAGAGACAAAAAACAATAATGGATTGAAGGTAATTGCCGGTCTGTTGGGAGTCATCCTGCTCGGGACGATTATTTACACGGTCAGCCTTTACCAGGAGAAAAAAAAGAATGAGGCCGTACTGACCCAGGAGAAAGAGCTGGTAGTAGAAGACCTGAACAGCCTGAAGTCCGAATACGACAAGGCGATTCTGGAAAGCAACGCCACCAATGAGGAACTGGTTGCCGCCCGGGACAATATCGCCAAATACATCGACAGCGTTAAGGCAATGAAGGCCGACCTGTCAACACTTTCCCGCTACCGTCGCCAGGTATCCATCCTGAAGCAGGAGCGCGAAGAGCTGCTCCGCCAGGTAGACTCCCTGCGCGAGTCCAACACACTGATTGCCATGCAGCGCGACAGCACGTTTACCGAGCTGGAGAAGCAGACGGTATTCAACGATTCCCTGGTTGTTCAGAATACGCAGCTGGCGGATGCTGTTGAGCGCGGCTCTGCCCTGAACCTGACCCAGTTCTCCGTAGACGCCGTCCGCGAGCGGAACAACGGCAACCTGGCTTCCACTTCCCGTGCGCGCCGTACGGACAAGATCAAGGTTTGCTTTACCGTTGCCGACAACGTCATTGCCGAAGCCGGTGACCGGGAATTCTACATCGAGGTGCTGGACCCCCAGGGGAACGTAATGGGAGGCAGCAATACCACCTCTGTGGAAGACGGCCCTACCATCACCTATACGAAAGCCACGAATTTCTACTACGAGAACAGCGCGCTGGACGTATGTGACTACGTGAGCAACTACTCCGGTGAATTCGCGGAAGGCAACTACATGGTGAATGTATACGACGATCGCTTAACACTCCTCGGCACGAACAAGTTCGAGCTGAAGTAATACACACGATTCACTTAAGCGAAAAAAAAGCCGCCCAACCCGGGCGGCTTTTTGATGTTAAATAGGGATTTCCGGTAAGGATAAGCAGCTATTTGTCCAGGCTGCCCACCATATCTTCCGGCCGGACCCACTGGTCGTATTCGGCTTCGGTTACATATCCGAGGCGTACGGCCTCTTCTTTGAGGGTCGTCCCGTTTTTATGGGCCGCATTGGCAATTTCGGCGGCCTTGTAATACCCGATTTTCGTATTCAGGGCGGTGACCAGCATCAGCGAATTGTTCAGGAGCTTTTCGATGGTATCCCGGTTGGGTTCGATGCCCGAGGCACAATGCGCTTCAAAACTCCGGCAGGCATCCCCGATCAACCGGGCGGACTGCAGGACATTTGCGGCCATTACCGGTTTGAAGACGTTTAATTCGTAATGCCCCTGCGTGCCGCCTACAGTGACGGCCACGTCGTTGCCCATTACCTGGGCACAAACCATGGTGAGCGCTTCGCACTGGGTGGGATTCACTTTGCCGGGCATAATAGAGCTCCCGGGTTCGTTGGCCGGGATAATGATCTCCCCGATTCCGGAACGCGGGCCGGAGGCCATCATGCGAATATCGTTGGCGATTTTATTCAGGGAAACCGCCAGTTGTTTCAGGGCGCCGTGGGTTTCCACCAGTGCGTCGTGGGCTGCCAGGGCCTCAAACTTATTACCCGCTGTCTTGAAAGGCAAACCAGTGAACTCGGCGATATACCCGGCCACTTTAACGTCGTATCCTTTGGGCGTGTTCAGGCCGGTGCCCACGGCTGTACCTCCCAGGGCGAGTTCCGAAAGGTGGTCCAGCGTATTCTCCAGGGCCCGGATCCCAAAATTGAGCTGGGCCACATAGCCTGAAAACTCCTGGCCCAGGGTCAGCGGGGTGGCATCCATCAGGTGGGTCCTTCCAATCTTGACTACGTCCATAAACGCCTCCGACTTAGCCTGCAGGGTATCCCGCAGTGCCCGGACTCCGGGCAGGGTCACATCCACGAGTTTTTTGTAAACCGCAATGTGCATCCCGGTGGGGAAGGTGTCGTTCGACGACTGGGACTTGTTCACATCGTCGTTGGGCTGGAGCGTTTTCTCCCCCTCGCCAATTGTGTGACCGGCCAGTTCGTGGGCCCGATTGGCGATCACCTCGTTCACGTTCATGTTGCTCTGGGTGCCCGAACCGGTCTGCCAGATGACCAGCGGGAACTGGTCGTCGTGTTTTCCCTCCAGGATTTCGTCGCAAACCCGGCCGATCAGGTCGCGCTTTTCCTCCGGGAGCACCCCGAGGTCGCAATTTGCGTAGGCGGCCGCTTTTTTCAGGTAGGCGAAGCCATAGACGATTTCCAGCGGCATGGACGCGGGCGGCCCGATTTTAAAGTTGTTCCGGGAGCGCTCGGTCTGGGCGCCCCAATATTTGTCGGCGGGCACCTGCACGGTGCCCATGGTGTCTTTTTCTGTACGGTATTCCATGTTTGGGTATTTTACCCAAAGGTACGGATTCAGCCCAAAATTTCCGTGGAGGCGCGGGTGGGGGAGAGATGTTTTTTTTGCATTTGATTTGTAGGATTGGTCCGATTCCCACTATCTTTGTGGTGAAAAGCTAACGATATGTTTGAGTTCGACCAATACCTCGGCTTCCTGGCCTTTTTAACCATCGTTACCATCGGTTTCTGGCTGATGATCTTCCTGCTGGCTTTTGTAGTACCTTATTGGCTGGGGGGCAACCTGCTTGAACTCTGGAAAGAGCGGCGCGAGGCGAAGAAAGCGCGTCGCCGCCAGGCATAACATCCCGGGTCGATTCCGGACAAGAATTAAGAAAAATACGAAAAAAGAGCGGGATGTTTTCCCGCTCTTTTTGCATTTGGTCTCTATGTGATTGGCAGCGCTTGCGGCTGTTCACCGGAAGGCGCTCGTAAGGCGCACCGCCCGGGCTTTATGTGTTGCGCCCGGACTTGAAGCGTTGCACAGGCCATAGTTCCGGGGCTCAGGAACCCGAACCGCCTTCGAATTCCCCATCGTCATCGAAGTTTCCATTGCCCCCGCGGCCGGCATTCCGCTTTTTCTGTTCATTGAAGCGGTAGATAAACGAAAAGGTCACGGAGCGTTGCCGCCACTGGAATTCGCTGTCCGAGGTAAAGAATTCGGTTTCGGTAAAGGAACGGCGCTTCCTGGAGTTGAAAAAATCGTTGACGTTCAAGGTAATCGTGCCATTGTCTTCAATGATATCCTTGCTAAAAGCCAGGTTCAGGGAGAAAATCCCCTTGGTATCCGTGATGGCATTCTGGCGCGGGCCGAAATAAAAGGCATTTGTCTGCCATTCGATGGCGGCAGGCAGCGTGACCTTGGATCCCAGGCGGGCAAACCAGCTGGTGTTCTCAGCCCCGTAATCCACGCCGTTGAAGAAGCCTTCGTTCACAAACCGGAAGATGTTGAAGCTCGAGTTGATCCGGAATTTCCGGGAGGGGTTAAACAGGATACTCGCCTCGCCCCCGTACCGCTGGTTGGTAGACAGGTTGATCGGGATGGAGCGGATGATGTCGATCCCATCTGTGGTAGTCTGCCCGGTGGATTCCTGGATACGTTCAAAGGAATCCGTTTCCCGCTGGTAATAGACGGAGGTATTGAAGGTCAGTTTATCCCAGCGCTTCAGGTAGCCTAAATCGAAAGTATTCGAAAAGGCCGGGTTCAGGTCGGGGTTTCCCTGGAAAACGTTCGTACGCGAGTCCCGGGAAGGGAACGGGTTGATAAACCAGCCCCGGGGACGGTTGATCCGGCGGTTATACCCCAGGGAAATATTCTCGTT
This sequence comes from Robiginitalea biformata HTCC2501, assembly GCF_000024125.1. Lineage (NCBI taxonomy): Bacteria > Pseudomonadati > Bacteroidota > Flavobacteriia > Flavobacteriales > Flavobacteriaceae > Robiginitalea > Robiginitalea biformata. The sequence goes on along the minus strand of NC_013222.1, from coordinate 2,682,902 downwards.
CTCCCCAATTTCATAGATCAGGTTCACCGTCGGGAAGAGCCCCAGGTAATTCTTGTCGAAATTCACATCCACATCTACCCCGAGTTCCTCTTCCAGGGCGGTGGGGTCAAATTCCGATTCCAATTCGCCCCTCAGGCGCGTATTCTCCAACCGGAGCCCGAGCAGGAAGGAAAATTTCCCGATTTTACTCCCGTATTGGGTATAGGCCGCATAGACATCCTCATTGTAGGTAAAAGTGTTGGTCAGCAACTCGTTGACCACGAACTGCCCGCTGGCCCGGTCCAGGGAGTCGAGGCGGAAACTGGTGATCTCCTCCTCCAGGTCAAACCGAAATCCGGCCTCAAATTGGGATTCACCCATCGGGAGGACATAATCGGCCTGGATGAGATATTCGTTTGAATTCTCCTCCTGGGCAACATTTTCCAGGGCCACCAGGCCATCCTGGGGGAAGGTGGTGCGCTCCTCAATCACCGTGGCGACGTCTTCCCGGTCGCGCCCAATCTGGACATCGGCGGTAAGCTTGTGTCCGTCATCGTTAAAATTGTTCGTGTAATTCAGCGACCACTGATAGCTCCGGTCGTCCTCGGACTCGAGTTCCTGCCGCAGTGTCCGGCTATCGATTTCCGAACCGACGAAACGGGTGGTATTGTTGTCTGTCTGGTCGTCGTCATTCCCCAACCGGTAAAAGAAACTCCCGGTAAGGCTGGACTGGTCGTTGAGGAAGTATTCCATCCCGATATTCCAGTTGAGCCCTCTGTTCAATCGGTTGATATCCCGGTCCTCGATGATCCGGTCAAAGGAACCCGAGGTGTAGGAGTTGTCGAAATACCCGTTGCCCGGGGCATCCCGGTAGCGGTAGCCCAGCGTGCTGAACAAGTTGAAAGCGTCGGTACGGATATTTCCGTTGGCCGTTATGCCCGAATTCACGGGCACCCCGATATAGGTATTTACCGAGCCGTTGAAACCCAGTGTTTTTTCCTTCCTGAGAACGATATTCAAGATACCGGCAGTCCCTTCTGCATCGTACCGGGCAGAGGGGCTGGTGATTACCTCAACGCGCTCAATGGCGTCGGCCGGCAATTGCTGCAGGGCCTCGGTAGAGCCGAAGCCGGCCAGGGCAGACGGCTTGCCGTTGATCAGGATCCGGACGTTTTCGTTTCCCCGGAGGCTGATGGCGCCTTCCACGTCTACGGTAACCGAGGGGACGTTGTTCAGGGCGTCGGAGATAGTGGCCCCGCTGTTGGTGAGGTCTTTCCCGATATTGTAGATTTTCTTGTCCAGCCGGACTTCCACGGTGGTGCGTTCCCCGACGACCTCCACGGCATCCAGCTCCTGGGCGTTGATCGCCATGCGAATTTCACCGAGGTCCCGGGATTGCCTCAATAGCTGGTTGTCCAGGGTGTAGGGGAGGTAGGAGATGTATTCCACCCGGATGTTGTATCGACCGGGTTCGGTTGTCACGTTGAATTTCCCGTCAATGTCGGTAATACCGCCGGTGACATTCGACGGTTCGCCCACTTTTTGAAGGACGAGGGTAGCGTACTCCAGGGGTCTTCCTGTATCCTGATCCAGTACTGTACCGGTTAGTGTGATGCTTTTTTCTCCCGGACCCTGGGGTCGTTGAGCCTGCAGGTTCAGGGAAATTGCTGCAAAGAGCAGGATAAGGAAGTGTCTCATGAAGTTCTAGGTTTTCTTCTTTCGTTTTTTCTTTTTGAACTTTTTTGTGTTATACCGATTTTCCTCCAGTTCAATCATCGCCTGGTACTTGTCCTGCGGCAGCCCCTCTTCGAGCTCCTTCCGCTGTTCGATACCCAGCCGCTCCAGCGCCTCCCGGGTTGCTTCCGGGGAGAGTTCCAGGATCCGCAATTCCATCCTTTTCTGCACATATTTGGTGAGGATGGAGGAAACTACGGCAGCTTCAAAGTCGTTCAGTCCCACCGCCTGGATGATTTCGGGCATTTCTTCCGAGACCAGTTCCTCGGCAGTTTTGGGCGCTACTTCTTTGGGAGGGGCTTCCGCCTGCGGGACGACATTGCGTCGGCGTCCGCCGTAATAGGGATTCGCCCCGTAGCCGTATTGGGCTTCGGCTGCAAACAGCCCTCCGAGTAACAGGAATGTCAGTAAAACACGCGTTCTCATGTGTCGTTTCTTTAGATAGTTTACAAGGTGCAGGGTTTAACTGCTTTTGGTTAAATGTTTGTTAAAACCCAAATTTCGATTAAACAAACTGGTAATCAGTTAGTAAGAAAATCTTTGATCGCCTCGGGCGGCCGGCCCAGGACGGCTTTCGATTCGCTGGCAACTATGGGCCGCTCAATGAGTTTTGGGTGCTCGGACATGGCAGCGATCAATTCCTCTTCGCTCAATTCCTTCCCTTTATAAGACGCTTTCCAAACAGCTTCCCCGGTCCGGATCAGCGAGCGGGCGGGCATACCGAGTTTGTCGAGCAATTCCCGCAGGGTTGCCCCGGTAGGCGGGTCGTCCAGGTAACGGACAATTTCAAAGGGTTTCCCGGATGCTTCCAGGATGGCCAGGCCCTCCCGGGATTTCCGGCAGCGGGGGTTGTGATAAATTGTGTACATGTCGGTGATTTCTTAGGGTTGCCAGGGGTCTCAGGCGGAATTTTCCTGCCCGGTCATCATCAAAAAGGCCTTCAGGAAGTCATTGATCTCCCCGTCCATTACCGCATCCACATTTCCGGTTTCCTCCCCGGTACGCACGTCCTTGACCAGCTTATAGGGATGCATGACGTAGTTGCGGATTTGCGAGCCCCATTCAATCTTCATTTTGGACGATTCGATCGCTTCCCGGGCTTCCTGCTTCTTGCGCAGTTCAATCTCGTAAAGCTGGGATTTCAGCATTTTCAGGGCAGTCGCCCGGTTGTCGTGCTGGCTCCGGGAGTCCGAACAGGAAATCTGAATCCCCGTAGGTTTGTGGACGAGTTGGACTTTGGTCTCCACCTTGTTGACGTTTTGTCCCCCCGCCCCGCTGGACCGGGCCGTAGTGATTTCGATATCGGCCGGGTTGATCTCGATTTCGATACTGTCGTCCGCGAGCGGGTAGACATACACCGAGGCAAATGAAGTATGTCGTTTTGCATTGCTGTCAAAAGGGGAAATTCGGACCAGGCGATGTACGCCGTTTTCGCCCTTGAGCCAGCCAAAGGCAAACGGCCCCTCGATTTCCAGGGTGACGGTTTTAATTCCGGCCACGTCGCCCTCCTGATAGTTGAGTTCCCGGACTTTGTAGCCGTTTTTCTCGGACCACATCATGTACATGCGCATCAGCATGGATGCCCAGTCGCAACTTTCTGTCCCACCAGCGCCTGCAGTGATTTGCAGCACGGCGGTGAGGTCGTCCCCTTCGTCGGAAAGCATGTTGCGGAACTCGAGTTTTTCAATGGCGTCGGTAGCTCGTTTGAGGTGCCGTGCCACTTCTTCTTCAGCTACCTCACCCGCCTCGTGGAATTCCACCATTACCTCCAGGTCGGAAAGGAGCGATTCGGCGGTTTCGAATTCCTCCACCCAACCCTTGAGGGTGTCCAGGCGCTTCATGAAGCCCTGGGCGGCAACCGGGTCGTCCCAGAAGCCGGGTTCCAGCGTTTTTTCCTCTTCGTTCTGAATCTCGATGCGTTTGGCACCTATGTCAAAGATACCTCCTTAACGCGCCAAGGCGTTCCATAAGAGACTTAAATTTCTCTTTCATTCGTACTGCATTTGGAGTGTAAAAGTAAGTTGTTTTTGCGAATTGCGGGGCATGGCAGGCCGGCAGATTTACTGCTGGCTGCTCACGGCCACCTGATGGTTGCTGCTATTCCCACCCGGCCCGAATACCACGCCTTTGATCGGGGCGCAATCCGAATAATCCCTCCCGTGGGCCACTTTGATGTGGTCCGAAGCTGCCAGGAGGTTATTGGTCGGGTCAAAGCCCTTCCAACCGATCCCCGGTACGAAGGCCTCCGCCCAGGCGTGCATTTGGGCATCGCCCACATACCCCATCCCCTGATGGAGGTAGCCCGAAACGTAACGCGCGGGCAACCCGTGCTCCCGGGCAATGGCAACAAACAAATGCGCAAAATCCTGGCAAACCCCTTTGCGATTATCGAGGATATCCGAAAGCGGGGTGTCCACCCCCGTTTCCCCGGGCATATAGTCCAGGTCTTCGTACACCCAGGCGTTTAACCGGGTGAGATTTTCCATGCAATTGACCCCGGTGTCGAAACGGAAACAATCCTTTGAGTCCGGGAGCAGGGTCAGCGGGCTGGGTTTTAGAAACATCTGGTGCTCCAGGCGGAAGGAAAGTTCCCGGAAATCCCCGGGTCGGTAGTCGGGCACTGCAGACGGGTCAAAATCAAAGGGGTTGTCGGGTTGCTTCAGCACCTCGAATTCGGCTTCGAAAGCTATATCTGTCAGTTCGTGCCGGTTTCGAACCCGGATGGTGGTAAATCCAAACCCATTTTGGGAGAATTCCCAGTTAGCCCCCCGGCTATTGGAAAAAAAGACGCGACCCAGGCTTTGGGAGGCATTCTCCAGCGGGACGATCAGGAACTGCCAGCTCGCTTCAACCACCGGGTGGTCGTATCGATTTTCGGCTGTATACCGTATGGTGTATGTCTCAGCCATTCGCTCAGATAAGGGTTTGAAGGTATTTTAAAATTCGGAATATCAGTAATGGAAAAACTCTTTTTCCATCCGGGCGCCAATAGCGGATAAATCGCTGAGGATATCCTCGATAAATTGCTGGATATTGCCTTCGATGTCTTCAACCCGCTTGAACTGGTACTCTGCCCGGACTTTCCCCACCAAAAATGCGGTGGAGTCCTTGTCGCGGGACTTTAAAGGATCCAGGGTGCAGACGTGCCGGTAAACCTGGTTCAGGCTGTTCATAACGGACCTCGGACATTTGGAATTCAGTATCAGGAATTCAAGGGTACACAGGCTGTTTGGGGTTTTTTTGTAATAGCGTCGCATCATATCGTAGGATTCGGCGCATTTGAGCAGCGTGGTCCATTCGTAACTGTTGCGGAACCGGTCGCCATAGCTTCCCGGGGACATCTTGGCATCGTTGTATTTGGCGTTGATAATCCGGGTAATTTGCAGGGCCCGCTCCAGGTTTACCCCCATCATGATGATCGCGTAGATGCTGTCGTGCAGGAGGGTACCCCGGATCTTGCCCCGGAGTACAGCCGTCATTTCCGTCACCTGGGAGGTAAACTCGTACAATCCCGTTTTTACAAACTTTTTAACCGGGTAGTTCTCTGCAAAATGGTAGAATTTATTGATCGATTCATAGAGTTCGGTTGAGATCAGATCCCGGGCCGAGTGCGCATTTTCCCGCGCGTAACAAATGGAGTTAATGACCGAGGGGCCAAATTCCCGGTCCATGCCAATACGGGTCAGTACGCGGTCCTCGTCGATATTCATATCGTCGGTGGCGGGTTCGCCCACCATGTACAGCATGGAGCGCATCACAAAGTCACGCGACTGGGAAGTACTGTTGGGTGCGTCCAGGGAGGAGAAGTAATTCACATTCAGGTACCGCGCCGTATGTTCGGCCCGTTCGATATACCGACCCATCCAGAATAGGTTGTCTGCAACTCTCGCCAGCATATGATCAGTTTTTAAGTACCCAGGTGTCCTTGGACCCGCCGCCCTGGGATGAATTTACAATCAGATTTCCTTTTTTGAGCGCCACGCGCGTAAGACCTCCTTTGAGCACGAAACTTCGCTCCGGCCCCATGACGGTGAAGGTCCTCAGGTCGATATGCCGCTGTTCAAACGACTGGGATTCCTCGATATAGGTTGGGTGGACCGAAAGGGACAGGATGGGCTGGGCCACGTATTTCCGGGGGGATTCCCGCACTTCCCGGCGCACCTTCTCTACCTGCTCATCGGTCAGGGTATTCCCGATAGAGATCCCGTACCCGCCCGCTTCATCGACGGGCTTGATTACGAGTTCCCGGATGTTTTCCAGGACGTATTCCAATTCCTCCTTTCGGCTGCAATGGTACGTTTTGACATTGTTCAGAATCGGGTCTTCCCCCAGGTAATACCGAATAATATCCGGCATGTAGGTATAGACGGCCTTGTCGTCCGCCACACCGGTACCCGGGGCATTGGCGATTGTCACGTTCCCCTTTTTGTATGCGGCAAACAGGCCGGGGACGCCCAGGGAGGAATCTTTGCGGAACTCCAGGGGGTCCAGGAAGGCATCGTCGATGCGGCGGTAGATGACATCGACTTTCTCCGGGCCGGCAATGGTCTTCATATAGACAAAATCGTTTTCGACGAACAGGTCGCGTCCCTCTACGAGTTCCACGCCCATTGTCTTGGCCAGATAGCTGTGTTCGTAAAAGGCCGAATTAAACATGCCCGGGGTGAGCACCACCGTGTTCGGGATATCCACTCCCCCGGGTTTGACCGTTTCCAGCAGTTCCAGCAGGTTTTCCGCGTAATTGGTTACCGTATGGGCATCGTAGTGGTTGAATACCCCGAAAAGCGCTCTTTTCAAAGCCGTCCGATTACTCAGAACGTAGCTCACCCCGGACGGGCAGCGGATATTGTCCTCCAGCACGTAAAACTGGCCGTCGTTGTGCCGGATGATATCCGTTCCGGAAATATGCGTGTAAATGCCCCCGGGCGGGTCCACGCCGATCATCTGGTCCAGGAAATTCTCCGAGGTCGTCACCAGGTCCAGGGGAACCACCCCGTCCTTGAGTATTTGCTGTTCGTGGTAGAGATCCCAGAGAAATTTGTTCAGGGCCAGGCAGCGTTGTTTCGCACCCCGCTCAATATGGTCCCATTCTTCCGCACCGATGATCCTGGGGAACAGGTCAAAGGGGAAGATCTTCTCATTGGTTTTGTCCTCGCTGTAGACGCGGAATGTGATCCCCTGGTTGAAAAAAGAGGCCTTGGCCTTTTTGTTGAGCTCAAAATAATCCGCGATGGAATGCTTCCCGTAAAGCTTGAATAATTTTTTGTAAACGGCAGTCACATTTCCTTCCCGGTCGTACAATTCGTCGAAGAGTTTGGGATCCCGGTGATATGCGGTAAAGATGTTTTTGCCGTCCCCTGCCATAAATTGGAAGATTTTCTTTTAATATACCGCCTTTTTATGGGGAACAGGCAAGGGCAGCGGGAATTTTTGCATCGTATCGTTTTTCGCACCCATCCCGGAACGAAATCCATGTATTTCCGGCGGTATTTTTGCGACATCCGTATTTCGATTCCCTGCATTTTTGGCTACATTGTGGCGCAAATAACACAAGATGAAAAACCGAATATTCCTGGTCGTGCTTATGCTGAGCCCGCTGCTAGTGCCCGGCCAGTTTCAGGAAAAAAGTGCGGAGTATCAAAAATTCGAAGGATATTTTGATTTCTACTACGACGACTCCGAAGGCAAGGTATACCTGGAGGTCGACAAACTGGAAACAGAATTCCTCTATGTCTATTCCCTGAGCAGCGGAATTGGCAGCAACGATATCGGCCTGGACCGCGGGCAGCTGGGGAACGAGCAGGTGGTTTTCTTCCGGAAGGCGGGAAACAAGCTCCTGCTCATCCAGCCCAACCTGGAATACCGGGCCATCACGGACAATGAACTCGAACGCAAATCGGTGGAACAGGCTTTTGCCCGTTCCGTACTCTTTGGCTTCCCGATAGTGGAGACGATCGGGGAACGGCATATCGTGGAATTGACCCCTTTCCTGATGCAGGATATGCACGGTGTTTCCGACCGACTCAAACGGACCAATCAGGGCAGCTACAGCCTGGATACCAGTAAAAGTGCGGTAAACCTGGAGCGCACCCGGGCCTTTCCGGAAAACATTGAACTCGATGTGTTGCTCACTTTCAAAGGAGATCCCAAAGGCAATTATATCCGTTCGGTGGCCCCCAACCCGAAATTGGTAACCGTGGCCCAGCACCACTCCATGATCAAGTTGCCGGACCCGGGCTTCGAAAAGCGCGCCTTTGATCCGCGGAGCGGGGTGTACCCCTTTAGTTATTACGACTACGCCACCCCGGTGGAACAACCGATTGTCAAGCGGTACATCCCGAGACACCGGCTGGAGAAAAAAGATCCTTCTGCCGAGCGCAGCGAGGCGGTTGAGCCGATTGTCTACTACCTGGATAACGGGACGCCGGAACCCGTCCGGTCTGCCCTGCTGGAAGGCGGCCGCTGGTGGAACCAGGCCTTTGAGGCCATTGGTTATACGAATGCTTTTCAGGTTAAAATGCTGCCGGACGACGCAGACCCCCTGGATGTGCGCTACAACGTCATCCAATGGGTCCACCGGTCTACCCGGGGGTGGAGTTACGGAAGTAGTGTAGCCGACCCGAGGACCGGGGAAATCATCAAGGGGCACGTAAGCCTTGGCAGCCTGCGCATCCGCCAGGATTTTATGATCGCCCAGGCGCTGACCGACGGCCCGTTTGCCAATTCGGACGAAAACACATCGCCCATGCTCGAACTGGCACTGGCCCGAATCCGGCAATTGTCCGCCCACGAAATCGGCCATACGCTGGGCTTTGCCCATAATTTTGCCGCAAGCACCAACAACCGCGCCTCAGTCATGGATTACCCGCATCCTTATGTGCGGCTGGATAATGGTAAGATCGATTTTTCACAAGCCTACGATACGGGAATCGGGGAGTGGGACAAAGTAACAGTGGCGTATGCCTACTCGGATTTCCCCGAAGGCACCGATGAGCGGGAGGCCCTGTCTGAACTGCTCAGGGAGGCTGAAGCCAACGGCCTGCGCTATATTTCAGATCAGGATGCCCGCCCGGCCGGCGGGGCGCACGCCTATGCACATCTTTGGGATAATGGGGCAAACGCTTCAGAAGAGCTCGAACGCGTGCTGCGGGTTCGGCGCAAGGCCATGGAGCAGTTCTCCCCGGCGAATATCCGCACGGGGGAACCCCTGAGCGTCCTGGAAGACGTATTTGTGCCCCTGTATTTTTTCCATCGCTATCAAACGGAGGCCGTAAGCAAACTGATCGGGGGTCTCGACTACAACTACGCCGTGCGCGGTCAGGAATCCGCCGCCTGGTCCCCGGTAGACGCCAGGCAGCAGGAGGCGGCCCTGGAGGCCCTCCTCAGGACCCTGGAACCCGAAGAGCTGGCAATCCCGCAAAACATCCTCCAATGGTTCCCGCCCCGGGCCATGGGGTATCGGGCCGGCAGGGAGTCCTTCAAAGGGCGGACCGGGCCGTCCTTTGATGCCCTGGGGGCAGCGGAAACTTCGGCGGATATGACCCTCGGGTTTTTATTGCACCCTCAACGAGCTTCACGCCTGGTACACCAGCACGCTCTGGATTCGTCCCTTCCCGGCCTGGAAGATGTGCTGGAGCCCCTGCTGGATACGGCCTTCGAAACCCGCACATCCGGGGATTACCAGAAGTCCATCCGCGAGGTAGTCGGGTTCCGGACCCTGGAACACCTGATGGCACTTGCCAAAAATCCAGGGGTACACCCGCAGGTTAACGGAATAGCCCAGGGTGCCCTGGACGCGATCCGCGGACAGATGCTGCGGGCCGGGGATTCGGATATGGCCCGGGAAATCGTGAGGCGTATAGACCGTTTCCGGGAGCACCCTGAGCTTGTTAAGGTCCCGGATGCACCCAAAATACCGGACGGCTCACCCATAGGCTCCGGCTGTACGGACGAAATCCCGGTCTCTTGGAAATAAACCTGATCAGCGATACGGTGACGCGGCCCACGCCCGGCATGCTGGAAGCGATGATGCAGGCCGAGGTAGGGGATGATGTTTTTAAGGAAGACCCTACGGTGTCGGCACTGGAAGAAAAGGTTGCAGCCTATTTCGGCAGGGAGGCAGCCTTGTTTTTCCCAAGCGGCACCATGGCCAACCAAACGGCCATCAAGCTGCATACGCAGCCCGGGGACCAGCTTATCTGCGATAAATTCGCCCATGTATACAACTACGAAGGAGGGGGCGTGAGTTTTAACAGCGGTGTGTCCTGCAAACTCGTGGACGGCGACCGGGGGATGATGCGGGCCGATCAGGTGGCAGCTGCCATCAACCCGCCGGATTTCTATCACAGTCCGAGAACCCGCCTGGTGTGCCTGGAAAACACGACCAACAAGGGGGGAGGGGCCTGCTGGGATACCGGGGAAATCGAAAAGATCCGGAAGGTATGCGAAAGTAACCAGCTGGCCCTGCATTTGGATGGAGCCCGGCTTTGGAATGCACTGGCCAACGGGGCAGGGGATGCAGCCTTTTACGGCAAAACCTTTGATACCATCAGCGTTTGCATGAGCAAAGGACTGGGATGCCCGGTGGGCTCCCTGCTTGTGGGGTCCGGGGAGGCCATGCAGGAAGCCCTGCGAATCCGGAAGGTACTCGGGGGGGGCATGCGGCAGGCCGGTTATCTGGCGGCGGCTGCCATTTACGCCATGGACCACCATATCGACCGGCTGCGGGAAGACCACCAAAGGGCTTCCCAGATCGGCGAGGTGCTTGATTCGCAGCCATTTGTCCGGTACGTGGCCCCGGTTGAAACGAATATTGTCATCTTTGAACTCGATACGCCCCGGGTATCCGAATCGGAATTCATGAGAGTCATGGAGGAATCCGGTATCCGCCTGATCGGCATGGGGCAGGGCAAGCTCCGGATGGTCACCCACCTGGATTACACAGATGCGATGCATATGCGCGTACTGGAAGTACTTTCAGGGATACAGCTTTAACCGGAAATTCGCACGGGTAACCCGCCAATGGGGCAGTTCCCGCTGTGCGGAGGGGGTAGTTCCGGCTGTGCCAATGGGTACCGGCCGGTGATTCACAGGTCTCTGTCAGAGTTCCAGCGAACCCAGTTGCTGGCGAATATTGGCAATCCCGTTCTCCATGCCCGCTTCGGACTGGTAGAATTGGCTGTGCCCGAGGACCTGCCCCCCGGGGGAGCGCAGGGTGAACTGAAACCGGCCCCGGTGATCCGTCCGCCGTTCAAAAATGGCCGGGTCGCGCAGCGTTGGCTGGAGGAGACGCACCTGTTCACGGGCATCCTCCCGGTTCGGGAAGGAAACGCTTTCCAATAGCGGGTGGCCCTGGGCGCTTTTCACCACAAACCGGCAACCGCTTTCGCCTTCATTCAGGTATTCGAGCATCTCTGGGTGTTAGGCATTATCAAGATACGGAATTTCCGGCATACCTATTTCAGGAAATTGTCCAGCCCCGGGATGTCCGGCATCCCTTCTTTGGCCGCAGCCGACAATTCGGCGTCGTGGATTTCCCCGGCTTTTTGCATTGCCCGGTTTACAACAGTCACCAGGTAGTCGGTCAATTGTTCCTTGTCACCCAATAATTCCCCCGAAATTTGAATATCCCTGATCTCCCGGGATGCCGAAACGGTTACTTCCAGCAGTCCGTCCGGGCTGGATTCGCGGAGGGTGACCGTTTTGAGTCGTTCACGGGTGGCTTTTACTTTTTCCTGGGATTCCTTGAGTTTCCCCATCATCCCCATCAGGTCTCCGAACATATCTTCGCGTTTTTTGGGTTTCTCTCAGGCGAAAATACGTCTTTTTTACGGCCCGGCCCGAAGGGAAATCCGCCTTGGGGAGTTCAGTGCATAAATGCTATTTTTGCCACATGGTATCAAAAAGGAACCCCGAAAATGCCCCAGCCCATGCCGCCCATTGCCACTAAAAACCCCCACATACTCGAAATCCACGGCAAAAAACGGGTGGATGAGTACTACTGGCTCAGGGAACGGGAAAGCCCTGAAGTTATCGAATACCTGGAGGCCGAAAACGCCTATTTCCGTCAAATGACCGCCCACACGGAAAAATTCCGGGAAGAATTGTTCCAGGAGATGAAAGCCCGCATCCGCGAAGACGATACCTCGGTGCCCTACAAATTAAACGGCTACTGGTATATCACCCGGTTTGAAGTTGGGAAGGAATACCCGGTGTATACGCGGAAAAAAGGTTCCCTGGAGTCCGAAGAGGAAATCCTGTTTGACGCCAACCAGTTGGCTGCGGGTCATGACTATTTCGACCTTCGCGGAATTTCGGTCAGCCCGGATAACAAGCTGGCTGCATTTGGGACGGATACCGTATCTCGCAGGCTGTACGACATTCGGATCAGGAATCTGGAAACCGGGGAGGACTTTGAGGATGTCCTGCCGCATACCACCGGCGGAGGCGTCTGGGCTACGGACAACCGGACGTTTTTTTATACCCGGAAGGACCCGGAAACCCTCAGGGCGGATGCAATTTTCAAACACCGACTGGGCACCCCGGCTTCTGAAGACGAACTCGTTTACCTGGAGGAAGATGAGACTTTTAACACGTACGTGTACAAATCGAAATCCAGAAAATACATCATTATCGGATCCTTCAGCACGCTGACCTCGGAGTACCGGATCCTGCCAGCCGACGAACCGGAGGGGGAATTCCGAATTTTCACTCCGCGCCAGCGCGGGGTGGAGTATTCCATCTACCACTACGCGGACCGGTTTTTTATCCTGACCAACCGGGACGGGGCCACGAATTTCAAGGTGATGCAGACTACAGAGGATCAGACAGGGAGCGAATACTGGAAACCTTTTATCCCCCACCGGGATGCCGTGCTTGTGGAAGACCTCGATATTTTCAGGGAGTATTATGTGGTGACCGAACGCGACAACGGCCTGAGTAAAATGCGGATTGTCCGCTGGGATGGAGGAGCGGATTATTACCTGCCATTTGATAATGAAACCTATGTGGCCTACCCGTATGTCAACCTGGACTTCGACACGGAAAACCTGCGCTACGTCTACAATGCCATGACGTCACCGTACAGCATTGTGGAATTCAATATGGCAACGCGCCAGAAGACAATTCTCAAGGAACAGGAGGTCCTGGGGGGCAAATTCCAAAAAGAAAACTACGAATCCCGGAGGGTATGGGCAACGGCCCGGGATGGGGTTAAAGTACCGGTTTCACTGGTGTACCACCGGGAGACCCCCCTCGATGGCAGCAGCCCGCTATTGCTGTATGGATACGGGTCGTATGGGAGCACCTCAGACCCCTATTTTTCCACGGTGCGCCTGAGCCTTCTGGACCGGGGGTTCATCTATGCCATCGCCCATATCCGCGGGGGCGAATACCTGGGCAGGCCCTGGTACGAAGAGGGGAAGCTGCTGAAGAAAATGAATACCTTCACGGATTTTGAGGATTGCGCCCGCTTTCTGATTGCCGAAAAATACACCACGCCCCCCCACATCTATGCGTATGGGGGCTCGGCCGGCGGCCTCCTTATCGGGGCAGTGATCAATGCGGCCCCGGATCTTTTTAACGGGGTCATTGCCGCCGTTCCGTTTGTGGACGTGGTAACCACGATGCTGGACGAAAGCATCCCGCTGACCACCGGGGAATATGACGAATGGGGCAATCCCGCCGACCCCCAATATTACGAGTATATGGTGGGGTATTCCCCCTATGACAATGTCCGGGAGCAGGAATACCCGCATATGCTGGTGACTACGGGCCTGCACGACTCCCAGGTGCAGTATTGGGAACCCGCCAAGTGGGTTGCCCGCCTGCGGAGCAAAAAACTGGGCGACCGCCAACTGTTTTTATACACGAACATGGACGCCGGGCACGGCGGGGCTTCCGGGAGATTTGAAGCCCTTCGCGAGACCGCTATGGAATACGCCTTCCTGCTCGATCTGGAGGGGAAAGTGCCATAATCCAAAAAAAATAGTAATTTTGCCTCCAAATCCGAACCGCATCGGCCGGTTTATGAGCCTAACCTTAGTGTATGAAACAAGAGATACAGGCGTTTAACAATATCCTTGAACTTATTGGAAAAACCCCCCTGGTCCGTTTGAATCGTCTGACGGCCGGCTTCCCCGGGGAATACTACGCCAAACTCGAGGCCTTCAACCCGGGTCATTCCTCCAAGGATCGGATTGCCCATTTTATCATTGAAGAGGCCGAACGGAGCGGGATTCTCAAGCCCGGCAGCACAGTAATCGAAACCACCTCCGGGAATACGGGCTTCAGCCTGGCCATGGTCAGCATCATCAAGGGGTACGAATGTATCCTGGCGGTGAGTTCCAAGTCTTCCAGGGATAAGATCGATATGCTTCGTTCCATGGGTGCCAAGGTGTATATCTGTCCCGCCCACGTGAGCGCAGACGACCCCAGGTCCTATTACCAGGTAGCCAAAAGGCTTCACCAGGAAACCCAGAACTCCATTTACATCAACCAGTATTTCAACGATTTTAATATCAAGGCCCACTACGCCACCACCGGGCCTGAGATCTGGGAACAGACCGGAGGCCAGATTACCCACCTGGTGGCCTGCAGCGGCACAGGGGGCACCATTTCGGGTACGGCGCGCTACCTGAAGGAGCAAAATCCGGATATCCGGATCATCGGGGTGGATGCCTACGGCTCCGTCCTGAAGAAATACCACGAAACCGGGGAATTCGACACGGAGGAAATCTATCCGTACCGGATCGAGGGCCTCGGCAAGAACCTGATCCCGGACGCTACGGATTTTACCGTTATCGACGAGTTTATCAAGGTGACCGATGAAGAGAGCGCCCATACTGCCCGGGAACTCTGCCATAAGGAGGGGATTTTTGCGGGGTATACGAGCGGCGCGGCCATGCAGGCTCTCAAACAACTGCAGGAAGACAAAACATTCGACGCAAATAGCCGCGTTGTGGTGATCTTCCCGGACCACGGCAGTCGTTATATGAGCAAAATCTACAGCGACAAATGGATGGAGGATCAGGGGTTCTTCGACAGCAAACACGTCGGGGAAGAGCAGCAAATCCAGGTAATCAAGTAATTTCAGGCCAGCCTGGTACATCCTGCAGATTGTGGAAAATTCCCGCAATTGCTTCCTCCCGATGCTATGAATTCGCTTTAAATTTCTTTACTTTTGCCTCGGATCGCTACCCGCGGAAATTCGCGTTTTGCAACATGCTTCCCGGTAGGTTTCCTGCGCAACCAAGCTAAACTCCATGAAAGATATATTCGATCGAATTATTGAGAATAAGGGTCCGCTGGGACGCTGGGCTTCCCAGGCCGAAGGGTATTTCGTCTTTCCGAAACTGGAAGGCCCTATCTCGAACCGGATGAAATTCCAGGGCAAAGAGGTGATTACCTGGAGCATCAACGACTACCTCGGCCTCGCCAACCTCCCGGAAATCAAAAAAGTAGACGGGGAAGCCGCCCTGGAACACGGAGCCGCCTATCCGATGGGTGCCCGCATGATGAGCGGCCATACGGATTACCACGAACAACTCGAAAAAGAATTGGCCGAGTTTGTGGACAAAGAGGCTGCCTACCTGCTGAATTTCGGCTACCAGGGGATTATGTCGGCCATCGACGCCCTGGTGTCCAAGGACGATATCATCGTATACGACGTGGATTCCCACGCCTGTATTATCGACGGGGTCCGGCTGCACGTGGGGAAACGCTTTACCTTTAAGCACAACGACATCGAGTCCCTGGAGAAAAACCTGGAACGGGCGGTGAAACTGGCCGAACAAACCGGGGGAGGCATCCTGGTGATTTCGGAAGGCGTGTTTGGAATGCGGGGCGAACAGGGAAAACTCAAGGAGATTGTGGCCCTGAAGGAAAAATACAACTTCCGCCTGCTGGTAGACGATGCACACGGATTCGGAACCCTCGGGAAAACCGGGGCCGGGGCCGGGGAAGAGCAGGGGGTTCAGGACGAGATTGACGTCTACTTCGCCACCTTTGCGAAATCCATGGCCGGAATAGGCGCCTTTTTAGCGGCCGACCAGGAAATCATCGACTACCTGAAATACAACCTGCGTTCCCAGATGTTCGCCAAATCCCTGCCCATGGTTTACGTGAAGGGAGCCCTGAAACGCCTGGAAATGCTCCGCACCATGCCGGAACTCAAGGAAAAACTCTGGGAGAACGTCAATGCCCTGCAAAACGGGCTGAAGGAACGCGGATTCGATATCGGGACTACCAGTTCCTGCGTCACCCCGGTATACCTGAACGGTAGCATCCCGGAGGCGATGGCACTGGTTAAGGACCTGCGGGAAAATTACGGTATATTCTGCTCCATTGTGGTATATCCGGTAATCCCCAAGGGACTGATCCTATTGCGAATGATCCCTACGGCCACCCACACAGCCGAGGATATAGAGGAAACGCTGGAGGCTTTTTCCGCCATCCGCGAACGACTGCAAAACGGCACCTACAAACGGCTCTCTGCGGCGGTTGCTGCGGCCATGGGGGAGTAACCCGGGAGCAATTTTACAGAACAGGAAACCCGGCACGGCGCCGGGTTTTTCTTTATTAGGCCGGGACGGAAGGAATCGCGGGTTCTGGAATTGGAGGGCTTGCCGGTTTCGCGGAACGGATCAGCCGAGTTGTTTCCGATACGTGCACCTCCGTTTGTAAACGACGGGTGAAAAGTGTTTCCACATTTGCTGGATGGCCTTGTTTTCTGCCAGTTCCGGCGTCCGGTAGCACATGGTTACACCTTTTTCCTGAAAAACCTTGTAGTATTCGTTGAAGATGATTGAGGTAATCCCCTTATTCTGGAATTCCGGCTCGATCCCGATCAGGTAGAATATAGCGTCCTTGTTGTGTTTCCGGGCGTGCAACAGGTGACGAAAACCAAAGGGGAACAATTTTCCCCGTGCTTTCTGCAAAGCTTTGGAAAAGGAGGGCATCACGATGGCAAAGGCGATAATCCGGTCGTCTTCGTCTACCACGAATTTGATGTATTCCGGGTTAATAAACCCGATATACTTTTTCTTGAAGTACGCCTTCTGTTCCTCGGAAATCGGCACAAAAGATGACAACCGCGCATAGGATGCATTAAAAAGGTCAAACATCTTGTCCGCCCAGGGCATGATTTCAGAAGTTTTCGTGAAGTTCAGGGCCCGTAGCCCATAGCGCTGGCGAATGGTTGCTTCAATACGGGTAAACAGCCGGGGATCCGCGTTTGCCGCGGGGAATTTGCTCTCCAGGTACTCCTTTTCGCGCGTAAATCCGAGATTTTCCAGGTGGGTAGCGTAGTAGGGGTAGTTGTACCAGGTGACCATCGTCCCGATGTGGTCGAAACCCTCGGTAAGTACCCCAACCTTATCCAGGTTGGAAAACCCCATGGGCCCTTCCATGTACTCCAGGCCATTGTCATTGCCAATTTCAGCAACTTTGTCGAGCAACGCCCTGCTGATTTCCGGATCGTCCTTGAAATCGAACCAACCGAACCGCATCTTTTTCAGTCCCTGTTGCTCCACTTCGGTCCGGTTGATGATGGCAGCCACCCTGCCCACCACCTCGCTGCCGCTGTAGGCGAGGAAAAACCGCGCCTCTGCCTGGCGAAAAACGGGATTTACCTTTGGGTCGAAAGAGGCGAGCTCCTCGCGGATGATGGGCGGAACCCAATACGGGGAGTCCTTGTACAGCGTAAAGGGGAAGCGGACAAAGGACTTCATATCTCTTTTGGAATGCGCTTCTTCTATTCGGATCATGGGACGCGTTTGCAGGTTCCAATATTACGGAACTTTCCGCATAGCGTAAAGTAGTTTTTCTGAATTCCGCGAACCTCAGATTGGGTTGAATTCCCAGTCATCGCCCCCGTCGTCGCTTTTTTCCCGTTTTTTGTTGCGTTTTTCAGCCCGTCGCTGGCTCCGCCTCTCGGCTTTGGATAGTTTTCTCCCGCCCCGGCGCATGCTATTGCGGCCAATTTTCTCCTGGTCCTCAATCGGGATAAGCTGATCCTTGTGGAAGTCCAGCCGGTAAGAAACCCCGGAGCTGATAAAGATCCGGCTGGGGGTGTTTTTAAAGCCGGCGCCCAGGTTGATATCGGCCTGGAAGTTCGGGCTGAACAGGTAGGCGACGCCGCTTCGGAGCAATACATCGGAGTAGCGGTCGCTTTGGATGCCCTGGTTTTCCACAAAAACACTCCATTTCGGGTTCCTGAAGGCGTGGGAAATGGAAACCAGGTAGCTCCATTCGGGGAAATCCGTCCCAATCCGGTCGTAGGCGATATTGGTGACCAGGACAAACCTCGGGGACAACCGGCTTTGGGTGGCCACCATGGCCCGGGGAGAAACCGTAGGTTCACCGGGGTAGAACGGGTTGTCGCCCAACACGAAGTTTGCCCCCCCGTAGAGGGCCACGGAAGGGATCAGGTTTTTTAATTGGAAAACGTTGTTGGCCCTCCAGCTCCTGATATTTGGCTTGTTGCGTTCCGGGTCCTTGTAGCGGTCGTAGATCAGGAATTTCAGGCCCACACGGTTCCGGTAGAAATCGGTAAGAGAAGCCTCCGTGCCCAGGTTGGAGTAGGTAATATTCTGGTTCTGGTTGATTCCTTCGTATTGGAGTTCCAGCGCTTCAAACAGCAGCCCGTACCTCAAAGCGACATCCACGCCGAAGATTCCGGATTCCGTGTTCAGGATGGCGTGGTCCTGTTGTTCGTAAACCAGGCCCGATTCGAGTTGGACAACGCCTTTTCCCACCGCGTAGGCGCTATTGGCCTTGCCGGGGCGGTTGGAATTGATGACATCCGTATATTGGGCATGCGCGGCCAGGCCCCAGGCCAACAGAGTGGCCAAAAGCCCGAATTTGCCGATTTCATTGAGGATTCCGCGGGTTTTTGATGCCATATTTAGTATTATTTTAGGACTTTTGTACAGTTAATACAACGTCGGAATCGTACTTTTGATATACAGAGTGATCAGTTAATGGGTATTTTAAAGTTCCTTTTGGTTCTGCTTCTCGGCTACTATTTCCTGCTCCTGCTCGGGCGGCTGTTAGGCCCGTGGCTCAGGCGGTATGCCAGGAGGAAGACCGAAGAGTACTTTCAGGAAGCCTTCCGCGGCAGGGCTCCGGAGGACCCGGGCAGCAGAAGGACCGGGGAGGTGACCATCGACCGGAAACCCGCCCGCAAACAACCTCCCGCAGAGCCTGTAGGGGAGTATATCGAATACGAGGAAGTCGAAGAATCCTAAACCGACCCGGACCCAAAGATGAACCTCGACCTCAAACAATTTTTTACCCACTTTTTCGTAGCCGTTTTCTTTGCGCTGGCGTCCCTTGCCTATTTTTACCCGGTTCTCCAGGGCAAGGTCATCTACCAGTCGGACATCGTCCAATACCGGGGGATGGCCCAGGAACAGGAAGAATTCCGCAAAGAAACCGGGGAGGAGCCCTATTGGACCAACAGTGCCTTCGGGGGAATGCCCACCTATCAGCTCGGCGCGCGCTACCCCCATGAATACGTAAAGAACCTGGACCGGGCAATCCGTTTTTTGCCCAGGCCGGCCGATTACCTCTTCCTGTATATGCTGAGCTTCTACATCCTGATGTGCTGCCTGAAAGTGGATTACCGGCTGGCCGTCCTGGGGGCTTTGGCCTATGGCTTCTCCACCTACCTGATTATCATCCTGGGCGTTGGCCACAATGCCAAGGCACACGCGCTGGGCTACCTGCCCATGTTGCTGGGCGGGATACTGCTCGTTTACCGCAAAAAATACCTCTGGGGATTTGTGCTCACAGCTTTTGCCATGGCCCTTGAAATCCAGGCGAACCACTATCAGATGACCTATTACTTTATGTTGCTGGTATTGGTACTGGGCCTGGTGTATCTGATCGATGCTATCCGTCGGGGGCAACTGAAGCATTTTGCCCTGGCCACGGGTTTGCTGGTTCTCGCGGTTCTCCTTGGGATCCTGCCCAACGCAGCCTCCCTGATGGCTACCCGGGAATACGCAGCCTGGAGTACGCGGGGCCCCTCCCAGCTCACCCTGGACCCGGAGGGTAACCCCATGGAGCAGACCGACGGCCTGGACACCGAATACATCACCCAGTACAGCTACGGGATTGTGGAATCCCTGAACCTGTTCGTCCCCAGGCTTTTCGGGGGGGCTTCCGTAGAGTCCCTGGGGGAGGGGTCCAAGACGTATGAATTTCTGATCGACCAGGGTGTGCCGCGCTCCCAGGCGCTTGAGTTCAGCAACAACCTCCAGCTCTACTGGGGGGATCAGCCGGGTGTTTCCGCCCCGGCCTACGTGGGAGCCCTGATTGTGTTTTTCTTCCTGCTCGGGCTGCTGCTCGTTCGCGGCCGGGCCAAATGGTGGTTGCTCGGCGGAGCAATACTATCGCTGATGCTCTCCTGGGGAAAGAATTTCCCGCTGCTCACGGACCTGATGATCGAATATTTTCCGCTCTACGACAAGTTCCGGGCCGTCTCTTCGGCCCAGGTCATTCTCGAACTCTGCTTTCCCATCCTGGGCATCCTGGCATTGAAGCGTTTTTTTGACCCGTCCCTGGAGGCATCCAAAAAAATTCGGGCCCTGGTTGTTGCGACCGGGTCCCTTGCCGGCTTGGGGGTATTGCTCTTCCTCTCCAGGGGGCTTTTCGATTTTTCAGGCGGCAGCGACCCGATGTTGACCCGGTATTTTGGGGAAGACGTAATGCAGGTAATCCGCAGAGACCGGGAAGCTGTCTATATTGCCGACACCATCCGGTCCCTGATCATTGTCCTGGCGGGGGCCGGGCTGCTCTGGCTGCATGTCAAGGGCCGCCTGGGGCGGAACCTGACCCTGGCTGCCCTGGGCATTGTCTTGCTGATCGACCTGGTCGGAGTTGACAAGCGATACGTGGATTCCGGGGATTTTGTCCCGGAAAGGCGAATGAACGCCCCGATAGCGATGTCCCAGGCAGACCAGGTTATCCTTCGGGATACCTCGGTATTCCGGGTGCTGAATGTGGGGGAGGGGCTCAACGGGGCCCGGACTTCGTATTTCCACCATTCCCTGGGGGGCTACCATGCGGCTAAGCCCAGGCGTTTAATGGATTTATTCGACTACCACATCTACCGCGACAACCGGCAGGTACTTCACATGCTGAACACCAAATACCTGATACAGACCAATGAAGAAGGGGCCCCGTCCGTGACCCTGAACCCGAATGCAATGGGCAATGCCTGGTTTGTGGAAAACCTGGTTCCCGTGCCCACGGCGGATGCCGCTATCCGGTCGCTGGATACGCTGCAGGTTAGCCGTACCGCCGTGGTCAACACCTCGGATTTCCCGGAATACGGCTCCAGGGCATACGTCCGGGATTCAGCCGCCACGGCCCAACTGGATACCTATCGCCCGAATTTCCTGGAATACACGGTTCGAAATGCCCATGAAGGTTTGCTGGTGTTTTCTGAGATGTATTACCCTGAAGGCTGGCAGGCATCTATCGATGGACGGGAAGCCGACCATTTTCGGGTGAATTACGCCCTGCGGGCCCTGGAGGTGCCGGCCGGGGAACACCGGGTGACCTTCCGTTTCGAACCGGAAGTTGTCCGGAAGGGAAGCCGGATATCCCTGGCGGGATCCATCGCTCTGCTGGTACTCCTGCTGGGCGCCGTGACCTACCGACTGGTAAAACGTCCTCCCAAGGAAACGGAATAATGCATAAGGTACTGGTCGTTACGTATTACTGGCCACCCGCTGGAGGCCCCGGAGTCCAGCGATGGCTGTTCTTTGTGAAGTACCTGCGCGACTTTGGCTTCGAGCCTGTTCTCTACCTTCCCGAAACCCCCCATTACCCGTTAACCGACCCGGACCTGGAGCGGGAGGTGCCGGAAAACCTCACGGTATACAGGAGCCAATTTTGGGAACCCTATGCATGGGCACGGCTGTTTGGCCGGAAGAAGGCCGGGCGGATCAGTTCCGGAATTATCCAAAGGAGGAACCCCGGGTTGGTGGAACGGCTGTTGCTTTGGGCCCGAGGCAATTTTTTCATTCCGGACGCCCGCAAATTCTGGGTAAAAAAAGCCGTCCGCGAATTGCCTGGCATCCTGGATCAGGAGGGGATTACCACCCTGGTGACCACCGGGCCGCCCCACAGCCTGCACCTGATCGGGCTGGAATTGTCCCGGCGCAGGCCGAACCTGAAATGGGTCGCGGATTTTAGGGACCCCTGGACGGAGATCGGCTACCATTCCGCCATGAGCCTTGGCAAACGGGCCCGTAGAAAACACAGGGAGCTGGAAACCCGGGTCCTCGGCGCGGCGGATCGCGTCATGGCAACCAGCCAGGTAACGGCCGATAGCCTGGGATCCCATACGCCCCGCCCGGTAGCGGTAATCACCAACGGTTTCGACCGGCAGCCTGCCCGGGGAGACCAGCCGGACGGTGCCTTTGTGGTGGCGCATATCGGTTCGCTCCTCAGCGGGCGCAACCCCGATGCCCTCTGGCAGGCCCTGGCTACACTCCTCCGGGATACGCCGGGTTTTCGGGAAGATTTTCGCCTGGAACTTACCGGCCTGGTCAGTGAGGAGGTGATGGAGTCCCTGAGGGAGCACGGCCTGGAGACCCATACCAAAATACACGCATATGTCCCGCACCGCGAAGCTATCATCCGGCAGGAAAAGGCACAGCTGCTGCTGCTGCTCGAAATCGACTCGCCGGAAACGCGGGGCATCGTGCCCGGGAAGCTTTTTGAATACATGGCTGCTGCCCGGCCCATCCTCGCCATAGGCCCGGATGGATGGGAAGCCGCGGACCGGGTGATAGGCAGCGGCTGCGGAGCGGGGTTCCGGTACGGACAAATGGACGAAATCCTTGCGCAGCTTCGGCAATGGTACGATCTTTATCGAAAAGGCGCCCTTTCGGTCCGGCCGGGAGGAGTAGCCCAATACCATCGCCGGGAACTCACCGGCCGGCTGGCAAAGGAAATCCTATGGGAATTATCCTCAGACAATCCATCGTAAACACGCTGCTAACCTATGTCGGTTTCGGGTTGGGGGCCGTCAACACGCTCGTTTTATACACCCGTTTCCTGTCCGATACCTATTTTGGCCTGGTGGGGGTTATCCTTTCCACCGGTGCGCTCCTGATGCCGCTGATGGCCTTCGGGGTGCCGAACACCCTGGTGAAATTCTTTTCCGCCAACCGGGAAGCACCGCACCGGAACCCGTTCCTGACGCGAATGCTTCTGCTCCCCCTGGTTTTTATCCTCCCCCTGGCGGTATTCAGCTTGTTGGCGGATGAGGCTATCGGGAGTTTCCTGGCCCGGGAAAATGCCATAGTGGCGGAATATGTCGGGCATATTTTCCTGATCGGCCTTTCCATGGCGTATTTTGAGGTGTTTTTTGCATGGAGCAAGGTGTGCCTCCGTTCGGCATTCGGTACGTTTTTAAAGGAAGTCTTTGTCCGGCTGGGGGTCAGTCTCCTGCTTTTCCTGTTGTATTTTGAAGTGCTCTCGGTGGCTGGCTTCCTCAGGTGGCTGGTGGGCCTGTATGCCCTGAGGTGCCTGCTGATGGCAGTATATGCCCTGCGGCTGATGCCCTTCCGATTTCGGTTCCGACTGCCCGGGGACTCCCGGGAAATTACCGTGTACAGCGCGCTGATCCTCCTGGGCGGATCGGTTTCCGTACTGCTCCTGGAAGTAGACCGGTTCATGATCAACCAGTATATCGAACTGGCGAATGTGGCCTATTACACGGTAGCCGTCTTTATCGCCACGGTAATTATCGTCCCCCAACGGGCCATGCACCAGATTACCTATCCGATTACCGCCGAACTGCTCCACGCAAAGGACCTGTCGGGCCTTGGGAGCCTCTACCGGAAAAGTTCCCTGGCCCTGCTGGTGGCGGCGGGGCTTATATACCTGCTGATCCTGATGAACCTCGAAGAGCTCTATCTCCTGTTGCCCGAAAATTACCGGGGTGGTTTTACCATTGTGGCCCTGATCGGGGCTGCCCGGGTTTTTGATTCCTTTTTGGGTATCAATGCGGCCATCCTGTACAATTCCCGGTATTACCGGATGTTGCTGGTATTTGGCCTGGGCCTGGTGCTCATCACCATCGCACTGAATATCTGGTTGATCCCGCGCTTTGGGATCAATGGGGCTGCTTGGGCCACTTTTATCTCAATCGCCGCCTACAACCTGGTCAAACTCCTGTTTGTCCGCTTGAAATTCGGCCTGGTTCCCTGGAGCCGGGATACCTTTAGGCTGATCGGGGTGGGGGTCCTCACCGGGGCGTTGTTTCTCTGGTTGTCCTTTCCGTTTCACCCCCTGGTCAATATTGGGTTGAAATCACTGCTGGCGGCATTGTTCTACCTCGGCCTGGTCCATCGGCTGGGGATTGCCAAAGACGCGTTCGCCCTTCTGGGCAGGGGGTTTAAAAAACCGGACCCCGAGAAGAAAAATCCTCCACGGGGTCCTGACAACTAACCAACCTAAAAACTATTTTCTATTGCGATCCGCGATTGTTGCTTCTGCTACGCGATCCGCTCCGTACGGCTGAGCCGCTGCGCCGGCTGCTTTTTACGGCCGACTTTCGAACCGTCCGGGAAGCGGTCTTCCCACGGGCCTGGGGTGCTTGCCTGGCCGGGGCACTGCGACGGGCCTGGGGCGCTTTCCGCGCCGTTGCACTACGGTGCGCCTGGGGTGCCTTCCGGGAGGCGGTCGAGCGCTTAACGGTTGTTGATTTCCGTGTGGTTACCGTACTCCTGGACGCCCGCTGCGGCACCGGCCGGCGCGCCTCCGTTTTGCGTACCGTAGTCGTCCGGCTGCTGCGTACCGTGTTTCCAACCGGACTCGTGCGGACTTCCCGGCTGCTGCGCTTTACTGTGCGCGTATCCTGAGTGTTCCGACGGGACTGGGCAGAGGTATTGCTTCGCGTTGCCCGTTGGTTGCCTCGTATGTCACGCTGACCCTGGCGGGCGGCACTTTGCCTGCGAACCGAAGTGGCGTTGGAGCGCTGGTTCCTGCGTACATCCGTATTCGCACTGCGGATAACCCGGCTGTTGCTTCGTACCCGGTCGTTGCGTACGGCTACGCGGCTGTTGCTTCGTACCCGGTCGTTGCGTACGGCTACGCGGCTGTTGCTTCGTACCCGGTCGTTGCGTACGGCTACGCGCCGGTCGTTCCGGTAGATCCGGGTACGCTCTGCCCGGGGGGCGTGGCGGTAGGTCCTGCCAACCGCTGCATACGCCCTGCGGTTGTTGTACCTGTACGGGCGGTAATACGTATAGCGGATGGGACGGTAGAACCTCCGGTAAGGACGGTTATAGACCATGCAGAACCCAACGGCCGGACGGGCAAAGTAGCGGTGCCACGGGCGGAATACATACGCCCTGTTATACACGTTGATAAACCCGGTGTGGTAGTCGTAGATCCCACGGGGGGTGTAAAAGATGCGCATCCCGCCAATCCGGTAGGCCAGGCCGTTGCGATACAGGATATCCACACCGCCAATACGGCTTACGCGACCGTAGTAGTCGTAGTATACCGGGATATTTTCCACCTGGATGATGGCCCCGTAGTCATCGTACTGCACATAGGGGTTGTAATTATACCCGGAGTTAAAGGTCACCCCGATGGGGCCAACCCCCACATGGGCGTTTACGTTTACGCGGTCGTTGATATAAAAATCAAATTCGCCATCCGGATATACCGAAAACGTAATACCGTTCTCGACAAAAATAAAAGAGTTGCCAAAGTTGAAGGCATTGCGAAGCGCAACCTTATCGTCTGTGCTGGCGGCGACAGGGCTAGCTGCTCCCGTCAGTATGGCCGCTATAATGAGTAGAAACTTTTTCATCGTATTCGGTTTTAAGATTCCGGATGTAACTATTTACATACCGCCCGAATAGGTACAATTAGCGTGCCAAAAAACAAAAAACTAATTTAAACAACTGTAAATCAGTGTGTTGATGTAGAATGAAATAACTCAGAGTTTTCCCTTCAGATAGCGGCCCGTGAGGGAATCCGGGTGTGCGGCGATTTCCTCAGGACTTCCGAAGGCAACTATCTGCCCCCCTTTATCCCCGCCTTCCGGCCCCAGGTCAATCACGTGGTCGGCAGATTTGATCAGTTCGATGTTGTGTTCGATGACCACTATGGAATGGCCTTTTTCCAGGAGCGCATTGAAGGAGGTGAGCAATTTGTGGATGTCGTGGAAATGCAACCCGGTTGTGGGCTCGTCAAAAATGAACACGCCCTTGTCCCGGGTCTGTCCCTTGCCGAGAAACGAGGCCAGTTTGATTCGCTGGGCCTCCCCCCCGGATAGGGTGGAGGAGGGCTGGCCCAGGGTGACATATCCCAGCCCGACATCCTGCAGGGGCTGCAGGCGGGCCGCAATCTTCTCCTGTTTGTGCTCTTTGAAAAACTCGATGGAATCCGAAACGGTCATTTCCAGGATGTCCGCGATGGAGGCGCCCTCGAACTTAACTTCAAGCACCTCCTTGCGAAACCTCCGGCCGCCACACTGGTCGCATTCCAGATGAACATCGGCCATGAATTGCATTTCCACGGTAATCTCACCATCCCCTTTGCATTTATCACATCGGCCGCCGTCCACATTAAAGGAGAAGTGTTTGGATTTATAACCACGGAGTTTACTCAGTTTCTGGGCGGCATAGAGGTTGCGGATGTCGTCGTAGGCTTTGATATAGGTAACCGGGTTCGACCGGGACGACCGCCCGATGGGATTCTGGTCTACCATCTCCACGTATTTGACAAACTGGAACTCCCCCTTGAATTCCGTATGCTGCCCGGCTTTTTCGCCATAGCCTCCCAACTCCTTTTGGAGCATCGGGTAGAGGATGCGCCGGATCAGCGTACTTTTCCCGCTGCCAGAGACCCCGGTAATCACCGTGAGTACCTGCAGGGGAATCCGAACGTCGATGTTCTTCAGGTTGTGTTCCCGTGCCCCCAGGATGTCGATATGCCCTCGGGGGGGCCGTCTGCGTGCAGGGACCGGGATATTCAGGCTGCCGTTCAGGTACCGGGCGGTGAAAGAATCCGAAGCGAGGATATCCCCCAGGGTGCCCTCGGCTACAACCCGGCCGCCGTGCGTGCCGGCTTCAGGCCCGATATCGATGATCCGGTCTGCGGCGCGCATCATATCTTCGTCGTGTTCAACCACGATCACTGTATTCCCCAGGTCGCGCAGGGATTCCAGTACCCCGATCAGGTTTTCCGTATCCCTCGGATGCAGGCCAATGCTCGGCTCGTCCAGGATGTACATGGAGCCCACCAGGCTGCTGCCCAGGGATGTCGCCAGGTTGATGCGCTGGCTTTCTCCTCCGGAAAGCGTGTTGGATTTGCGATTCAGGGTCAGGTATCCGAGCCCTACCTGCATCAGGTAGGCGAGACGGTTCCGGATTTCGGTCAATAACCGCCGGGCGATGCGGGAATCGTGGTCGCTGAGCTCGAGTTCGTCAAAATACGCCTGCAATTTATACAGGGGCATTTCCACCAGATCCGAGATGGATTTACCGTAAATACGCACGTATTCGGCTTCCTTCCGCAAGCGACGCCCCCGGCATACGGAACAACGCGTCTTGCCCCGGTAACGGGACAACATCACCCGGTTCTGGATTTTGTAACTTTTTTCCTCGAGCTTGGCAAAAAACGCATTCAGGCCGGTAAAATGCTCATTTCCTTCCCAAACCAGGGCCTGCTGTTCCTCGCTGAGCTCAAACCAGGGCTTGTGGATGGGGAAGTCGAATTTGTAGGCCGAGTTGACCAGTTGGTCCCGGTACCATCCCATGCTGTCGCCCCGCCAGGGGAAAATGGCGTTTTCGTAAACCGATAGCCCGGTGTTGGGAATCACCAGGTCCGCATCGATACCGATGACGTCCCCGTACCCCTCGCATTTCGGGCAGGCCCCATAGGGGTTGTTGAAACTGAAAAGGTGGACATTGGGCTCCGGGAACTGCATCCCGTCCCGCTCGAATTTATTGCTGAAAGGCGTACGCGTCCCATCGGCCAGCGATTCGACATAGCATTCCCCCTTACCTTCAAAAAATGCGGTATCGACGGCTCCTGCCAGGCGGTTCAGGAAATCTTCTCCTTCCCGCACCACGATCCGGTCTACCACCAGCTCAAACTCCCGACCCACACCTTCGAGATCCGGGTCGATCCGCACCACCTCCCCCTGGTGCTTGATGCGCGCATAGCCCTGTTTGGAGAGCAATTCCAGGGATTTGGAAACCTCGCGCTCCTCCGGGATCCGCAGCGGGGCGAGCAACAACAGCCGGCTTCCCTCCGGAAAGGACCTGACGAAATCCACTACGTCCGATACCCGATCCTTTTTCACTTCCTCTCCGGAAACGGGGGAATACGTGCGGCCCACCCGAGCATACAGCAGTTTCAGGTAGTCGTAGATTTCCGTGGTGGTGCCCACCGTAGACCGGGGGTTGGTGGAGTTTACTTTTTGCTCGATGGCAATGGCAGGGGCGATACCCCGAATCTGGTCTACCTTGGGTTTGTCCAGTTTCCCCAGGAATTGCCGGGCATAGGAAGACAGGCTTTCCACATAGCGACGCTGGCCCTCGGCGTACAGGGTGTCAAAGGCCAGGCTCGATTTGCCCGAGCCGGACATCCCGGTGATGACCACCAGCTGGTTGCGCGGGATCACCACGTCGATATTCTTCAGGTTGTGCAGACGGGCTCCCTGGATCAGGATATTTTGCCTGGGATCGGCTTGGACGGGTGCGGGCATATACGATGGAATGAGGCGCAAAGATACGATTTGCCAGGGGCATACCGAAGCGCTTGATCCACCTGAATACCCGCCCGATCCCGAATCATATTTTTTGCCAACGTTAAAAAATTCCTATATTTGGGCATTCTATGATATAATAAGCGCTGCCTATACAACACGATTACTTTTTTGAAAATGTAACCCAAATCCCTGCCTCTGCGAACTTCGTGGACGGGAGGAATTACCAAAAAAGTAAGTTGTATGGACCACCAGGCAGACGATGCTATCCTGATCAAGAACTATCTGAACGGTGACGAAAGGTCACTGGAAATACTCATCAATCGCCACAATCAGCGGATCTCCTCTTTTATTTACTCCAAGGTCTACGACCGGGAGGTAACCGAAGACCTCTTCCAGGATACCTTTATCAAGGTCATCCGGACCCTGAAACTCGGCAAGTACAATGAAGAGGGCAAATTCCTGCCCTGGGTGATGCGGATTGCCCACAACCTGGTCATCGACCACTATCGGAAGAGCAACCGGATGCCGCGCTATGAAGGCAGCCCGGAGTTCAGCATTTTTTCCATCATGCAGGACGACCGCCTCAATGCGGAGAAACAACTGATCCAGGAGCAGATTGAAACGGATATTGCAGACCTGATTGCCGAATTGCCCGAGGACCAGCAGGTGGTTCTGCAGTTGCGGATGTATCGGGACATGAGTTTTAAGGAAATAGCCGAAAATACCGGCGTAAGTATCAATACGGCCCTGGGCCGGATGCGTTATGCGCTGATCAACCTGCGGAAGCTCATCGATGAGCACAATATAGTTTTAACGAATTAATTGGCCATAGGTCGAGCGGAAACACGGGTGCTGCATTGGTTTGCGTTATTTTATCCAAACACAGCAGCCTATGGATCACAGCTACACAACCCAGGACGGATGTAAACTCGTAACCACCTCAGAGGAAACCGTACGGTTCCTTCTGGATTACTCCAAATCCCTTTCTGTTATTTCCTCCCGGGGGATGGATTTCGAGAACAACCTGAATTGACAATACGTCCGTTTAAGATAGACCACGGCCCCTTTCCGGGGCCTTTTTTATGCCCGGTCCCGAGGCGGAACCCCGGAGGTAACTTCCACCCACCCCGGGGCGAGAAATGTCAAAATTCGCCTTTGACATCAAGAATCGAGCGTTTTACAACATAGTTTTTCCATCAGCAGGGCCTTTGGCTACTTTTAAATTGTGTTTGAACGGCAGACACGATAACCCAATCGGTAACCAACCTTCAGATGTCCTGTAACAAGGTCCTGGATTAAAAACTAAAGTACGCTCTATGGAACTACAGATCGACGACTCAGCCCTGGTTAGGGATTATATCAGCGGCGACGAGCGCTCCCTCGAGATCCTGATCAACCGGCACAACCAACGCATTACCAGCTTTATCTACTCCAAGGTTCTGGACCGCGATATTACGGAGGATATTTTTCAGGATACCTTTATTAAAGTCATCAAGACCCTGAAGAAGGGGAATTACAGTGAAGAAGGGAAATTCCTTCCCTGGGTCATGCGGATTGCGCACAACCTGATTATCGACCATTTCCGTAAAAACAAGCGGATGCCCAAGTTTGAGGGCGGGGAGGATTTCAATATCTTCTCGGTAATCGGAGACGACCGTCCAAACATCGAAAAGCAACTTATCAAAGACCAGATAGACAGCGACCTGGGCCTGCTCATTGACGAATTGCCGGACGACCAGCGCGAAGTCCTGATTATGCGTATCTACAAGGATATGAGTTTCAAGGAAATTTCCGAGTGTACCGGCGTGAGCATCAATACGGCCCTGGGCCGGATGCGCTATGCGCTGATCAACCTGCGCAAGATTATCCAGAAAAACAAGATTGTACTGACCAACTAGTTTCCGGGCAATTCCCTGCCGAGCAATATTTCCATTTCGCTTGCGTTATATTCTTGTAACGAACTCTAAGCATATGGAAAAAATTTACGCAAGTCAGACAGATGCATGTAAACTGGTTCGGGTAAAGCAGGAGACAATTTCCTTCCTGATGCAGTACTCCCGATCCCTGCATGTACTGGGTTACCAGGGGTTCCAGTTTGAATCGAACCTCAACTAAAATCTCAAAGGCCCGCCTCGGCGGGCCTTTTTTTATACCGCCTGCCGCAAGTTGCCTTTGCGGGCCACGAATTACTTACGCCCCCCTTTTTTCTTTTCGTAATCTTTTAACACCGATTTCCTTCCGATTTTCCGGGTGATCACGTCCTTTTCCAGATCCCAGCCACGGGCCGGGCAATATTCCCGGCCATACCAGATAATTTGCAGGTGCAATTTATTCCAGAGTTCCTCCGGGAAGAGGCGTTTGGCATCCTTCTCGGTCTGCACCACGTTTTTTCCCGTTGATAGCCCCCAGCGGTACATGAGCCTGTGGATATGTGTATCCACGGGGAAAGCCGGGATGCCAAAGGCCTGGGAAACCACGACACTGGCTGTTTTATGCCCCACCCCAGGCAGCCGTTCGAGAGCCTCCAGGTCCCTGGGGACCCGGCCGCCGTGTTCTTCAACCAGTATTTCCGACAACCGCCTGATCGCCTTTGCCTTGGTTGGGGAAAGTCCTACGGGACGGATAATATCCCGGATTTCTTCCACCGGCACCTTGGCCATGTCCTCCGGGGTGGAGGCACGGGCAAAGAGCAGGGGAGTGGTTTGGTTGACACGCACATCCGTGCTCTGGGCGGATAACAGGACGGCTACCAGCAGCGTGTAGGGGTCCTGGTGATCGAGCGGGACAGGCACTTCCGGGTAAATGGATTCGAGCACGTCGATAATATAAGCAGCTTTTTCTTTTCTGGTCATTTATGTTTAACTTTACATAAAAATCAATAAACACACAAGATAGCACATGAAAACCTTGCAAGCCGGGGATAAAGTACCGGAATTTACAGCTCCCGATCAAGACGGAAACCCGATTTCAACTTCCGACTTCAAAGGGCAGAAATGGGTAGTATTCTTTTACCCGAAAGCAGATACCCCGGGATGTACCGCCGAGGCCTGCAACCTGCGCGACCACTACGCCGAACTCAAGGACGCCGGCTATGCCCTGGTGGGGGTGAGCGCGGATGCCCCGAAGAAACAGGCCAAATTCCGCGATAAGTACAGCTTTCCATTCCCGTTGATTGCCGATGAGGACCGGACCGTGATCGACGCATTCGGAGTCTGGGGGCCTAAGAAGTTTATGGGCCGCGAATATGAGGGCATCCACCGAAAAACGTTTATTATCGGGGAGGACGGCCTTGTGGAGCGCGTCATCGACAAGGTGAAGACCAAGGATCACGCAGCCCAGATTCTCGAATAGGGATAAAAACGGAATACGCTGAAAGGATCAGGCCGGGGACTCCCCGGCTTATTTATTTGTCTGCTTTTTCGGCCGGGGTTTTATCTGCCTGGGCTTTTTGCGCTAAAAAGAGCTGTTTCTCTTTGATCATTTCCGCAATTCCCCCGGGAAGCATCTCCTCCCAGCCCTCTTCGCCCGAAGTGATTCTCTTCAGCACGTCCCTTGAGAATATATGCAGGATGTCCGGGTCGTAGTCGATAATGTCCATGACCTTCCCGTTGTATTTGAAGAACTTGTACAGTTCCTTCATCCGCGGGTGCACCTTAATGTTGTTGCTGGTCATGATCTGCCCCGTCTCCGGGTTCTTCATCGGATAGAGGTATACCTTCAGGTCTTTGAAGAAGAGTTTCCCGAAGGCCTCG
This sequence comes from Robiginitalea biformata HTCC2501, assembly GCF_000024125.1. Classification (NCBI taxonomy): domain Bacteria; kingdom Pseudomonadati; phylum Bacteroidota; class Flavobacteriia; order Flavobacteriales; family Flavobacteriaceae; genus Robiginitalea; species Robiginitalea biformata. Next base: position 2,650,685 of record NC_013222.1, on the reverse strand, counting down.
AGGATGCCCCCGCTCAGGTGGCGGTAATATTTTTCGTCGAAAATATCGATCAGGTTGTTGACCCCCATGGTCAATCCTATCCGATTCTTCGTGTAGTTGTTGAAGTACTCCACCAGCTTGTAATACTCGGAGAATTTCGAAATCATCACCATGTGTCCGAGGGAACACAGCAACTCGGCCCGGTCCATAAAATCCTGCTCGTCTATCTCTCCGGATGACCGCAGGTTCGTAAGCGTGATCTCAAAGATGACAATGGTGTTTTCCTCCTCCACAGTCTGTTCCCGGATGAATATGTCGTAAGATTTCTGGAACATATCCATATTGACTTTGGTCACAGGCCGGAAACTGCCCCTGAGTGCCAGGATGTTCTTTTTGTAGAGGACGGCCGCCGGGAGGAGGTTGTTGCCGTCTGCCCCGAACATGACGGCGTCCGTCATGTCGTTTTTGATAAGCTGCAGGCTCATCAGCCGGTTGTCCACATGGTCAAAATTCGGGCCGCTGAAATTCACCATGTCGATTTCCAGGGTGTCCTTGTCGATGTGGTCGTAGAGGTATTTCAGGAGTTTGCGCGGCTTGTGGTGCTTGTAGAAGGCCCCGTAGATCAGGTTAACCCCTACAATGCCCAGGGTTTCCTGCTGCAACCGGGCCTCGTTCTGCTTGAATCGGATATGCAGGACAATTTCGTCGAATTCCTTCTGCTTGGGATCTAACTGGAAACGGATACCCACCCAGCCGTGACCTTTATAACGCTTGGAGAAATCAATGGTGGCCACCGTATTGGCGTAGGCAAAGAAGAGGCGGTCCGGGTGCCGGTCCCGGCTGATGCGCTCTTCCATGAGCTTCATCTCGTGGGACAACATCTTTTTGAGGCGGCTCTGGGTGACATACCTCCCGTCTTCCTCCAGGCCGTAGATCGCATCGCTGAAGGCTTTGTCGTATGCGCTCATCGCCTTGGCGATTGTCCCGGAAGCCCCGCCCGCCCTGAAAAAATGACGGGCCGTTTCCTGGCCGGCCCCTATTTCTGCGAATGTTCCGTAGATGTCCGGGTTGAGATTGATCCGAAGCGTCTTGGCTTTGATGGAGGGGATATTCTCAAATGCGAATTCATTCTTCTGAACAGTGGCCATAGGGGTCGCTTTCAACAAACAAAGATAAAAAGATGCCGCATTCCAAGTAATAAATATGTTATAAATTTGAAGCAAATAAACGCGCGGTTGAAGATTACCTTTTTAGGCACCGGAACCTCCCAGGGCATCCCCGTAATCGGGAGCGACGATCCGGTTTGCCTCAGCGAGAACCCGCGCGATAAGAGGCTCCGGGTTTCGGTAATGATCACCTATGACGACGGGTATAATTGCGTGGTGGATTGCGGCCCGGATTTCCGCCAGCAGATGCTCGCCAACCAGGTAACCCGGCTCGACAGCATCCTCTTTACACACGAACACGCGGACCACACGGCGGGAATGGACGATATCCGTCCTTTTTTCTTCCGGCAGGGAGACATCCCCATCTACGCCCACCCGCGGGTCATCGCGTCCCTGCAGCGTCGTTTTGACTATATTTTCACGGATGAGAACCGATATCCCGGGGCCCCTTCAGTAGCCGTAAATACCATCGAAAAAGGACGGGCATTCCGCCTGGGCAGCCACTGGGTGACGCCCGTGGAGGCCTGGCACAACCGGTTGCAGGTATTTGGGTTTCGGTTTGGGGATTTCGCCTACCTGACGGACGTCAAATCCATTGAACCGGAGGAAGCTGCCCGGTTGCAGGGTGTGCGGGTTCTGGCGGTTAACGCGCTGCGCCTTGAACCGCACCACTCGCACTTCAACCTGGAAGAAGCCCTGGGCTTTATTGAAAGCGTTGGCCCCGAACGGGCATACCTGACCCATATCAGCCACCGGATGGGCTTCCACGCCGAGGTGGAATCCCGCTTGCCGGACCGCGTTCACCTGGCCCATGACAACCTAACGCTAACTCTTTGAACCATGCAAAAGAATATCTATCGCTACCTGTTTCTATTTGCCGCATTGATTGCCCTGTACCTGGCCTTTTCGGGAAACCGGAAGGTAGCCGAGGCTTCATCTGAAATCCAGGCATTGCGGGGGCAGGTAGAAGCCCTGGAGGATTCCCTGGAAACCTCCCGCCTGGAGGTACTCGATATGCAGTATTTCAGCCTCGAAAACAACGACGATGCCCTGGTGTACTACGACCATCTGCAACTGGAGAACCCCTCCCGATATATTGCCGATAGGCTTCTGGAAACCAACGAACCCCGGGGCGACAACCCGTTGGTGCCTTATGAAGGCATGGAAAACGACTTCAAAATCAACAAGATCAAAGTCCTGAACCACCGGTGGATCCTCGCGGATTTCTCCGACGGGAAATATTGGGGGGAATTACTGATCGAGTACGAGCTAAAAGACGACCTGGGCATTGATTTTACGGTCCTGGACCACCTGCTTTACGCCCGCAGCCATCAATAGCGCCGGGAGAGCCACTGGTTGAACGATTGGAAGTTATCGGGGCTGACGCCATGGCCTACCGGGAATTCCTCAAAGGTATTCGAAATTTTAAGCTCGTCCAGGAAGCCGGGTACCATCTGGGCCCACGCGGGCGGAATTACCATGTCCAACTGGCCGTGCGAGGCGTAAACCTGCAAGTGGCTGTGATCTTTTTCCCGGTAGCCGTCTACCAGCATTTCCGCCTCTATGTACCCGCTGAGTCCGACGACATTGCGAAACGCCTCCGGGTAGGAGAGGGCTAGGGCGTAACTCAGAATGGTCCCCTGGCTGAATCCCAACAGGCTGATCCGCCCGGTGTCCAACCCATAGGCCTCGACAGCTTCCCGGATAAAGTTCCGGACGGTTTCCCGGGATTCCCGGGCTTGCGCCACATCGTTCCACTTCCCTTTGTCCGCGGAAAAATCGATGGAATACCACGCATGGCCAAATGGCTCCAGGTCATAGGGTGCCCGGATGGAAATTACAAAGAGGTCTGCAGGCAGCTCTCCTGCAAAGGAAAACAGGTCCTCCTCATTACTGCCGTAACCATGCAGCATAAAAAGGGCCGGCGCGTGGCCCCCTTGACCGGCGGCAGGGCGTATCAGGTGTTCGAGGCTCAGGGATTGTGTATGCATAGGAAGGGATTGGGCTTCAGGAAATAAACGTAAACCAGCGTTGAAACGCCCGGCCGACCAAAGGTACAAGTCTTTGACTTCCCTGCAATGCAGCCACAAAACCGTATATCCACAGAACAAAATAGCCCGCGTACAACGCAAACCAAACGGATGAGAACACGAAGAAACTCATTTGGTTGAAAAGCTCAAATACCAGGCTGATTAACAGGGCGCTGAGGATAAAAGCCAGGTGCAGGCCAAAGGCCTGCCGCGCGTGGAAGCGGCCAAAGGGGTATTTGGGCTCCGCATTCATACTGATGGAAATGAGCGCTCCGACCAGGGTCAGGTAGGCCACTACGGCAATCGTACGGGCTTGTTTGGGAGGCCTGGCCATTACAGGTTGGTTCTGGATCCGACGACGACCCCATAAGCCTTGCCCTGCAGTTCTTCGCCGAGGAACATCGAATTTTTTGAAGCAGACCCGAGGTGGTCCTTTTCCAACGTATATGTGGACTGCGGATCGAATAGCGTGAGAACGGCGCGTTCGCCTTCTCGCATCAGCACCTCCGGGGCGCCGAACCTGCTGCGCCCGCGACAGAGGAAATCCACTGCGCGGTCCGTGCCAAATAATTTGTTGAGGATACCAAAAGCAGATTCCAACCCAAGCGTTCCGTAGGCGGCCCGGTCGAATTCCTGCCGCTTTTCTTCGATATCCATCGGGTTGTGGTCGGTGGTTACAAAGTCGATGATATTCTCCGCCAGGGCCTTTTGAAGCGCCTTGCGGTCCTTTTTGGTTCGAAGCGGGGGCAGCACCTTGTAGGCGCTGTCAAAACTTTCGAGCTTCTCTTCTGTGTAAGCCAGGTTGTGTATCGCGACACTGCAGGTGACATCCAGGCCTTTTTTCCGGGCAGCACCGATCAGAGCCGCCGAGCGGGCTGTGGAGATCATCGGGATATGCAGGCGGCCCCCCGTGTATTCCAGTATGGCCAGGTCCCGGACAATCTGCAGCTCTTCCGCCAGGGAAGGGATTCCCCGCAAGCCGAGCCGCACAGATACTTCCCCTTCGTGCATTTGTCCTTTTCGCCCGAGGTGTTCATCCTGGGGGAAGGAGTGGACCAAGCCGTCAAATCCCTGGGTATACAGCAAGGCCAGCTTTAACAGATTCGGGTTGGAAACGGCGTTTTTGTAATCGCTGAACGCCACGGCCCCGGCACCATGCATGTCGTAGAGTTCCGCGAGGTCTTCGCCCCGGGACCCCATACTCAGGGCACCCATGGGATAGAGTTCGGTCACAGCCTTGCGGGAGGCGTCCTTGAGGAATACGATATCCCCGCTCGTGTCCGGCACGGGGCGGGTGTTCGGGTTCAGGACCACGCCCGTAAACCCGGATGCCGCCGCTACAGCCAATCCGTTGGAGATGGTCTCCCGCTCCTCAAACCCGGGTTCCCCAAAACTTACGCTGCTGTCGAACCAGCCGGGGGAAACGTGCAAATTGGGGAAGGTCAGCGTCCGGCAATTTTTTGGGGGGTCGATGCGGGAGGCAATCCGGCTGATGCGACCGCCCTCGATCAACAAGTCGCGTTTTTTCCGGTTCAGCCCGGGTTGGCTTGCATCCAGGATGACAGCCGATTTTATGAGTAGGCTCATCGAAGGGTTTTTTGGAGAATCGCTTCTGCCAGGACGAATAACAGCGCTAAAATAACAAACCATTTCCAAAGAGCCGTTATGCGCGTGTCATTTTGGTATCGGCCAATCAGGTCCGCAGCATCGGGATGGCGCGTTACAAACCCGGGGAACTCCGGCAGGGGCGGTGCTGCCCGACTTTCCGCCCGGGGGTAGTTGAAACTGACTGTCTGCCCCGGGGCGTCATCCTGGTACACCGTGTAATTGCCGTCCCGGGCGGGTTCTTCCCCAAAGATCAGTCGGGTTTTGCGGGCAAAAGCCTGTTGGCGCGGTATAAATTCGTAATCCGGTCCCCGAAGCCGAAATATTCGGTCTTCCCCCAGTCGCTGGTCGAGTTCCAGTTGGGCGGGTTGCCCGATGGTGTAATACAGGTCCGGAAAGGGCAGGCTGTTCCTGCCGATGGCGTAAAAAGTGGGGACGATGAGCGGGGATTGCCTGAAATTGCTGTTCTGCGGGTTCAGGGCGGCTGTAAAGAGGTACGTGCGCCCGCTGGCTGTGAGGAAAGGTGTCCCGTTCTGGAATTCGAGAACTGCACTGCCCTGGGCGGACAATGTAAAATAGGATTGGACGGAAGGGTATTCAAAATTGGCGACTTCCCCTTCAAATACATCCCGGAATAGCGGGTGCCCGAATGAAATTCCGGTAACCCGATTGGTCCCGTCCACACGGCCGGCAATGCCCATGCCTGTGGTTCGCAGCAGGGAATTGTAATCGGGCAATTCCAGGTCGCTGGCAGGGATGATCAGCAGGTTGCCCCCATCCCGGATAAAAGCCTCCAGGAGTTCGATCATTGGGGCCGGAATGTCCGGCACTTCGTTGAGAATTACCAGGTGCTGGGATTCCAGGTTTCCGAAATCCGCCTCCTGTATGCCGCTTGATCGAAAATCAAATTCATCTTCCGTAAAGATGCGGCGCAGGTAATCCCCGGGGCCCGGCCCCAGGCTGTATACCCGTATTTTCGGGGGTTGATTCAGGTTGAAGTAGAGGTTGTTGTCGTATGCGAGCCCTTCGTCGAGCACCCTGACAGCCCCCTGGATGGAGGCCCCGGCAGGCAGGCTGAAAACGGCCATGCCCCGTCCGTCTTCACCTAGCTCAGGGGCGCTTTTTGCCAGCAGGGTGTCCCCGTTGTAGAGCGAGAGGGGCTGGTTCCGGGTCGGGTCATCCGCGGATACCGCCACCTCGAGGTTCACCAGTTCCGCGCTCCGGTCCCGGATATAGGCCGTATCAATGGACAGGTTGTATCGGACCTCCGGGCGCAACGGAAGGACGTGCAGCTCGGATACCCCCGCCGTATCGATCAGCCCGGGATCCAGCCCGTTAAAATCCGAAATCATCCAGAATTCCCGGATTACACCGGGGTCCCCGGAAAATAAATTCCGGGCCCTCAGGGCCAGTGCAGGCGCATCGGGTTGCAAATGGGTGTAGCCCAGGTTGAGCATCGGTTCCCTGAGGGCCTCCAGGCTCCTCCGGCTGAATTGGCGGTCGTTGGTGAGCAGGGCACATTCAAATTCCGGGGGCAGGTTTTGCAGGAGTTCCTGGACGGCAAGCTGCATCAGGCTCGTCTGGCCTTCGGGTGCCTGCATACTGAACGAATTATCCAGATAAATAACGATTTCCCGTGATGTACCCGCATCTTCTTTGGCCTGATAGGGTTGGGCGAAGGCCACCACCAAAGCGGCGATCAGGCCCAATCGGCAAAATAGCAAAAGCCATTTTTTAAGCCTGCTGCTGCGGTTGGCTTCCACAGCGAGTTTTTCCAACAGCCGGACATTCGTAAATGCGGTTTTTCGGAAGCGTCGGAGTTGGAGCAGGTGGATCAGGATCGGGATGATCAATAAGAGCAAACCCCATAGCAATTCCGGATACTTCAGCAGCATAGTGGCGATTGATTCCCCAAATATAGCCAATTCGTGATCGTCCGGCTCAACAGAAAAAAAAGTAATCCCGGGCGGATTGATGGCCCAGTGATTCCAGGAATTCCCGGATTTCCTTCTGCGCCTGGTCGTTGGCGACGGTGATGATGCTTTGCGGGCTTTCCACCCCCGAGATGCCGCGGAAATCTCGGAGCATTACCCCATAAATCCGCTTCCCGATTTTCCTGGGGTTGTCGCAAACCCAGGTAAAGGGCTCCCCGGCCTCCTGCAACAGCCGGGCGATTTTTTTTCCCTTGAACCCGGCCCCCCAAAGCACCAGGGGCCTGGAACGATCCCGGTCGATTTTAAGAAAGTAATGGACTTTGATATCCAGAAAGTAATTCTGGGCGTAATGTTCCGAATTGCGGGAGGTCCTCGCATCGTAATCCCTCCAATGGAGAAGGACCTCCGAGGCAGGCAGGCAGTTGACCCCAGCTTCGTAGAAACGAAAGGTGAGGTCGTAATCTTCCGGGTAGCGATCGGGCCGGAAGGCGCCGCACGCGTCCAGGTCTTCACGCCAGGCCATCCAGCATGGGGAGGGGATGACGCATTCCTTGTAGATCTCGGTAAAGTTGGACCCCGTCCGGGAAAGCCCGTTGATCCAGGCCTCATACCGGGCGTAGCCATCCGAAATCCCCCGGTCCGAAAAATATCGGACCAGCCCGAGGGCTATGTGTCCGTTCCCGGATTCAAGGAGTTGCCGGGACATGGTGCCCAGTCGTTCCGGGGCCATCCGATCGTCGGAATCCATCCGGGTTATCAACTGGCCGCTACTCGAGGCATAGGCTTTGCGGAGGGCCGGGATGATCCCGGACCCCGGGTTGTCCTGGACAAGGATGCGCGGGTCGTTGCGTGCAGCTGCTTCTAACAGGGCCCGGCTCGAATCGGAAGAATGGTCGTTCACCGCCAGGAGTTCCCAATGCGGGTAGGACTGTCTGCCGATGGAATCCAGGCATTCACCCAGAAAGTGACCGGTATTCCTGAAAGGCATCAATATGCTGACCAGCGGCTGTTTCAAAGGCATGTGGCAGGGTCGGTAAATACAGGTTGCACAGGGCCCGGGGACCCCTAACCGAATAGGCTAGCGGGAAGCTCTTTTTGCCAGGGCTTTGGCAATGGCGGCTTCTGCCAGGGGAGCCATCATGCGATACCCCTTTTCCGTCGGGTGGACCTCGTCGGTAGCCAACGTATTATCCAACCCGTTTCGGGAATCCGCCATTTCGCTGAAATAATCCAGGTAGACTATCCCACTCAGGGCCGCATAATTTTTGATCATGGCGTTGAGTTTCGGGATCTTGATATTCGGTTGGAGACCCGGACGCCAGGGGTAGTCGTAGGCGGGCAGTACCGATGAAAGTACGGGTTCCACCCCGTTGGCCAGGGCGAGTTCCGCCATGGACTTTAAATTGTCGAGGATTTGTTCCAGGGTCATCGGGCCGGTATTCCCGGCAATGTCGTTGGTCCCGGCCAAAATCACCACCACTTTGGGGCTCAGGTCCAGGACATCCTGCCGGAAACGCAGGAGCATCTGCGGGGTGGTCTGCCCGCTGATGCCGCGATTTACATAAGGCTTGCCCTCAAAGAATTCCGGCACTTTGTGCAGCCAGCCGATGGTGATGGAATTCCCCATAAAAACTACCCGGTCTTCCCCGGGGGCCGGGGGTGCCAAAGCCTTATTGGCTTCCCGGAAGTGTTCCAGGTCTGCCCAGTCCTGGGCAACGGCCTGTTGATAATTGCCGATAGTGAATAAGGCGAATAAAACCAGTGTAGCAGGTATCCGTGTTTTCATGGTAGTCTGTTCAGATAGTGGCCGGCCCCGGTAGAGGCCAACTGTTAGTCGTTTACTCATTTTTCGGGGGCGTGATCATGATATGCGCCCGATGCGTACCCGGGTCCATGAGCCAGGCGTGGCCGGGAGGGGTCGGAGTAGTGGGTAACCCGGTGGATTCCCCGGTTGCAAAGGGTACATAAAACACATAGCGCACATATCCGTCGGTGATTTCCCCGGTGGATTCGTCTACCGTACCGCTGAATACGCAAAGCGTTGCCTTATCCGGCATGGCGAGTTTCCCGGCCTTTACCTCTTCTTCCCGGATATCGAAGATTTCCTTTCCGTCCCTTCCCTGAGCGCGCAGTTCCCTGCCCCGGGCCATAAAGGGTTCCAATTCCCGGTGATAGGCAGCCGCTGAGAACCGGTCATCCGAGGGGTCGTCCGCCAGGGCGATATACGCATTGGTCCCTTCCTTCAGGGTTACCAGGGTCCCGTCCCGGGAATAGCCCAGTACGGCGGCACCTTCCCTGAAATCTTCCGGTACGGCAAGCAGGGCCGTGCGTATCTGCCAATCGGCAGGCGGTATGTTCTGGGCGGTTATGGCTTGCAGCCCCATCAGGGCCATAAGAAAAAACATCCGGGTTTTCATCGAATCAACTTTTTAGTATTTCGCACTTTTTCCATCGGCTTGCGTCCGTAATATAAAGTTGCGCAGGTCGTCGTTGGCCTTTTTTAAATCCTCCCGCCTCAGGTACATCATGTGGCCGCTGCGATAGCCCTTGAATTCGAACCGATCCTTCATCCGCCCGCTCGGGTCTACTTGCCACATGGTGTATTTGGCGTTGAAGTAGGTGGTGGCTCCGTCGTAATATCCGGACTGTACCAGCACGTTCAAATAAGGGTTTTGAGCCATCGCCTGGCGCAGGTCGTCCCGGGTGTTGTCGTTTTCATTGTTCCAGGGGTGGACAGGTCCGAACATATTGTATTTGATATCCGTTTTAAAATTCAATTCCTCCTGCAGGTAGTAATTGATGGCGGGGGTGAAACTATGCAGCCAGGAGGTGATCTCGGAGTTGTAATCCGGGCGCATGCCCGCCAGCGTCTTATCCATCCCGAGGTAGCGGCTGTCGAGCCTGCCGACGGTATACCCCCCTTTTTCGCGCAGCAGGGCCTTCCAGAAAAAGGAGGTGGGCACGTCCAGGTTCAGGTCCAGGATGTCCTTCTTCTCGAGCCCGGAGTAATAGGCCATTTTCTCAGCCACGGCCTGCCGCTCCGAGGCTTCGATAAACCCGCCTTTGGCAATTGCGGGGATCAGCGTATTGATGGTAAACTCCTCGGATTCCGGCAACACTTCCAACAGGTCTTTTTGCTGGAGTGCAGGAGGCAGCGCCTTATGGTGCCAGGCCGCCGCGGTGTAATAGGGCAGGTTCAGCGCGCTGCTCACGGGGCCGCCCACGCGGATGACTTTGTAATCGGCAGGGGATACCATAATGACGCCGTTTAAGTACATCCACTGCTGGTTCTGCAGGGCCAGGGACAATCCCATCACCCGGGTGCCCCCGTAACTCTCCCCGATGATATACTTGGGCGAACGCCAGCGATTGTGGCGCGTCACAAAGGTGTTCAACCACTCGGCCAGGTAGGCGATATCCGCGTTGATGCCGAAAAAGTGTTCCCGGTCCACTTCCTTTCCCTCTTCAGGGATGGTTCGGGAATACCCCGTATTGGCCGGGTTCACGTATACGATATCCGTCACATCCAGCACAGAATACGGGTTGGCGTCCACGCCATAGGGTTGTATGGGATACCCCTCGTCGTCGATCTTCAGCACCCGTGGCCCGGTATAGGCCAGGTGCATCCAGACGGATCCGGAGCCCGGGCCCCCGTTAAAGGAAATCAGCAGGGGTCGCGCTGCCCGGTCCCGGACGTTGTTCCGGGTATAATAGGTATAATGAAGAGCAGCGATGGGGTCCCCGGTGGAATTCCATACAGGTTGCGTACCGGTTTCCGCGGTATAGGAAATGTTTTCGCCGTTGATCGTCACGCTGTGCTGGGTGACTACGGTGGTATCGATGGGCAATTTGCGCTCCTGGCCTTCCAGGTTGGAAAATACAGCGAGGAATAACAGGAGCAGGGTAGTCTTTTTGGTCATGTCGGTATTTGAATTAGCGAACTAAAAATAAGGCTTTTTGGGAAGTTGCCGCCCTCCACCCGCGAGAATTCCCGATTGGCGTTCCCGGCCGGGCCTTTTCAGCGGTTCTTTAGTATCTTTATAAAAAATGCAGGATATGGAATCTATTACCCGCCGTACGTTTAACAACCGGTTCTCCCGGGGCGTTGCCGGCACATTCCTGATGGGCAACCTGCCGCTGGCTTGCGGCATGGGTGCGGCCGGGCAGGAGAATGGGAGCCTGGGCATCGCCCTGGTAGGGCTCGGAAGCTATAGCACCTACCAACTGGCCCCGGCCCTGCAGGAAACCCGCCACTGCCACCTGGCCGGAATTGTCACCGGAACGCCTTCCAAGGCTTCCCGCTGGATGAGCCAGTACGGCATCCCCGGGGAGCACGTCTACAACTACGAAAACTTTGACAGCATTGCCGGGGACGATGCTATCGATGCGGTCTATGTGGTGTTGCCCAACAGCATGCACGCGGAATACGCTATCCGCGCGGCCCAGGCCGGGAAACACGTCATTTGCGAAAAGCCCATGGGCATCAGCGTAGCGGAGTGCGACGCGATTATCAAAGCCTGTGAAGTTGCGGGGGTAAAACTCGGCATGGGCTACCGATTGCATTCGGAGCCCTATACGCAGGAGGTCAAGCGCCTGGTACGGGAGAAAACCTTTGGGGAGGTCCGATACGTCATGGGCGAAGCGGCCTATATCTCCAGGGGCAACCCGGATCAATGGCGGCTTGATAAAGCCCTTTCAGGCGGTGGGGCATTGATGAATATGGGGGTTTATGCCATCCAGAGCTGTATTTACGGCTGCGGGAGGAACCCGGTGGCCGTAAGTGCACAGGAATTCAGTACGCGGCCCGAATATTTCAAGGATACGGACGAAACCATCCTGGCGCAGCTTACCTTTCCAGGCGGCGTTGTCGGCTCGGTGATGACATCCCATAACGCAAACGCCAACCGCATGTACGCTTCCTGCGATTCGGGCTGGTTTGAACTGCAGCCGGCAAACAACTACGGCCCGCTCAGCGGCCGGACCTCGGACGGGCCCATCCAGTTTCCACACGAATCCCAGCAAAAACTGCAAATGGACGACTTTGCGCGCCACGTCCTGGAAGGGGCGCCGAATTTGGCACCGGGAGAAATGGGCCGCCGGGATATGATCATCGTAGAGGCCATCTACCGTTCGATCCGCGAGGGAGGGCGGACCATACCGCTAGACATCCCGGAAGGCTACGGTTTCGGGGGGTGAGCCGGGTTATTGACAATGGGGTTTACATTAAGTTCAGCTAACGTCCCGAACTACTAACATTCAATTAATATTTTTAACGTTTGGTTGATATAATCGTCAAGTAAAGACACTTTTTGCTTTACGTACTTTGCAGGGTGCAGCCCGTAATTTTGAGAAGCATTTAACAAATAACCTCTCTTGAAATTATGAAAGCACACCTGAAAGCAGCACTGGGAGCAGGACTCCTTCTTTTTACTTCCTGTTCCAAACTGGACGATTTCCTCGGCGATGGCGGAGGTCATGGTTCGGACGACAGCCCGGAAGGCACCCTTTTCGAAAACAAATCCGGACTCACCCCACTGGTTAGTATCCGGCCGGAGTTCTCACAGGTTTCGGCCTATTCCCTGCTGAGTACCACGGATATCCTGGATAACGGTTTCCAATTGGCGGGTGCCGCCGACGGTGCCGGATTCCTCGAAAATGGCGATGGCTATATCTATATCGTCAACTGCGAGGACGATTACGCAGTGGCCCGCATCCATCTGGACAAAAATCTGAATCCCTTAACCGGGGAGTATTTGCTCAATTCGGGCGTGGACGATTTTGCCCGCCAATGTTCCGGTACCATGTGGGAAAGTTCCATCCATGGCGGATCCCAGGACCTGTTCCTCTCGGCTTCAGAAAGTTTTAACTACGACGTAAAGGGTATCGATCCCTACACGGCCAATCCAACGCCCACGGCCGATTTCGGGTTGGACGCCCTGGGCGAATTTTCCTGGGAGAATGCCGTACCCCTTCCAAAGAATGCGTACCCGGGTAAAACAGTCATCATCGGCGGGGACGATGACTCCAGCAATTCGGAAGGCCAGATTACCATGTACCTATCCGAAAATGGAGATGCGGATTTATCCGGCGGGAAAATATATGTACTTCGCCTGAAAGAAATCTCCGATGGCAATGGTGGTAAAATGACCTGCGAAGCGGGGATTGTTCACAACGAGGGAGAACTGGATTTCGGAATTACCTACGATGTGGAGTTTGTAGAAATAGCGGATGGGGCAGCCCTTACCAAGGATGAAATGGAGGAAGCCTGTATTGCCGTAGGGGCCACCGCATTCATGCGTGTGGAAGATGTGGATTACCAAAAAGGCAACGACGCGAATGGCAGAAATGTATTTGTCGCTGTCACTGGCCGCGGTCCTGGCCGGGGCACTTATAATGACTGGGGTACAGCCTATCGCCTGCAGCTGGACCCGCAAAACCCGCTCTCCGGCAAGCTCACCCAGATAATCAGCGGGAATACGGATACCAACAACATGGATGGGAACCTGCCGCTGCTTCAAAGCCCGGACAATATCGCCGTAACCGAAAACTATATCTATTTACAGGAAGACCCGAACAGTTTTGACAGGGGCCATGCAGCCTACATCTATCAGACCGATTTGGACGGCAACAATGCCAAGGTGGTTCTGGAGCTCGAAGTGCGGCAGGAACTGGATCCTACCGGGAGTACAGGTTTGAGCGGGGAGTTTGGGGCGCTAACCGACATTTCTGATAAGGTGGGGATACCCGGCACTTTCCTGCTGGCCTTGCAGCCACACTATTGGGAAAGCGATGCTTTCAAAGGCCTGGATGGCCACGATATGGAAACCCGGGCCGATGCCCTCGAAGCGGGAGCGCGCGAAGACGACCAGGGGTCGCAGATCGTTATTTTGAAGGGGCTTCCCCGATAATTGCTTGAATCAATCACCGAAATGGCCCCCATCTGCGCATGGGGGCTTTTCAATACATAAAACGAGCCTTATGTACAGACTCCTTCTGTATTTAACTTTGCCTGCCTGTGCCTTTTTACTTTGGGGATGCGGCGAAGGCCCTTCTTCCCTGCACGGTACGGCAGCCGGAGTAGCAGACCTATCGGTTCCGGCTCCCACCACCGACAATTTTTCAGATGAATATCCATGGGGTGGGGCGCAGGCCTACTATGCACGGCAAATGGAGACAGCCATTCGACTATTGGATTCAATGGCTGTGTTGCATGCATCCAAAACCACCGATTCAGCTGTCCTGCGCAGCGTTTTCCGCGAGGCGAGGCGGGCGTTTAAAAGAGCAGAGGCCTACGGCTCCTATCTCAACCCGGAGATTGGGCATCGGGCCAACGGTCCGGCCCTGCCGGTTTTCACCGACGACAGTCAGCGGGTACTGCAACCCCTGGGTTTACAAAAGGTTGAGGAAACGCTATTTGAAGGCGAAACATACCCTGGGGCGCTCTATCAAGAGATCCGGATTACCCGGGGACTTTTGCGAAATTTATTGGGCTATATACGAAAACACCCCCCGACCCCCAAACGGTATTTTATTTCCCAGCACCAGCAACTCATGCGTGTGGCCAGTTTATCTATTACCGGGTTTGATACGCCGGTGAGCTTATGGGGGCTGGATGAAGCAGCAGTTTCCCTGGAAAGTATGCTGCAGGTATATGAAATCGTCCTGCAACGCCAAATCCGGCAGACGGAGCCTGGCCTGGACGACAGGTTTGTGAGTGCGCTTCAGGATGCTGTTGCTTACCTGCGATCGGGCAGGGATTTTATGGCCTTTAACCGGTATGAATTCCTCAGGGACCGTTTCAATCCGATGATGCGTGCCTGGGTTGCCATTCGCAAGGCCAGCGGACTTTGGGACGGGGAAGAAGCGGGGCCATTTAATATGGACGCCCCAACATTTTTTGAGCCGGACAGCTTCAATGCGTCTTTTTTTATGCCGGTTAATAATAGCCGGATTACGGATGCCCAGGTACTTCTGGGTGAAAAACTCTTTTACGACCCCAATCTGTCAAAATCCGGAACCATGTCCTGTGCATCCTGCCATTTGCCCGAACAGGCATGGGCAGATGGCCGGGTTGCCAGTCCGGATAACGTTGGCCTGCCCCTGGAACGAAACACGCCCACATTGGTGAATTCAATCTTCCAGCAGGCATTTTTCTGGGATGGCCGCTCAGATGATATTATGGCACAAATCCGTTCCGTATTTACAAATGAAAAGGAGTTTGACAGCGGTGTCCATACCTTTTCGGATGCCATCTTACAGGACACGTCCTATATACGCCTCTTTGAGGAAGCCTATTCAGGCGTACCCACCCGAAACCGGGAAGTTATCAAGGCGCTATCGGCCTATATCAGTACGCTAACCGGGATGGATTCCCGTTTCGATCGGAATATTCGCGGGGAAGAAACCACATTAACCGAATCGGAAATACGCGGATTCAACCTGTTTTCAGGCAAAGCGCTTTGCGCAACCTGTCATTTCCTGCCACTCACCAACGGGACCGTGCCGCCATTTTTCCTGGAAACTGAAAAAGAAGTGATTGGCGTCCCGGAAACTGCGGCCAATGCCGCCTGGGATGCGGACCCGGGCTTTTATACCCAATTTGAGGAACCCATCCACCTGGGGATGTTCAAAACCCCAACGGTGCGAAATGCGGCCCAAACGGCGCCCTACATGCACAACGGCGTGTATGCCACGCTGGAGCAGGTCATCGAATTCTACAACCTCGGCGGGGGCACAGGCCTGGGATTCGACCTGGAGCACCAAACGCTCCCATTTGACGAATTGCAGCTCACGGCTCGGGAAATTTCCGACCTGACCGCATTTATACGGACCCTGGACGACCTGCCACCTTCCCCGGACGCCAAACAAAAGCAATCACCCAACCTGTGAAAATTATGTGGTACAGACTATTACCTTTTGTATGCTGCCTGATAGCGGCATTTGTTATTACCGGCTGCTCAGACGGGACAAACCCGGAGGACACGCTTTATATTGAGGCCCCAACCACAGAGAACGCAGGAAGCGGGGAGGTGGAAGGCGGTGAGCATGCAGACGAAGATTCCGGCCGGGAAGCGGAATCCGGCAATAATGAAGGCTCCGGAAATGCCGAAGGGTCAACCGGTTCAGCATCTGATCCGGATACGGCTCGGGACGATTTACCGCTTCTGAGCGAGCTGCTCAAGGATCAGCAGGACCTGGCCCGGTTTGTGGAAGCCATGGTAATTTCCCCCGAGTTGCATGAATTATTGGCAGATACCGGGGGGGATTATACGGTATTTGCCCCGACCAATGCAGCCATTGACGAGCTTTTTGAGAGCTTGGGCGATCCGTATAACGGCTTTGCCGATTTTGAGTCATCCCTGGAAAAGGAGGCGATTCAGCAGCTGGTGGCCTATCATGTTGCATCCCGGTCGATTGCTGTCGGGCAATTGACTGAAGGGCAAATCCCCACGTTACTTGCCGGCGAAACTATCTGGGTAGGCCAGGATGCCAAAGGCTGGTATGTGATGGACGGATTCCTGCGGAAATCCTACATGGACCTCGCTGTTCTGGAGGCTTCCAATGGCTATATCTACCGGATCGATAAGATCCTGGTCCCGGAAGTTGTCCGGGATTACCTGTTTTAGCTGGTTTTCAATTGCCCGTTCAGGAGGGAAACCCTTCGAACACCCCAAGGCCGAACAGGGCGAAATCGTATTTGACCGGGTCTACCGGGTCGAGTTTACGCAGGGATGTGTCCAGTTCCGCCACGGCCCGGGCGTCGTTTTGTTTGCGTTTGAGCAGGCCGAGGGCCCGGGCCACCTTGCCGCTGTGCACATCCAGGGGGCAGGAGAGAATTGCCGGGGGGATGTTTTTCCACAAGCCAAAGTCCACGCCCCCGGATGCCGGGCGGACCATCCAGCGCAAAAACATGTTCAGCCGCTTGGCCGCCGATCCGCGCGCCGGGTCCGAGAAGTGTTTCCGGGTGCGGGGAGCATGCGGGATTTCAAAAAAATGTTCGCGGACCCTGGAAATGGCGGGTTGCATGCCTGAAGGGGCGTATTTGGTGAAAACCCCTTCCAGGCCGCCGTGTTCGCTGTAGATATGCCGGAGGGCGCGGGTAAAGGTGCGGAGGTCATCGGCGTTAAATGTCCGGTGCACGAATCCGTCCAGGCTGTCGAGGTCGGAAGGAGTTGCCTGCATGACGAAATCAAAGGGTGCCTGCCCCATGAGCTCCATCATCCGGTTGGCGCTGCGAATGATGCTCTTCCGGTTGCCCCAGGCAATGGTGGCCGCCAGGAATCCTGATATTTCGATGTCCTCCTTGCGGCGGAAGCTGTGCGGGATGCGAATCGGGTCGGTTTCCAGGAATTCCGGCTGCTGGTAGCTGGATACTTTGGCATCCAGGAATTCGCGTTTTTCGTTGAGGGTCATGAGATGTCAGGAAACAATTTGCCCGTCCACCATGGTCAGCGTCCGGTCCGCCATTCCGGCAAGTTCCTCGTTGTGGGTGACGATGACGAAGGTCTGCCCATAGGTGTCCCGGAGTTCAAAGAACAGGTTGTGCAGGCGGTCGGCGCTGGCGGAATCCAGGTTCCCGCTCGGTTCATCGGCTAATATAACCGCGGGCTTGTTGATCAGGGCCCGGGCCACGGCCACCCGTTGTTGTTCCCCTCCGGAGAGTTGGGAAGGCTTATGGTCCATCCGGCTGCCCAACCCCAAAAATTCCATGAGTTCCCGGGCCTGTGCTTCGGCTTCCGCTCGTTCCGTATTCCGGATGAACGCGGGGATACAGACGTTTTCAAGGGCAGTGAATTCCGGCAGCAGCTGGTGGAATTGAAAGATAAACCCGATCCGCTCATTGCGAAACCGCGCCATCTGCTTCTCCCCGAGACCTGTAATGTCCTGCCCGGCGATGGTTACCCGGGTATCGTACCCGGGGGCCGGCTGGTCCAGGGTGCCCAGGATCTGCAACAAGGTGGTTTTGCCCGCCCCGGAGGCCCCGACCACGGAAACGATTTCAGCCTCCCCGATCTCCAGGTCGACCCCTTTGAGGACTTCGAGGTCCCCGTAAAACTTGTGAATATTTGCAGCGCTGATCATTGGGTCTTATTCCGACGGGGAAAGTAACTATTCGGCCAGAATCCGCAAAATCAATTCCGCCTAAGTACCCGCAGGCATGGGCCAAAAACCGGTTTTTTTTCCCATCTTTAATGCAAATTCACAACCATGCCGTATCGCCACCTTGAAGAGTACAATATTGAGGTCACCCGGGAAGTTACCGACCACTACGAGCGCATCCTCAGGGAGATCGGGGAGGACCCGGCCCGGGAGGGCCTGCTCAAGACCCCGGAACGAGCCGCCAAAGCCATGCTGTTCCTCACCCAGGGGTACCGGCAGGATGCGGTCGAAATCCTCAAGGGCGCCATGTTCCGGGAATCCTATAGCGAAATGGTCCTTATCAAGGATATCGAGGTGTACTCCCTCTGCGAACACCATATGCTCCCTTTTTACGGCAAGGCCCACGTGGCCTACATCCCGGACGGCCACATCGTCGGCCTGAGCAAAATCCCCCGGGTGGTGGATGTCTTTGCCCGCCGCCTCCAGGTGCAGGAACGCCTCACGGACGATATCCTGGAATGTATCAATACCACCTTGAAGCCCCGGGGGGTTGCCGTGGTCATTGAGGCAGCCCATATGTGCATGATGATGCGGGGCGTACAGAAACAAAACTCGGTTACGACAACCTCCGGGTTCCGGGGCCAGTTCGAAAAAAGCGAAACCCGGAACGAATTCCTGAAACTGATCAGTTCGGAACTCCACTGATGCAACCCGCCCGAAATGAATGCGTTATTTGAAGGTAAAAAAAGGAAACTCCTCTTCGGGCTGCTGTTCGACGGGATCGGGATGCTTTCCCTGCTCATCCCCGGGCTGGGGCCGGCCCTGGACCTGATCTGGGCCCCGGTTGCCGGCTGGTTGATGACACAGCTCTATGCCGGTACAGCCGGACGAGCCGCAGGATTCGTCGCCTTTGCCGAGGAGTTGCTTCCGGGGACGGACATCGTTCCGACCTTCACGCTTATGTGGATATATACCTATTGGATTCGGAAAGGAAGGCATGACCCGTCAACCCGCTAAATAAAGGAAATAGCGAGCGCCCGGGAAATGCCCGGGCGCTTATCAATTATCAAATGAGTTATTCCTTATTGGAATCCGACCCGCTTTGGGTTACAGCGTCATGCTCAACCCGAGGCTGATATTTCTTCCCATATTGTTGATGCCGTCGGCCTTTATGCGTGAGAGGTGGGCGATGTATTTGGTGTCCAGCAGGTTATTTGCGGCAATCCGGATATCCAGGGGGTTCCCGAAAAGCGGAAGTCGGGTTCCGAGTCCCGCATGAACGAGGTTGTAAGCCGGGGTTTCCGTTTCAAAATCCCCAGGCCTGCCCTGCCTGAAATAGGTTTCTAATCCCAGGAATCCATAAAAGTTTTCCAGGTTACTTGAAATTTTATCCCATTCCACCCGAAGTGTATTCCGCCAATTTACCGGCGGGATAAGCGGCAATGGCGTCCCGGAATCGAGTTCCCCGATTACTACAGCCACGTTGCTTTGAAGGTGCAGCCAGTCCAGCGGATGCGGGTGCAGGTGGAAAACAGCCTCGCCCCCATAGAGGGTGGCATCCTGTTGCCGGTATTGAAACTCCGGGTCCCCTTCCACAGTATTCCCCGTTGGGGCTATAAAGATAAAATCCCGGATCCGGTTATGGAATCCGTTGATCCCCAACTCAAAGTGTTCTCCTTTATATTCCAGGGAAAGGTCGGCCTGAACATTGCGTTCGTTTTCCAGGTCCGGATTTCCGATTTCAAAGCGGTTTGCGCCGGAGTGTGTTCCATTGGAGCCCAGTTCGGACAAGTTTGGTGCCCGGAACCCCGAGGCCAGATTCAGGCGACCGATCACTCGTGGTGCAATGTCTATGCGGTATCCTGCGGCGGCGTTAAAGCTATTGAAGGAACGATCCAATGGTCCGATGTATTCGCTTTCTCCGGGTGTGCCAAACGCATCGCTATCGATTTGTCGCCGGTCGTACCGGAGCCCGAGTTGCAGGTCGCTTTTCTCGAAGTGGACATGCGAGGTGGCCATCAACCCCACATCGACTGTGCGGGCGTCCGGGACGAGGATTTCTTCCCCCGCATTGGAGTTTTCTTGCCACATGCCCTGTAAGCCCACTACGGTCTGCCAGCTATCCCCCGAAGGACTGAATTGATACTGCAGGTTATAGTTCAGCGTATTGAGTTGCATATCCAGAGACGGGCCTTCTTCTCCGTGTTCTTCTTCGGCATGCTCCTCCCCATCTTCTTCTCCTGCATGCTCTTCATGGTCTTCGAATTCCAACCGAGAATTTCCCACGTAACCCAGGATTACTTTGAGACTGGAATTTTTCATAAAGAATTCCGTGGTATTACTTAGAATGTGCGATTCTATTTCCTGGTAGGGTAACAAAGGTGTCCGATCTGTTCCCTGCACCCCGATTTCCTCGGGAATGCCTGGTTCCGAACGGTTGTAGTTGTATCGCAAATCGTTTTTGAACCGGCCGGATGCATAACCCACGCCTGTCTTCAGGTCCCATTCGCTGAACCGGGAATTCGTGATGCGGGTATCCCCACCATCCTGGTAATCTGCATGGGATGCCCTGGCAAGTCGGGCCAGGAATTTCCATTTCTCTCCGGAAACGCCGGCCCCTGCATTCGCTGCGACCCCGGATGTGTTACCGAAATATAGGGCTGTGGCATCCGCCTGCGCAGTGCCCGCCGGGGCATATCGCTGCGGGTTTAGGTATAATACCCCCCCCAGCGCATCGGAACCGTAGAGAAGTGAAGCAGGGCCTTTGATCACTTCAACACTTTCGATTCCGGCATCGCTGATTCCGAGGCCGTGTTCATCTCCGAATTGCTGATTTTCCATCCGAATACCCTGAGTATAAACCAAAACCCGGTTCGAACTCAAACCACGAATCACAGGTTTGCCGATTCCCACCCCGGTACTCACCGTCTCCACACCGGCGATTTGGCGGAGGCCTTCGGCGAGGGTAGGGGACCCGTTTTTCCGGATTTCAGCCAGGGGGGCCTGTTCCACTTTCATAACATTTTCGCGTTGCAATTTGTGAAACGGCGTGGACACGATGACTTCTTCCATTTCGATGGCACTAGGCCGGAGGCGGATGGTCAGTGAAGGGTTATTTTCCCCCAGGGTAATGCTTTGGGTGAACGCGGCATATCCGATCATCGATACCACCAACTTGTATGTGCCTTCAGGCAATTGTCGGATATGGAAATTTCCATCGGTATCGGTAATCACCCCGTTTTCGAGTTGGGGAAAATAGACGGTAGCCTGTTCCAGGGGGGCATTGTCAGAAGCGTCCAGTACGCGGCCCTGCAGTTCATGCTGGGCGTGAAGCATGCCCGCAAGCAGCAGGCAGCCTATGGTAAATAGTATTCTCATTGGTAAGCGGATTTAGTCGTTATGTAAAGGAAAGTACACCCAAATGGTAAGGGTGCCAATAAGAGCCGGGTTAAACCGGAGGCGCCCGTAACGAATAAAACCGGGGAGAGTCACCCGCCACCCCTTGAACGGTATATATTAGGGGTCGGTGGTTTACTGCAAATTGGAAAGGCTCCCATAGGAAACATGAAGCCTCAAGCGGGGTGACAATGTGATATTTATGGAATTCACAATCAAATTCAGCCTGGTGAATATGATTGGGGATATCCTCGTTGCATTCTATCCGGATATGCCCATCCAGCGCGTGTGACAGTTTGGCAACTGTCGGGAGCGACAGGCAGACAAAAAGCAGCCAGGAAATGAGTATTCGAATCATACAAGAGGGACTCAATGCAAAATAAAGGAATTGACCCGCCTCAGGCTGTTAAATAAAACTTAATTCAAGAGAGGAGAAAACCCAGCCCCATGCGCTGCAGCATCTTCTTTTCGAAATTCCAGAAAAACCGGAACTGGCCGAAGATCCACCCGAAGGTAACTAAGAGTACCTGGTAAAAGGGGAAAATAAGCAGGAGCCGAAGCGTCCAGTAGAGTATTGGCCGCCAGCCGCCCGAACCTTCGCGGAGCGCATCCAGCCCGATCCAGTTCAAAAAAGGCTTGGCCACCCAAACCGAGGCGGACCCGGTAATGGCGAAAACGATCAGGATGACGATTAATTGAAAATTCGAGGTAATTCCCCAGCGCTGTTTGAGTTTCTTCATCTCCGTGTAAACTGGCGGCAAATATACGCATTCATACTCATGTGCCCGGTGCCCCCGGGGCTGGAATCTCCGATTTGTAGGGCCGGAGTATTCCGGGCACGGGGTCAGATTCTCGGTACCCAGGGCCCGAGCCGCTGGTTGTATCGCCGCTGGAAATAGATAAAGTAATTGTAGAGTTTGTAGTTTACCTCGTAGCCATAGTCTACCTGCGGGTCGTAGTCAATCGGGAGGGCGTAGAGGTCGGCCCCGCCGTACTGGGCCGGTTGCAGCGCCCGTTGGTTCCAATTGGTGACGTAGATATGGTTGCGGTTCTCCAAAAAAGTCTGGGAATAATAGCCTTCGGGTTTGGCGATGCTGACCAACCAGTTGTAGAAACCCGGTTCGATGATAATGATCTCGTATTCGGTTTCTGCATCGGCAATCCGCACGCTGTCCGGCCCCTGGCTGTTGAGCACTTCCTTTTCCTGCTCGCTCATGGCAATGCCTTGCTGGCCGGAACAGGCGGCCAGCAACAGGACCAGGGCAGCCACGAGGGTGGTGGAGATAAAATATTTCATAGCGATACTTTCTCTTAAAATAAGAAAAAACCGCCGGAGGTTTTCCGGCGGTTTCGTTAAAAATTCGCTAAACAGGGTGATAGGCCAGCGCCTGATTATCTTCCAAATAGCCCGCCGAGCAAGCCACCCAATCCGCCTTTCTTGTTTTGTTTGCTCCCGAGTACCATGTCCGCAACATCATCCAGCACACTGCCGTCCCCGTCGGCGTCTATCAGGCTTTCTATCAGGCTCTGGTTCCGGTGGGGCTGCCCCCCGAGCATGCTGCCCAGGAGTGTATTGAGGCCGTTGGCATCAGAAACATTGTTCTGGGAACGCTGGCGCCCCAGGAACCCCATCAGGATAGGAGCGGCAACTTGCAGGATATTTGCAACCGAGGAGGCGTCCATCCCGGATTTCTGGCTCAGAGCGCTTTCCACGGCCGGCTGCTTGCTTCCCAGGATATGGCCGAGAATCCCGGCGCCGTCCCGCTTCACCTTTGCGTCCACACCCCCGCCAAACAGACCGCCCAGGTCGTCCAGGATACCCCCGGAATGTTTTGAGGAGAGGGCGCTCATCAGGCCCTGGGCCCCGTCCGGAGTAGACACGTTTTTCTTCATGGCCCCCATTAGCAAGGGCATGGCCATGCTCAGTACATCAGCCGTTTGGTCTTCGGGTTCTCCGGTATCCCGGGAAACCCCTTCAATGAGTTGTTTGCCCATCGGGCTGTTGAGTAATTCCAATATTCCGGACATGTGAAAAGGGTTTTAATGGGAGGAGCAATATACGAAAAGATGGGGCCTGCCGGAGGCCTCAATCCGCTTTTTTGAGCAATTCAACTACCTGGCCGGCCAGTTCCAGCCCAATCCGCTCCTGGGCTTCCAGCGTGGAGCCGCCGATATGGGGGCTCAGGGACAGGTCCGGGTTCATCAGCAATCGTACCCCGGGGCGCGGCTCCTCGGCAAACACATCGAGGCCTGCAAAGCTCAGATGGCCCGAATCCAATGCGGCAAGAAGTGCCTCCTCGTCAATGACGCCGCCGCGGGAGGTATTGATCAGGCCCGCACCCCGGGGCATCAGACCCAGTTCCCGGGATCCGATTACCGGGCGGTCCTGGGCCGGGACATGCAGGGTCACGAAATCCGAACGGGAAAGCAACTCATCCAGCCCGAATCCCTGGATTTCCAAATCGTATTGTTGCCCGCCGGCAAATTCAAGGGTCATTACGGCCCTGTCCCGGTGGGTGTCGTGGAAGCAGACTTCCATTCCCAATCCCAGGCCAATCCGGGCGACAGCCTCACCGATGCCGCCGAACCCGATAATCCCCAGGGTTTTGCCCCGAACCTCCCGCCCGGCGGCATAGGCTTTTTTAAGGGCCCGGAACTGTTGGTCCCCCTCCAGGGGCATATGCCGGTTGGACTCATGCAAAAACCGCGTCCCGCCGAGCAGGTGGGCAAAAACCAGTTCGGCCACCGAGTTGGCCGATGCATTCGGGGTGTGGATTACATGCAACCCTTTTTTGCGGGCATGGGCCACAGCAATATTGTCGAGGCCTACACCCGCACGGCCAATCAGCAGCAAGCCCGGGCAGGCGTCGATCAGTTCCTCGTTTACCTGGGTTGCAGACCTCACCAGCAGGGCGCGGATATTTTCCTTGTTCAGATAGGGGATCAACTGTTCCTGGGCCACCTTGGTGGTCAGTACTTCGAACCCGGCCGATTCCAATTTGGCGATGGCCGGTTCAGCGAGGCCGTCGTTGGCCAGAATGCGCATCATAGGGTATTAGGTTCAGTTTGTAGTCGTATTATCTGCATGAAGCCCTTCAATATCAAGCCTTTCGTTCCAGGTCGCTCATCACATCGACCAAAACCCCAACGCTTTCGAGCGGCAGGGCATTGTACATGGAGGCGCGATAACCACCTACGGACCGGTGGCCGTTCAATCCGTTGATACCTGCTTCCTTCCACATGGCGTCGAATGTTTCCTTCAGTTCGGGCCGGGTGAGGTTGAAGGTCGCGTTCATCAGAGAGCGGTCTTCTTTAGCGGCATACCCCTCAAAGAGGGGGTTCAGGTCGACTTCCGAATACAACAGTTTGGCTTTCTTTTCATTCTGCTCTTCGATGGCCGCAACCCCCCCGAGGTCCCGCAACCACTCCAGGGTAAGCAGGGAGGTATATACAGCGAATACGGGGGGCGTATTGAACATACTGTCCTTGGCTATATGCACCTGGTAATCCAGCATGGACGGGATTTTGCGGCTGACGCGCCCCAGGACCTCCGGCTTTACCACCACCAGGGTGGTACCCGCCGGCCCCATATTTTTCTGGGCACCCGCATAGATGAGGTCGAACTGTGAATAGTCGATTACCCTGGAAAAGATGTCGGAACTCATGTCTGCGATCAGGGGGGCGTCCCCCTTTGGAAAGTCTTTAAACTGGGTGCCGAAAATCGTATTGTTGGAGGTCAGGTGGAGGTAGTCCAGGCCTGCGGGGATGTCAAACCCTTTGGGAATATGGTTGAAGCCGGATTCCCCGGAAGAGGCCACCTCGACAACCTCGCCGAATATCCGGGCCTCCTTGATCGCTTTATCGCTCCAGGTCCCCGTGTTGATATATCCCGCCCGCTTTTCAAGCAGGTTGTAGGCCACCATCAGGAATTCCAGGCTGGCGCCACCCTGCAGGAAAAGAACTTCGTATCCCTTCCCTTCGAGCTGCATCAGTTCAAGGACCAGGCTGCGAGCCCTCTCCATAATGTCCACAAAGGCAGGACTCCGGTGGGAGATTTCAATAAGTGAAAGGCCGGAACCGTCCAGTTCCACCACGGCCTCGGCCGCTTTTTTCATAACGGATTCCGGCAGGATACACGGGCCGGCGCTGAAGTTGTGTTTTTTCATCGGTCGATTGATTTGTTTCTGCAGGGGTTTGCGCAAAAGTACACAATTACTGCTCCGGATTTGAAGCCGGGATTTCCTGGAGGAATGCAATGGTATCCACCCCATCTGCATAGGCGTCCAGGGCCGGCTGCTGGGCCTGTCCGAATGGAATGGCCCCTGCCAGGGTGTCCGGGCCAACCACGCATTGAAGATCGCCGGAAAGCGCATCGAGACGGTTCTGCAATTCCCGCATAAAGGTGTAGGTTTCATAAAACAGCGTGCCGATGGGTGAATCCAGGCCGGGATCTTCTTTAAGCAGCAGGAAGCCGTTGTCGAGCATGGCCGACCCGCTCATCAAATACACCGCTTTGTTGTAATCGTAGTTGTTGGCGTACTTCTGATGGTCGATTCGGTGTTTGTGGGCATAGCAAGCCGTGAAAAACGGGTCAAAGTCATAGCCATCCGGCACGAATAGCTTTGAGACGCTCCGGCAACCCAACCCGAAATAGCGGAAGATATCGTCTGCAAGGCCGCCGAGTTCTTCCGGGGATTCCGAACCGGTCAGTACGGCAACGCTGCTGCGGTTCATCCGGATGATGTGCGGGCGGGACCCGAAATAATATTCAAAATACCTGCTCGTGTTATTGCTCCCGGTGGCAATGACCGCATCGTACGCCTTCAGCGTCCCGTCCTCGAACCGGTACCGCCCGTCGAGGCTGGGCTCAAAACCCGTCAGCAGGCTGGCCAGGTGGGGCAGGAGGATGTTGTCGGAGGAAGAACATTTTACCAGGGCCCGGTTCCCGGTCAATAAGACGGATATAAAGTCGTGGAATCCCACCAGCGGGACGTTGCCCGCCAGGATAAGGGCAACGGTAAGTGGTTCGCCGGATGGGCTGTCATAGGCCGCGAGCCACTTCTTGAGGCGGTCTTTCCTCAGCAGATCCCCCCACTGCTGCAACGCATAGGTCACTTCTTCCCGGGTAAACCAGGGATTCTGCAACCGCGCCTGTTCCATTGTGGCTGTCAACTGGTGAAAGGCTTTGTTGCCGGAAGCTTCACGGGTAGTATCGGCAATACCGGAGGTTTCACGGGAAGCATCGGCAAGAAATTCCCGGAGGAAATCCCCAAGTTGGACCAGGGCGCTGAAGCTTGGATCGGGTTGTGCCATACTATTTGTGTCCTATGGGATTAGCAGTTACCTTTGTGCAAAAATAGAGATACCGGGGCCGCCTGCCAAGGGGTGCCGGTAGAATGTAGGAGATTTGAAACAGTGAGGCTATGGCGATTATCATAACAGACGAGTGTATAAACTGCGGGGCCTGTGAACCCGAATGCCCGAATACCGCAATCTACGAGGGGGCGGACGAATGGCGATACAGCGACGGGACTTCTCTTGAAGGCAACGTGGTCCTCCCCAATGGGAAGGAAGTAGACGCAGATGCCGTGCAGGAACCCATCAGTGATGAAGTTTATTACATCGCCCCGGACAAGTGTACGGAATGCATGGGCTTCCACGAAGAACCCCAGTGCGCGGCCGTATGCCCGGTAGATTGCTGCGTCCCGGACGACGACCATGTGGAAACCGAAGAGGAACTGCTCGGCAAGCAGCGCTTCATGCACCCGGAAGGATAGGTCGCTTCAAGGGGTGGGCAGGTCGCCCCGCCATGTCGTTTGGGCTAATCTTTCCCGGCACGGAAATTCTTCATTTCTTCCAGGGGTGCAATTACCTGCGTATCCTCCCAGATGGTCGGTTCGTATTGCAGAATCTTTTGAATCCGGATTTTCTCCGGTTCCGTGTACCCGGCCAATGTGTGAAATTCAGCAGGATCTGCCGGGCTTAAAAGCACGGACTCCCGTTGCCGTACCCCGCCCTCCATCAGAAAATCAAAACGCACCTTTTTCCTGCGCCGGCTGTTCTCAATAAACTTTAAGCTGCGATGCAGGTAAATGTAATTGCCATATTCATTTTGAATAAAATAGGGGTCGTAGGTGTTTTGTTCGTTTCGTTTAAAAATCGCAGTACCCCGGCTGAGGTTTTCCACGTATTTAATCCCCAGGAGCAGCTTCAGGTTCACCTTGTCGCCACGCCGGCCGCGGCCATAGGCATAATCGGCCTTCAGTACGGCAAATGAAGTGGCATCCACAAAGAACGTCCCGGCGTATTTCGCCTTCCTTTTACGGGGTGTGAATTCGATGGCGTACACGTAATTTCCGTCAAAATAGGTGGCTTCCACAAACCGGTATTCGTAGAGGTCCCCGTCCAGGAACCTGCGGAGTTTTGTCCCGTCCCTCCAGCTGGCAATTCCCAGTATTCCCTGGCTCCTGCCTTTCAGGTAGTCGTATTCGGAACTATCGCTTTCCCGGTTTTCAGCTTCCATAAACTCCTTTCCGGGCGAAATGCTGTCCTCGATCTTGAACAATCCGGTTTTGACCTTATAGGTTTGGCTGCTGTCCAGGTGTGCCAGGATGATTTTCTGGGCGCGAGCCTGTATGTCGTCCATGGAATACCCCTTTTTGTGGTCGGTCAGTTCCGTGGCACGGTCCACCCGGAGGATGGCAGTGGTATCGTCCACTACAGCCAGGTTGCCCTTGAAATCCAGGAACATCCGGGCATCGCTTCGCACAATGTCCTCCCCGAGTTTTCTGAGGCGTTTGTCGGCAGCATCCAGGGCCCGGCGGTTCAGGTCGGATGCTTTTTCCAATTCCAGCTGCAGGTCTTCGAATTGCATGTATTCGGACTCTCTGAAGAAAATTTCAAAAGCTTTTCCCGATAACGGGTAGTTGGTGGAAAGGCCTTGCCGCACCTGCTCGATGATCTCCTCAGCCCCGGGCACCCGGCTGGTAAGCCGGACTTCATTCAGGTTGATGGCAGCAGGCTGCATGCGGATGGGCCCGGACTGCGCCCGGAGTCGGTCATGTTCCAGTTCAAGGGTCCGGTAGCCCATACAGGAAATCCGGACAGCCCGGCTGCTGAGGCCTTCGGGGTTCAGGGTAAAATACCCTTCCTCGTTGCTGATGGTGCCTTTGCCGGGTCCGGTCTCCACGGAGGCAAAGGGGACGGGTTCGTCCGAGTTTGCGTCCACAACCCGAAAGGTGGCGGATTGCGCAAAAGCAAGGCTGCTTACCAGGAAAAATAGCAGCAACTGAATTATTCGCATAATGGCTGGGTTCTCCTAAATGGACGCGCGGGAAGTAGATTTGTTACCGACTCGTGAAAATTTAACGTCGAATACCGGCCGAATACCGGCTGAAACGGGATATTGGCCTATATTTGCAGCCGTAAATCGGGAGCCTGAGTGCTCTGCAAGATCGAACCCATGAAAGCCGGAATTGTAGGATTGCCAAATGTCGGAAAATCGACCCTTTTTAATTGCCTGTCCAATGCGAAGGCCCAGAGTGCAAACTTTCCGTTTTGCACCATCGAACCGAATATCGGGGTAGTCAACGTCCCGGACCCGCGCCTGAAAAAGCTGGAATCCCTTGTTCAGCCGCAGCGCGTGGTGCCTGCCACCGTCGAAATCGTCGATATCGCCGGACTCGTCAAAGGCGCCAGCAAAGGGGAGGGGCTGGGCAACCAATTCCTCGGGAATATCCGGGAAACCGATGCCATCCTGCACGTCTTGCGCTGTTTTGACAATGACAACGTGGTCCATGTGGACGCGTCGGTAGATCCGATCCGCGACAAGGAGACCATCGATATGGAATTGCAGCTGAAGGACCTGGAAACCGTGGAAAAGCGCCTGGAAAAGGTGGGAAGGTCTGCCCGCACCGGCAACAAGGAGGCCCAAAAGGAAGCCTCGGCCCTGGAGCGATTAAAAAAGGGACTGGAATCCGGCACCTCCGTCCGGGCTATCGGATTCGAAGAGGACGATTACCGGGAATTTGTGGCCCCCCTGCAGCTGATTACCGACAAGCCTGTCCTGTATGTCTGCAACGTAGACGAACAGGCGGCCACAACCGGGAATGCATATGTGGACCGCGTTCGAGAGGCCGTTGCCGGGGAACAGGCAGAAGTATTGGTCCTGGCCGTAGCCACGGAGGCGGACATCAACGAGTTGGAAACCTTTGAGGAGCGCCAGCTTTTCCTGGAAGATTTGGGACTGGACGAGCCCGGATCGTCAAAGCTCATCCGCTCCGCCTACAGCCTGCTTAACCTGCAGACCTATTTCACCGCAGGGGAGAAGGAAGTGCGGGCGTGGACCATACCCGTGGGGTCGTCAGCTCCTCAGGCAGCGGGGGTTATCCACACAGACTTTGAGAAAGGCTTTATTCGCGCAGAGGTCATTTCCTATGACGATTACATCCGGTACGGCAGCGAAGCGAAGGTTCGGGAAGCAGGAAAAATGCGCGTTGAAGGCAAGGAATACATCGTTCAGGACGGGGATGTGATGCATTTCCGGTTCAACGTCTGATGTGCCTGCCCGGGGAGCAGGCCTCACCGCCGCAACGTCGGGCCGCGGCTTTTGCGTATAGTAGGGGCATTAAAGTAATCAACAAACGCCGGCCGGTATTGTTAATTACTTTGGGAAGCCCCGATTTTATTTTCTTTTGCTATATTTTATATTAGCGGGTTAAACCCCTGAGTGCATGGCGCAATCCCAATATACCGAAGAGAATATCCGTTCCCTCGACTGGAAGGAGCACATCCGGATGCGCCCCGGTATGTATATCGGGAAGCTCGGCGACGGCTCCTCGGCCGATGACGGCATCTATATCCTCCTGAAGGAAGTGATCGACAACTGCATCGACGAGTTTGTGATGGGGGCCGGGAAGACCATCGAGATCACGATCCGGGAGGACAAGGTAACCGTCCGGGACTACGGGCGGGGCATCCCGCTGGGTAAGGTAGTGGAGGTGGTCTCCAAAATGAACACCGGCGGAAAATACGATACCCGGGCCTTTAAAAAAGCCGTGGGCCTGAACGGGGTGGGGACCAAGGCGGTCAATGCCCTTTCCACCTATTTCCGCGTGGAATCCAACCGGGATGGCAAGTCCAAGGCCGCCGAGTTCGAAACCGGCGACCTGAAGAACGAGGAGTTCCTGGAGGAAACCTCCCGCAAGCGGGGTACCAAGGTCACCTTTACCCCGGATGAAACCATTTTCAAGAAATACAAATACCGGAGCGAGTACGTGGAACGGATGCTCCGGAACTACGTATACCTGAACCCGGGGCTTACCATTGTGTTCAACGGGGAGAAATTCCACTCCGAAAACGGCCTGAAGGACCTCTTGCAGGACAACAACAGCGCTGACGACCTGCTCTATCCGATCATCCACCTGAAAGGGGAGGATATCGAGGTGGCCCTGACCCATAGCAAAACACAGTACAGCGAAGAATACCATTCCTTTGTCAACGGGCAGCACACTACCCAGGGCGGGACGCACCAGAGTGCCTTCCGCGAAGCGCTGGTTAAGACCTTACGGGATTTCTACGGCAAGAACTACGATCCTTCCGACGTGCGGAAATCCGTGATATCCGCCATCTCCATCAAGGTGATGGAACCGGTGTTCGAAAGCCAGACCAAGACCAAGCTGGGTTCCACGGACATGGGGGGCAACCTGCCTACCGTCCGGACCTACATCAATGATTTTGTGGGCAGGGAACTCGATAACTACCTGCATAAAAACCCGCAAACCGCAGAACTCATCCAGCGGAAGATCCAGCAGGCAGAACGGGAGCGCAAGGAACTCTCCGGTATTCGCAAACTCGCGCGGGAGCGCGCCAAGAAGGCCAGCCTGCACAATAAGAAATTACGGGATTGCCGGGTGCACCTGGACAATATGAAAAACGACCGCCGGCTGGAGACCACGCTGTTTATCACCGAGGGGGATTCCGCCTCCGGTTCCATCACCAAATCCCGGGACGTCAACACCCAGGCGGTATTCAGCCTGCGCGGGAAGCCGCTGAACTCCTACGGGATGAGCAAGAAAATCGTCTATGAGAACGAGGAATTCAACCTGTTACAGGCAGCCCTGAACATCGAGGAATCCCTGGAAGACCTGCGCTATAACAACATCGTGATCGCGACGGATGCGGACGTCGACGGGATGCATATCCGGTTGCTTTTGATCACTTTTTTCCTGCAATTTTTCCCCGAAATCATCAAGGAGGGCCACCTCTACATCCTGCAAACGCCGCTCTTCCGGGTGCGGAATAAAAAGGAAACCATCTATTGCTACAGCGAGGAAGAGAAGCGGGAGGCCGTTAAAAAGCTTAAAGGGAAACCTGAAATCACGAGGTTTAAAGGGCTCGGGGAGATTTCCCCAGACGAATTCCAGCACTTTATCGGCGAGGACATCCGCCTGGAACCCGTGATGCTGGACAAGGCGATGTCCATCGAGGAACTTCTCAAATTCTATATGGGCAAGAATACGCCGGACCGGCAGGAATTCATTATCGAAAACCTGAAAGTTGAAGTGGACCTGGTAGAAGAAAACCAATTGTAAGCAGCCCGGCTCAATGGAAGAAAACGCCCCACCAAACGATCCGAACCAACAGGAAGCGGAGCAGGAAGCCCTGACCCGGGTAACCGGCATGTACAAGGACTGGTTCCTGGATTACGCCTCCTACGTGATCCTGGAACGTGCCGTGCCGGCCATTGAAGACGGTTTCAAGCCCGTGCAACGGCGAATCATGCACGCCCTCAAGGAGATGGACGACGGCCGCTATAACAAGGTGGCCAACGTCGTGGGTCAGACCATGCAGTACCACCCCCACGGGGATGCGAGTATTGCCGACGCCATGGTCCAGATAGGGCAGAAGGACTTGCTGATCGATACCCAGGGGAACTGGGGGAACATCCTAACGGGGGACGGGGCGGCTGCCTCGCGGTATATCGAGGCGCGCCTGTCGAAATTTGCCCTGGAGGTAGTCTTCAGCCCAAAAATAACCGAATGGCAGCTCAGCTACGACGGGCGGAAGAAAGAGCCTGTCCACCTGCCCGTGAAGTTTCCGCTGTTGCTGGCCCAGGGGGCCGAGGGGATCGCTGTCGGCCTTTCGACCAAGATCCTGCCCCACAACTTCATCGAGCTGATTGACGCCAGCATCAAGCACCTGCAGGGAAAACGCTTCAAGCTCTATCCGGACTTCCCGACGGCCGGCATCATCGATATCGGCAATTACAACGACGGGGAACGCGGCGGGAAGGTGCGGGTACGCGCCCGTATCGCCCAGCAGGACAAAAACACGCTGGTTATCAGCGAGATCCCATACGGCACCAATACCTCTTCGCTGATCGATTCCATCCTCAAGGCAAACGACAAAGGAAAAATCAAGATTAAAAAGATCGAGGACAATACGGCAGCCGAGGTGGAAATCCTGGTGCATCTGCCCAGCGGGATATCGCCGGATAAAACCATCGATGCGCTCTATGCCTTCACGGCCTGTGAGACGTCCATCTCCCCCCTGGGGTGTATCATCGAGGACAACAAGCCTGTCTTTATGGGCGTCAGCGAGATGCTCCGCCGGTCCACGGACCACACTGTAGAACTTCTGCAGGCCGAATTGGAAATCCTCCTGGGGGAACTCCAGGAGCAGTGGCACGCCGCCTCCCTGGAACGGATATTTATCGAAAACCGGATTTACCGGGACATCGAAGAGGAGGAGACCTGGGAGGGGGTTATCGCAGCTATCGGGAAAGGCCTCAAGCCGCACACGGGCCACCTCCGTCGCGAGGTGACCGAAGAGGACATCGTCCGCCTGACCGAGATCCGGATCAAGCGGATCTCCCGTTTCGACCTGGACAAGGCCCAGGAGCACCTGGACAACCTGGAAAAGCGGATCGCAGAGACCAAACACCACCTGGCGCACCTCACGGATTACGCCATCGACTATTTCAGGGAGCTCAAAAAGAATTTCGGGGCCGGGCGGGAGCGCAAATCGGAAATCCGGGTTTTCGACGAGATCGAGGCTACCAAAGTGGTGATCCGCAACACGAAACTCTATGTAAACCGGGAAGAGGGATTTATCGGCACTTCCCTCCGCAAGGACGAGTACGTCACCGATTGCAGCGACATCGACGACATCATTGTATTTACAAAGTCCGGGCAGATGATGATTACCCGGGTGGATTCCAAGACGTTTGTCGGCAAGAATATCATCCACGTGGCGGTTTATAAGAAAAAAGACAAGCGCACTACCTACAACATGATTTACAAGGATGGCCGCGGGGGGCCGAGTTACGTCAAGCGCTTCAACGTAACGGCATTTACCCGCGACAAGCTCTACGACCTGACCACCGGCAAGGCCCAGTCCGAAGTGCTCTACTTTACCGCGAACCCGAATGGGGAAGCCGAGGTGGTGACAGTTAACCTGCGGCAATCCGGCAGTATCAAGAAGCTGAAATGGGACCTGGATTTTGCCGATGTGATGATCAAGGGGCGTAACGCCAAGGGGAATATCGTGACCAAATATCCCGTTAAGCGCATCGAGCTTAAGGAAAAGGGCCTGTCCACCCTCAAACCCCGGAAAATCTGGTTCGACGAAACGGTCCAGCGACTCAACGTGGACGGGCGGGGCGAATTGCTGGGCCAGTTCACCCCTGAAGACCGCTTGCTGATCGTAAACCAGAAAGGGGACGTCAAAACGGTCATCCCCGAGCTGACCATGCACTTTGACCCGAACATGATTGTCCTGGAAAAATGGAAACCGGAGAAGCCGCTTTCCGCCATCTACTGGGAAGGGGAGAAGGAGCTCTTTTACGTAAAACGCTTTCTGATTGAGAATCCGGACAAGGAGGAAAACATCCTGACGGACCACCCGGATTCCTATCTCGAGAAACTATTTACCGATTACCGGCCCGTGGCGGAGGTGGTCTTTACCAAAAAGCGGGGGCAGGAACGCAAGCCCAACCTGGAGGTGAACCTGGAGGAATTCATCGCTGTCAAGGGCATCACGGCCATGGGCAACCAGCTCACCCGGGAAAAGGTCCTGGAGATCAATGCGCTGGCGCCCCTTCCCTATGAGGAGCCGGAGAAAAAGGAGGCACGTGATATCGAGGTGGTGGATGAGCAGGACGTGGACGGAAAACCGGGGTCCAAAGAGACTGTCAAAAAAGCCTCCGGGGGCTCCGGGAATGACGGGGACTCCGGAAAAGGCCGTGGCCCCGGAAGCGGCGGTGGCTCCGGAAATGCCGGGGGTGACGAAACCAAAAACGGAGGCGAAAGCCAGGGAACCCTTTTCTAACAGTACGGGAAATGAAAGGATTTATCCGGGAGTTTAAGAATTTCGCCATCAAAGGCAACATGTTCGACATGGCAATCGGCATCATTATCGGTACGGCCTTCAACAACGTGGTGAATGCCCTGGTAAAGGAAATACTGACCCCGCCCCTTGCCTTTTTTACCAGCGAGGTACAATTTACCAATATGCGGTGGGTTATCCGCGAGGCCACCGATACGCAGGAGGAAATTACCATGGGTTACGGAATACTCCTGGAGGCTTTGATTGACTTCGGCATAATTGCGCTGACGATATTCCTGCTGATCAAGGCCTTGAACCGCATCCGCAGCCGGGCCGAGGACCCTGCAGACAAGGCGGAAGTAACCCCCAAGGAAATCGAGTTGCTCGCCCGGATCGAAGGGCTTATGCACGAACAGAACCAAATACTCAAGCAAAAGAAAAATAAATGAATCCGCAATTTAACCTTTCATTATTGCCGACAATCCCCAAATTTTAGTATCATGTGCGAATCTCAGATTAATTCATTTTCCAAGCTGAAGCCCCAATTATGGAATTAACCAGCCCCCTGGTATACGGAGTTCCCTGTTTTATCGCTTTAATACTCCTGGAGTTGGCCTATAGCAAGGCTCACGGAGACGATCATATTTACAAATGGAAAGACCTATTGGCCAGCGGGACCATGGGTGTTGGGTCTGCAATCCTCAGCCCCCTTTTGAAAGTTATCTTCGCGATTGTCCTATTTGAAGGAGTCTATAATCTTTTTAACCCGCTTGTGGACGGGGAGCATGTTAACATCCTTGGATATGGTCCGTTGGGCTATGCCTGGTACGTCTGGCTTTTGTGTATGCTGGCGGACGATTTCACGTATTATTGGTTCCATCGGGCCAACCACGAGATCCGATTGTTCTGGGCGGCGCATATCGTGCATCACTCATCCGATAATTTCAACCTGGGAACGGCAGTCAGGAATGGTTGGTTTACGTTGCTTTACAAGCCATTGTTTTACGCCTGGATGCCCGCTGTGGGCTTTCCGCCGGAAATGGTCCTGGTTTGCCTGGGAATCGAAGCTTTGTGGCAGTTTCAACTGCATTCGCAATACATCCCGAAACTGGGCCCGCTCGAAGCCATTATCAACTCGCACACAATGCACCAGGTACACCATGCGCAGAATATCGAGTACCTGGACAAGAACCACGGGGGTATCCTCAATATTTTCGACCGGATGTTCGGGACCTGGAAACCGTTGGACGAATCCGTGGATATTCGGTACGGCGTCATCCACGCGCCGAATTCCTACAATCCGATCGTTATTCTCACCCATGAATACAAAGACATCTGGAATGACGTGAAGAAGGCCAAAAAGTTTTCGCACGCCCTGATGTACATCTTCGGCCCTCCGGGATGGAGCCCGGACGGGAGTACGCTTACTGTCAAGCAACAGCAACGCGAATTTCGCAAGCAGCGCAAACAAAAGATGCAGGAGAAGTTGATTACAAAACCCGCTACCTAGGCGCGGGTTTCCTATTGTCCGAAATGATCTCGGGACGGGGACGCCCAAATAGTGCAACCGGGGGTCGGAGCTGGCAAAAGCCTCAATAATTGTCAGTCGGTCTTAATGGCTGTCCCGCGGGAAGTGCGGGCGGTGCCTACCAGTTTGTATTCAAAAGTATACGTATTATCCCCGGTGGTCAATATTTTGACGTGGATGGGTTTCTCTTCATTGCGATTGGCCGGGTTCAGGTTGGAAAGGATGTATTCGCAATCGTTGATCCATCGCACGGAAGCCGAATCGGTAGACCCGGCAAACTCCGAGACTTCCAAATCATCAGTCCGGGTAAATACGGTGGTTTGTTCTTCCCCGTCGATAGTAGCGGTAAACCGAAAGGTCCCCGTGCGGAAGTCGGCGCATTCGCGGGTGGGCTGGTAACATCCAGAGGATAACAACGCCAGGGAGGCCAAAGCGGGAAACAAGAGGGTTTTTATCGTTGAATTCATGCCTGCAAAGATACAAACAATGCCCATCCCAAAGGCGCAGCTCAGAGTTCACCGGGAAAATAGCTTTCGAAAGTGCCATCGGAGTAAAAGATCACAATTTTATCGATGGCCCGGTTTGTTTCGATGGTAGGCACCGCAGGTTCCCGACGGATCGTGGTCGGCCTGGAGGGAGTGGAAGGGAAGGTGCCTTTCCCGTTGAGCAGCCAGTACAGATCCACTTCAGGATACTTCCGGATTACCTTCATGACAAAATCAAGGCTCGGCTTGTTCCTTCCGCTTAACAGGTGGGAAATGGTGGAGCGGGGAACCCCGATGGCATCAGCAAAACCGGAGGCGGTTTGTTCGTAATATGCGAGGATGCGCTCGAGTCTTCCGATAAAATCTTCCGTGTTTACCATTGTAAAAAACGCTTATGGATATTTAGCTGTGCCAGCTTCGATCCATATTCATATAGCACTAAAAATATTAAATTATGATATTAATTAACAACATATAAATAACTGAAAATAAACATAACGAATAAACATTTATTCATCTTGATTACAAATGTAAATTCATTGGATTTGCCATGTAATTTACGCAATTGAAATTTTCCTTTTGTTTTACAAATGTAAAAAATAAGCGGGTTAACTTTGTGGGAAACCTGTCAATTCCGATGGACCGACACAAGTATGAAACGCATCGCATCAATGATATTTCCGGACGCTACTTCCCGCCGGACACCCTGGATAGAATATTGCAGAAATTGCCAGGGAACCCCAACACCACAGAAGTAGGAAAATCGGTAAGCGGGTTGCCCATTTACAAGGTGCGATTGGGCAACGGGCCCATCCGCGTCCTGATGTGGTCACAAATGCACGGCAACGAGTCTACGACTACCAAGGCGGTTTTGGACCTGATGCATTATTTGTTATCCGGCTCCCGGGAGGTGGAATTTCTGAAAGGCCAGCTGACCATAGATATGCTGCCGATGCTGAATCCGGATGGTTCCCTTGCGTACACACGGGAAAATGCCAACGGTACCGACCTGAACCGGGACGCCCATCAAAGGAAAGAGCCGGAAAGTGAAGTCCTACGGGCTTGTTATGAGAAATTCCAACCGCATTTCTGCCTGAACCTGCACGATCAGCGGACGATTTACAGCCTGGGGGCATCGCCCATCCCGGCTACCCTATCCTTTCTGGCCCCTTCTGCCGACGCGGCTCGCGGGCTCCCGGAAAACCGTGTACGCGCCATGGAGTTGATTGCAGCAATTGCGCAGGATCTTCGGGAGGTCCTGCCCGGGGGGATTGGTCGGTACGACGACAGTTTTAACCCGAACTGCGTGGGCGACCAGTTCCAGATGGATGGTGCCGCGACGCTGCTGTTCGAAGCTGGCCACTTTCCCGGTGACTATTCCCGGGAACACACGCGTTTTTTTGTATTCAGGGCGTTGCTCAGCTGCCTTAACCGGATTGCCGACGGTTCGTATGCATCTTTTTCAACTGCTCACTACCTGTCCCTGCCGGCTAACGGAAAATTGCTGGTTGACCTGCGTATTCGCAACGCCGGCCACTTGTTCCCCCACTTCGGGCAAGATGAGGACCTGGCGATCCAATACCGGGAGGTGCTCCGAGACGGGAGGATCCATTGGGTACCCGAATGGCCGGAAGAAGACCTGACCGAGGGACGTTATGGACATCGCGAATGGGATGCCGCCCGGGAGGCAGACCGGGAGGAAATCTTAAAAACCCCTGGTTTGCTGCGACTTCTGGAAAAAGGCCAATCCTCTTGATTGTTGCATTATATTCAAAATATTATAGCTTTAGATGCATAATATTTCTTAAATAGTTATTTTAGCCTAAAATTTTTTGAAATGGGCAAAGTAAAACTGGATGAAATCGATCACCAGATCCTCGACATGCTGATCGACAATACGCGTACTCCCTTTACGGATATTGCCAAAAAACTCCTGATTTCCGCCGGGACCGTACACGTACGGGTAAAGAAGATGGAGGAAGCCGGGATCATCAAGGGCAGTTCCCTGACCCTGGATTACGTGAAACTGGGGTATTCCTTTATCGCCTATGTGGGGATTTTTCTCGAAAAAACCCACCAGACCAAATTCGTCCTGGAACGGCTTACGCAGATTCCGAATGTTACGGTAGCACACATTACTACTGGCAAATTCAATATTTTCTGTAAAATACGGGCCAAAGACACAAACCACGCCAAAAATATCATCTTCAAGATCGACGATATCGAAGGGATCAGCCGGACGGAGACGATGATTTCCCTAGAGGAAAGCATCAACGACAAAAAACGGCTGATGCATACCATTTTCAACGAGCTGTAACCAGGGCATATGAAACGCTCCGAACTAACCGACGCGGATTGCCCGCAGTTCTATCGGGGGTATCTCGACACCTTGCCCGGGGATGCCGATCTGTTGGAGATGCTCGAGCGGCAGCACCGAAATTTCCCGGAATTTATCCTGAGTATTCCCGATAATCTGATGGGGCATCGCTATGCCGACGGAAAGTGGAGCGTGGCGGAATGCCTGGGTCATGTCTACGATGCTGAACGCGTGTTCCAATACCGGGCCGTTTGCTTTGGTCGGAAGGACGCGACCCCGCTGCCCGGGTTTGACCAGGATACCTGGATATCGGGCAATCCGTCCCGGGAATGGTCCAGGGAGCGCCATATTGAAGAATATCAGGCGGTAAGGAAGTCGACCCTGTCGCTGTTCCGAGACTTTTCCCGGGAAGACCTGGCGTACCTGGGTACAGCCAGCGGGAAAACCATCAGCCTGGGCGCCATAGGCTTTATCATCTGCGGCCACCAGCGGCACCACCGGAATATCATCCGGTCGCGGTATTTGGGGGAATAACCCGCTTCCGGGAGTGTTGCCGGGGCCGGCACCCTGAGTCTATCAGTCTTCCTCCAGCTGCAAATCGGTTTCCAGCGAACCGTCGTACTCGTTTTCCAGGCCGGGCACATCCGAATCCCGGTCTTCATCCAGTTCCAGAAAGTCCGACATCAGCCGGTTCAGGTCCTGTCCGATTTTCACCAGGTACAAGGCTTCCGGCGTTGGCAGTTCCACTGCCTCGATCCATTCACCCCGCGCATTTTTAAACGTCAGCAGGTCTTCATCCCCATAGCCCTGGGGATAGTGTTGCAGGAGGGCAGCCGCCAACTCCTGGGTGAGTTTCCGGTAATCGATGATAATACGCTTCATAGTAATGGGTTGGTTACCCGGGAATTACCCGGAGGTTTGTCTTCCGAATCTAAAAGAATTCAGCCGCAGACCCGGAAAAGAGTTGTGAAGCGTTGAAAAAAAGTAGGTGAACCGGCTATTCCGCGTAGTAATCGAATGACGCTTCCAACAAATCGGCGGGGACTTCCTGGTTGTAGGTAGCCTTTCCAATTTGTTCCAGCAGTGTAAAGAGTACCTTGCCGTGCGTATTTTTCTTATCGTGGATAAGCAGACGGACAATCTCCGGGCGATGTTCCCGGGGTATGTCCACGCGGGGGTAATGCGATAGCAGTACGTCCCGAATCTCATTGGCCTGATGTTCCGGGAGGTCGCAAAGGCGCGTGGCCAGAAAGGCTTCCAGGATCATTCCGATGACGATGGCCTCCCCGTGTAGTAACGTTTCCAGGTCCGGATGGCCCAAAAAATGCGATTCGATGGCGTGCCCGAGAGTATGCCCGAAATTCAGGATTTTCCGCAGGTTTTTCTCGGTAGGGTCCTGCTGCACGACTTCGTTCTTGAGGGCCACCGAATGCCGGATATGGGCCACCGCATCCGCCGGGGTTTCCAGGGCAGCCAGCTGCCTCCAATAGTCGGCGTCCCGGATGAGCCCGTGTTTGAGCATCTCGGCAAATCCGCTGCGGAGTTCCCTGGGGTCCAGTGTTTTTAGGAAAACCTTGCAGATGAGGACCATTTCCGGTTGGTTGATCACCCCCACCTGGTTTTTCAGGGGCCCCAGGTCCACCCCGGTTTTGCCCCCTACCGAAGCATCCACCATGGCGAGCAGGGAGGTGGGGATATTGATAAACCGGATTCCCCGCTGGTAGGTGGAGGCGACAAAGCCCCCGAGGTCGGTGACAACGCCCCCGCCCAGGTTCACCAGGAGGCTATGCCGGTCCGCACCCGACGCGGAAAGGCCTTCCCACACTTCCATACAGCTCCCAATATGCTTGTGGGCTTCCCCCGCTTTTATTTCCAGGCAGGTCCAGGAGGCGGCTTCCGGGATCCAACGGATCAATTCCGGCAGGCAGTGTTGCGCGGTATTGTTATCGGTGAGAACAAATATCCGGGAGTACGACGTTTTGGATATGTGGTCCCGAAGGGCCTCAATCGCCGCATCCTCGAAAAACACCGCGTGGGAATCGGTCTGGATGGCATTCATGGAAAGCTGCTTTCTGGGCAAAATAACCGATTTTTTTCATTAAATCCTTCCAGCGGGACTAAGTATATTTGCGCGTGAGACATCAAATTGCATGAAGAAGATTTTTGAAGACACCCAAACGGCATTTGCGCTGAAATCGGATGCCGAACTGGAAAGGGCGTATTACCTGTTCAAGTTGATTGCACACGAGCCCCTGGTTAAGATCGGAACCACCCTGACGAATTTCGCCATCAAGGCCCATCTGCCCGTTGAGGGCCTGATCCGCGCTACCGTATTCGACCATTTCTGCGGGGGCGTGAGCGAGGAAGACTGCATGCCCGTGGTGGAGCGCATGTGGGCGCAGGGCGTTTGTACCGTCCTGGATTATTCAGTGGAAGGCAAGGACACGGAAGACCCGCTGGACGACTCCCTGGCCAAGAACCTGGAAATCCTCCAGTTTGTCAAGGAGAAGGAAGCCATGCCTTTTGCCGTATTTAAACCTACAGGATACGGGCGCTTCGGGCTTTTCGTTAAAAAGAGCCGGGGGGAATCTTTGACCCAATCGGAAACTGCCGAGTGGGAGCGGGTGGTCAAGCGCTTCGATACCACTTGCAAAAAAGCCTACGACCTGGGGGTATCCCTGCTGATCGATGCCGAGGAAAGCTGGATGCAGGCTGCGGCCGACGAACTGGTGGAAGAGATGATGCGCAGGTACAACCAGAAGGAAACCGTGGTGTTCAATACGCTGCAAATGTACCGCTGGGACCGTATGGACTACTTCAGGGAACTGCACGAGCGGGCGGTTTCAGGGGGATATCGGATAGGGGTCAAGGTGGTGCGCGGGGCCTACCTGGAAAAGGAAAACGACCGGGCAGAGGAAAAAGGATATCCCACACCCATTTGCGCCTCCAAGCAACTGACCGACGAAAATTTCGACGAGGCTATCCGCTACAGCCTGGATAACCTGGAAACCGTTTCCGTATTTGCGGGCACCCACAATGAAAGAAGCAGTTACCGGCTGATGGAGTGGATGGAGGCCGACGGGATCGCTGCCAACGACCCGCGGATCTGGTTTGGCCAGTTGTATGGCATGAGCGACAATATCAGCTTCAACCTGGCCCGTGCCGGCTATAATGTAGCCAAGTACCTGCCCTTTGGCCCGGTAAGGGACGTGATGCCTTATCTGATCCGCCGGGCCGAGGAGAACACTTCGGTGGCCGGACAAACCAGCCGGGAACTCGAATTGCTCAAAAAGGAGCGGAAGCGGCGGAAGATGTAGCCAAAGACACCATGGAAATCCCGACGGATGCCCGCCATGGGTATCGGCCACCCGGGAAGGGCAGAGCCAGGCCTATAGGGATTTATTCTTCAGTAAGGCGTTGGTACTGCGTAAGGCGTGTCAGCGAATCGCAACGTTCCAGGGTAAGTTGCAGCTGCTCTTCCACATAGGTGCCGGTAACCACAAAGATGCCACAGGGCTCGGCCCGGGGGTCGCTGCTGTCAAATTCCACATCCCCCTCCTCCAAAAGGTAAGCCACGGTAGCCGTATCCGCTACGGCCCGTAGGCGCTCCGCCACTTCCAGCGGGTTGGAACGCAGGGCCTTGAGTACCCGGCAATTCGGCAGGTAACAGAATTCCACCCCGGTTTCATCGGCCTTTTTGCGAAGGAAAAACGCCAAAAATAACAGGCCAATAGACAGCCCGGCCAGATAATAGCCAAAACGTTTGAGGAAGGACATGCTAAAAAATCAGGAAGTTGATATCTGAGAATTTCATCCCGAACCATTCGCCCACCATCCGGTTGGTCAGGATTCCGTGGTACATATAGAGTCCGTTTCGCAACCCCTTGTCGAACCGGAGGGAATTTTCCAGGCCCCCTTCTTCGCCAATCTTGAGCAGGTAGGGGGTAAAGATGTTGCTGATGGAAACTGACGAGGTCTTTGGGTAACGGGCCGGGATATTGGGCACCGCGTAATGGATGACCCCGAATTTCGTATAGGTGGGTTTGTTGTGGGTGGTCAGTTCGCTGGTTTCAAAACAGCCGCCCATGTCGATGCTCACGTCGATAATCACCGACCCCTTTTTCATATTTTCCACCATGGTCTGGGACACCAGGATGGGCGAGCGGTCCTTGCCGCGTACTGCGCCGATGGCCACATCGCAGCGCTTCAGCGCCTTGAGCAGGTTTTTGGGCTGGAGCGTGGAGGTGTACAAAGGCCGGTTCAGGTTGGTCTGGATGTGCCGGAGTTTGGTGATGGAATTGTCGAATATCTTCACGTTGGCACCCAGACCCAGCGCAGATCGGGCGGCGTATTCCCCAACCGTTCCGGCCCCCAGGATAACGACTTCCACCGGGGGGACCCCGCTGATGTTCCCAAACATCATCCCGTTGCCCTGGTCGGCGGCCATGATTTCCGCGGCGATCAAAACCGAGGAGATCCCGGCGATTTCACTCAGGGAGCGCACAGCTGGGTACTTCCCGTCATCGTCCCGGATGTACTCAAAGGCAACGGCGGTAATCCGTTTTTTGGCCAGGGTTTCAAAATATTGCTTGTTCCGTGTTTTGATCTGCAGGGCGGAAATGATCGTACTTTGCGGATTGATGAATTCCACCTCGGAAAGGGTAGGGGGTTCCACCTTCAGGATAATCGGGCAACCGAAAACCTTTTTCGTGTCCCGGGTGATCCGGGCGCCTGCATTCGTATAATCCAGGTCCGAAAAACTTGCACCTTCTCCTGCACCCGCTTCAATGAGCACCTTGTGGCCATGGGCCACGATGGCCCCCACCGCATCCGGGGTCAGGCAAATCCGTTTCTCCTGGTACTGGCTCTCTTTGGGAATGCCGATGTAGAGCTCCCCCTTTTGTTGG
The DNA here is from genome assembly GCF_000024125.1 of Robiginitalea biformata HTCC2501. Taxonomy (NCBI): domain Bacteria; kingdom Pseudomonadati; phylum Bacteroidota; class Flavobacteriia; order Flavobacteriales; family Flavobacteriaceae; genus Robiginitalea; species Robiginitalea biformata. The sequence continues at coordinate 2,606,912 of NC_013222.1, read as the reverse complement.
AGGACTTCCAATTTTTCTTCCTGCGGGAGTAATTGCTGCTTGCTGAACGGTGAAGTAGGTTGGTCCATAGGCCTTTAAATGCTAAGCTGGCGCGTAGGTGGTTCCTCAAAAATACAATAAATGCACGATTTGGCCCGAAATAAAAAAGAGGACGCGAGTCCTCTTTTTTTGGTGGTGAGTTTATTCTTAGAATAAACTTCGGAAAGAATGTTGGATTCCTCTCAAAAGATTATTGAGTGTTCTTTTTGGAGTGACATCTGATAACTCTTTATCAATTGATGTGGAATAATCACCCATTTGAATTCCAGCTTTCTCTAATTGTTCCTTTTCTCGGTTCTTGTAATACTGAAGTTCGGCATCCATCGCTTCAAGATCAATTCCATGGACATATTTATCATATATTTTTACTCGAATAAAATAAACAAAAGGTATCACTACCATACAAATGGGGAGCAACCACAATACATTTTTTGTGTCGATATTCAAATCGGGAGATACAAGAACTTCAAATAATTGAAATGCATACATACAAATAGGTATGAGCAGAATATGATACCACCAGTGTTTACAAGTGAAAAACCAGATAATTAATAAATAAAGAGGTATAAACTTACTAACGAAAAACCAAGCAAAAGCATTTATATTATTAAATCCATTGCTATCAATAACAAATCCTAGGAATTCAACGGTGGCTCCAGGTTCTTTGCTGAAGTAGTCATGTGCCTTAAACACAAAGGGCGATGCTATTATAAAAAACACTGCTATAGACTCAATCCAAAGTCTTTTTCGAGTTTTCTTTTTTACAATTACTTCTTCTGCGTTCATTTTTAAGAGATTTGGTAGAGAGATAACGCAGAAAAGGACGTCTTATTGGACGCCCTTTTAATCTAAATCATGCAGTTTAAAGACGAATTAACTCATTTCGTCGAAAAGTGCATCTAAATAATATACTGTAATATCAGTTTCTCTTGTCTGGAGTGATATCAGTGCGATTTACCGAAGACCTATTTGGAGTAATATCAGTTCTATTAACAGCTCTATCTGGAGTAACATCTGTTCTATTTACAGACCGATCTGGGGTAATATCCGTTCGATTAACACCTTCATAGAGACCATCTCCTGTATCATTTGAGCAGGCAGCTAAAAACAATACAGAAAAAGCTATAAGAGTATAAAAGATTTTTCTAGTGTTCATAGTTCGGAGGATTAGGTATGGTTTTCATTTTCATTAACAAATGTAGGAAAATCTACATTCGCCTTAGTCAATTAAATTCAAAAATAATGCATTTTATCGATAGAATCAAGCATTTTACCGAAAAAAGTGCATTTCATCGAATCAACTGCAATAATCCTGCAGAATGGACGATAAGCGTTTCCTACGTGTTGAAGTTTTTAAGGGTCAGCCGTCTAGACTCATGATTGAGAAGCAGTATTACTATTTCCGTTCGCATTTCAGGTAATAAGGAATCAACAATGTCTGGCCATTCGATGAATACATATTTACCATTATTTAGGTATTCTTCAATTCCAAAATCTAAAGCTTCCTCAGAACAGTTTATTCGATAACAATCCAAATGAAATATTGATTCGCCACTATCCATCAAAGTATATTCATTGGCAATTCCGAAAGTAGGACTCTGTACTTGTCCTTCAATCTCTAATATTGTACATATTTCTTTTATTAAAGTAGTTTTACCAGCCCCCAAATCGCCTTTAAAACAAACTATTTTAGAATGAGCATTGTCTAAAATAAATCTTGCTGCCTCTCCAATTTGACTCAAAGAATAATCTAAACTTTTCAAACTTTACCTTCTTTTAAATATTTTTTCTATATTTAGAATATTTACTACGAAGTAATGACCTGGAAGAATTTATATTTTCGTCAATTGCTCTTTTCTATTGCAATAATCATAACTCCGTTACTTTCGTTTATTCATCTCTTATTTAGCCGGGAAGATAGCCAGATTTCATTATTAGGATTCGAATACTTCCACGGGTATGAGTCAAATCAAGTATTTGTATGGATGATATTAGTAGAATTATCCTATTTATTACTTTTCTTGTTTGGTTATATTACAATTGATAAGCGTATAAAGTATTATTTAATCCCCTTATTGGTATATTTTTTACTAAGTACCGTTTCTATTCTAAGTGAACAATATATACTTTCTCTTGTATTTAGTTTACCTGGGGTTATTCTTATTTATATTGGTGTTGATCTTATACTGATTTTGGGTCAAATAGATTTTTTTTCTAAAAAGAACAATAATCCACAAATATTGTTTTCAAGCCTAATTTCAAAAAGACAGATCGTTAAGTTTTCTAATTGGAATAATAAAGTTGAAAATATTAAAGCACAAAGCTCTTTTAGTGATAACCCAAAACAAGAACTATGTGAATTATATCATTTAACTAAAATTGCGGAAAGAGAATCGAACCTAGATAAGAAAGAGGCAATAAAAGAAGCATGTAAGAAGAGAGAACATGCAATGCTGCCACTATTGTTGTTGCTCTTAGTGATTACCTTGCTTCCTTTTTTGCATGTAATTATTCCTACTGAAATGAAGTCAATTAGAATATTTGGCAGGACATATGAATCTTTTGGCTTCTTAAATATTGAAACTATGGTTTGGTATTTTGCAAGGAAGGTAACGGTAATTATTGGGCTATTGATCTGTTTTTTTAAATGTAAATCCTGGGTGAGATTTTCATTTCTTCCCGCACTTTCTCTTTATAGTTATCAATTTTATGAAGGATTTCTCGATGTGAAGGATTTTGAATCTTTTGGAAACACTAATATTTTCCCAACGTTTCTAGCCTTAATTTTCTTATTTGTTTTGATAGCACAAATTGTAAAATTGAGGGTTAAGATATTAGACAATATGGACTATCTAAACAGTAGGTTTGAAGAGATTCTAAATCAATTAGCCAAGGAGAATGAACTTACTTGAAAGGTGACTGGTTAGTCGCTTTTTATTTCTTTAGCAACTTCCTTTACCAGGTTGCGCAATTCCTGGTGTTGCCTTTCGCGGATTTTATCTTCTATAATCTTCTCAATAATCGCCTTCTTCTCGGCCGGCAACTTTTCAAAATCCAGAACTTCGTCCTCCATTTGTGATTTCAGCATCACGCCCTCGCCAGTAAGCAACCAAACCACGTTGAGATCCGGGTAGGTTTGCAGAACGGTTTCCAGGACATCACTCCCTACAGATGCGTGATTTTTCTTCATGCGTAGCGTATACCCATTGCTCGCTCCGATTGAGATATCAAACTGGCGAGCACTCAGCCCGATGTGGTTGATAAATTGAATGAGTCGGTCGATGGTTTTTGTCATGATGCTGCGATTGTTTTGCACTAATATAGGCTAACTTTCCGAAATAAGAAAATATTCTATTGAATAGAAAAAAGACTTTATAAATAAAGAATATTTCACTAAATAAAGAAAATAGTCTATATTTAAAAAGAACTGGTCCCTCATAGAAATATCGATAACCCCAACAATTTTCTTCTATGAAAAACATCAAACACATCGAAAGGCTCCAAAGATTGCACAACCTTATTAAAATGGAATGTACGGGGTCGCCGTCGGAAGTGGCCTTCCGGTTGGGGATCAGCGAGCGTACTGTTTACTATCTGATTGAACAACTCAAGGATTACGAAGCAAAGATAGGCTATGACAGAAGCCGGAAAACGTATTTCTACAAGGATGATTTCGTTTTGGAGGTGAATTTTTCAATCTGCATCGGAGCCCATGATCATGTTATGGAAATATTGGAGGGCAGTTATCTCAAACCCAAAAAATTCCATCCGCAGGATTAATTGGTTTCTATGGGTATAATTTTTCAACGTCATAAAACGCATAGGCATGGGGTTCCTGTTCAGTCGGATTCCTGCTGAGTCTGCCACATTGCGTAAACGGGGAGATGCATAAAGTGGCTATCGATGTTACTTTGGCCGCATCACCACAAAAGGCACCACCATCTCTTCCAGGGAGACGCCCCCGTGCTGGTAGGTGTTCCGGTAATAGCTTACATAGTGGTTGTAGTTGTTCGGGTAGGCAAAAAACAAGTCGTTTTTGGCAAAGATGTACGAGCTGCTCACGTTAATGGCCGGCAAATGCAGTTCGGATGGCTTTTTGCAGGCAAGCACATCCTTTTCTTCATAAGTGAGGCTCCGGCCGGTCTTATAGCGGAGGTTCAGGCTGGTTTCCTTGTCGCCGATCACCTTGGAGGGTTGCTTCACGTTGATGGTGCCGTGGTCCGTAGTGATGATCAGGCGGAACCCCAGGAGCTGCGCTTCCTGGATCAGGGCCAGTAGCGGGCTGTTCTTAAACCAGCTCAGGGTAAGGGAGCGATAGGCCTTGTCATTGGAGGCCAGTTCCTTGATCACTTCCATCTCCGTTCGCGCGTGCGAAAGCATGTCCACAAAATTATACACCACGGCCACCAGGTCTTTATCCTTCATGGTTTTGAATTGCTGGGCCAGGTGTTTCCCTTGTTTCAGACTGCTGATTTTGTGGTACTCCCAATCCAGGTCCAGCCCGAGCCGCTTGAGCTGGGCCCCCAGGAAATCCGCTTCGTGCAGGTTCTTTCCGCCGGTATCCGTGTCGTTTTTCCACCATTTCGGAAACTGACGTTCCATTTCCAGGGGCATTAATCCGGAAAAAATAGCATTTCGCGCATACTGGGTGGCTGTGGGCAGGATGCTGCAGTACGCCTCTTCCGAATCTTTTTTGTAGAAAGGGGAGAGGGCATCCTCAAAGGCAAACCACTGGTCGTAGCGCAGGTTGTCGATAACCACCAGCAGGGTAGGGCCCTCCCGGAGCACCGGGGCAATGCGCTGGTTGAAGAGCGTGTGCGACAGTACGGGGGCTTCCTCCCCGGAGAACCAGGCGGGATATTCTTTTTCGATAAACTTTCCGAATTGCTGGTTGGCCTCGGCTTTCTGGCTCTCCAGGATTTCGAACATGCCCGTGTCTTCGATGTTCTCGAGTTGCAGTTCCCAGTATATAAGTTTCTTGTAGAGGTCCGCCCACCCCTCCCAGGAGTTGATCATGGAGAGGTCCATGGCGATTTTGCGGAATTCCTGTTGGTACCCCGCGGTGGTTTTTTCGGAAACCAACCGGCTGTGGTCCAGGTTCTTTTTGAGTGAGAGCAGGATCTGGTTGGGATTTACCGGCTTGATCAGGTAATCGGCAATCTTGGACCCGATGGCTTCTTCCATCAGGGATTCCTCCTCGTTTTTGGTGATCATGACCACCGGCAGGGAGGCATTTTGCTGCTTGATTTCCGTCAGGGTCTCCAGGCCGGAAAGCCCGGGCATGTTCTCGTCCAGGAAAACAATATCAAAGGATTCCTGCCGGATGGCTTCCAGGGCATCCTGCCCGCTGTTGCAGGTAACTACCCGGTAGTTCCGCTCCTCCAGGAAGAGCAGGTGGGATTTGAGCAGGTCGATTTCGTCGTCTACCCATAGGATGGTAAAGTTCTTCATGCGCCGGTTTTTATACGGGGATTAAGGTCCGGATGCCGGGAAACCGGGTGGCTGCATGCGAATCTGCCGGCAATTGGCTACCTTTGACCCACCTAAAGCCGCCCGCGTTGAAACACGTTCCCAAGCTCAAGATTTTCAACGATCCAATTTACGGATTTATACGCATTCCCAGCAGGCTGTTATTCGATTTAATAGGCCACCCGTATTTCCAGCGCCTGCGCCGTATCTCCCAAATGGGGATGAGCTACCTGGTGTATCCGGGGGCTCATCACACGCGCTTCCACCACGCCCTGGGGGCGATGCACCTGATGCAAAATGCCGTAGACCTGCTCCGCCGGAAAGGACTTGAGATCACCCCGGAGGAGGAAAACGGCCTGCTCTGTGCCATCCTGCTGCACGATATCGGCCACGGGCCGTTTTCCCATGCCCTTGAAAACGAATTGATTCCCGGGCATTCGCATGAGGAGCTCTCCCTGCGCTTTATGCGGCAACTCAATGAGGAATTCAGCGGGCAATTGGAGGTGGCCATTGAAATATTCCGGGGTTGTTATAAAAAGCAATTCCTGAACGAGCTCGTGTCTAGCCAGCTCGATATGGACCGGCTCGACTACCTGAAAAGGGACAGTTTCTACACCGGGGTGGCCGAGGGGAATATCAATTCGGAACGCCTGATAACCATGCTCACAGTCTACGACGGGAAACTCGTGGTAGAGGAAAAGGGCATCTATTCGGTCGAAAAATTCCTGATGGCCCGCCGCTTTATGTACTGGCAGGTATACCTGCATAAAACCGGCCTTGCGGCCGAGCAGGTGCTGGTGCGCCTGCTCCGGAGGGCCAGGGAGCGCTACCTTGACGGAAAGCTGGAGCACTGCGGCCGCAACCTGGAGTATTTCCTGGCCCTGGAAGGGGGCGGCTTCCCGGATACCCCGGAAGCCCTCCACCGTTTTGCCGGCCTGGACGACGTGGATATCCTGGCTGCCCTGAAGGACTGGCAATCGGATCCGGACCCGGTGCTTTCGCGTCTGTGCAAAATGCTGCTAAACCGTCGGTTGCCGGCCATCAAAATCAAGAAGAAGCCCATCGCGGAATCGAAGTTGGAAGGCAAGATTCAGAGGGTGCAGGCAGCCTGGGGCCTGACCCGGGATGAGGCCGGCTACTTTGTGTTTTCCGGGGAAATTGTCAACCGCGCCTACAACCAGGACCGCCAGAATATCAATATCCTCCGGGAAAATGGCAAAATACGCGATGTTGCGAGTACTTCCGACCAGCTCAATCTGCAGGCGCTTTCTGCCGATGTCGTTAAGCACTATATCTGTTACCCCAAGAAAGGCGTAATCTAATTTTTCTTACTTTTGTCACCACTGAAAACAATTAGCACGTAGTACACTTGGAATTTACGGCCAGTCAGATCGCAGGCATCCTGGAAGGCGAAATTGAGGGCAACCCCGAGATTGCAGTCCATAAGTTGTCAAAAATAGAAGAAGGCGAGGCTGGCTCATTGACTTTCCTGGCCAACCCGAAGTATACGCCCTACGTATACAGTACCGAGGCGTCCATCATTATCGTCAACAAAGATTTTACCCCCGAGCAATCCCTGTCCACCACGCTGATCAAGGTGGAGGATGCCTATAAATCCTTCTCCAAACTCCTGGCGTATTACGACCAGGTGAAAAGTGCAAAAACCGGGGTGGAAGACCCGGTGCATGTGGCAGAATCGGCCGAATATGGTAAGGACTGCTACCTGGGCGCATTCTGTTACGTGGGGAATAACGTCCGCATGGGCGACAATGTAAAGATTTACCCAAACGCCTACATCGGCGACAATGTGGTGATCGGAGACAACACGATTGTTTTTGCCGGTGCCAAGATTTATTCGGAAACCCAGATTGGGAGGGATTGCGTGATTCACAGCGGGGCTATCATTGGCGCGGACGGTTTTGGCTTTGCCCCGGATGACGATGGGGTCTATTCCAAGATTCCGCAAACCGGGAATGTCATAATCGAAGACCACGTGGACATCGGCGCGGGCACCACTATTGACCGGGCCACCCTGGGCTCCACCATCCTGCGTCGCGGGGTGAAGCTGGACAACCAGATCCAGATTGCACACAATGTGGAGATCGGCGAACACACCGTCATTGCTGCCCAAACAGGGGTCGCCGGATCTACCAAGATCGGGAAGCACTGTATGATCGGCGGCCAGGTGGGGATTGTGGGACACATCCTCATCGGAGACCGGGTCAAGATCCAGGCCCAGTCCGGGATTGGCCGAAATGTCAAGGACGACGAAGTACTTCAGGGCTCTCCGGCCCTCAACTACGGAGACTTTAACAAATCTTATGTGCATTTTAAAAACCTGCCCCGGTTGGTAAGCCGGGTGGAATCGCTTGAAAAGCAAAACGGTAAGTAATCCTATGACCAAGCAAAGAACCATTGCCAAGGAGGTGACCCTGCAGGGCGTAGGCCTGCATACGGGGGCGAATGTGACCATGAAGTTTGTACCCGCACCTGAGAACCACGGATTTGCCTTTAAACGGGTAGACCTGGAAGGTGAGCCGATTATTGAGGCAGATGCAAATTACGTGATCAACACGCAACGCGGGACGAACCTGGAGAAGCGGGGCGTAAAAATACAGACGTCCGAGCATGTGCTGGCGGCACTGGTGGGGCTCGATATCGACAATGTCCTGATTGAACTGGACTCCCCGGAACCCCCGATTATGGATGGCTCCTCCAAATTTTTTGTGGAAGCCCTGGAGTCGGCCGGCATTGTAGAGCAGGATGCGGACCGGGAGGAATACGTTATTAAGGATGTAATCTCCTACCGGGACGAGGCTACAGGCAGCGAGATTACTGTAATCCCCGCCGAGGAATACCAGGTTACCACGATGGTGGATTTTGGGACCAAGGTCCTGGGGACCCAAAATGCCACCCTGGAACACCTGTCGGATTTCAAGGATGAAATTGCCGATGCCCGCACCTTCAGCTTCCTGCACGAATTGGAAATGTTGCTTGAAAACGGCCTGATCAAAGGGGGCGACCTGAACAACGCAATCGTCTATGTGGACAAGGAGATTTCCGCAGAAACGATGAAAAAGCTCGAAAAAGCTTTTAAAAAGGAAAAACTATCCGTAAAGCCGAATGGCATCCTCGACAACCTGACCCTGCACCACCCGAACGAGGCGGCGCGACACAAACTGCTCGACGTGATCGGGGACCTGGCGCTGATCGGCACGCGTATTAAAGGGAAGGTGATAGCCAACAAGCCGGGTCACTACGTGAATACGCAGTTTGCGAAGAAACTGTCCAAGATCATCAAGCTCGAGAAACGCAACAAGGTTCCGAAGTACGATCTGAACCAGACCCCGTTGATGGACATTACCCAGATCATGAAGATGCTGCCGCACCGGCCGCCTTTCCTGTTGGTGGATAAGATCCTGGAATTGTCCGACACCCATGTAGTGGGGGTTAAAAACGTCACCATGAACGAGCCGTTTTTTGTAGGGCATTTTCCCGGGGCGCCGGTAATGCCCGGGGTACTCCAGGTTGAGGCCATGGCACAGACCGGGGGCATCCTCGTGCTGAGCACGGTGCCCGACCCGGAGAACTACCTTACGTATTTCATGAAGATCGACAATGTGAAATTCAAACAACAGGTTGTTCCCGGGGATACACTAATTTTTAAATGCGATCTGATGTCGCCGATTCGCCGGGGCATCTGCCATATGTCTGCCTATGCCTATGCGAATGGCAAGCTTGTTTCCGAAGCGGAACTGATGGCGCAGATCGTAAAAACCAAAAACGTCTGATATGAATCAACCCCTGGCCTATGTGCACCCGGGTGCTAAAATAGCCAAGAATGTGGTCATCGAACCCTTTGCGACCATCCACAACAACGTAACGATTGGGGAAGGGTCCTGGATCGGGTCGAACGTGACCATTATGGAGGGCGCGCGTATCGGCAAGAACTGCAATATTTTTCCGGGGGCTGTGATTTCCGCCCCGCCTCAGGACCTGAAATACCAGGGGGAGGAAACCACGGTGGAAATCGGCAATAATGTAACTATCCGGGAGTGCGCTACCATCAACAAGGGCACTTCGGACCGGATGAAGACGGTGATTGGCAAAAACTGCCTGATCATGGCGTACTGCCACATCGCCCACGATTGCGTGGTGGGCAACAACTGTATCTTTTCCAACAATTCTACCCTGGCCGGGCATGTAACCATCGGAGACTATGTGGTGCTCGCCGGCCTGGTGGCCGTCCACCAGTTTGTTTCTATCGGCACGCACGCCTTTGTAACCGGGGGTTCCCTGGTGCGGAAGGATGTACCCCCGTATGTCAAAGGAGCCCGGGAGCCCATGTCGTACGTGGGGATCAATTCCGTCGGGCTCAGGCGCCGCGGGTTTACGGCCGAAAAAATCCGGGAAATCCAGAACATCTACCGCATTCTCTACCAGCGCAATTACAACAATTCCCAGGCGGTCCAGATTATCGAGGCCGAGGTGGAAGCTACCCCGGAGCGGGATGAGATCCTGCAATTTATCCGGGATTCCCAACGGGGCATCATGAAAGGTTATTTTAGCAACAACTAGTAGTTTATGGCAAACACATCCGATATCCGGAAAGGACTTTGTATCCGGCACAACAACGATATTTACAAGATTGTGGAATTCCTGCACGTGAAGCCCGGTAAAGGGCCTGCTTTTGTGCGCACCAAACTCAAGAGCATCACCACGGGCAAGGTCATCGACAATACGTTTTCGGCGGGTCATAAAATAGACGACGTACGCGTGGAGACGCGTTCCTACCAGTTCCTCTATTCCGACGGGCAGACCTACCACTTTATGAATACGGACGATTACAACCAGATAGCGCTTCAGGAAAGCGCCCTGGATACACCTGAACTCCTCAAAGAAGGAGAGGTGGTAACCATTATGTTCAATACGGAGGACAGCATGCCGCTTTCGGTGGATATGCCTGCCAGCGTGGTATTGGAGGTTACAGAGGCGGAACCGGGCGTCAAGGGCAATACCGCCACAAATGCGACCAAGGTAGCCGTCGTGGAGACCGGGGCGCGGATCAACGTGCCGCTCTTTATCAACGAAGGGGACAAAATCAAGGTGGACACATCCAATGGGTCCTACATGGAACGCGCCAAAGATTCATAGATGAAATTTCCCGGGAATCACACACTAGGCGATATTGCCGGCATTCTCGGGTGCCGCTTTGTGGGCCCCGCGGATTTCCCGGTTGGCGGTATGAACGAAATTCACGTGGTGGAGCCCGGGGATATCGTTTTTGTGGACCACCCGAAATATTACGACAAAGCCCTGCAATCCGCTGCAACCGTTATCCTGATCAATAAGGAAGTCGATTGCCCGGAAGGCAAGGCCCTGCTGATATCCGAAGACCCATTCCGGGATTTCAATAAACTAACCCGGCATTTCCGGCCATTTGAAGGTTTTGGGCAATCCATTGCAGAGACGGCCGAGATTGGCAAGGGGACGGCAATAGGGCCCAACGTGCGAATTGGGGCCCATGTCCGTATCGGGAAAGACTGCGTGATCCACCCCAACGCAACCATCGGGGACCATTGCATCCTGGGCGACCGGGTGATTGTGCAATCGGGTACCGTTGTTGGTTCCGACGCCTTCTATTACAAGAAGCGCCCGGAGGGATTTGACCGCCTCCTCTCGGGAGGCCGGGCCGTCCTGGAGGACGATGTGGAACTCGGCGCCCTCTGTACAATCGACCGGGGCGTTACCGGAGACACGCGGGTGGGCGCCGGCAGCAAGCTGGACAACCAGGTCCACGTAGGGCACGACACGGTCATCGGCAAGCGTTGTTTGATCGCTTCCCAGACCGGGATTGCGGGTTGCGTGGTCATCGAGGACGAGGTAACCCTGTGGGGCCAGGTTGGGGTAATCAGTGCGATAACCATAGGCAAGGGGGCTGTAATACTCGCCCAGGCAGGCGTATCAAAATCCTTGGCAGGCGGGAAGACCTATTTTGGCAGTCCGGCAGAGGAATCGCGCGAGCGCATGAAACAGCTGGCAGCGCTCAGGCAGATACCCGCCCTGGCCGCCCAGTTGAAAAAACAATAAGAATTCAATAGCCCAAATTGATCGTAAGGCCTATTTTTGTGAAAACCAAAACACGGATACATGAGCGTTCTAGTTAACAAAGACTCCAAAATAATTGTACAGGGTTTTACCGGAAGCGAGGGAACCTTTCACGCCGAACAGATGATCGATTACGGCACGAATGTCGTCGGGGGCGTCACCCCGGGCAAAGGCGGCCAAAAGCATCTTGGCAAACCGGTCTTTAACACTGTTCAGGACGCCGTATCCGAAACCGGGGCCGATACCTCAATAATCTTTGTCCCGCCGGCTTTTGCCGCCGATGCCATCATGGAGGCGGCCCACGCCGGGATCAAGGTGATCATTACGATTACCGAGGGGATTCCGGTAGCCGATATGATTAAGGCCCATAGTTATGTAAAGGACCGCGGCAGTCGCCTGATCGGCCCGAATTGTCCGGGCGTGATTACCCCCGGGGAAGCCAAGGTGGGCATCATGCCGGGCTTTGTATTTGAAAAGGGCGGCGTGGGCATCGTTTCCAAATCGGGGACGCTTACCTATGAGGCAGCCGACCAGGTAGTGCGGCAGGGGCTCGGCATTACCACGGCCATCGGTATCGGGGGAGACCCGATTATCGGGACTACCACCAGGGAAGCCCTGGAATTGCTGGTAACCGATCCGGAAACCGAATGCGTGGTGATGATCGGCGAAATTGGAGGGCAACTCGAAGCCGAGGCAGCCCGCTGGTACAAGGAAAGCGGAAGCAAGAAGCCCGTAGTTGGCTTTATTGCCGGAGAGACGGCGCCTGCAGGGCGTACCATGGGGCACGCCGGGGCGATTGTCGGCGGCAGCGACGATACGGCACAGGCCAAAAAGCGCATTATGCGGGAATGCGGGATCCACGTGGTGGATTCCCCGGCCAAAATCGGGGAGAAGGTCTCCGAAGTCCTCGCCTGAATTCGTTAACAGTATAATAAAGTCCCGCCCTGAGCGGGATTTTTTATGGCATCTTGCATCAAACCCGTTATCTTTGGGTAGAAGCTATCCTAAACCAACAGCTACATGAAAATCCTAGAAGGAAAGAAAGCGATCATCACCGGGGCGAGCCGCGGTATCGGAAGCGGCATCGCGGAAGTTTTTGCCCGGGAGGGTGCCGATGTTGCCTTCACATACAGCAGCAGCGACGGGCCGGCCAAGGAGCTCGAAAACAAATTAAGCGGCATGGGCGTCAAGGCCAGGGCATACAAAAGCGACGCGTCCAGCTTTGAAGCGGCCGAAGAGTTGGTGGCCCGGGTCCTGGAGGATTTTGGCGGTGTGGACATCCTGGTCAACAATGCCGGTATCACCAAGGACAACCTGCTGATGCGGATGAGCGAAGAGGATTTTGACAAAGTGATTGAAATCAACCTGAAATCCGTGTTCAATATGACCAAGGCAATCCAGCGCACCTTCCTCAAGCAACGGGGCGGCTCCATTATCAATATGAGCAGCGTGGTGGGCGTCAAGGGAAATGCCGGTCAGGCCAATTACGCCGCTTCCAAAGCGGGGATGATTGGTTTTACCAAAAGCGTGGCCCTGGAACTCGGGTCGCGGAATATTCGGTGCAATGCAATTGCGCCGGGCTTTATCGAAACGGAAATGACCGAGAAACTCGACGAGAAAACCGTTCAGGGCTGGCGCGACGCCATTCCCCTCAAACGGGGCGGGACCCCGGAGGATGTGGCGAATGCCTGCCTGTACCTCGCTTCGGATTTGTCGGCCTATGTGACGGGTCAGGTGCTGCACGTGGACGGCGGCATGCTCACCTGACAATTCCCGAGGTGGCCAATTTACTGACAGGTCGGCCCGGGAAAGGCCATTTGGATTTAACGCTAAATCACGCATGATGTTTTTGGGTTATGCAGGCATTGTCCTCCTGTCGGGACTACTCGTATTGCTGGTTGACAGTCGTGTTAACCGGCATCTGAAAATGAATTAAAAGGAAGAAAGACGTAAATGCCCGACCATCCGGTATTTTGGATTGTGCTCTGTGCCATCCTGAGCCTTGGACTGGTTTGGTTTCAGTACTTTTTCCGGCCGGGGCCCACCCGGTTCCGGTACTTCCTGGCAGCCCTCCGCTTCTTTGCGGTCTGGGGCCTGCTCGTATTGTTGATTAACCCAAAGATTCGCGAAACCCGGGTATTCCTCGAAAAACACCGCCTGGTCCTGCTGCTGGACAACAGCGCATCCATCCGCACGGACAGTTCCCGACAGGCCCTGTACAACCTGCGGTCCCTTTTTGGCCGCGACCCGGAAATCGCAGATCGATTTGACCGGGACCTGTTCACCTTTGGCGATGCAATGCGCTTATCGGACAGCCTCGATTTTACCGCCGGCAGGACCAATATCGGGTCTGCGCTGGACCGGGCAACCCAGGCCATCAACTCGGACCATGCGGTTATCCTGATTGCCACGGACGGGAACGAAAATTCCGGGAGGAGCTATCTGCAGGCGGCAGGGACGGGCATCCCCGTGTACCCCATTGTGATCGGGGACACTACCCGGTATCGGGATATCCGAATCGACCAGCTGAATGTAAACCGCTATGCTTTCCTGGACAATAAATTCCCGGTAGAAGTCCTGGTTTCCTATTCCGGAGACGCTCCGGCAGTTGCAGAATTGGAAATCACCGACAACGGTAATCGGGTGTACCGGGAAACCGTCCGCCTGGGCGCAGGCAACTCCACCTGGCAATCGGAAATTCTGCTCGATGCCCAAGCGGTGGGCTTTCACCGGCTGGCTGCACAACTCAGCGCGTTGCCCGGGGAACGCAATACCTCCAATAACCGTCGGATTGCGGGCCTGGAAGTGGTGGACGAACGGACGCGGATCCTGTTGGTGCATACCGGGAACCATCCGGACCTGGGGGCACTCCGGCGGAGTATCCTACAAAACGAACAGCGGGAGGTTCGGCTGGTGAGCCCCGAGACAGCCCTTGAGCAACTGGATGCCGCCGACCTGCTGATCCTCTACCAACCGGATACCCGGTTCCGGTCCCTTTTCCAGGCCCTTGCGCAAAGGGATGTACCCAGGATGACCCTGACCGGCCCCCGGACACACTGGTCGTTTCTCAACCAGGCACAATCGGTGTATGAACTTGCCGATATAGGCCCCGCCGACGATATTTTGCCATTGCGGGATGCCGGGTTCGGGTACTTTGACCTTTCCGATTGGGACGTGTCCGGATATCCCCCCCTGGAAGGCCCCCTGGGAAATTTGTTGATCGGGGCGGAGAACCAGACACTGCTCGGCCAGCAGGTTCGCGGGGTGGACATGGAGGAACCCCTGCTTGTACTGATTAAAGGCCCCTACCGGGAGGCGTTGCTGCAGGGCAGCGGAATCTGGCAGTGGCGGATGGCCGCCTTCAGGAATTCCGGGGATTTTGCCTCATTTGACGAGTTTATCGCCAAAACCCTTCTGTTCCTGACGGCAGGAGGCAGCAGTAAACGCCTGACCCTGGACTATCAGCCGCTGTATGAAGACAGCGGCAATGCCCGGATTCGGGCCCGGTTTTACGACGAGTCCTTTGCATTTGAACCCGGGGCCCGTTTAACCCTCGAACTTGCCGACAGTACCGGGAACCGTCTGGAATCCCGGCCCATGGCGCTCCGGTCGGACTTTTACGAAGCCGATGTGGCCGGGCTGCCTCCGGGCACCTACCAGTTTACGGTCATTGCCGGCGATTCGGGCTTCAGCGAGTCCGGGTCCTTCAGCCTGATGGCCTTTGATCTGGAGGCCCAACAGCTTTCCAGCGATGCAGCCACGTTGGGGCTTCTGGCCCGGGAGACCGGCGGGGCCCTCTATTACCCGGATACGGCTTCCGAACTCCGGGACAGCCTGCTGCAGGCAGATCGCTTCCGCCCCGTTCAGAAAAGCCGCAGGAATGTTGTACCTTTAATAGATTTCCGCTGGCTGCTCTTTGGCATCGTCAGTTGCCTTGCAGCTGAGTGGTTTATCAGAAAATATAACGGATTGCTATAATTGAAATTTACTATGGACAGATTACCCAAAATTGCCTTACCGGCAGTCATTACGATTATTTTACTCATTATCCTCATCTCCAAATCGGCCGTAACCATCGGTTCCGGTGAAGCGGGGGTCCTCTACCGAACCTTCGGGGATGGAGTGGTAACCGACGAGCCCCCATTGGGGGAAGGGTTCCACATTGTTGCGCCCTGGAACAAAGTCTTTATCTACGAGGTGCGCCAGCAGGAAGTATTTGAAAAGATGAAAGTACTCTCCAGCAATGGCCTGGATATATCACTCGACGCTTCGGCCTGGTTCCAGCCCAAGGCCAGTGACCTCGGCAAACTGCATCAGGAAAAGGGGGAGGAATACAAAGAGCGCATCCTGTTGCCGGCTATCCGGTCTGCGGCCCGGTCGGTTGTGGGGCGCTATACCCCGGAACAGCTCTACTCCAGTAAGCGGGACGCCATCCAGCAGGAAATATTCAGCGAAACCCAGAAAATTGTAGACGACCAGTATATCCAGCTCAATGAGATCCTGGTGCGCGATGTAACGCTTCCCGCAACCATAAAGGAAGCCATCGAGCGGAAATTAAAACAGGAGCAGCAATCCCTCGAATATGAATTCCGGCTGATCAGCGCCGATAAGGAAGCCCAGCGGCAGCGGATTGAGGCCCAGGGTAAAGCCGACGCCAACCGCATCCTGAGTGCTTCCCTGACCGATAAAATCCTTTCCGATAAGGGAATAGAGGCTACATTGAAACTTGCGGAATCGCCCAATGCCAAGGTGGTTGTTGTTGGGTCCGGCGAGGACGGCCTACCAATCATCCTGGGCAACAATTAATTTCTGCAGCTTTTATCTTTAAAAAGTTTGCCTTACTTTTACAGGCGAAATGAAGAAGAACACCACACATCATCATATCGGCTCCTGCGCTCAGGCGAGGTAGCGGTATATGTTGTGTTGCAGACCACATAATCGGACCCGTTTGAGCAATCAAGCGGGTTTTTTTATTTACAGGCAATTCGTATTTATTTTTGATTAAGCTATGGAACCTATAAAAATCGCCATCCAGAAAAGCGGCAGGCTCAATGAAGACTCCCTGAGGATCCTCAAAGACTGCGGTATATCCATCGACAACGGCCGGGACCAGCTCAAGGCCGCGGCCCGGGATTTTCCTATGGAAGTGCTCTACCTGAGGAACGGGGATATTCCCCAATATCTGCGCGACGGGGTGGTGGACATCGCCATCATTGGCGAAAACGTGCTCTTTGAAAAGGGCAAAGATATCCGGGTGAGCGTTCGCCTGGGCTTTTCCAAATGCCGGGTTTCCCTGGCCCTGCCCAAGTCTGTGGATTATTCGGAAATCGGCGACCTGGACGGTAAGCGCATTGCGACTTCTTACCCGAACACTGTCCGCCATTTCCTGGACAAGGCGGGTATTTCCGCCGACCTCCATATCATCAACGGCTCCGTGGAAATTGCCCCGAACATCGGATTGGCCGATGCAATATGCGATATTGTGTCCAGCGGGAGTACGCTTTTCAAGAATAACTTAAAGGAAGTGGAGGTGCTTTTGCAAAGCGAAGCTGTCCTGGCCGTTTCCCCGAAAATCGGGGAAGAACAGGAGGGCATCCTCCGGCAGCTGCAATTTCGGATCGAATCGGTGCTCAGGGCGCGGCAGAACAAATATGTTTTGATGAATGCGCCGAACGACAGGCTCGAGGAGATCATCGCCCTGTTGCCGGGAATGCGAAGCCCTACCGTACTGCCCCTGGCCGAGGAAGGTTGGAGTTCCGTGCATACAGTGATCAACAGGGAACGGTTCTGGGAGGTCCTGGACGAAGTAAAGAAAGCCGGGGCGGAAGGCATCCTGGTTTGTCCAATTGAAAAAATGGTCCTTTAAAGCAGGAATTCATGATGCAGCTCATTGCCTATCCGCCGCGGTCCGAATGGTCCGAATTGTTAAAACGACCCGCGGCTTCCGCCCAATCCCTGGAACGCGCCGTGGAAGAGGTATTCACAGCCGTCCGCGAAAACGGGGATCAGGCCGTCTGCGACTTTACCCGGCAATTCGACGGGGTTTCCCTGGAATCCCCGGTGCTCCCCGAAACGGAAATATCCCGGCTGGCGGAGCTGGTGCCCGGGCATCTCCGGGATGCCATCGACCTGGCCTATGAGAATATCCGGCAATTCCACGAGGCTCAGAAAACCCCGGCGGTCCGGGTGCAAACCCGCCCGGGGGTGGATTGCTGGCAGGAAAAGAAACCCATCGACAAGGTGGGCATCTATATCCCGGGCGGTACCGCCCCGTTATTTTCAACCGTACTGATGCTTGCCATCCCGGCTGCCATAGCCGGTTGCCGCGAGGTGGTGCTGTGCTCTCCACCCGATCAGGCCGGTAACCTGCACCCGGCCATTTGCTATGCGGCCCGCAAATGCGGTGTCCGAACCGTTTGCCGGGCGGGGGGCATCCAGGCCATTGCCGCCATGACCTACGGCACCCGTGAAATCCCTGCTGTCTATAAGATTTTCGGCCCGGGAAACCAATATGTTACCCAGGCCAAACAACGGGCTGTCCGGGAAGGTGTCGCCATCGATATGCCGGCCGGTCCGAGCGAGGTCCTGGTGGCTGCCGACGACTCCGCCAACCCGGCCTATATCGCTGCGGATTTGCTCAGCCAGGCAGAACACGGGCGGGACAGCCAGGTATTGCTGCTCACGGATGACGCGGAGTTGCCCGGGGCCGTACGCCGCGAATTGGAAACCATGCTGCGGGAACTCCCGAGACGGGAAATTGCCTCGGATGCCATCGACAACAGCAGGATGATCCTCCTGGAATCCTCCGGGGAAATAGCCGAGATGATCAACCAGTATGCCCCGGAACACCTGATCATCTGCCACAGGCAGGAAGAATTTCTGCTGCGGGAGATCCGCAACGCGGGTTCCGTATTCCTGGGCAATCTCACTCCCGAAAGTGCCGGGGATTACGCTTCGGGGACCAACCACACACTGCCCACCAACGGGTATGCCCGGCAATACAGCGGGGTTAACCTGGATAGTTTTACCAAGGCGATCACCTACCAGCGTCTCAGCGATCGGGGGGTACGGGAAATTGGCCCGGCAATTATCACCATGGCCGAGGCCGAGGGTCTGTCGGCCCATGCGCTCGCCATGAAACTCCGAGTAGCGGACCTGCATGAGATACCGAACAAAAAAGAGAAGGAAGATGCCTGAGGTACTGGATATCGATAAACTTGTCCGACCGCTGGTCCGCAACTTGAAGCCCTATGCCTCTGCCCGGGACGAATACAGCGGCAGCGGGAGCGGCATGGACTTTCTGGACGCCAACGAAAATCCTTTTGAAAACGGCGTTAACCGTTATCCGGACCCCCACCAACGGACCGTGAAGAAGGCAATTGCCCGGTTCCGGGGAGTCCCGGAGGAGTCGCTGCTATTGGGCAATGGAAGCGACGAAGTCCTGGACCTGCTCTTTCGGGTCTTCTGCGAGCCCGGGCAGGATGCCGCCATTACGCTGCCGCCCACCTACGGCATGTACAGTGTCCTGGCCGAAATCAACGGGGTGGAGAACATCCGCGTGCCGCTCACCCCGGACTTCCAGCTCAACGTCCCGGCGATTCTCGAGGCTGTACAGCCCCGTGCCAAGCTCCTCTTTATCTGCTCCCCGAACAACCCCAGCGGAAATTCCATGGCCCGGGCGGGAGTAATCCAATTGCTGGAGGCATTTCCCGGGTTGGTCGTCATCGACGAAGCGTATATCGACTTTACCGGGGAGCCTGGATTCGCCGGATTAATGGGCGAACATAAAAACCTGGTGGTTACCCAAACATTTTCCAAAGCCCTGGGTATGGCGGGTATCCGCCTGGGCGTTTGCATGGCGCATCCGGAGGTGATCGGGTACCTCACCCGGGTCAAACCGCCGTATAACGTCAATGAACTCACCCAGCAGCGCGCCCTTCAGGGGCTCGCCCAATCGGAAGCAATCCGGGAGCATGTCGAAGTACTGAACCGGGAGCGGGAAGGGTTGAGGCAAGGCCTGGAATCCATTTCATTCGTATCCGGGATATTCCCGTCGGACGCGAATTTCCTGTTGGTCCGGGTAGACGATGCGCATGCGCGCTATGCACAACTCATCGATAAAGGCATCGTCGTAAGGAACCGCTCGGGGCAGTTGCATTGCGAAAACTGCCTGCGGATCACCGTGGGTACACCGCAAGAAAACCAACGACTGCTTCGGGTATTAAACGAATTGTCCAAATGAATCGGGGCAATATGAATCATGGCAAGATGAAGAAAAGATTACTTATAATAGACCGGGACGGCACCCTGATCCGGGAACCGGAAGACGAGCAAATCGACGCTTTTGACAAACTGGAGTTCCTCCCCGGCGTCTTCCGCTACCTCGGGGCCATCGCCCGGGAAACCGACTTTGTCCTGGTCCTGGTTACCAACCAGGACGGCCTGGGTACGGACGCCTACCCGGAAGATACCTTTTGGCCGGTACAGGAATTTATGATGAATGCCCTTAAAAATGAGGGGATTGAATTCGCTTCGGTACATATAGACCGCACCTTCCCGGAACAGGGGGCGGAAACCCGGAAACCGGGCACGGGCATGCTCAAAGACTATATGAGCCCGGAATGGGATCTGGCAGGCAGTTTTGTCATTGGCGACCGGCTGACAGATATGAAGCTCGCAGAGAACCTGGGGGCCCGGGGTATATTCCTCAATTCGCACCCCGAGCTAGGCGCCTCGGAACTGACCGACTCCGTCGACAGCCTCGGGGAGATTATCGCCTGGGAAGGCTCGGACTGGAAGGGGATATACGAATTTTTAAAGATGGGGAGACGGGAGGCTGTCGTCAAACGGAAAACAGCCGAAACGGATATTGATATCCGGCTCGTACTGGACGGTACCGGCAAAAGCGACATCCATACGGGCCTGGCCTTTTTTGACCATATGCTCGACCAGTTGGCGCGACACGGGCAAATGGACCTGGAAATCCGGACCCGGGGCGACCTGGAGGTGGACGAGCACCATACCATTGAGGATACCGCAATCGCACTGGGGTCTGCATTTTCGGAAGCCCTGGGCGGGAAACTCGGTATAGAGCGGTACGGATTCTGCCTTCCGATGGACGACTGCCTGGCCCAGGTGGCTGTGGATTTCGGGGGCCGAAACTGGCTGGTGTGGGATGCGGCTTTTCAAAGGGAGAAAATCGGCGACATGCCCACGGAAATGTTCATGCATTTTTTCAAGTCCTTTTCGGACAGCGCCCGGGCCAACCTGAATATTAAGGCAGAAGGCGGGAATGAGCACCACAAGATCGAGGCGATATTCAAGGCCTTCGCCAAGTCCGTAAAGATGGCGGTCCGGCGCGACCCGGACCGGATGGTACTGCCTTCCACCAAAGGAATGCTATAGCCGTGAAAGACTTGAATATAGCCATTATCGATTACGGCGCCGGAAATATACAGAGCATCCGGTTTGCGCTGGAGCGTTTGGGGTATACTGCGGATTTTACCTCGGATGCCGCACGGATCCGGGAAGCGGATCGGGTGATTTTCCCGGGGGTGGGAGAAGCAGGCAGCGCTATGGAAAAATTGGAGGATAGCGGCCTGGACCAGGTGATCCCGGGATTGACCCAGCCCGTATTGGGTATTTGCCTGGGCATGCAACTCATGTGCAGGTATTCGGAAGAGGGGGAAACCCGCGGCCTGGGTATTTTTGACATGGAGGTCAGGCGATTCCCAAAAGGCCTCAAGGTCCCGCAAATAGGCTGGAATAGTATTCACCGGTTAAAAGGACCGCTTTTTAAAGGGGTCGGGGAAGGAGCGTATGTGTACCTGGTCCACAGTTACTTCGCCCCGCTGTCCGGCGATACAATCGCCGGTAGCGAATACGGGTTCGAATACAGCGCAGCCCTGGGACGCGATAATTTTATGGGGGTGCAGTTCCACCCGGAAAAAAGCAGCAAAGACGGTGCGCAGATACTGCGGAATTTTATAGAAATGGAACCATGAGGATTATCCCGGCAATCGATATCATTGAAGGAAAGTGCGTTCGCCTGACCAAGGGGGACTATTCAACCACCAAGGTTTATCACGAAGACCCCCTGGAAGCTGCCCGGGCATTTGAAGACCACGGAATCCGCTACCTTCACGTAGTGGACCTGGATGGTGCACGGGCAGGTCGTATCGTCAATTACAAGGTGCTCGAAAAGCTGGCCTCCCGCACCCGCCTGCAAATTGATTTTGGCGGGGGCCTGAGGACGGATGACGACCTGCGCATTGCATTTGAGAGCGGGGCAGAACAAGTGACGGGCGGCAGTATTGCTGTCCGGGAACCGCATCGGTTTGCCGGATGGCTCGCTGAATACGGCTGGGAACGAATCCTGCTTGGGGCGGATGCCCGGGATGGGAAAATAGCCGTATCCGGCTGGGAGGAAGGCAGCGAACGGGAACTGGTGCCCTTTGTAAGGGACTACCTGAGTCAGGGGATCCGGTACGTGATTTGCACGGACATTGCCCGGGACGGTATGTTACAAGGCCCGGCTACAGACCTCTACCGGGAACTGATCCGGGAAGCGCCGGCGGATGATGCGGAGATCCGGTTGATAGCCAGTGGGGGAATCCGCAGTCTGGCCGATCTGGATGCCCTCCGGGGAGCCGGCTGTGAAGGCGCCATACTGGGAAAGTCCCTATACGAAGGAACCATCGGATTAAGGGAATTGCAGGGCTATATGGAATCAAACGAATAGGGGATGGATTGGACAGAAGATTTTAAGGAGAATACCCTCTTCCGCATGGACGAATCTGTGCGAATGCTCGCCATTTGCATGGAGAAGGTCCCGGACGGTTTGTTCTGGCACCGCGAGCATGGCGTTTTGAATTCGGTGGGCAACCTGATGCTGCATCTGTCGGGGAATATCCGGCAATACATTATCAGTGGCCTGGGCGGAGCACCCGACAGCCGGGAGCGGGATATGGAGTTCGAAGCCGTGCAGCAATCCGGGAGGGCCGAGGTATGGGCCGGCTTTCAGGAAACCGTGCGTGAGGCCCAAGCCGTTATCCGCGGTGCCCAGGCAGCCGATTTACTGGAAAAACGAAATGTCCAGGGGTTTACATTCAGCGGGATGGGCCTGGTGATCCACGCCGTTGAACACCTGAGCTATCATACCGGGCAGATTGCCTTTATCGTCAAGGCTGGTACCGGGCAGCAACTCGGTTTTTACGACGGGCTGGACCTGACAACCAAAAATTCCTGAGGATGCTGGCCAAAAGAATCATTCCCTGCCTGGATATCAAAGACGGCCGAACGGTTAAGGGGGTCAATTTTGTGGACCTGCGCGACGCCGGCGATCCGGTGGACCTGGCCGAGGCGTATGCCCGCGAAGGTGCTGACGAGCTGGTTTTCCTGGACATTTCGGCCACGGAGGAAAAACGTAAAACCCTGGCCCACCTGGTCCGCCGGGTTGCCGAACGGATCGATATCCCATTTACCGTCGGGGGCGGGATTTCTTCGGTTGCCGACGTGGATGTACTTTTGCACAACGGAGCCGACAAGGTTTCCGTAAATTCATCGGCGGTCCGGTCCCCGGAACTGATCGATACACTGGCGGCAAAGTTCGGTTCCCAGTGCGTCGTTGCAGCCCTGGACGCCAAATGGATGGATGGCCTGTGGCGCATCCACCTGGTGGGCGGCAAGGTACCCACGGAACTGGAATTGTTTAGCTGGGCCCGGGAGGTCGTGGATCGGGGCGCAGGGGAAATCCTCTTTACCAGCATGGACCACGACGGCACCAAGAACGGCTTTGCCAACGAGGCGCTGGCCCGGATGGCCCGAGAGGTGGCGGTACCCGTGATTGCCTCCGGCGGGGCAGGGACTAAAAGCCATTTTGCCGATACGTTTACCAGGGGCAACGCCGACGCGGCCCTGGCGGCCAGTGTTTTCCATTTTGGCGAAATCCCGATCCCGGAATTGAAATCCTACCTGAGGGAACAAGGCATCCCGGTGCGGATATAAACTTAATTGTACTATGAAATCGATTGACTTTGAAAAAACCGGCGGGCTCGTGCCAGCCATTATCCAGGACTCCAATACCCGGGCGGTCTTGATGCTGGGGTATATGGATGCCGAGGCATTGGAAGCTACAAAATCCTCCGGGAAGGTCACGTTTTACAGTCGCAGTAAAAAGCGGCTCTGGACCAAGGGGGAATCCAGCGGGAACTTTCTGGAATTTGTGGATGTCCGGGTGGATTGCGATGGGGATGCACTCCTGATCCGGGCCAGGCCCACCGGGCCGGTATGTCATACGGGGTCAGACACCTGTTGGGATGAAGCCAATCCGGGCGACGAAGACTTTCTGCCGGAACTGGAAGCCATCATCGCCAGCAGAAAAGAGCAGGCCGATACGCCCGGGGGGGAAGCGAACAGTTATGTGGCCGGACTACTCCGACGGGGTACGGCCAAAGTGGCACAAAAAGTAGGGGAGGAGGCCGTTGAAACGGTCATTGAAGCTATGGGATCCGACGATAACCGCTTCCTGAATGAAAGTGCCGACCTGCTATTTCACTGGCTCATCCTGTTGCAGGCCAAGGGTTTCCGGATGGCGGATATTGAACGCCTGCTCGCGGAGCGGCATCGGCAGAGGCGTTAAGTTTTCTTAAATTGTTGACTGGGCTGCACGAATTGTCTTAATTTTAAGCTTGCAGCTATGAATAAAAGAAAAGGATTCCGGTTTACTTCTTACCAGGCCCCAGACCTCAGCCCTTTCGAGAAGCTCTTCGACATCTTCCAGGAACTCATCACCCATACTTCCGGGGATGTGGACGAGGCCATTGACTGGTTGCGCGAGCTGGACAGGGAATACGAGCTAACCGACGAGGACTACACCATTGACGATTTTATCGAAGACCTGAAAGCCAAAGGGTTTCTCCGGGAGGAACCCCAATTTGGCCCGGATGGCGAGGGGGATGGCGAAGGGGCGTCCGGCGACCCATCACTGTCCATAACCTCCAAACTGGAGCGGATGTTGCGGCAACGGGCCCTGGAACAAATCTTTGGAAAATTGCGCCGTCGCGGACGCGGCAACCACCGCACGGGTAAAGCGGGGCCGGGGGATGAACACACGGGGGATTTCCGATCCTACCGATTCGGGGATTCCCTGGAGCAGATATCGATGACTGAAAGTCTTCGGAATGCCCAGGTCAACCACGGGATGGATAATTTCCGCCTGGACGAAGACGACCTGGTTGTGGAAGACACCCATTTCAAGGCGCAGATGAGCACCGTGCTGATGATCGATATCAGCCACAGTATGATCCTGTACGGGGAAGACCGCATTACCCCGGCCAAGAAAGTAGCCATGGCCCTGGCAGAATTGATTACCACAAGATACCCTAAGGACACCTTGGACATCCTGGTCTTTGGCAATGATGCCTGGCCGATCAGTGTCCGGGAGCTTCCCTATCTGAAGGTTGGTCCCTACCACACCAATACGGTGGCGGGACTGCAACTCGCCATGGACCTGCTGAGGCGCAAGCGAAATACGAACAAGCAAATCTTTATGATCACGGACGGGAAGCCTTCCTGCCTGCGCATGGCAGACGGCACGTATTACAAGAACAGTGTGGGGCTCGATGATTTCATCGTGGAAAAGTGCTACAACATGGCGGCCCAGGCCCGGAAACTGCACATTCCCATCACCACATTTATGATTGCCCGGGACCCCTACCTGATGCAGTTCGTCCGCCATTTTACCGAGGCGAATAAAGGGAAAGCCCTCTTTACAGGACTGAAGGGACTTGGGGAAACCATTTTTGAAGACTATGAAACGAACCGCAAAAAACGCCTGAGAGGCTGATCCAGGCGGTTAAATGAAAGAAGCATACACTATGGAAAATCTACGATCCGATGCCCCGGATATTCGCACCCTGGGAGACTTAAAAGCATCCGGTTACCAGCCGCGTCCTGTACGCGATGAAATCAGGGCGAACCTGATAGACAGGATCCGATCTGGGAAGCCTGCCTTCGAAGGGGTCTGGGGATATGAAAACACGGTGATACCCCAACTGGAACAAGCGTTATTGTCCCGCCACCACATCAACCTGCTTGGGTTGCGCGGCCAGGCTAAAACCCGTTTGGCCCGGCTTATGGTTGGCCTGTTGGACGAGTGGGTACCGGAAGTGGCGGGCTCCGAGATTCACGACGACCCCATCCGGCCGATTTCCCGGTATGCCCGGGATACGATTTCCGAAAACGGGGATAAAACCGAGATTGCATGGATCCACCGTTCGGAGCGGTTTTATGAAAAACTGGCTACCCCGGATGTGACGGTGGCCGACCTGATAGGCGATGTAGACCCCATCAAGGCAGCCAACCTGAAACTGTCCTACGCAGACGACCGGGTGATACATTTCGGGATGATTCCCCGCGCCAACCGGTGCATTTTTACCATCAACGAATTGCCGGACCTGCAATCCCGCATCCAGGTAGCGCTGTTTAATATCCTGGAGGAAGGGGATGTGCAGATCAGGGGTTTCAAGGTGCGCCTGCCCCTGGACCTGCAATTCGTATTTACGGCCAACCCGGAAGATTACACAAACCGCGGGAGTATCGTGACCCCGCTGAAGGACCGGATCGGATCCCAGATTCTTACCCACTATCCGGAAGATATCGATACGGCCCGGAAAATTACCGAGCAGGAAGCCGGCCTGGATGAGGCCCAGGCTGCCGGCATCGGCATTCCCGATTCGGCCAGGGACCTGTTGGAGCAAATCAGTTTTGAAGCCCGCGAGAGTGAGTATGTAGACCGCAAAAGCGGCGTAAGTGCACGGACAAGTATAACGGCCCTGGAAAACCTGGTCAGTACGGCGGAACGGCGGATGCTGCGCAATGGCGATACCCGTACCACGGTACGTCTCAGCGACTTCCTCGGCGTAGTCCCCGCCATTACCGGGAAGATTGAGCTGGTCTATGAAGGGGAACAGGAGGGGGCGGACTCCGTGGCACTCCAACTCATTGAAGATGCCGTGAAATCCGTATTTGCCACACATTTTCCTGAGATCAAAAAGCTGGAGCACAAGGATGCGCAAAGCCCCTACGATGAGTTGGTTCAATGGTTTTTTGAAGGCGAGGGCCTGGAACTCGAAGACGACTTGCCGGACGGTGCCTACCGGGACGCCCTGGACAGTGTCCAACCCCTTGAGGATTTACTCCGCAAATACCAGCCCGACCTGGAGGCGGAGGAGAAATATTTTATAAAAGAGGTAATCCTCTGGGGGCTCGTGGCGCATCAGAAGCTCAGTAAAAACCGGTTTACGGAAGGATATCGCTTTGGCGATTTGTACGGGAGCTTTATCCGGGGCTTATAATTCCTTTCATCACCCGGGCGGCTGTTCCCGCCTGATTGATACGCAACTAATAAAAGGCCCCGGAAACCTTCCCGGGGCCTTCTTGCCACAACACATCATTCCCGGCCTCATTGCCAGGAATCGATATTTTCATTGACCTGGTCAAAGTTGAACGGCCCCACCAGGGTACGCCGGAAATAAAAGGCGGAAACTGTAAGAGCGATAAGCAGTAAGTGCAGGGAGAAGATGAAAATGCCCATGGGCAAAAAGGTGCCCGGTATGATGTGCGCATCGTAGTCGTTATAGCTCATCAGGATATACAGCGTATCCGTGCACTTAAAGAAATAGATAAACAAAACGGCGTACATGCCGTACTCCACGTTCCTGAGCTGGGGATCCGAATATTCGTTTTCGCGTACCTTGAACTGGATGGCATACAGGTAAACAAAATGAAGGATGCTGAACAACGGGAGGATGTAGTTGTCGATTTTCAGCACGTAGAACTGGTTGGAATACAGGCCGTAAAAATTTAAAATGATGAGGACGGGCAAAACCGCCAGGGTGGCATACAGGCACGTTTTCCAGGAAATAAACCGGGATGGGATAAAAAGCTTCTTCAGGGCTTTCACAGATTCGGGGAAATTTTGATTTGGTTTAAGAACGGCCGGGGAAATTGAATATTTCAGGGAATTCGACGAACAACATCGAATGTTGCCAAGGTGCCGGAAGTTGTGGTGAAAACCGCTTCCCGGTTAGAGGTTTTTTAGTTTAACTTGCAAAGAAGCCGATGCACAAGACGCCCGAACACCATTTTTTGATACGAATCGCCTTTCTGGGATTCCGCTTCCACGGATGGCAGGAACAACCCGGCCAGCGAACCGTGGCCGGGATGATCCGGAAGACTTTCCGGTTTGTGCTGCCCGATACGCCGGTTAAGATATTGGGTGCCGGCCGGACGGATGCCCGTGTCTCTGCGCGGGATTTTGCCGTACAGGTGATTGCGAGAGCCCCGGAATTGCCGCCTTTCGGGGTGTTGGCTGATGCGCTGAACGAGAATCTCCCCCCGGATATACGCGTCAATTCCATCCGGCCTGTGCCTCCCGGCTTTAACCCGATCCGGGATTGTGCCAGTAAAACATACCGCTATTATTTCCAGACGGGGAATCATCCGGACGCCTATTGGACGCCATTTGTGGGGTTCCTGCCGGGATCGCCGGATATTACCAGGATGCGGGAAGCCGCCCCGCTTTTTGAAGGCATGCACAACTTTCGCTGTTTTACCGCGAGCCCGTCTGAAGATAAAAAATACGTCCGCCGGGTTACCCGGTGCCGATTGGGTGTGGGTTCCCCGATGGATGGGGTGGTTGCAGGCAAAGACCCCGAAGGGGATACCGGGTTCACCGCACATATGCTGGAGGTCCGGGCCCCGGGATTCGGCCGGAACCAGGTGCGGCTGATGATGGCAGCCCTGGCGGCAGTGGGCCGGCAGGAATTGCAGCCGGAAACGCTGGTAAAGGTGTTGGATGAAGGTCAGGGTTGGATGAGCGACTCCATCGTTCCCGCTTCCGGCCTTCACCTGATGCACGTGGAATTCAAAAATGGAACCGCCTAGTTTATTAAATTTGGAAAAAGTGCTCTATGGCCCGTAAAATCCCTTCAAAAATCGGACTGAAGGTCCGCAAACCCCGGCAGCGCCGCCGCAAGATCGGCAAAGCCCCCGGCACGATTACCTATCTGGGAGAGCGTTCGGGCGGAACCTCGAGTATCGACCTGCTGGTGTACAACGAGGATACTTATGAAAAATCCACCTTGGAACGTCTCGAAGATCTGGAAAAGACACCCGGGGGCACCACACAGTTGGTCAACGTCGTCGGGCTGAGCGACGAATCCGTGATGAGCCGCCTGGGGCAAATGGCCGCACTGAACGCCCTGACGGTAGAAGATATCGTCAATACGGAGCAACGCCCGAAAATCGATGAGTATGAAGGGTATATATTCGGGGTTTTTAAAATGCTATACCTCAACGGGGATAAGAAAATCGTCAAGGAACACGTGGCTCTGGTGCTTCAACAGGATCGCGTTTACGTGTTCCAGGAAATTGCCGAGGACGTATTTGACGGCGTGAGGCAGCGATTGGAAGCCCATACAGGCCGCATTCGCAGTCGCGGTGCGGATTACTTGTTTTTTGCGCTGCTGGACGCGTTGGTAGACAACTACTTCCTGGTGCTGGAGGTTACCGAAGATAAGCTGGATGCCCTGGAAGACGAGGTGTACCTGAAACCGAATTCGGAAACGGCATTCCGGATCCAGCAATTGCGGAAGGAAATCATTTCGCTGCGCGGGTGGATAGCGCCTGTGCGGGATCTGATTACCCGGTTGATCGAATCGGATTCCCCGATGATAACCAAAGACACCCGGCTATTTTTGCGGGATGCCCTGGACCACGCAAATGAAATACACGAAACCCTGCAACTCCAGCGGGAGATGGCCTTCAGCCTGATGGATATGTATATGAGCAGCGTCAGCAACCGGATGAACGAGGTGATGAAAGTGCTGACCATCATGGCTTCCATCTTTATCCCATTGACTTTTATTGCCGGGATTTACGGGATGAATTTCGAATACATGCCTGAGTTGCAATGGCGGTACGGCTATTTTGCAGTCTGGGGCGTCATGGGGGTCATATTCATCGCCCTCATTGTCTATTTTCGCAGGAAAGGCTGGCTCTGATCCGGCCTGACAGGCATCTCCCGCCCGGCAGATTTCATCATTTCCCTTCGTAAACCTATACCAACGACTTGTTAAGATCTTCACAAGATCCGGTGTGAGATTAACACTTATTAACCAAATTCTTCATAATCCTTGTTAAGTCTTGTTAAGTGGCTTGCTTACAGGTGTTTAACTTGTATATTAAGTAGTGGAATACATCGGTTGGCACCCTAAAATGCAACCGGGTTTTTTATCATACATAAACAAGTCGTAAACAAGTCATCACAATGAATTACCTGAATATCAACGAAGAGAAGTTATTGCCCGTAGTGGTGGAGCTCAATACACTGCTGGCGGATTACCATGTATACTATCAGAAATTGCGGAATTTTCACTGGAATATTCTCGGACAGAACTTTTTCGATTTGCACGAAAAGTTTGAGGAGCTTTACGAGGATGCAAGGACCAAGATCGATGAGATCGCAGAACGCATCCTGACCCTGCGGTACCATCCGATGAGTAACCTGAGTGCCTACCTGGAGGCTTCTTCCATAGAAGAGAGCGATAGTTCCCTGAAAGATACCGAGATGGTAGAGGAAACGCTCAAAGCCCATGAGGTGCTGCTTCGGCAAATGACCAAGGTTGTGGAGCAGGCGGATGCCGTGGGGGATGAAGGGACCATCGATTTGATAGGAGCCTATATCCGTGAACTGGAAAAGATGAGCTGGATGCTCGATGCCTGGAATAAAACACCGGCCGAGCGGCTCAAGGAGACGAAAGAAGCAGTTGCCTGATCCGGGATTTGGAGGATCTGCAATTTGAAGAATCTGCAATTCGCAGGATTCGCAATTCGCAATACAGAACGAACTATTAACTATAAAACCCAATAACAGAATGATACGCTATAAAAACTATTTAATGACCGCTGCACTTTTTGCATTGCCTGTGCTGGGATTCGCCCAGGAAAGGCAGATGGATGAGCAGGCCGACAAGATGATCAGTTCGGAGACCACTGTGAAATCCTATACAATCGACCAGGGTACTGAAAAAATGACCAACAAGGTCAAAATCCAGACCATGCGGTCGCAGGAAGTGGCTCTTAGCGAAGAAGATAAGAATCAGGTAAACCAGGATCGGGTGTACCCGGAAAAGCACATTACCAAGCAGGTCTGGATCGACAATGATACGGACAGCGACTTTGACGAAACCCTCAAGTTCCGGTATACCAAACCGAGCACCAGCGACAATTACTCAGATTTTGTACTGGTGACCAACAATGAGGAAATCTTTGTCGCCATCGACGAAGGGGCGTCCCTGAAAATCCTGGAAGCTGTTTCCCTGAAGAAGGACGACTACAGGTTGAAAGTGTCCGAAAGTATGATCTACACGGATAACGAAGGAAATGAGGTGAATTTCTACATCGATTCCTACGAACTGATGTCGGACGAATCCACTTCATCTAAATAACCACGGTTGACGACCCGAGTAAAAAAAGCGCCTTCGGGCGTTTTTTTTATGGCCTATTCGAATAGATCGGAGGAGAGATACCGGTCGCCACGATCGCAGACGATGGATACGATGTGCCCGCTGTCGAGCTCGGAAGCCAGCCGAACGGCTGCGGCAGCCGCCCCGCCACTGCTCATCCCCGCAAAAATACCTTCCTCTGAAGCCAGACGGCGCGCCATATCGCGCGCCTCCTTCTCGGTGACCTCCAGGATGTGGTCTACCCGCTCGGGCCGGTAAATTTTTGGCAGGTAGGCCTGGGGCCATTTGCGGATTCCCGGGATACTCGCCTGGTCGTCGGGCTGGACGCCGACTATCTGGATATCCGGGTTCTTTTCTTTTAGGTACGCACTCGTACCCATGATGGTCCCGGTGGTTCCCATCGAGGACACGAAATGCGTGATAGCCCCACGGGTATCCCTCCAGATTTCCGGACCGGTAGTCTGGTAGTGGGCTTTCCAATTATCGGGGTTAGCAAACTGATCAAACATTTTGTAGCCGGCATCCCGCACCTTCTCCTCGGCGTAATCCCGGGCCCCTTCAATTCCCACATCCTGGGGCGTGAGGGTCACTTTGGCCCCGTAGGCCCGCATGGTTTGAACCCTTTCTGCCGTGGCATTCGCGGGCATTACGAGCTCGAGGTCCAGGTTGTAGAGCCTGGCAATCATGGCCAGGGCAATCCCCGTATTCCCGCTGGTGGCTTCGATAAGCCGGGTTTCCGGGCCGATCTCCCCCCGGCTGAGCATACTGCGGATCATATTCAGGGCGGCCCGGTCCTTGACGCTTCCCCCCGGGTTCTGCCCTTCGAGTTTGAAATACAGGGCAACATCCGGGTTCTCGACGAGCTTCCGGCTGCGAACCAGTGGCGTATTCCCGATGAGATCTTCCAGGCTACCCGGCATGCTTTTCGGTTTTGATGCGGATTTCCGGGGTGTGGAACACGGTGGAATTAGCCGGGACGGATTCCGTAAGCCAGGCATTTCCCCCGATGACCGAATTGGCCCCGATGACCGTGTCTCCCCCCAGGATGGTCGCATTTGCATAAATCGTGACATGGTCCTCAATGGTGGGGTGCCTTTTGGTTTGCTGTAAATTCTTGGCCACGTAAAGGGCCCCAAGGGTTACCCCCTGGTAGATTTTTACATGGTCGCGAATCACGGCCGTTTCCCCGATGACCACCCCGGTGGCGTGGTCAATGAAGAAGGACCGACCGATTTGTGCCCCCGGGTTGATGTCGACTCCCGTCCGGCTGTGGGCATATTCGGTCATCAGCCGCGGCACGAGCGGGAAACCCATCCTGTAAAGCTCGTGGGCCAGGCGGTAGATGGCAATCGCATAAAATCCCGGATACGCCATATACACCTCTTCCAGCGAAAGCGATGCCGGGTCGCAGGCAGAGATCGCCCGGGCATCCAGGTTCAGCTTTTCGAGGATTTCCGGTAAGAGTCCCACATATTGTGCCCAGACTTCACTGCAGGGTTTGTCCTTTTCCCAACAGGCCAGTTCCACCAGCTCTTCAAAAGACTGTTCCAGCTGTTCCAGATTTTCCTTCACCGGGGTTTCCTGGTCGAACAAGGTGAGGAAGAGCCGATCCGTAAATTCTTCGCTTCGTCGTTTCAATCTGAATTTCAAGGCCGGATTGTCCTTGTGTGCTTCGATTGATCGGATGATTTCATTTTTGTCCATTATCCCTATCGCTATGCTTCCCAAATGTAGGTATTAATATTAACGGGCCCGGCCATATTTGCTTAACTTTAGCAAAACGGCCCGGCAGTTGCGCTTTGTCGGACGAAGCATCAAGACTTTTGTGGTATGGATCAACCAGGTATTACACCCGGGGTACTGGAATTCCTCGGGGAATTAAAAGCGAATAACAACAGGGAATGGTTTGAAGCCCATAAGCCCCGGTTCCGGAAAATCCAGGGCCAGGTAGGGCAATTTTTCGACGAGGTGGCGAATAACCTCAGAAAGCACGATGAAATTGAACGGGTAAAGATGTTCCGAATTTACAGGGACGTGCGTTTTTCATCCGACAAAACTCCCTACAAACCGCATTTTGCAGGCTCGTTTTCCCGGGCGGGTGCCCACCTGCGCGGCGGGTACTACCTGAGGATCCGCCCGGGCGAAACCTTCGCAGCCGTGGGGTTCTGGGACCCGCGACCCCCGGATTTGCTCCGGATACGGAAGGAACTGGAACTGGACGCAACCGAATTTCGGGCAAGCATTAACGACCCCGGGTTCAGGCGCATCTGGGGCGAGTTGCAGGGGGATGCCGTCAAGACGGCCCCGAAAGGTTTCAGCCGGGACCACGAGGCCATCGACCTGATCCGGCACAAGCAATTTATTTTTGTCCGGGAATTCACCGATGCGCAGGTTGTATCCCCGGGGTTTATCAAAGAGCTGGATACGAGTTACCTGGCTGTAAGGCCCTGGTTCGACCTGATGAGCCAAATACTGACTACAAATCTGAACGGGGAATCGCTGCTAAACCAGTGAGGGGGTTTCCAACAACTGGACCTGGTCCTTGAGCCGCTCGACAACCATTTGCATCATCCGCTTGTTCAGGCTGGATGAACTGGTGATATACCGCTCGTATTCCTCCAGGGTAAATTGCCCAATGACCATGCCTTTCAGGGAATTTCGGAATTTGATATCCTTTTGGATGGCATTTTCTATGTAGTGAAGCTTTTTTTCCAGCCCCAGCTCAAAGAAATACCCTTTGTGCTTTACCGCGTAATTGCGGAAAGCGGCCAACAGGAGGTCGTTCTGCAATTTGATAACGGGTCGCAATGTGGCATTCTGGAATTCTTCGTCTTGGGTCATCTCGGGATGCAGGACGGCCTGGGGAATGTGCGGCCGGATCCCGATTAATTCGGACGATCGGGTGCTCATGACGAGAAGTTTTTTTAAAATTAGGCATTCTCCCGGGCCCCTGCCGGATGGCCTCCCCGAGCTGTTAACTGCTTTATGAACACTCGCAGGGATTCCGGGGCCTGCGGAGGATCGGACGCGCAGCTCTGCCAAAAAAGACCGGCAACTGCGGTTGGATTCCGTATTTTACATCCGTACATTTCAATGGGCCGACAGGGAGGAATGGTGCCCTTGATACCGGCTATTTCCAAGGTGCCTGTCTGGGGTCCTAATGGAGTAAACCCAATTAAAGATCACCCAATGAGCAATGAAACAGTCCATTCCGTCAATCCCTATTCCGGGGAGGTCATTCAGAGCTTCCGGCCACTATCGGTGGAAGAGGTAGCCGTATCGGCGGCACGCGCCCACAAAGCATTTCTGGCATGGCGCAAGGTGCCGGTAGCAGAACGGTGCGGCCTGCTGGAACGCGCCTCTGAAGTCCTGCTCAGCAGGAAATCGGAACTGGCGCAAACCATCACGGCCGAAATGGGCAAACCCATAACGCAATCCCTTGCGGAGATAGAAAAATGCGCCTGGGTGTGCAGGTACTACGCCGGGGAAGCCCCGTCCCAGTTGGCGCGCACGCTTATCGAAACCGATGCGGACCGCAGTTATGTACGCTACGACCCTCTGGGGACTGTCTTGGCGGTAATGCCCTGGAATTACCCTTTCTGGCAGGTTTTCCGGTTTGCCGCCCCGACCCTCACTGCGGGCAATACCGCACTGTTGAAGCACGCGTCCAACGTCTGGTTATGCGGGGAAGCCATAGAATCCGTATTCCGGGAGGCCGGGTATCCCGAAGGGGTCTTCCGCCATCTGAAAATCGGAAGTGACCAGGTGGAAGCCCTCCTGGACCATCCCGCCGTCAAGGCGGTCAGCCTTACGGGGAGTGGGGGAGCAGGCAGTGCAGTGGCCCGGGCGGCCGGCTCCCGGATCAAGAAGTCCCTCCTGGAACTGGGAGGGAATAATGCCCTGGTGGTTTTTGACGACGCAGACCTGGATGCCGCCCTTGAAACCTGTATCCAGGCGCGTTTCCAAAACACGGGCCAGAGCTGCATCGCCGGGAAACGGCTGCTCGTCCATCGGAAGATCGCGGACGGCTTTGTTGCAGCCCTTGTGGACCGGGTAAAAGCCCTGAAGTCCGGGGATCCGGAGGATCCCGACACGTACATCGGCGTGCTGGCCCGGGAAGATCTGGCCCGGGATCTGGAGGCGCAATATCAGGAAAGTGTGAACAAGGGGGCCCATACGGCCTGTGGCGGCAAGCGGGACGGAGCCTTTTTTGAGCCCACCATCCTGACCGGCGTACAGCCGGGGATGCCGGCCTTTGACCAGGAGACATTCGGGCCTTTGCTCGCAGTTACGGAATTTGATGACGAAGACGAAGCCCTGGACCTATTGGGGAATTCACAATACGGCTTGGGGGTTTCGCTCTTTACGCGGGATACGGCGCGGGCGGAACGCCTTGTGCCCGAAATTGAAGAAGGTGCGGTATTTATCAATGAATTGGTCAAAAGCGATCCCAGGTTGCCTTTTGGGGGTGTCAAAGCATCCGGTTACGGAAGGGAACTCTCGGCCCTGGGCATTCGGGAATTCGTGAATGCGAAGACCGTTTATATCGTCGCATCAACGGGGTCAGATCACCCAGGAAAGGATTGAAAGGGCCAGGGAAATGGCAATTTTGACCAGTGTATACACAGCTCGTTCAGTTTTGGTGTCCTCCAAAGTACCAACTCCTTAGCGTTCAGCCATCGGAATTATGAAAAATTTATTTTGAGATTAACAAATTTTGTGATTCCTGAATTCTGCCCAGAATTAACAAAAACGCAACACGGCTCCGTACAGGCTTCAAATATCTTTGTAGTAAATACAGTTCAGCAATGCGATTCCATACGAGAAAATGGGTGAAACCCGGTGATTTAAATGCCAACGGCACGTTGTTCGGGGGGCGCTTGCTTTCCTGGATCGACGAAGAGGCCATCCTTTACAGCATTATCCAGCTGGAAAACAAGAAAGTCGTCACCAAATTCATGTCCGAGATCAACTTCATGTGTACGGCCGAATCCGGTGACATCGTCGAAATAGGCATCGAGGTGGTCAAATTCGGGCAATCCTCCCTGACCCTGCGTTGCGAGGCCAGGAACAAGATGAACCACGAGACGATTGTGACGGTCGACCAGTTAATAGTCGTCAATCTGGACGAAAACGGGAAGCCCCTCCCTCACGGCAAAACCAAGGTGGAATACGTCAAGGATCGCCTGGCCCGGGAGCATCAGTCTTCCTGATCCCAGTTTTCCGCTACGGCCCGGACTTCTTCCATGACCCGTAGCAAATTGCCCCCCCAGAGTTTGCGAATTTCTTCCTCGGTATACCCCCGCTTTACGAGTTCGAGGGTAACATTGAAGGTTTCGGAGGCATCCGACCAGCCTTCGATCCCGCCGCCCCCGTCAAAATCCGAACTGATCCCCACATGGTCAATCCCGATCAGGTCTACCATATAGTCGATGTGATCCACAAAATCCGATACATTCACGGCTGGCGGAGCATCCGGTTGGGTGGCGGCAATGCTGTCGGCCAGGTTGCGCACACGGGAATAATAGCCGAAAAAGGCATTGCGCTGCTCCTCTGTCAGTTTGCGGAACTGGGAGCGGTCGTACCATTCGAGGCCCAGGGAATCCGCTACCTGCCGTTGCAGGCCCCTGAGGTATTCTGTTCGCGCCGCGCTCTTATCGGCATCCAGATAGCTAGCAAAAGCCACGGTCTGCACCACCCCGCCATTTTCCTGCAATTTTCTGAGTTGCTCGTCATCCAGGTTCCGGCTGTGGTCGCAAAGCGCCCTGGCCGAAGAATGCGAGGCGATCAGCGGGGCCTTTGACAATTCAAGCATCTGCAGGGAGGCCGCTTTGGAGGGATGGGAAATATCAATCATAATCCCAAGTCTATTCATCTCTTTTACAGCCTCTTTGCCCAGGTCGCTTAAACCATTGTGGAGCCAAACTCCGTCGGCTTCCCCGGTATTTGAATCCGAGAATTGGCTGTGGCCGTTGTGGGAGAGGGAAACATACCGGGCCCCCATCTCGTAGTAGCGTTCAAAATTGCCCAGATCCGTACCCATGGGGTAGGCGTTCTCAACCCCGATCATGGCAACTTTCCGACCCGATTCGTGAATTTCACGAACCTCCCCGGCCGTTGTGGCCAACCCGATTTGGTCCGGGGCGATCTCTTCGCAGAGCCGGTGGATGGCCTCGAATTTTGACATCGCATTTTCAGCCGCTGCGGCATAACCCTCCGTTGTCAGGGTATCCTGTCCGGTATAGACAATGAACCAGGCCACATCCAGGCCGCCCTCTTCCATTTTCGGCAGGTTTATCTGGCTTTCGAGGCGCTGCGTGTAATTGATGCTGTCGGTGAAATTACGGACATTGATATCGTCGTGGGTATCGATGGTGATGACCGCATCGTGTATGGCACGGGCTTTTTCCTCCAGGGAGGTTTCGGCCGGCTTTTCGGATTCGCCGCAGGCAAGGATCAACAGGAAGAAGGGGATAAAACGTAAAATCTTCATATTAAAATAGGGTTTTACCAACAAATAAAGGGGTTTGACAACACGCTGGGCAATATAGGGAACATTTAATTGTAGGCCCTAAGGCATTTGCGGATTTTTACGTAGTTCACCGATAATACCAACCGGATAAACCAATCCCATGCCCACAAGTTCTCAAGGCCTCCTGCAGCAAATAGCCGAATTGCGATCTGCCATTGATGGTTTTTCTTTTGACCAGATGAGCATCGGGGAAGCCAAAACCCTCAAAAGTCGTTTTGAAGCATTTTGCAGGCAATTGGAAGACAAAATCTGGGATCCGGGGGCCGGGGAGGAGGCGTCAGCCGAATTGCCCGAGGCCTCCAGGGACTCCCAAATGCTGATTGCAACCGTCAGCCATGAAATCCGTACGCCCCTTAGCGGGATCATCGGATTTACCGACCTGCTTTCCGAAAGCCCGCTGGGGGAACGGGAAGCGGAATACGTCGGCGCTATCCGGTCGGCAGCCCACGGATTGCTGGAAATCGTCAATGAACTCAGGGAATTTTCAACTATCGAATCGGGTACCTGGAAAGCGACCAGCATTCCGTTTAACCCGAAGCAGGTGCTCGGGGAGGTGGGGTACCTCTGCAAAACCCTGATAGTGCGCGACAATGTGGCCTTTCGAACGGAAATTGCCCGGGACCTGCCCGACCTGTTGCTGGGGGATCCTTCCAAATTGTCGCAGATACTGATGAATCTACTCGGAAATGCCATCAAATTTACGGCCTCCGGTCACATCACCCTGCGGATGCGCTGCGAATGGCGCAAACGGACCTGTACGCTCCACGGGGAAGTCGAAGACACCGGTCCCGGGATTCAGCCCTCAGACCTCGGCCTGATATTTAACCCTTTTCACCAGGGGGGGCAAACCGGGGAGACCCAGGGAATCGGCACAGGACTGGGGCTCAGTATCGTAAAAAAAATCATCGAGCGGCAGGGGGGCGCCATATGGGCGGAAAGCGAGCCGGGAAGCGGATCGCGCTTTAGTTTCCGCCTGCCGTACACCCTGGGAACCACCTCCCCGGAACCGGGCACCCTGCAGGAGCCTGAATCGCCGGATGAAAAGCGTTTGGAAGGGAAGCGCATTTTGGTGTTTGAAGACAACCCCCTGAATATGAAACTGCTTGAGACCCGGCTGAAAAGCTGGGGGTGCCACGTTTACCGGGCAGAACAGGCTGCCTACGGCATGGCCTTACTTCAGAAGAACCCGGTAGACCTGATCCTGATGGACCTGCACCTGCCGCAGGCAAACGGTTTTGAATTGAGCCGGCAAATCCGCAATCACTCCGAGCCGGGTTTGCAGAATATCCCAATCATCGCGGTAACCGCCGATTTCACCGCCCGGGACGAAGAACGGCGGAAGGCAAGCGGTATCGACGATGTCCTTTTAAAACCCTATGTCCCTGCCGAGCTTTTCGGGAGGCTTGAGTTTTACCTCCAAAATGGAAGGGTTGTCCCAAACGAAGCCCATTCGCGCCCCGAAAAACTGGGGAAGATTGATGTACAGGCACTATGGGCGGAATGCTCAGGGGATATGGACGTCCTGGAGCAATTGATTGGCTTGCTCAAAAATAACCTGCTGGAATTCATCGGGAAAATCCGGTTGCACCTCCCTACTGCCGACTATGCGCAAATCACCGCTGCGGCACACAAGGTAAAGTCAGGCCTGCGGATGGTCCGTGCCGGATACTGGCTGGAACATGTGGAGGCCATACATCAGCTAAGCAAGGAAGAGACGGGCCTGGGGGAAATCGGACAACGATTCGACGAGCTCGCTGAGGATTTTCCCCGGTTAGAAGCCCAGTTGGAGCGGGAGGTGGAAAAATTGAAAAAAGATCAGGGTCATGGCTGAAAAGAAAATATTACTTGCAGAAGACGACGAAATGCTGGCTTCCCTGCTCAAATTCCGACTGGAAAAGGGGGGGTACGCTGTATCGCATGCCCGCGACGGACGGCAGGTTAAGGAGTATCTGGAAAGCCAAAAGGCGGATATCATTATCAGCGATATCATGATGCCTTATTTTTCGGGGATTGAGCTGGTGGAATTCCTGCGCAATGAGCTCGAGGATTCGACCCCCGTAATCATTATGTCCACGGCCGGGAATGAATCAAACGTCCTGAATGCCTTTGAAATGGGGGCGGATGACTTTGTGTCCAAGCCGGTCAGCCCGTCCGAACTCCTTGTGCGGGTAGGAAAATTACTGAGACAACGGGCGTATTGATAAACCTGTCTATTACATATTACCCCCTGCGATTGCTGGAAGCCCCTGAAATCCATACGGATTTACTCTGGGACCTCGGTTTGCTTTTCGGCGGGCTGGGGTTTCTGTATTTTTTGCTGATTTTCTGGCTGCGCAACCGGAATACCCGCCGGGAACGATCCAATCTGGAGAAAAAACGCGAACTGGCCCCAATGATCAGCAACTTCCTGTTTTTTGAACAGGAAAACGACACGGAGCTTCGGGAAACGTATATCCGGATGAAACTGGAAATACGGGAGATGCTCAAAACCCCGAAAAACCGCCGGGTGCTCACGGAAGTCCTGATGGACTTGCGGTTGGATGTCTCCGGAGATGCCCGCGACCGGCTGTTCCGGCTCTACCAGGACCTGGGCCTGGACCAGGATGCCTACCAAATGCTCAATAGCTGGCGATGGGAGCGCGTTTCCCGGGGGATACGCCAACTCACGGAAATGCGGGTGACCCAGGCGTACGGCTTTATCAGGAAGTTTATCAACGACCGGAGGGGGGTAATCCGCAAACAGGCCGAGTTGGCCACCGTCACGCTCCGGAAAGAGGGAATGGCCTATTTCCTGGATACCACCCGGTACGGCATTTCGGAATGGCAGCAACTCAAGTTGCTGGAGATCCTTCAGCATCGGGAGGACTACCAACCGCCGCGATTTGGCGACTGGCTCGTATCCGAAAACAAGCACGTGGTGTTGTTTTCCCTGCGATTGATCCGGCATTTTCGTCAGAACGAGGCGGAAGCCGCCATCCTGCAATTGCTTCGGCACCGCGACCAGAGCGTAAAGGTCGCGGCTATTGAATGCATCCGGGAGTTTCATTTCGAGTCGGCCCGCGCCCCCCTGAAGGCCTTGTTCAAAAAGTCCGGGGAGGCCGTGAAGTTGTCCATATTAAACACCCTGGAAACCATTGGCAACCCCGGGGATTGCGACTTCCTGCAGCAGCAGGCCCAATCGGATACCAATTTCATCGTGCGTTCCAAAGCCCGCAGTGTCCTGAACCGACTGGTGCCCGATTCGGTACTTCCCCAGGCCAATCTGGAAGCGCCTGTGGAAGAAATGGTTGCGCCCACCCCGCAGCCGGAAACGACCTCCCGGGCTGACGAACTGGAAGTGCGCGATGAACAGGTGGTTGGTGATGAGGACGGAAATTTTTACGAATTGGAAGTTGCCGGGGCGGAGGAAATCACTATTGACGTCGAGGAGACACACGAAGAGGAAATCACGGATGAGGATCTGGCGCTGTTCGATATCTGCCTGTTGCAGGAATTGGATGCCATCCTCAACGAATACATCTCGGAGTCCCCGGCGGAAAATCCCGTACCTGAATTTTTGCCCATGGTAACCGAATCAGCCCCGCCGGCACCCCGGGACATTCAACCCTTCCGAAACCTGCCCGTAACGGCCGAAATCCTCGAGGAGGCCCCGGAAGAACCGGCTCCAGGCAATCGGGATGACTTCCGACAGCCCGCGTTTGAACTGGACGGAGAGCCGGATGCTGCCCCGGACAACCTGGAGTATTTCCAGGCGGCCCCGCGGGAGGGAGACCCTGGGGATACATTTTCTATCGTCCGGGAATTCTACAACCATTGCGATGCGGAATCCAAGCTGATCCTGCTTGCCGCCATTCCCGAAGTGGGAGAAGAAAAGGAGCTGGCGTATTTAAACTCCCTGGCCGATGACCCGGAACCCGAAGTCCGGAAAGCCGTCCGGGAAGCCATCCGGCAGTTGACTGAAAAATTAGGGGATGCTTCTCCACGGACTGGCCGGAAGGCCGATTGCGACCATCAGCCCCCTGCCGCAACAGAGGCGGAGGAACCGGGGGAGACCGGCGCCAAACCCACGCGATATGGCGGTCAATTTATCGACTTTACGCCGGACTTTGAGGCCATCAGGCCGCAAAAACCTGGCCCGGATAACCGGGTGGCAACCAAACCAACCGCGGATAGACCCGGGATAAACCCTACGGATGAATAGCGAAGTATTCGACATATTGCTGGACTATATCAACATCGTCTTCCTGTTGTTCACGGTGGTCCTGTTTACCCTTTTTACCATCATGGGGTACTTGTCCACCAGGAATTCCATCCACTACAGGCATAAGAACAGTATTGGCGATATCTCCCGGACCATGGCCTCCCCGCTGGCGCCGAGTATCACGATTATTGCCCCAGCATACAACGAAGGGTTGACCATTGTGGAAAACATCCGCTCCTTGCTGTCCCTACGCTATGTAAACTACGAGGTTATGGTAGTAAACGACGGCAGCAAGGATGATACCCTTGAGAAAATGGTGGCTGCCTATGACCTGGAACGGGTCCCGATGGACATTGACCCGGAGTGGCCCTGTAAACCCATCCGGGGGGTGTATAAATCCCGGCAACGGTCCTTTGAGAAATTGACCGTCATCGATAAGGAAAACGGGGGCAAATCCGATGCGCTCAATACCGGGATGCGACTTTCGGAAAGCAAATACATCGGTTGTATCGATGTGGACTGCCTGCTGCTCCCGGACGCGCTCCTGCACGTGGTGAAGGCGTTTTACGAACACACCAGCAAACGAGTTATCGCCGTTGGCGGGGTTATACGGGTAGCCAATTCCTGTAAGATCGACGGGGGTACCCTCGAGGAGATCCGCCTGCCGAAGAATTGGCTGGCCCGCTTCCAACTCCTGGAATACACCCGTTCATTCCTGCTCGGCAGGATGGCCTGGGGCCGGATAGACAGCCTGTTAATTATTTCCGGGGCATTCGGGTTTTTTGACCGGCAGATTGCACTGGAAGCGGGGGGCTACGACACGGGCACGGTAGGGGAGGACATGGAGATCGTGTTCCGGATGCGACGCCTGATGCACGACAACGACACCCCATATACAGTTGCCTATATACCCGATCCGCTCTGCTGGACCGAGGTGCCGGAAGACCTGGGGATCTTCATTAACCAGCGCGACCGGTGGTCCCGCGGGAACCTGGAGACGCTCTATCGGCACCGGGATATGTTCTTTAACCCGAAATACGGCAGGCTGGGCATGCTGAGCTATCCGTACTGGTTGTTTTACGAATGGCTGGCACCCATCCTGGAGTTCACCGGTTTCTTTTCCATTTTGGCCTTCGCCTACCTGGGAATCTTGAACTGGGAATTTTTTGTGGCGATTACGGCAACGGTTTACGCCTTTGCGGCCATGTTTTCATTCTATGCGGTCCTCTGGGACGTATGGTCTTACAACCAATACACCCGGACGCGCGATATTCTCACGCTCCTGTTCTGTGCCCTGGTGGAACCGGTGGTATTCCACCCGGTGGTGGTATGGTCCTCCATTCGCGGAAATTTTAAGAAACTATTCAAGATCAATTCCGGCTGGGGCTCCCAGGTCCGGAAAGGATTTGCAAAAGCATGATCGCGTGAAATGGCCATCCCTCTTTAGCGCCCGTCCGGGAAAACGATACCTCCGCGATTACGTCCGGTTGGTAATCGGGTTTTATGCCAGTCTGATCCTGCTGGCAGGTTATCAGCAGGTCCGGCTTTATGAATTCGGGGTACTCGACAGTTTTCTCAATAGCAATTTATTGTTGCTTCTGGTCCATCATCTGGGCTTTACGGCACTGGTTGCCTTCTTCTATGCCTTTGTTTTCAAGGCGATAGAGAAGAAACGCCCCGGGTGGGGTTTCCGGTCTGCGGCAGGGTTCTTTCTTGCCCTGTTGCTGGCAGAGGTACTCCTGACCGAGTATTTTATCCGGGTGTTTGACCTGGCCGGCAGGGAGTTCGCGTCCCAGTTGCGGGGTGTTTTCTCGCCGACGCAAATGGTCCTGACCTGCGCGATATCGCTGGTAGTGCTTGGTACCGCGTACCGGTTGGCCTATCGGTCAAGCAAGCGTTTTTACCGGGCAATCAGCGGGATGTATCCGTTTACAATCCTATTGTTTACCTTATTTCTGGCAACGCTCTGGTCGGATCGGAAGCCCGTAAACAGGAACAAGGTAGAATTTGTGGGAAGCGAGTTTATCCGGGCTTTGACGGCAGGGGAGGTGTACGAGGGATCCGACCCGAACCCGTTTTACCGGACCTGGTCGCCGCCCGACCCCCTGGGCCCGTATGTAAACTGGCAGGAGGAGGAGCCGCATGTAGTAATACTCCTCGTCGAGGGACTCAGTCGGGATTTTATAGGGGAAGATGCGCCGTTGCGGGCATTTACCCCATTTCTGGATTCCCTGAGAACCCAATCCCTTTTCTGGGAAAACTACCTGAGCAATGCGCGGGAAAGCAGCCAGGCCCCGATGTTGGTATCCGGTTCGTTGCCCCAGGGCCCCGGAGGGTTTACAGATGCCCCGCACAGTCCCAACCGGATGACCATGTTTTCCCTGCTCAGAAAAAATGGATACAGGACCAGTTTTCAATATGGCGGAAATGCCTCCCTGAACGGTTGGGACCGTTTCCTGTACGAGGAACGCCTTGACGAGCTCACGGACCGCAAGGCTTTCGGAAGCCAATACGCCCTTCAGGATCCCGATGCTGCGGGTATTTCCCTTGGTTATCCGGATGGTGATTTGTTTGACCGGTACCTGGAATCATACTCTGCGGGTAGCGTCCCACGTCTTGATATCCTACAGACACTCAGCACTTCCAGGCCCTATCTGATCCCCGATGCGGATGCCTACCAGGATCGGGTATCCCAAATCCTCGATCGCTCCGGCCTGGATGCCCGGCAGCGCCGGATTGTGCGAAAAAACCGCGATTTAATCGCCGCCATGGCCTATACGGACCGACAAATCGGCAAATTCCTCAAAAAATTCAGCAGACTTCCTGCAGCTGGAAATACGCTTTTTATAATTACCGGTACGCATCGCCCCTTGGGA
Source organism: Robiginitalea biformata HTCC2501 (assembly GCF_000024125.1). NCBI lineage: Bacteria > Pseudomonadati > Bacteroidota > Flavobacteriia > Flavobacteriales > Flavobacteriaceae > Robiginitalea > Robiginitalea biformata. The sequence goes on along the minus strand of NC_013222.1, from coordinate 2,562,158 downwards.
CTGCCTGCGAGCGAATCCCTGGACCAGTACCGCGTCCCGCTCCTGGTGTACAGCCCGCTGCTCAAGGGGAATCGCGTTTTTGAACAAGTCGCCTCCCACCTGGATGTGGCACCCTCCATCCTGGGGAGCCTTTCCCGCTATTACGGCCTTCAGTTGCCTGCCCAGGCCGCCTGGATGGGAGGATCCCTGATTCCCGGGGAATCCGGGCGCAAGGAGAAACCTATTCCCCTTTATAGGGACCACAGCGGTCTCAGGGGGGTTATCGACGGTAAAACCGCCTACATGGATGGCCGGGCGATTGGCCTCGACGGAAGTCTTCAGCCACGAGAGGCGGCAGGTGAAACCGGGCAGGAGATCGAATCCCGGTTCCGGTTCCAGAAGGCGGCCGAACGCTATGTGTTGGAAAACAATGCCCTGATACCGGAGTCCGCTGCCCCCTACGAAAAACTGATCCGGGAGCCGGGGAAGAAGGAGATGGTCTGGATCCACAGCGTCTTCAGCGGTTCCGATCTGGATAAAGCCTACGACATTGCCAGGGGCCTGGCCTTTGAAGGGCGGCGGGACCGGGCCCGATTGCTGTGCGAGTATATCCTAACCCGGGTGCCGGGCCACGTGGACAGTGAAATTCTTTTGGGCAGGATACACGCCTGGGAGGGGGATTACCGGACGGCCGAGGACATCCTCCAGCAGGTTGTCCAGAAATACCCGGTTTACCCGGACGGGTATTCCGCCCTGCTCGATGTGTACTTCTGGTCCGGGCAACACCAGAAAGCGCAGTACCTGGAGCCAGCTATAAAGGCAAACCTGGGGGGTAGCAACTCCCTGAAGGACAAAATGGACCGGGCCCGGCGGTTGCTTTCACAAAACCAGCAGTGATGATTATTTCGAGGAAAATATTCAAAGTATGTGTGTTTGCCACCGGCATCTGCCTCAGTACTCAGGGCCAGCGGTCCGGGTATGACCCGGATGTGGTTTTGGAATACGCCCAGACCCTGGCCTTCTCGGGTCAAACCGGCCCGGCCAGGGATACCCTGGCGGCCGTCTTAACGGATTACCCGGAATATACCGATGTGGAGACCCTGCTGGCAAAGACGTATAGTTGGGAGGGGAATTACGACCAGGCCCGGCGGCACCTGAACCGGGTGACGTCCCGGGAGCGCCTGCATACGGAATCCTGGCTGGCTGCCATCCGCAATGAACAATACGCCGGGAACAGGAGCCTCGCCCTGGGGCTGGCAAACAAGGCGCTGATGTATCTGGGGCCGGACAGTGCAATTACGCGTATCCGCAAGGAAATCCTCGATTCCAAATCGAGCCAAACACCCCGGGAAGAGGCGGGATCCTGGCAGAACAGCATCAGCCTTGAAAACCAATTGCAGGTCTTTGACAATACCTTCGATCCGATGGTATATGCTACTTTGGAATACGAGCGCCAAACCCCTGTAGGAAAGGTTATCCCGCGGATCAATTACAGCAATCGCTTCAATACGCATGGCGTCCAGTATGAATTGGATCTGTATCCGCGGGTGTCCAAAACCTTCTACGCCTATCTTAATTACGGTTACTCCGCAGCCCCGACCTACCCCGTTCACCGGGCAGGGGTGGAGCTATTCGCAAACCTTCCCTCGGCCATGGAGGTATCCCTGGGAGGGCGGCACCTCGATTTCAGGGAGACTTCCGTTCGGCTGATTACCGGATCCTTTGGCCTGTACAGGGGGAATTACTACCTGAATTTCCGACCTTTTGTAAGTGTTTTCCGGGACCGGGATCCGGGATTTTCCGGAAGTATCCTGGCCCGCAGATATCTGGATCACGCCACCCATTATCTCGGGTTGCGGGCCGTTTACGGATTCAACCCGGAATTACAGCAATTGCGATCCGGGGATCAGCTCCTGGCCGAATCATTGTTTTTTGTGGAATCCCAGCAAGTGCAGTTGGAATACCAGTTTACCGGTGCCTCCCGAAGAAACCGCTACCGGGCGCAATTAGGGCTTGCCCGACAGGAACTGGTCCTGGAACCCGGTTCGTTTTTCCTGGCAATTCAGGCCGGGTTGCGCTACCAGGCCGGTTTTTAGGGCCTTACCACCGGGAAAATAACCTTGCCAACAACAATAGTCGTTTTCACCACAAAATATTGGACGTCCTCCGGATTTCATTTAGGTTTAATCCAGTGTTAATGAGTATCCCAGATCTCAAAATAACTAGTAACCGAAACCAAGCTTACCATGTTATACGATACCTACGGCGAGGAATACCTCACATTCCTGAGAGAGTTAAATGAAATTTTAAGTTTGAATGAATTGGCCGAGCTGGACTACCTCTAGCCCGGACGCTTATAATTAGTGGAATCCCAAATCCCCGAAACTATGGCAAATTACAATGAAGACAATGCGGCCTATATGGACTTTATCCAGGCCCTGAATGAAATCCTGCTGGATTTTGACATCAGCAGACTTAGCTGTTCATAATGTTTAGTGTGTATTGAAAAAAGCGGCCCTGGGGCCGCTTTTTTTATGGTTTCGGGTGTCCGAACACCCTTCGCTTATGCAATCTATCCTAAATACGCTTTGAGCAACTTGCTCCTGGAATGGTGGCGCAGCTTGCGAATGGCTTTTTCGCGTATTTGCCGGACCCGTTCACGGGTCAGGTCAAAAGTTTGTCCGATTTCGGCCAGCGTCATCGATTGCTGGTCTCCGATTCCGTAATAAAGTTTCACCACATCCGCCTCGCGGGGCGACAGGGTTTCCAGCGCCCGGTTAATCTCGGTGTTCAAAGACTGGAGCATCAGGGATTTGTCCGGTTTCGGGGACTCTCCCGAACGAAGTACATCGTACAAATTGGAATCTTCGCCTTCGCGAAGCGGGGCATCCATGCTGACATGCCTTCCGGAATTCTTGATGGATTGCTTGACCTCGCTCACCGTCATATCGAGTTCTTTGGCGATCTCTTCTGCAGAAGGTGGGCGCTCGTGGGCCTGCTCCAGGTAGGAAAATGTTTTTTTGATCTTATTGATCGAGCCGATCTTGTTAAGAGGCAGCCTTACAACACGGGATTGTTCGGCCAGGGCCTGCAGAATGGATTGACGAATCCACCAAACGGCGTAGGAGATGAACTTAAACCCTCGGGTTTCATCAAAACGCTTCGCGGCCTTTACCAGGCCCACATTGCCCTCATTGATCAGGTCAGGCAGCTTGAGCCCCTGATTCTGATATTGTTTGGCTACGGACACCACAAACCGGAGGTTGGCTTTGGTAAGCTTCTCCAGTGCGAGTTGGTCTCCCTGTTTGATGCGTTGTGCGAGTTCTACTTCCTCATTGGCGGTTATCAGATCAATTTTACTTATATCTTGCAGGTACTTGTCAAGCGATTTGGACTCCCGGTTAGTGACCTGCTTGACAATTTTTAATTGCCTCATGTACGTATAAAGGGTTTAAGTTAACATCTTCTCATTATAAGCTTTTCTTCGCTCTTTTCCAAAAGACCCGTACCTTACTTATACATATTTTATGAGAATTTCGCAAAGTTTTAAGATTTTCGGGCGCTCCGGGCGCTCCGGTTTTACACGAGAACCCGTAAATTAGGCCGCCATGAGCAAAAGAGCCCTGAAAAAATACGTGGCCGGACTGGACCGGGAAGCACTTTCCGAACAACTACTCGACCTTTACGACCGGTTTCCGCAGGTCAAGACCTACTACGATTTTGTTTTTAATCCGAAAGAGGACAAACTCCTGATGGAAGCCAAGGAGAAGATTCGAAGGGAATATTTTCCCCAGGGGAGAAGGCGCCCCAAGGCCCGGAGGTCGGTGGCCAAAAATTACATCCGGCATTTCGGGAAGCTCGGGATGGAACCGCACTTGCTGGCAGACCTGATGGCTTACAACCTGGAAATTGCGGCAGCCTTCGAAAAAACCCGCAATTGCCCGGATGCCTTTTACCGCAGCATCTATAAATCCTATCTGGATTGGACCGCCTACCTGGTACACCAGGGTATTTTTGGTGATTTCAGCGATCGCCATGCCGCCTTGATCGCGGAAATAGAAAAGGCAGGCTGGCCGAATGCGGAGGACTTTCTGGATCGAAATGAACAATTATCCCTCTAAGGGGCCGAACTGCTAAAAACAACCATATGGCAATCGCAATCCTTCGAAATGACGACCGGACAGACTCCTGGATCCGTGCCCTGGAGGCTGTGGCGCCGGAGATTCCGCTATACGATTACCACCAACCACACCCCAGGGAAGCCATTCGCATGGTCGGCGTGTGGAAACACCCGCCGGGAAGCCTTTGGGAGTACCCGAATTTACTGGGTATCCACGGCCTGGGCGCCGGGGTGGACTTTATTCTCGAAGATCCCGATTTGCCCGAAGGCCTGCCTGTCCTGCGCGTCGTGGACCCTTACCTGGCCTCCGATATGGCGGAATATGTGCTGGCACAGATCCTGTCCGGACTCCGGCAGTTGCCGGCCTACACCCTCGACCAGTACAGCAACCGCTGGAACCCCCGGCCCTACAACCGGATTGAAGATGTCCGGGTGGGGATCATGGGGTTGGGCACCCTCGGAAAAGCAGTGGCAGATTTGTTGGTGCGCACCGGTTTCGACGTGCGGGGCTGGACCGCCCGGTCGCAACCCGCCACCGGGTATCCGGTTTTTCAAGGGCCGGAAGGCCGTCAGGCTTTCCTCTCGGAATCCGATATTTTGGTGTGTCTGCTTCCGCTAACCCCCAAGACCCGGGGTATCCTGGACCAAAGTGTTTTTGACCAGCTGCCCGTTGGGGCCCGGCTGATCAACGTGGCCCGGGGCCCGCTGCTCAATGAAGAAGACCTGTTGGAGGCCTTCCGTACGGGGCAGGTTGCCCAGGCCTGCCTGGATGTGTTTTCCCAGGAGCCATTGACAAACAGCCATCCCTTCTGGAACCACCCGGGGATTTCGATGACCCCGCACGTAGCGAGTGTTTCCGAGCCCGAATCGGTTGCCGCTCAGGTTATTGCCAATTACCGCGCGCTTTTGGGCGGTGGCCCACTGGCCAACGAGGTATCCCGGGAGCGGGGTTATTAACGGTCGTTGTTGAGAAATCCTGGCGAGAAATTTCTTCAAACCTTAAAAATCGGCTAGTTTTGCAAAATTCAGCCTTCCGCACCGGGAAGGTTCAAAAAATTGGCTAAAACGACCTTTTTGAGCGCACAAACCGAGTCTACCGAAAAAACCCTTTACGACTATCAGCTGGAAGACCTGGGCAAGATTTTCAAATGCCTCGAGGAATCCCCGGATGATATCAACCTCCTTTACCAGTTGCCTACGGGAGGCGGGAAAACCGTCGTATTTTCGGAGATTGCGCGCCGCTACATCCGGCAGACAGGCAAGAAGGTAGTTGTGCTGACGCACCGAATCGAGCTCAGCCTCCAGACTTCCCGAATGCTCTCAGGCTTCGGCGTTAACAACAAGATCATCAACAGTGAGGTAAAGGAACTCGACGAGAGCGACGATTACGAATGCTATGTCGCCATGGTCGAAACCCTGAACAACCGCCTGCAGGAAAAGGCGATAACCCTGGAAGGCGTGGGCCTGGTGATTATCGACGAGGCCCATTACAATTCCTTCCGGAAACTTTTCAAGTACTTTGAAAAATCGGTGATACTCGGCGTAACCGCCACCCCGCTCAGCTCCAACATCAAGTTGCCGATGAAGGACCACTACAAGAAGCTGATCGTCGGGGAATCCATCGCCTCCCTGATTGAGAAAAAGTTTCTGGCCAAGGCGAACCTGTACAATTATGACGTCAGCCTGAAGTCCCTGAAATTAGGCATCAGCGGGGATTATACGGTGAAGTCCTCGGATGCGCTATACGGGAACCAGCAAATGCTCGGCAAACTGGTCGGTGCCTACGAGGAACTCGCCAAGGGTACCAAGACGCTGATCTTCAACAACGGGATCAGCACCTCCAAATACGTCTATGAAACGTTTAAGCGGGCCGGTTACCCGATCCGTCATCTGGACAATAAGAACTCGGCCTCTGAAAGGCGGGAAATCCTGGATTGGTTTGCCAATACCCCCGATGCAATCCTCACCTCGGTCAGTATCCTGACCACGGGATTTGACGAACCCAGCGTGGAAACGATCATCCTGAACCGGGCTACGCGTTCGCTGACCCTGTATTTCCAGATGATCGGACGCGGTTCGCGGATCCTCAAGGACAAGGAGGAATTCACCGTCATCGACCTCGGGAACAACATCGCACGGTTCGGGCCCTGGGATGCCCCGGTAGACTGGCAGGAAATTTTCCATTTCCCCGATTTCTACCTGGAAAACATCCGTAACGACGAGGAGATCGAACGGGAATTCGTCTATGAAATGCCTGCTGAACTCCGGGAAAAATTCGGGAGATCCTCGGATATTGACTTCGACGTAAAGGAGGAGTACAAAAAGATTTTTGCCCAGGGGAAGAAATCGAAGCTGGTACTCGAGAAAAGCATCGAACAGCATGCCCGGATATGCGTGGAGAACAGTGAGGATGTATTTGACGCCCGCATACTGGCCCGGGAACTTCGCGATGAAATCGAGTATCGCATCAAGCAGTATTCCTACTGCATTATGAACAACACCAAGAACTATCGGGACTGGCTTCAGGAGGACTACGAGCGCCGTCTCCGCCTGAAGATCTCGCAATTGTTTGCGGCCCGGATGTAGTTGAGGGGCGGGCGGCCAGCCGGAAAGGGCCCTGTTGAACCCTTCCGGCCCTTTCGCGGCCCTCCAGTGTATTTTCACCATCAGGGCGTATCTTTACGGGACGAATAACCACTAATCCTATAATGCCAAAACATGGAATCACCCGATTGGAAACCAGCAGGAGAATTTGAGGATATTACCTATCGCAAATGCGACGGGGTTGCGCGGATTGCCTTCAACCGTCCCGAGGTGCGCAATGCCTTTCGCCCGAAAACCACCAGCGAACTGTACCGGGCGTTTTACGACGCCATGGAAGACCGTTCGATCGGGGTGGTATTGCTTTCTGCCGAGGGGCCTTCCCCAAAAGACGGGGTGTACGCCTTTTGCAGCGGGGGCGACCAGCGGGCCCGGGGGCATCAGGGTTATGTGGGCGAGGACGGCTACCACCGCCTGAACATCCTGGAGGTGCAACGCCTGATCCGTTTTATGCCCAAGGTAGTCATTGCCGTGGTGCCCGGATGGGCAGTAGGAGGGGGACACAGCCTGCATGTGGTTTGCGACCTGACGCTGGCCAGCGCGGAACACGCAATTTTTAAACAGACTGATGCGGACGTCACCAGTTTTGACGGGGGGTATGGCTCGGCCTACCTCGCCAAGATGGTCGGGCAGAAGCGGGCGCGGGAGATCTTTTTCCTGGGCAGGGATTACCGGGCACAGGAAGCCTACGAAATGGGAATGGTCAATGCCGTGGTACCCCATGACGAACTGGAACAGACCGCCTACCAGTGGGCCCGTGAGATACTGGCCAAGTCGCCGACCTCGATCAAGATGCTGAAATTTGCCATGAACCTCACGGATGACGGTATGGTTGGCCAACAGGTTTTTGCGGGAGAAGCCACCCGGCTGGCCTATATGACGGACGAAGCCAAAGAGGGGCGGGATGCATTCCTGGAGAAGCGGAAACCCGATTTCGGGAAGGACCAGTGGATTCCGTAAAGTCGGTGCGAATGGCCTGAAACTAAAAAGAGCCCTGGTTGTTTAACCAGGACCCTTTTACGAGAACACTATATGAAAATGAAAAAAATTAACTCCGTTTATTTCATTTGAACAGTGTAAACATACGCCGGGCATTCCGCAGGGCAAATATTTTGTTGTGAAACGGCCGCAGGTTGTGGTGTAGGATATATAAGGGGGGATTTCTTCGGTGAACGGCACGTGTTCCATGCGTCCCTTCAGGTCCTTATACCCCATCATTTTGTCGGGAGACCAGGGGCTGGCCGCATTCCCCGGAAGGTTTCGCAGGGATAGCGTATCTTTAATTTCCAAGATGCGTGTTTGGGCCATGAGACATAACCCACCTGCCAGCCTGATATTCCTGCTCTTTTTCCTGATATCCTGTTCCGGGCCGGAATATGCCTGGAAGGAACTCGAGGTGACGGTGACGGCTTATAATTCGGTGCCCTGGCAAACTTCCGGAAACCCTTCCCTGACCGCATGGGGTGATACGCTCCGGCCCGGGATGCAATGCATTGCAGTTTCCCGGGACCTTATTGCCCTGGGCCTTGACCATAACACGGAAGTTAAAATCCAGGGGCTTCCCGGGACCTTCCTGGTCAAGGATAAGATGAACCGTCGCTTTAAACGGCACATCGACCTGTATATGGGCGAGGATGTGAAAGGCGCGCGGGAATGGGGCCGTAAAAAACGCGTTATCCGTTACCGGGTGCCCGCTCGCGAAAATCTCCGGAAAGAGGTAAATACAGAATAATATGCCATTGAAAAACTATGCCTTCCCAGCTGTAATTTTGGTGATCCTGTTGGTTGCAACGGCCTGCAGTACGTACCGCCCCTTATTGTCGGACCGCCCGATACGTTTTGACCGGGAGCGACTGGAATTGACCGGTGCCTACCTCAGGGACCGGTATGGGATGGAGCAGGAGGATGCCCGTATTGAACCCCGGATGATCGTACTCCACTGGACGGCCATCCCCACTCTGGAGGAGTCATTTGATGCATTTTACCCGCCCCGACTGCCGGATACGCGCGGGGACATCACCTCGGCGGGCGCCCTGAACGTCTCGGCCCACTATTTGGTAGACCGGGACGGCAGTATCCTGCAATTGATGCCGGATACACTGATGGCCCGGCATGTGATAGGGCTGAACCATTGTGCGATCGGCATCGAGAATGTGGGGGGCACTCCGGAGACCCCGCTCACAAAAGCGCAACTCCTGGCCAATGAATGGCTGGTACGCCAATTAGCCGCAACCCATAACATCCAATACCTGATCGGACATTACGAGTATACCCGGTTCGAAGGGCACCCGCTCTGGTTGGAAAAAGACAGCGGGTACCGGACGGAAAAAACGGATCCCGGAAGGCAATTCATGAAAAAAATCCGAAATTCGGTCCGGGATCTGGGACTGAAACCCGCGCCCGAAAAATAGCATCCATGAAATACATCTTACCGCTTTTAACGCTTTGCCTGTTTGTTTTGCCTGTCTCTGGGCAAACGGAATCCTTTACGGAACGGTTTTACGACAGTTATGAAACCTACCGGGAACCGAGCCTGGGAAAACGAAGAATCAAGCACGCGGATATCCAACCGCTGATCGACGCGCTGGCCGTCAAACCCGGGTTTGAGGTCAACCGCGTCGGGACCTCCATAGAAGGCCGACCCCTGCGGCTCATTAGCCTGGGGGACGGGCAAACAGACATTTTCCTGTGGTCCCAGATGCACGGGGACGAACCCACGGCCACCCAGGCCATATTCGACATCCTGAACTTCCTGGGAGCCCCGGAGTTTGCCGACGAGAAATCCCGACTCCTGGATTCGGTCCGGCTGCACTTCCTGCCGATGCTCAATCCGGACGGGGCGGAGGTCTACCAGCGACGCAACACCCTTGGCATCGACATCAACCGGGATGCCCTGCGGCTGCAATCCCCGGAAGGCCAAACCCTTAAACGGGTGCGGGACAGCCTGGAAGCGGAATTCGGCTTTAACCTGCACGACCAGAGTACCTACTACAATGCCGAGCGCACCCCGAAACCGGCCACCATCTCCTACCTGGCCCCGGCCTACAACTACGAGAAGGCAATCAATGAGGTTCGCAGCCGCGCCATGCAGGTGATTGGATATATGAACCGGATTATCCAGCGGTATGCCCCCGGGCAGGTTGGAAAATACAACGACGATTTTGAACCCCGGGCATTCGGGGACAACATCCAGAAGTGGGGGACAAGCGCCATCCTCATTGAATCCGGTGGCTATCCGGAAGACCCTGAAAAGCAGGAAATCCGCAAATTGAATTACGTTTCCATCCTCTCGGCGATCTACGCCATCGGATCGGGAAGCTACCGCAACGTTGGCCTGGAAGCCTACGAGGAAATCCCGGAAAACGACCGGAAACTCTTCGACCTGAAAATCGAACAGGTCACGTATCCGCTACTCGGGAAGGACTATATAATCGACCTGGGGATCCACCGGTTTGAGGTAGACACCCCGGACCATGAGGATTTCTGGTACAGCAGCCGCATTACCGACCAGGGGGACCTGTCCACATACTACGGCTATGAAACTCTGAACGCGTCGGGCTATCGGCTCGGGGCTGGTAAAGTATACAGCCAGGTGCTCCCGAATTTGGAAGCTGTTGGGAAATTGGATTTCTGGGAGCTGCTCGGGCAGGGGATCACCTATGTCCGCGTGGCGGACCTGCCTAAAAAGGCCACTTCCACCCCGTATCCGATACAAGTGGTAGGTGCATCCTTTGAATTGCCGGAACCCCGCTGGGATGTGGGGGACAATCCCACCTTTGTCCTGACCCGGGAGGGTTCGGTCCGCTACGTTGTGGTCAATGGCTTCCTGTACGAACCGGACAGCCGCAAAGGATCGGGGAAGAACAGTATGATCCTGCGTTGAAAGTTATCTCCGGGAGAGGCGGTTAGTACCCATAGGTGATGACCGTGGTAGACCCGTGCATCAGCAGGATCACCAGCATACTTACCAGGGTAACGACAATTGCGACAAATAAGCTGATCACAAGGCTTTTAAGCCAGGCCGTAAACGGGCCGATGGCACTTTCCTTCACAATTTGGTTGAGTACATCCATGACAGGGTATTTTTGAGTGATACGTCTCGTTGATTCAGGATGGAAGGTTGCCTATGTACTTATATAACAGGTGATCCCGTATTTACCCTACCTGGTATCACAAAAAAAAGACTCCCGGGGGGAGTCTTTCCAATGCTTTAGTTGCGTGCGGTTTACTGGCAACCAGCGGTAAAGCCGGAAGCGTCAAAAGACGTTTGGACGGCACCCTGCAGCCCACCGTGCTGAACGCGGATGGCCAGGTTGTTCTCCCCGCTGCCGTCGCGTTTCGGACTGCAATATTCAAACAGGTAAAAACTGTTCGCCCGCTCGGAGACCTTTTGGGACAGTTGGTTAAAGGTGACCTCGAGTTCTTCCTTGTTCCCCGCAAACACGCTGAATGTCTTCCCGATTTCCTCCAGTACCTCGCTGTCGATTTCGGCCCCCAGGCCAATGGTAAAGAAGGAAATGTTGGAGTTTGCTTTTTCCACCTTGTCAAGCGCCTGGCTTTCCGAATAGCGGGATGCCTGGTCGGTGCCGTCGGTAAACAGGACGATGGACGCCGCCCCGATGGTGTTGTTCTGTTCGCTGTCCCGGAGCAGGTCGGTTGCCAGGTCCGTACTTTTGATGACCGCACCGTACAGGTCGGTAGACGGGTCATTGCTGAAATCTGAATCGATAGACTCCACGGCCGCAATCAACTCTTCCCGTGACGAGGTCAGCGGGTTGAGCTCGTGCAGGACATCTTCGCCGTCAAACCAGTAGATCGCCATCTGGAAGGATTCGGCAGGTACAGCCGGCATCACATTATCGATAAAACTCGCGGAGGCAGACTTCAGTTCGGTGAGGCTGCCGCTGAGGACGCTGTTGCTCAGGTCCAGCACAAGGAGTGTGTGGTTCTGAAAAATCTGCGAATTCGGGGAGATTCGGGACTGGGATTCCGAGGAGGATATCGTACTGAAGCAATCGTCGTTCCGGCCCTGCTCGTAGATGGTGAACTGGTCGGCCGTGAGGCCAGCCACCGGGTTGCCGAATTCATCGGACACCCGGAAGAATACGGATACTTTTCCCGGGAGGGTCGTATACTGGTCCTGAATGGACAGGATGAGTTCGTTCGGGCCAAAATCCAGACAATCGTCTACCGGTTTGCCCAGGCCCAGGTCGCCGTTGCCGTTCAGGTCAAAGGATACGTCGTCGTCTGCGTTTCCACAGGAAAGGAACATCCCGGTAAGTCCGAAGATTAACAAAAAGGTGCGGATCATATGCATTTTCATGGTTCTCTTGATTTCCATGGAAAACGTATAAATCCCCATCCTAGTATTCCACATCTAAGATTTTGTTAAACGGCCGGGCATCGGGTGAATTTTTGGTACTTTTGAGTATCGAGACGACAATTCAAATACACACCCCAATGACCGTATTGCTATTTGGAGTTACCCGCGATATCGTTGGCAATGGCTCCCTGTCCATCCCCATGAACCAGGCGGGCCGGCTACAGACGGTGGCCGACCTGAAAACCTACCTGAAGAAAATGTACCCGGACCTCGGGGGGCTGAGTTCCCTGGCGGTGGCCGTAAACAAATCCTACGCCGGGGATGGGGATAAAATCACGAATTTTGACGAAATTGCATTAATTCCGCCGGTAAGCGGGGGGTAAGATAGAACCATGCTGATAGACAACCACAACCGGGTTATCAATTATGTCCGCCTGGCCGTAACGGACCGGTGCAACTTGCGGTGCAACTATTGCATGCCGGAACACGGTATCGATTTTGCGCGAAAGTCGGACCTGATGACCGTAGAGGAAATGAAGCGGTTGTGCAGCATTCTGGCTGGCCTGGGCGTCGATAAAATACGGATTACAGGGGGAGAACCCTTTGTCCGGAAAGGCGTTATGGATTTGTTTGCCCACCTGGGGGGACTCCCGGAGGTTCGCGAAATTTCAGTCACTTCAAACGCTACGCTCATCGGGCCGCATATCGACCGGATGAAAGAATTGGGCATTCAGAGCGTGAATATCAGCCTGGATGCCATCCAGGCGGAAACTTTTGCCAGGATCACCCGCCGGGACGAATTTGACAAGGTTTATGGCAATATCATGAAACTCGTCGATTCCGGGATGGAAGTGCGGATTAATTTTGTGGTCCTCAAGGGTCAGAATGAATCGGATATCTACCCGATGATGGAATTCCAGCGCGAATTCCCGGTCCGGGTCCGTTTCCTGGAAGAGATGCCTTTTAACGGGGGCAGCCGCGATTTCAAGGGCCTGGAATGGAACCACAGGAAAATCCTCGGGCATATCCGCGAAAAGTACCCCGAATTCGAAAAGATCCCCGGGCCGATGACTGCTACCTCCGTCAATTACCAAATTCCCGGACACGCTGGTAGTTTCGGGATCATTCCGGCCTTCAGCCGGACCTTCTGCGGCAGTTGCAACCGGTTGCGCATTACCGCCACCGGCGACCTGATAACCTGTTTGTACGGAAAACCTGTAGCCAATATCCGGGATCCGCTCCGGCAGGGGGCAACCTCCCTGCAGATTCGCGCCCTTTTGGAGGAAATCCTCGGGCAACGGGCAAAGGATGGTTTTGAGGCCCAGGAGCAATTCGGGCCTGTAACCGGGAGTTCCATGTCGTCCATCGGGGGGTGACCCCCTCCGGTCTGTAGCTAAAATCCGGTATCGGGAAAGGAAACTGGGAACGGGACGGTAAATTGGAAACTTAGCATGTGGCGGCTTGGATCCAGATTAAAATGACTATGCACATGACAGTAAATGCACCCCTATATGGTTTGGTACTCGCTGGCGGTAAAAGCAACCGCATGGGCCGCGACAAAGGGGCAATGGACTATCACGGACTGCCCCAGCGGGAGTATGCCTATGCCCTCCTGGAGGAAGTCTGCGAAAAGGCCTTTTTGAGCCTGCGTTCCGACCAGGCCGCAGATATACCGGGTAATTACCGGACACTGACAGACCAGGACCGGTATCGGGGCCCTTTGAACGGCATCTTATCGGCCCACGCCGATTTTCCGGACGCCGCCTGGCTCGTGCTGGCCTGCGACCTCCCGTTGATGGACAGAGAATCCCTGGAATTTCTGGTAAGTCGCAGGGATCCCAATAAAGTGGCGACGGCCTATGCAACGGAGGCATCCGGACTCCCTGAACCCCTGGCTGCTATTTGGGAACCTTCTGCGCTGCGCGCTGCCAAGGATTATTTGAAAAACGCCACCTCCAGCTGCCCGAGAAAATTCCTCCTGCAATCGGATATTCGCCTGGTGGTAGCCGAGGAAGACACTGTCCTGGCCAATGCGAACGACCCGCGGGAACGCGAGGCCATCCTGCAAAAACTCAAGGAACGATGAGCGCCGACCGGTACGACAGGCAGACCCGCCTGGAAGATTTTGGCCCGGAAGGGCAACGGGCCCTGTCGGAAGCTGCCGTTTTGATAATCGGTGCCGGCGGGCTGGGGGTTCCGGCGGCCACCTACCTGAATGCCATGGGTATCGGGCGGCTGGGGCTCGTAGACGGGGATGTCGTTGAAACCAGCAACCTGCACCGGCAGCCTGCCTACGGCCCGGCGAGCGTGGGAATGGCCAAAGTCCGGGAACTGGAAAAAGTACTGCGCGCCCAGAACCCGGATACCCAACTGGATATCCGCGACACCTTCCTGAATCCCACCAATGCGCTGGAATTAATTGGGAATTACGACCTGGTTGTGGATGCCACGGACAACCTGCCAACCCGGTTTTTGGTGGATGACGCCTGCCTGATGCTTGGAATTCCCTGGGTATATGGGGCCCTTCACGGCTTTGAGGGGCAGGTGAGCGTTTTCAATTATCGGGGCGGCCCCACCTACCGGTGCCTTTTCCCGGTTCCGCCGCCGGCAGGAGAAATACCGGATTGCGATACGCTCGGAACCCTTGGGGTGCTTCCGGGCCTGATCGGGACCATGCAGGCTCTCGAGGCGGTCAAGGCGATTTGCGGCCAGGAAGGGGTATGCGCTGGCAAGTTGCTGCTTTACGATGCCCGCAAACAGCAAACCCTGCACATAGCCATCCAAAAAGATGCGAACCGAACCGTCCCCGACGACCTGTCTGCCACCTATCAGCTTTCCTGCGAAGGGAAGCCGGATGCGGTTAGCGGGAGCGAATACCTGCGGTTGCGAAAGGAGGGGGCTGCACATCTCCTGGTGGACGTACGGGAACCCGGGGAATTTGAAAGCCACCACCTGGACGGCGCCCGGAATATTCCAATGAAACGAATAGCATCGGATGCACCGGACTTTTCTTCAGGCAACCCGGTTTACCTGATCTGCGAGACCGGGCCGAGGAGCCGGCGGGCGTGCCGGGAACTGCAGTCCCGGTGGCCGTCAACTCCTTTTTTCTGGATTTCCGGAGGGATGCGGCAATTAAAAGTGGAAAGCCAGTGATGCATCCCGACCTGATCTGGCTGGTTCTGGCCTTTTTCACGATCGCCCTGCTCTATGCCTCGGCAGGGTTTGGAGGGGGATCCTCCTACCTGGCCATCCTGAGCCTGGGCCTCGCGGAATTTTATGAAATCCGGACCATTGCGCTGCTCTGCAACCTCACCGTTGTCAGCGGCAGTGTCTGGCTCTTTTACAAAAGGGGCCACCTGGATTGGAACCTCTGTATCCCTTTTACGCTGGCGAGTATCCCGCTGGCTTATATGGGCGCAAGCTTCCGGCTGGAGGAACAAGTTTTTTTCGGTATCCTGGGGGCAGCCTTGTTGATTTCCTCCCTGGCACTGGGGTACCAATCGGTCCGGCATCGATTCCGAATTCCCAAAAAACACCGGTACACCCGTTCGTTAACCTATCTGCTGGGAGGCGCTATTGGCATGCTCTCAGGCCTGGTGGGCATAGGCGGAGGGATATTCCTCGCCCCCGTCCTAAACCACCTGAAGTGGGACCTGCCTATTAAAATTGCCGCCCTGGCGAGTTTCTTTATATTGGTCAACTCCCTGTCGGGCCTGGCAGGGCTTGTAACTGCCGGGACCTTCACTGTCTCCTGGATACCGGCGCTGGCGTTGATGGCCGCTGTACTGGCCGGCGGGCAAATCGGCATCCGCCTCACCCTGAACCGGTTCACAGCCAATGGTATCCGGATGGTAACGGCCGTCCTGGTATTTCTGGTGGGGCTCCGGGTGTTGCTGGTCAATGGCATGGGGTTTGAAATGTTGCCCTGAGACTGAAACTTTAAGAAAAGATGCGCGTATTATATATGACGAATCAGAAAACAACCTCCCGATGATAAGTTTTGGGAAAGCCTATGAGGCCGTAATGGCCGAGCGATGGACCCTGGCAGCTGAAACTGTCCGGCTGGACGATGCTTGCGGACGTTATCTCGCTCAGCTCGTTGTTGCAGACCGCCCCCTGCCCCCGTACGATCGGGCGACTATGGATGGGATAGCCATTTGCCACCGGGATTTCCGAGACGGGCACCGGGAATACCGCATCCAGGGGATGGCCCGGGCCGGCGACCCCAGGCACCGGCTTTCCGGGGCCGGCAATTGCATCGAAATTGCCACAGGGGCCGTATTGCCGGAAGGAGCGGATACCGTGGTGCGGTACGAAGACCTCCTGAGTTCAGCCGGGGCGTTTACCATCCAATCCGATCCATCTGAAGGCCAGAGTATCCACCCGGCCGGGAGCGATGCGGATGCAGGATCCGTCTTGCTGGAGCCCGGCACGAGGATTGGCCCCTCGGAAATTGCCGTTCTCGCCTCGGTGGGTGTCGGCAAGCCGAAGGTTTACAGCCTCCCTGCCGTTACGCTGGTATCCACCGGCGACGAATTGGTGGACGTGGATCAAAAACCCGAACCCCACCAGATCCGTAAATCAAATACCCGGGCACTGCGGGCAGCCCTTACCGAATTCGGGATCGTCCCGGAAGAAATCCACCTGGCAGATGACCCCCAAATCATCCGGATGGAGCTTGAAAAGGTTCTCAGCGAGCCTGGGATCCTGTTGCTCAGCGGGGGCGTGTCCAAAGGTAAGTTCGATTATTTGCCAGAAGTCCTGGAGGCGCTTGGGGTACGTAAATGTTTTCACCGGGTGGCCCAGCGTCCCGGTAAGCCGTTTTGGTTCGGGGTGGGCGCCGGAGGGGAAAACCTCGTATTTTCCTTCCCTGGGAATCCCGTTTCAACGTTTCTGAGCTTTCATTTGTATTTTAGGGACTGGCTGCTGAAAAGCTTCGGTTTTGACAATAACGGGCAGCAGGCCCGGCTCATCGCCCCGGCTGAGAATACAAGCGGGCTGACCCAATTTCGCCTGGCAACGGTGGAGAACCGGGAAGGTACGCTCTGGGCAGCGGAAGTGCCCATGAACAGTTCCGGAGATTTTTTGAGCCTGGCCAGGGCCGAGGGCTTTCTCTGTATCGAACCGACGAAATCCGGTTATGCCAAAGGCGCAACGGTAAAGTGGATACCATTTAAATTTAAGTGAAGTGACGCACGAATTGATACAAATTGTCGAAGCCTGGGAACGGGCAACGGAACTCGGGCATAAAACGGTGCTCGCAACCGTGGTGGACCTGGATGGTTCCTCATACCGCCGCCCCGGGGTGCGGATGTTGCTCCTGGAAAACGGGGCCGCCTACGGCGCGGTGAGCGGGGGCTGCGTGGAAAAAGAGGTGCATTTGCAATCGCAGGAGGTTTTCCAGACGGGCAAGCCCAAAATGATGACCTACGACGGCCGCTACCGCCTCGGGTGCGAAGGCATCCTGTATATCCTGCTGGAACCCTTCCGGCCGTCAAAGGCATTCCTTAAGGCTTTCCGGCAACGCGTCCGCGATCGGCAACCCCTGCGTTTGCGTTCGTCCTATACACGCGAAGTGGGAAGCCGTGAGGGCATGCTGACCGTGATGGAAACTCCCGGCGGGGCTTATGCCTTCGGAGATGGTTCGCCGGACGATACCCTGTCCGTTTTTCGCCAGGAACTGCCGCCCAGGCTCCGCCTGGAGCTCTTTGGGGGGGAACACGACACGGTACAGTTGGCAGCCCTGGCAGCCCAGGCTGGCTGGGAGGTCTGTGTCACGGTTGCAGCCGACGAGGCCAGGACCCAGTCGTATTTTCCCGGGGCCGCGGAGTTCCGGGCAGTGATTCCCGAGCAGTGGGATCCGCCTGAAATGGACGGGCAAACAGCCGTGGTGCTGATGACCCACAGTTATACCAAAGACTTAAAATACCTGATCCGGCTGACGGAATCCCGTCCCGCCTACCTGGGCGTCCTGGGCCCGGCTTCCCGCCGGGAACGCCTCCTGGGGGACCTGATGGATCGACTCCAGGCTCCGGACAACGCATTTTTTGATCGGTTGCACGGACCTGCCGGCATCGATATCGGGGCGGAAACCCCCCAGGAAATCGCCCTATCCATCCTGGCCGAAATCCTATCGGTTATCCGGGAATCGAATCCGGTGCCCCTACGTGAAAAAGACGGGAAAATCCACAGTTGATGGCCCCGGGAATCGCATCCATCGTTCTTGCCGCGGGGGAATCCCGGCGAATGGGCCGCCCCAAGGCCTTGCTGCCATGGTCCGGGGGAACCGTACTGGACGCCATCCTCCATGCCGTTGAGGAAGCCGGGCTGCCGCCCCCGGTAGTAGTTACCGGGGCACACCACCGGGAGCTATCCGAAAATCTCAGGAACTCCTCTGCCCGCATCCGTGAAAACCCCGATTGGGCCTCCGGAATGGGCAGCAGTATCCGCTGCGGCCTGGAAGCGGCCCTGGAAACCCGCCCGGACCTGGAAGGCCTCCTGGTACTCCTGGCGGACCAACCCCTGGTTTCCAAGACCTATCTGTTGCGATTGCTGTCCAATTTTCAGAGTAACGAACCGGGCATCGTCGCCACCCGTTACCCGGAAGGCGGGGGCGTACCTGCTATATTCCGGCGCTCCTTTTTTGAGGCACTTCGCTCCCCGGGCCGGAGTGGAGGGGCCAGCAGCCTGATCAGAAGCGCTGCTTCGGAAACCCTGCTCCTGGAACCGGGGCTGGCAGGCCGGGACATGGACACCCCCGAGAAGTACCGGGAACTCCGCAAAATTGCCGGGTTGCCCGAGATACCCGGGGCCGGTAAAGGGGCTGACGCGCCCGGGGCGGCCGGCAAGCCCGGGGATTCCCGAATAAAATAGACCAGAATAGAAAAGACCTGAACAGTATATATTTACCAAATGATGCAACCAAAACACCTCCTGACACTTTGTACAGCCTTGCTAACTTACCTGGTAAACGCCCAGGAAATGGGCTTTGAACAATACAACCCTACTTCCACACTGGTCGTTCCGGCCCACCCAACCGAGCAAGCCAAATTTCCCTTTATCGATATGCACAGCCACCACTTCCGCATGCCGACACAGGACCTGTCCGAGTTGGTCGCGGCAATGGATTCGCTGAATATGGCGGTGATGGTGAATCTCAGCGGTGGATCCGGAGAACACCTCAAAAGGGCTGTGGCCAATGTCCGGGCCCATTACCCAAACCGCTTCGTTATCTTTGCGAATGTGGATTTTGACAGTGTGGGAGCCCCGGGCTGGGGGCAGCGTGCCGCGGCACAACTCCAAGCGGATGTTGAAAACGGGGCAAGCGGGCTTAAAATATACAAAAGCCTCGGGTTGCGGAATACCGATATAAACGGGGACCGGGTTGCCGTGGATGATCCCCGGCTGGACCCGATCTGGGAAAAATGCGCCGAACTGGGGATTCCGGTGCTCATCCATTCCGCAGACCCGCGTTCCTTCTGGGACCCGATGGATTCCCTCAACGAACGCTGGCTCGAGCTCAAACTCCGGCCGCGCCGCAAAAGGAGCAATACGGACCCCGCGCCCTGGCAGCAGATTATCGACGAGCAGCACCGGATGTTTAAAAAGCATCCGAATACCCGGTTTGTCAATGCCCATATGGGCTGGTATGCCAATGACCTGGATACGCTATCGGATTTACTGGACGAGATGCCCAATATGTACGTGGGGATCGGGGCCGTCATCGCCGAATTGGGCAGGCAGCCCCGGAGGGCCCGGAAATTCTTTATCGACTACCAGGACCGGGTAGTTTTTGGGAAAGACGCCTGGCAACCCTCCGAATACCCGACGTATTTCCGTGTGCTTGAAACGGATGACGAATACTTTCCCTATTACAAGAAATACCACGCCTTTTGGGCCATGTACGGGCTGGACCTCCCGGATGACGTACTTCGGAAACTATACTACGAAAATGCTTTGAAATTACTACCCGGATTGGATACCTCGCTCTTTCCGGACCGGTAGGCGGGAGTGAACCTTTTTGATCTGGCTTCGTACATAAGGGAAAGCACCAAATCATGTACAAAGTATATTATTGCATCCTGTTGTTATTGTTGTCGGCATCCCTGAATGCCCACCATATCCGGGGACGCGTTGCCGATCCGGATGGAAACCCCCTCGAAGCTGCCGCCATTTACCATCCCGCCACGGGATCCTACGTATATGCGGATGCGGCCGGTTATTTTGAACTGGACAACGTGGATGTGGGCGACCGGCTTTTACTCTACAGCCTGGGTTTCGCCTCGGACGAACGCACGATTACGGCCCTGCACGTTGAAAAGGGCATCACTGTGGTATTGCAACCGGCTGCCGTGGGGCTGGAACAGGTTGTCCTGGTAGCCCGGTTGAACCCGCTGAACAACCTGGCTCGGGCCGACCTGGCGGTAAACCCCGTACGGTCCTCCCAGGAAATACTGCGGCGGGTACCCGGGCTGGTCATCGGCCAGCATGCCGGAGGGGGCAAAGCTGAGCAGATTTTCCTGAGAGGCTTTGATATCGACCACGGAACCGATCTGGCAATCGACGTGGAGGGGATGCCCGTTAACATGGTCTCGCATGCCCACGGGCAGGGGTATTCGGATTTGCATTTTATCATCCCGGAAACCATCGAAAACATCGATTTTGGGAAAGGCCCCTACCGGGCTGGCGTGGGGAATTTCAATACGGCCGGACACATTTCTTTTAAACTCAGGGACCGGCTCCCTCAAAACCGGGTAACCCTGGAAGCCGGGCAATTTAATACCCTGCGCGGACTGGGGATGATCCGGGTAGCCGACACGGACCACTCCCAGGCCTATTTGGCCGGGGAAATACTCTTTTCCGACGGGGTCTTTGAAGCCTCCCAGAATTTCAGCCGGGTGAATCTGATGGGCCGCTACCGGTTCGACAACCGGGAGGACGAGTCGCTCACCCTGACAGCGAGCCACTTCCAAAGCCAGTGGGACGCCTCCGGGCAGATTCCGGAACGGGCAGTGGTTTCCGGCCAAATCTCCCGATTCGGAGCCATTGACAGTACGGAAGGAGGGCGTACTTCCCGGACGAATATCTGGATGTCGCACCGAAAGCAATACAGCCCGCATCAAAGCCTGCGGACATCGGCCTATGTAACCGGCTACCAGTTTGACCTGTATTCCAATTTTACCTTTTTCCTGGAGGATCCCGTAAACGGCGATCAGATCCGCCAACAGGAAAAACGCCTGCTCTTGGGCGGACAAACCGTCTGGAGGCATAGCTTTCACGGTGAAGGCACGCCCAGAAAAGGGTATCTGGACCTGGGGATTGGATTCCGATACGACGACGTGGACGAGGTCTCCCTGTCCCGGACAGCCAACCGCAAGACGCTGCTGGAGCGCCTGGCCTATGGCGATGTTGACGAATTCAATGGCTTTGCCTTTGCCGAGGCCAGCTGGAAGCTGGGGCGGTGGACCCTGGTCCCCGGCCTGCGCCTGGACCACCTGCGGTTTGAATACCGGGACAGGCTCCCACAAACGTATGCCCGGGCCGTGGAACCCGGTTGGTTCCTGGCCCCGAAATTCAATGCCCTGTACCAGGCTTCCCGCAAAGTTCAATTTGTGGGGAAGGCGGGATTGGGATACCATTCCAACGACACCCGGGTAGTGGTTGCCCGGGGAGGGGAAGAAACCCTGCCCGGGGCCCTGGGCCTCGAGGTGGGCTCCGTGTACCGGCCGCTGGACCGGCTGGTTCTCAGCGCAAACCTCTGGAGCCTGTTCCTGGAACAGGAGTTTGTGTATGTAGGGGATGCCGGGATTGTTGAACCCAGCGGCAGGACCCGCCGCCTGGGACTGGAAGCCGCCATCCAGGCCCAGATAACGGACCACCTGTTTGCCCGGGGCGATGTCAATTATACCTATGCCAGGAGTACGGAGGCCCCTGCCGGAGCGGACCGGATTCCCCTGGCACCGGAATTAACATCTTCGGGCAGCCTGTCTTTACGCGACCTGGGGCCTTTTTCCGGAGGGATCCGCTATCGGTTTATTGCGGATCGGCCGGCGGATGAGTCGAATTCCCTGGTGGCTGACGGTTATTTTGTTACGGATGCCAATTTGAATTACACCCGGGGGGCAATTACCCTGGGGCTAACTGTTGAAAACCTTTTCGACACCCGTTGGAAAGAGACCCAATTTGCCACCCTGAGCCGGTTGGCGGGGGAAACGCAACCCGTAGAGGAGATTCATTTTACCCCCGGAACCCCGTTTTTTGTGCGGGCGAACCTCCAGCTCAGGTTCTAGCCTAAACATCCCGTGACCTCCATCCCATCCGGAGCAACTTGCTGGGTATCGGCCAGGTGCATTTTATCGAGAATGGGGGGCGTCGGGTACTAAACCGGTCGGCAACGCGTTTTATGGGATGTAATTTCGAAACGAATCCTATGCAATCAAAAAAATTGTTTACCTACACAGCCGCGGCTATGGCAGCCATTACCCTTACTTTCCTCCAGAGCTGCAGCTCGGATGCCGACGAACAGGACATCCCGCAGGAGGCGCAACTCTCCCAGGAGGAATTCCAGGCGGTCTTGGAGACCGAGGAATGGACCGGGGTAGCGGATACCGCCCTGGCGGAACTGTTCCAGAACGGCAACAGCAATTCCGGCAAAAGCGCCGCTAACGAATGCTATCAGGCGGAGTACACGGAAACCGGTTTTACTGCCACTTTCGGCAACTGCGTCCTCAATGGGACGGAAAATGTGAACGGTACCCTGGTAGTGACCTATGGAACAGATCCTGAAACCGCATCGTTTACTGCCGTCTACGACAGTTTCTATGTCGGGGATATTGAGGTTAACGGGACGCGGTCGTTCACATTGACTGCCAGCGAAGGCAATTCGGTCTCCATGACCATCGTGAGTGATATGACCCTGGATTTTGCGGACGGCAGTACCATCAGCGAAAGCGGAACGCGCTCCCTGGCCATTACCTTTGGGGAAACGCTGGCGGACAGTACTTTTTCGATCGAGGGGGACTGGACGCTGTTGAAAGACGGCAACACCTATACGGTTGCTATCACCAGCCCGCTGACCGGAAATTTTGAATGCGGGTACTTGGTAAGCGGCGTAATGACCCTCGGGAAAAACGGCCTTTCTATCATCGCCGACCTGGGAGACGGGCAATGCGACAACCTCGCAATTCTTACGTATCCGAACGGGGTACAGGAGGAATTTGAGTTATAAATCCCCGAGCATATACAAAGCAAAAGGCCCGTGATGAGCGGGCCTTTTTCTTTTCCATGGGGCTGGGAGGAGCTAATAATAGGGGGGCTATCAATAGAAGTAGTTCCGATTCTCGCTCCACCGGACGCGTTTGCTATCCCGGAAACTCGAGAAATAAGCAAACCTTCTGGTTTCGGTAGGGGTTTGATTAACAATAGGTTTCATGACGATTTGTTTTTTGATTGTCGATGGATTTGTCAGTAGACGAAGTTCCGGGATTCGGACCAGCGCACGCGCTTGCTCGATTTAAAATTGGAAAAACTCCGGAAACGTCTTGCTTCAGTCGGTGTGGCTAAGTTCATTGCTTTCATGATTGTTATTTTTTAATTGATGGATTGATTTTGTAAGTCGCACAGGACGCCGGCTCCAGCCGAATCCCAGCATCAGTAGCTGGAACCTGTTATTGATAATGTTTACTCTTGCTGTCATAATTGGTTGCCTTGTTGCGGTATTACATCTATAAGACGGGTGAGGAATTCTTTTGTTACAGTACTATGTTATAAAAGGTACTGTCTTAAACATTTTTTAACATATTGTATTGCTTCAGATCAGATCTATATAACTGATTTTTAGCGCTTTAATACAAATTCTAAAAATTTGAAGTTTTTTCTGAATTTTGCATTGCGCCTGCTGAAACTGATGGAATAGGAGGGAGGCAGGGTGTAATACCGAGCATTTTTACCCCGCCCTGGCACATCGGGTTGACCGGGCCTTTGTATTTTTAACGACATATGCCATTACTGGGAGCTATCATCAAGAAGGCCATCGAGGCCGGGGCCATCATAAAACCGGATCAGAACCACTTGGATCAACAGGAGTCGCAACTGCGCAGCTTGCTTGAGAAGGCGAGGGATACGGCATTTGGGAAACACCATGGGTTTGATGCCTTATTAGGGGCCGACGACATACGCAAGGCATTCCGGGAACAGGTACCCTATTTTGACTACAACCGGATGCACGAGGGCTGGTGGAAAAAACAGCTGGACGGATCCCCGGATATCAGTTGGCCGGGCAAACCGGATTACTATGCGCTCTCATCCGGGACCACCGGCAGCAGCAGTAAGCGGATCCCGGTAACCGACGAGATGATCAAGAGCATCCGAAATGCCGGGATCCGGCAGGTATTATCCCTGCGCAACTTTGACCTGCCTTCGGAATTCTTCGAAAAAGAGATTCTGATGCT
Organism: Robiginitalea biformata HTCC2501; assembly: GCF_000024125.1. Lineage (NCBI taxonomy): Bacteria > Pseudomonadati > Bacteroidota > Flavobacteriia > Flavobacteriales > Flavobacteriaceae > Robiginitalea > Robiginitalea biformata. The sequence goes on along the minus strand of NC_013222.1, from coordinate 2,537,686 downwards.
CGGGAGCTCCACGGATTTACAGGAGCAGGGGGAATTTCGAGAAGGCGAGATTTCAGGTATCAGTGCCGGGAATATTCCCTTTTGGTTCCGGAGTTACTATAAACCCGGGGAGGAAATTGCCCGGATCGACGACTGGGACGACCGCGTTCAGCGAATTGCCGACCGTGCCTCTGATTGGGACATCGGGGCTCTGAGCGGTATCCCCAGCTGGATTGAACTGATGCTTCGCAAGGTCATCGACACCCACGGGCTCCGGGACATCCATGAAATCTGGCCCAACCTTCGGGTATATACCTCCGGGGGGGTGGCCTTTGGCCCGTACCGGAAGAGTTTTCAGTCGCTTATGGGCCGGGAAATTACCGTCATCGATACCTATCTGGCTTCGGAAGGTTTCCTGGCACTGCAAACCCGGCCGGAAACCGACGCAATGCAGTTGCTCACGGATAATGGAATTTACTTTGAATTCGTTCCTTTCGTCCCCGAGAATCTGGAAGAAGACGGGAGCATACGGCAGGAGGCCCCCAGCCTGGGCCTGGACCAGGTGGAAGCCGATACAGATTACGCCCTGGTAATTAGTACGGTTTCGGGGGCATGGCGTTACCTGATCGGAGACACGGTGGCATTCTCGGATACCGGCCGGGCGGAAATCCATATTACGGGAAGGACCAAATTCTTCCTGAACACAGTGGGCTCCCAATTATCGGTGCAAAAACTGGATGCCGGGGTGCAGCACCTGGAAAATACCTTTGACATGGCCATCCCGGAATACACCCTGGCGGCGATCCGCCTGGACGACGGATTTCACCATTGTTGGTACCTGGGCAGCCGGGATTCCAGAGACTCAAAGGAACTGGCCTCCTCCCTGGACAACCACCTCCAGGAAGCCAATAAGAATTATCGGGTGGCGAGGTCCAAAGCGCTTGAGGGGGTGAAGGTACAGGTTGTGGACCCGGAAATCTTCTACGGCTGGAACGAGTCGCAAAAAAAGAAGGGGGGACAGGTTAAGATGGAACGTGTCATGGATCCCGATAAGTTTTCCCAGTGGGAGGAATTTGTCCGGAACCAGGGTACAGGTCAGGAATCCGCAGCCAGCTCCTGAACCAGGGCTTCGATTTCTTCCGGGGAACTGTAGAATCGCCGGATACGGGCCTTATAGGCTTCGGGTATGTCCGCCTCGTGCAGGATAAAATTCTTGGTCCGCAGGATGGATTCCTGTAACCCGTTCGATACGGCGTGGTAATCTGCCCGGAATTCGGCAGCCCGCCTGAAGGAAGGGGAAAACAGGTATCTCAGGCCAAACCCAAGCAAACCAAAACCGCTGTAGCGCGAATAATCCACTACATGACCCAATTCGTGGGCAAACCATCCCTCCAATACCTCTGCCGGCAGAACGGCCAATGATTCGGTTTTATTTCCAAATTGAACCGTCGGACTAATCCGGATGATGTAGGTGCGCGCCTTCCTGCCCGCAAACAACGACCAAAAGGTTGGACGGGCTGTCATGGTAGATCGGCCGGGCCTACTGAGCAGTCTGAGACGGATGCGGACCCCGGCCAGTTCGGGATACTGAGAGCGGGCCCTCTGAAATGGTGTTGTCAGGAATTCGGGGATGCGGTTTGCCATGCCAGTTTTATGATTTGAGATCCCGGGGGTTTGCCATTTGGGATCTGTGATAGCTGAATCATTTTGATTAAAAGAATACGAAAAAAAGTAGACAGTTTGTGCTATTTTCAAGACCTTTTTTGAAATGAATTCCAGATCTAACGGATCCCGAACGCTACCCGGCTGATTCAGCAATAATACAAGGGTATCGCCCGGGGCATTCCCATCGCTGTCAATTTCCATTGGAATTCCAGTCCAATCTGCCTACTTTCCCAACAGAAATTTAAGCGTGAAACTGCCTGATGGAACTGAAAGGACAAAATATACTGGTTACCGGGGCTTCCCAGGGTATCGGAGCGGCGGTAGCCCGGGAACTTCTCGGGCAGGGGGGGCGTATCATCGCCCACTATAACAAAAACCGGGAAGCTGCCGAGTCGTTGGCCAAAGCACATCCGGATTCGAAAGTTGCGACCCTCGCTGCCAACCTCGAGAACCCGGCGGAAACAGAGGAACTCTTCCGTAAAAGCCTGGAGGCATTGGGCCACCTGGATGCTTTGGTGCTCAATGCAGGTGTTTTCCTGCCGCACCCGCCGGAAATGGCAACTGCAGATTGGTGGCAGGTATGGCGAAAGACCCTGGCTATTAACCTGGACGCTTGCGGATTGCTTACGAAACTGGCCCTGGAGCATTTTAAAATGCGGGGTGGCGGCCGACTGGTCTATATCGGGAGCCGGGCGGCCTTCCGGGGTGAGACCGAAGATTTTCTGGGATATGCCGCGTCAAAGGGGGGGCTGACTTCCCTGGCCCGATCCGTGGCGCGAGCCTTCGGGCGGGACCGGATCGTGGCGTTCACCATTGCCCCGGGTTTTACCCGTACCGAAATGGCGGAAACGTTTATTCGCCAGAAAGGCGAGAAAATACTGCAGGATGAAATCGCTTTGCCCAACCTGACGGTTCCCGGGGACATCGCCCCCCTGGTGGCCTTTATGTGCAGCGGCAAAATGGACCACGCCACGGGCACCACCGTCGATATGAATGCCGGGAGTTATATGCATTGATGTCGGAAAGAACCGTTCTTTTAGCCGCCTCAGGCCGAATACATTAAACTTTTGTTAATGTGTTTAGCTGTCTGTAGAGAAATATTAAATTCGGGGAATTATTTAAGGAATCCGGGTTGCGGATCGTTGTCGGGGATTGGCCGTATTTTAATTTCCGGCCATGAAAAAAGGCGGAAAAAAACCGTGACCAACAGCCGGGTTCGAGAATTGCTATAAAATCAGAACCAGTATCATGACTACCGAATTATTACAAAAAGCTTCAGAATTCGAAAACCGCAAATGGTCGCGCATTACGACCAGCGATCGGGTGCAGGCTTCCCGGGACCTCAAGAAACTCATTCTCGAGATTAACGAAGTGTATAAGAAAACAAGGGATCAGCACCTGATGGAGGTAATGAAAAACCTCACGGCCATTAAGCGCAAGGTTGAAAAGCGCCTGCAGGGCCGCATCGAGGTATAGCCAGCCCTGAGTCAATCGGGTAGGTAGTAGGCGATAACGCTGCCCGGTTTCGTGATGGTTGTATAAATAAAAAACCGCCCAATCCGGGCGGTTTTAATTTAATAGTCTCCCAACAATTACTCGGGCATCACTACCGTATCAATCACGTGGATAGCCCTGGAATTCCCGGGGAATAGCCAATAAATGTTTAAACTTTATATTATTATGTTAAACATTTAAGAATTTCACCGAATGAACCCTATGGTACCGTGGCTGCGCACCGGTGGGGTGTAGTATAACTGTGAGTAACGAATAAAAACGAAGGAATGCCATCGAAGGGGAATTCAGGCCGAAAGTTACGGCCTAGCGATGCCGGTTGCGGTATTTCCTGTAGAGGTACCAGATTAGGCAAGCGGGGAGTAGTACTGCCAGGACAAAGGTGAGCAGTATCCAAAGGATCATTTCGAAAAATGCCTGTTCCATGGGGCAGGGAATTGCGGTTTCCGCCTTTTACCTGCTCGAATATACGGTATCTGCAAGGAATTTACGGCCAATGTTCCAGCCATTCCTGCGGTCGTATGTTAGCTGTCGCCAATCGTAATTCATGTTGAGCCGTTTCATGCTTGCCTTTATAGATAAGACGACCGGGAATCCGAAGTGTTACAGGGAGGAGTTCCCGCGGGTTAAGGCGTTATCGAATGGCCGGGCACCTCAAAAGAAGCATAGGCCTTTGGGAACCTTTCGTTTTTATTATCTTGCTTTAAACCGCGGAGGACATCAGTTCTCGTGGGCAAATATTTTTAACCATAACACAGAACCATGAAATTTACCCGTAAAGCAAGCGCCCTGTGGAAAGGGGGCGGCAAAGAAGGCAGCGGCACCCTCAGCAGTGCCAGCGGCGTATTGGAACAAACCCCTTATTCCTTTAATACCCGGTTTGCAGATACCAAAGGGACGAATCCTGAAGAACTGGTCGGCGCAGCCCATGCAGGTTGTTTTGCCATGCAACTCAGTTTTCTCATTGGGGAAGAAGGGTACACACCAGATAGCCTGGACGTTTCGGCCGAAGTCCATTTTGAGGACGGGAAGGTAACCGACATTCACCTGAACCTCCGTGGGAAAGTACCCGGAATGCAGGCAGAGGCATTTGAAAAAACCGCCCAGAAGGCAAAGGAAGTGTGCCCGATTTCCAACCTCCTCAATGCAAAGATCCACCTGGAAGCCCAACTCGTTTGAGGATAGAGAAATTGCACGCTATAAAATTGAAATCCGCAAGGGCTTACGCGCTTTCTGATCGGTGGCCTGGCCCAGACCCGGGAGATGCCTGACTTTTGCGGTAAACACCAGATTACTTCTGACATTGAACTAATTCGCATGCAGGACATCAACGATGCTTGCATGCGCGTCATCGAAGCCGATGTCAAATACCGGTTTGTGATCGACATGAAGGCCCTCAGGAACTGAGAAACCCGGCTTCCCGGAGCACGGAACGAATTCCTCTCAATGGGATCAACACCCAGTCCGGGCGGTGTTCCAGTTCATACCCGAGTTCGTACACCGCCTTTTCCAGCAGGAAGGTTTCCAACAGGATGCGGTAGTCGTCGGGGTCCTCGGGGATAAAGCCCGGACCGTCCAGGGATTTCAGGTATCCGCTCAGGTAGAGCCTCGTACTGGCCCGATTCCATATTTGCGCCCAGTATTCCTGAATTTCATTGCCTTCGCCGCCCAGCAAGTCGCTTTCGTGTAAGGCGCCGTAAACTGCATAATGCAACGAACGGATCATGGCCGCGACGTCCCTTAGGGGGGAGCGCTTCAATCTGCGTTCCGAGAAAGGCCGCATGGGCTCGCCCTCAAAATTCCGAATCAGGAAATCCCGACCGGTCCACAAGACCTGGTCGAGGTGGAAATCCCCATGTGTTCGGATTTTAACCGCCTCCATTTTATGGGAGAATATCCGTTTGAAACACTGGAGGACGTCGTTCTTCAGGCCCAGCACCTCCCGGGCTTCCTCCTGGATTTCCTCGGGGAGCCGCTTGAGGGATTTCCTAAGCTTGTCAAATGCATCCCGGGTCAATCCCTGCAGGGAGGAATAGACCGAGCGCTGGTAGTGCAGGGAAAAGGCCTCGTGTTCAAAGCCTTCCCGCCCGGGTTGGGACGCCAGGGCCCGGTGCAGTCCGGCCGTGCGCTCTCCCAGTTGCACAATGCGTTCGGGCAGGGCGCTCCCCATCAGATCTTTCAACAGTTCCGGAAGGTCTTCGAAACGCAACGGATCCGTCAGGCCGCCTTTTGGTGGCTTGAATTTAGTTTCCTCCCCGGCTGCCAGGGCCCGTTCAAAAAACATGTGGAAGGCATCCCGGGTATATTCCCAGGCCGTCCCCTGGCTGGGGTCGAGTTCCTGGGCCAATCCCAGGGCCAGCGTAGTCCTTCCCGCTGCTGAAAAGGTCACTGCCCCCAGATAATCCGGGACATGCTCATACGTGGTTTCCTCCGAGAGGAAATGGGCGAGTTCCAGATCCGGGTTGAGCGTATCGTCCAGTCGGCGATAGAGTTTCAGGTGGTAGCGGTCGTCGTATTGCAGGGAACTGAACGTCTGGCCGGAAGGCAGGATCCGGGATTTCATGGGGTCCGAAGGGGCCGGGAATTTCCTTTTGCCGCGGCTGAAGTGCAGTTCGCCCCCGTCAGTTTCGAATCTTTTCCCCTGCCGCACCCATTGCAGAAGGGCCATCCGGAAAGGCTCCTCGTAAATGGCATCGATGAGGACACCGGGTTCCGAACCGAGCTGCATCTCTGCGAGTATCGCTGCATCCGGCAGGTCGCGAAGGGCTTCCCGCCGGGCCTCCGGGATCCACGCCACCAGCAACTGGTAGTGTTCCGGCAGGCCGTCGTTATAACTGGTTTTTACCACGAGCCACCGGCTCGGCAAGCCGCGAAGGGGCAAGGCGGCCGAATTGCGGATTTCCAGGCTCTGTCGAATCCGGTTCCTCCCGGCGTACCAGTCTGCGTTATCCAGATAGCGCGGCAATACTTCCTCCTGGAGTTTTTTCCGAAGGGGCTTCGACATCAGGCCACTCCATTTGTCGGCTTTTAAGCGGGGCGGGGGGCCGGCTTCCACCAGGCGTTCGTCCTGCTCCAGTGAGAGCCAATAGTAGCCGAAAGGCGCCAGGGTAAACAAATACGGTTCCCGGCCGATTCGCGGAAAACGGTTCCGGCTGAAAACCTCCACCGGGGTATGCCCTTCGAATGTTCCGAGTTCCAGGTCGGCGGCCTGGGCAAAACGCGACAGGTTGCACAATACGAGTATCTGTTCCCCTTCATAAGCCCGGATAAATGCGATTATCTTTGCGTTGGCCGGGGCCAGGAACTCTATGTTCCCCCGCCCGAACGCCTTGTAGCGTTTCCTCATGCCGATAATCCGCTTCATCCACCAAAGGAGGGAGGAACTGTTGATTTGCTGGGACTCCACATTGACCGCCTCGTATTTGTATTCCGGATCGATGATGGTCGGGAGGTACAGTTTATGGGGATTTGCAGTGGAAAAACCCGCATTGCGGTCCCCGGTCCACTGCATGGGGGTGCGAACGCCGTCCCGGTCTCCCAGGTAAAAATTGTCCCCCATGCCGATTTCGTCCCCGTAGTAGATGACCGGCGTACCCGGAAGGGAAAACAGGAGTACATTCATCAGCTCGATCTTGCTTCGGTTGTTTTCCAGCAGGGGTGCCAGGCGGTGGCGGATCCCCACATTGATCTTGGCCTGGGGGTCTTTGGTGTAAACCTTATACATGTAATCCCGTTCCTCGTCGGTTACCATCTCCAGGGTTAATTCATCGTGGTTCCTCAGGAAGATGGCCCATTGGCAGGTTGGGGGAATTTCCGGAGTCTGGTCGATGATGTCGATGATCGGGTAGCGGTCCTCCATTTTCAATGCCATGAACATGCGCGGCATAATCGGGAAGTGGTAATTCATATGGCATTCATCGCCCTTGCCAAAATAAGCCGCACTGTCTTCGGGCCACATATTCGCCTCGGCCAGAAAGAGCTTGTTGTCGTACTTGCTGTCGATATGTGCCCGGAGTTTTTTGAGGAATTCATGGGTCTGGGGCAGGTTTTCACAATTGGTGCCCTCCCGTTCGAACAAGTAGGGGACTGCATCCAGCCGGAATCCATCCACTCCCAGTTCGCACCAGAAATCCATAATGTCGAAGACCTCCTGCTGTACGTCCGGGCTGTCGAAATTCAGGTCGGGCTGGTGGGAAAAGAACCGATGCCAGAAATAGGCTTTGGCCTCCGGGTCCCAGGTCCAGTTGGAGGGTTCGGTATCCGTGAAGATGATGCGGACATCTTTGTATTTTCCAGGGTCGTCACTCCATACGTAGTAATCCCTGTGGCGGGAACCGGGGGGTGCCTTCCGGGCGCGCTGGAACCAGGGGTGCTGGTCGGAGGTATGGTTGATTACCAACTCGGTAATCACCTTGAGTCCGCGGTTGTGCGCTTCGCGGATAAACCGCTTGAAGTCCCTGAGTTTTCCGTAGGAGGGGTTGATATTGTAGTAATCGGCGATGTCGTAACCGTCGTCCCGCAGTGGGGAAGGGTAGAAGGGGAGGACCCAGATGGCCGTAACCCCGAGGTCCTCAAGATAGTCCAGTTTCTGGATCAGGCCCTGAAAATCCCCGATTCCATCCCCGTTGCTGTCAAAAAATGCCTTGATATGCAATTCGTAGATTATGGCATCTTTATACCAGTGTTTCTCATCGTCAATTTTAATCCCTTTACTCACAGTTCCTTGTTTCGATGTTAATTTGGCCAAAGTCCGGGGATTTCTCCCCGGCCTTTGTGGATGCCGCAAAATTTACGAATTCCCCCCGGGAACCTGAAGCCCGCAGCCGGATAGTTTAGCCGGCATCTGCAATTGCGGGGCGTATGTTGTATTTTAGGGGAAAATTTACACCATGGATTTGAAACACCATTTGACACTTTACGGAACTGCCTGCCTGGCTTTGCTCCTGCTGGCTGGCTGCGGGGAGGATCCCAAACAACCGGAGGACGCAACCAAAGCGCGTCCGGAGTTTACCTCGAACCTGCCCCTGGACAGCCTGAACCTGCCGCCGGGCTTCTACGCCCATACCTTTGCGGAAGACCTGGAGGGCGCCCGTTCGATGGCGATGGGCGACAAGGGGACCCTGTTTGTGGGTACGCGGGGGACCAACAAGCTCTATGCCCTGGTAGACGAAGACGGCGATTACCGGGCAGACCGGACCATTGTCCTGGATACCACCCTGGAGGTACCCAACGGGGTAGCCTTCCGGAACGGCTCCCTGTATGTGGCCCAGGTAGACCGGTTGTTGCGTTTCGATGGCATTGAAGACCGGCTGGACAACCCGCCGGACCCCGTGGTTGTGTATGACGATTACCCGGATAAATTCCACCATGGCTGGAAATACATCGCCTTTGGACCGGACGACAAGCTGTACGTGCCTGTGGGGGCACCCTGCAACATCTGCGACAGTACTTCAGTGGATGAACGGTTTGCAACCATCACGCGGATGGACCCGGATGGCAGCAATCGGGAAATTGTGGCCCGGGGGGTCCGCAATACCGTGGGATTTACCTGGCACCCTGAAACGGAAGAACTTTGGTTCACCGACAACGGCAGGGATATGATGGGGGACGACATCCCGCCCTGTGAACTGAACCGGGTTACGGAAACGGGGCAGCATTTCGGATATCCCTTTTGCCATGGAGGGACAATTCCCGACCCGGACTTCGGCGACCAGCGACCCTGTGACGATTTTGTCGCCCCGGTGCAAAACCTGGGCGCCCACGTAGCTCCCCTGGGCGTTAAATTCGTTTCTGGGGACATGTTCCCGGAGGCTTATCAGGGCCACCTGCTCATTGCCGAACACGGCTCCTGGAACCGCAGCGAAAAATCGGGATACCGCCTGACCCTGGTGAAGCTAAAGGATGGCGAATCGGTTGGATATGAACCCTTTATTGACGGGTGGCTCAACCACGAGAACCAGACCCGCTGGGGCCGGCCGGTAGACCTGATGTTTCTGGAAGACGGATCGCTACTGGTTTCCGACGATTTCGGGAATGCCATTTACCGGATTGTCTACGACGGACAGGAGATGGCTTCAGCCGAATAAAATTGTTCGGGCGCCTTGCCGATTGAAAGCGGGGTTTGCATTAATATTGCGCCATGGAAAACCGATCCCAGGCCCCGCTCATCTTTGCGGCATTTTTCGCTATTTACGTTATCTGGGGGTCTACCTACCTGCTCAATAAGGTGGCCGTGGACGAACTGCCTCCTTTTTTACTGGCCGGCATCCGTTTTGTGATTGCCGGGGTTTTGATTTTTGGAATAGCGGCCCTGATGGGAAAAAAACTGGGCATTACGCGGCGCCAGTTGCTGAACACGGGACTAGCGGGGTTCCTTTTTTTGAGTTTCGGCAACGGGATGGTGGTTTGGGCATTGAAATTCGTGGATACGAATTTTGCTGCCCTGATCATTGCGGCCCAGCCCCTGCTCGTGATGCTCCTGATGTGGCTCCTGCAGGGCCATCGGCTGCGCCCCATCTCCCTGGTGGGTGTAGCCCTGGGGATTCTCGGGATCTACCTGCTCGTAAGCCAGGACGCCACCACGCGGCACCCGGACGCCTGGATCGGGATTCTCATGATCTTTGCCGCCATGGTGGCATGGGCCTATGGGAGCCTGTTTGTTGGCAAGGCTGATTTACCCGGGAATTCCTTCGTAAACACGGGTTACCAGATGCTAATGGGCGGAGGGATGCTGCTGGTCATGAGCCTGTGCTTCCGGGAGCCCCTGAGCAACCCCCTGGAATGGCAGGCGGATACGCTCTGGGCCATGCTGCTGCTGATTCTCTTTGGCAGCATTGTGGCATTTACGGCATTCAACTTCCTGCTGAAGGTGGTTTCGCCCGAAAAAGTGTCGACCAACACCTACGTAAACCCGATTGTGGCGATGCTCCTGGGCTGGTACTTCCTGGATGAGCCTATCACATTACAATCCGTGGTGGCTGCCCTGGTGCTGCTCACCGGTGTTTATTTTATCAGCACAAAACACAAGACCATCAGCCTCCGCCGATTTCGCAGATCCCGGGTAGCCCGTTAGTGCCCGCAAGCCCGGGCCGGAGTGCGGCCTTATTTCAGGATATCGAACTGGTGGGTATACTTGATGGTCAGCACCTGATTGTCCAGGGCATCCGGCAGGTCGTCGTCCCGTACAATGTTCAACACCACAAAGAGGCCGGTATTGGCGCTTTGCAGCCATCCCAGGCGGGCATTCACCGAAGTGATGTTCGACACGTTGTTCCGCTGGATCAGGCTTTGGACAAAGAGCCTTGGGGTAAACGAATAGGCCAGGCGCAGGCCGCCCACTACGGCGGTGACGTCCCCGTTGCTTAAACCGATATCGTTGTGGCTGAAGGTCAGGGAGGAGACGAATTTGTCCCCCACCCGATAATTGGCAGTCCCGCTGTTGCTGATGCGCTTCCCGTCAAAATACCCTCCGATAAAGGTACGGGTACTCAGGGAAAAGGCGTTGTTCGGGTTGGTGATCACCACCAGTTGCAGCTCTTCGTTCGGGTATTCCCCAACCGGCACGGTAACCCCGGCAATATCAAAGGGCCGGAACACCTGTTCGTAGGTGAGGTTGATGCCCGTGTGCACTTCAAAACCGCTGCGGAATACCCAGTGGTTGTCGATGTGCCAGAAACCGGTTTGCTGGTTGCCGTCAAAGTCCCAGTAACCCCGGTACGAGGTATGCGGGCGGATTTCGAGCAGTTGCCCGGCATCCTTAAAGCGGTGCGCCTTGAACAGCAGGAGTTCGGGTTTTCGGAAGGCGGTACGCTGTAAAAACCCGACTTCCGGGTTAAAACCTTCGCCCACTTCGGTATAACCGGCGCTCACGTTCCACCCGTTCCAGTCGTAGTTGGCCAGGAGTTTAAACGCGTGGTCGTTCGATTCGATGCCCGGAGTGGTGCTCTTGGCAACATACCCGTTGACCTCGGCCTTGTTGCCGATTCCCCATTTACCGTCAATGGCGTACACCCGGTTGTAATCGTCATCCGTGGCCCCGAGCCCCGAACGGCTCACAAAAATCCCCCCGAGGGAAGAGCGCGTTCCCGGGAAGTTGTGGTTAACCCGGGCCACGGAAAAATTGTTCTCTTCAATCCCCGCTTCCTCCACATCTTCCGTAAACATACTGAGCAAGCCCACGTTGGTATTCCCGACCTTACCGGACAGCCTGGCCCCGCCGATGATGGGCACCACGCTGCCGTCGTCCCCCAGGCCAATTCGACGGCTGAAAAACAGGTCTACCTCCCCGGGGCTCCCTACGGTAAACTGGCCGGCGTTTTCCAGGAAAAAGGCGCGCTTCTCCGGGAAGAACAGATTGAACCGGTCCAGGTTTACCTGCTGGTCGTCCACCTCCACCTGGGCAAAATCCGTGTTGTACGTCAAGTCGAGGGTCAGGCCGGGGGTGATGCTGTATTTAATGTCGGCACCGGCCTCAAAATCCGTGTCGGTTTCGATAGGGTCCATGCTCCGGTCGCGGGTGGCCCGGCCCAGGACATACGGGATTAGTTTGAGGTTGCCCGGGTTTACCAGATCCAGGCCGCTGAGCTGGCCGGCCAGAGACAACCGCTTCAGGTCAAAGCCCAGCGGGAGGGTGGTCCAATAGGCTGTCTCCGTATTCTTGGCGATGTTTCGCTGGAAATTCATCCCCCAGCTCTTGGCCGACCCGCTGGCAAATCGCAGCGAGCGGAACGGGATGGCGAATTCCGCGCTCCACCCAAAATCCCCCACCTGGGTGCGCACGGTCCAGGCGGCATCCCAGTTCAGATTGGTGCCCCCAATAACGCCGCCCTGCTGGCGATTGGCGTTAAAATTGCCCTTTCCTTCGTTATTGATCTGGGCATCGTATTCCATCCCCTGGGGGTTCGTCCCGAACAAAAACCCGTTCTGGCGGTCGTTATACGTGTCGATGATAAACAGGAAACTGTCTTCGTCGTTCAGGTCGGCATCACGACGGGAATCGGATACCACGATCTTGTCCGGTTCCGAATCATAGCAAACCACGGAAAGGTAAAACGTGGATCGGCTGTAGGCCACCCGCACCGCTGTGCGCTCGGAAACCGGCTGGCCGTAATTCGGCCGGATCTGCCGGAGTCCCTCCGTGGCCGGAATGGCCTGCCAGACCGGGTCGCCCAGAACATCCCCGTCCACCACGGGTTCCTCATCGAGGGCGACGGCCTCATAGGCGGGGCGCTGCTGGTTGGTGGTATCGGGCTGAATGGCCTCCTGGGCATTTGCAGGTATGCAGACCAGGCAGGCGGCCAGGGCGATGAAGCAGGGGCGAAAAAAATGCATCTGAAGTCAGTTGGTTATCCGGTAAATATAAAATTAAATCCGAAGCCGTTCCCTCCCGGTGCAACAGGACTTTTCCCGCTGTTTTGTATCTTTAAGAAAAGCGTTTGAAATGAAGTCCCTGATATCGCTGGCGCTCTGCCTGGGCGTACTGAAAGGGCTCTGGGGGCAACCCGACTTCCCGCAGCTCCGGCAGCGGATGGTACGGGAACAGCTCCAGTCCCGCGACATTGTAGAAGGCTCGGTCCTGCGGGCCTTGCGCAAGGTTCCCAGGCATTTGTTTGTCCCGGAAAAATACCGTGCTGAGGCCTATTCGGACACCCCCTTGCCAATCGGGGAGGGGCAGACCATTTCACAACCCTACATGGTGGCCTTTATGACCCAGGCACTGCGCCTCAAGGGCAGCGATAAAGTATTGGAGATCGGGACGGGATCCAGCTATCAGGCAGCTGTTTTGGCTGAACTGGTAGATTCCGTCTATACCATTGAGATTGTGGAGCCCCTGGGAGAAGCAGCCGCCAAGAGGCTGCAGGCGCTTGGATACGAAAACATTCAGGTGCGTATCGGGGATGGCTACCACGGTTGGCCCCGGCAGGCGCCGTTTGATGCCATCATCGTAACCGCTGGAGCGGAAGCGCTTCCTCAGCCCCTGGTAGACCAGTTAGCCGAAGGCGGTCGGATGGTCATTCCGGTCGGTCCGCATCAGGGGGTCCGCGACCTGGTGCTTCTGCGCAAGAAGCGCAATGGAAAACTCGTTCGGGAGTCGTTGATGCCTGTGCGATTTGTACCGTTTACACGCGAAAATTGAATCAAATCATCCCGAGATCAGTGAAAATCGCCGGAAATTCCATAAAAAAGGTATAAAAAAGGGGATTTTTTCGTCTAATGCGTTTAGAGCCACTACCTTTGCAGCTTATTAGGAAATATTCTGCATTTAAAATTGAATTATGAGTAAAGTTAAAGCGAATGATATGGTCCGGGTGCACTACACCGGAAAACTGACCAACGGGGAGGTATTTGACAGTTCCCTCGAGCGGGAGCCCATGGAGGTGAAACTCGGCGAGGGCAGCCTGATCCCCGGTTTCGAAAAAGGCCTCGTGGATATGGAGGTCAACGAAAAAAAGACCATTACCATTCCAAAAGAAGAAGCATATGGCGAAATCCGGAAAGAGCTTTTCCAGGCCGTACCGAATTCCGAACTGCCTGAAAACATCAAGCCGGAAGTAGGCATGGGGCTCGTGGCCCGCGGACAAGACGGTTCCGAGCGGCAGCTCCGTGTAGCCGAGGTCAATGAAGACAATATTGTTGTGGATGCCAACCACCCGCTGGCCGGTCAGGACCTGGTCTTTGACCTGGAAGTGGTCGCCATCATGTAATGAGTGATGCTCCGGTGGCTTACGGCCGCCCGGATACATTTACGACGATCGCATAAACCCCGGGATGGCCCGGGGTTTATTTTTTTATTTGCAATATTGGGCGAGCTATCTGCATTACTGGGCGAGCCGGGCAAAGAAGGCTTTTGCATCCTCCAGGCCTTCCAAACCAAAAATCCAGCAGGTCTCGGACACATCCGAGAAATCGAGCCCGCCGGCCGCAATCGATTTATTCAGGTACCGGCCGGATGCTCCGTTGTAGCGGTTGGCGATTGCCTGGGCGCTTTCCCACAGCGCCACGAGTTCCGGGTCACTCAACTGTTCCCGCCAGGCTATCGCCTGGTCCTTCCGGAAACCGGGGGTCCCGTTCCCTTCTGCATTGCCGTCGGGTATTTTCCGATAATCCGTATGCTCCCTGACATAGGCCAGGCTTTCCGGGGAGGTAACCCGCTCGTTCCAATCGCTGTGCTGGACAATATGAATCCGGGACCGCGTGTCGATCTGCGGGTTTCGCTGCCGGACCTGGCGGACAAGAGCCGCTGAAAAGTCGGACTGGCCGGCTTCGGGAATCCAGATGTCCCCGCCCCGGCTTAGGGTGCCTGAAACGACGGCGTACACCTCCAGCAGGGCCTTCCCGAAATCGGCATGCGCATCCGACCAATGGGTGCCAAAAGCGGCTTCAAAGAGCTCCTCAGCCGGCACATAAAGGCCTTCCTGAACCCCGTATGCACCCGCAACTGCATGGTATCTGACTTCCCTGAAATCCGGGTGCCGCAACAGGGTGGCCGTAGCCGCAACGCTATGTACGTCGTCTACATCCGTTTTACAGTCAAAATGGGCGAGCAACAGGTCGTTTTCGAGGTCAAAATCCGGACGCGGCGCCGTTTGGGCGCATCCAACCTGGGCGTATAAAAGCCCGATAACTGCTATTATCTTAAAAATCAGTCGGTTCATTTGTGAATCTTTTTCCGAATATAGCGAAAGGCTTTTAATCGCGTAATGTTTTCGATTGGGTTGGAGAATGTAGGCATAGTTACTTAGTTTTGCCCCGTGAAACGCCTGACCCTTCATCTTCTGGCCTTTATGGCTGTCCTGACGCTGGGAACCTCGCCTTTGGGTGCCCAGACCTTGCAGGAATATTCCGGCCCACTGGAAGTAGGCAGTTACAAAGGTCGTGCCCAATATCAATACCGGGTCGATTCCGGGGATACCATCCTGGACGGCGCCTTCCGATTCAGCCGGTCGAATTTGCAATCCCTGCTTCAGGAATCGGATACCTCATTTTCCGTTTCGGGGGCTTTTTCCGGGAATAATCCCCGGGGTCCCTGGCAATTCCGCTTTGGAACCTACCGCTCGGACAGTATTACCGATGTGGTGGGCCTGCAGTATACCCTGAAAGTCAGCGGGGTACAACACGAGGCCTCCGGCACCCTGGTTTCGGGCAGGCCGGACGGTCAATGGGTTCATACGGTAAGCCGGATAACCGGATCTGAGGTGGCACGGGAATTATTCAGAAGTTCAGTTTCCTACCGCAATGGGGTTCCCCAGCAGAGTTTTCGGTTGCGGGACACCACAGACATCCTGGTTGGCCGATTTCTTCGCAACGGCCTGGCCCACGATACCTGGACGCTGTATTCCGATGCGGGTGCCGGGGTAGGCGAGGAGTGGGTATTCGACGAAGGCCGACTGCGGTATATCGATGTTAGCAGGGGCGCCTCATCTGAGCGCATCCCGGTCTGGAGTCAGTCCTTTGCAAATTCCCGAGCCATCGATCTCGATGCGCGCTTTCTGAAACTTATACAACTGAATACCCCCACGACCGATATTTCAAGTGGGAAGGTGAACAGGTTATTGACCCGGAATAATCACTATTACAGCCGCATCGACACGATACTCTCGGCACTGGGGAATTCGGACTACCGCCCGGGTTTCCGCGTTCGGGTGCCGTGGTTTCCTTTGAACCCTGCAGATTCCACACGCGTTAGCCGACTCCGGCGGGATATCCCGGTCGCCGCCCGGATTGCCCGGGAATTATTGGATAATGCCGGATTGAAAATATTGGAGCGCTCCAATTCAGAAGTGGGTTTTTTATTGGAGGTAACCCGTATGTTTAAAAGTGATTATATAGATCCATCTGAATCACTACTTGAATATATTGAGATGGGGATTCTCGAATATGTCCCCCGGGATCAACTCATCTCCGGGCTCTGGGCGGGAAGCCCCCCGGGCAGGATTGGGGAGGTGCCCACCGATACGACAACGGAGTCACAGAATTACCGGGATACTGATGAAGTGGAGCTGGGGACACCCTCCAATACGCTGGAATACCTGGCCAACCTGGTGGGATACGCCAGGGGAAACCTGGAACGTATCGAAGAACTCCTGACCGCACGCCTGAATGCCGAGCGGCAGGAGCAGGAATTCGCCCGTACTGAGGAACGCCTGATTGTCCTGATCGATGACCTGGAAGCCCTGGCAGATTCATTGGTCCCTGGGAGTACCGTACAGGAGCATCAGGCCCTGGTAGCCATCCGGCGAAGCGCTGAGAACCGGCTGAGGGTGTATTCCTCGATGGACAGCGCCCGGGAGAAACTGGCTTACGGCACGGATCTCCTCGGCTGCCTGGGAGCCCTGGACAGCCTGGCCAAAGAAATCTACCGGTTGCCCGAAAGGCGACAGGCTATTCAGGAGGCCTACACGGACCAGGTCTGGAATCCTTTTACGGCCACGCTGATGGAGGAATCGGTCAAGAAACGGATTACCACGGCCTATACGGATGTGCTTATCCCGGAAACCCTCAGGCGTATTGATCCTGAAATTAGCTGCGAATATGCGGAGGCAGCCGGGAATTTCCTGAAATCCGCCTTTAGCCGCATTGTGAAACTCCGGGACGAAGACACTTCCCGATTGGAACGCAGGCTCCGGAGGGAAAACGACCCGGCCATCGTCGCCGAACGACTGGAATTGGCTTTTCCCGAAAAAAACCTGCAGGAATGACCGGACTGAGAAACTCCATATTTTCGGTCCTGGTCCTGGTTGTCACCGGGATTGCCGCAGTGCGCGCGCAGGAGGATGTCATTCTCCCCGAAACTTCGAAATACAAAGAGCCGGTTTCCAAAGTATGGGTGAACACCTACGGGAATATCCGGATTTCCAAACGGCTGTTCTGGGTGGCGCAGACACACTTCCGGTTCCAGGAAACCGAAAACACGCCCTTTATCGGGCAGGTCGGACAGGTCTACAACCGGCATGCAATCGGGTATATCTACAACAAGAGTTTCAATGCAGCCCTCGGGGGGGTGCTCCGCATCAATTTCAACACGGACGAGGCTTCGGAAGACCGGAAAGTTGTGCCGGAATGGCGCATCTGGCACCAGTATCAATTCGCCATGCCGGTTTCCACTTTCATGGTATACCACAGGATCCGTATCGAACACCGCTGGACCCAGGGGTTTGCAGACAACAGCGAATACATCTTCCGCAACCGCTGGCGGTATATGCTTCGGTTGAAAATCCCATTGAACAAACCAAAGCTGGCCCCCGGAGCGTGGTACGTGGCCCCGGAAAGCGAGCTGATCATGCAAAGCGGCAAGGAGGTCGTGGCCAGCCCGATGGAAGATTTGCGGATTACCACCACCCTGGGGTATATCCTCACACCGAGGCTGACCGTTGCTGCAGGGTTGATGTATTCCCAGGGCCAGGACCTGGTGAATGGGGGAAATTATAAGCAGAACTGGACAATTCGCTGCCACCTGTATTTTTCACCCGATTTCCGGAAGGTTCGAAACAAATTGCCTGAAATCCACCTGACCGACTAGCACCTGTTGCCCTTGCAAACAAGCCCTTGTAAACCTGATAGACGTGAACGATAAAGTCCGAATCCAACGAAAAATCATCTACGGCATGCTGGCCGCCGTCATCCTGCTACTGACTGCCGGCCTGATCTTAACGGTGAGCCAGGGGGAAAAGATCGCCGACATGAAAGAACGCCTCGCGCAGCAAGACAGCGCGCTGTCGCTGGTCAACCGGCTGAGCCGGATTGACTCCCTGGCCGGACAGGGCGACTATCGCGGGGCCGCAGAAGCTTACGACCGGGAACTACAGACCATGGGGACCGATAGCCTGGGCGTGGCCCTTCGCAGGGACCTGGCCCGGCAACTGGATCGCCTTAGCCGGATCCACATGGCCGGGGAACAGGTTCGTGACAGCCTGGCGGGCCTCGCCGGGGTGGCAGACAGCATTTCGCAGCTGGGCAGGGAACTCCGCAACAGCGATTCCCTTTCGTTTGCACTGGAAAAGGCCCGCGTGCAGATTGCAGGCCTTCGGCAGCAGCTCCAGCGTAAATCCCTGGGAGAATACCTGACTTTTACGAGCTCCAAAGGGAACCCCCTGCACTATGTGGGCCAGGTTGCCAATGGCCAGGCCAATGGCTATGGGGTGGCCATCCTGGACACCGGCAGCCGCTACGAAGGGGAGTGGCAGGACAATCTCCGCCACGGTCGGGGGGCCTTTTACTGGCAGGATGGCGAATACTACGTGGGTGAATTTAAAAACGACCGCCGCAGCGGTCAGGGCACCTATTACTGGCCGAATGGTGAAAAATTCACCGGAACCTGGGAGAACGACCGCCGCAACGGGCCCGGAACATTTTACAACGCGGAAGGGGAGGTGGTAGCCAGCGGCACCTGGAAGGACGACAAGTTGGTGGAGGAGGAGTAACCGCCTGGATTTTTGCCTATTTTTAGGCAAACCAACCGCTATGAACCCGCGCAGGCATTTCCTGAAAAAAGGTGCATTGGCCACCCTGTCACTGCCGTTCCTGTCTTTTGATAATTCCCGCAACTGGTCCCTGGAGAACCTCAGAGGAATGCCTTCCAAAGGGGAGGACTACTGGCGCCTGGTGCGCAGGCACTTCCCCTTGAAAGAAGGCCAGACCTACTTCAACAACGGCACCATGGGGCCGACGCCCGGCTATGTCCTGGAAACCATGATCCGGCACATGATGTACTGGAATACCGAGGCGGCGACGATTGATTACAAAGAGGGCTCCGGGCCCGAATTGCTGAGCGGTTATTTCCCGTACGAGGAGCTCCGCAAACGGCTGGCGGCCATCATCCACGCGGATTTCCGGGAAGTGTCCATTACGCAGAACGCCACGATGGGGATGAACTTTGTGGGGATGGGGCTCGACCTGCAGCGGGGGGACGAGCTATTAAATACGAACCAGGAACACGGGGGAGGCTTTGCCGCCTGGCAGTTGCTCGCCAGGCGCAAGGGCTGTATTTACAAACAGGCCACCCTGCCGGAGCCGGCCAACGACCCGTCGGAGGTCGTCGACGCCATCTTCCGGGAAGTCACCCCAAAAACCCGGGTGATCGCCATCCCGCATATGGTGTCGGGATACGGTACTATTTTACCGGTTCAGGAAATTTGCGCCGAAGCCCGCAGGCGGAATATTTTCACCGTCCTTGACGGGGCCCAATGCGTGGGGCATGTGCCGGTAAATGTAGCCCGAATAGGATGCGACGCCTATTATTCCAGCCTGCACAAATGGTTCCTGGCACCGCCGGGTAGCGGCTTGCTCTATATCAGCAACCGGGTGGCCGACCGGATTTGGAGTACCCTGGCCAGTTATCAATGGGACAATCAGGAGGATCACGGGTTCCGCCTGATGCAATACGGCACGGGCAATCCCGCCCAGATTGCGGGGTACGCAGCAGCCGTGGATTTTTATGAAACCATCGGGGAAGCAGCCTGGCTGGATCGTATCCGGGAACTTGGCCAGTACCTCCGCAGCGGGTTGAAGACGCTCCCGAATGTAAGGATTCATTCTTCCACTAATGAAGAAATGGCTGCCGGTATCACGACCTATTCCGTAGCGGGATACACAGGGCCTGACCTGCAACGCACGCTCTGGGAACGGGAGCGGTTACAGCCCCGTTCGGTAGGGGAGCAAATGGTACGTCATTCCGTCCATATCTACAATTCCAAAGCGGAAATCGACAAAACCCTGGAGGTCATCGAATCGCTGACTTAGCGATTGCCAGTTGCAGAACCGGATATTTCCAACAATAAACATCAGTTTATCAGCGTTTTATAATATATAATTGCGAAGCTATATAGCTTCATGTATATTTGAAGACAAATAACTGCATATGGAGCTTCGAAGGGACGTTTTCCAGGCCATTGCCGACCCGACACGTAGGGAAATCATCCAATTGGTAGCACCAGCGCCCATGGCTTCCGGGGCAATCGCGACACATTTTCCCACCGCCCGTCAAACGGTTTCCAGGCACCTGCGGATCCTGGTGGAATGCGAATTGCTCAGCCAGCGCAAAAAAGGACGCGAAATGATCTACGGCCTGAATCCGGAGAAAGTCCGTGAAATTTACGAATTCCTGAAGCCCCTGAGAAAATTCTGGGATGAACGGGCAAATACATTGGAAGTGCTTATGCAGTATTACGATACGGACGACACCCCGGATGAAAACTCCGTATTATAACTTCAGAAAGTTCGGGTATCATATGAACCCGGAACCGCTCGCTATGAAATCAACGCCTATAGCGCTTTAAAGGAACGGATACTATTTGTCCTATAATTTATATTATGTTAAATAGAAAAAAACAACCTCTCACCTCTCACTGGATTGATGGAGTTTTCCCACGTACCGGATAACATCCCGTTGCGGGCTGAAAAGCGATAGTTGTGATTGACTATTGGGGAATATATTGAGGATCAGACGGAACCTTTCATAACCTTCCCGGGCAAAAAACTCCATTTCATGGCCTTTTGGTGTACGCCTTTCCCGGAAGTCTTCAATGGATGCCTTTATATCGATACTGCCCATATTGTTGTAATTGGTAATGTTTTCGCGTGTTCCGAAATACGGCAGGTAAATTTCTACGGATTCACCATACATTCTCAAATAATACCCATCCCCCGTAAGGTTGATGTTGGTGGGTGAATTGCCCCGGGCCATCGTAAAGCCCATATTGGCTGCGCTGATGTATGCCTGGGAAGACAGCGGCATGGCGTATTTTGCGTCAAAAACAAACTCCCGGTTCTCCACCAGGTTGTCCAAACGGGCCTGCTCTTCCGCGGAAAGTGGTGCCGCCGTAGACTGGCAGCCCCCTACCAGCCAAATGATACCGGAAACCCACACGGCATACAGGGCTATATAGACAATATGACGATTGATTTTTCGCATGCATAGTGAAATTACTGCGAATACATCAAAAATTTTGCCAAATAATTATTAAAAAGCTGCCTGACAGGTTAAAAATGTAAAAAATAAGGCATTGCCGGGCTGCAGGACCCAACCTCGCGGTGGCAATCTCCATAAATACAGCCCGGTAGCTGCTCTATACACAGGTTTTTTTATTCCGGTTCCCTGAACGCCGCAGAGGTATCTGACGGTAAATACCGGGCGAGCAGGCGGGATTCCCTGCCGCGATACAGGTCGCGCATTATGCGGTACCGTTTGGATTCCGGGATATCCAGGGTATCCAGGCGGGCTTTAAATTCCTCGAGCCGGATCCTTCGCAGCGTGTTCAGCGCATGGTGTTCCGGCTGGAATTCCAGCATCTTCGGCCCGGCTTCCTCCCGGGCGCGGCGGATTGAATCCAATTGGGGCGCATGTTGCGCAAACAGGCCATGCCCCAGGCAGCAAAGAGCTGCGCAGCATATCCATTTCATTTCAATAACGTGTTCTGTCTACAAAATACTGCGCATGGACCCTATACGGAAAAAATACGGGTAAAGTCCCGATAATTACGACCTATTCCCCGATCTTGCCTTTCAGTGCCCCGGCGGCTGCTTTTCCGAGGGAGCCTTCCGGGTCCAGCAATAGCACTCGGCGATATGCGGCACGAGCGCCTGGCCCATCTCCCTGGGCGTCCAGGACTTCCCCTTGCCGGAACCAGACCCTGGGGGAATCGGGGAAGAATTCCAGGCTGAGATCGTTTACATAGCGCGCTTCATTCAGGCGTCCGCTCTTTAACAAATTGGCTGCCGTTTGGTCAAATTCCCCTTCGAAATCAAAGAAATCGTAATTCGGGTCGGCAATCATCCGGGCCGCCTCGGAGCGCACCTTTTCGACTTCACCTCCCATAAACAGCCGGGTCAGGTGGGCCATGGGGTCGCGGATAAATGTAGAATCATTAAAGGCGAGGGCCGCCTGCAGCGCAGGGTCCTGGTTGGTTCGATACTGTTCAAAGGTCATTCCCGTTGCAATATGCGGGGCCAGCCATTCGGCGTTTTCCCATTGGGGCTTGTCCTGCCACCAGGCAAAAGACAAATAGGCGTTGATTCCGGAATGCGGCAGGGTCACCGGCCGGTTGTCCCCGTAGAAATTCACGTTTTCGCTGGTAGGCTCCCCGACGAAAACCGCATGGGTATAGGTGCTGAGTTCATTCACCAGGTTCATACAGGCCGAAAATGTCCGCCGGCCGATGATCACCATGAATTTCCCGGGCGCATCGATTTTGCTCCGGATGACCCCGGTGACAATCGGTTTGTTCTTGTAGTTGTTCCCTCCGCCGTTAAGCCGGACATCCAGGATGAGCTTATCCACATCGTTCTCCTCGATAAACCGGAACAGCCGGTTATAGAAAGTGGGTATATCCTCCGTTTCGTCATCCTGGATCTGGCTGTGCCGGACATAGACCGCTTTTTCAGCTGGCAGGTATTCAAAATAATAGATCCTTTCCAGGTTTTTAAGATACAAAGGGGTCTCCGACACGTCCCGGGATTCCACCCAATCCTCCCCCGGAACCACCATGCCGTACTGCCTCGGGAAGCGTTCGGCGGGAATAGCGGTAACCACTGCATCCATCAGTTTGCCCTCCTTTTCGAGGTGCAGTGTTATGTCCGTCTTCAACTCGGGGATCACCCCCTGGGCGTGCAGGAATTCCGGAAAAGTCAGGTAATGGAGTCCGTAGGCCTTAACGTATTGGGAGTTTTCGGCAGGGACTACCGGCAGCATGAGTTCCTGGACCTTTGCAACCGGCACCCCCTCGATGGCGAGCAAGCGGGCGCCTGCCAAAGCCTCGTAGTTCCGGTGGACCCCCTGCAGGTAGATGCCGTCGTCGTACTTATAGAGTACCACGGGAAGCTGGTGGTAGGGCACTTTTCCCTCCCAATAGCCCAGGGAAGTATGCCCGTATTCAAAAGAGGCTACAATCCGGGCGAGACCCACCATAATTTCATGGGGGGCCATACCCGGAATCCCGCGGTGCAGTTCGGCAACGGCAGCATCGAAGGCCTCCGGGGTCGTTTTTTTAAACAAAAACGGATAATCGGCATGAACGGTCTGCTGAAGAAACTCCAGGTCTTCCTGCCATTTTGCCGGGGACATTTCCGACGCGGCCGGCTGCTGGTGCTGTGCATACAGCGTGGCCTGGAGAGTTAACAGAAGGCTCGCGAAAATAATTTTTATCCGGGTTTTCATAATAGGTGGTATGGGTTCTCGTTCATTAGAAGGCAAATTGAGCCATTTGTTACACTCTCGGGGGATGCCTATCTTGCCCGAATTCTCACACCGATGAAAAAACTCCTTGCCGGCATTTGTTTATTCCTGGCCTTTTACGGGCACGGGCAGGAATATGTGGATGTCCTGAATTTGAGTTACGGGATTTCCCCGGAAACCGGCTATGAAGCCGGCCCGGGCGAAACCCGCATCGACCATGCCGACCTGAATTTGTTCATGCCCATCCCCCTGTCGGAGAAGACTGCGCTGATTACCGGGGCCCTGGGTACCCTGAACCGACTGAAACCCTACCCCGGCTCCGAATCCATGGCATTATACAACCTGGGGGGGTTACTGGGCCTGAATATCGAACACCCTAATTACTGGTCCACCCTTCACCTGCTAATCCCCCGTCAATCCTCTTCCTTCCAGTACGGCCGGACAAAATTCCAGCTGGGTACCCTGCAACTGGTTCAGAAAAAACTGGCGACTCACAAGAATTTTAGTTTTGGCTTTTATATGAACACCGAAGAATACGGGATCATGTTTGTGCCTATCGGGGGGTACTATTACCGCCATCCGGACGATTTATGGGAGTTCAGCGCCCTGTTGCCGTCGCGGGGGGATATCAACCTGAGAATTGTGCCCCGGTTGCGTGCCGGACTGACTTTTGACGGGCTCGGGAGTTCGTTCCCCATCGAGAATGCGGACTTCGGGAAGGCTTACGTACAAAGAATTTCCAACGACCTGAGCGCGTACCTGCAATACCGCCTCACCCCCTCGCTGATTTTTGCGGTGCGCAGCGGATACTCCTTAAACCGCTCTTATCGGATCTATGCCGCCGATGACAAGGTGGCCATATCGATTGCCAATATTTTTATCCGCGATCCGCGAACCGTCCTGAATGAATCCATTCGAGGCGGGTTTTTATTCAATTTCCGCTTTACATACCGCTTCCACCTGACTCCTGAGAATTAGTGGTTTGCTGCTTCCGCCTCTCCTCTGCAAATTGGTATTTTGCTGCTTGTAAGCCCTATTTGGTCGGCGCTGCCCCCTGGTCCGCGTCCGGATATCCGGAAGGAACTTCCCGGATTACGCGGATGCGCACCGACTTGCTGATGGGGGTCTGGCTCCCCGCCGCAAAGCGGTTATTCGGAACCAACGGGTTGGTTTCCGGAAAATAGGCGGCCGCACAGCCCTTTGGGATTTTATAGGGGATTGCAAGGAAATTGCGCACTTCGCGGATTTGTCCGTCGTAGGTGCTGGTAATGCGAACCACCTCCCGGGGTTGGAGGCCCCGTCCCGCCAAGTCCTCCGGGTGCATGAGGATCACGCGTCGTTCGTTGTAGATACCCCGGTACCGGTCGTCCATGCCGTAAATGGTCGTATTGAACTGGTCGTGGGAGCGGATGGTCATCAGCAGCAATTCGTCCGGTGCCAAATGGTGCTCCGGCAAGGGGTTGCAGGTGATTTGCGCTTTGCCCCCGGGCAGGCTGCTGAAATCGAGATCCCGAACATTGTTGGGCAGGTAGTATCCGGCGCCTTCCGAGCGCCGGGACGTATCCTTGAACCCCTTGGCCACCCGGTCGATGGCACTTCGTATTTTTCCGTAGTCCGAGCCAAATTCCCCCCAGGGTACCGGATGTCCCTCCCCCAGGCAGGTAGCCGCCATATCGGCAATGATTCGCGGTTCGCTTTTTAACTCCGGGGAAGCGGGCCGGAGGATGCCCTTGGTCCGCCTTACCCGGCCCATGGAGTTTTCCACAGTGAGGAAGTCCTTCCCCCCTCCTGCCTCTTCTTTCTCAGAGCGCCCCAACGTAGGAAGGATCAACGCCGTACGTCCGGTTACCAGATGACTTCGGTTGAGTTTGGTACTAATCTGGACGGTCAGGTCGCACTGCTGCAGGGCCCTGGCGGTATAATCCGTGTCCGGGGCCGCCATCAGGAAGTTGCCGCCAAGCGCCATAAATACCCTGGCCCGGCCTTCGTGCATGGCGCGGATGGATTCCACTACATCCCACCCCTTCTTGCCGGGAGGTTCAAACCCAAGGTGTTCTTTGATCCGGGCATTCAGTTCCCGGTCAACAAAATGCTGGATCCCCACAGACCGGTCGCCCTGGACGTTGCTGTGCCCGCGAACCGGGCAGGTGCCCGCAAATGGTTTTCCCAGGGAACCTTTCAGCAATAAGAGGTTTACGTATTCCCGGATGGTAGCCACCCCATTCTGGTGCTGGGTGATTCCCATGGCCCAGCAGATAATAATATTTTTGGATGTGGCCAGCCAATCCGCGCCCCGGCGTACGGACTCCGGGTCTACGCCTGTGCGGGCAATCAGGTCTCCGATTTGATAGTTTTGCAAATCTTCCTGTAAAGCTTTAAATCCTCTGGTGTAAGAACTTATAAAACTGTCGTCTAACACATTCTCGCCTTTGGTGTGCCGTTCGAGCAACAGTTTGAGCCAGGCCTTGACCAGTGGGATGTCCTGGTTGATCCGGACGGGAAGGTGCAGGTCCGTTAATCCGGTACCCCTTCCCAGGATGCCTGAGGCTTTTTGGGGGTTTCTGAACCGGATTAAACCCGCTTCCTCCAGGGGGTTGATGCTGATGATCCGCCCGCCCCGCGCCTTGCATTTTTCAAGTGCCGAAAGCATCCGCGGGTGGTTGGTTCCCGGGTTCTGGCCGGCAACCAGGACCAGGTCGGCCCCGTAGAGGTCTTCCAGTTTGACGCTCCCCTTGCCGATGCCCAGCGTTTCTCCCAGGGCTACCCCGCTGGATTCATGGCACATATTGGAACAGTCCGGAAGGTTGTTGGTACCCAGTGCCCGGGCAAACATCCCATAGAGGAAAGCCGCTTCATTACTCGAGCGGCCGGAGGTGTAAAAAATGGCTTCATCCGGGCTGATGAGGCCATTGAGCGACCCGGCGACCAGTTGGTTGGCTTCCTCCCAGGTCACGGGCTGATAGTGGCTCGAGCCTTCCCGAAGGATCAGGGGTTCGGTGAGCCTGCCAAGGGCATTGAGCTCGTAGTCGCTCCGGCGGGATAGCTCGGCTACGGAATACTTCGCAAAAAATTCGGCGCCGATCCCTTTTCTCGTGGCTTCGTCCGCCAGGGCCTTGGCCCCGTTTTCGCAGTATTCCGCAACCCTGGAGGGTTTTTCGGGGTCCGGCCAGGCGCAACTCGGGCAATCGAAACCGTCTTGCTGGTTCAGGCTAAGCAAAGGCCTTACCGATCGCAGCACTCCCATTTCGCGAAAGCTGTGTTCCAGGGCTTTGCCGATTGCGGGGATGCCCGCAGCGTATTCCTTCGGAGGCTCCAGCCGGAGCCCGGTGAATGCTTCCGGGCCGCGAACCCGGACGCCTCTTGGGGGCTGTTCTTCCATATCGAAAGATACGATTTCTGCGTTTTTCGGGGCGCGTCCCGGCCAATCGGGCGCGTTTTGCTGCGACCAGGCTCCCCCCACTCCGTCTGCTGCCGTATCTTTGAGGAAAAGAAAAGTATGAAAAACCTGCTTCGGGCCATCCTGGCCGGTATAGGCGCCAAGAAAATCGGCGGGGGCAAATGCGGGTGCATTGGCACCATCGTTGTATTCCTGATACTCTATTGGCTTCTGGGTTATGTGTTTGAGGTCTTCTAGACCCGGTTGGACAACGTAATCCCTTCAGGCGAAAAATTCGAAACCCATCGGGGAATCCCTACCTTTAACCACATGGAAAACAACCGCGGGAACCACACGGAGTTTATCGCCCTGATGGCGGCACTCATGTCGATCGTGGCCCTCGCCCTGGACGCCTTATTGCCGGCACTCGACATCATCGGTATTGCCGTTGGGAATTCGGATCCCGCCGCCAACCAGTTGCTGATTACCCTGTTTTTTCTCGGAATGGGCACCGGCCCGCTTCTTTTTGGCCCAATCTCGGACAGCGTGGGGCGCAAGCCCGTGGTCTATATCGGTTTTGCAGTCTTTATCGGCGCGAGTGCACTCTGTGTATTTGCCAGGAGCCTCGAATGGATGATCGTAGGCCGGATCCTCCAGGGGATGTCCCTTTCCGCTCCCCGGACCATCAGCATTGCCATGATCCGGGATCGCTTCAGTGGCGACTATATGGCGCGCATCATGTCATTCGTTACGGTGGTTTTTATTTTGGTCCCCGTGGTGGCGCCCGCCTTCGGCAAGCTGGTGCTCGACACATTGGGCTGGGAGGCTATTTTTTATCTGCAGGTGGTATTCAGCCTCCTGGTGTCCCTCTGGTTCTGGAGGCGTCAGCCGGAAACCCTCCCCCGGGAAAACCGGAACACCTTCCGTTTCAATCGCATATTCAGCGGTTTTAGGGAAGTACTCGCCTACCGCCGGACCATGTTATTTACATTGATCTGGGGGTTTATTACCGGCTCGTTCCTGGTGTACCTGAGCACTTCCCAGCAAATTTTTGAGGTGCAGTACCGGATGCCGGAAATGTTCCCGTATCTGTTTGCCGGGCTGGCCATCACCATCGGTACGGCCACGCTGATCAACGGCTGGCTGGTGGTCCGGTTTGGTATGCGTCGCCTGATCACCGTCTCCCTGGTGGGCTTTACATTGAATTCCCTGTGCTACGCCCTTTTATTTGCCAATGGGAACAACCCGCACATGGCCTTTTTAATGGTATTCCTGGCCCTGCAATTCTTTACCGTCGGCTTCCTGTTTGGAAACCTTCGATCCATGGCGATGGAGCCCCTGGGCCATATTGCCGGAATCGGCGCTGCGATCACCGGGTTCATCGCCACGCTGATGTCCGTGCCCATCAGTGCGTGGATCGGCAGTTTTGTGGTGACATCCGCCCTGCCGCTCTTCCAGGGATTCTTTATCTGCGGGGCCTTGTCGCTGGTTTTGCTCACCTACAGCAATTACCGTATGAGGCGCGGCCGGCGACTGGCCCGCTAGCCATGGGAATTTTTGCACGAACCTGCCGGGATTTCGTTAAAAAGACAACACCGCTGCGGATTGAGCCGCGGCAATTGCA
This sequence comes from Robiginitalea biformata HTCC2501, assembly GCF_000024125.1. Taxonomy (NCBI): domain Bacteria; kingdom Pseudomonadati; phylum Bacteroidota; class Flavobacteriia; order Flavobacteriales; family Flavobacteriaceae; genus Robiginitalea; species Robiginitalea biformata. The sequence continues at coordinate 2,509,363 of NC_013222.1, read as the reverse complement.
CGGGATGTGTATCTTTGCGCTAAATTGGAATGGCATATGCTGATATGGGTCCTTTTTATAGCCCTGATAGTTATTTTTCTTGCCCTGGACCTGGGCGTCTTCAACAAAACAGACCACATCATCCGCTCCAAGGAGGCCGCTGCCTGGACAAGCCTCTGGGTCTCGGTGGCCCTGGGGTTCAGCGGGGTGGTCTACTGGTTGTTTTCCGAAGGGATGGTGGACAACCCCACCGGGCTGACACCAGGCAATGCAATGCTCAAATACATCACGGGGTACCTCATTGAACTCTCCCTGAGCATCGACAATGTTTTTGTGATCGCCGTAATCTTCTCCTCTTTCTCTATCCCCCCTATTTACCAGCACCGCGTATTGTTCTGGGGAATCCTGGGGGCCATTGTTTTTCGGGGGATCATGATCATTTTCGGAGTGGCTTTGATCAATAAATTCGATTGGATTATTTACGTTTTCGGGGTGTTCCTGCTGTATACCGCCTATAAAATGCTCCGTTCCCACGAGCAGGAGTTCGACCCGAAGAAATCGCTGGTGTTCCGACAGGTAAAAAGGATTTTTCCGGTAACCTCCCGGACACACGGACACGATTTTTTTATCCGGCGCATGGGCATCCGGGCGGCCACCCCCCTGTTTGTCGCCCTGGTAGTCATTGAACTCACCGATATCCTGTTTGCGCTTGACAGCATCCCGGCCATCCTGGCCATTACGGCCGACCCCTTCCTGGTATTCAGTTCAAACATCCTGGCCATCCTGGGACTGCGTTCCATGTATTTCTTAATATCCCGGATGCTGCAGAAATTCCGGCATATCAATTACAGCCTGGTGGTGATCCTGGCCTTTGTGGGCCTGAAAATGTTATTCGCCCACCAGGTGGAAGTGCCCGAGTGGATTTCCCTCTCGGTCATTGTGGTCAGCCTGGCAACTGGGATCCTGACATCTGTTTTGACCTCCGACAAAACAAACGGCGAACTGCCGGGACCCGGCGGGGAAGATTCCGGCCCGGAGAAGGATCAACCGGCGGGCTGAATCAAATCCGGGCGTCCCGGATATACGCAAAGGTATCGTGCTGCAGTTTACTGAAAACTTCCTGAAGTTGCTGCGGCACGGAGCGGTTGTCCAGTTGCCGGCAGGCCGATTCGAACGATCGCAATCGTTCGGTCAGGGAATTGCGGATTAAGAATTGCTGCTCCGTTTTGGGTTCGCAGTGGTAGCCTGCGATCAGGGCGCGCAGATGCCCGGCTTCGCGAAGTAACCGCTTGATCCGCTCGCTTCCCGGAATGCGGCTATCCCTGGTGCCGGATGGATGTGTGAACGCAGACATATACTGGAAGTGTTAGGATTGCCATGTATAAAAGTTACGAATTTTCGGCCTTGTCCGGACTTCCTAACATAAGGATTTCCCTTACTTATCTTTTCGTTAACGCAAAGAGGGCTTCTGCAACTTGCAATCCGGTACATTTTACCAGGCGGAATATTTGGAAAAGGCCCCCCGGGAATGTATCTTACTCATAAATACTGCATATGGATATCAATTTTGAATACGATGGGGTCAAGGCGAGCCTGAGACTCGAGCAAATGGCTGGTAAAAAGGTCGAAAAAATGGTCGATAAATACGATTTTATCGTACGGGCCGATATCTTTTTCAAAAAGGAAAACACCTCAGAACCCGATACGGGTAAAATCTGCAATATCCGTTTGAGCATTCCCGGGCCGCGGTTGTTTGCGGAGGCAAGCACGGGAAGCTACGAGGCTTCTATTGCCGAGGCAGCCGATGATTTGGAACGGCAACTCCGAAAGCGGAAGGAAAAAATGAAAAACCGGTAACTGCCGGATGATTAATCTATTAAAATGCAATGAGCGTTTTGGCAACTGACGACAAGCAGCTTACACTGATCTACAATTCGGAAACCCGATTGGGAAAACAGGCTTTGGGATATCTCCAGGGCTCCAACAAGGCGATTCAGGACCTGGATATTTCCAAAACAAAACTCGGCAATACGCTTTGGGTAAGTTTGCAGGATCGGCTGGACAAACCGTTTGACGAGTTGCTGGCTTTGGATCATCCGGATGCCCCGGATACCGGAAGCGGGAACCTGCATCCGGATGACTGGCTGAAGATGCTCAACGAGAACCCCGTATTGTTGCAGTACCCGATTGTGGTAAGCGGGGATCGCATCGGGCAGCTCAGTACCCCGTCGGAACTCGTACAATTCTTCGAGGCGAATTCCGCCGGCCTGGACGAATCCTAGCCGCGCTCCCTGAAGGGACTGTTCATCGGCCTTCAGGGGTTGTTTAACTTGGAATCAATAACCCCCAGCGCATCGGCCACGGTGGCCATTTCCTGCATATCCGCATCTTCCAGCCGGATATCAAACCGATCCTCAACATCCAGGACGATATCCACCAGGTGGGCCGAATTGATATTCAGATCTGCCACCAGGCGGCTGTCCGGACCCACCGTGTCCGGATCCACATCTTCGGGCAAATATGGCCGGATAATTTGCTGCAGGGTTTCATAGTGCGGGTGTGTTTTCATGTGCGGACGTTCTTGGATTCAGGGTTCATACCGTCTAAAAATAATACATGCATTGACATCGCCGAAGCCAAAGCTGGCTTTTGCCAGATAATTCAGGGCTGCAGGCCGGCTCGCCACCGGGACCCGGGTACGGTCTATGCGCGCGGCGATTTCCGGGTGCAGGTCCTGGGCATTCGTGTTGCCGAACACCTCCTGGTCTGCCAGCTGCAGGACGGACGCCACGGCTTCCATGCTTCCCGATGCCGCCAGGCCGTGGCCCAGCAGGTCCTTACAGGAGTTGATAAACGGAAAATCGCTGCCGGACCGGCCCAGGGCAGCAGACCACCCGTCGATTTCTTCCGGGTCCCGGGCCGTGGCCGTCAGGTGCCCGTTGATCAGGTCGATGGAACCGGCGTCTACCCGACTATCGGCCAGGGCTCCCCGGATACACCGCAGCACGCCTCCGGCATTGGCTGCCGTCATCGTACCTCCTCCCCGCTGGCCCCCGCTGTTGACGGCTCCCCCCAGGATTTCCGCATATATGCGGGCTCCCCGGGCATTTGCACTTTCCAGGGATTCCAGAACCAGGGCACCGGCTCCCGAACCGGGAACAAATCCCGACGCGGTGGCCGACAGCGGCCGGCAGGCAGCTTCCGGTACCGCGGGGTCCGCCGATGATAAAATACGCATCGCGTCAAACCCACCCCAGATGTACGGTCCCGAATCGGAGCAACTCCCCGCAAGCATGCGCTCGGCACGACCATTGCGAATATGCCAACAGGCAAGTAGCAAGGCCTCGGCACCTGTGCTGCAGGCCGAGGAATTTGCCCCGGACCAGTTCCCGCACCCGAGTTTCCCCGACAGCCAGGCACTCGCCCCGCTCGCCATAATCTGAGGGACGGTAGTACTGCCCAGGCGGCGCACTTCGTGGGCATCGATACGGTTAACTGCCGCCCGGAACGTGTCTGCCCCCAGCAGGCCGGTCCCGAAAAGCACCCCGGAATCCCAATCCGGCTCGTCCGATCCCTCCGGATACAGGCGGGCGTCCTCCCAGGCCTCCATACCCGCCAGCGCTCCGTAAATCAGGCCGGATGCCGTCAGACCCCGCCGCTCCAGGCTCGTAAAGGTAGTTTCGAGGACCTCCGCGGGAATTTCCGGGGCGGCTCCCATCGTACATCGAAATCCCAACCGGTCGAGTTCGGCAATATGCCGAATCCCGCTCGTTCCGAGCCGCATAGCCTCCCGGAACCCCGCTGTGCCTATAGCATTGGGGGCGCATATACCCAGCCCGGTAATCACGACGCGTCGGTTCATGCAGCAGAATTTATTAGCATTCCCGATAACCGGCCTTTACACGCCAAACGCCCGTCCGTCAAAAACAGCCGGACATCGCAACGCAGCTTTCCGAATCGGAAATAAAGTTTTTCGCTCACCACCCGGACAGTTTCGCCCGGGGAAACCGGCAGCAGGAATTCCATCCTGGAATCTGACAGTGCAAAGCCCGGTGCCGCCGCCGAATTACCCGGCAACCCGGAAAGGTGAATCCCCAGGCAAACCAACCCGATCTGGGCACAGCATTCGGTGAGCAGTACGCCGGGGGTAACAGGGCTGCCGGGAAAGTGGCCGGGGTAGAACCAGCTTTCGGGCCGGAATGTATAGCGGCCGGACGCCCCGGTATCAGAGACGTAATCCAATTCGTCCACAAAACGGAACGGTTCCCTGTAGGGCAATCGATTCAATATTTCCTGTAACTCGTCCTTCATCTCATCGTCCTTCACTAAAGAATACTTTGCTGCGCTGTTTAGCAGAGCCTCTCGCCTCCGTCCACGCAGAGGACATTGCCGGTTATCCAGGCCGCTTCGGGCTGACTGAGGAGGTAAACGGCGTTGGCCACATCGGCAGGCCGGGTCAGGCGGCCACTCGGGTTCCGGCGGCTTGCGCGATCCAGCAATTTCTTTACCCCGGGGATGCGCATCAGCGAATCCGTTTGGGTAACCCCTGCCTGCAGGCAATTGACGCGGATTCCCTCCGGGGCCCATTCCACGGCCATTTGGCGGACCAGGGCCTCCAGGGCAGCTTTGGCCGTTCCCACGGCCCCATAGGCCGGTAAAACCCGTTGACTTCCCTCGCTGGTAAATGCAACCAGGCAGGCTCCCTCACCCAGCATCCCGCGGCCTTTCAATTCCCGGGCCCAGTCGTAAAACGCAAAGGCCATGGCTTCCGAGGTAATGGCCAGGTCCCGCCCCGTCAGGCCGTCTGACTCCACCATACGCTTCAGGTTGCCTTTGGCAATGCTGAATACGACCAAGCCAACTTTCCGACCGGGTGTGAGCCAATCCTCGAGGGCATTGAGAAACTGGTCTCTCCCCTCCCCCCCGATGGCATCCGTATTCTGGTGCAACAAATGGGCTCCGTTGTTTTGCAATGCCTCGAAATGTTCCCGGACGGCTTCGAGGTCTTTGCGCGGGTCGCGATGAACAACCGCAACCGGATAACCGGTAGCTGCTATCTTCTCCACCGTTGCCAGGCCAAGCCCTTTACTGCCTCCGATAACCAGGGCGCAGTCTCTTGAAGTATTCATTAACATAATATCTATATGTAATTGTATACAAAGTTTTTAACTCAGATATTTAATCAAGCTACGAGAACTCGATCAGCATCCGTTGAGCGGTAAACCCCGGGCCGAAACTCAGGATGAGGGCGGGGCCCGGTGGCAGGCTGGGATCCTCCAGATAAGCCTGCAAAACATAGAGGACGGTGGCGCTGCTCATGTTGCCGTAATGGCGCAGGACCTCCCGGGTTTTGTCCATATTGGCCAACTGGTCCCGGAATAGTTCCGACACGGTTTCCACGATCTTTCTCCCTCCCGGGTGGAATATCAGATGCCGGAGGTCGGTAATTTCAAGGCCGGACCGGGCCAGAAACGGCCCGAGAAACTGCTGAAAATTCCGGCCGATGGCGTGGGGCACATCTGGATCCAGGATCATCCGGAGTCCCCGGTTGGTCAGGTCAAAACCCATCAATCCGGTCGATTCCGGGAAATGATACATTCCTTCGGCGAGTATCCGCGGGCCGGCCTGCCCCGCTTCGTTGCTGAGCAGCACGCAGCTCGCCCCATCGCCGAAAATGGCGGCACTGATGATGTTCGCCATGGATCGGTCGTTGTGCTGGAAGGTCGCCGCAGGCGATTCCACAGCCAGGACTGCGGCCCGGCTCGCCGAGCCGGCTTGCAGGAAACGCCGGGCGTAAATCAGGCCGGAGACACCTCCAACGCAGCCCATTTCGGTAACCGGAAGACGAATGATATCGCCCCGAAGCCCCTGATCATCGATCAGGTAGGCATCCAGCGATGGGATCATGATGCCCGTACAACTAACTGTAATCAGAATATCCAGAGAATCCGGCTCCCAACCTGCCGCCTCCAGCGCTGCCTGAAGGGCACGGTTCCCGAGCTCCCTGGCCCCTGCCGCATACAGTCGGTTCTTCGCCTCAAAACTCGAGGGGGTAAATACCTCGGCGACATCCATAATCCCGTATCTGCGATCTACCCCGGCACCTTCAAAGATCTTCCTTGCCTTCCTTCGCAGCCGGTCCGGTTCGTCCCGGAGCCACTGGTCCAGGTAGGGCAATATCTCGTCGGTAGTTCGGCTGAAAGCGGGCAACGCCCGTTGGGCCGTAACGATCGATACGTCGTTCATAGCAATTTCTTTTTAGGTTCCAGCGTCCACAGGTACCGAAAGGCCCACCGCCATACCAGGCGGGTGCGCCCCAGGGGCAATCCTGCCGCCAAACGACTGAAATCCTTTCGCCTGAAGCCCCGCAGTATGGATATGCGCCCGTCGCTGCGGGCAATCGGCGACCTCATAAAAATAAGCCCAAAAAACCAGAACAAATAATATGCTGCCGAATTCCTGTGCAAATCATTTACGACGATGGCCCTCGGGCCCTGAGAGAGCCAATGCGCCAACAGCTCCCGTATTTGGGTATCCGTAAAATGATGCAGGAACAGGTTGCAGATGACCAGGGTTCCTTCCGGGAATTCCGGCTGGTTGCGCAGGTCGCGCTGCCGGAAGGCGATTTCCGGATATCCGGCGGAAGCCTGCCGTGCCTGGTCCAGAGTCTTTGGGTTAAAGTCCCACCCCGTCAGGCGGCAGGGGATCGCCTCCCTCCGACAATAGGCAGCCAGATAGCGAAGGAATTCCCCGTCCCCGCAGCCCACATCCAGCACGTGCACCGGGCCTGCCTTTTCCAGGCTGAGAAAAGGCCTGAGGCCTGCCAGGCTCGTGGCATGCCCACCAAGCAACCGGTTAACCCGTCGAATATCCGCGAGTGCCAGGGCGAGTCGGCCCTCGTCGAGTTCCAGGTCGTCCATTTGTTCAGCGGCCTGGCTCCGCATTTTAAAGCGGCTCATGGATGAACGGGGGGTCCATGGGTTTTCGAAACAATAAGCGGCAGCAACCCCGGGAAAGAACCGGCCATCCGCACAAGGACATCCGTCATTCGGGAACGCGTCAGGAGCCATTGCAATGCACGGCCGGATAACAACCGACCCCTGAAAGCGGTATCCCATTTCCCTGAATAATCTTCATTCGCCACCCCATTTCCGGGGCCTGGGACACCCGCCTGTTGTCCGAGTTGCCGGGCCAGCATCCTGCCCCCCAGGATAGCCATCGCCATACCATTGCCGGTTAAGGGGTGGATCAGCTGCGCAGCATCCCCGGCAAATAATACCTGGTTCCTGTGGCGCTTCTTGGCGTCAAAGGAGATCTGTGAAATGGCCAATGGACGTGAAAACAATGGTTTCGCCTCCCCTAACGCCTCCCGCAACCCGGGGTGCGCTGCAATAATTTCTTTTGCGCAGGTTTCCGGTGAATTATAATACGCGAATCGTTTCTGGCGGATCAGGAAACAAAAATTGAGGGCTCCGGTTTCCGTAACCGACAAACCGCCATACCCCCCGCGAAAAGTATAGAGCCCCACCTGGTCGGATGGATAATCGGCCTGGTAATGGTTTTTAATCGCCATCCATTGGGATTTTCTTGCAAAAAACGGCCGGTCTTGCTGCCGGTCCAGGTTGCTCCGTTTGCCCCAGGTGGCCAGGATGCGACCGGCCCGATAATTTCCTGCATCCGTACGCAGCGAGCTGCCTGTTTCCCCGGGGTTGATTTCCCGAATGGTTTCAAACCGCAGGCGGACACCCAGCCCGGAAGCCGCCTCGCAGAGCCGGTGGTCCAACGCATACCTGCTGATGCCCAGCCCCCCAAGCGGCAGATCGGCAAATACCGGCCTGCCTCTTTCGGACTGGAGCCGCAGGCGGGTAATCCGGGGGGCGTCCGAGATGTCCACCCCGACGGATTCCAGATACGGAAGTACTTCGGCCGACAGGTACTCCCCGCAAACTTTGTGGCGCGGGTAGGGATGCTTTTCAAAAACCGTAACGTCCCGCCCCATGCACCTCAACTCGATGGCCGCAGTCAGGCCGGCCAGACCCCCTCCCGCAATGGCGATTTCCGTGAATTCCATTTTCTTAAGTTACGCGAAATCAAAAAAAATCCCGGCCGGAGCCGGGACTAATTTTATTTGGATTCAAATCGGGGAAGCTGGCGATCAGTTTCCGCCCGTTTCCTTCCGGGCCTCCTCCTTGAGGGCCTCACTGGCGATGATCCCCATTTCCACACGGCGGTTTTGGGCCTTGCCCTCCGCGGTGGAGTTGTCGGCACGGGGCTGGGTTTCCCCGTACCACCTAACCGTAAAGCGGTCCTTGTCTATCCCCTGGGCAACCAGGTAGTTGACCACAGACTCTGCCCGGCGCTGGCTGAGGCTCATATTGTAATCCTCCGGCCCGGCGCTGTCGGTATGTCCTTCCACCAGGATCACGGATTTCGGGTATTCCTTAAAAATCCCCGCCAGTTTGTTCAGGGTGGTTACCGAGGCGCCTTCAATAGCCGACTGGTTCGTGGCGAAGTGGACCCCCTGGTCCTGGGTGAAGGTGACATTGATCCCCTCCCCTACGCGTTTTACCTCCGCACCTGGAAGTTCTTCTTCTATTTTTTCGGCCTGCCGGTCCATCCGGTCCCCGATGTATCCGCCGGCAACTCCGCCGACTACCCCGCCAATGATGGCGCCGAGTACGGTATTGCCTTTGCCCACATTGTTGCCGACGACCCCGCCGATGACCGCGCCGCTACTGGCGCCGATAACAGCGCCTTTCTGTTTGTTGTTTGCATTTTTAACGGTATTGCAACCGAATACGAGCCCGAGGATCAGCATCCAGCTCGCCATGCGCATACGATAGGTTTTCATGGATTATTTTTTGATAAATTGATATACAACGCTCACAGGCTGGCCGTCTACCCGGACATTGGAGCGCATTTGCATTTCGGTGGCCGTCAGGTTTTCGATTGTCAGCCGGTACCCGTAGCCGCCCGAGATGTCCTTTCGGTTTTCGTCGATGAATTTGAACTGGAAGGTCGGGTTGTAGCTTTCAGGTTGCTCAATGACAGACCAACGGAAAAACCGGTCGCCCCCATTGCAGAGACTGCCGGACTCAATGGTATAGCGCCCCGTGCTGTTGTTGTCGCGGAAATACCATTCGCTGCCTTCATAGCATATGGCATCGGCATCGTCAAACAGGGTTGCCTTAAATGTCCCTTCGTTATTGGCGTAAACGATATCCGTGAGGGTCCACGTACCGCTTATCATGTTGCGTTTTTCCCGTACGGCTTTGGAAACGGAGCAGGATTGGATCCCCATTGCCACCAGGAGTATCATTGGGAGTATGCGTTTCATAAATGATTGTTTTGTTCGAATATATACGGTCTAAGCCCGTTTCCGGACGTTGCCTATATCGAAAGATGCGCGAAATCCCGGTAGAAACTTTGCCCGATCCGCAGAATTGTGTCCCCGCTAAAATCGTAAAGGGGGAAGCGTGCCGCCGGTTACCCCGCCTCAGTAAGCAATCAGTTCTTCCAGGGCCCGGCGTAACCGCTTTTTTGGCAGGAAACCCGCTTCCAGGTTACGGGCAAAAGGCACGGGGGTTTCCAGGGAAGCCACCCGGCGAACCGGCGCGTCCAGGTATTCAAAGCAATGTTCGCCTATCATGGCGGCAAGGTCCGAACATACACCGCCAAAGAGCGTGTCCTCCTGCAGGAGCAAGACCTTCCCGGTCCGGCGGACGGATTCAAATACCGTCCCGGTGTCCAGCGGGCAGAGCGTCCGCAGGTCAATTAGGTCGGCATCGGTGACCCCCAGCGCATCCAGGGCTTCGATAGCCCAGTGCACCCCGGCGCCGTAGGTGATTACGCTCAGGCCCTCCCCTTCCCGTAAACGCGCTGCCTGCCCGAAAGGTATGGTGAAGTAATCCTGGGGCACATCCCCGTATAGCGACCGGTAGAGACCCTTGTGCTCAAAGAACAACACCGGATTCGGGTCCTCGATGGCCGTGGCGAGCAATCCCTTGGCGTCGGCCGGGAATGCCGGATAAGCAACTTTAAGGCCGGGGACTTTGGTAAACCAGGCCTCGTTGGTCTGGGAGTGAAACGGACCCGCCCCCACTCCGGCACCGCAGGGCATCCGGATCACCACATCTGCCGGCTCCCCCCAACGGTAATGCACCTTGGCCAGGTAATTGACAATCGGGTTGAACCCCGACGTGACAAAATCCGAGAACTGCATCTCGACCACCGCTTTCATACCCCCCAGGGAGAGCCCCATGGCCGTGGAGACGATACCCGATTCGCAAATGGGTGTGTTCCGGACCCGGTCTGTCCCAAACTCCTCCGCAAACCCTTCCGTCACTTTAAAGACTCCACCGTATTCCGCAATGTCCTGCCCAAGGAGCACCAGGTTGTCGTGCCGCTGCATACTCTGCCTGAGTCCCTGAGAGACGGCATCTACCAAGCGGATATTATTTGCATTTAATCCTTTTTCAACTTGTTTAAATACAAATGGTTTAAACACATCATTTAACTCAATACTTTCATTGAATTCAACAGCGGGTTCTGCAAATGCCTCGTCCAAAGCGTTATCAATCTCCTCCTGAATTTCCTTTTTAATCCGCACCTCGCGAACTTCGCTGAGGACCCCGGACTCCCGAAGGAAGGCCGCGTAGTTTTCCAGCGGGTCCCGTTTCCCCCAATGCTCCATCATCTCCTCCGGGACGTAGCGCGTGCCGCTGGCTTCCTCGTGTCCGCGCATCCGGAAAGTTTTAAACTCCACCAGGACCGGACGGGGTTCCTTCCGCATACTGGCGCATAGTTCGCTGATTCTCGCGTAAACCTCCTGGATGTTGTTGCCGTCCAGAATATGCGATTCCATCCCGTAGCCGGCGCCCCGGTCGGCCAGGTTTTCGCAATTATACTGCTCGGAAACGGGGGTGGACAGCCCGTACCCGTTGTTTTCTATGCAGAACAGCACCGGCAACCCCCATACCGACGCAATATTCAGGGCTTCGTGAAAATCCCCCTCGCTGGTGGCTCCTTCCCCCGTAAACACAGCCGTCACCCGACTGCGCCCCTGTAAAAGGTCCGACAGGGCAATCCCGTCGGCCACCCCCAGTTGCGGGCCCAGGTGGGAGATCATGCCGACAATCCGATGCTCCATACTCCCAAAATGGAAACTCCGGTCCCTGCCCTTGGTAAATCCGTTAGCCTTGCCCTGCCATTGGGCAAACAACCGGTTCAGGGGTACGTCCCTGAAGGTAAACGCCCCCAGGTTCCGGTGCATGGGAAGGATGAATTCCTCGGGCTTCAGGCTGGCCGCCACACCCACTGCAATGGCCTCCTGCCCGATGCCGCTAAACCATTTCGAAATCTTCCCCTGACGCAGCAGGATCAACATCTTTTCCTCAATCAGCCGGGGGCGCAACATTTCCCGGTAGAGTCTGAGCTGCATCTCGCGGGGCACTTGGAAGGTTTCGTAGTCGAAAGCAAGCGGGGTCTTTTCCATAGGGTATGCAATGGGTATTTACCCACAAATCTACATATTCGCCGGCAGGATGGCCTATTATTTTATTAACTTTGGGCCAGTAAAAACGCAGCCTATGAACCAGATTCCCAGTGCCGACCTGCGCGACTTCATCTCCGGGGACCCCCAGCGCAAAAACGCCTTCGTCGAACAGCTCGGCGGGGCATTTGAAGACATTGGCTTTGTAGCGCTTAGCGGGCATTTCCTCTCGGAAGAGCTCGTGGAGGAGCTCTACAGTCAGGTGAAGAATTTCTTCAACCTGCCCCAGGAGGTCAAGGCCAAATACGAAATTGAGGGCATAGGAGGCCAGCGGGGGTATACCTCCTTTGGAAAAGAGCACGCCAAGGGGCGAAAAGCGGGCGACCTGAAAGAATTCTGGCATTTTGGGCAATACGTGGAGGACGACCCGGAGCTCGAAGCGGAATACCCGGATAATGTCTTGGTTGAAGAATTGCCGGAGTTTAACAAAGTGGGCCGGGAAGCCTACAAGATGCTTGAGAAAACCGCGCAGTATGTTTTACGGGCCCTTGCGCTCCGCCTGGAATTGCCCGAGAATTATTTTGACGAATTCATCCACAACGGGAATTCCATCCTGAGGCCCATCCACTACCCGCCCATCACGGAGGAACCCAAAGATGCCGTCCGGGCAGCGGCCCACGGAGATATCAACCTGATCACCCTGCTCATGGGCGCGCACGGCAAGGGCCTGCAGGTACAAAACCACAAGGGCGAATGGATCGACGCAATTGCCGCCCCGGACCAGCTGATGATCAATGTGGGCGATATGCTATCGCGCCTGACGAATAACCGGCTGAAATCGACGATCCACCGGGTGGTCAACCCGCCCCGGGAACTCTGGGGTACTTCCCGCTATTCCATCCCGTTTTTTATGCACCCCATCAGCACGATGCCCCTGGATTGCCTGGAGCACTGCATCGACGAGGAAAACCCGAAACGCTTTGAGGACATCACCGCGGGGGAATTCCTGCACGAACGGCTGGTGGAGCTCGGCTTGGTGAAAAAATAGCTGCACATGGACCTGCGAGATCAACTGAAAAACCTGTTTCCCGACCACGAACCGGAACCGGAATCGGAATCCGATTCGGGGAATCCCGACCCAAACCCCGTTTGGCTGCAGGAAGACCCCATCCGCTGTATTTACGAGAAGCGCCGCGGCAAGCCGGTAACGGTCCTTGAGGGCTATACGGGTGCCGATTCGGATTTCGCTTCCCTTACCCGGGAAATCAAGAAGCACCTGGGGGTTGGAGGCTCCTACAAGGACGACCGCATCCTCATACAGGGCGACTGCCGGGACCAGATTATGCAACTTCTTAAAAGCAAAGGTTTTAACGTAAAGCGGGTAGGCGGATAATCCGCCGGGTATCTGTTAATTAGTTTTGCTTTTTATCGACGAAGTATTACATTTACTCGATAGAACCGCAACCAAAACAGTCCGAAAATGAGTTCCCAATTGCACATTACCAACGGGGATAATTTCACCCAGCGATTACAAGAACTGAAGTTGAAGGGCGACATTATCACCTGGCGGGAGATGCTGTGCGAGGGGAAGACGGAGACCAATGTGGGCAGCGAAGCCTTTTGGAAAACCCGGTTTGAATTCCTCCACAAGAACTACAACGTCAGCAAATCCTGGTTCATCGAAAAAACGCTGAAGGAATACCGCTCGCTCTGCAACCACAAACAGCAGGACGAGATTATTTTGTGGTTTGAATACGACCTTTTTTGCCAGATCAACATGCTGGCGGTCATCAGCTGGCTGAAAACGCACCGGCGTCACGCCCGGATCACGCTGGCCTGCAGCGGCGACCAGGAATCCGACGGCAAGTACCACGGCCTTTCCGAATTGAGCGAGGAACAAATCCACAAACTCTTCGACAAACGGGTAGAACTCTCACAGGACGATATTGAATACGCGGACTACGTGTGGCAACTCTACTGCAGCGACAACCCGATCCGGCTGGAAAACCTGACGGATTTTGAGAATTACAAATTTGATTACCTGGAAAACAGCATCCTGGTCCACCTCAAGCGCTTCCCGACCATCAGCAACGGGCTTAACGAGTTGGAAAACCGGGTCCTCCAGGTAGTTGCCGAGGAGAAACCGAAAAGCAAGAAAGCCCTGATGAAGTCCCTGCTGACCAACCAGGGGTGGTATGGTTTCGGCGATTCTCAATACGAACGCATCCTATCCAGTCTCAAGCCGCTCTTTTCCTCTATCAGCCCTGCGCGGCTCAATAAAACCGGCAAGGACATCCTGGACCGGAAAACGAGTTATTACTCGATGATCCGCGATAGTGATGCCTACCTGGGCGGCGCCCTGAAATACAACTTCCTTTACAATTCGGATTCCGGGCGCATCCTAAAGCTCTGATATGTCCCTGGAGCCCTCCGAACTCATTTTGAATGCGGATCGCTCCGTCTACCACCTCAATCTACGGCCGGGGGATCTCGCCGAAACCATCATCCTGGTGGGCGATCCCGAACGGGTCCCTCAGGTCTCACGCCATTTTGATTCCGTTGAATTCTCCGTGTCCAAGCGCGAATTCACCACGCACACGGGCACGTTGGGCAAACAGCGCCTGAGTGTCGTTTCCACGGGCATCGGAACGGATAATATCGATATTGTCCTGAACGAAATCGACGCGCTTTTCAACATTGACTTTGAGACCCGGCAACCCAGGGCGGCGACAACCCGCCTTCGCCTGGTCCGTATCGGTACCTCCGGGGCGCTGCAAAAGGATATTCCCGTGGATTCCTTCGTAATCAGCGAGTATGCCATCGGGTTTGACGGCTTGTTGCACTACTATGACAGCGAGCACCTGCAACGGGCAGATATCCAGTACCGCTTTCTGGAGGCGATGCAATGGTCTGTTATGAAAGCGGTGCCCTACGTGGTGACCCCCGATCCCGGGCTTACGGATTTATTGAGTACGTCGGAAGTCATCCGCGGGATGACGGCTACCAACCCGGGGTTTTACGCCCCCCAGGGCCGCAGGTTGCGCCTGCCCCTTCAACAACCGGACTGGTTGGCCCGGATGGCTGAGTTCCGGTTTGGGGACCTCCGGATTACCAATATGGAGATGGAAACAGCTGGCATCCTCGGGCTGGCCGGCTTGCTGGGCCACCAGGCCGCCTCCCTGAGCGCTATCCTGGCCAACCGGGCAAACGGGGAGTTTTCCGAAGACCCGTCACGGACTATCGACCGGTTGATCACCCGCACTTTGGAAATCCTGGTATAAATTGAATTCTATGGAAAATATGGCACGAATAGCCGGAGTCCCGGAACATTTCAACCTGCCCTGGCACCTCGCACTTCAGGACGGCGCCTTTGCCCGACAGGGCATCCACCTCGAATGGACGGATGTGCCCCAGGGAACCGGGCGCATGTGCGCCATGCTCGAAGCAGGGGAGACAGATCTCGCCCTGATACTCACTGAAGGATTTGTCAAAGCGGCTTCCGGGGGGCTGGATGCCGTCATTGTCCAGGAATATGTGGGATCTCCGCTGCAATGGGGCATCCATGTGGGCAGTAAAAGCGATTTCCAGGAGGTCGGAGAGCTTCAAAACGGCCGGGCGGCCATCAGCCGGTACGGAAGTGGCAGCCACCTGATGGCTTATGTCCTTGCCGGGAACATGGGCTGGGATACGCAATCCATGGGTTTTGAGGTGGTCGATACCCTGGACGGGGCAGTTAGCGCCCTGTCTGCGGGAGAAGCCGATTATTTTATGTGGGAACGGTTTACCACCCAGGCCCTGGTCGATTCCGATGTGTTCCGGCGGGTCGGGGTCTGCCCAACCCCATGGCCTTGTTTTGTTTTGGTTGCCCGAGGCGAATATGCGCGTTCAAAGCCCGGGGTCCTGCAAACCCTGCTGCAGGTCATCAATAGCTACACCTCTCGCTTCAAAGCCATCCCGGATATCGACCAGACCCTGGCGCTCCGGTATGATCAGAAATTGGAGGATATACGTTCCTGGCTAAAAATCACCGAGTGGAGTCAGCAACAGGTTGAAGTACATGTTCTTGATAATGTAATCAATACATTATTTGAATTAAACTTATTGTCCAACAATATCAGGAAGGAGGATTTCTTATGGGAGCCCACCTCCGGGAATCCCAAATAAACCCTTTCTAGGCGGGGAATTTTCCCGGGATGCACGCCCGTAAAGGCGGCCTGCTCGTGCAGGAGCCTCCAATCACCATTCGATTGGGCTCCTCCCCCCCGCTTCCAGCAATTCATTTGTTTTTCTGAAGTGGCCGTTGCCAAACCACAGCCCCCGATTGGCACTCAGCGGGGACGGGTGGCCCGAGGTCAGGATATGGTGTTTCGCCGCGTCGATCAGGGGTGCCTTGCGCTTGGCAAATCCGCCCCAGAGCAGGAACACCAGGCTGTCGCGATCTTCCGAAAGCCTAGTGATTACCGCATCGGTGAAAATTTCCCAGCCCTGTTTCTGGTGGCTTCCCGCCTTGTGGGCGCGAACGGTCAAGGTGGCGTTGAGCAACAACACCCCCTGTCGGGCCCACCGGCCAAGATCCCCGCTCTGCGGGCAGGGCTGCCCGAGATCCCGCTCAATTTCCCGGAATATATTCACCAAAGAAGGCGGATGGCTTAGTCCCTCGCGAACTGAGAAGCACAGCCCGTTGGCCTGCCCCGGTCCGTGATAGGGGTCCTGACCGATGACAACCACTTTGACAGCATCGGGATCGCAGTGGGAGAAGGCTGCAAAGATCTCCGCCCCTTTCGGGTAACAAGTGTGCTCGTTGTATTCCCGACGGACAAAATCGGTGAGTTTCCGGAAATAGGGTTTCTCAAATTCCGGTTGCAAAAGCGGTTTCCAGGCCGGGTTTATGCGTACTTCCATGAGGAATCAGTTGGTTTTTCAGGGAGACGGGGCTATTCGGCGAAGGTACAAAATACCCGGCGGAAGACGGGCGGGCGCGCCGTCCTTTTCAGCAATTCGCCATTCCGCTTTTTACCGGCATTGACTACCTTTGCCAGGTTGCCTGTTACGATGAAGAAAATCACTGCAAAAACGCTTGAAGACCTGGAATTCCCGGAAATCCGGAAACAACTCGAGGCATTCTGCCATACGGGCCCCGGCAGGCAGGCGGCCCGGTCGGTTACCCCTTTCCGCGATGCCGGGCTCCTGCAGGATAGCCTGGCTCGCGCCTCGGAATACCTGGCGTCGTTTGAAAACGACAACCAGATCCCGAATCACGGGTTTGAACCGGTAGACTCCTTCCTGGGGATGCTCAAGGTGGAAAACAGTTTGCTGCCCATCGAGGCTTTCCGGCATATGTCCGATTTGGCTGGTTTGATACGGGACCACCAGCGGTTTTTTAAAAAGTTTGCAGACTATTATCCGTATCTGAACCAATGGGTTGCCCGGGCGGAATTCCACGCGATAATCCCGGAGCGAATCGGCGGGGTGATTGACCGTTTCGGGGAAATCCGCGACGACGCCTCGGACAATCTGCGGGAGATCCGCCGGAAAATGGAACAGGCGCGGGCCGGAATCAACAAGAGTTTCAATTCCGCCCTGTCGCGCTACCAGCAAGCGGATTACCTGGACGAAATTCGGGAGTCGGTGGTCGAGAACCGGCGGGTACTCGCGGTGAAAGCGATGTACCGTCGCAAGGTAAAGGGCAATGTGCTTGGCACTTCCAAGACCGGCAGTATTGTCTATGTCGAACCGGAGGCTACCGAACGGCATAACCGGGAACTCCAATTGCTGGAACTCGACGAAAAGGATGAAATCCACAAAATCCTCCGGGCCCTGGGAGCCGATTTAAGGCCTTTTATTCCGGATCTGGCCACCTACCAGGATGTCATGACGGAAATCGATCTGACGGCAGCTAAGGCACGTTATGCGGCATCTTACGGGGGGATCCTCCCGGAGATCAATTCGGATCGGAAGCACTACCTCCGCGATGCCTACCACCCGTTGCTCCTGCTCAGCAACCGGAAACAGGGCCTGAAAACCTGGCCCCAGACCATCGGGATGCACCCGGAGAACCGGATTATCGTAATTTCCGGGCCGAATGCAGGCGGGAAGAGTATCACCCTGAAAACCATCGGACTCCTGCAGGTGATGCTGCAAAGCGGCCTGCTTATCCCCGTCCACGAGCGAAGTTCCTGCCGGCTCTACGATCAGGTGCTCACCGATATCGGCGACAACCAGTCTATCGAAAACCACCTGAGCACGTATTCCTACCGGTTGAAAAACATGAACCGCTTCCTGCGAAAATGCAATGCGGAAACCCTTTTCCTGATCGATGAGTTCGGCACGGGCAGCGACCCGGAACTCGGCGGCGCCCTGGCGGAAACCTTCCTGGAAACCTTCTACGAACGGGGCTCTTTTGGCGTGATCACCACGCACTACGCCAATTTAAAGGCATTGGCGGGGGAATTGCCCCATGCCAGCAATGCAAACATGCTCTTTGACCGAAAAACCCTTGAGCCGGTATTCAGCCTGGAGGTGGGCCAGCCGGGGAGCTCCTTCACGTTTGAAGTAGCCCAGAAAAACGGCATCCCTTTCAGCCTGATCAACAAAGCCAAAAAGAAAGTATCCCGGGGCAAGGTGCGATTCGACGAGAGTATCGCCAAACTCCAGAAGGAACGCAGCAAAATGGCTAAGACCGGGGACCGGCTTCAGGAAGAAGAGAGCAAAGCGCGGGAGGAGGCCGAAAAGTTGGAGACCCTGAACAGCAAATTGAAGGAAAAACTCAGCAGCTACCAGGAGCTTTATGATTACCACCAGCGGATGATCCACCTGGGCACCCGGGTGGACAAGGCGGCCGAACGGTATTTCCGGGAGAAAAAGAAGCGCCCGCTTATCTCTGAGCTCTTGCGCATCGTGGAAACCGAGAACAGCAAGCGCAAAAAGCCATCGGCTGAATCCCGGGCCGAGATCAAAAAGAAAGAGCAGGCCAACCAACAGATTAAGAAGGAGATAAAGGAGATACGAAGCCAAAAGGCTGCGAAAAAGAAACAGGAAGAAAAGCGCAAAAAGTCCCGGCCGAAGCCCGTGCTGAAGGTGGGCGACAGGGTGCGGCTGCAAGACGGCAAATCCGTGGGCAGTATTGACAGCATCGAGAAGGACAAAGCGATTGTCAACTACGGCATATTTACCACCAATGTGAGTGTGGACCAGTTGGAATTGGTGGAAAAAGGCAAGAAGGGGTGATACTGCATATGCAGCCGGGTAGCTTCATTTAATCTGTGGATATAAAGCGGCGATTTATCCTATTAGGGGTACCCCTCCCCGCCCCTCATTCAAGATAATTTAGCCCTCCGCAAATTCCATGCAGCAGAAATCGCAAACCCCGACGTATCTTCGCGACATGGATTTCCCTGAAGGCAAAAAAATCATCCTGTTCGACGGTGTTTGCAACCTTTGCAACGCTGCAGTCCAGCGCATCATCCAGCGAGACAGGCAAGATGTTTTCCTGATGGCGCCGTTGCAGGGGCCAACAGCCCGGGAACTGACCCGGGAAAGGGGCATTGACACGGAACAGGTAGACTCCATCATCCTGATCGACCCCGGGGTAGCCTATTACATCAAATCCGACGCCGCTCTGGAAATTGCAAGGGACCTGAAGGGGTACCGCTGGCTGCCGTTCCTCACCGGCTGGATCCCGCGTGCGGTTCGCGACTGGGTTTACGACCTGGTGGCTCGCAACCGGTACGGCTGGTTCGGCAAACGGCAGGATTGCATGCTGCCCACCCCGGAAATAAAGGAAAAGTTCCTGGATTAATGGATGCATCGGGCCTTAACAGCCCAATGCCCCGTTATTTCAGGTTGTTAAGGATAAAGTCCAGTGTGGGATTGGTATTGCGCTTATCCCGAAAACTCAGGCAGTCGTGCGGCCCTTTCACGGCCAGGCCGATGTCCTGCAGGTAGGCAATCTGCTTTTCGAAATCCAGGGCAACCTTGCCGGTGAGCATCCGGTCCATGGATTCCTCCCGCAAATAGCGCTTATAGATCTTGCGCAACCCACTCAGGTAGAGCCGGTCTTTGGTGAAACCACCCCCCCGATGCGCCCTCAGCGTAATCGTAAATGCCGCATCCCGGTCCAGCTTATACTGGTTGTGGATCAGATCGAAGGTATCTGCAAAGCTGTAACCTTTACTTAAACTATCAGATGCTAATACCCTGTATGATATCTCTTTAAGTCTTTTTAAAGTAAGGGCGCCGCCCATGTATTCGCTGAAAACGGCCAGGCCTTCCTGGGTCTCCACGTTTTTGGGCAATCCATTGGAAAATATTTTCAGGGGTTGCGCCAGCCCGTTGAAAGTTGTGACCAGGTGCACCCCAATTTCATGGTGTGCCAGGGTGAGCAACTGGTTATCGCTGAACCGGGCGTTCCGCTTGATAAGCAGGCTGCGGCTGCTATTGCTCACCATGGCCTCCGCCGCAATATGCGTCGAGAACCGGATGTCCAGAGGAAAATCGTATTGCTTTGCGAATTTCTCAAAGTAGGCCCGGGCCGCTTCCGGGCTGTGCCGTTTTTCCATGTTCCCGAAAGCGGGTTCGTCTTCAAAATGCAGGATAAACCGGGCGTTTTCCACGTCTTTCTCCGTCGGCGTGCCGTAGACTCTCAGGGAATTGTAGTAGAACCGTTTTCCGTGCCCGATCGTTTCGATACACTGCACCATATTCGCGTAAAAGTAGATGACCTCCTTATACATGTCCCGGATCACGGGGTCCTCAATGCGATCCAGCCGATGGGAAAAAAAGAGACGGTGCAACTTATAGGGGTCGAACTTGAGTTTGGGATACTTAAATTGCGGCTCCTCCGTAAATTTCGATGCGAAAAACCGGTGTTTTTCCTTTTCCGTATTCAGCGGGTTGACGTACTGCAGCAATTCGATGCGCTTTACCAGGCGGTCCAGGTGGGTATCGATTTCCAGGACCCGGGCGTACTGGTGCTGCAGGTCGGGGTGTATTCGGGGTTCGGTCATAGGGATTTTCGGAATGCGGCGAGCTGCAAAGGTATTAATTCTTTCAATTGCCGGCGTACAGCCGCCACGACTTCCGGATAGAGGATGCCGCTTGTCTCGTCGCAATACACCTTGGCGATCTCGGTGGCGAGCACCAGGGTGTTTCCGAAGTTTCGGGTGATGAATTTCAGAAAGTATCCGTTGCCCTGAAAGGTATCGTTGATCCGGGCGGTGGAGGGGATTGCGTGGGGCAATACGATATCCGCCAGTTTTGCCCGCCAGGCCTCGGCCAGGTGTCCAAAACGCGCATTGTCGATATTGCGAGTCCCCAGGTTCCAGGTGGGTACCTCCCGCTGCCAGCGACGGTAATTATAGCTGTGCATGTCGATGACCAGAACGGCGCCGTGCAGGGACTCGAGCTTGCCGACCAGGGCATGGACTACCTGGTAAAAGGCCTGATGTTTTCCCAGGCTGAGCTGATGCTCCCTCCCGGGAAGGGGTCGCTTCCACAGGGGTTTGCCCCAGGCGTCCTCGTAAATAGCAGACTCCGGCGGGCGGTTCAGGTCGTATTCAAACCGGCTGTCACAGCCCGCCAGGACTATCGGGTGGTCGGCTACCATGTCCCGGGTACAGGGGTCCTCCTCATACCATCGCTCGTATTCCGTATGCGTGCAGATACCCCATAGTGCTTTGCGGAACTGGTGCCCGTCGTGGACAGCCCCGCACACCAGGGGGGCGTACTCTTCGATTTTCAGCCTGAAGGAATAGTCATCGGCTACGGCTTCAAAGGGTTCTCCCCGTTCAATGCGGCGGAGCATCTCCGCCACCGGGAGCCTAAGCATCGTCAACCTCTTTACGCAGGCGGGAACGGCGGTCAAAGGCCTTCAACTTGTCCATCACCTTGCTTTCAATAAAATCGATAACCTTGGTCTGCACCTTGGTTTTATAAGCCTTGTTGATGTAGGTAATCCCGCCCGGGGACATCACATTCACCTCTACCAGCTTCCCGCCGATCACGTCGATCCCCACAAAATAGAGCCCGTCGCTGACCAGCCTTGGGCCAATCTGCTTGCAAAGCGCCTTTTCCTGTTTGGTCAGCGTGTGCTTGGCCACGGAACCCCCTGCGGAAACATTCGAACGGTGGTCGCCGGAGCCCGGGATGCGGCGCATGGCGCCAATTGGCTCCCCATTGAGAAGCAGGATCCGGATATCCCCCTGGTCGGCCCCTTCGATGTACTCCTGGAGGATGACGTAATTTGAAGTGCCGTCCGAATTGGTGATGTAGAAATCCAGCAGCGAATTGATATTGGACATGGCCGACTTTTCAATGAGAATCACCCCGGAACCCCCGTATCCGTTAAGCGGCTTCAGGATCATCCGGTCGGATTCCGATTCTTTGATCTGCCGGATCAGGTAATTTTTGTTTTTGGATACGTGCGTATTGGGTATGATGTTGCTGTGCGTATCGCCAAACGCTGCCGTATACAACTTGTTGTTGGCCTCCCGCAACCCCCGGAGGGAATTGACGATAAACACATCGTCCTTTACCGAGTCCAGGAAGTTGAGCATGAGTGGGTCCAGGGGTGGGTTGGCACGCATGAATATCACGTCGAATCCGGCCAGAGGAAGCATCTCCTCCCGGGTAGTCGCCTTCTTGTAGAAGGCTTTCAAATTACCGGGTATCTTTTCCATCCGGTTGATCACCGTACAGAACGCGCTGGTGACGCTGTTCCGGATGGTGAGGTTGGCCGGGGTACAAACAGCCACCCCGTGGTTGCGCCGCACGCATTCGTGGATGAGCGCCAGGCTCGTATCGTTGTCCGGGTCGATTTCTTCCCAGGGATACATCAGGAAACAGATATTCATATTGCGCATTTTTCGTTAAGCATTCTCCGCCAGAACTGAAACCGGCCGGACTCCGGTGGCTCAGCGAACTTCGTCCAGGTGATCGTCCCAGTTTTTGACCTTGGGTTTCCCGAGTTTCCCCACCGATTTGGCTACCATCATGGAAACCGTGGCATCCCCGGTAACGTTGACTACTGTACGGAGCATGTCCAGCGGCCGGTCGACGGCGAATATCAGCGCCAGGCCAATGGCTAGTTTGTCTGCGGGGAAATTGATGGACTCCAGGACAATCACCAGCATCACCATCCCGGCGCCAGGCACGGCGGCGGATCCGATGGAGGCCAGCAATGCGGTGAGGATGATGGTCAGCTGCCCAGCAAGGCTCAGCTCAAAACCGAGCGCCTGGGAGATGAAAACGGCGGCAACCCCCTGGTACAGGCTGGTTCCGTCCATGTTGATGGTGGCACCTACGGGCAGCACAAAACTCGAGACCTCCTTATCCACCCCGATATGTTCCTCCACGCGCTCCATGGTAACCGGCAGGGTAGCAGCACTCGAGCTCGTGGAAAAGGCCAGCAATTGGGCGGGGCTGATCTTCTTCAGGAAGGTCCATGGGTTGTAGCGGGTAAAGGTAGCGACCACGAGGCTGTAGAAGACGATCATCAGGAAGAGCCCGAGGACAACCACTCCGGCGTACTTGAGCAGTGCCAGGAGCAGATCCGGATCTCCCGAGGAGACCACCACGTTGGCAAGGAGCGCAAAGACGGCTACTGGTGCCGTCAGCATGATCAGGTCCACCATTTTGAGGACCACTTCGTTCAGGGCGTCAAAAAACTTTTTCAATGGCTCGGCATCCTTCTCCCCGATAAGCAGCATACTGATCCCCAGGAAAATGGTAAAGAAAATCACCTGCAGCATGAGCGCATTGTCGCTCAGGGCCTGAAAAGCGTTGTCGGGCACCATATCCACAAGGAACTGCAGGGGTCCGCTCTCCCGCTGCCGGCTCGCTTCCTCCAGTTTGGATGTAACCCCGGCATCCGAGGCGTAGGTTTGCTCGAGCTGGGCGATGGTTTCCTCTGAAATGCCGTTCCCGGGCTTCATGATATTGACCAGGATCAGACCGATACTGATGGCCACCACTGTGGTCACGATATAAATCCCGATGGTCCGCAGGCCGATATTCCGGAAACTGGAGATGTCCTTCAGGTCGGAAATCCCCTTGACCAGGGAGGCCAGGATCAGCGGTATGGCAATGAGTTTGAGGAGTTTGACAAATATTGTCCCGAAGGGGTTGATCCAGTCCTGGACAAATTCGGCCCCCCAGTCCGGGTAAGTCATTACAAATCCGAAAACGATACCCAGCAACATCCCGATCAGGATTTGCCAGTGCAGGTCGAGCTTCCTCATATAGGTTATTTGGTTTGAGCCCGGAAGATACTATTTATGCGGGAATCCCCCCAAATTCAGGCTTTCAGATTTGGGAGAGCCGGGCCAGCAGCGACATGTCCGCGAGGACCAGGGCTGCCATGGCCTCCACAATAGGGACGGCCCGCGGGACGACGCACGGGTCGTGCCTTCCCTTCCCCTGGACGGTGACCTCCCGGCCTTCTTTGTCGATGGTGTCGTAGGATTGCAGCAGGGTGGCCACCGGCTTAAAGGCCACACGGAAATAGATATCCATGCCGTTGCTGATTCCGCCCTGTACACCCCCGCTGTGATTTGTCCGGGTACTGCCGTCCGGGTTAAAGGCGTCATTGTGCTCGCTGCCCCGCATGGTGACGCCCTGGAAGCCGCTGCCGTATTCAAAGCCCTTCACCGCGTTGATCGAAAGCATGGCCCCGCCCAGGCAGGCGTGTAGTTTATCAAAAACGGGCTCCCCCCACCCGGCGGGCACGCCCCGGATGACGCAACTGACCACCCCGCCTATCGTATCCCCGGATTTACGGACCTCCCGGATATGCGCTTCCATTTGGGATGCCATTTCCGGATCCGGGCAGCGGACCGGGTTGTTTTCGGCCTCCTCCAGGTTTAGTTCCCCATACGGGGTATCCAGGGCCATGTTTCCCACCTGGGAAACATAAGCCTGGATCGATACATCCCCCAGGAGCTGTTTGGCAATCGCCCCGGCCACCACCCGGCAAACCGTTTCCCGGGCGGAACTGCGCCCGCCACCGCGGTAATCCCGCTTGCCGTATTTCTGATCGTAGGTATAATCCGCATGGGAGGGCCGGTATGTACCGGCGATGTGGCTGTAATCTTTTGATTTCTGATCGGCATTGGGAATCAGAAAACCGATGGGGGTCCCGGTGGTTTCCCCCTCGAATATCCCCGAGTAAAACTGCACCTGGTCGGACTCCTTGCGCTGGGTAACAATGGCGGACTGCCCGGGCCTGCGTCGGTCCAGGTCTTTCTGGATGGCCTCCAGGTCGATCTTCAAACCGGCCGGGCAACCGTCGATTACCCCGCCCAATCCTTTACCGTGTGACTCCCCGAAGGTGGTGAGCCTGAAAACCGTACCAAAGCTGTTTCCTGCCATCGTAGTGTAATTTGGACGCGGGGCACCCGATTCCGGATGGAATGGGACGTCGGATTCCCGGGATTTAACAAGCCCCAAAGTTACTTCTTAACACCTTGCGAACCAAAGGGCATCGAATAATAGTCGCTTAAACTCAAAAGCGGCTTGCCTTACGTAAACTTAACCTTGGGGAAGGGAAGAATTCATCTGCGGGATTTCCGTTTATATACCGGACGTCATAATTTTGACCCCAAATACCTGAACTCCATTGAAAAAGCGCAAGCCGCAAATAGTAGTCCTTTCGGATGTCCACCTGGGGACCCGGGAATGCCAGGCCGACTCCCTGCTCGCCTACCTGAGCAGTATTCGCCCGGCAACCCTGGTTTTAAACGGGGATATTTTCGATTTCGAGCGGTTCGACAAGGCGTACTTCCCTCCCTCCCACTTCAAGGTGCTTAAGAAAATCCTCGGACTGGCTGCCTCGGGTACCACTGTGTATTATCTGACCGGGAACCGGGACCAGGTCTTCCGGAAGTTTACCGGGACCACCCTGGGGAACCTGCAGATCCGGGATAAACTCCTGCTCAACCTGGACGGCCGCAAAACCTGGATCTTTCACGGAGATATCTGCGACCTGGCGGGTACGCAAACCAAGTGGGTCGTCCGCCTGGGCGCATTGGGTTACCGGCTGTTGTTCCTTGCCAACCGGGGCTTCAACCGGGTGCGCCGCCTGACAGGCCGCGGGCCTTATTCCCTGGCACGTCGCGCTGGGCAAAACCGGGCTGCTGCCGGACACCGGGAACGCTTTGAAAAATCTGTCGTAGACCTGGCCCTGGAAAACCGCTACGACACTGTGATATGCGGACATATCCACCATCCGAAGAAAGCGTGGAGAGAGACCCCAAAAGGAAATTGTCTCTATCTGAATTCCGGGGATTGGGTGGAGAGCCTGACGGCCCTCGAATACCATTTCAAGCGCTGGAAACTCTACAAATACCAGGAAGACAAGCTCCTCCCTTTCTTTGCTGACGAAGAACTCAAAGGGATGGACATGAACCAGCTCATCTCCAGTATTCTGGAGATTACCGAGACTAATAAAGACAAGAAAACCACAGACGGTTCAGGCGATTAACGCCTCCTTAAGCAGTGTTACCGGATGTTCGGCCCGCCGGCCTGTTCCGTCGTAGATCTGATGCCGGCAGCTCGTCCCGTTGGCCGCCAATAATACGGTATCCTCCGATTTTCGGATAGCCGGGAAAAGCCGCAGCTCGCCCACTGCCATACTCACCCCGTAGTGCTCTTTTTCGTATCCGAATGAGCCCGCCATCCCACAGCAGCCCGAAGGAATTATGGACACCCGGTAATTTTCCGGCAGGTTCAATATGTCGAAGGTGATCTTTTGGTCCGAAAGCGCTTTCTGGTAGCAGTGGTTGTGGATCTTCACCTCCCGGAATTCCCGGGTAAACCGGTCGCTTCCAATGCGGCCTTCCCGAGCCTCGCCCGCCAGGAATTCCTCAATAAGGAAGGCGTTCCCCGCTATCCGGCTGGCGGTTTCGGGCGGCAGCCCCATACGCTTGTATTCGTCCCGGAAGGTAAGGATCGCCGACGGCTCGAGCCCCAATAGCGGAATTCCTTTTTCAGCCAGGGCGGACAGGGCGGAACTGTTTCTCCGGGCAAGGCGCTGGGCCTGTTCCAGAAACCCCTTGGAGATAAACGTTCGGCCGCTTTCCGCAAAAAACAGTTCTACCCGGTATCCCAGGCGGGTCAGTAATTCCACGGCGTCTTTCCCCTGCCGCGTATCCAGGTAACGGGTAAACTCGTCAATGTACAGGGCTACCGGGCGGCCTTCAGGTCGGTATTCGGCCTGCAGCCGTCGCAGGTGGCCGTCAAAATCGGCGCGGCCGACGGGCGGCAGGGTCCGCTCCGGGGCCACCCCCGCAAGGCGCTTTAGAGCCCGGCCCACGGCATTGTTCCCCGTCAGGGCATTGGCCAGGCCGGCCACCCGGCTGTTCAGGGCATTTATCCGGGTGTTGTAGGCAAATAGCCGGTTGCGGAGCGAAAAGCCGTTGGCCTTCTGGTACTGATAGCTGAATTCCGCCTTCAGTGTGGCCACATCCACGTTGCTCGGACACTCCCGGGCACAGGCCTTGCAGCTCAGGCAAAGATCAAACACTTCCTTGAGTTCCGGCCGGTTAAAACCGTTGTTTCCCGGGTATTGGGTAAGCATTTCCCGCAGCGTATTGGCCCGGCCGCGTGTTGTATCGGACTCCCGGCGGGTGGCCTGGTAACTCGGACACATGGCTCCGGCCATCGTATGCGACTTCCTGCAGTCCCCGCTGCCATTGCATTTTTCGGCGGCGCGTAATATTCCCTGGCTGTCCGAAAAATCGAGAAGTGTACCGGGTTCGGGTTCCTCACGGTCCGGCTCGTAACGCAGGGAGCGATCCATAGGAAACGCGTCGACGATTTTCCCGGGGTTGAAAACGCCTTTTGGGTCAAAGGCCGTTTTGATTCGCCGCAGCAACTGGTAATTTTCCTCCCCGATCATCATCGGGATAAATTCCGCACGGACTATCCCGTCACCGTGTTCCCCGCTGAAGGAGCCCCGGTACTTTTTGGTCAGTCGGGCCACGTCTGTGGTGATTGAGCGAAAAAGGGCCACGTCCGCCGATTTTTTGAGGTCCAGGATGGGCCGGAGGTGAAGCTCTCCTGCCCCCGCATGGGCGTAATACACGGCCTGTTGCCCGTAGCCCTCCATGATTTTCGTGAATTCCCCGATAAAATCCCTGAGGTCCGGCAGGGCAACAGCCGTGTCTTCGATACACGCAACGGCTTTATGGTCGCCCACCATATTTCCCAGCAACCCAAGCCCCGCCTTGCGCAAATCAACTGCTTTGCGGATATCTTCCCCGTACAGGACGGGAACCGCATAGGCCCTCCCGGCGGTTTTCAGGGTCTCTTGCAGGGCGCGTATCCGCGTTTCCAGGGCATCGGCATCCCCGGCCCGCACTTCGAGCATGAGCAGGGCCGCCGGGTCGCCCTCCACAAAGAAGCGGTTTTCGCTTTGTTCCCGATTGTTCCGTGTGCAATCCAGGATCACTTTGTCCATCATCTCGCAGAGGTGCAGGTCGTGCGTCATGGCCGGCACCACGTCCGACAGGCTGTCATCGAGCGTACGGTAATGCGGCACAAGCATAGCGGAAACACCTGGGGGCAGTGGGTCCAGCCGGAGGGTAATCTCCGTGGTAAATGCCAGCGTCCCCTCGCTGCCGCTGAGGATTTTCGCCAGGTTAAAGGGCGCATCGGACCGTCCGAAAACAGCGGTATCCAGCAGCGCGTCCACTGCGTAGCCCGTATTTCTGCGGTGGATGTCGGGATGCGGAAATTCTCGAACTATTTCATTTTGTATCTCCTTATTGGATAGTTCCTTATGTATCTCCTTATAAATATTTGCTTCAAGTGTTTCGCCCTGGGCTTTCTCGTGGAATTCCCGGGGGTTGAGATCCCGGACGTCTATTTCGCTCCCATCGGATAACAGTGCGGTAAGGGCAACGACTTTATCACGCGTCACGCCATATTGAATGGAGGTCGTACCGCTGGAGTTATTCCCGACCATCCCCCCGATCATACAGCGGTTGGAGGTAGAGGTGTTTGGCCCGAAAAACAGGCCGTGGGGCCTCAGGAAGTCATTGAGTTCGTCCCGGACCACCCCCGGTTGCACGCGGACGGTGCGCTCTTCCGCATTGAGCTCCAGAATTTCCGTCATGTGGCGGGATACGTCCACAACGATTCCCGGCCCCACGCATTGTCCGGCCAGGGAAGTACCGGCCGTCCGGGGTATCAAACCAACCCCGTGGGCCCCGGCAAAACGGATCAGCTTTGCGATATCCGAGGAATCCCTGGGAAAAGCCATAGCCAGGGGCTTCATGCGGTAAACCGAGGCATCCGTTGCATAGAGGGCCTGGTGCAGTTCGTCCCAATGCAGCGTCCCTCCGAGCGACTGCGCAAGTTGTTTGAGTTCAGAAATCTCCAATCCGGGCAATTTTTGACGTCTAAATTAAGTTTTTATTAACGGAAGGCCACCTGAGATGGCCTATTTTTGGCAGCAAAATAAAACCGAATTGTATGAAAGTGTTACGAATTCTAACGATTTTTTCCGTTCTGCTTACGACCGGGCTGAGTGCCCAGAGTATTTCGGACCACGCACTCGGATTGCGGCTGGGTGACAGCGACGGTTTCGGGGCGGAAATCTCCTACCAGAAATCCATCGCCCGATCCAACCGGGTAGAGGTGGATCTGGGATGGCGCGATTCCCGGAACTTCGACGCATTTAAACTCACCGGCATCTACCAGTGGGTACGTATACTGGATGGCAACTTCAACTGGTATTACGGGGTTGGCGGGGGCCTTGGGAGCGTGGATTTCGATCCGGGTTTCCCTGTGGATGACGATGGGGGCCTGTTCCTTTTTGCCGCCGGCGACATCGGTATCGAATACAATTTCGACATTCCGCTGCTCCTCTCCCTGGATTTCCGGCCGGAACTCGGGCTGACGGGCTACGATGGGTTTTCGGATAATTTTGATTTCGATATCGCACTGGGAATCCGATACCAATTCTGATAACCGTACAACGACCTGAAAACCCTTGACATAAGCTTTTGTTAAGGGTTTTTTTATTCCTGACCGACTGCCTACCTTTGGGCTTCAATTTGTGAAAAAATGAAGAAAACGCTATTGATTATCGCATGTGGACTGGCCATTGCGGCCTGTAATGACGGGGGCTCGGAAGGTTTCCGAATTGAAGGGAGTTTGGAGGGAGACCTCGCAGACGGAACCCAGGTGATCCTGCGAAAAAGCGATGAAAATATGCAACCCGTGGATGTGGATACGGCTACCCTGGATGCCGGCCGTTTTTCCTTTGCCGGGACAGCCGATCAACCGGAATTGTACTACCTCTTTGTCAAAGGGGTTCGCGGGGGCATCCCGCTAATCCTCGAGAATGGGACCATCGATGTTCGGGCGCACAAAGACAGCCTGCAGGCAGCCGAACTGAGCGGGACTCCCCAGAACGATGCGTATGCAGCTTATATACAGGGCGCACGGGAAAAATCCCGGCAGCGGCTCTCGATGAATGAGGATATGCGTAAAGCGGTAATGGAAAAAGACACGGTGATGATTGAGTCGCTGCGGGACGAATACTTTGAATTGCTGGACCGCATGACGCAGTACGAGAAGGATTTTGTTCGAGAAAACCCGGATGCCCTGATCTCCGCACTGGTCTTAAACCGGATGCTCCAGAGCAATGCCGTTCCCGTGGCCGAGGTGGAGGAACTCTACGGGACCCTCTCAGAGGAGATCCGGGAAACCACGCACGGATCGGGTATATCCGAAAAACTGGAATCTGCAAAGCGCACCGCCATCGGGGCAAAAGCGCCCGCTTTTTCCGCCCCGACCCCGGACGGTGACCCGCTTGCCCTGAGCGAAGCCCTCGGGAAGGTAACCCTGGTGGATTTCTGGGCTGCCTGGTGTCGTCCCTGCAGGGCGGAGAACCCGAATATCGTCCGGGTTTACAACAAATACAAGGATAAGGGCTTCAAGGTACTGGGGGTTTCCCTGGACCGCAATGCGGAAGACTGGAAACAGGCCATTGCCGATGATAACCTGGACTGGCAGCACGTGTCTAACGTCCGGTACTTCGATGAAATTGCCGAACTCTACAACGTGAGCGCCATCCCGGCCAGTTTTATCCTGGATGAAAACGGGGTGATCGTAGCCAAAAACCTCCGGGGAGACGCACTCGAAGAGAAAATAGCCGAGTTGCTGCCCTAGTACTCCGGTAAATCCTAGAATACCCCGCGCACATCCCGGAAGGTACCGGTAATGGTTGCGTTGCCCTTCTGAACAACCTGTCCGAAAACATCCAGGACAGATTCGGTCCCGAGGAATTCTACGCTGGCACCGTCTTCCAGGATGAGGTCTCCGTAGATGGTGACATCCCCTTCAATCACCAGGACACTGCCTTCGCCTACGGTGATATCGCGCTTTCGGTAAAACTTGCCGACGGCCAGGGTGCCGTAAAGGCTCATCGAGGCGTCTGCCGCAATTTCCACGTCGTTATTGACCGTCCAGGAACCGCAGAGCAGGAGTTCCCCGAAGACATCGATGGTATTGAGTCGTTTTTGCCCGCTGTATGCCTCAGAGGTACCCGAAGCGATTTCCATCCTGGAAGAACCCCGGTATTTATCGAGTCCCTCACACCGGCTTTCCAGGCTCTCGCTGGGCCGGTTGAGCTTGATGATCTGCAGCCCGCCTTCCCCGGTGGCCGCAAAGGCGTAATCGCCCTGGGAAGCCACATAGTTGACGGAACCGTCCAGTTCCACAATGCCCACCAGGTCGGCGCCGTTTGCGTCTTCCTCCGAAATGCAGAGACCGGCACCCCCGTTGGCCATGAATATGACGGCCTCGTTGGATACCACTGCATTGGTAACCACGGCATCGGCTTCCACCCCGTCCGGGTGAATCGGGATGGGAAGATATTCCAGAAGTTCCCCGCTTCCCAAATCGTACAGGCCGGTTCCGCGGTCCGCCTCCGCAACCAGGAGCGTCCCGTCCCCCACAGTCAGTGTTTTCTTGGTGGCTTCACCCAAATCTGTGGTAACCGCCACCACGGAGTTTTCCGTGAGGTCCGTATTCCAAAGGCGCACCCCGGTACCCGCATCCAGTACCGCAATTCCCGTAGGCGTGGCCGCCACGGAACGGGCGTCCGCCACGAAGGCTTCGTCCAGGATTGTCAGGTCGGTGGGATTGTAGGCTGTAATACTGCCTTCCTTGCCGCTGCTCACCAGGATCCGGTCGGCCAGCACCAACACATCGGTGGCGTTATAGCCCTGTTGGAAGCCATAGGTGATGGCATCCGTGGAAAGCGTCCCGTTGCTCGCCGGAATACGCGCCACAAACGAGTTGGCTGTGGCCGTGGCCGAGGTTTCGGCATCTACCCCGCCGACGATATAGAGATAGCCGTTGGCGTACGCCAGGGAATTGATATCGGCGTTCAGGTAAAAAAGCCGAGCAGTTACCCTCGGGTTATGGGGGTCGGAGATATTCACCACATCCACAGCACCCGAATAGGTTTCCCCGACGGTGTTGTAGGCTACATACGCAAACGCGCCATCCAGGTCCACATGGGAAGCGGTCAAATTGTCCCCGGCCTGGTAGGATGGAGGGGAAACGGACGCGATAAGCGTCAACGGGTAGTCCCCGGCCTCATCCGGAGCCTTGCCGCTGGCGTTGTTTTCTTCATAGATCCCCAGCACGCCGGCCTGGCTGTAGCTGATGGCTGCCGCAAGCGCATTGGGGTTGGTCTCCAGTACGAGGTCGTCCTGAAGGTTGTCCTGATAAATAGTCGTTTGGTCGCTGCACCCGGCCAGGAGTGCAAGGGCGCATATGGCCCATACCACATGTTTCATAAAGTAGGTCTTTTTAAGGCTTTGGGTATGTCCCTAACGCCGGGAAGACCGGAATCGTATAAAACAGGGGGGATTTTAGCTGTCAGGCGGGATTCCCGTAGGGGAATTCCTAAATCTTTCCGAGTTTCTGGAGGATAAAGAGCAAAACGATGGGGAGTGCCAGCAGGATGACCATGGTAGGGTGGCTTGTGATAATATCCGGCTTGAACAGGAGTGTAATGACGTACCCGCCAACCGCACCCCCAAAGTGCGCCGTATGCCCGATATTCCCCAGGCGGCTTTTCATGCCGTAGATGGAATACAACAGGTAGGCTATCCCCAGGATATAGGCAGGGAGCGGGATCGGGATAAACATCAGGGCAAGGCGCATCTCGGGTTCCAGCAGGATGGCCGCGTAAAGTACGCCCGTCACCGCACCGCTGGCGCCCACGGCGCTGTAAAAAGGTTCGTCCCGGTGAAAATACATGGCCAGCAGGCTCCCGGCCAGTAAACTTACCAGGTAGGTGATCAGAAACCGGGAGGGCCCGAACCAGTCGATAACCACATCGGCAAAAAAATACAGGGTGAACATGTTCACAAAAAGGTGGGCCACATCCACGTGCAGGAAACCCGAAGTAATGGTCCGCTCCCGCTGACCCGCCCGTATAGCGCTGATGTTGAACTTATACCGGTCAAAGAACTGCAAATCGTTGAAGCCTTTGATACTCACCAGGATATTGGCGGCAATCAGGATGATGGTAGCCAGGTGTAAATTCATGCGGGGCCCTTATTTTTGGGGCCAAATATAGCTATATTTGCCCATATTCCTGATCATGCAACGAGCCGTTTATCTGGTGGCCTACCCCCTACTCTGGCTGGTGGCGCGGTTGCCCTTCCCGCTTCTCTACCTGTTATCCGACGGAGTATTCTTCCTCCTGTTCCACGCCGTGCGGTACCGCCGGCAGGTTGTTCGCGCAAACCTCGCCCTGGTTTTCCCGGACCGGCCGGAATCCGAGCGCCGGACCATTGAACGACGTTTCTATGCCCACATGTGCGATATGTTCCTGGAAATGATCAAGACACTGGCTATTTCCGAACGGGAAATGCAGAGAAGGTTTCAGATCGACAACCTGGAAATCCTGCATCAACTGGAACGGCAAAACCGGATCGTCATCCTCTTGATGCCCCATTACGCCAGTTGGGAATGGGCCCTGTCTCTGGACTCCCATATCCGTTCCCGGGGGTACGGGGTGTATCAGCCCCTGGGCAACCCGTATTTCGATAAACTCGTCCGCCGGATCCGCGCCAAATGGGGTACCACCCTGATCCCGACACGGGAGACGCGGAAGGGAGTGGCTGAAATTGTTCGGCAGCGGGAACTCGCCACCATCGGCTTTATCAGCGACCAGTCACCGATGGTCAAAAAGGCGGTGCATTGGGGGGACTTCATGGGAATTACGGTGCCCATGCATACCGGGGCGGAGGAACTCTGTAAAAAGCACGACCTGCCGGCCGTATACCTGAAAGTGCGCAAGACGGGCCGGGGATTTTACCGGAGTGAGATCATCCTGCTGTCAGACGACCCGCAATCGGTGCCGGACTTCGGTATTACCGATGCCTTTTTCCGGGAGGTTGAGCGTTCCATCCTTGAAGCCCCCGAATATTATTTCTGGACCCACAAGCGGTGGAAGCATCGCAACAAGCGACCAAAACACCTCCCGGCCCGGCCAAAGGAAGTGACCTCGGGTTCCTGACGAAGAAACTTCAGAATCTTAAAGCCCCGCCAGGGCGCGGATCTGCCCGATGATTTTTCCCGCCAGGTTGTCGGCGGCCTCCTGGCTGGAGGCTTCTGTGTAAATCCGGATAATCGGCTCGGTATTGGACTTTCTCAGGTGTACCCAACAGTCCGAAAAATCAATTTTCACCCCGTCGATGGTGTGGAGTTCCTCGGTCTCGTATTTTTTGGCCATTCCCCGGAGGATGGCATCCACGTCCAGGTCCGGGGTCAGTTGAATCTTGTTTTTGCTCATAAAATAGGCCGGGTAGGATTTCCTCAGCTCGCTTACCGAAACGCCGCGTTCGGACAGCAGCATCAGGAAGAGGGCGGTCCCCACCAGGGCATCCCTGCCGTAGTGGCTGGCCGGGTAAATTACCCCCCCGTTGCCTTCGCCCCCGATTACGGCCTTTGTTTCCTTCATGGCTTCCACTACGTTGACTTCCCCCACGGCGGCTGCCGTATAACGCCCCCCGTGCGAGAGGGTCACATCCCGGAGCGCCCGGGTGGATGACAGGTTGGATACCGTATTCCCGGGGTTCTTGCCCAGGATATAGTCGGCACAGGCCACCAGGGTATACTCCTCTCCAAACATGTTGCCCTGCTCGTCGATAAACGCCAATCGGTCCACATCCGGGTCCACCACAATCCCCAGGTGGGCCTGCTCCTCCACCACTTTTTTGCAGATGTCCCCCAGGTGCTCCCTGAGGGGTTCCGGGTTGTGGGGAAACTCCCCGGTGGGATCGCAGTATAATTTCACGACTTCCACGCCAAGCGCTTCCAGCAGTTTGGGGATGGCGATTCCCCCGGAAGAATTCACCCCGTCCACTACCACGCGGAAATTCATTTTCCGGATCGCATCGGCATCCACCCATTCCAGGGCGAGCACCTCGTCCACATGGATGTCCAGGTAAGCGTCGTTGATTGTCCGTTGACCGAGCTCGTCCACCCCGGCAAAATCAAAATCCTCCGATTCGGCGAGCTTCAGGATTTCCGTACCCGCTTCCGCATCCAGAAATTCCCCTTTGTCATTGAGCAACTTCAGGGCATTCCACTCCTTGGGGTTATGGCTGGCAGTCAGGATGATCCCCCCATCGGCTTTTTCCATAGGTACTGCCAGTTCGACGGTGGGCGTGGTGGATAATCCAAGGTCCAGGATATCGATTCCCAGCCCGGTGAGCGTGGCCACTACCAGGTCCTGGACCATCTCTCCGGATAACCGCGCATCCCGGCCGATTACTACCTGCAGCCGTTTGCCGGGCCGGTGCTCCCGAAGCCAGGTGCCGTAGGCGGCAGCGAAGCGCACGGTATCCAGGGGTGTCAGGTTCTCCCCGGGGTGGCCGCCAATGGTTCCCCGGATTCCGGATATGGATTTTATCAATGTCATGTTACTCTGCTTTTCGCGCAAATATACAGGGAACGACTGGTAATGCGAATGAATCCGTACTTTTAAGGCCTGCATTCGGCTTCATGAACTACCTGGCCCATATTTACCTTTCCTTCGGGGACGATGAGCTCGCCCTCGGCAATTTCATCGCAGACAGCATCCGCGGCAGGAAGTACAAAGACTACCCGGAACGGGTCGGGCAGGGGATCCTGCTGCACCGGGCCATCGATACGTTTACCGATGCCCATCCGACCACCCGGCGCAGCAGCAAACGCCTGCACAAGCGGTACAGCCATTACAGCCGGGTGATTGTGGATATCTACTACGACCATTTCCTGGCCCGGGACTGGGAGCGCTATTCGGATACCCCCCTTACGGAATTTGCGGACAATTTCTACGCACTCCTGGAGGAGAATTTTGACTGGTTGCCCGTAAACATCCAGCGACTCTACCCCTATATGGTGGCTGACAACTGGCTCGTGAATTACGCGAGCATGGAGGGGATTGCCCGCGTATTGCAGGGGATGAACCGCAGGACCAACAACAAATCCGGGATGGACCAGGCCATAGACGACCTGGGCTGGCACTACGAGGCTTTCCGGGAAGAATTCCATTCGTTTTTTGGGGAATTGATTATCTTTTCCCGCAATAAAATAGCATCCTTTTGAGACTGACCTTTATCCCTCCTACCCGGACAGTCCTCCGGGCATTTCTTATTTGTTTCCTGATACTTGGAACTGCGGGTTGCCGCAAGGCACCGCCAGAACCCACGGGCCTGGTGGCCGAGAAGGCCATGGTGGTTTCGGCACGGGCGGAAGCCTCCCGGATCGGCGTTGAAATCCTTCAGAAAGGCGGGAATGCCTTTGACGCGATGATCGCCACGGAGATGGCCCTTACCGTGGCCTACCCCTTTGCAGGGAGCCTGGGGGGAGGCGGCTTTATGGTATACCGCCTGGCCGACGGGACCACCGGCAGCATCGACTACCGGGAAAAAGCGCCCCTGGCCGCCACGGCGGATATGTACCTGGACTCCCTGGGAAACCCGGACCCGGCCAAAAGCCGGATGGGCGCCACAGCTGTCGGGGTGCCGGGCGCCATTGCCGGGATATTTGAGGTACACGAGCGTTTCGGGACCCTGCCGATGGATACCCTCCTGGCGCCGGCCATCGAACTTGCGCGCAAGGGTGTGGTGGTGACCGAGAATCAGGCGCGGCGCCTGGAACGGGTACGGGCCGATATGATCGCGGTCAACGGCGACAGCATCCTGTTCGCCAACCATTGCCGTCCCGGGGACACCTTGCGGTATGCTGCCCTGGCGGAGACCCTGGAGCGCATTGCCCGGAACGGGCGGGACGAATTTTACAAGGGGGAGACCGCACGTATTCTGGCGGCCTTTATCCAGGAGGCCGGCGGTTATATCACGGAAGAAGATTTGGCGCGCTACCAGGCCAAGTGGCGCGACCCGGTGGAATTCACCTACAAGGATCTGAAAATCATCTCTATGGCTCCGCCCAGCAGTGGCGGGGTCACCATGAACCAGATCCTGAAAATGATCGAACCCTACGACCTGTCCGGGATGGGCATGCACTCAGCCCGCAGCATCCAGTTGTTTACCGAGGCGGCCCGGCGCGCCTATGCCGACAGGAATTATTACCTGGGCGACCCGGACTTCGTAGACATCCCCCTGGATACGCTTCTCAGTGAGGACTACCTGCGGGGACGGATGGCCAGTTTCAGTTTCGATGCAGCCACCCCCTCCTCGGAAATCGCGGAAGGGGAACTCGCGGCCTATGAGAGTATGGAAACCACCCACTATTCCATTGTCGACGCCTCCGGGAATTCCGTTTCCGCCACTGTTACTCTCAACGGGGCTTATGGTTCCAAACTTTACTGTGCGCCCCTCGGGTTTTTCCTCAACAATGAAATGGACGATTTCAGTGCGAAACCGGGGGTCCCCAATATGTTTGGCCTGATCGGGGCGGAAGCCAACAGCATTGCGCCCGAAAAGCGGATGCTCAGCAGCATGACCCCCACCCTGGTGGAAAGGGACGGGAAACTCTGGATGTCTGTGGGGACCCCGGGGGGGTCTACCATCATTACGGCCGTTGCCCAGACCATCCTGAATGTCTATGAATTTGGACTGAGTATGCAGCAGTCCGTGGATGCCCCTCGGTTCCACCACCAATGGCTCCCTGACCTGCTGGTATTTGAACCGGAAGGCTTCCCTGAAAGCCTGAAGGACAGCCTCAGGGCACGGGGTTACATCCTGAATGAGGACTACACCCCGATTATCGGAAAAGTAGATGGGATCCGGGTCCTGCCGGACGGTCGTCTGGAAGGGGGTGCGGACCACAGGGGTGATGATACGGCGGTAGGGTTCTGAATGACAAAACCGGGAGGTAGCTAAGAAAAGGCGGGAAACGGGTAACCCACCGAAAATAAAAATACCGTAGGAACAATACCCTGGCCAGGTTGTGCCGGGTAGGTTTTTTTAAGCAGCCCTTGAACTACTCAGGCCCTGGCGAGTTTCTGTTTGAGCTCATCCATGGATTCCTGCAATTGGCGCAGCAGCCCGGTCTCGGTGGTGGCATCCACCCCGAAGGTGATCTTGCTGCTCACTTCCCAGACTTCCTGCAACTGGGACTCGGAGATTTCGTAGGGCGCATAGGATTCGTTGAGGGAAATCAGCCGGAATCGTCCGGTCCCCGGTAATTTTTCCACCTTCTTTACAAGTACGGCATCCTCCAGCACAATGACATAGATCCGGTTCGGGCTAACTTCTTTCCAGTCCGAAACCGCGCGGGCCAGTACCCAGTCCCCGGGTCGCAGGTTCGGGAGCATACTGTCCCCTTCCACCTGGAACCCCCGGTAGGTGGCATTCCGGAATTGCGGGATGGGCAGGTCAAAGGCAGGCAACCGGCGGAACCAGCTGCTGTCCTGGATATTCTGCGGGTAGCCTGCGGCCGCCTTGGCGTTGACCAGGACCATGTTTTCCCTGTCGGCGGAATCCACGGTAACCACCTTGGGCATTACATTGACCGAAGCGGGTTCCAGGTATTGCCGTTCACTCGAACCGAATAGCCAAAGCGGGTTGATTTTAAACTGCCTCAGCAACTCGGAAACCACCATGCCGGACAATTTGGTCCTGCCCCGTTCGATATCGGCGGTGGTGCTGGGTATCCCCAGCAATTCCGCAAATTCCGCCTGGGTGTACCCCAATTGCCGCCGGACTTCCGTAAACCGCCTGGTGCTGATTTCCTGTTCCATATGTTCCTGTATATGGCCGCTCTTTACGGCCCGTTTCCTTTCAAAGATACATTATCTGGAATATTTCCAAAATATTTTTCGGATTTATTCCATATTTCGGAATATTTACATATTTTTGGAATATATCCCAATTATAAATGGATTCCTTCCCAGAAGGATTGTTAAGGAATCACTGAATACAAAGCAAATGGAAACAGGCAGTTGTTTGATTTACGACGGAACATTCGAAGGGTTTATGACCGCAGTGGCAACCGGATTGGAAAAACAGCTCCAGGTTGCCCGGATAACTGCAAAACCCGTGCCCCAGGGCGGGTTATTTGTCAGCGAACGGCAAATCGCTCCCAACAGACAGCTTGCAAAGGCCTTTTGGGACGCCATCGGCAACAGGGGTTCCGGCTTGCAGCGGCTGGTTTATTTTGCCTTCCTGGCTGCCGGAGATGGGAAGGAATTGGCCATCTTCAATTATTTAAAATGTCTGCTGCAGCAGGAAGGCGAAACGGAACAGCAATGCGAAGCGGAACAGCACAGCCGTTTGGCAATTCGCAACCGTCTCGAGGCCTGGGCGTCACAGGTAGAAGGGGAAAAACTCGCTATTGAATCCAGCCTGGCTTTTAATCACAGTGCTTCCGGGGTCCCCTGTGGAATAATCGCCCCCCGCCACGACGTGCTCCCCCTGCTCTCCCGCTATTTCAGGCTGCGCTTCGGCAATTCCCCCTGGATCGTCTTTGACTCCAGGCGGCAATATGGGTTGAAAAGCGAGAATGGCACAGTTGCTGTCATCCGGCACTGCCCCGGCGTGCGGGACGCGATTCTACGGGGGCCGCAGACGGAATCGCACCTCGTGGGGTCCTCCCCCCAAAGGGCCTATCGCCCCGCCGTATAAGGCTTTACCTGGCGCGTTCCCCGACGAACTGGTCGCTCTGGGATTTGAACAGCACATTAAACGTCGTCAGGCTCCCATAGATCCGGGTGATGTATTGCTGCAGGTCTACTTTATCTGAATCGTCCAGGCCTTTATGGGAATTAATCCGTTGTTCCATTACGCGCAAGCGGTCGCGCACCATAACGATTTTATGAAAGAAGGTATCGATAGGCAATTCCTTGGCCGACAGGTTCGCATCCCCCGGCTTCAGGGTCAATGTCCCCCCTTTCCATTTGTCGGCAATCGGCACGAGGCTGGTGGCATCGCTCCAGCGACGCAGGATTCCGATCAGACTGGTTTCCACATCCGTGAAACTCACCGTATCCACGTCGTCGTGGAGGGCTTCGATCACTTC
Organism: Robiginitalea biformata HTCC2501; assembly: GCF_000024125.1. Taxonomy (NCBI): domain Bacteria; kingdom Pseudomonadati; phylum Bacteroidota; class Flavobacteriia; order Flavobacteriales; family Flavobacteriaceae; genus Robiginitalea; species Robiginitalea biformata. The sequence continues at coordinate 2,469,399 of NC_013222.1, read as the reverse complement.
GAATTCGGAATCGATAGGGATTGTCTCCAGGCCGGAGTCCAAAAAGGAAACCCAATAGTGCCGCGAACTCACATTGACGACAACGCCTTTGCCGTGTTCTTCGTGGTCGATTCTTGAACCTATTCCGAGTAATTGCATTGTTCTGAATTTTAGATGCGTGCTAAATTAGCAGAGTACCGGGAATAAGCAAAACACAGGGCATACCTGCTTCGGATTTCGCGCGTAAAATCGTACTTTTGCAACCTTTCAGAAACTAAATGGCAGAAACGGAAGAAACGATTGATGTACAGGGTGCCCGGACGCACAATCTCAAGGATATCGACGTACAGATTCCCAGGGAAAAGCTGGTGGTGATTACCGGCCTTTCGGGTAGCGGAAAATCCTCCCTGGCATTCGATACCATATACGCTGAAGGTCAACGACGGTACATCGAGACGTTTTCCGCTTATGCCCGGCAATTCCTCGGCAGTCTGGAACGGCCGGATGTCGATAAAATCGACGGTCTTTCGCCGGTCATTGCCATTGAGCAAAAAACAACCTCCCGATCCCCCCGGTCTACTGTGGGGACAATCACGGAGGTATACGATTTCCTCCGGCTCCTGTTTGCCCGGGCTTCGGATGCCTACAGCTATCATACCGGCAAAAAGATGGTCAGCTATACGGACCGGCAAATCCGCGACCTGATCGTCAGTGATTTTGAAGGGAAGCGAATCACTGTGCTCGCCCCGGTGATCCGGTCGCGCAAAGGGCACTACCGGGAACTATTTGAGCAAATCGCCAAACAGGGTTTCGTGAAAGTACGGGTAGATGGGGAGATTCGCGACCTGGAGAAAGGCATGAAGGTAGACCGGTACAAGACCCACGATATTGAAATCGTGGTAGACCGCCTGCAGGCGGCCTCAGATGCGGAAACGGCAGGCAGGCTGGACGAGAGTATCCGCACGGCCCTTTATGCCGGGGACGGCGTGATGATGGTCCTGGAAGCGGAAAGCGATCAGCCCCGGTATTTTAGCAGGGACCTCATGTGCCCGGAAACGGGTATTTCCTACCCTGTACCCGAACCGAATACCTTTTCCTTTAATTCACCCAAGGGGATGTGCCCCGAATGCAACGGCCTGGGGCATGTCTATGAGGCAAACCGGAAGAAAATCATCCCGGACGCCTCCCAATCCATCAAGGGCGGCGGTCTGGCGCCCCTGGGCACTTATAAAAAATCCTGGGCCTTCAAGCAGCTCGAGACGATTGCCCTGCGATACGGCTTTGACCTGGGCGACCCGATTGAAAAAATCCCGGACGAGGCCCTGGAGGTGATCCTCCACGGCGGGAACGAACGCTTTGAGGTGGACAGCAAAACACTGGGTGTGCGCCGGCAATACAAGATCGAATACGAGGGGATTGCCCATTTTATCGTCAACCAGTACCGGGACAGCGATTCCACCAGCATCAAACGGTGGGCCCGGGATTATATGGACAAGGTGTCCTGTCCGGACTGCGGGGGTGCCCGCCTCCGGAAGGAATCCCTGTATTTCCGGGTAGACGGCAGGAATATCGCCGAACTCGCCCAAATGGATATCGGCCAACTCGCTGCTTTTTTCCGGGATCTCAGGGAGCGGCTCAAGGGCGACCAGTTGCAGATTGCCGGGGAGATTATCAAGGAGATCAACACCCGCCTGGGCTTCTTGCTGGACGTGGGCCTGGAATACCTCTCGCTCAACCGGGGTTCGAAAACCCTCTCGGGGGGCGAGGCACAGCGGATACGCCTCGCCACGCAAATCGGTTCCCAACTGGTGGGGGTCCTCTATATCCTGGACGAACCCAGTATCGGGTTGCACCAGCGCGACAACAACCGTCTGATCAATTCCCTGAAAGCGCTGCGCGACCTCGGGAATTCGGTGATCGTGGTGGAGCACGACAAGGACATGATTGAGAAGGCCGACCACGTCATCGACATCGGCCCCATGGCCGGAAAACACGGGGGCGAGATCATTTCGGAAGGTCCCCCGGAAACGCTGCGGCTTCACGACACGCTTACCGCGGCCTATTTGAACGGGAGCCGCGAAATCCCGGTGCCGGCCAAACGCCGGAAAGGCAACGGGAAGGAGATTGTCCTCAGTGGGTGTACGGGACACAACCTCAAAGGGGTCACGGCCGTATTCCCGCTGGGGAAGATGATCGGGGTTACCGGCGTGTCCGGCAGCGGTAAATCCACCCTGGTCAACGAGACGCTCTACCCGATTATGAACGCGCATTATTTCAACGGGGTCAAACGCCCCATGCCGTACGAAAAAATCGAAGGCCTTGAGCACGCGGACAAGGTAATCGATATCAACCAGGCGCCCATCGGGCGGACGCCCCGGTCCAACCCGGCCACCTATACGGGGGTGTTCAGCGAGATCCGGGCGCTTTTTGCCAAAACCACGGAAGCCTCCATCCGGGGGTATAAGCCCGGACGGTTCAGTTTCAACGTCAAGGGTGGCCGGTGTGAGACCTGCCAGGGCGGCGGCCTCCGGGTCATCGAAATGAACTTCCTCCCGGACGTGTATGTGGAATGCGAAAGCTGTTACGGCAAGCGGTTCAACCGGGAAACCCTGGAGATCCGCTACAAGGGAAAATCCATTGCGGACGTACTGGAAATGACCATTGACGAAGCGGTGACATTCTTTGAGCATATCCCGAAGATCTACCGGAAGCTAAAGACCATCCAGGATGTGGGGCTCGGGTACATATCCCTGGGCCAGCAATCCACCACCTTGTCCGGAGGGGAGGCCCAGCGGGTGAAACTCGCCACGGAGTTGTCCAAACGGGATACGGGAAATACGTTCTATATTCTGGACGAACCTACCACCGGCCTGCATTTTGAAGATATCCGGGTGTTGATGGAAGTGCTCAACCGGCTGGTAGACAAGGGAAACACCGTCCTGGTTATCGAGCACAACCTGGACGTGATCAAAATGGTGGACCACATCATCGACGTGGGTTACGAAGGCGGCCGAGGCGGGGGGGAGATTGTTGCAACCGGCACCCCGGAGGCCGTCAGTAAGGACCCCAAAAGCCATACGGCCCGGTATTTGAAACGGGAATTGTTCCCGGACCGCCAATTGGCATCCCAAACGCAGGAGGAACAATAAGGTCCTGCCTGTCAGACGTTATACAAACATGAGAAAAGAAAAACACACAAAAGGCTGGAACGAAATCAAGACCAACGACTCCTGGGCGATCTTCAAGATCATGGGGGAATTCGTCAACGGGTATGAAAAGCTCAGCGTGATCGGCCCGTGCGTCAGCATCTTCGGTTCGGCCCGGACCCAGCCCGACCACCCCTATTATCAGGAGGCCGTGGATACTGCCCGCAAACTCTCAGAAGCGGGTTACGGGATTATCACCGGCGGGGGGCCGGGGATCATGGAGGCCGGGAACCGGGGCGCCAACGAAGCTGGGGGCACTTCCGTGGGCCTGAACATCGACCTGCCCTTTGAACAACACGACAATCCCTATATCGATCCGGATAAAAGCCTGGACTTTGATTACTTTTTTGTCCGCAAGGTGATGTTTGTAAAGTATTCCCAGGGATTTGTGGTCATGCCGGGCGGGTTCGGCACCCTGGACGAGCTCTTTGAGGCGATGACCCTGATCCAGACAGAAAAAATTGGGCGTTTCCCCATTGTGCTCTTCGGCACAAAATTCTGGGGCGGTTTGCTCGACTGGATCAAGGGTACGATGCTGGAGGCCGGCAACATCAGCCCCACGGACCTGGACCTGATCCAGTTGGTGGATACCCCGGAGGAGGTTGTGGAAATTATCGACGGCTTTTATAAAGGGCACATGCTCAGCCCAAACTTCTGATTGGATGTATACGCGGATCCTTTTTGCCAACCGGGGAATACTTCCCCTGCTCCTCCTGCTCATGGCCGGTTGCCTGCATCCGGCAGCAGCCCAGCACCGGAACACCATCCGCGCCAACCTGGTGGAAGACACCCACCTGATCGAAATCCAACAGGAATTCACCTATGTCAACCAGTCGGCCGATTCCCTGCCCAGCCTCTTCTTCAACGACTGGAACCACGCCTATTCGGATAAGAGTACTGCCCTGGCGGAGCGGTTTGCCGAGGAATTCAAAAAATCGCTCCACCTGGCCAAAAGGGAAGACCGGGGTGAAACGGAAATCCTGACCGTTGTGGACGAGGTGTACCGCGGGCTCAACTGGAACCGCCTGCCGGGCAAAGACCTCGTGGAGTTCCGTCTCGGGCAGCCTCTGGCCCCCGGCGATTCCACCCGCCTGTTTATCACCTACACGGTAAAGCTACCGCCGAACCGATATACCCCTTACGGCTATGGGCCGGACGGAAGCTATTACCTCAGGGACTGGTACCTGACCCCGGCCGTATACGACGGCACCTGGCACCTCTACAACAACAAGAACCTGGAGGACCTCTATACGGACATCGCCGATACGCGCATCGATTTTACCTTCCCGGATTCCCTGTACCTGGGGACCAATTTTGTCGACATCAACCTGAGCCAGTTCCCGGAACGGCAGGTGGCCACCCTGAGGGGCAGCCAGCGGAAAAGCTGCGACATCATCCTGAACCACCACAAGCCCTTTAAAAAGCATGTGACCCCGTTCCTCTTTGTTGTTACGGATATCGAATCCCAGAAATACCCGGAAATGCTGCAGGGCATTTCCATCGACCGCATCACCCGCTTCATCCACCAAAACCTCGGGGATTTTCCCTATGAACAATTGCTGGTGAGCGAAACGGATTTCAACAAGAACCCGCTGTACGGCCTCAACCAGTTGCCTTCCTTTATCCGCCCATACGAGGAACAATTCCAGTTTGAGATGAAATTCCTCAAGACGGCCCTGGGCAGCTACATGCGGGAAACCCTCTTCCTGGACCCGAGGAAGGACAAATGGGTAAGCGATGCCATTGTCAATTACCTGATGATCCGGTTTGTGGAGGAGTTTTACCCGGACCAGAAACTGCTGGGCAAGATTTCCAACTGGTGGCTCGTGCGGAACTTCCACCTGGCACAGATGGATTTCAACGACCAGTATTCCCTCCTGTATATGCTGATGGCCCGCAGCAACCGGGACCAGGCCCTGGCCACCCCGAATGACTCCCTGATCAAGTTCAACCAAAAGATCGGGAACACCTATAAAGCCGGGCTGGGCCTCGCCTATCTGGCCGATTACATGGGGGAGGAACCCGTACAAAAAGCCATTAAGGACTTCTGGAACGAACACAAATTGGAACGGGTAACCCCCTCGGACTTCCGGGAGTCCGTGGAAAAATACGCCACGCACGATATCGACTGGTTTTTTGACACGTATGTCACCACGAGCAAGCAGATCGATTTTAAGATCCACCGGGTGGAACAGACCGGGGATTCCCTGTCGGTAACGCTGAAAAACAAAACGGGCACCGAAGTGCCGATTTCGCTCTTCGGGATAGCGGAGGATTCGGTAGTCTCCAAATACTGGTTCGACGGGTTCAGCGGCGCGCGGACTGTACAGATTCCCCAAAGCGGGGAGGAACGGCTCGTACTCAATTACGACCAGAATATCCCGGAATTCAACCAACGGGATAACTGGAAATCCCTCGGTGGGTTTTTCTCCGGGAACAAAAAACTGAAATTCCAGTTTTTCAAGGATTCCGAGAACCCCTATTACAACCAGGTTTTCTATATGCCTGTGGCGAACTACAATTTTTACGACGGGCTTACCCCGGGCATCCGGCTGACCAACAAAACCCTCTTGCAGCGGCCTTTTGTATTCGATTTCGCCCCTACCTACGCCATGAAGGAGCAGGCCCTGGTGGGTTACGGGCGGTTTACCTACCGGCACTATCACGGCAAAAGCGGGTTTTACGTCACCAACTACGCCATTTCCGGGTCTACCTCGCATTTCCAGGTAAATTCCCGGTATTCCACCCTGACCCCCTCTATCAGTTTTGGCTGGCGGCCTGCCGACCTGATCTCCAATGAGCGGTCCAGCCTGTTGCTCCGGTACGTGAACGTTTTCCGGACCATCGACCCGGCCCTGGGCGACCTGGAAACCGACCCGGACTACAGCGTGCTCAACCTTCGCTACAACCACCTGGAAAACGGCATCATCAACTACTTTTCCTGGTTTGCGGACGCCCAGCATTCCGCAGATTTCACCAAGCTCTCCTTCGATATGGAATACCGCAAACTCCTGGAGAGCAACCGGCAGATCAACCTGCGCTTTTTCGCAGGGGTATTCCTGCGAAATAAAACGGAATCGGATTTTTTCAGCTTTGCCCTGGACCGGCCCACGGACTATCTCTTCGACTACAACTATCTGGGTCGGTCCGAGGACACGGGTATTTTCAGCCAGCAGATCATTATCGCCGAAGGCGGGTTCAAATCTAAATTGCAGCAGCCTTTTGCAAATAGTTGGATGCTGACGGGAAATGCGAGTTTCAACCTCTGGCGGTGGATCGAGGTATACGGGGATATGGGATTTCTGGGCAACCAGGGGGATTCTGCCCGGTTTGTCTACGACGCCGGGGTTCGCCTGAACCTGGTAACGGATTATTTTGAATTATACTTCCCCTTCTACTCAAACAACGGGTGGGAAATTGCCCAGCCCGACTACGATACGCGCATCCGGTTTATCATTACCATCAGCCCGAGGACACTGACCGGCCTCTTTACGCGGAAATGGTTTTAAATTAAGGATTTCTTAATTTTTCCAATTATTATTGAATCTTCTGCAACGGATTTTAATTATTGGGAGAATTTGTTGAAAAATCTATAATGAAAAACTAGAGATCACATTGCAAATTTACCGCGGCTTTGGTATTTTTGCGGGAAATACGTCCCCAGATATGAAAGTTGAGCTAGACCCGGAAAAGGACATTTCCTACAAAGATTTCAAAGAGCAAATACTGCAGGACTATCGAACGGCCGTACTGAGCCGCGAATGCAGTATACTCGGGCGGCGGGAAGTCCTTACCGGCAAGGCAAAATTCGGCATCTTCGGGGATGGCAAGGAATTGCCGCAACTCGCCATGGCGCGCGCCTACCGCAACGGGGATTTCCGCAGCGGCTACTACCGCGACCAGACCTTTATGATGGCCCTGGGCCTGTTGACCCCCAAGGATTTTTTCCACGGGCTGTATGCCACCACGGACATTTCCCTGGAACCGATGAGCGCCGGCAGGCAAATGGGCGGGCATTTCGGCACCTACAGCCTCAATGAGGACGGGAGCTGGAAAGACCTGACGGCCCAGCCAAACAGCAGCCCGGACATCTCCCCCACCGCGGCCCAGATGCCGCGCCTCCTGGGCCTGGCACAAGCCTCCAAGATTTACAGGAACCTGGAATCCGTCCCTTCCGACGGGTTTTCCAACCAGGGGAACGAGGTGGCCTGGGGCACCATCGGGAACGCCTCCACCAGCGAAGGTCATTTTTTTGAAACCATCAATGCCGCCGGGGTCCTCCAGGTGCCGATGATCGTCAGCGTCTGGGACGATGCCTACGGAATTTCCGTACCCGCCGAGTACCAGACCACCAAGGAAGATATTTCGGAAATCCTCAAGGGTTTCCAGCGCACCGAAACAGCGCCCGGCTATGAAATCTTCAAGGTGCAGGGATGGGATTACACCGCCCTGATCCACACCTATGAAAATGCCGCGGACATCGCCCGGGAGAACCATGTCCCCGTCCTGATTCACGTCACGGAGCTCACCCAGCCCCAGGGGCATTCCACCTCCGGCTCCCACGAGCGCTACAAATCGGACGAGCGGCTGAAATGGGAGAAAAAACACGATTGCAACACGCGCTTCCGGGAGTGGATCCTGGAAAACCGCATTGTTTCGGAAGAGGAATTAAGCGACCTGGAAAAGGCTGTGAAAAAGGAGGTGCGAAGCGCCAAGAAAGACGCCTGGGCGGAATTCCTCCAACCGCACCGGGAACAGAAAAAGGAATTGGTGGGGCTGCTGGAAGCGGCTGCCTCCGCCAGTCCCAACCGCCGTTTTATCGAGCGGCTCAAGAACGACCTGATAGCCGTGGAGGAGCCCCTGAAACGCGACCTGATTACCCGGGCGCGCAAGGCCGTCCGCTATCTGATCGGGGAGGATCACGACGCCCGCCGGCAATTGCTGGCCTGGATCAAACGGTTTAAGGAGGAGACCCAGCCCCTTTTCAGTTCCCACCTCTATTCCGAATTGCCCGGGAAGGCCACGGAAATCCCGGAAGTAAAACCCGCGTATCCGGAGAATCCGGAACAGGCGGACGGGCGGGTTATCCTGCGGGATAATTTTGACGCCTTGTTCAGCAAATATCCGGAGGCGCTTATTTTCGGCGAGGACAGCGGGGCCATCGGCGATGTCAACCAGGGCCTGGAAGGCTTGCAGAAAAAATACGGGCCGCTGCGCGTGGCCGACACGGGCATCCGGGAAACCACCATCATCGGGCAGGGCATCGGCCTGGCGCTCCGCGGGCTGCGTCCCATTGCGGAAATCCAGTACCTGGACTACCTGCTCTACTGCCTGCAAACGCTCAGCGACGACCTGGCCACCCTGCTCTACCGGACCGTCGGAAAACAAAAAGCCCCACTGATCGTAAGGACGCGGGGCCACCGCCTGGAAGGCATCTGGCACTCCGGGTCGCAGATGGGCGGGATAATCCACCTGCTCCGGGGGATGTACATCCTGGTTCCCCGCGACATGACCCGCGCGGCCGGGTTTTACAACACGCTGATGAAGAGCGACGAACCCGCTCTGATCATCGAAAGCCTGAACGGGTACCGCCTCAAAGAAGACATCCCGACCAACCTGGGGGAGATTTGCACCCCAATCGGCCGGGTGGAAACCCTCCGGGAAGGTTCGGACATCACCCTGGTATCCTATGGCTCCACGTTACGCGTGGTAATGCAGGCGGCCCGGGAACTCCTGGAGGTGGGGATTTCCGCCGAGGTGATCGACGCCCAGTCACTCCTGCCATTCGACCTGGACCACCAGGTTGTGGAGAGCCTCAAAAAGACAGGCCGGCTCCTGGTGGTGGACGAAGACGTACCCGGGGGCTGCGCGGCCTACCTGATGCAGGAGATCGTCGAAAATCAGGGGGGCTACCGCTACCTGGATTCCGCCCCGCAGACGCTGACGGCCCAGCCCCACCGCCCGGCTTACGCCAGCGACGGGGACTATTTTTCCAAGCCGAATACGGAAGACGTTTTCGAGAAAGTCTACGCCATCATGCACGAGGCTTCCCCGGAGGATTTTCCGGAACTGATGTAGCCTGCCCGCAATTTGTTCGGTTCAATCCGTTCGGACAGTACCCGCAATTAGCAAGAAAATAACCCGCGAAGCCTTCCTGCCCGGCGGGTTGTTCTTTTTCCCTTGCCGCTTATTGTCCCTTCATAGAACCGGCTTTTTGCTCCAGCCCGAAGGGGTAGTAATTCTAAACTTTACACTGTAAAGACTAGTGGTAACCACGTGCCAATATCAATTTTTAATCTCCACTTCCGTCTGCTTTAACGCCGGAGTCTTCGGGTTCCCGTCCGCATCGATCTCGATGATCTGGTCAAAGCCCAGGCCATCGAGTTTTTCGACGATCTTGGCCCTGTCCCCTACCATAAACCAGTTGACATCCGCCGGGCGGACCACCGTGTTGCTTACCGAACGCACGTCGTCCAGGCTCAGGTTTCGCACGTTGGCGTCGTATTGCTGGTAGTAGTCGTCCGGTAAATCATAGCGGACCATATTGGCCACGGATCCCGCAACGGCCGCGTTGGTCTCCCATTGTCCCGGGAGTTTAAGCACTTCGTTGGTCTTGACTTTTTCCAGTTCCGCCGCCGTGGCAGGCCGCGTACTGACGAATTCGGACAACTCCTTCCGGATCTCAGACACGGATTCGGCCGTCTTGTCGGTCTGAACGGGTGCATACACAATAAAAGGGCGTTCGTTCCGGGCCCCCAGGACAAAGCCGCCGGCCCCGTACGACCAGTGTTTGTCCTCCCGCAAATTCATATTGATGCGCGAGGTAAAATCCCCGCCCAGGATGCTCACCATCTGGCCGAGGGCCACCTCCGGCAGGTCCCCGTACTTCTCCGTCAGGTTGCCGGCAATTATTACGGACTGCTGGGATTCCGGCCGGTCCATCAGGTACAGCGTATTCTTGGTCCCCGTTTTGGGCTCCGGAAAGGAGATCTCGGGTACCTGGCCGCGTCGCCATTTGCCCAGGCTTTTCTCCAGCATCGGCCGGAGTTCTGCCATGGATACATCCCCGGTAACCACCAGGGTAGCATTGTTGGGCTTGATCCAGGTGTCGTAGAATTCCCTGGCATCTTCCCGGGTCAGTGCAGCCACGGTAGATTCATACCCGGTCCCGGTATAGGGGTTGCTGTAGGGATGGCCCTCCCCGTACAGGAATTTGTTCATCACCCGGAGCGCCATGGCCACGGGTTGCGACTTTTCGCTTTTGATATCGTTGATCTGTTCGGTTTGCAGCCGGTTGAATTCCTTTTGGGGGAAGGCCGGGTTGAGCAATACATCCGCAAAGACCTCCAGGCTCCCTTGCAGGGTGGGCTTCAGGGTATTCATATACACGTTGGAAATGTCCTGGTTCGAACCCGTCGATAAACTGGCCCCCAGAAGTTGCAGCTTCTCGCTAATCTCCAGGGAGTTCATGTTTTCAGTCCCCTCGTCCATCAGGTTCATGGCCAGGGAAGCCGTACCCGGGCTGGAACGGAAGTCCGTCTTGTACCCGGCGTCGAACAGCATATTCATCACAATGGTGGGCACCCCGCTGCGCTGCGCGAGCACGATTTTCAGGCCGTTTGACAGCTCGGCCCGTTGCAATTCAGGGAACCGGGAGGATTTGGGTGGCCCCAGGGGTGGCAGTTGGCTGCGGTCCGCACCAGAGTCGGCTACCTCGTATTCCGGGAAGGGTTCGCAGACCAAAATATGCTTGCCCTTGCTGAGCCATTTTTTAGCCGTCGCCTGCACATCCGCCACGGTGGCCTCCTCCACGTACTGCAGGACCTTCTTGTAGTAGGAGGCATCCCCGAAATAGGTTTGGTTGGAAGCCAGGATATCCGAGACCCCGCCAAACCCGCCAATCCGCTCCATCCCCTTGATGAAACCGGCAAAATAATCCGCCTTGACGCGGACGAGCTCCTCCTGCGTAGGGCCTTCTTCCATCAGGCGGGAGATCTCCTCCCACATCACCTGTTGCACCTGTTCCCGGTCTCCCCCGGGTTTTACATTCGCCAGGGCGATAAAATTGCTCGCGAGTTCCTTGGACCATTCAAATGCCGCTACCGAGCTGGCAATCTGGTCCTCATATACCAGGCGCTTGTACAGCCGGGAGTTTTTGCCGTTGGATAGAATGGCTGCGATCAGGTCGAAGTGGATGTCTTCCCGGTCCCCGAACGGGGGGGTATTCCAGGCAAAGAGCACCCGGGTTTCGGGCACCCGGTCCTGGTAAACCTGGTAGGAGTCGTACGGGTGAAGCGGGATGTTCACCTCCTGGCGCTCGATGGTCGGCCCCGAGGGGATATCCCCGAAGTACCGCATCACCTTCTGGCGGACTTCCTCCGGCTCCACGTCCCCCGCGATGGCGATCACCGCATTGGCCGGGCCGTAATAAGATTTGAACCATTCCTGCACATCCTCCAGGGAGGCGGCATTCAGGTCCTCCATCTCCCCGATGACCGTCCAGGAATAGGGGTGGCCCTTAGGGAACATCGCTTTGGTGAGGTAGTCCCACTGCATGCCGTAGGGCTGGTTTTCGCCCTGCCGCTTTTCGTTCTGTACCACGCCACGTTGTTCATCCAGGCGCTCCTGGTCGATGGCCCCCAAAAGGTGGCCCATCCGGTCCGACTCCAAAAAGAGGACCTGGTCCAGGGCGCTCACCGGGACATTCTGGAAATAATTTGTGCGGTCGTTGCTGGTGGTGCCATTCAGGTCGGTCCCCCCGATACTTTCCAGGGCCTGGAAATAGTCCTGGTTGTAATTCTCGCTCCCATTGAACATCAGGTGTTCAAAAAGGTGGGCGAAGCCGCTTTTTCCGGGCTTCTCGTTCTTGGACCCCACATGGTACCACACATTGACGGCTACTATGGGCGCCTTGTGGTCTTCATAGACCAGCAGGGTGAGCCCGTTGGGCAGGACAAACTTCTCATAGGGGATTTCGATATCCGCAGCCCGGAACTGGAAATCCTGGGCGCCCGTCAGCTGTGACAACAGGCAGAAAAGCAGGAGGTGTAACGTTTTTTTCATGGTTCTCGTTTTTTGATTGTGAATAGAACTCTTAAATATAGGGATTCCCCGGGGTGCTGCCGCAGCTTGCGATAAAATTCCCAGGAGAAGCACGGCAAATGCAGCCGGTATTTTTTAGCTATTTTGGCAACTATACCACATTCCCCGCCCATGAAACCCCTGTTTCGCGAAATTGAACGACGTTTCGGAATTGTCCCCCGCTCTGCCACACCGCTGGAAGGCTATGAGGATCGCACCTACTTGCTTGAATCTGCCCGGGGGCGATGGGTGCTGAAGGAACACACGGCACGGCCCGGCCTGGGAACCCGCCTGGACCTGGAAGCCCGCATGATGGAGCACTTCCGGGAAGGATCCGGGTTTGCCTTCCCGAATCAGTTGCGCTCGGGTAGCGGGGAAACGCATTTTATGTTTGACGGGAAATCCTATCGCATCCTGGAATACCTGGAGGGTGCGTTTATGGCGGAATCGCAACAGGATGGCCCGCTGCTGGAAAGCCTGGGTCGCCTCCTGGGGGAAATGGCCAATTTATCCGCTTCCTTTGGCCCGGTTGCCACCTCACCCGAACCTTCCGCCTGGGACCTGCAACACCTGGGCCTCAGCCTGCCGTATATCCAGGAGATAGCCGACATTAACCTTCAATCCCGGGTCGCCTATATGGTACAGCAATACGAGGCTGAAGTAACCCCAAAGGCCTACCGCCTCCGGCGCGGCCTGATCCATAACGATGCGAATGACTGGAATATCCTGGTCCGCGACGGCCGGGTAACCGGCCTGATCGATTTTGGGGACGCCTGCCATTCCTGGCTCGCCGCAGACCTGGCTGTGGGGCTTACCTATGCCCTGATGGCTGCGGAAGACCCCCTGCAGGCCGCTGAACCCATTCTCCGATCCTATTGCAGCGTCTTCCCTCTGGAAGAACTTGAGGCCGACCTGCTGTATTATCTTATCGGCGGCCGGCTGTGTATGAGCCTCTGTCAGGCCGCTCACGCCGCGAAGATCCGTCCGGATTCGGGGTATATCACCATCAGCCAGGAGCCGGCTCAGCGCTTGCTAAGGAAATGGATCCGTCTGGGTCCGCGGGCGGCCAGTCGCGCATTTCGCCGGGCAGCCGGACTGGAAGTAACAGCATCTCCCACAGCGGAGGCCTACCAGAAGCGTCGATCCGGGTTGCTGAGTCCTTCCCTGAGCCTGAGCTATGACACGCCAATTGTCATGGAGCGGGCCGCTTTTCAGTATATGTTTGCAGGGGATGGCACTACCTATCTGGATGCCTACAACAACATCATCCAGGTAGGCCACTGCCACCCGGAGGTAGTGGGGCGTACGCGGGATGCCCTGCGCAAACTCAACACGAATACCCGGTACCATTACGACAGCCTCCTGGATTATGCGGAAACCCTGCTGGGATACTTTCCCCCTCCCCTCTCCCGGGTGTTCCTGGTAAATTCCGGCAGTGCAGCCACCGACCTGGCCCTTCGCCTGGCCCGGGCCTTTACCGGCCGCCAACGGGTGGTGGCCCTTGAACACGGGTACCACGGGAATACCGCAGCTGCCATTGCCATCAGCCCCTACAAGCACCGCCCGGGGGACAAGCACCCCCAGACCACCATCTGCCCGATGCCCAAAGTCTTCGGGTCGGGATGGGCAGACGACGGGACGGCAGGCAGGCAATTCAGCGGGCCCTGCCTGGACCGAATCCGGGATGAAGCGGAAGCGCCGGCCGCCTTTATCGCGGAACCCATCATGGGTTGCGGGGGGCAGGTACCACTTCCCAAGGGGTATCTCGAGGCCATCTACCCGGCCATCCGTGCCCGGGGCGGGCTTTGCATCAGCGATGAGGTACAGGTGGGCTTCGGCCGGCTGGGCAACAGTTTTTTGGGGTTTCAAAAATACGGGGTGGTCCCCGACCTGGTTATCCTGGGCAAACCCATGGGCAACGGGCATCCGCTGGGAGCCGTGGTCTGTACGCCGGAAATTGCGGATGCTTTTGCCAACGGCCCGGAATTTTTCAGCTCCTTCGGGGGCAACCCGGTTTCCTGCGCGGCCGGAAAAGCCGTACTGGACGTCATCCGCCATGAGGGGCTGCAAGCCCATGCTGCCAAAACCGGCAACTACCTGATGGAAGGGCTCCGCTCATTGGGTAAATTGTACCCGAACCTTGCAGACGTCCGTGGCGAAGGCCTGTTCGTCGGGGCTGAGCTGGTGGACGGTGAAGGAAACCCCGCCACGTCCCTGGCGGCCCGGGTAAAAAACGCCCTGAAGGAAAAGCGCGTCCTGGTGGGTACGGACGGCCCCCACGACAATGTGTTGAAAATCAAGCCGCCATTGCCCTTCGACACCGGGAATTGTGATGAGTTGATCGAAAAATTGGGGGCGATCCTGGCAATTCAGAATAATTCTAAGTAATTATTAATACTTTAGTAACAAATCTGAAATTACCTATGAAAAGTTCCCTGAAAAGTGATCTCGGCCTGCTGGTTCTCCGCGTGGCAGGTGCAGGAATGCTTATGACCCATGGAATCCCTAAGATCAGCCGGCTTTTCGGAGAAGGGGAAATACAGTTTGGCGACCCGATCGGGATCGGGGCCGGCCCCTCCCTCTTCCTGATTACGTTCGCTGAGGTAGTCTGCGCCATCCTGGTACTGATCGGGCTGAAAGCCCGCTGGGCGGCCATCCCGATTGTTATCGGCATGTTGGTTGCAGCGCTCATCGCCCACGCGGCGGATCCCTTTGGGCGCAAGGAGCTGCCCCTGCTCTATGCTGCCGTCTTCCTGGCCATCTTCCTTATGGGCCCGGGCCGGTTCAGCCTCGACCGCCGTTAATCAGACAATCTTATAGAGCAATTCCTGCAACAGGTCCCGGTGGGACATGGATGCAGACCCCACCCCTTTGCCCTTCAGGTCCATTTCCCGCAAGGCACCGATAATCCGGCTCACGGACTTCATCGGGTAGTTCCGGGCGGCAGTTTTATATTCCCCAACGAAATACGGGTTAATCCGCAGCGCACTGGCAACGTTCTTGGGGCTGTGGTCCGAGAGCCCATGATATTGCAGCAACTGGGAGAAAAAAGTATGCAGCAGGGCTACGGTCAGCACAAACGGGTTTTCTTTCGGGTTTTGAGAAAAGTAGGCGATAATCCGGGTAGCCTTGGGGATATCCCTGCCTGCAATCGCTTTTTTCAATTCAAAATTGTTGAAATCCTTGCTGATCCCGATGTGCTCCTCAACCGTCTCCGGGGTAATCTCCGCCCCCTTGGGCAAAACGAGTTTCAGTTTGTCCAGTTCGTTCGATATCCGGCTCAGGTCGGTCCCCATGTATTCCACCAGCAGGGCAGACGCCTTATGCGAAATCCGGTAGTCCGACCCGAGCAAAACGCGGCGGATCCAGTCCGCCACCTGGTTCTCGTAAAGTTTCTTGCTCTCAAAAACCACTGATTCTCCCTTGCGCAGAGTCTTGATGAGTTTCTTTCGCCTGTCGAGGGTCTTGTATTTATAGCAGATCACCAGGATGGTGGAAGGCTGGGGGTTGGCAGCGTACTCCGCGAGTTGTTCGATGGTCCGGCTCAGGTGCTGCGCTTCGCGCACAATGACCACCTGGTATTCGGCCATCATCGGGTAGCGTTTGGCGTGGCCTACAATTTCGTCCACTCCGGTGTCCTTCCCGTAAAGGACGGTTTGGTTGAATCCCCGCTCCTCTTCGGTCAGTACATTCTCCCCGATAAATTCCGAGATGCGGTCTATGTAATAAGGCTCGTCTCCCATCAGGAAATAGACGGGCGCCAGCTTTCCGTTGCGGATATCCCCGATCAGGGCTTTAACTTCCTCCATTTGAATTTTTAATGCAATTTTGCACCATGGTGGAACTGGAATTTCCCAAGTACCCCCTTCGCTTCAAAAGTAGGGAAAATAAGCGCCTGGTCTTTGACTTTGTCCGCAAAAAGTACGTGCTCCTCCAGCCGGAGGAATGGGTCCGCCAGCATTGCCTGCACTACCTGGTAAAAGACAAGGGTTATCCGGCCGGCCGGATGCTGGTGGAAAGGGAATTGCTGGTGAGCGGCCTGCGCAAACGGGTGGATATAGCCGTCTGCAACCCGCAGGGGGAAATCGATCTGCTGGTGGAGTGCAAAGCGCCTTCCGTGGCCATTACCCAGGAGGTGTTCGACCAGATTGCCCGCTACAATATGCGGGCAAAAGCGCGATACCTGATGGTTACCAACGGGTTGCTGCATATTTTCTGCCGGATGGATTACGACAGCCAACAGTACGTTTACCTCAGGGAGCTCCCCCCTTACTCGCCCCCCGGGAATACCTGAGGATACCGTTTTTTTTAGTTACTTTGTCAGCTTTGAATTTCAGCGGCCTGCCGCTGACCCAAGCAGCCAATTCGGAATGCAGTCAATAGCCGTAATTATCCTGAACTGGAATGGCCGGAATCTCCTGGAGCGCTTCCTGCCCTCCGTGCTGGCCCATAGCGGGGATGCCGTCATATACGTGGCTGATAACGCTTCCAATGACGCGTCCGTGGCCTTCCTGGAGGAGGAATACCCGGAAATCCGCGTAATCCGCAATCCGGTGAACGGCGGTTTTGCCTCCGGGTACAACATGGCACTCGGGGAGGTAGAAGAAGATATCTATTGCCTGCTGAATTCCGACGTGGAAGTGACGCCGGGCTGGCTGGATCCTGTCCGGGAACTCTTTGCCTCCAACCCGGAGGCGGGGATTATCCAACCCAAGATCAAGGACCTGATGCGGCCGGATTATTTTGAATACGCCGGGGCAGCCGGGGGCTTCCTGGACCTGTTCGGGTATCCTTTTTGCCGGGGCCGCATTTTCCAGAGCCTGGAGAAAGACCAGGGGCAGTATAACGATACGCGGGAAATATTCTGGGCCACCGGGGCCTGCATGTTTATCCGGAAAAGCGTTTTCCGGGACCTGGGCGGATTTGACCCGGACTATTTTGCCCACCAGGAGGAAGTGGACCTGTGCTGGAGGGCTCAGAACCGGGGATACCGGGTCTATTATTGCGGGGGTTCCGAGGTATACCACATGGGAGGTTCTACGCTGAACAATATGGACCCCCGGAAAACCTACCTGAATTTCCGGAATTCCCTATTCTCCATTACCAAGAACCTGCCCCGGAAGAAGGCATTCCCCATTATCCTGGCCCGCCTGCTGCTAGACGGGGTGGCCGCCCTGCGGTTTGTCTTTCAGTGGAAAGGTTTGCACGCCTGGTCCGTTTTACGGGCACATGCCAGTTATTACCGCCAATTTCCGCGGATGATCCGCAAGCGGGAAAAGGTCCGGTTTGTCCAAAAATACCACGCCGCAACATCCATAGTCTGGTCTTATTACGTACATCATGTAAAGGATTTTAACAATTTAGTAAAAGATTAACGGATACGGCCTAACGCCGCATTTGCTTTTATATAATTTTGTTTCGACTTTTTAACCTCACAAACTTGTATAACATTAACTCAGAAATAGTAATTATGAAAAAAATGATTATTGGCTGTCTGGGTCTGGCACTGGCACTTTCGTCCTGTGTATCTCAGAAAAAGTATGCCGAACTGGAAGCCAAACAAAAAGAAACTCAAGACCTGCTGAACTCAGCAACCGTAAAACTCAACACCTGCCTGGAGGAAAAGGCTACCAACGATGCCCGCCTGCAGACACTCGAAGAGCAAAACGCCTTCCTCAAGGCCAACAACCAGGAACTCATCAACAACATGGGTAACCTGACCACGCTGACCGCCAAAGGCGCGGAAAACCTGGAAAAATCCCTGGAAAGCCTCAAGGAAAAAGACCTGACGATCAGGAAGCTGCAAGACGCGGTAACCCGTCGGGATTCCGTTAACCTGGCCCTGGTTCAGAGCCTCAAGGGCGTACTGGGCAACCTGGACGACGAGGACATCGAGATCAGTGTTGAAAAAGGCGTGGTATTTGTTTCCATCTCCGACAAACTGCTCTTCAGCAGCGGAAGCTACAACGTGACCAACGCTGCCAAAAATGTACTGGGCAAAGTTGCGCAGGTGGTGAACAACAAACCGGATTTCGAATTTATGGTGGAAGGCCATACGGACAACGTGCCGTATCGCAGCGGTGTCCTTCTGGACAACTGGGACCTGAGCGCCAAGCGGGCTACCTCCGTGGTTCGTATCCTGCAGAACGATTTCGGCGTAGACCCCGCCCGCATGACAGCGGCCGGACGCAGCTACTACGTACCCCTGGCGAGCAACGATACCGCAGCCAACCGGGCGAAAAACCGTCGTACGCGTATTGTAGTTCTGCCGAAACTCGACCAGTTCTACTCGATGATCGAAGAAGGTATGGAAGATCCGGCGATTAACAACTAATCCCCGGGAACTTCAACAAGTAAAAACCCGCAGCGTTTGCTGCGGGTTTTTTATTTGTCCTTATCTCATCGAAAAGCCTGCCTAATACAATATACTCAGGTCGCCTTTTCCCTCCCGGACTATTTCGGGTTCGGGGCCGGACAGATCGATGACCGTAGAGGCGACATTCCCCCCGTATCCCCCGTCAACTACCACATCCACCAGGTTTTCCCATTTCTCGTATATCAGTTCCGGGTCCGTGGTGTACTCCAGCACGTCGTCCTCGTCCCGGATCGAGGTGGATACGATGGGCCGCCCCAACCCGGCAACCAGGGCATGGGCAATGCGGTTATCGGGAACCCGGATCCCGACCGTTTTCTTTTTCTTGAAATCCCTGGGCAGGTTATTATTGCCGGGGAGGATAAACGTATAGGGGCCCGGGAGGGCCCGTTTGAGGATCTTAAAGGTTTGGGTGTCGATCTGCCGGACATAGTCGGAGAGATTGCTCAGGTCCTCGCAGATAAACGACCAGTTTGCCTTGTGCAATTTTACCCCCTTGATACGCGCCAGGCGTTCCAGGGCCCGGCTGTTGGTAATATCACAGCCCAGGCCGTAAACCGTATCGGTGGGGTAGATAACCAGCCCCCCGTCCCGGAAAGCCTCCACCACCTGCCTGACGGCTTTCGGGTTCGGGTTCTCCTCGTAGAGTTTGATGAATTCTGCCATAACTCCAACTATTCCAATTAGAAAATTACTCGCATTTCGAAGATGTGGGACACTTTTCCCGAGGATACTCAGCCGTCGCTTCGCGGCACCTGGTAAACCCGCACATAATCCACCTCCATGGTAGCCGGGAAGATGCTGTCATCCACCCCTTGGAGCCCGCCCCAGTTGCCCCCGACGGCAATGTTCATCAGGAAATAAAACGGCTGGCTGAATGGCCAGTTTTCGGCAGTTGTCGGGATGGGTCGCCGAAAGATCAGCTCCACATTGGCCGGGTCGTCCAGGTAAAACTTCAGGTATTTGGATGTCCAGAGCACCCCGTAGACATGGAATTCCTCCTCCACCGTTTCCAGGGGAACCGGGCCTGAGGTGATCTGTGTGCCATTCATATGGTTATTGGCCGAACTGTGGATGGAAAAATGCATCTGGTCGGGCTCAAAGCTCACGTATTCCATAATATCGATCTCGCCGCAATGCGGCCACCCCACCGTCCCGATATTCGATCCGAGCATCCAGAGGGCCGGCCAGATGCCGTTGCCTTTGTGCTCCGGGATACGCGCCCGGATCTCCAGCCGGCCAAAGGTGAAATCCTGCCGGCTGTTCAGCCGGGCCGATTCGTAGTCCCCTGCATTGCCCCCGGAACCGACCTTGCGGGCCGTGATTTTCAGCGTCCCCTCACTGACTTCTGTAACCCCGTCTTCCACGTAGTTCTGCCATTCGTTGTTTCCCCAGCCATGGGCGCCGGTTTCAAAACGCCATTTTTCGGTGTCCAGGGCATCCCCGTCAAATTCATCGCTCCAGACCAGTTCGGCGTCATCCCAGTAATCCGGCGCATCCACATCGGGCAGCGATGCGGTATCCGGCGTATCGTCGGCAGGCTGGTTTACTTCAGGTTCCTGCGCATTCCCGGAGGACTGGCAGCCCGGGAGCATCCACAGGGAGGCCAGGAGTGCGATGCTGGCGAAACGATTCAGGTTCAGGTTCATTATCTCAAATCTTTTGGTGAATACTATACCGGCTTGCACCGGAAGGCTGCGGTCGTAAATCCACTATCCACGGGATAAGGTACGACAATTGGCCGGTAAGAACCAACGGCCGGCCCCGCTTTAATCGAGTACCCGGAGTTTGGCAAAACGGAGCAGCAGCTTTTTGACATCCCCCCGTTCAAAACGGATTTCGGCCTTCTTGTCGTTGCCCGCGCCTTCCACTTTCAATACGGTGCCCGCCCCAAAGCGCGAATGGTCCACGCGGGTTCCCTCCTGCAGGTCGGCGATGACCGTGTCCGAACCTTTGGGAGAGGCAATATCCGGTTTCAGTTTCCGGAGCCTCCGGAGCTGTTCGGGTTTGGGCCCGGTCCGGGACGGAGGGGTTCCCGCAACCGGTTTCTTCTGCCGCAGCCGGCTTTTATCCACGTCCCCGAAAATATCCGAATCGATCAGGGGGCGGTAGCGGTAGTTGTCTACCGGAGTTAAGTTTTCGATATAAGACTCCTCGATTTCCTCGATAAACCGGCTGGGTTCCGCATCGATGAGTTTCCCCCATCGGTAGCGGTTCTGGGTATAGGTAAGGTAGGCCTGTTTTTCTGCCCGGGTCAGCGCCACGTAGAACAGCCGTCGCTCCTCTTCGAGTTCGCTCCGCGTATTCATGCTCATGGCCGAGGGGAAGAGGTCTTCCTCCATCCCCACAATATACACGTAGGGGAATTCCAGCCCCTTGGCCAGGTGGATGGTCATCAGGGCCACGCGGTCCTCGTCGCCCGTATCCTTGTCCATGTCCGTGGCCAGGGCAACGTCCTCCAGAAATTCCGACAGGTCGCCTTTGGCATCGGCCACTTCCTTCTGCCCTTCCACAAAGTCCTTGATCCCGTTGAGGAGCTCTTCGATATTCTCCATGCGGGCTATCCCTTCCGGCGTCCCGTCCTTTTTGAACTCCAGCAGCAACCCGGATTTTTTGGCCACGTGTTCGGCAAGCGTAAAGGCATCGGCACTTTGGTTGAGTACCTGGAAACTCCGGATCATCGTTGCGAAATCCGACAGCTTCCCCCGGGTCCCCCGGTTCAGCCCAAGCGGCTCGCTCTCCAGGTTTTCGATGTGTTCAAAAATGGTGCGGCCGGATGCGTTGGCCGCCACGGTTAACTTATCCATGGTGGTTTGCCCGATGCCCCGCGTGGGGAAATTGACAACCCGCTTCAGGGCCTCTTCGTCCCCGGGGTTCACAATGAGGCGCAGGTAGGCCAGTACGTCCTTGATTTCCTTTCGTTGGTAAAAGGACAGCCCCCCGTAGATCCGGTAGGGAATATCGCGTTTCCGGAGCGCGTCCTCGATGGCCCGGGACTGGGAGTTGGTCCGGTAGAGGACGGCAAAATGTCCGTTGGGCATTTGGTGCCGCATTTTCTCCTCAAAGATGGACGACGCCACAAAACGCCCCTCTTCGGCATCGGTGGGACTGCGGTGCAACTTAATGCGAGGCCCTTCCTCATTGGAAGTCCACACTACTTTTTCGAGCTGGTTTTTATTCCGGGCGATCACGCTGTTGGCCGCCCCGACAATATTCTTTGTGGAACGGTAGTTTTGTTCCAGGCGATACACCGCCACGTCGTCGTAATCCCGCTGAAAATTCAGGATGTTCGTGATATTGGCGCCACGGAAGGAATAGATACTCTGGGCATCGTCCCCAACCACGCAGATATTCTGGAACCGGTCTGCAAGCGCCCGAACGATCAGGTACTGGGAATGGTTCGTGTCCTGGTACTCATCCACCAGGATGTAGCGGAAACGCTCCTGGTATTTGTGCAGCACTTCAGGGAAACGGTTCAGCAGTTCGTTGGTCCGCAGGAGCAGGTCGTCAAAGTCCATGGCCCCTGCCTTAAAGCAACGGTCCACGTAATGCCGGTAGATTTCCCCCAGCCTGGGCCGTTTGGCCATCGCGTCCGCCTCCATGAGTTCCGGGTTCTGGAAATAGGCCTTTACGGTAATGAGGCTGTTTTTATAGGAGGAAATGCGCTGCTGGATTTGCTTGTACTTGTACACATCCTTGTCCAGGCCCATCTCCTTGATGATCGAGGCGATCAGCCGCTGGGAATCCTGGGTGTCGTAGATGGTGAAATTGCTCGGGTAACCCAATTTGTCGCCGTCGTAGCGCAGCAGCCGGGCAAAGACGGAATGAAAGGTGCCCATCCACAGGTTTTTGGCTTCCCCGGAACCCACGATGTCTGCAATCCGCTTCTTCATCTCCCGGGCCGCTTTGTTTGTAAAGGTCAGGGACAGGATGTTGAAGGCGTCCACGCCCTGGTTCATCAGGTGGGCAATTCGGTAGGTCAGCACGCGGGTCTTCCCCGAGCCGGCTCCGGCTATTACCATCAAGGGCCCGTCCTTGTGGAGGACGGGTGCCTTCTGTGCATCATTGAGTTCATCGAGAAACATGCCGGGCAGCAACTTAGAGGGGGTGAATTTAGCCATAATTCACCGCAACCTCAAAACGGTTCCAACGGGAATTATAAACAATCCGGGGTCGTTTTTTCCAATTTGAATATCTTTAGGCCCTTTCAACCCGGCGGGCCGCAGCGCCGAGCCCATCCGGTACCATCCACTAATTCTTGCAAACGATAATAAAATGACCCTATGAAACAACTGATCCGATGCTTTCTGCTGCTTGCCGCAACCGCAGGATTTGCCCAGCACGCCAACCTTGAATCCGAATACCAGGCCATAGAAGCCAAAGTAATCGACTGGCGCCACGATATCCACCAATTCCCCGAATTGTCGAACCGGGAGTTCAAGACGGCTGAAAAGATTGCAGCCCACCTGAAATCACTCGGAATCGAAGTGCAAACCGGCGTGGCCCACACGGGGGTTGTCGGCGTCCTCAAGGGAGACCGGCCAGGCAAAGTAGTGGCCCTGCGTGCCGATATCGACGCCCTGCCCGTACGGGAGCGGAACGACCTGCCGTTCAAATCCGAGGTGACCACGGAATTCCTGGGCGAAGAAGTGGGCGTGATGCACGCCTGCGGGCATGATACGCATACGGCCATCCTCATGGGGGTTGCGGAAATCCTCTCCGGGCACAGGGACAAAATTAACGGAACCGTGAAATTTATTTTCCAGCCGGCAGAGGAAGGCCCACCCCCCGGGGAAGAAGGCGGCGCCCTGCTCATGGTAAAAGAAGGGGTCCTGAAAAACCCGGACGTGGATGCCATCTTTGGCCTGCACATCAATTCCCAGACTCCTGTAGGAACCATTCGCTATAAATCCGGCGGCGTAATGGCCGCTGCCCAGGAATTTACCATCCGGGTAAAAGGGAAACAGTCGCACGGCTCCCAGCCCTGGTCCGGGGTAGACCCGATATTGATCAGCGCCAAGATCATCGACGGCCTGCAGACCATTATTTCCCGGGAGGCAAACCTGACCAACGAGGCGGCCGTAATCACCGTGGGCAAGATCAAGAGCGGGGTGCGTTTTAACATCATCCCCGAGAGCGCCGAAATGATCGGGACCATCCGCACGCTTGACTACGATATGAAGGACCAGATCAACCGGCGTATGGAGGAAATGATCACCGGTATCGCCAAGGCCTACCAGGGCGAAGCGACCCTGACCATCCGGGATGCAACGGACATTACCTACAACGACCCGGCCCTGGTGGAGCAAATGCTTCCCACCCTCCAGCGGGTTGCCGGGGCGGAAAACGTGAAAAACTCCAAGGCGGTAACCGGGGCAGAGGATTTCTCGTATTTCCAGCGGGAGGTCCCCGGGTTCTTCTTCTTCCTGGGCGGGATGACCCCGGGAAATACGGAGTCCTTTCCCCACCACACCCCGGATTTCAAAATAGACGACTCCGGGATGCTCCTGGGCGTCCGGGCGATGACCGAACTGACCCTCGATTATCTGGGTACCGGGAATTAAGCCCCGGAACGATCCGCAGGAAACGTATATTTGCAGAAAACCCGAATGTTGTAGTATGGAGAATTGTACCCGAACCCCAAAATATTTCCCGCTCTTGTTGGTTATGGCTATGCTGGTTGCCTGTAGCGCCATGGGCCAGCGACGGAGTGAATTGCAGGCGCAGATCGATACGCTGGAGTCCGAACTGATGCAGGTTCGGCGCGAGCTGGCGGAGGCCCAGGCACGTGAAAAAGCCAGCCTGGCACGCGCAGATTCCTACGAAAAACAAGTGGGCGAACTCAAGGAGGCCAACGCCACATTGCTAGAAAACCTGGGGAGTTTCGCCGAGGTTTCCAACAAGAATACCTCGGCCCTGAACCAGGCCCTGGGTTCCCTGCAAAACAAGGAGCAGGAATTGCGGGCGATGACCGAGACCATCAGCCGGAACGATTCCTCCATCATCGCCCTGTTGTCGGATGCAAAGGCCACCCTGGGGCCCGATGCGAAACTCAAGGTTTCCGGAGGCGGCCTGGTAATCTCCGGCAGCCTGGAACAAGTGTTTGGAAGCGATACCGGAACTGAAATCACCGAAGATGCCGGCCCCTGGCTACAGGGTATTTCCGAATTGCTGAAGTCGCACCCACACCTTGACGTAACGGTAGAAGGCCTGTCGATGATCGGCGACCTCGCCCTGGCCGCCCGGCAGGGAGTTTCCGTGATGAATGCGCTGAGGGATGACTACGACATCCCGGCCGACCGGTTGAGCGCCAGGGGCCGGGACGGGAATTTCAGCGAAGGGGTGGACATCCTGATCCATCCGGGTTACAGGGAATTTTATCAGCAGGTTAAATCGCAAACCAAGAATTAGACCCGCAATGGGATACTTTTTGGGGATTTCAGCCGTTTTCCCACAAGAAACCAAACCAAAACCAACACGATGACCGGAGACGATATTCTACAACTTTTTGCCTTCCTTTTGCCCGCCGTGGTAACCGGAGTGGTGGCTTTTTACTTTTTCAGGCTGCACACCCGGAACGAGGAAGGCCGCAGGCGATACCTGCTCCACAAAGAAAACCAGAAGGAGGCCCTGCCCATCCGGTTGCAGGCCTACGAGCGGATGGCCCTTTTCCTGGAGCGGATTTCCATCCCGAGCCTCGTGGTGCGGGTAGCTCCGAAATCCGCCGACAAATCGGAATATGAAAACCTGCTGATCCGCAACATCGAAAACGAATTCGACCACAACCTCTCCCAGCAAATCTACATGACGGATGAGTGCTGGAATGTGATCAAGGCGGCCAAGAACGCTACCATTCAGGCCATCCGGAAAGCCGGGATGAGCACGTCGGATACGGCCGAAAAGCTTCGGGAGGACATCCTCAACGACACGATGGACAAGGCCTCCCCTTCCGCCACGGCTCTGGCTTTTGTCAAGAAAGAGATCGGGGAACTCTGGTAGGCCCCGCAATTGCCCGAATATTGCCCCTGCTATTCCGGTTCCAGTTCGCTGGCCTGCTCGCTCTTTGAAGCGGCATACTGAAACCCGCGTTCCCACCATTGCGTCATTTGCTCCTTGTCAAAAATCAGCGAATTGGTCGTCAGGATGGTCGGGGTATAGTAGAAGTTGATGAGCGCGTTCTGGTTGCTCGCAACGAATTTCCCTATTTTGATATTCTGCTGTTCAATCCGGTCGAGCATAAAGGCGAACATATTGGTCATCAGGGAGAACGCGTTGCGCGACGGCATCCGGTTCAGGTGGGTCACCTCCGTGTGCAGGACAATCGCATCCACCTCGGTGGCACCGCGTCGGATAGCTTCTTCAACGGGTACCATGGACCCCAGCCCGCCATCGGCATATTCGCACCCGTTTTTGCGGACCAGGCTCATAAACGGGATATAATTGCAGGATATCCAGATCCATTCGCAGAATTCGTCGTAGTCAAAGTCGTTGATGGACTTGTATTCCACCTGGTTGAGCGACAGGTTCGAGACGGTCACCACGAGGTCCTTGGGGCCCGTTTTCAGGGTTTGAAACTCTTCTTTGGTAATCGTTTTCCGAATGAGTTTCAACAGGTTGTGGCTCTCCCCGAAGGTTTTGCTGCCCCGCATAAAATTCCTCAGAACATTCCAGTGGTTGATCCCGATGCTGTCTACCCCGTATTTGTGGCTGATGGTAAACGGCAGGTTACTGAAGATGCTCTGCTGATTCACGCTGGTGTATACCTTGCGGATCTTCTCAATTTTCTGGAGGGCCAGGTGGCTGATCAACAGGCTGCCCGTAGAGGTCCCCAACAGTAAATCGTAGTCGTATCCCCGCTGTTCCATCAGGAATTGGGCAACCCCTCCGGCAAAGGCCCCTTTGCTGCCTCCCCCGGATATCACCAATGCTCTCATAATTCCTCAATTTTATTGTAGACATATTTGAACCGTTCCCTGGAAAGCCCCTGCGCCAGAGATTGCCAGAGGCCGCGCTCCGGTCGGGCCGCGATCAGCTCGTCCAGCAGCCGCCGGGCAAATTTGCGAAACTGCCAACTGTGGTGTTCCGTGGCGCCCAACAGGTCTTTGAGGTTTTCCTCCCCCAGGGCGTCGGCCTGATGGAGGAGCCGAAAACCGTTTTCGCGAACCTCCCGGTCAAAATCGGGACCCGTTGTTCCCCGGAGATTCCCCAGGTACGCCCTGCCGGTTTCCGGATCGGCATACCCCTCGGTGAGCAGGGCCAGCAACCACCACAATTGTTTCAGGTTCGGGGCCTGGATAAGCGGATTGTCTGCCGTCCGGTCCAGGTATTCGGCCCGCCTGTCGGGAAACCCGGACCACAACCTGTAGAGGACTGCTTCCCGGATTTCGTAACTGGGTGCATCCAGGAGGCCCTCAAGCCAGGCCTGCACCCCCGGATCGTTTGGCAACGGAATGCTGAGCAGGGCTTTTTGCACCTCGGGCCGGGAATCTGCCCGGGACTTTTCCAGCAATTCGGGGCCAAACAAAGCCCCGTACCGGGTGGCCAGGGCCGCCCGGTATGGGGCCGCATCAAAGGCTTCCCAGGCATTTAGCAGCACCTCCTGGCCCGGGGCGGCAACATCCTGAACTGCATTGTCACGTTCGGCTGCCGCATGGTCGTCCCCGGCCCCTGCAACTTTCCCCTCCCCGCTTCCCGCTTCCCCGGATATCAGGTCCAGGTACCGGGCCAGTGAAGCATCCCGTTCCCTGAGGTGGGAAATGGCCGCTTCGTAAGGGAAATCTTTGCCTTCAAGCCATTGTTGGCGAAAACCATCCAGGGAAGTTCCGGCTGCGCGCTCCATCACCTCCAGGAATCCATCGACGGTTGCATTGCCGAATGCATAGGTATGCAGGTAGGATCGGACCCCTTCCCGAAAAGCTGTGTCCCCCACCAGATTCCTCAGGGCCAGGAGCGCCCAGGCCCCTTTCTCGTAGAACGTCAAACTGCCCGATCCCGGGTCAAGAAGCGACTCCCCGCTGCCGTCCCGGCTGAGTTGCTTCAGCGCATTGGCGGAACGGTAAAGCGCCCAGTACATTTCCCGCTCCCCCAGGATATGGCCTTCCGCCAGGTAGGCGTAGTATGTGGCAAACCCCTCGTGCAGCCAGTGCTGGCCCCCGTCCGTTTCGGTCACCAGGTTGCCAAACCACTGGTGCGCGAGTTCGTGTGCGTTGACGTTCAGGTAATTCCGGTCGTTCACCCCAATGGAGTCCACCAGGTAGGAGTCGGCAAAAAATGTGGTCCCCGTATTTTCCATGCCTGCGTACATAAAGTCGCGCACCGGCACCTGTTTGTAATTCTGCCAGGGATAGGGCACCCCGATTTCTCGCTCCAGGAAATTGAAGACCCGATCGGTATGCCGGTATGTCCGGCGGGCATCCGCACGGCGCCCTGCCGGATAATACAGGGCAATGG
Organism: Robiginitalea biformata HTCC2501; assembly: GCF_000024125.1. NCBI lineage: Bacteria > Pseudomonadati > Bacteroidota > Flavobacteriia > Flavobacteriales > Flavobacteriaceae > Robiginitalea > Robiginitalea biformata. The sequence goes on along the minus strand of NC_013222.1, from coordinate 2,441,310 downwards.
GGACCCCGGAGGCCGACTGCATCCCAATGCTGTCGTACCGGCCAATGGCAAAAGCCAGCAGGTAACTGCTCATCGGTTGCTCCATATCGTACACCCAGGTTACCCTGTCTCCCTGATTGCGTTTCTCCTCTAGCACCCCGTTGGCAATAACTTCCCGGCCGCGTGCAGCGGTAACCTCCAGGTCAAAGACTACTTTCTCACGCATATCGTCAAAACTGGGAACCCAGTGGCTGCTGTATTTTCCCTGGCCCTGTGTCCATATCTGGCTATCCCCCCCGTCGCCTTCCGGGCCGATGAAATAAACCGTTTGTCTTGGGCGGGCCAGGTATTCGATTCGCAATTCATGCTGGCCCGGGTCCCGGGGGGCAACCAATGCGAGTTCTTTGCCGTTTGCGGTAAAGGTGGCGGGTTGGCCGTCCACCGTCAGACGGTGGATTTCCATATTGTGGGCATCCAGATAGATACTGTCTGCCTTCCCGGCGAAATGGAATGTATAGTGTACGGTTCCCCGGATGGAATGGTCGGAGGCCTCCGGGAGGATGGATATGGTGCCGGCAATAAAATCTACCCCGGGTTGCTGGCCTCTGGCCATGGCCAGGAAACACATCAGCATCAGGGGCAAGCATCGGGTTCGCATGGGTGGATTGCCAGGGTTTGTTTCCCAAATTTAGGCATTTGGACGGTTGCAGGAATATGGGGGAACCCTTAATTTAGTCCGATGCAACCCGATCCCAGGAATACCCCGCTCGCGTACCTGAAGGGAGTCGGGCCCGGGAGGGCCCGGCTGCTGGAGTCTGAGCTGGGGCTGAAGACGTTCCGGGACTTGCTGTATTTCTTCCCGAACCGCTACATCGATAAATCCCGGTATTACAAAATCCGCGAATTGGAGCGAAGCAGCGCCGAAGTCCAGTTAATCGGTAAAATCGTGCACCTGAAGACTGTGGAGCAAAAGCGGGGCAAGCGGCTGGTGGCAACCTTCCGGGACGATACCGGGGAAATGGAACTGGTCTGGTTCCGGAGCCAGAAATGGTTCAGGGAACGTTTGAAGCTCGGGGAACCCTATGTCATTTTCGGGCGCGTCAATTGGTACAACGGGGCATTCTCCATGCCGCACCCGGACCTGGAACTCCTCTCGGCCCACCAGCAGCAAAAGCGGATCAGGATGCAACCCGTCTACCCGTCTACCGAGAAACTCACCCGGCAGGGCATTTCCAACCGGCTGCTTACCCAGTGGGTGGCAGCGGTCCTGGCACAGGTGCGGGAGGTTCTGCCGGAAACGCTGCCGGACCGCATTTTGGAGGCCTTGCAATTACTCCCGAAACCCCGGTCGCTGGTGCAGATACATTTTCCGGATTCCAATGCACTTTTGGCCCGGGCCCAGGCCCGCCTGAAATTCGAGGAGCTCTTCTATATTCAGCTGGCCCTGCTCTCCAAAAAACACGAGCGGAAAAAGCGGATACGGGGGTACCTCTTTGAACAGGTGGGCGAACGTTTTACCGCATTCTACAAGGACCACCTGCCCTTTGACCTGACCGGGGCCCAGAAACGGGTTATCCGGGAGATCCGGGCAGACCTCGGAAGCAATGCCCAGATGAACCGGTTGCTCCAGGGTGACGTTGGCTCCGGGAAAACCATTGTGGCCGTACTGACCATCCTCCTGGCGCTTGACAACGGGTATCAGGCCTGCCTGGTAGCCCCTACCGAGATCCTCGCCCAGCAACATTTCAACGCGGTCAGCGAATTGCTGGAGCCCCTGGGCCTGCCGGTCGGTCTGCTGACGGGATCCGTAAAGGAAAAGGATCGCAAACCGCTGCTGGCCGGGCTGTCGGACGGCAGTTTACCCATATTGATCGGGACCCATGCGGTCCTGGAGCCCCGGGTAAAGTTTAATAACCTCGGCCTGGCCATTATCGACGAGCAACACCGCTTCGGGGTGGCACAACGCGCCAAACTGTGGAAAAAGAACAAGCGCCCCCCGCATATCCTGGTGATGACGGCCACCCCGATCCCCCGAACCCTGGCCATGAGCCTTTACGGGGACCTGGACATCAGCCTCATCGACGAGCTGCCGCCCGGGCGAAAGCCCGTGCGTACCGTCCTGAGGGGCGACAGGGACCGGCTCCGCGTTTTCGGATTCCTCAAAGACGAGATTCGCAAAGGCCGCCAGGCATACATCGTCTACCCGCTGATCCAGGAATCCGAAGCAATGGATTACAAGGATTTGATGGACGGGTTTGAAAGTATCAGCCGGGAATTCCCCCAGCCGGACTTCCAGGTATCCATTGTCCACGGGCAGATGAAACCGGAGGCAAAGGAATACGAAATGCAGCGTTTTGCAGAAGGCAAGACGCAGATCATGGTAGCCACAACGGTGATCGAGGTCGGGGTGAACGTCCCGAACGCCAGCGTGATGGTCATCGAAAGTGCGGAGCGGTTTGGGCTCTCCCAGTTGCATCAACTCCGCGGGCGGGTGGGCCGCGGGGCGGACCAGAGTTATTGCATCCTGATGTGCGGGGAGAAATTATCGGAAGAAGCGCGCACGCGCCTGCAAACCATGGCCCGTACGAATGACGGCTTTGAAATTGCCGAAACCGACCTGAAATTGCGAGGCCCGGGCAACCTGCTGGGAACCCAGCAAAGCGGGGTGTTGAGCCTGCGGATCGCCGACCTGGTGAGGGACCGGGAACTCCTGCAGTCCGCACGTGAATTCGCCCGTCAGCTGCTGCTTGCAGACCCCGGCCTGGAACAGGCGGAAAACCGGGTGGTCCGCACCAGGCTACAGCAAATGGAGGTTTTCCAGAACCGTTGGGACTATATCAGCTAGCTACGCACCCCTTCGCCGGCCCGGGCCCCGTTAGTTTGACCTGTCCATACTGCGCGCCAGTACCTTATCCGATGTGCCCACCTTAATTAATGTCTTCCCCGGCCTCCAGTTTGGCGATATTCGCCTCAATGGCATTCTGGTTCAGTTCGTCCGGGGCGCGTTCCCGGGCAATCTTCAGGTGCCTCAGCGCTTTCTGATAATCCCCCAATGCGCTGTAGCCACGTGCCAGTCCATAGTCTACCGGCCATGTGTTTTTATGGTTTTTGGCGTTCTTCTGAAACACTCTCAGGGCCTGTTCGGGTTGACCGCGGGCAATCAATTGCCGGCCGTAGCCGTGTACCTGGAATACCGTCCCGAGTTGCATGGCTTCGTCTATGGCGGCCTCGGACGCTTCCGTTTTGCCCTGGGCATCGAGGATCTGTGCTTTGATACTCAGGTTGTTGAAGTCTTTCTGGCTGAAGAATTGGCCGGAAATGGCCGCGTTGATCCAGCCGAGCGCTTCATCCAAATCGCCGCCGTTGTTGAGCGCATAATTGGCCGCCTGCTCCCATGACTGACGCGTAAAGCCTTCCTGGTTCTGCAGCTTCTGCCGGATAAATGCCATGGTCAGGGAGGGGGTGTCGAACTCCACCTTAAAGGGAATTTCCTTTTTCTCCCAGCGCAGACTGGCAGTGGCTCCGTTGGCGGATAAATCGGTAAATCCGTATTCCAGCCATTCCGTATGGGGGATTTCAGTAGTACCGACCTCCACGCGGAGGGCATCTTCAGAAGGGTCGTAGAAATAGCTTCCCCACGCCCCGCTATTGTTCGAGAAAATAACCGTGGCCCGGTTGTCCGGGTGGACGACCATATGGAGGCCGTAGGTGCCGGCAGGCAAGGGTTCCCCTTCCACCAGGGCATCGTGGGTGAGGCTGAAGGTGGTGTTTTCATTGGCGCCGGCCCTCCAGGGCGATTCGGCGGCTGAACCGAAACCCAGGTTGTTCATGCCGTAGGGTACCAGGGCGCCCCAAATTTCCCGGCCATTTACTGCCGGCCGGGAATATTCGATGGTGATGTCGCTGATCCCGACCCGCTGGGTAACCCGGGCCATCTGGCTGCCCCTTGGCAGGTCCAGCTGGGCCTGTATCGGATATGCCATCAACCCCAGGAGGAGGGGAAAAACCATTTTTTGCAAACGGGAGGCTACCTGCCCTTGCAAGGAGTAAATTTGTTCCATTTCACATATGTTTAGACGGTTCGCAATGAGATGTTTATAAGTTAACCCGCGTTGGAAGCGGCGCACGTTATCAATATATTAAACCGCAGCGCGCCCGTGTTAAAAAAACCGTGCAACGGGAAGTCCCGACGGGGGTTTGCCCTCTTAAGGTAGTAAAATCGCAGCGCATATTAACATCCCGCCCGTTTTGGGCATCGTAATTTACAGGGGGTGCATTTTCACAGCGGGGTCCCGATTAGTATCTTCGTAAGCGCTTTTTATGAAACTTATCGAGCCTTAAGCACTATGAGCAAGACACTATTCGACAAAGTATGGGACTCCCACGTGGTCCGCAAAATAGACAACGGGCCGGATGTCCTTTTCATCGACCGCCACCTGGTCCACGAAGTGACCAGCCCGGTGGCATTCCTGGGGTTGAAAAACCGGGGTATCCCGGTGCTCTACCCCAACCGGACCTTTGCTACCGCCGACCACAATACCCCTACCCGGAACCAGCACCTGCCGGTTAAGGATCCGCTTTCGGCCAAACAACTCGAGGCCCTGGAAAAAAATGCCGCTGAACACGGCATCCCCTATTGGGGGCTTGGCCATGAGAAGAACGGCATCGTGCACGTAATCGGGCCCGAGAACGGGATTACCGTACCCGGGGCCACCATCGTGTGCGGTGACTCCCATACTTCCACCCACGGCGCATTCGGGGCCATTGCCTTTGGCATCGGAACTTCGGAAGTAGAGATGGTCCTGGCCACCCAGTGCATCATGCAGCCCAAACCCAAGCGTATGCGGATCAACATCGACGGGAACCTGAGCGAGGCCGTCACCCCCAAGGACGTGGCACTCTACATCATCTCCAGGCTAACCACCTCCGGTGCCACCGGGTACTTTGTGGAATATTCCGGTGAGGTTTTCCGCAATATGAGCATGGAAGGCAGGATGACCGTTTGCAACCTGAGCATCGAAATGGGCGCCCGCGGAGGGATGATTGCTCCGGATGAAAAAACATTTGAGTACATCCGCGGCCGGGAATACGCGCCTTCCGGCGCCGACTGGGATACCGCCATGGCCTACTGGAAAACGCTGCATTCCGACTCGGACGCGGTTTTCGACAAGGAAATCAATTTTTACGCCTCCGATATCGAACCGATGATTACCTACGGGACAAACCCGGGGATGGGTGTCGGCATATCCCGTACCATTCCCACGGCGGAGTCCATGGAAGGCGGGGTAGCCACCTATCGCAAATCCCTGGAGTATATGGACTTTGCCGAAGGCGAAGCGATGATCGGCAAGCCGGTTGACTTTGTATTCCTCGGCAGCTGTACCAACGGACGAATAGAAGATTTCCGGGCTTTCTCGAAGATCGTCAGGGGCAGGAAGAAGGCAGATAATGTCACGGCCTGGCTCGTACCCGGCTCCCACAAGGTGGAAGCGGCTATTCGGGAGGAAGGGATCCTGGACATCCTCCAGGCTGCGGGTTTTGATTTGCGCGAACCCGGATGTTCTGCCTGCCTGGCGATGAACGACGACAAGATTCCCGCGGGAAAATACGCCGTGAGCACCTCCAACAGAAACTTTGAAGGAAGGCAGGGGCCCGGGGCCCGCACCCTGCTGGCCAGCCCGCTGGTAGCCGCCGCAGCCGCGATAACCGGAAAGGTAACCGACCCCAGGGAACTCCTGGAACCGGAACTGGCCTGATACTGAAAGGAATTTTAAAAACCCATTGGGTATTCAAAAGGCGCATACCCGTATTAAACAGCATTCAAATGGCATACGATAAATTCACCATCCTGAGAAGTACCGCAGTCCCGCTGCCCATAGAAAATGTGGATACCGACCAGATTATCCCGGCGCGCTTTCTCAAGGCGACCGAACGGAAGGGTTTTGGCGATAACCTGTTCCGCGACTGGCGGTACCACCCGGACAATACGCCCAAGGAACATTTTGTATTGAACAACCCCATCTATAGCGGGAAAATCCTGGTTGGAGGGAAGAACTTTGGTTCGGGCTCCTCCCGGGAACACGCCGCCTGGGCCGTATACGACTATGGATTCCGCTGCGTGGTTTCCAGCTTTTTTGCAGATATATTCCGGAACAACTGCCTGAATGTGGGGGTGCTCCCGGTACAGGTAAGTGCCGAGTTCCTGCAGCGGATATTCGAAGCCATCGAGAAGGACCCCAAGGCCGAACTGGAGGTAAACCTGCAGGAACAAACCATCACGCTGCTGCCTACCGGCGACAGCGAGTCCTTCGAAATCAATGGCTACAAGAAGGAGAACATGCTCAACGGCTTTGACGACATCGACTACCTCCTCAACATGAAAGAGGAAATCAAATCCTTCGCGGGGGATACCCCGCTTTAAGTCTCCGGAAAACCTTCCGGCACCCGCCCATGGAAAAACGACGTATCGAGATCATGGATACCACCCTGCGAGACGGGGAACAAACCTCAGGGGTATCCTTTACCGCATCGGAAAAACTGACGCTGGCCAAACTCCTGCTGGAGGAACTCCGGGTAGATCGCATCGAGGTAGCTTCTGCCCGGGTTTCCGAGGGGGAATTCGATTCCGTCCGGCAAATTACCGCCTGGGCCGCCGAAAAGGGATTGTTGCCCCGGGTGGAAGTACTCACCTTTGTCGATGGCGGTGCCTCCCTGAACTGGATGGAACAGGCAGGCGCCCAGGTACAGAACCTGCTGACCAAGGGCTCCCTGAACCACCTGAAATACCAACTGAAGAAAACCCCGGAAAAGCATTTTTCGGACATTCGCGAAGTCATTGCGAAAGCCGGGGAACAGGGGGTCCGCACCAATATTTACCTGGAGGACTGGAGCAACGGCATGCGGAACTCCCCGGAATACGTGTATGAGTTCCTCGATTTTCTGGATACCCAGCCCATCGACCGGATCATGCTTCCGGATACCCTGGGGGTACTCACGCCTGGGGAAACGCGGGAATTCCTGGAAGACATCATCGGCAGGTACCCGGACGGGCACATCGACTTCCACGGACACAACGATTACGACCTGAGCGTGGCTAACGTTATGGAAGCCGTCAGCGCCGGGGTCCACGGGTTGCACCTGACGGTCAACGGCATGGGCGAACGCGCCGGGAACGCGCCGCTTGCGAGCGTGGTGGCCGTCCTGAACGACTTCATGCCCGAGGTTGCCATCGGGGTGAGCGAAACCTCCCTGTTCAAGGTGAGCAAGCTCGTCTCGGCCTTTACCGGAATTGGCATCCCTGCCAACAAGCCCATCGTCGGGGACAACGTCTTCACCCAGACCGCGGGCATACACGCGGACGGGGACAACAAAAAGAACCTGTACTTCAACGACCTGATGCCGGAACGTTTCGGGAGGAAGCGCAAATACGCCCTGGGGAAGACCTCCGGCAAGGCAAATATCCAGAAGAACCTGCAGGAGCTCGGCCTGACGCTGAACGACGAAGAACTCCGTAAGGTAACTGCCCGAATCATTGAACTCGGCGACAAGAAGGAAAAGGTGACCCGTGAAGACCTCCCGTACATCATCTCGGATGTATTGGGCAGCGGGTCGCACCAACAGCGTGTTTTTATCCGTTCCTATGTGCTCACCCATGCCAAGGGCCTGCAGCCTTCAACGACGGTCTCCCTGGAAATCGAGGGGGAAAACTACGAGGCCCACGCCCAGGGGGACGGCCAGTTCGACGCCTTTATGAATGCCCTGCGGAAAGTCTATCGCTCCCTGAAAAGGCCGTTGCCGACCCTGGTGGATTACGCGGTGCGGATACCGCCGGGATCCAATTCGGACGCCCTCTGCGAAACGGTCATTACCTGGCGGCAGGACGACCGGGAGTTCACGACCCGAGGGCTGGATTCCGACCAGACGGTCTCGGCCATCAAGGCTACTGAAAAAATGCTGAATATCGGCTGATTCCAGGCAAAGACAGTTCTGCCCTGATAAGAACCCCTTGTTTAACTTGTTTAATTAGTTACCTCCCGCGCCGGTGCCTCCAGCGCGTATACGTGTAGATCCCCAGCGCAATCAATGCCCCCAGGGCGGCGAGTCCTGCCCCCACCTGCCCTGCGGCAATCACGCCATAACCGAAAGCGATGGGCAATCCGGCCAGGTAGGCCCCGATAGCGTTGGCGATGTTAAAGGCGCTTTGGTTCATGGCCGAAGCGAGCATCTCCGACCCGTAGGAGGCCTGGATAATCGCTATCTGGATAGGGGCCGCCAGCGTAAAGGTTACCAGCCCGACTACAAAGCACATGATCAGCACCCAGACGGGAAAAGGTGCCAGGAAGGAATTCAATACGAGCATCAGGGACATTCCGGATAACCCTGCAAAAATCGCCCGGAGGGCCCCGAGCCGTTCCTCCATCCGCGCCCCGATAAAATTACCCGCCACCATGCCGGTCCCGGCCAGGACCATTGCATAGCTTACCGTGGTCTCGGAATGTCCCGAGACGTCCAACAGCAAGGGGGCGATATAGCTGTACCAGGCAAAGAACCCGCCGGTACCGATGGCGGTCAGGGCCAGCAAGGCCCAAAGCTTCCCGTTCTTCATGGGCGACACGGGCAGTTCATCTTTTTCCCGGGGAACCGACAGGGAAGGCATCCAGTTGTAGAGGCTCACCACGGTCAGCACCCCCACTACCCCAACCAATAAGAAGGAAAAGCTCCAGTGGAAGGAATTCCCGATAAACGTCCCCAGGGGGACCCCCACAACGTTGGCGATGGTAAACCCCGCGAACATCTTGGCAATGGCCTGGGCCCCTTTCCCTTCCGGCGCGAGACGGGCGGCAATCACTGCTCCGATCCCAAAGAATGCACCGTGCGGCAAACCCGACAGGAACCGAACCACCATCATGGACCAATAGCCCTCGGCAAATGCGGAAAGCGTATTGAAAACGGTGAACCAGAGCATCAGGACCACCAGGGACTTCCGCGAAGGCCAGCGCGCTATCAGGCCCGTCAGCAACGGGGCGCCCAGGACCACACCCAGGGCATAGGCTGAAATAAAGTGTCCGGCCTCCGGGATGGTCACCTCCAGGGAACGGGCCACTTCGGGGAGTATCCCCATGATGACGAATTCCGTCAACGCAATGCCAAATGCCCCCATGGCGAGGGCAATATAGGCCTTGGTATGTTTCCCGGCGGCTATGGCTATAAGATATAATCCGTGCTGATGAAGTTCGAGGCCTTGGTGTCCAGCAATTGTTCCACGGTTTCCACGTTGATCGGGTTATCCTTGAAGGCGACAAACGTCCGGATGGAAAAGGAACGCAGGGCGTCGTGGACGCTGAGCGTGGACTGGGCGGAATCCTTCCGGCCCGTAAACGGGTATACGTCCGGGCCCCGCTGGCAGGAACTGTTCAAATTGACCCGGCAAACCAGGTTGGCTAGCGTATCGATCAGGGGCGCCAGCGTATACACGTCCTTGCCAAAGAGGCTCACCTGTTGCCCGTAATTGCTTTCGGCCATATCGTCCAGGGGTTCCTCGATTTCCCGGAAAGAAAGGACCGGGATAACGGGCCCGAATTGTTCCTCCCGATACACCCGCATATCCCGGGTAACCGGGTAGAGCACCGCGGGCCAGATGTAGTTGTCCGTTTGTTCCCCTCCCTTTTCATTCAGGATCCGGGCTCCCTTTTCCAGGGCATCGTCAATGAGTTCCCGGATATAATCCGGTTTCCCGGGTTCCGGCAACGGGGTCAGTTTTACGCCCGGGTCCCAGGGGTTTCCAAAGGGCAATGCGTCCACCGCCGATGCGAACCGCTCGAGGAATTCCTCCCGGATGTCTTCATGAACGTACACCACTTTGAGGGCGGTACACCGCTGCCCGTTAAAAGAGAGCGTTCCGGCCAGGCACTCCTGGATACTCAGGTCCAGGTCGGCGTCCGGCAGCACGATGGCCGGGTTCTTGGCTTCCAGCCCCAGGACCAGCCGGAGCCGGTTGCTCTTGGGGTGCTGTTCCTGCAGCGCATTGGCAGATTTGCTGTTGCCGATAAGGGCCAGTACGTCTACCTTCCCGGTTTGCATGATCGGGGCGGCCACTGCCCGTCCCCGCCCAAAGAGGATGTTTACCACCCCCCGGGGGAAGCTGTTCTGGAATGCCTCCAAAAGGGGCGTAATCAGGAGTACCCCGTGCTTGGCGGGCTTGAAAATGGTCGTGTTCCCCATAATGATCGCAGGGATCAGCAAGGCGAATGTTTCATTCAGCGGGTAATTATATGGCCCCAGGCACAGAACCACCCCCAGGGGCCCCCTGCGGATATGAGCATAGACCCCCTGGTGCTTGTCGAACTTGGCGGAATTCCTGTCGAGTTCCCGGTATTCCTCAATGGTGTCATAGATGTATTCCACCGTCCGGTCGAACTCCTTTTCGGAATCCGGCAGGGACTTCCCGATCTCCCACATAAGGAGCTGCACGATGCGTTCCCGCTTGCCTTCCATCTGCCGGACAAATTTCTCCATGCATTCGATCCGGTCGCGGACTTTCATCGTGGGCCAGGCCCCCTGGCCGCGCGCATAGGCGCCCATGGCCGCATCCAGGGCCTCCAGGGCCTCCTTTTCGCCCATGTCCGGGATACTCCCCAAATGGGTCGGCTTGTACTGGCCTGGCCCTGAAATGGTGGAATACACTTCGGTAACCGGGCCATCCCAATTCAGGAGTTCGCCGCCCACCAGGTACGTGCGCTGCGCAATGGGCTCCTCCAACTTGTATGCTTCTGGAATCGGTAGGGGTGTCATCTGGTTAAAAGGCTTAAACGATGGGTTTCATTGCGGTCATCGAGGCCCGGAGCCGCGCCCCGACAATTTCTACCGGATGGGTGCGAAGCGCCTTGTTGACGGCAATCAGTTTCGCATTGTCCACCCCGTTGTCCTGTCCTTCCCCAAAGGAGTTCCCGATAACATCCGTGTCAATTTTTGCCATAAAGTCCTTCAACAGGGGTTTGCAGGCATGGTCGAACAGGTAGCATCCGTATTCCGCCGTATCGGAAATGACGCGATTCATTTCAAAGAGTTTCTTCCGGGCAATCGTATTGGCGATCAGGGGGGTTTCGTGCAGGGATTCGTAGTAGGCGGATTCCCCGATGATGCCGGATTCCGTCATCGATTCGTAGGCGAGTTCCACGCCTGCCCGGACCATGGCTACCATCAGCACCCCTTTGTCGTAGTATTCCTGTTCGCTGATCTTGTCGGAACCCGCGGGGGTTTTCTCAAAATTCGTCTCCCCGGTGGCGGCTCGCCAGGTGAGCAGGTTTTTGTCGTCATTCGCCCAGTCTTCCATCATCGTCTTTGAAAAATGGCCGCTCATAATATCGTCCATGTGCTTGCGGAACAGCGGGCGCATAATCTCCTTGAGCTCCTCGGAAAGTTCAAATGCGCGGATCTTGGCCGGATTGGAAAGCCGGTCCATCATATTGGTAATCCCCCCGTACTTCAGGCCTTCCGTTATGGTTTCCCACCCGTACTGGATCAGTTTGGAAGCGTATCCCGGGTCCACCCCGCCTTCCACCATCTTGTCAAAACACAGGATGCTGCCCGTCTGCAGGAGCCCGCAGAGGATGGTCTGTTCCCCCATGAGGTCGGATTTCACCTCTGCGACGAAGGAGGATTCCAGCACGCCGGCTTTGTGGCCCCCGGTAGCAGCCGCATAGGCCTTGGCCTGGGCCAGCCCCTTGCCTTCCGGGTCGTTTTCCGGGTGGACGGCAATGAGCGTCGGCACCCCGAAGCCCCGCTTGTATTCCTCCCGGACTTCCGAGCCCGGGCTTTTTGGGGCAACCATGATCACGGTGAGGTCTTCCCGGATCTGCATCCCTTCTTCCACAATATTAAACCCGTGCGAATAGGAGAGCGTAGCGCCTTTTTTCATATGAGGCATTACCGAGTTGATCACATTGGTATGCTGTTTGTCCGGGGTCAGGTTGATCACCAGGTCGGCCGTGGGAATCAATTCCTCGTAGGTCCCTACGGGAAAACCGTTTTCGGTGGCATTCTGGAAAGACGTCCGTTTTTCTTGAATCGCCGCCTCCCGGAGCGCGTAGGATATATCCAGGCCGGAATCCCGCATGTTCAGGCCCTGGTTGAGGCCCTGTGCCCCGCAGCCGACGATGACGATTTTTGCGCCCTTCAGCGCTGCCACCCCTTCAGAAAATTCCGAAGGATCCATAAAACGGCATTTACCCAATTGTTGCAGTTGTTCCCTGAGTGAAAGCGTATTGAAATAATTCGTCATAATGGTGTGTTCTGGTAGATATTAAATTCTGTTTAGGATTGTTGGAAATTTGCCAGCAAGGCGGTAATCGGCATTTCGGCCTTGGTAACGGTAATCCGGCCGGACCGCACAAATTGCATAATGCCGAACGGCTCCAGGTCGTCGTGCATCTGGTCGATTTCACTTCGCCTGCCCGTTTTGGCCAGTACAAAATAGTCCCGGCTCACGGTGACGATCTGGGCGTGGCTGTCTTTGATGATATTCTGGATCTGCCGTTCATCGAACAACAGGTGGGAAGCGATTTTAAAGAGGGCGGATTCCTGGTAGATGGTTTCCTCATCCGTGTGGTAGAATGCCTTGATCACTTCAATCTGCTTCTCGATCTGGGCTACGATATGCCGCGTCCAGTTCTCCGTCGTGTGAACGACAATAGTAAATTTTGAAATGCCTTCTATTTCTGATTTGGAAACATTGAGGCTTTCTATGTTAATGTGCCTTTTTAAAAATATCCCCGAGATCCTGTTCAACAGGCCTACGTGGTTCTCGGAATAAACCGAGATGGTGAACCATTGATTGTCCATAGTGTTCATTGCTTATTTTAACCGGATATCGGAAACCGATGCCCCCGATGGGATCATCGGGAAGACGTTATCTTCTTTCTCCACGCGGACCTCGAGGAAATAGGCTTCCTCGCTCGCCATCATTTCGGCTACGGCTTCCGCCAGTTCCGCCCGGTTCTCCACCCGGCGGGAACGGATGTGGTAGCCCTCCGCTATTTTGACAAAATCCGGGTTGGTCATTACGGTGGAGGCATAGCGCCTGTCAAAAAACAATTCCTGCCACTGGCGAACCATCCCGAGGAAATCGTTGTTCAGGACCACAATCTTCACAGGCGCCTTTGTCTGGAAAATGGTCCCGAGTTCCTGGATGGTCATCTGGTATCCCCCATCCCCGATGACGGCCACCACTTCGCGGTCCATGGCCCCCATTTTGGCGCCGATGGCCGCGGGGAGCGCAAACCCCATGGTGCCGAGGCCGCCTGAGGTAATGCTGCTTTTACTTTGCCGGAACTTTGCGTATCGGCAGGCGACCATCTGGTGCTGCCCCACATCCGTGACGATCACGGCCTTGTGGCCGGACTCTTCATTGATACGGGCAATCACCTCCCCCATCGTCAGGCCTTCCTTTGTCGGGTGCAGGTCGTTTTTGATCACCGCCTCGAATTCCTCTTTGTCTCGGGCGTGGAATTCCGAGAGCCACTGGTCGTGCTTCCTTTTTTCCACCAGGGGCAGGAGCTGCCGGAGCGATTCCCGGGCATCCCCCAGGACCGCCACGTCCGCTTTCACATTTTTCCCCACCTCCGCCGGGTCGATCTCCAGGTGGATGACCTTGGCCTGTTTCGCGTAGGTGTCCAGGCTTCCCGTAACCCGGTCGTCAAATCGCATGCCGATGGCCACCAGTACGTCGCATTCGTTCGTCAGGACGTTCGGGCCGTAATTCCCGTGCATGCCCACCATGCCCACATTCAGCGGGTGGTCGGAATCCATTGCGGATAGCCCCAGGATGGTCCAGGCGGCAGGGATGCCCGTCTTTTCGACAAATTCCTGTAATTCCGCTTCGGCAGAACCCAGGATAACCCCCTGTCCGAAGACGATATATGGGCGCTTGGCTTTGTTGATAAGGTCTGCAGCCCGCTGCAAGGCTTCCGGGTCTGCCTTGGGCACCGGGTTGTAGCTGCGAACCCCTTTACAGGGTGTGTAGCTGAAGTCCAGGCTGTCGAACTGGGCGTTCTTGGTAATATCCACCAATACGGGCCCCGGCCGGCCGCTTCGGGCAATATAAAACGCCTTGGCTATAATTTCGGGGATTTCTTCGGCCCGGGTGACCTGGTAATTCCATTTGGTAACCGGGGTGGAAATGCCTATGATGTCCGTTTCCTGAAAGGCATCCGAACCCAGCAGATGGCGCGGAACCTGCCCGGTTATACAAACCAGCGGCGTGGAGTCGATCTGCGCATCCGCCAACCCGGTTACCAGGTTCGTGGCCCCGGGACCCGACGTAGCCATGGCAACTCCCACTTTCCCGCTTACCCGGGCAAATCCCTGGGCAGCGTGTATTGCCCCCTGTTCGTGGCGTGTGAGGACATGGTGGAGCCGGTCCTGGAATTTATACAATTCGTCGTAAACCGGCATTATTGCCCCGCCCGGGTAGCCGTAAATCAGGTCGGCACCCTCTTCGAGCAGGCAATGGATGATGGCCTCCGCACCGCTGATGCGCATGGCCTTCTTTTCGTCTTGTTTCTTTTGCATTTCCTTTACTGGTTCCATACCTGCATCAGGATTAAGTTTATCAAATTTCATCGGTAACACAGCCTTCAGAGGCCGATGAAACCGTTTTGGCATATTTGTACAGGCTGCCCCGCTTCACCTTTAGTTCAGGGGCCTTCCAGGCTGCCCGCCGCCGGTTGAGCTCCTCGTCGCTCAGGTCTACCGAAAGCGTATTGGCTTCGGCGTCGATGGTGATGATGTCCCCGTCCCGGAGCAGGGCAATCGGGCCTCCGGCCTGTGCTTCGGGTGTTACATGCCCCACTACAAATCCGTGGGTACCACCCGAAAAGCGGCCATCGGTGATCAGGGCCACATCCTTGCCCAGGCCGGCCCCCATGATGGCACTGGTGGGCTTGAGCATTTCGGGCATACCAGGCCCACCCTGGGGACCTTCGTAGCGGATGACTACCACATCCCCCCGGGAAACTTTGCCTTCGCCTATGCCCCGGTTTGCTTCAAATTCGTCCTCAAATACGCGGGCGGGTCCCTGGAACCGGAGTCCCTCCTTCCCGGTGATTTTGGCAACCGAACCTGTGGGTGCGAGGTTCCCGTACAGGATACGCAGGTGCCCGGTTTTCTTGATCGGGTCGGAAAGGGGCCGGATAACCTCCTGACCGGCTTCCAGATCCGGGACATCCTTTAGGTTCTCGGCAAGGGTTTTTCCAGTAACTGTCAGGCAATCCCCGTGGAGCATGCCTTCAGCGAGCAGGAATTTAAGGACGGCAGGCACGCCGCCCACCCGGTGGACATCTTCCATCAGGTATTTGCCGCTGGGCTTCAGGTCTGCCAAAAAGGGCGTTTCGTCACTGATCCGCTGGAAATCGTCCAGGGTAAACGGTACGCGCGCTGCCTTGGCAATGGCCAGGAAGTGCAGGACGGCATTCGTGGACCCCCCCATCACCACTACGAGGCGGATGGCATTCTCCAGGGACTTTTTTGTAATAATGTCGAGCGGCTTGATATCTTTTTCGAGCAAGGTGCGCACCGCCTGGCCGGCGCGGGTGCAATCTTCCTGCTTTTCCGAACCGGTGGCTGGGTTCGAAGAGTTGTAAGGCAGGGCCATCCCCAGGGCTTCGATAGCCGATGCCATCGTGTTGGCCGTATACATCCCGCCACAGGCACCAGCTCCCGGGCAGGCGTTCTGGATTACTTGTTTGTATTCCTCCTCCTGCATATTCCCGGCCACTTTCTGGCCCCAGGCCTCAAAAGCCGATACCACATCGAGTTTCCGGTTGTTCAGGCAACCGGATGCAATGGTTCCCCCGTAAACCATTACGGAGGGGCGGTTCAGGCGGATCATCGCCATCAGCGCCCCGGGCATGTTCTTGTCACAGCCCACTACAGTTACCAGGCCGTCGTAGTTCATCGCCTGGACCACGGTCTCCATGGAATCGGCAATAATATCCCGGGAAGGGAGGGAATAACGCATCCCGTAGGTTCCCATGGATATCCCGTCACTCACCCCGATCGTATTGAAAATCAGCCCTACCAGATCGGAGCGGTTCACGCCTTCCTTCACGTGCAGCGCCAGATCGTTCAGGTGCATGTTGCACGGGTTGCCTTCATACCCGGTGCTGGCAATCCCGATCAGGGGTTTTTCAAGGTCCTCCTCGGTCAGGCCAATGGCATAAAGCATGGCCTGCGCTGCCGGTTGGGTGGGGTCCTGTGTGACGTTTTTACTGTATTTGTTCAGGTTCATTCTTCCGCTGGTTTTGTCCGGGTCGTATTTTTGCCAAAATCAAAGATATGGCTTTGACAACTCCGGGGAAGGCAAGCAGGCGCGGAGCTACAGGCTCATTTTGAGCCTAAATGTTAAAAATTACTGTTTTTCAGGGAGTTAGTGTGCAAAAATTACCATATTCAACGCTGCCCTCGGGGAGGTATTCCAACGCTCCAGGCCATTGTCTGCAGCGGGTAGACCAGGGGGTTGGCCTAATTCCCGGCGCTTACAAAACGCACGCGGTCTGCCGAATGTTTCTGGGCCAGGACGGAAACGGACCGGGATGCGAGTTGCAGGACCCGGGGATACCCTCCGGTGGTTTGCCCGTCTCGAAGCAGGATGATCAGGCGGCCTGCGGGGGTCAGTTGGACGGTCCCGGGCAGGGTGGCTGAAGTAATCATCCGGATCAAATGTCCGGGAAGGTGTTCCTGCAGTTGGCAGGCCATCCGGTCGTGTTCCTTGCCCAGGGTAAAACGCGTGGAAAATAGCATTTCCCGTTGTTTCTGGCTGAGCAGGTCGTATTCCGGCCCCGGAAACGCCTCCAGTTTTTCCTCCTTCCAGAATTCAGAAGGGCTCAGTTTCAGGAGTTTTGGTTCGAATGCCTCCGTAGGCTCATAGGGCAGTTCCATCAGGGCAGACAATTTCCGGTGCCTGGTTACCGGCGGATAATACGACCGGCTGCCGAGGACCGATTCGGTCAGCAGCCCCCCTTTGATTCCCAGGTACGTCCGGAATCCGTTTCGCGTACGGCTGCAACGGAGTTCACTGCCCCCCCCTACCCGGTGGACCTGTTCCATGGCCAGTACTTCCCCGTCGAGAGTCACTTCCATATCGGCCCCGCTAAGCGCAATATAGGTGGGTTCATTAAACACCAATTCGGGGCCTTGCATGGTGATTTCCAGCAAGGCGGCATCCGGGTCGTTTTCCAGGAGGGAATTCGCCCTGCCTGCAGCGATGAGGTCACAGGCTCCGGATACCGGTACGCCCTGGTGGCGGTATCCGAATCGGCCGCGATCCTGGACGGAAGTGTAAAATCCCGCCTTTTTAACCTTTAGCATGCCCGTATTTCTTTTTAAAATCATAAACCCCCACCTCTGCTTCGATTCGGTGGAGGTTGAACTCCGCCTCGCTAACCGGCCGGAAACGCACGGTATCTCCCTGGGCAATAAAGCATGGGGGTTGGCGGGTCGGGTCGAAAAGTGGGATCGGACAACGCCCGATCAGGTTCCAGCCGCCCGGTGACTCCTGGGGGTAGATCCCCGTTTGCTGGGAGGCCAGCCCCACGGACCCCCTGGCTACCTTGAGCCTGGGGTTCTCCTTCCTGGGCACCTCCAGGTTGGCCGGCACACCGCCCAGGTACAGGAATCCGGGAAGGAAGCCTATTCCGTACACCCGGTACGCCTGCGCACAATGGCGTCGGATAACTTCTTCTGTGTCAATTTCAAGTCGTTCCGCCACATCTTCGAGATCCGGGCCAAATTCCGGGTCGTAGCACACGGGCAGCACCCAATCCTGCACGGTCCTTTGGGAGGGCCCGGGATACTGTTCAAACCATTTCTTTAAAGACCTGCTGAAAGGTTCCAGGTCTATTTTGGATCCTTTGAAAAGCAACAGGCTGTGGTAAATCGGGACCAATTCCCAAGCGGCGTCCTTCAGGCAGTGTTCCCGGAGGTAATCTGCAAACCCGAGGACGTCCGTAAGGATATCCTCACTAACAGCCTCCGGCCACTCGAGCAGGACAGCTTCCGGGCCGTATGCCTTGATCCGGAAAGGTGGGGGTTTCACGATAGCAGTCGGATTGATTCTTTGGGTAATTCGAGAGAAAGATACATTAATATTTCCAATGCGCCGGGCGTATCCCCGTGGATGCAAATGGTATCCGGTGACAGCTTAATCTCCCGGCCCTCCGGAGTGGTGGCCCGGCCGCGCAAAACCAGGTCCCGAACCTGCCGGAATACCCGGGAGGGTTCGGTCAGAACGGCTCCCGGCTCGGATCGGGCAACCAAACTTCCGTCGGCGTTGTACGCCCGGTCCGCGAACGCTTCGCCCCAGACCCGGTAGCCCAGGGATAATGCGCGGCGCATCAGGTCGGAACCTGCAGGTACGAACAATACCCGGCTCTCCCGGTACGGGGTGAGGATCCGGAGGTACTCCCGGGCCAGTGCCGGGTTTGCCGCCAGGTCGTTATAGAGGGCTCCATGTGCCTTGATATGATGCAAAGGCACGCCGGCGGCCGCCGCCACCTCATCCAGCAGCTGTAGTTGTTCCAGGAGCGATTCTTCCAGTTCCCGGGCTGTAAGTTGCATGTGTTTCCTCCCAAAGTTCTCCCGGTCGGGATACGAAGGGTGGGCGCCGGCCCGAACCCCTGCTTTTCCGGCCAGGGTGACAATTTCTTTCATGGATTCCCGGTTGCCGGCATGTCCCCCGCAGGCGATATTGCAGGAGCTGATATGGGGAAACAACTCCTGCTCGTTCCCCACCCCCTCTCCTACGTCGCAGTTTAAATCGATCTCGAAATTTGGCATGGTCATTCGATTAAAATGGAATAAATGGTTTTGGCCGCCAGCAGGGTAACTATGCCGATTATCACCAGGGCCACGAGGTCCCTTGCTACGGTATTCCGCTGGTCCCCCATGAGTTGGCGACTGCGGATCATCCACCAGAGGAAGGCTGCAATAACCGGCAGTACAATGGCATTGGCAATCTGGGCTACATAGATAATTTCCAGGGGGCGATATTCCAGCGACAGGGATAACACCCCGATGATCAGTACCCCAACCCATACGGACCGGAATCGCCAATCCTTCCTGTCCGCAGGCCAGTCAAAGGTTTGGCGGGAAACATAGGCCGCCGCCAACGGGGCCGTGATGGCCGAACTAATCCCGGCTGCAAATAGCCCTACCCCCAACCCGAACCGGGCAGCCTTTCCATAAATGGGTTCCAGGGCCGCGGCCAGGTCAAGGACGTCCGCCACAACCCCCATCCCGGATCCGGCCGCAGTCACTACAATAGACATGGATACCACGCCGCCAATGGCCACCGACCAGAATATATCCCGACGCATGCTTTGGACAGCCCCCGAGTTTTCCCATTTTTCCGTTACAAGGGCCGTATAGAGGAACAGGTTGTAGGGTACCACCGTGGTGCCGATCAGCGCCAGGACCGTAAATATGGAATCCCCGTCCAGGTTGGGCGTCACCAGCCCGCGGAACAGTGCCGGGATATCGGGTTGTACCAGGAATGCCGTTATCAAAAAGGAGAGGCTCATAAGAAGTACCAGCCCTGTGAAAACGCGTTCCAGCGCTTTGTAGGACCCCAGCCAGAGGAGGATAAATGCCAGGGAACCGCATATCCAGGGATAGACGCCAAAGGCACCGGAACCCAGGAGCGCCTCCAGGCCCAGGACGCCGCCGGCTATATTCCCCGCTTCATAGGCTGCGTTCCCCGCTACGATGGCAACGAGTATCAGTCCCACCATCAGGATCCGGAGCCAGGGAAGGGTTACCCGTTTCCGTATAAGGGACGGCAACCCGCGCCTCGTGACCAGCCCAAGCCTTCCGGCCATTTCCTGCAGGACAATGGTGGCAACCACGGACAACAGCAGCGCCCACAAAAGTGCATACCCCATCTCCACCCCTGCCCTCAGGCAGGTGGTAACGGTTCCCGGGCCGATAAAGGCCGCGGCAATAAGCATTCCCGGACCGGACTTTTTAAACATATACGTGCATATTGGTATCCGGGTAAATATACGGGATTCCCTGAAGGAGGAAACCCCGGAACACGCCACGCCCCCCTGTCGGAAATGGTGCATTTCATCGGAAAAGTTGCCGTTCGTCTAAAAGTGGGGTGTCATACGTCGAATCGATATAATAAACGAGCCCGGGTCCGGTTATTACTATCCCGAAACTTACTAATCTAACCTGTGCATATGACTTGCCTGGAATGTCAAAAAGAACTCAGCTACCTGGATCACCGCGAGGCCCTGGAGTTGTTAAACCTGGAACTGTGCCCCGCACACAGGAACCGGATGGTGAAACTCATGCGGACACACGAAGTACCCGTCGAAGCCATACAATTGTATTACGGCCTCAAAAAGATGGGTATCCGGGCGATGCTCGCCTGGTGGGACGGAAAGAAAACCGTCCACCTGGCCGTATCCCGGGTGAAGCTCAATATAGAAATCGACACGGGTCACGGGGCGATGACCCACGACCAGGCCATGAACGACCTGGAAGAAACCATGCATTCCTTCAAAAACGGATTTACAACGATTCGCATCCCGGATTTCCTGGTGCATAAATACCTGCAGGAAACCCTGGTGAATATCGAGGGCATAATCGAAGGATTGAGAAGCAACATCAAAGTTGTTTAACCTTTAAAACAATGCTTATGGATGCCGAAATCAAATTTACAGAACGCTCTTACCGGATGAGCAAACTGATCCTGATCCTGCTGACTTTTGCAGCCCTGGCCATCATGATCAATATCCATCCGGCTGTCTCCCGCTATCTGTTCGGGTTCCCGATTGTCCTTTCCGGGTGCCTGGGGATTATGGGGACGTTTTACATCGTTAAAGGCATGCATGAGCCCCTGACCGAAAAGAAAGTAATCGCTATCACGGTGAACCTGGCCATGGTGGTCCTGATGGTCGCCATCCTCTTCAGCAATACCATATTCAGGCTCTAACGCGTAATTTTTAATCCGCGCCATACTCCCGGGAGTTCCTTATTTCAGGAATCCCCGGGTTTTTTTATGCCCGCTGGGTAAACAGCGGCATGTACTTTCCCCCGCTTAATTTGTAGCTGCATCCAAATCGAAATCGCTGCGGCTGCCAGCGCGAAAACCCAGCTTCATCCAAATCTAAATCGCTGCGGCTGCCCCCAATATTTCGTATCTTAAGGAGGAAATATCAACCTGGTTATTCCACAATTTTAAATTATGACAACAACTGACAGAAGAAACTGGCTGCGGACGGTGGCCCTGGGCGGGGGGTTCGCGCTCCTGGGGGGCGCCCCGCAACTGGTTCATGGCGCAAGCCGCACGGAAAATCCGGCAATTTCAGCCAGGGGCCCGATCCGCCTGAGTTCCAACGAAAATCCGCTCGGCCCCTCGGAGCGCGTTCGTCGTGCCCTCAGCGAGCGGATGGACCTGGGCTGTCGCTACCCGTATTCCTACATGGGGCCGCTGGTGTCTGCCATTGCCGCCCGGGAAGAAGTCCCGGAATCCTGTGTGGTCCTGACGGGGGGATCCACGGAAGGCCTGAAGGCCGCCGGACTGGTCTACGGACTGAACAATGGGGAAATAATCGCGGCAGACCCTACTTTCCAGGCCCTGCTTCGGTATGCGGAACTCTTCGGGGCCTACGTACACCGGGTACCCCTGGACGACAAGCTGGTACACGACCTGGACGCCATGGAGCGGCGCGTAACCTCCAAAACCCGGTTGATTTTCCTATGCAACCCCAACAACCCGTCCGGGACCATCCTGGATGGGAATACATTGCGCGATTTTTGTACTTCAGTGGATAGCAGGGCGGTAGTTTTCAGCGACGAGGCCTACTTTGACTATATTACAGAACCCGACTATCCCTCCATGGTAGAACTCGTGCGTGAAGGCAGGAACGTGATCGTTTCCCGTACTTTTTCCAAAGTGTACGGGCTTGCCGGCTTTCGCATCGGCTACCTGGTGGCCCGGCCCGATATTGCCAGCCGGCTGCGCGAGGCGCTGATGGCCCATACCGGTACTCCGGCACTGATTGCCGCCGAGGCGGCACTGGGCGATGACGATTTCTATAAGGAAAGTCTGAAGCAGAACGAAATGGCTAAAAAAAGCATCTACGCCACCCTGGAGGACCTGGGTTTGCCGGCTGTAAAATCCCATACAAACTTTGTGTTTTTCAAAAGCGGCATGGATATTCGGACGCTCCAGTCCCGGATGGAGTCCGAGGGGGTGCTGATCGGTCGGCCCTTCCCCCCGCTCTACGATTGGGCGCGCATCAGTACGGGTCGGATGGAGGAAGTAGCTGCTTTTGGCAATGCCCTGAAAAAGGTAATAGGCTGATTTTCTTTATTCTGGAATGAAACCGGAGAAGTACGGTTTGCCGTTCATCGAATATTGTAGGAAATTTCCTCTCTTTCATTTATTTTGGCCCCGGATACCCTGTTAAAAATACATAGGTAACCGCCCCCGAAACAACCCGTTCACGGATCGCAACAGCCATCTGAACCAGGAATGCCGGCAAACGTCAGAAGGCGTCATTCGGCCCCGGATCGGTTGGTTGTTGTTTTTTATGTTTTCAGTTATTCAATGCGAGGTGAGAATCTGCACAGTAGTGAATATCCCGCACGATTTCGTAGAGGTCCGGGATCACATGGGAAGCCAGTCTGGAATGGCTGTTTAAAAGGACGCATATTCCCAGCTCTGACTCCGGGTAGAGGGCAATTTCGTTGCGAAACCCGTTGACGCTGCCTCCGTGGTGTACCATCGTCTGCAACTGCCCCGAACCCTTTTCCCTGAATTTGTGAATGCGCCAGCCAAATCCGTAGTGGGAAGACACATGACCGGGCCAACGCTGGTAGTATTTACTGCGCCCTGGTATTTCAACGCGGGGATTGAATGCGATTTGCCGCGCGCCCTCACTGAGGATTTCCGGATAACGACCCAACAACAGGTGCATCCATTGGGCCATGTCCAGGGCACTGGCATTGATTCCGCCCGCCGCAATGGCGTTGTAGTAATTGTCCGTCAGCTTCCGGGGGCGCCAGCCTTTCCGGCGCTTCGTATGGGGAAGGGCTATATTTACCGCTTTCAATAGGGATTCGTGGTCCGTGCCAGTGGCACACATCTCGAGCGGCTTGAAAAATCGTTCTTCCAGCAGCCGGCCGAGGGGCTGCCCGGTAACCCGTTCCATGATCTCCCCGGAAAGGGCAAAAAGCGCATTCTGATAACTGTATACCGAACCGGGCTTCCCGATGGGCGAAACCTCGTCAAAGCGCCCGGCGATTTCCGTCAGGTCCAGACCGGCTTCCACCAGGTTGGTATAACTGTGGTAAGGGGCCCCGGAAGTGTGGGTCAGCAGGTGGCCCAGGTTAACGCCCCGGGTATGCCCCGCGTCCCCGAATCGAAATTCCGGAATATAACGGATTACCGGATCTTCGGGAGACAGCAATTGTTGGTCGGCTAGATTCGCGGCCAGGATGCCCGCAAACCCCTTGGACAGCGAACCCAGCCTGAAGACGGTTCGCGCATCCACCGGATCCGGGTGGTTGCTGTTCCTGAGGCCGTATCCGTCGCTGAGAAGGACGCTATCGCCCAGCACAATACTTACCCCGGCCCCAACGATATCCCCGGAGGCCAGGGCTTCCTGGAAATAACGGCGAACAGCCTCCGCGATTTCCTTCCGGCTTTTCCGGAATCGGACAGCCTCCATTTGGTTGAATCCCTCCCTTGGCTTGTATCCCTCCCGGCGGGCTGCAGATTCCTCCCCGGCCTTTCCGGTTTTCCGACCTTCTACCGGGCCCGAAGTGCCCAGGGATACCCCGAGTATCAGGATCAGGAAGGTGATGAATACCGCAATTTTGATACGCCACATAGGAAGATTCGTCTTTGGGATTCGGGATGAAAATAATTAGTTCTTCTTAGTTAATAACCCATTCAACCGGGGATTATTACATTTTATCCGGCCCGAATCCCGGATTTTACCTTTTCTTCAGAATCAAGGCCGGCTACCATTCGCTTCCCGGGCTGCCGAAACGATCCAGGCTGCGGTATTGGATGGCTTCTGCAATTTCCGATTCCCCTATGGTTCGCCTCCCCTGCAAATCCGCAATGGTCCGGGCTACCTTCAAAATCCGGTCGTAGGCCCTGGCGGAGAGGTGCAGCCGTTCCATGGCCCGGGCGAGGAGCTTCCCGGGACCGGGCTTTAAACGGCAATGTTCGCGGATCATCCGGACGTCCATTTGCGCGTTGCAATAGGCCCCGGTGCCGGACAGCCGATGTCCCTGTACCTCCCGGGCGCGTACCACCCGGTTGCGGATAACTGCACTGCTCTCCCCGCACCGGGAATCGGACAATTGGCGGAACGGGACCGGCCGCACCTCCATGTGCAGGTCGATGCGATCCAACAACGGCCCGGATATTCGCCCCAGGTATTTTCGCATTTCCGATTCCTGTACGCTGTGACCCCCCGTGTCCTCGGGAAAATGCCCGCCGGGAGTAGGGTTCATGCTCGCCACCAGCATAAAACTACACGGATAGGTGATGCGGAATCGGGAACGGGAGATGGTGATGTTCCGGTCTTCCAGGGGTTGCCGCAGGACCTCGAGCACCTGCCTCCTGAATTCAGGTAGCTCATCCAGGAAAAGTACCCCATTATGGGCCAGGGAAATTTCGCCGGGTTGCGGATAGGCCCCGCCTCCCACGAGCGCCACATCCGAAATGGTATGATGCGGGTTGCGGAACGGGCGTTCCGCGATAAGGCCGCCGGCAGGCTGTACAGCAGATACGCTGTGTATTTTGGTCGTTTCCAGCGCCTCGTCACGGGTCATGGGAGGCAGGATGCCGGGAAGGCGACGGGCCAGCATCGTTTTCCCGGAACCCGGCGGGCCGATCAGTACCACATTGTGCCCGCCTGCCGCTGCAATTTCCATACAGCGCTTTACCGTTTCCTGCCCCTTTATCTCCCTGAAATCCGGGAATTTTGCATCCTGTATTTGCCCCGGCAGGAAGTCTTTCCCCGCTACCCGTTCCAGGAGTTTTCTGCCGCGAAAATGTTCAATGACATCCGAGAGGGTCCGGGCCCCCAACACCCAAAGTCCTTCCACAACAGCTGCCTCAAGAGCGTTTCCGGCCGGTACAATCAGGTGTCGAAAGCCCGCTTCCTTCGCCTGCAGGGCCATAGATAGCGCCCCTTTTAAAGGTTGCAATTCCCCGTCCAGTGAAAGCTCGCCCATCAGCATGCACCGATCCAGTCCGTCCTTCCGGAGCTGACCGGAGGCTACAAGGATTCCCATGGCAAGTGGCAGGTCGTATGCCGATCCCTCCTTGCGGAGGTCGGCCGGCGCCATGTTGATGGTGATTTTCTTACCGGGGATGCGAAAACCGTGGTTCCCCAGGGCTGCGGCAATCCGGTAATTGCTCTCCCGGATGGCACTGTCGGGCAGGCCTACAAGGTGGTAACCGATGCCCGGGTTAATATTGACTTCTATGGTGACAGGCAGGGCATCAATACCCAGTACGGCGCATCCGTAAACCTTTGCTAGCATCCGTTTTCGGACAAATCTAAAGGCCCGTTCTGAAAAGGGCCTGCAGCCCGCTTCTTCATGTTTTATTACTCAGTTGCGGATTATTCCCTTTCGGATACTTGCAGGTAACCGACAAGGGTTACCGGCTTGCCATACGTAGTAAACCCTTCCAGTCGGATTTGGTAAGTGCCCGGTACGTCCGAGGTGCGGAAGCGGTATTCCAACATCTGGGTTTCCAGTTCCACCCGGGGTTCCCAAAGCAACTG
Source organism: Robiginitalea biformata HTCC2501 (assembly GCF_000024125.1). Lineage (NCBI taxonomy): Bacteria > Pseudomonadati > Bacteroidota > Flavobacteriia > Flavobacteriales > Flavobacteriaceae > Robiginitalea > Robiginitalea biformata. The sequence continues at coordinate 2,415,517 of NC_013222.1, read as the reverse complement.
GTAGCGGTAGTCCGGATGGTGTGACGGCCCTTCCCCCTGGCGGAAATAGCGCTTCACGGGAGCCGGGGGATTATAGGGAAATACCTGGCCGGAAGGCGATGACCAGTAGTCTGCAAAATCTCCCCCGATGGTCTCAATAGCCACCATGCCCTGATATGTGCGGTTTTCGAGCCGCTTTTTTTCACGCAATACGCGAATGCGGCGGATGCGCCGGGCATCGAAGTCCAGGAGTACATCGTGGTCTGCCACCAGGACGCCATCGACGGTAACCAGGGGCGGATCCTCCGTGTACTCGCTCCCCGCCGGGTCCAGGGGAGCCCGCACCCAAAAAGTCCGGCTCCCGTCAGCTTCCCGGCGTATCCAGACGTGCTGGACAATCTCTACCAGGGTCTCCCGGAGCGAGGGGAAACGCGTGAATTCATCCAGGTTGTATACGGTTGGAATTTCCCCGAAATAGGGGTCTTCCTCCCCCGGGGCCACTACGGTATCCGGTGTAATTTCATTGTAGCTGTTGGCGATTTGGTTGTGGATGCTCCTTTGTCGGACCGCCCCGTACATGCTCGAATCGATCGCTATGGACCTGAAATTCTCGGGCTCGAAGTTTTCCCAGGCTGAAAATGCGCGGATCGTATAACTTCCCTGGGTGGAATCCAGGACCTGCGCAATCCACTTTGATCCGGAAAAAGGAGTCACCAGGTAGGCGAAAAACCTGCCCAAGGGGTCCGTTTGGGCCATTTTAAGCTGGAAATTGTCCCCGGGGAATGACAGTGCCAACCAGGCGTCCGCTATCGGTTCTTCACCCCGGCTTCCAAACAACTGCCCGCCAATCAATTCCCCCCGTTGCTCGGGGAGAGCCACCGTGTCCCCCACCCCCTGGGGTATCCTCCGAAACATATCCGGATACCTTTCCGAATAGGCCTCAGCGGTGAGTGCCGGGAGGGCTGGCAGATCCGGGACCTTCCCTATGCTGACAGAGTAATGACCGTATCCCCGGGCACCCCGGTAATTTCTCAGCCTGAGTGTTACCCATTCGCGGGGGCCGTACACCGCAGTGTCCGTTTCCAGTTCGAGGCCATCAGCCCCTACGCGCGTGCCCGGCCGGTCCGGCGGGGCTGAATCGGGTCCGGGGAGCGCAGTCGCCGGATCTTCCCCCTGTACCCCTTCCGGGCCGGGAACGTCACCGAGCAGGGCCGACTGATCCTGCCGATAGGGGTTGATCACAGTGACATCCGCCATAAATACCTGTTGCCGCCCCCCGTTCCGCATCCAGTTGGTATAAGCCACCAATTTATAGGCCCCGGAGGGGATTTCCGTGCCGATAAATAATTCCCCTTGCCCACGGCCACCCCTGAGGCGGATTTTTTTTCGCAGGTAGACACCGCCGTCCTCCCCGGTCAGCTGTACATAGGCCAGCGCGCTGGCCGCGCTCAGCCGGTAGGTCTGCAAGTCGATGCAGTACAGGCTGAAATAGAGGTATTCGCCCGGAAAGAGGAGCGTTGCGCTTGTATGGGCGTAGAGCGTCTCCAGGGGGGCAGACCGCAGCACCTCATTTTCGGCCTGGTCCCGGATCACCACCTGCGCGGTGGACACAGCAGGTATAAACAAGGTTCCCAGAAGAAGAAGAAGAACAGCAATGATATGTCTTTTCAATTCCATAGGCTTCAGCTCATTCAATCCAAAAATCCGGGGCCTGGTTGCTCCCCAACACCGTGCAGTCCCCGCAAACCCGGGGCACGTAAACATGGGGACCGGCGCAGGAAGTCACCACGGTTTCATTGTTGTCCGAGTAATAGCTGATCAGGCCCCCCAGGTCCAGCAACTCTATTACGGAAAGCGGGCAGCCACCTCCCGATCCACCCAGGACCGGTTCCGCCGGGCAATAGGTGGGATGGGCCTCCGGGGAGGATAAGAGCGAACAGGGTACGAGAAACGGCGGTTCGGGCTCCCCCGGGAAATAATCTTCATAATTCAGGAAAATCCGTTCTTCGCTCACCGAAGCCACCGAGAAATACCCAATCACCAACAGGGGGGCCGCTCCTTCGGGTTGCAGGTTGCCCTGCAGGAACCCAGGCTGAACCTGGGCAAATACATTCCCTTCCTGGGAGAAGTTCCGCAGGCGGTCATAGTACGAATAGGCCTCCCGGTTTTCAACCAGCTGGCGTACCCGGATACTGTAGCGTTCGGCAATTTTATAGGTATCCCGGGAGAGGAAATGCACCGGAAAATTCCGCAACCGCCCCCCGGCGAGGCCCGCGGTAGAGGCCTGTACGATCGCGCTGGAGGCTTCGGTGCGGTAACAGACCTGGTTTTCCTCCGTCCGGTTGACGATTTCCAAGGTGTACTCCACCGGATCGGCACAGGGGTCGTAATCGCTGAGCACAAATTCCTGCGGGCTCCAGAGCGGGGCTACCACCCGGAAGGTTTCCTCGAAGGTGTACCGGAAAAAAGCATCCGAACCACCGATGGACGTACCGTCCACCAGAAAGCGGATGCCCTCACCCTGCAACGGGTCGCTGGCGCGTTCCGCCCGCAGGTCGTCCAGGGTGGCTGTTCCGGCCAGGGTTTCCAATTCTGAGACGATCCGCTGGCCGCCCCGGAGCGTAATCCGCAATTGATAGCTGCGCCCGGGCTGGGCGGCAAAGGGTGCCTGGGAGAAATACCTCCCGGGGTCGCCTTCCACAAATGGATACACCGTGCCGGAATCATCCGTCACAGTCACGGTGGCCCCGGTTTCATATAAAATGGGGCGGTTGGCCGGATCCAGGTCGGGGATGATGTACGTGCTGGGGTCCTCTTCGTCAAATTCCACGATGCTGTCGTTTTCAAAATCGGCTGCGCGCGAAAGCAATACCTCCTGGGTGCGTTGCTCATCCGTGAGGGTTGCCTCTACCACGAGCGCATTGCGCGCCTGCTGAATACTCGCATCATCTGTTTCTATATCCACTTCTTCCACGCAACCCAGTTGGGGCAACAACAGAAGTACCGGCAACCAGACAGCCGCCCTCAGGAGCTTCGGCACCCGGGCAGTCGCCCTAAGGAGCTTCGGCAACGGGGACCGGGTTTTCAGGCTGTGCCCCCATTCGGAGTGGGATATGTTGCTGTATCGCTTCAAAACTTGAAATTATAGGTGATGGACGGGATCGGTATAGCAAATATGGAACTCTGCAGGGCTTTGACCTCCCCGCCTTCCGAGACAAAATACACCGAGTAGGGGTTGCTGCGCCCAAGAACATTGTAAACGGAAATAGTCCAGAAACTGTGGGCGAGCTTTTCCTTCCGGTGGTTCCCCTCAATATTGATGCCCAGGTCCAGGCGGATATAGTCCGGGATCCGGAATTTGTTCCTGTCGCTGTAGAGCACGTATTCGGAGTTATTGAAATAATACTGACCCACCGGGTACGTCACCGGCCGGCCCGTTTGGTAGGAGAAGTTCATCGACAGGCTGTAGCGGCGGGTAAAACGGTAATTCGCCACCAGGCTGAGGTCGTGGGGCCGGTCGAAATTCGCCGGGAAAAACTCCCCGTCATTGATCTGCTCCGAAGGGTACGGGCTGTCGAAGCGCACCCGGGTCCGGCTGTAGGTATACCCCAGCCAGCCGTTGAGCCTGCCCCGGTTTCTGCGTATGAGGAATTCCAGGCCATAGGCCTGCCCTTCCCCCTGAATCACTTCGGTTTCCACTTCTTCATTCAGGAGCAGGCGGGCGCCGGTTTTAAAGTCCAGTACATCTTCCGACCATTTGTAATAACCCTCCAGGCTTACCTCGATCTCGGCTTCATTGATGTTTTTAAAGATCCCGAGGCTCACCTGCCGGGATTTCTGGGGGCGGATGTTGTAGTCACTGAGTTTCCAGGTATCGATGGGGGAAACAGTCGTGGTGTTGGTCAACGTATGGATGTATTGGTACATGTTGCTGTACCCCGCGCGCAGGGAGAGCTCGGGAGCCAGCAGGTAACGGGCCGAAGCGCGGATTTCCGGCCCCCCATAGGTTTTGACGAAATCCCCGCTCCCGAAGGACAGCGTGTCTGTGGCCGTACCCGGGTCCCGGGGCTGGCCCTCGGGATACTCCCGCTGCCGGGACGGGCCCAATGCGCCGAAAAAGGAATACCGCACGCCGGCCTCCAGTTCCAGGCGGTCGCTTACGGTAAACCGGTCCGAGAGGAAAAGCCCCCCTTCCAATGCCTGCTCCCTGGGGATTTGCGTGGGTTCCACGTCGGAATCCGGCCCCGCCGGAGTTCGGATCCCGGGGTTGACCCGATAGTATTTGGCCGCCAGGCCGTAGGTGAGTTGGTGGCACTTGTTCATCCGGAATCGGTTCCACGCCCGGAGTTCGGTCTCCTCCACCGAATACCCCAGGTCGAAATCCGTGTTGGCTTCCCCGTCGAATCCGATGTCGAAGGCGTAGCGGCTGTTGGCCAGCGTAAACGTAGCCAGGTTCCGCTCGTCAAAGGTATGGTTCCACGCAACGGATGCAGCCCGGTTGCTGTAACCCACCAGGGAATCGCGCGTAATGCTGAAGCGGTCCTTGCTGTAATAGGCCGTGGCCTTCAATTGGTTGCGGGAATTGATCCGGTCTGTGTAGGTGGCGATAAAATCATAGAAAGAAGCCTCTGTGCCGCTCAGCCGCTCTTCCCCCACAGATCGGAGGATCCAGTCGGAATAGGCGGCCCGCCCGCCCAGGACCAGGGAAGAGCGCCCCTTGTTTACGGGGATTTCAAAGGCCAGGTTGGCCGTAACCGGGCCTACTGACCCCTCGCCCCGAAGGTCCAGGGTGTCCCCGTCTACCGTACGGATATCGAACACGGCGCTGAGCCGGCCCCCGAATTCCACTGGGATGGACCCTTTGTAAATATCCACGCTCTCAGTTACAAACGGGTTGAGTGCCTGGAAAATCCCGAAAAAATGCGTGGGGTTATACACCAGTGCGTGGTTCAGCAGGAACTGATTCTGATCGGTACGGCCGCCGCGGACGTTCAACCCCGTAGCGCCTTCCCCGGCTTTTGAAATCCCCGGCAGGGAAGCGGCAACCTCGAGCAGGTTGCGTTCGCCCAGCACCAGGGGAATATCCTTACTCTCCTCGGAATCGATCCGGTCTGTTCCCGCCGTTACGGCCTCCACGTTCCGGTCCGCGTCGGCCTGCACTACCACTTCGTCGAGCTGTTCCACCGCTTCTTCCACCAGCAGGTCCAGCTGACCGCTATTGTATAGGATTACCTGCCTGCGGACCGGTTCCATCCCGATAAAACGCGTCCGCAATTCCTGGAGACCGGGGGGCAGTTCCAGGCGGTAATACCCATTGGCATCGGTAGCCGTGCCCAGGCCCCGGTTGGTAATCAGGATGGCGACATCCGCAACCGGCATCCTGGACTCCCGTTCCCGGACATATCCTTCGAGCGTATACAAATCCGCTGCCTGCCCGGGGGTTTGCCTCCCGATACGGACGGTTTCCACCTGCCTTTCCTCCGGCTGGGTTTCCTCGCTTACAAAAATCGGCAGGGGTGCCGGAGGCCTTGAGGGTTCGTCGTTTTCCGGCCTGCGTTCGATTGGCGTTCCGAAAAAACCCTCCGGCAACTCGTCGTAAATCCGGCTATTGCGGGTCAGGGCAATCGTGTGGGAGTCGTACCGGAAATAATTGAGTTCGGTACCCGTCAGGAGGTCGTCGAGGATGTCCCCCATCGTGGCATCCCGGTAGGAACGGCTCAGGGGGGAATCCGGCAGCCAATCGGCTACATAGAAGATGGTAAGCTGCTGTTGCCTGGAGAGCTCTTTCAGGGCATCGACGGGTTTCATCCCGGTAAAGGCGAAGTCCATGCGGAGCGTATCCGGAGGCTGCTGCGCCCGGACGGGGGCCGATGCCAGGATGCAAATTGCCAGAATCAGGAATAAGCGGCTGTAAACCTGAGAAGGGATCCCACTACGGAAGGTTTCCGACATGAAAAAATAACTAGCTATCCAAACCTAAATATAGCGGATAAAACGATAGCCCTGTAAAATGTTCGCCCCCGGTTATTCGGGAATCAGTCTGAGCGTGTTTTCCGAGGCTTCCCGGATAGCCTCCGTATCCAATAACATGGGGCGGTATTCCCCGGAGGCGAAACGCGTGGCCTGGTCCTTATAGTGCGGGCTGAACGGGTTTCCGGATTGCCCGGTGGGCAGGATGCTCCTACTCCCTGCCGGATCCGAAAAATCGATTACCCGACGGGTGGAAGGCCCCGAAGTAACCGGATAGACGCCGGTGGAGTCATAGACAAAAGCCAGATTGTTGATAACCTCCCGGGAACCGGGGACCCTGCGGGGCCCCACATTGAGCAGCCACCCCAGGGCAGGGACGCTTCCCATCGCGTGCCGGATTTCCAGCTGGTGGACGGAGCCCCATCGCCAATTTTCAGAATCCGCGCCAAAATCCGCTTCTACCGATGCCATGGCCATCCGGAACGAACGGCTAATGATCTCCGTTTTTGTCTCGGTAATGTCCTCCGTCCGGACATCGTCCCACCAAACCGAATTTTCACGAGATGCCATCCGGGCGATCAGTTTCTTGACCAGGTGGGTCTGCAACAGCGATTCAAACCCGTCCTTTCCCAATTCGTCGGCAAACGTTTCCCGCAGGAAGTGGTACACCCACCGGTGGTACAGCAAGGCTTCCTGTTTTTCAACACCGTAGTTGGCATCCCAGTTGTTCAGGGCATCCACGCATTCGGTCTGGCTGTCGTTGAGGGTGGTAATATCCAGATGGCGGGACAGGTCGGCGATGACGGCCGCATCTACCGGGGAGGTGACATCCAGGAGCATGTCCGCAACGCCCGCTGCATCCCAGTCGGTTCGGGCCTCCAGCAAGGCCTCAATACGCTTGGCCCGGTTCTCCGGCAGGTAATAGCCCGGAATGACTCCCACACCTGTGCTGTCGGGTTGGTTGTTTGCCGAATAGACATAGCCCCGGGGCGGGTTGATGGCCTTCGGATTATCCCGGAATTCCACCGGGCTGCTGAATCCGGGGCCAGCAGACTGCCCGTCCAGAAGGGCCTTTGTTTGGACCGAATCCGGCAACCGGTAAAGGCGGGCGGCTGCCCACCAGGCGATATTCCCGCGGGCATCCCCGTACATGACATTCAGCCCCGGGGCGTGAATAAGGCCTACGGCCTGCTCAAAACCCGCTATGTCCGAGGCGTGGCTCATACCGTACAGGGCTTCCAGCAAACGGTTTTCCCCCTGGGTGTAGGTCCACGACATGGACACCGGGGGTTGCTCCCCCAGGGCGTCGATCACCCCGTTCATTACGGGCCCCAGGTTAGATCGCAGATAGGAAAAGGCAACCGAATCCCCATCCTTAACCGCAATGGATTTATGTATTCGCTGAAACCGGTGCCAGCCATCATTGCGCATATATTGCATGCTGTCGGCCGGGTCGGTGGTTTCCCGGTAAAAATCGATATCGTCATTCTCAAACATGGTCATCCCGTAGGCGACCTCCCGGTTGTGGCCCAGGAGCGGGAACGGCAATCCGGCCATGTGGTACCCGTATTTTTCATAATCCGACAGGGAAATATGGGCTTCATACCAAACGGAGGGTTGCGAAAATCCCATGTGCGGGTCGTTGGCAAACAACACCTTACCGCTCTTGGAGCGCTGGCCCGAGATTACCCAGGAATTACTGCCCTCCAGCATGGGCATAGGCAGGGGTTCCAGGATTCGGCGGATATCTCCCCCTACCGACAAGGCCAGCGTATTGGCTGTATCCCTGTTTAAGGTATCCCGGGAGTCGTATACCGGGATACGGGTGGTGGGAGTGCCGGGGGCTTCGAGTATTTCCCGGAGGTACTCCCCGCCCAGCTTTTCCCCTATCCCGGTCAGGAAGGGGTCTGTTTTGTGGGCCATGGCAAAGCTAAATGCCATATACCCGATGGTGTTGTATACATCCACCATCGTAAAAGGCGTTTTCTCGAGCCCGGTCAGGTAGTATTCAAGGGGAGTCGGTCCATTTGCTATAAAAGCATTTACGCCTTCCAGATAGGCGCGGGTGAGTTCTGCGGCCGGACTTCCCGGATTCAGGCTGGCCACGGTCTCCCGACTCGATTCGTCGATTCCGAGGGCCAAGAAAAACCGGTCGGTTTCAAGGGTGCGGGAACCGAACACTTCCGATAACCCGCCCCTCCCCACGCGCCGTAGGAGTTCCATCTGCCAGAGGCGGTCCTGGGCGTGGACATAACCCAGTGCCCGCAGCGCATCGGCTTCGGAATTGGCAAAAATATGCGGAATGCCAAAGACATCGTAATCCACCCGTACCGAGTCGGCCAGGCCGGGCAGTTTCTCCGTACCGGAATACTCCGGCTTCAGGTGCTGGACAAAGAAAAAGCCTGCCACCAGTAATACCACCAGGAGGGCAAGGAGGAATTTGAGAAATTTTCGGAGGATTTTCAATGGGATAGGATCAGTTGTTCCGATTAAAGATAATCGGAATCCCTTGAAATTTGAAAAAGAATCGGTAAACCGCGATCAGGGGGCTCCGGCCACTTGTTCCTGCGCCCGAAGGCCTGAAACCAACCAATCCCTGTAGGTCCGGGTATCCGTATTCTGGATCGCCGGGTTGAGGATGTGTAAATCCGGCGACAACTGCACGTAATAGGGTTGGGATACCGCCCCGAAATTAGCCGTTTGGAAGGCGCTCCACCGATCGCCAACGGTACGGATCCGCTTGGTTCTCCCACTGTCAAAACGAAAGACGAACTGCTCGGATTCAGGCAATTCCTCCCGGTCGTCCACGTAGAGGGATATCAGGATATACTCCTCGTCCAGCAGGCGGAATACCTCCGGGTTGCTCCATACCTGTTCCTCCATTTTACGGCAATTGACACAAGCCCATCCCGTAAAATCCAGCAGGATCGGCTTGCCTGTCTGCCGTGCCTGTTCCAGCCCGGCGTCGAATTCCTTGTAGCAGTCGAGCCCCAGGGGGCAATCTGTCGGGGATTCCTTCAGGGTATAGAAATCCGGGGGAGGAAACCCGCTGAGCAGTTTCAGGGGCGACCCACTCACAAGCCCGTAGCCCAGATAAGCGGCGAATACCAATGACAGGAAGGCCCCCAGCCCGCGCCCCAGGCCCACCCGCGTGCGGGGTCGGGATTTACCAAACCGGAACCAACCAAGGAGGTAGCCTCCAAGGCCAATGGCCAATAGAATCCAGAGGGCCAGGAAGACCTCCCGCTTCAGGATGCCCCAATGGCCCACGAGGTCTGCATTGGACAGGAACTTTAAGGCCAATCCGAGTTCCAGGAAGCCCAGGACCACCTTAACGGTTTCCATCCAGCCGCCGGATTGCGGCAATCGGCTCAGCCAGGAGGGAAACAGGGCGAACAGGGCAAACGGCAGCGCCAATGCCAGGCCAAAGCCCAGCATCCCCAGGGTCAGGTTGGTCGCAACGTCCCCTTCCGCCAGGGCAGTGCTCCCCAGCAGCCCCCCCAGGATGGGGCCCGTACAGGAAAAGGACACAATGGCCAGGGTAAGCGCCATGAGGAATATGCCAACAGCCCCTCCGATCCGCCCGGAAGCCGCATCGGCCCGGTTGGCCCAGGAAGCCGGGAGTGTCAGTTCGTAATACCCGAAAAAGGAAAATGCAAACACGACGAAAACCAGGAAGAAAACGAGGTTCAGCCAGATATTCGTGGCAATCGAGTTCAATATCTGCGAATCCACAGAATCAAAGAGGTGGAAAGGCAGGCTGAGCAAAAAATAGATGAGCACGATGCAACTTCCGTAGAAGACCGCATTGGCAACCCCCCGGGACCGGTTGGCGGATTGCTTGGTGAAAAAGGAAACCGTGAGCGGGATCATTGGGAAAACGCAAGGGGTCAGCAGTGCGATCAGACCGCCGAGGAACCCCAGGCCAAAAAGGGCCCAGAGCGGGTTCTCCCCTCCTGCCGCCCCCTGGGAGCCCGCAGCCTGCAGGGTTGCCACGTTTTTCAGGTCCAGCTTCAGGGAGCCGGAAAGTTCCGGATGGGAAGGCTCCCCTGCCCCGGTCTCCACCTGGGTTTGCGAACCGTCCAGGGAAAACACGAACTGGTGCTCCCCCGGAATGCAAACCTCTTTGCACACCTGGTAGTATGCGTTGACCCGAACAGCGGACAAATCCGCATCCGAGACGACAATTTCCTGGGTGAAATGGGCGCTTTCCTTAAAGAAGGTCTCGACTACCTCAAAAATTTCATTGTATGCCGTATGCGTTTCACTTTCAGTAACCGGGCCCACCAATTCATAGGTCTTACCGACCCCCTCAAATTCGAATTCAATAGGGAGCGCACCGCCTTCGGCAGTGTGTTGGGAATACAAGTGCCAGTCTGTTTCGATATCTGCCCGGAAATGGAGGACATATGTACTGTCCGTGACCTGCTCCACCGAATGGGACCAGGATACCGGATCCTCGCCCCCCCCTGAAACGGGAAGCTGTGACCAGGTTGTCAGGGCCAGCAAAAAGGCAATGCTATTCAGAATGATTTTTTTTGCCATGTAATCTTGAGGATTTTTCGGGTGGACTCCGTCACCTTGAACCGGTCGTCTGCCCGGTGGCCTACCACCCAGACAATGTCTTTGCCGCTGCAAAGTATCCAGGCAGTTTCCTTGTCAAATCGGCTCAGCCCGGCATCTTTTAAAAATTTGGAGACGCGCTTCCGCCCGTTCAGTCCGATAGGGTAAAAATAGTCCCCTTTTTGCCATTTGCGAAGGGTGAGCTCTTTCTTTAACGTTTCTTTATCGACGTATAGTACTTCTTTGCCCGCCCGGTGCATTTGCGCTACTTCCTCAACCGTCAGGTCGATGGGGAGGCCCGCTGCCGGGTTGTGCGGGTCGAACGACCAGGGGCCCCTGTCCAACGGCACCCTGTGTTTCAATAGCAACTCGTCCCGGTGCTTCAGTAGCCGGTGGGTCGGGCTTTGGACCTCCCTGCCGGTTTCGGATTCCAGCAGGCGGCCGAGGGCCTTCCAATCCGTAAATCCATAGTCCCGGAATAGTTCGTGCAGATGGGCTTCCCGGGGGTGCAAGGCACGGAGTGCCGGGATGGAAAAAACAAGGACCCCATCGCTTTCCCGACTTACTTTGCGAAAAACGCCGTCCATGTACCGCTCTATCAGGGCCCGGGAACCATCCAGGTGCCGGACGCTATTCCCAAATTGATCCAGGAACCCCCCGGAAGCGGCTTTCAGAGCCGGGATCACTTCGTGGCGCAAGCGGTTCCTCAGGTAGCGGGTTTCCGAATTGGAAGCATCTTCCCTCCAGGCTATTCGGGCAGTTTCCGCATAGGCCTCCAGGTCTTCCCGGGAAAAGGCCAGCAACGGCCTTCGGATGTTGGCTGTGCGCGCCGGGATTCCGCAGAGGCCCTCCAGGCCGCTCCCCCGTCCCAGGTTGATCAGGAATGTTTCCAGGGCGTCGTCGGCATGGTGGGCTGTGACAATATATCGCAGGTGGTTTTCCGAAGCCGTCAACTGATCGAACCACTCGTAGCGCAATGCGCGGGCTGCCATTTGAATTGACACTTTATTTTGATTTGCATAACCAATTGTATCAAAGCTTTTTATATGTGTTTTTATCCTTAGTTTATCAGCGGTTTCCCTGACGAATTCCTGGTCGCTTTCGCTGGCCTCACCCCGAAGGTTGAAATTGCAATGGGCCAGTTCAAACTCCAGGCCGGCATCCTTGCAGAGGTGTGCAAGCACCATGCTGTCCAGGCCCCCGCTGCAAGCCAGCAGGAACGAGGAACCCATCAGTTCGGGGAACGCAGCGGATAAATGGGATTTAAAGGCCTCCAGCATGTTGCAAAGTTAGCGGATAAATATCATTGGGGCGGAACAGCCAGGGCCTCCAACCAATCGGAAACTGCTTTGAAAAACGCCGCCCTACCCCGATCGTGGTGCAGCTCGTGCCGATTGCCGTCCAGTACGAGTAATTTGCTGCCCGGCACGCGTCGGTTCAGAATCCGGCTGCCTTCCGGATCAATAATCGGGTCGTCGCCCCCATGTGCTATCAGCAGGGGAATATTCCAATCGGACGCGTGTTCCAGCACCCACTCCCCGGCTGCAATTACCGGCAGGGAATAGTTGGGGCTCACGCGGTCGTGTATCAACGGATCTTCCTTGTAGGCGGCTACCTCTTCCGGCTGGGAGGAGATCCCCGAAGGGTCCAGGCCTGCCGGCAAGGTTACGCTGGGAGCGAGCCGCAGCAGGATTTTCCCAACAACCAGCTTCCAGGCAGGGGGCTGGAATGCCAGGCGCAGGTACGGGCTGCTGGCCACCACGCCTGACGGAGACACCGCACCCCGCAGGACAGCGTTGAGTACCAGGTTCCCCCCTAAACTGTGGCCGTAGAGCACCCGGGGTTGGCCGGGGTACAATTGGCCCGCCTTCTCGTATGCTGCCGACACCTGCCCGATCAATTGCCCGTACCCCTGGCAGTGCCCGCGTTTTCCCCCGGAGTGCCCATGGCCCACCAAATCGAAAGTCAGGACCGCCCAGCCGGCTTGCAACAGGTTGGGCACCACACCGGGTTCATACCGCCCGGCATACTCGCCAAAGCCGTGGACCAGGACCACGCACCCGCGGGGTTCCACTATCTCGTACTGGTAAACGCGTGTTCGGACACCTGCCCATTCCTCGACATAGCCCATCTTTTTGAATTCCGGCATTTCTGCGGTTTTTAGGGGTTCTTCAATCGCCTTCAAGGACTTGCCGCATCGCGCGGGCCTTGAGCAGGCATTCTTCATATTCGGCCTCCGGGGTGGCGGCAGCCGTCAGGGCGCCACCTACCGGGAAACTGGCCACGCCGCGACTTGCATCGTAAAACAGGCTCCGGATCAGGACATTGAAATCAAAGTCCCCATCCGGGGTCATATAACCCAGTGCCCCGCTGTAAGCCCCCCTTTTAAAGGACTCCCGGCTTTCGATGTGTTGCATGGCCGATATTTTCGGGGCCCCGGTCATGCTCCCCATGGGAAAGGTATCCTGCAGCAATTGTACCGGGTCTATCTCCCCGGGCACTTTGGCCCGAATCGTCGAAATGAGTTGGTGGACCTGCTCATAGGTCCTCAGTTCGCACAAACCGTCTACCCGGACGCTTCCCCTGAGGGCGCTGCGGGACAGGTCGTTTCGAACCAGGTCGGCGATCATGATGTTTTCGGCACGCTCCTTCGGGTCTGCCTGCAGGTTAAGCGCCAGTTGCCGGTCGGTTTCCGGTGAGGGGTCCCTGCGGGCAGTCCCCTTCATGGGCTGGGACCAAACGGTGGCTCCGCGCTTGCACAAATAGCGCTCCGGGGAGGCACTGAGAATACTGCGGGATCCGAATTGCATCCAGGCGGCAAACGGGGCCCGGGAAATGGCATTGAGCCTCCGGTAAGTGGCCGCGACATCCAAATGCGCCTCTTCCACAAAGAATTCCTGGCAGAAGGTCACTTCGTAAAAATCCCCCCGATGGATAGCGGCCAGCAGTTTTGCGGCGGCCCGGAAATAGGCTTCCTTAAAAATCCCCATACGCGTCCGCAACTGGCGATTCGGGGCATCTGTCAGCTCCCGGGGTGTATCGGCAATGGCCTTCCGGTCGCTTTCGATCTCGCCAACCGCCCGGGGCAAATAGCGGAAAACAGCCTGCCCCCTACGGATCTCGATAATTTTTTCGGGCTGGAAGACAATCAGATCCGGAAACTTCATCCGGTCCGGGTTTCCGGATTCCAATTCCTCCAGGTCATTCTTCAGGTCGTATCCCAGGTAGCCCAAAACCCAGTCGCCGGTCTGCTCCCGGAAGGCCCGCAGTGCCTCGAAAGCACCCCGGGCGGACGATTGCAGCTCCGCAGCCTTTCCAATGCCCATTAATCCGTCAAACCGGCCCAAAGGGTCCGTGTGGCCGTTACTGTCCAGCCAGCAAAAATCTCCCAGGGTAGCAGCCCAGTTTAGCAGCCCGGACTTGAAGCTGTCTGCATCGTCCAGGGGGAAGCGCCTTTCGGATCGCATGCTGTCAGAGTTTCGCTAAAAAGGTATCCAATGCCCGGCCGTGATCCTCGAGGAGTTCCGGATCGGTGATGCCTTTCTCCGGGTCAAAGTTGTCGTAATAGGAAGGCAGGGACCACTGGGCTGCCACTTCCGCCCCAAACCGGGTGATCATTTTAGCGACGACCTCCCGGGACGATTGCGCCCCGCGCTTGCCCCCGGATGCGGAAAGCAACAAAATAGGGAGTCCCTCGAGGAACTTCCGGTCCTTGCGGGAAAGCCAGTCCAGCAGGTTTTTGGTAAACGCAGAGGGGTTTCCGTTGTGTTCGTTAACGGAAAGGACCAGGCCGTCGGCTTCCCTTAACCGTTTGTGGAGTCCTTCAATCCCCGGCGGGATCCCATGGGCGTCCTCCAGGTCTTTGCTGTACATCGGAAAGTCTTCTTTGGAAAGGTCGCGGGTTTCCACCTGATGCCCTTCGATCAGGGAAACCGTATAGCGCACCAGCTCAAAATTGATGGATGTTGAGGAATTACTGCCGGCAGTTGCCAGGATATTTGCCATATCGCTTCAAGTTTGAGGACGAAAATACCCCAATTACCCATTAAGTGCGAGTATTTTAGCTAATTTTGGTGCCGAAAACATCCAAACGGGTGGGCAATTAAGTATATAGATAAATTCCGAATATGGGAAAACCGAGCCGGTTGTACTTTATTGACGCAATGCGCGCCTGGGCGATCCTGATGATGCTGCAGGGGCATTTCATCGACGGATTGCTGGACCCGCTCTTCCGGGACCCTTCCAATCCGGCCTATGCCACCTGGTTGTATTTCAGGGGGATCACAGCCCCGGTTTTCTTCACCGTTTCCGGTTTCATCTTTACCTACCTGCTGCTCCGAACCCCCAGGAATCAGCCGGATAATCCTCGGATCCGCAAAGGGATTCGACGCGGGTTGCAACTGGTGGCCATCGGATACCTTCTGCGCACCAACCTCTTTGGGTTGCTCCAGGGTCAGATTTACCCGTCTTTTTACCTGGTGGACGTGCTGCACTGCATCGGGGTGGCCCTCCTGCTAATCATCGGCATCTATCAGCTTACCCGGAAATTCCGTCCCGGGGCCTTCCCCGTTTTGCTCCTGATGGTCACCGTGGGGCTCTTCCTTTTTGAACCGGTATACAAGACGTGGACTTATGAGGGGTGGCCTGCCGCCATTGCGAACTATCTGACCAAAGCCAACGGTTCCGTGTTCACAATCGTTCCCTGGGTGGGTTACACCGCGTTCGGGGCCTTTCTGGCCACCGCCTTTCGGAGGTATGCCAATACCCGGCACCTGTATGTAAAAAGCATCTTGCTGAGTGTCCTGGCCGGTGTTGCCCTGGTTGGGTATTCCTCGGCGTTTTTCAGCTGGGTGGCCCGGCAAACCGGATGGGAATTGCCGGAAATGGTAGTTGCCAACAACTATTTGTTTATCCGGCTCGGGGATGTCCTGCTGGTTTTTGCCGTGTTTATGCTCCTGCGGGGCCTGTTGAAAAAGGAGGTGTTTTTGCGCATCGGGCAGAATACACTGAGCATCTACGTCATCCACTTTATCATACTCTACGGCAGTTTTACCGGCCTGGGGCTCTACCGGTTCCTGCACCACAGCCTAACCCCCTGGGAAGTAATCCCCGGGGCGCTTGCTTTTATGCTGGTTTGCACCTGGGCGGCCCTGACATACGACTCCCACCAGGAACGGGTCCGCGACCTGCTTAAATCCACCGCCCGGATTACCCGGCAGGGATTGGAAAAATACGCGTGGATCCTCTACCGGTGGGCCCGCCGGGGAGCCGACAAACTCATGCGCCTGCTGGGGCTTGCCGAAAGCCGTTCCTGAGGCAGTTTCCACTACTTCCCGCACCCGCATTTTGATTCAGGGAACCCCTAGCTGTGCAGGGGACGATTGTCCGTGGCTGCCAAAGCAGCTTCCTTGACCGCTTCCGCATAGGTTGGGTGGGCATGGCTCATCCGCGCGATATCCTCTGCAGAAGCCCGGTATTCCATGGCCACTACGGCTTCCGCGATCAGGTCGGCAACCCGGGCCCCGATCATATGGACTCCCAGGACTTCATCCGTTTCCTTATCCGCCAGTATTTTTACGAACCCGTCCGTATCCATGCTGGCGCGGGACCGCCCGAGGGCCCGCATGGGAAATTGCCCGCTTTTATAAGCGACCCCGGCTTCCTTGAGCTCCTCCTCGGTTTTCCCGACTGCCGCTACTTCGGGCCAGGTATACACCACGCCCGGGATCAGGTTGTAATCGATATGCGGTTTTTGACCCGCCAGGATCTCGGCGACCATCACCCCTTCCTCTTCGGCCTTGTGGGCAAGCATTGCGCCGCGCACCACGTCTCCGATAGCATAGATGTTCCCGGCAGAGGTACGGAGGTGTTCGTCTACCTCCACCTGGCCGCGGTCGTTGAGTTTAACCCCCGCCGCCTCGGCGTTCAGCCCGTCCGTATAGGGTTTGCGGCCTACGGAAACCAGGCAGTAATCGCCTTCCAGGCTCACCGACTTCCCTTTCTTGTCCTCGGCCTCCACCGTGATTTTCTCACCTTTCCGGGATACGCCGGTTACTTTGTGCGACAGGTAAAACTTCACCTTTTGCTTTTTGAGTACTTTGGTAAGCTCGCGCGAAAGGGCGCCGTCCATCCCGGGGATGATGCGGTCCATATATTCCACAACGCTCACCTGGGCACCCAACCGGTTGTAGACCTGCCCGAGTTCCAGGCCGATTACACCCCCGCCGATAATAATCAGGTGCTTGGGGACTTCCTGGAGTTTCAGCGCCTCGGTGGAGGTAATGATGCGCTCCTTGTCCAGCTCAATGAAGGGCAGGCTGGCAGGCTTGGAACCGGTGGCGATTATGCTGTGTTTGGCTTCGATTTCCGTTTTCTCCTTCCCAGCAATTTCGATATGCGTAGCGTCCTTAAAACTTCCCAGGCCGTGGTAGACGTCTACCTTGTTCTTGTCCATCAGGAATTCGATCCCCTTGGTGTTCTCTTCCACAACCGATTGCTTCCGGGCAATCATCTGTTTCAGGTTCACCTTTACGTCACCGGGGATATCGATCCCGTGCTTCTCAAAATGCGTTATGGCATCGTGGTAGTGATGGCTGGAGTCCAGCAGGGCCTTGGAAGGGATACACCCGACATTCAGGCAGGTACCCCCCAGGGTGTCGTATTTTTCAATCAGGGCGGTTTTCATGCCCAGTTGGGCACAACGGATGGCGGCCACATACCCGCCGGGTCCCGAGCCGATTATGGCTACGTCGTATGATTTCATAGTTGCGGTTTTCTACGGATTATCGATCCTGGTAAAAGCAGGAACAAAAGTACAAATGTTTTGGCAGTCTGCAGGGATGATTCAGAGTGGCAATTCCGTGGTGTGTTTAACCTCCCGGATCACAAACGAACTCTGGGTGCTCCCAATGTGGTTAATGGCAGTGAGTTTCCCTACCATGAACTCCCGGTAGGCCTCCATATCCGCAACGTAAATCTCCAGGATATAATCGTATTCCCCGCCGATGTGGTAACAACTCACCACCTCCCGCAAGGCCAGGACTTCTTCCTCAAACTGCAAAACGCGGGGTTTGATGTGCTGGCTGAGTTTGATATGGCAGAACACCTTGAGTTTCCGGCCGGCCCTGCCCGGGTTGAGCAGGGCTACATACCGGTCAATCACCCCTTGCTTCTCCAGGCGCCTGACCCGTTCGTAAACGGCTGTTGGCGAAAGGTCGAGTTGCAGGGCCAGGGCCTTGGTGGTCTGTTTACTGTTCTCCTGCAGGAGCCGGAGCAGTTTGCGGTCTGTCGGGTCGAATTCCATCCGTATATTTTTCTATAATAACGTCTTATTTTGATCAAAATACATAATTATATCTATGATATTGCTATATCACAGTATGTTTATCTAAATAATTGATCATACATTGATATAATCTTTTTGTATGGGTACCTTCACAGAAAATTACACCAAAATGAAGCCATACAACGCCTCCGACGCCATCCAGGACCTGCAATACTTCGGGGAGTTCGGCGGGGTGAACCCCTCCATTTCCGATTCCTCCACATATACCTTCCTGTCTGCCAAAACCATGTTTGACACCTTTGAGGGCAATACGGAGGGCTGTTACCTCTACAGCAGGCACAGCTCCCCCTCCAACCTTTACCTGGGCGAAGCCCTGGCCGCCCTCGAGGGGACCGAAAGCGCCAACGTCACGGCCAGCGGCATGGGGGCGATCACGGCAGTCATTTTACAACTCTGCAGCAGCGGCGACCACCTGGTCAGCAGCCGGACCATCTACGGGGGTACCTATGCCTTCCTGAAGAATTTCCTGAAACGCTTTGATATTGCAGTGAGTTTTGTGGACATCACGGACCCGGAAGCAGTAGCCGCAGCAATCACCGACAAAACCCGCATGATTTACTGCGAATCCGTGAGCAACCCCCTGCTGGAGGTTGCAGATATCCCCACGCTGGCAAAGCTGGCCAATGACAGAGGCATCCGCCTGGTGGTGGATAACACCTTCTCCCCCCTCTCCCTCTCCCCGGCCCGCCTGGGCGCCCATATCGTGGTGCACAGCCTGACCAAATTCATCAACGGGAGCAGCGACGCGGTGGCCGGGGCCGTTTGCGCCGATTCGGATTTCTGCCTGGCCCTCAAAGATGTGAATGACGGGGCCGGGATGCTCCTTGGCAGCACCCTGGACAGTTTGCGGGCCGCGTCCATCTTGAAAAACCTACGGACGCTTCACCTGCGCATCCGGCAACACAGCAGCAATGCCGCCTATTTGGCCGGCAAATTCCGGGAAGCCGGGCTCCGGGTGGTCTACCCGGGCCTGGAATCCCATCCGGGGCACCAGTTGATGCAGCGCCAGATGAACCCCGATTTCGGATTTGGCGGCATCCTGACCGTGGATGCGGGATCGGCCGAAAAAGCGGATGCACTCATGGAGATGATGCAGCGGGAAAACCTGGGGTACCTGGCCGTAAGCCTCGGGTTCTACAAAACGCTTTTCAGCGCCCCGGGGTCTTCTACTTCTTCGGAAATCCCGGAGGAAGAACAGCAAGAAATGGGGTTGGGTTCCGGCCTGATCCGATTCTCCATCGGCCTGGACAACAATATCGAACGCACCTGCGAGCGCATGCTGCGGTGTATGCAGCAACTGGGGGTTACCTCCGAATCGCAGCCGGCGGGATAATTCAACCCGAAGAGCCTGCGGGGTGCGGGAACGGGCCTGAAACCCATCCGCGGGCAGTAGTAAGCCTCGCAACCCGGAACCGGATGTGCGCTTGCCCGGCCTTGCAGAAGCCCCGGCAAAGTCGTAATATTACCGTCTAGCTAACACACTTTATGGCCAAACCAAAATCCGGTAAGTACCGACAGGACGAACACATAGTAGACAACCGGGAACTCGGGATATGGGAAGCGCTGATCCCGGTATTTGCCCTGATCGGGATGCTGGCATACAATGTTTATGTCTTCGGGGATGAGGCCATTGGAGGCTCCAACCAGTTTATCCTCCTGATGGGGGGTGCAGTGGCCGCGATTGTGGGCTTCTTTAACAAGGTTTCCTTCAAATCCATGCTGGCCGAAGTGGCCGAAAACATCAAATCCACTACCGGGGCCCTGCTGATTCTGCTCATGGTGGGGGCACTGGCCGGCACCTGGCTCATCAGCGGCATCATCCCGGCTATGATTTATTACGGGTTGCAGGTCCTGAACCCGACGATATTTTTGGCGGCCTGCGTGGTGATCAGCGCCATCATCTCGGTGGCCACCGGCAGTAGCTGGACCACCTCCGCCACAGTGGGAATTGCGTTGATCGGCATCGGGGATGCCCTGGGGATTTCCCTGGGGATGACCGCCGGGGCCGTGCTTTCCGGGGCGTATTTCGGGGACAAGATGTCCCCCCTGAGCGATACGACCAACCTGGCACCCGCCATGGCCGGGGGCGACCTCTTTTCGCATATCCGGTATATGTCCCTGACCACCACCCCCACCATTTTGATTACGCTCGCTGTTTTTATCATCCTCGGATTTACCCTGGATACAAGCGGGGATGCCGATACGGGTGGGATCCTTCGCTCTATCGAGGCGACCTTCGATATATCCGGCTGGTTGTTTTTGGTGCCGGCAGCCGTGATTTTTATGATCGTCCGCAAAACGCCCCCTCTGGTGGCCCTGTTGGCCGGAACGCTGCTGGGCGGGGTGTTCGCCCTGATTTTCCAGCCCGGTGTCGTGGCGGGTATTACCGGGGCGGCCGAACTCACTTTTGAATCGGGCTATAAGGGCGTACTCAACGCCATTACGGTCACAACCTCCGTCCCAACCGACAACGCCGCCCTGTCTGAGTTGTTTTACGCAAAAGGCATGGAGGGCATGCTCGGGACCATCTGGCTGATTGTCTGCGCCATGGTATTCGGGGGCATCATGGATGCCATCGGCGCCCTCTCCCGGATTACCGGGGCACTGCTCGGCATGGCCAAATCCACCTTCAGCCTGTTCGCCAGTACGGTGGGGAGCTGCCTGGCACTGAATATCACGGCATCGGACCAATACCTGGCCATCGTCGTTCCCGGAAAGATGTTTGCCAAGGCCTACGAAGACCGGGGTCTGGCCCCTGAGAACCTGAGCCGGACCCTGGAGGATTCGGGTACCGTCACCTCTGTACTGATCCCGTGGAATACCTGCGGGGCGTATCACAGCGCCACCCTGGGCGTCTCTGTGGCAGACTACATGTTTTTTGCCATATTCAATTGGCTCAGCCCCTTCACCACGCTGTTCTTCGCAGCTTTCGGGATCAAGATCGCCCAACTCAGGGAACAGATCAGCACCACCAAATAAGCGACCCGATGCCCGAAGAATCATTCACCCGAAACCGGATCAAAAGTGTGGGAATCGCCATGCGCGGGGCCTGGTTGCTGGTGCGCACAGAAGGGAGCATCCAGATCCAGGCGGTCATCGCCCTGGTCGTTACCGGGGCCGGCTTTTATTTTTCCATATCGGCTACCGAATGGATGTTCCAATTGCTGGCCATCGGCTTGGTAATGGGTGTGGAAGGAGTGAATACCGCCATTGAAAAACTATCGGATTACGTCCAGCCCGAATACGATGAGCGGATTGGCAGGCTCAAGGATATGTCGGCCGGAGCCGTGATGATTACCTCCATCCTCGCCTCTATCGTGGGCCTGATAATCTACCTGCCCAAACTCTTTTAAGCCGGCATTCGGCTGTTCCTTCACCCGTAAATTTGTATTTTAGCCGCTGATATTCCTACGGACTGCATGGCAAGAAAGAAACGCAAAACCAAGTCGGCCAAAAAAAAGCGCTCCCTGCGCCTTTCCCGGCAAAACAAGGTCATCCTGGGCAGCTTGCTGGTACTCCTCAGCATCGCCCTTTTCTTCAGTTTTATCTCGTTTTACTTTAACTGGCAGGACGACCAGAGCCTGCTCACCGAATTCGCAGACCGCAACAAAGAGGCCCGGAACCTGCTCAACAAGTTCGGGGCGGCCGTCAGCCATTTTTTTATGTTCAAGGGATTTGGGCTGGCTTCCCTGGTCTTCCCGGTCCTGCTGTGCCTGACCGGCCTGTACATGTTTCTCGGGATCGACTTGCGCGGGCTGCTCACCAAGTGGATCTGGGGGCTTGTGTTGCTGATTTGGGTATCTGTCAGCCTCGGCTTCCTGGGCGCGCAGCAACCCCTGCTCGGAGGCCAGATTGGCTTTGAGATGAACGATTTCCTCCAGGACTACACGGGCAAAATCGGGGTCATGCTGCTGCTGTTGTTTGGCCTGGTGGTTATCCTGGTACGGCTCTTTGGCTTTGACCCGCAGGCCGTTGGACAGGCATTTTCCCGATTGAACGTGCCCGGCATGTCCCTGTCCGGCAACCGGAAGGCATCGGAAACCGGGGCTTCCCAGCCCGACGCAACGGAGGCAACGGCTGCCGCCATGGATTTAACGGCCGAAGGGGAAGGGTCACAGGAAGCCGAACCGGAACCCGTCAAACCAGACCCCTATACGCACAAAAAGGACATTCCCAGCCTATCCGGCGATTCCCAGCCTGCGGATGAGGATCCGGGGCAGGAACTCGAAATAGAGGTGGCCGAACAGGAGGAGGAAACCGACGAAACGGACCTGCGCTCCAGCCAGCTCGTCTCAGATTTCGGGGAATTCGACCCCACCCTGGAACTCTCCAAATACAAATTCCCCCACCTGGACCTGCTGGACACGCATGGGGCTTCGGGGGGTATTACCATCAACCAGGAGGAACTGGAGGAGAACAAGAACAAGATTGTAGATACGCTGCGGAATTACAAGATCGGGATCGCCCAGATTAAAGCGACCATCGGACCCACGGTGACCCTCTACGAAATCGTGCCGGAAGCCGGTATCCGTATTTCCCGAATCAAAAACCTGGAAGATGACATCGCCCTGTCCCTGGCGGCCCTGGGGATTCGGATTATCGCCCCCATACCCGGCAAGGGGACCATCGGGATCGAGGTGCCCAACAAGAAACCGACCACGGTCTCCATGCGGTCGGTGATCGCCTCCAAGAAATTCCAGAATGCCGAGATGCAACTGCCCATTGCCCTGGGCAAGAGCATCAGCAACGAGACCTTTGTGGTAGACCTGGCCAAGATGCCCCACCTCCTGATGGCCGGCGCCACCGGGCAGGGGAAATCCGTCGGCCTGAACGCCATCCTGACCTCCCTGCTCTACAAACGGCACCCGGCCGAAGTGAAGTTTGTACTGGTAGACCCGAAAAAAGTAGAGCTGACGCTGTACAACAAGATCGAACGCCATTTCCTGGCCAAACTGCCGGATACCGAGGAAGCCATCATTACGGACAACACGAAAGTGATCCATACGCTGAACTCCCTCTGTATTGAGATGGACAACCGGTACGAATTGCTGAAGGCGGCCCTGGTGCGGAATATTGCGGAGTACAACAAGAAGTTCAAGGCGCGTAAGCTCAACCCGAACGAAGGCCACCGCTACCTCCCCTATATTGTATTGGTGATCGACGAGTTTGCCGACCTGATCATGTCTGCTGGCAAGGAGGTGGAAACCCCCATCGCCCGGCTGGCGCAACTGGCCCGGGCCATCGGCATCCACCTGATCATCGCTACCCAGCGGCCGTCGGTCAACGTGATTACCGGGCTGATCAAGGCGAATTTCCCGGCGCGGATTGCCTTCCGGGTGACCTCCAAGATCGACTCGCGGACCATCCTGGACACCCAGGGGGCGGACCAGCTGATCGGGCGTGGCGACATGCTCTTTACCCAGGGGAACGACACGATCCGCCTGCAATGCGCCTTTGTAGACACCCCGGAGGTAGCCAAAATCACCGAATACATCGGTTCCCAACGGGCCTACCCGGATGCCCACCTGCTGCCGGAATACGTGGGCGAGGATTCTGGCACGGGGCTTGATTACAGTATTGAGGAGCGGGACGATATGTTCCGGGATGCCGCCGAGGTCATCGTAACGGCCCAACAAGGCTCGGCCTCCCTGATCCAGCGGAAATTGAAGCTGGGATACAACCGGGCAGGCCGGATTATCGACCAGCTGGAAGCTGCGGGGATCGTAGGCCCATTTGAAGGCAGCAAGGCACGGCAGGTACTCGTGCCGGATATAGCCGCCCTGGACCAGTTATTGAACAACGAAACAAATTGAAACACATGAAACCGAGAATTCTCATAGTAATCCTGGCCTTGTTGGCCGTTTCTTCGGCAACCGCCCAGCAACCTGAAAAAGCCAAGGCCTTGCTGGACGAGGTGTATGACAAGGTCCGGGGCTACGACAATATTTTTGTGGACTTCAAATTTGAACTGAACAACACGGAAGCCAACGTCCGTCAGGAGACCCGGGGCGACCTCACGCTGCAGGGCGAAAAATACGTCCTCAACTATATGGGCGCCCAGCAACTCTACGACGGGGACAAAGTCTACACGGTGGTCCCGGAGAATGAAGAAGTCACCATCGAGGACAAAAGCGACGACCCGGGTACCGTGAGCCCGTCCCGGATGCTCACCTTCTATCGGGAAGGCCACAATTACGCCTGGGACGTACTGCAAAACGTCCAGGGCCGGAAAATCCAGTACGTGAAGCTGACGCCCATCGATTCGGATTCGGATATCAGGAGTATCCTGCTGGGTATCGACGTGGAGACCAAGCATATTTACCGGTTGATTGAAACCGGCAGCAACGGCACTAAGACCACCATTACTGTTAATTCTTTTAAAACAGATCAACCCCTGTCAAAATCCTTGTTTACCTTTGATGAGCAGAAGTTTACCGACGACGGGTACTACATCATAAGAAACTAGCAGCTTGCGCATTCTCGATCAATATATCCTGAAAAGGTTCCTTACGAATTTTTTCAGTTCGTTCGTGATCCTGATGTTCATCTTCATTTTCCAGACGATCTGGCTCTTTATCGACGATCTGGCCGGGAAGGGGTTGGACATCATCATTATCGGGAAGTTCCTCTTTTACCTGATGCCGAACCTGACCGAGAAGGTACTCCCGCTTACCGTCCTGCTCTCCTCCATCCTGACCTTCGGGGCCTTTGCCGAGAATTACGAGTTTGCCGCCATGAAGGCGTCCGGCATTTCCCTGCAGCGATCCATGCTGCCGCTAATCGTATTTGTATCCCTCCTGGGGTTTGTCACGTTTTATTTTGCCAATACGGTGATCCCGATCTCCGAACAGAAAATCTACAACCTGCGCCGGAATATCGCCACCCTGAAACCGGCCGCTGTCATCACGGAGGGGGTGTTCAGCGATTTTGAGGGCAAGAACATCAAGGTTGATCGCAAATACGGGGAGAACGACCGCTTCCTTGAAAATGTGGTTATCCACGAAAAATCTAACCTGCAGCGGAATACCACGGTGATCAAGGCGGCCACCGGCGAGCTGATCAGTGGTGAAGGCTCGGATATTATCCAGCTCGTATTGCGGGACGGCCACTATTATCACGAAATGACGCAGGCCTCCGGCAGCAACCAGCGTACCCATCCCTTTGCCAAGGCCGATTTCGACACCTACATCATGAATATTGCCCTGCCGGATAACATGGAGGACCTGGAAGCAGACCGGAACGTGGAAACGGACCGGATGAAAAACGTCTCCCGGCTTCGGACGGATATCGATTCGATCCGGGAGCACAATTTCCGGGTGGCGGCTGCTTTTTCGCGCAGTACCCGATCGCGTATGGGGGTGATGACCCTGAGCCCTGCGGATTCCGTTGCGGCCGGCGGCACCGACTCGTCCATGGTCCGCAGTACGGATTCCATCCCCAGGGATTCGACTCTTTCGGATACTGCAGTTGCAGACCGCAACCCGGAACCGGATTCCGAGTTGGACACGGACGCGGCAACCGGAAATAAGGCAGATACCGCCCAAAACCGCAGGGCAGACAGCCTGGCGGCAAAGATCCGGGAACAGGTGGGCGCTGCCATCCAGGTGCCCGATACGGTCCTGGCGGCTTCCGAATACCGGGAAATCCCCAGGGACGAACCATTGAGCGCTTTTCTGACATTTGAGAAAAGCCGGATCCTGGACGCCAGCCGCAATTCCGTGCGGAATATCCTGAATTCTGTTAAAGGCAAGCGCGAGGAATTGGAATTGAGTTACAAGCGCTATAACCGGCATATCCTGAGCCTGCACAACAAATTTGCACTGGCACTGTCCTGCATCATCCTTTTCTTTGTTGGCGCTCCCCTGGGCGCCATTATCAGAAAGGGCGGGTTGGGCCTGCCGATGGTGGTGGCCATCGTCCTGTTCCTGGCCTATTACTTTTTCGGCGTATTTTCAAATAATTACGCCAAGGAGGGCAATATTCCACCGGTGCTCGGCGCCTGGCTGCCGACGATGATTATGCTGCCCCTGGGGGTTTGGCTGACGCGGCGCGCCACGGCCGACCGGGGTCTGATGAGCTTCGGGCATTTTATAGATTTTATCAGGGATCGTTTTTCCCGAAAAAAGAAAGCGGGGACTACCAAAAACTGACTATGGGAAAAAAAATACAGCTGGATTCCATCGAGTCCGCCATTGAAGATATCCGGCAGGGCAAGGTCATCATTGTGGTGGACGATGAAAACCGGGAGAATGAAGGCGACTTTATCGCGGCGGCCGAAAAGGTAACCCCGGAGATGATCAACTTTATGGCCACCCATGGCAGGGGCCTAATCTGCGCCCCGCTTACCGAGGAGCGATGCGATGCGCTCGACCTGAAAATGATGGTGGAAAACAACACGGTGCTGCACCACACGCAATTTACCGTATCGGTAGACCTGATCGGGTATGGCTGTACGACGGGCATCTCCGTCCACGACCGCGCCAAAACGATCCAGGCCCTGGTGAACCCGGACATCCGGCCGGAGGAACTCGGCCGTCCCGGCCACATATTCCCGCTCCGCGCCAAAAACGGGGGAGTATTGCGGCGCGTGGGCCATACAGAGGCTGCCGTCGATTTTGCCCGGCTGGCGGGATTCCAACCGGCGGGAATCCTCGTGGAAGTGCTCAACGAGGACGGCACCATGGCCCGGTTGCCCGAACTGGCCCGGGTGGCGCGCAAATTCAACCTGAAGCTCGTTTCTATCGAAGATTTGGTCGCGTACCGGATGAAGCACGACAGCCTGATCCGCAAAGAGGCCTCTTTTGACGTCAAAACCCGGTTCGGGGAATACCGGCTCCACGCCTACCGTCAAACCACCAACGACCAGATACACCTGGCCCTCACCAAAGGTGCCTGGAAGGACGGCGACCCGGTGCTTACCCGGATCAATTCCACCCTGGTGAACAACGACATCCTGGGGACGCTGACCAACGATGCAGACAAAAAACTGGACGATATGTTCCGGGCCCTGAACGATGAAGGTACGGGAGCCATAGTTTTTATCAACCAGCCCAGCGAATCCCTGAACCTGCTCTCGCGGATCAGGGGTCTGGAGGAAAACCAGGCGAAAGGCATCCTCAAAGCCCCGGGAATCGAAATGGACACCAAGGATTTTGGGATTGGCGCACAGATACTCCACGACCTGCGGATCCAGAAAATCCGGCTGATGACCAACAGCTCCCAGGCCAAGCGCGTCGGGATCGTCGGCTACGGGTTGGAAATAGTGGATTACGTGCCCTATTGAGCGATACCGCAGGGGCTGAATACTCCTTCATGCGGGCCACAGCGGTTTCGCTACCCCGACACCTCCTGCAGGACATTTGAAAGGGCAGCTGCGCGCCGACGGACCGCTTCTTCCGTCCACGACAGTTTGATCAGTACCGACAGGCAACGGCCCATCCAGGCATCGGAATCGGGAAAGTCCCGGTCGTTGGCTTCCCGGGTCCGCCGGGCAGTCTCTGCCGGCAGGGCCCCGAGGGATTTCAACCCTTTCAGGTGCTCCCAACGACGGTGGTAGTGCCAATTGTTGTCGTACCAGTAAAAGACCCCGTCCACCCCGGCTTCGGATAGCTCCCGTTGCGCACGACGGGCGCTGTCCGCGTCCGGCAGGAAAAAATTCAAAAAGGAATAATTCTGGACCCCGCCCCCGGGGACGCGGCGTAAAACAACCCCTGGAATTTCCCTGACGGCCCCCTCCAGCACCTCGTAGTGACGTTTCTGAATGCCGATAAAGTCGTCCAGGCGGGCGAGTTGTGCCAGGCCGACAGCGGCGTGCAATTCGGAGATCCTGTAATTGTACCCCAAATGGGGATGGCCTTCCGCCCCCCGGTCCCTGCCGACATGGTCGTGCCCGTGGTCGCTGTAGGCCTGGGCTTTTTCGTATATATCCGGGGAGTGCGTAATGACGGCCCCGCCCTCCCCGCAGGTTATGGTCTTTACGAAATCAAACGAGAAACAACCCGCCTCCCCGATACTCCCCAGCGGCTTGCCTTTATAGGAGCCGCCGATTGCCTGGCAGGCGTCCTCCACCAGTAGCAGGCCGTGCTTCCCCGCCAGGGCCTGGAGCGCTTCCAGGTCTGCCATGGACCCGCACATATGCACCGGCATGATGGCCCGGGTCTTTTCCGTGATCAGCCCGGAAACCGCCCCGGGGTCCAGGGTCAGCGTATCATCGACGTCGCAGAGCACTGGTACCGCCCCTAAGGACAACACCGCCTCAAAACTGGCCACAAAGGTGAACACCGGCAGGATCACTTCGTCCCCCGCCCCCACCCCGGCGCTTGCAAGGGCTACCGTTAAGGCCGCCGTGCCGCTGCTCACCAGGTGCGCATGCGGGGTTTCCATGCGTCCGGCGAGGGCGGATTCCAGTTCCCGTGCCTTCCAATGGCCGTTGCGCATCGGCTCAAAACCATATCGCATCAGAACGCCGCTGTCCAGAACGTCCTGAACGGATTGCTTTTCCTTTTCTCCAAATAATTCAAAACCGGGCATAGCTTTACTTTTCTTCGATTGTATAGACGGAGCGCTCGAGTTTCCGCCGGACTTTTTTGAAACCGGAAAAAATATCCTCAGGGGAACGATACCCCACCGGCATGGCCAGGACAGCTGTGAGCCCACGGTCTTCCAGGCCGAGGACCCGATCGTAGGCCTCCGGGTCAAAACCTTCCATCGGGCAGGAATCGATACGCTCAAAAGCGCAGTAAGTCAGCAGGTTGCCCATGGCCAGATACGCCTGGTGGGTGGCCCAGATGCGCACCTCCTCCGACGGTTTCCCACGGAAACGCTGCTGTAACTCCCGGCGATACGGGTCGAGGATTTCCCCTGAGGTACCCCGGACTTCCCGAACCCGGTTAAAATAGGCCTCGATATACGCGCTATCCACGGCTTTTTCGATGCAAAAAATGAGTAAATGCGAGGCATCCGCTACCTGTCGTTGCCCATAGGAATGTACCACCAACTCCTCCTGCAGGGTTTTGTGCCGGAGAACTACGAGTTGGATGGGTTGTAACCCGTAGGAAGTGGCCGTCAGGTTGAACGCCCGCTTAAGGCCATCCACCTGTTCGGCTGTCAGTGACCGCTCCGGATCGAATTTCTTCACCGCGTAGCGCCAGTTCAATGCGTCGAGATGCCGTTCCATAGCCATTATGTAAAAAACCAGAGTTTAACTGCCATCACCAGGATCATCGCGATCAGAAAGCCCTTGATATACCCGTCGCCCCGACCCACGGAAATCCGGCTCGAGAACCAGGCTCCGAGCATGTTCCCGATGGCCAGTACCAGCCCCACCTTCCAGATGACCTTGTCGTTGACGATAAACACAATCAGGGCCGCAATCGTATAGATACAGACCACGGCCACCTTGGTCGCATTGGTGCGGACCAGGTCCATCCGGTGGAAGTAGTGCAGGAATAGAATGATAATAAACCCGACTCCTGCATTGATAAAGCCCCCGTAAATGCCGATAAAAAAGAATGCCAGGCAGCCGGCCCACAGATACCGGCCGGTCAGGCGTTCCTGGAGCGTATCGATCTGCACCCCGGGCTTAAAAGCGATTACCAGTACGACCACGACCATGATAATAGCCAGGATCCGGTTGAACAATTCACCCGAAATATCCACGGCCAGGTACGCACCGATCAGCGAACCGGCCACCGCGGCGAGACCCAGGTAGCCGTTGAACGGGAAGGTGCTCACCCCTTTACTGCGAAATCCGGCCGTAGCCATGGCGGTCTGCAGGACAATGGCCACACGGTTGGTACCGTTGGCCACCGCCGGGGGCAGCCCCAGCCAAATAAGCACGGGGAGGGAGATCAGGGAGGCCCCGCCGGCTACCGTATTGATAAAACCAACGGCGAATCCCACAACGACCAGTAACAAGTAGTGGTACCAGGTGTCCATTGGGGCAAAAATAAGGGATATTTTAGTTCTTTAATTACCTCAATTTTCTGGTTGATTTTTAGTATCTTAGGTTGGTTACGGGCATACTAAACAAAAAAGAGATCCCTCAACCTGCTCCCGCAAACCCGTAGCGGGAATCTCTTCCGATACAATCCGGTTTTTCCGGGATTGTCTGAACCTTTACGCCCCCGTCCCGGGCGACACCCTCCCCCGCCAACATCACACAATCGGCATGGAATGTTCCGTGTCTATCAACCAATTAATTGTAACCGATGAAAAATTTAATGCTCATTTTGTTGCTGGCGCCTTTTGCATTATGCGCCCAGGAATCCATGGGGTACCCCATGTTTACGAACATTATGCTTACACCCAACATGGCCGAGATCGCCGAATTGGAGGCCGGATTGAAGGAACACAACCAGAAATACCACCAGGACGGGGCTGCCGGGGCCCGGGTTTACTGGGTAATGAACGGAGTAAACTCGGATAACTATGTCTGGACTATGGGGCCCCACACCTGGGCCACCATGGATGAGATGGAAATGGGCGGCGACCATTTTGACCACTGGAACAATGCCGTACTGGCCCATACAACCGGCACGGTCACCCATACCTGGCGGTTCTATCCGGACAAATCGAATTTCAGCGAGGACTTTAAGCTGAAGTACCTGAATGTATTTATCGCAGACATGGCCCGGTTCCAAAATGAAACGTTCATGCGCGTTGTCGATCAGGTACGGGAGGTATACGCCCAAAAAATGGCGGATGTCCCCTACGGAATCTATTTCAATACGATGGCCACCTCGGACGGGATGGATTTTGCCTGGGTGGATTTCTTCGATAAAATGACCTTTATGGGCGAAGGGGACGAATTTCCCGCCTGGTTTGAAGAAGTCCACGGTTCCGGGAGTTTTCCGAAATTCCTGGAAGACTGGCAAACCGCCTCAGTCAGTGAAACCACCGAGTTATGGATGTACCGGGAGGACCTGAGCGGCCTGGGCGCGGATGTGGCTGCAGCCGATCGGCAATAGCCGGTTTCCGACCAGATTCTGAAATAAAAAAGTGCTCCTCCCGGAGCACTTTTCCATTTTTGCCACCAGGAAACGGGCCGCTATGGCTACGGCCCGCCGCGCTGATGAACTAGCAGCTAATCCCACAAAGCAACTATCGTTTCAGGCGCATTCGAGCTGCCTGATTTTCTGCAGGGCCTCAGACTTGGAATTCACATCCAGTTTCAGGTATATATTCTGGATGTGGAAATTGATGGTGCTGGTGGTCACGAACAGTTTTTCGGCCATGGATTTATAGGTCATCCCCTGCCCGAGGCATTCGATGATTTCGTTTTCGCGTTCCGAAAAATTGGCATAATGCTTCCGGCGAAACATGGAGATCACCTGTTTGGCAATATCGTGGCTGAGGGCAGCCCCTTCGTATTTGATCGAATCCAGGGCCTGCTCCAGTCGTTTCTTGCTCACCGGTTTGGTCAGGTACCCGACCGCGCCGAGCTTAAAGGACTTCTTGATGGTCTCGAAATCCGTTTCATCACTCACCATGATGACCTTGGCATCGGCATCCCGTTTGCGAAATTCGGCAATCCCGGCCACACCGCATCCCTCTGGCAGGTGTACCTCAGAAAGGACGATGTCCGGTTGGATTCTCGAATAGTCCTCCAGGGCTTCTGCCACAGAGGAATAGATCCCCGCGAGGTCGTAATCGCGGTAGGTGTTGAAATAATAAGGATAGGCTTCCAGAAAGCGGATATCGCTGTCTATGACCATGACCTTTAAAGTAGTAGTTTTCATAAGCGTAAGATTTGGGTTGTATTGGGTTTGGGGTTTGAATAACGCTTCCGGTTTGGGCTGGGAATCCCAGGCCCTTTACCCGGAGGTACGGGCCACAAGGGAACCGCGCGGCAGATTCGCGGGGAGTTTTTGAGATAAACTATCCCTGGCGCAGTCCGTTTCCGGCCTGCTCCTGAGCTCCTTCAATAAATGGTTTCAGGTGAATCCTGTTACGCTGGCGCCTTGCGCTTCCGGCGAAGACTCAGCCGTTGGGGCCGGCTGTTCGCATGGGTTCTGGTAGCGGGTGCTGCGTTTCGGAAAATTCCCGGGGCCGATGGTCTGCCCGGGAACCGGCAGTGTGGATTGAATCCTGGGTGCCGTGCTTTCGGGGGTAAAAGTACGTCATGATTCTGGGGATTTGGGTTGTAAACTGGTTGTGTTGTATCTATTCGAAAAGTACGGATATTCAATTAATTCACCGAGCATTTGCAGGAATTTTCGATCAAGTGCACGCCGGTGGTGCAGTTCGTCGAAAATTTGCCAAAAAACAGACCGGGCGGTCTGTGGAACCAGGTGACAGAAAGGGGTTGGCTCCGCAACAAAAGGGCTTGGTTCCGCAATAAATAAAGCCCGCTATCCGCAATTGGAAAGCAGGCCTTACTTCTATCGGGTCCGTTGGATGGACCGGACCACGGCTGGACCGCTGGTGGGCTACCGGGAGGGTTTATTTTCTGGGGCGCAAACCCTGTCCCCGGAGATGGCCAGCCGCTATTTCCGATCCGGACTCAATTTTGAAGGGGTTATTCCTCCTGGAAGCTCACCTCTGCGGTGGCAACCGGATTATACACCTCCATGATCCACTTCTCGTCCTGGTACTTCCCGCTCAGGTCTGTGTGGTGGGCCATGTCGGCTTCCCCTTTGGATGAAAAATCGGCCAGATATACATAATACAACCCGTTCTCCGTGTTATAGAATTGCCGCGCATCCAAACCTTTCTCTTTCAATGACTTTACGAAAGCGTTTAAATACTTCTTGTTCTTGTAAACATTGGCAATCAGATAATAACCAGAAGATACCCCAACGATATCCGACCGATTTTTAGCTCGTATTGGTAATTCTTTGAAATCCCGCTTTGCCACGGGCTTATAGGGTTCCGGGGCGGCAGGCTTCCGGGTCTCGGCAGCCGCTACCGCAGTGGTGATATTCCTGCGCCCGGCAGGCGGCACCACCCGCTCGGGTGTTTGGTCCTGGTTGCGGATCTCATTGCGGATAGTCCGTACCAGGCTCTCGAATTTCTGTTCAAAAAGGGCAGTTCGCGCTTCTTCGATGGAATCCTGGCGCATCATGAGTTCGTCCAGGATCAGTCGGTTCTCCCAGGCCAGGGATTGTTCGCTAACCACTGCATCCGCATCCCGGGCCGCGCGCAACTCCAGCAACTGGTCCTCATAATTCCGCACAATCGCATCGATTTGTTTGTCCTTGCTCATTGTACCGGCATCGACAAAGATCTCCCCATTGTCCTCGTCGTCCTTAAAGGTATAGGCCAAGGACAGCTCGTGGTTCCACCCGAGGTTGGAGCCCGTATCCGACAGATCCTTCTCCATCAGGTAGCCCAGGGACAACTTTTGATTCAGGTTGAAGCCGAGCCCCATGGACAGGCCGTAGGTGGCGTCGTAGGTAGTCTGCACCCAACCGTAATTCGGCAGGTCCAGCAGCAGGGAGCCGATATAGGCAATGCGGTCTTCGGCGTCCATTCCAACCTGGACCAGCGGCATCAACCGCCCGTTCTCAAAAAGGCCGGACGCCCCGCCGAGCGGTTGGGTATACTGCAGGGCCCCGTGGAGGTTGCGGGCTTCAAACCCGGTGAGCAACTCGTTGGTGGTCTGGTTGTACCGGATCAGGTCCTTGCCGTACAGGGCCACATCGAAGCGGCCTACGGACAGGGCCACCCCGGGCTGGACGGAAATCTTGCTCTCCTTGGTGCTTTCCTCCAGGGTGGGGTCGGTTTCCGGGGTAACGATCCGATTCCGGGCGAGCCCCTGGCTCACATAAGTGATGTTGGTGCCAAACGTCAATTTGCTTTTATCGCCCAGGCGGACGGCGGTGGCGTAATTGGCGTTGAAGCCGAATTCCTGGACCACGCCTTCCCACTGACCGTATACGCCAATCCCCAGGGCCGTCCGCTCATTGAGCTTGTTGCTGAATCCCAGGTAATAATTCTGGATATTATCCTCGTAGGTGGCATACTGGTTCCTGTGCAGGATGTTCAGGTAGGATTTATTCTCCCTGACCAGCGAAAATGTGGGGTTGATCAGGAACCTGTTGAAAAACAACTGGTTGTGGAATGGGCTCTTTACTTTGAAATCGCCCTCGGGTTCTCCGGTCTGCTGGCTTCGGACGGACTGCCCGAAGCAGAGCAGGGAAAACAGCAGCACAGCGGCCGTTTTGATGTCGAAATGGTTACAGACTTTCATCGGGTTGTATTTTTCGGGGTTGATGGGGGTGTTCCCTGGGGTGATCCGCCGCCGGTTGCATCCCGGCGGCAGGTGGGTCAGTCAAAGTTCCGGGCAATCAATCCTCAAACATGGTGTTTGCATAGGACTGGGAGGGCTCCGTAGCCAATATTTCCTTAAAACTGTACCGGTTTTCGGCCACGTGGTTGTTCTCCGCGTCGAAATAGGAGAATACCAGTTGCTGGATGTCATCCCGGGCGGCTCCCCGGTTCGACATGACATAGGCAATGCCGTCTTCGGTTTGCAGGTTCAGGGCAAACTCATCCTCCATACTGTTGAACGGGCTGCCGATATTGATGGCAAGCCCCACACTGCGGCGAGCCACACGTGCGGCGTACAGGTCCAGCCCGCCGTATCCGTCGTGGCCGTCAGAGGCAAAGAAGAGGATATCGCCTCCAGCCAGGCTGGGGTATAAATCATTCTTCCGCGTATTGATCTTTTCACCCATGTTCCGGGGGGCACCCGTGCTTCCATCCCTGCCGATATCGGCTACGTAGATATCAAATTTCCCGAAGGTACCGGGCATATCCGAGGCGAAATACAGACGGGATCCATCGGCGGATACGGCCGGGTGCATGGCCGAAGCGTACTTCGGGGCCACGGCTACTTCCCGTACATTCCCCCATTGGCCGTTGATGTTTTCGGCACGGAAGATCTTATGTACCAATTGTTTTTTGGAGAAAATCCCGTAAAGGGGCTTTACAAACACCGCTTTGCTGAAATAGGCGGTACGCCCGTCGGCCGTTACCGATACCGGCGGCAGGTATGCATTTTGCACAGCCGCCCGCTCGGATTGCATCTGAACGAGATCCGCTTCCGACAGAGCCCGTAGGGCATCCAGGCTCTCGGTATTCGGATAGGCATCGTTACGGCCGAATTCGGGCATTTTATAATTCTCCGCCAGAGATCGGGTGAGCTGCGCGGCATGCGAGCTCCGCTCGATCTGATAGTCGTCTTTGATCCGGGAAACCCAGTCGCGCTGGGCCACTACTTCCGAATATTGGATAATGCCAGCCTTGTGCATGGCGTATTTATAGCGCTCCTGATAACTTTCGGGTATGGCGCGGATTCCGGCCAGGTCTACCAGTTTCTGGTACCAGAAGGCCGCTGACTCGTAGTTTTCCGTCAGGAAGTTTACATTTCCGAGGTCTTCGTATATCTCCCGTTCGGAATACCCGAGCTTCACCAGCTTCAGATAATCATCGACGCGCTTGTCGGCTTCCTGGCTGGCCGTATGCCGGGCATCAGCAATTCTGTCGCTCTGGGCACTCAGGCTGAGGGTTGTGAGCAGGCACAGGGTACCGAGGAGGTTTTTAAGGGTGAATATTCTTTTCATAACACACAGATTTTGGGGTTCGGTGAGTCAAATGTCAAAAGAGCAGGCAGGAATCCCTTATGAATTTTTCACAGGTTTTTGGCAAAACCGCTGCGGATTTTGTTAAAATTCATAAGATACCCTATCATTTTTTCACAGTTTCGGGTAACGACCACATTCTCACGATCAATGAATCGGTATCCGGGGAGGTTTGTACCAAACAGTGAAATCCGCCTGGATTTGGTCGGATAATAGTGCCGTTTATCGAGATTTTTCTCCTCGAAATTTCACCTGACTGACTCGTTTTTGGCTAAATTGCTAAATATTCAACTCATTTTCAGGCACCTGTGTTCAAGATGCTCCGCAGGATACAGAAAATGGAACCCGGGTACCACATTGTGGTCCCGGATTGTTAGTACGGGATGGCCCCATCCCCGACATTCCCCCATAAAACCTGCTTACGGGTAGCCTAAATTTTGATTCATTGGGAATGCTGAGACATTTACTTTGGCTGTTCTTCCTGGCACTGCATGCGGCCGGCGCCGGGCAATACAACCGGGATAGCCTGCTGCAGGTCCTGCCGGGGCTCCCGGAAGACAGCGTCCGGGTCCAGGTATTGCTCGACCTGAGTTGGGCCTATTTCCGGTCGGACCTCAACAAGTCACTGGATTACGCCAACCGGACAGAAACCCTGGCCCGGAAACTCGGCCTTACCGAGAAACTGGCAGCTTCCAAACGCATCAAGAGTTTTACACTCTCCGGGCTGGGCAATTACCGGGAAGCGGATTCGCTGCTTGTCAGCGCATTGGCCGACTACCGCCTGGCGGGCAACCAAAAAATGATCGCCAACTGCTACAGCGAACTGGGGTGGCTTAAGCGCTTGCAAAACGATCCGGCTGCCGCTGTGGATTACTTTGGCCAGGCCATCGACCTGGCCGGAAAGGCCGGTGATATAAACACCCAG
Source organism: Robiginitalea biformata HTCC2501 (assembly GCF_000024125.1). Lineage (NCBI taxonomy): Bacteria > Pseudomonadati > Bacteroidota > Flavobacteriia > Flavobacteriales > Flavobacteriaceae > Robiginitalea > Robiginitalea biformata. The sequence goes on along the minus strand of NC_013222.1, from coordinate 2,379,150 downwards.
GCCCAGGCGTACAACTACCTGGCGGGCCTCTATGCCGATCAAAAGCAATACGATAAGGCTATTGAAAATTACGAAGAGGCCCTTGAACGGGTGCGGCAGCTCGATATACAGCCGGGGATATCGGCCTGCCTGACGAACCTCGCAGCCGTTTACACGGAGCTTGGCCAAAACGAGAAAGCCATTGCCCTGAATCGGGAAGCCCTTCCCATCAAAGAGGCTACCGGCGACCTCCTCGGTGCGGGCCGCGTATTGAACAACCTGGGGATTGCCTTCAATGAATTGTCCGAATACGCGCGGGCACGGGAGGTCTTACAGCGCGCGGATTCCCTGGCCCGGGAGGTGGGTAACGAACGGCTCGTGAACACCGTGGGCTACAGCCTGTCCGTCACAGCCTATGGCCTCGGGGAATACAGGCGCAGCATTGATCTTTGCCAGCGGCTGCTGGACCGTGAGCCGCCGGTAACGGACCTGGATTTGCTCAGCAAGATCTACCGGCGCCTGTACCTGGCTTACGGCGCCCTGGGGGACTACCAGCGGGCATTTGAAAGCGCAGAAAATTGGGGCCGCGTTACCGACAGCCTGTATGACGAGAATATCCTGAAGGCCACCAACGAGATAGAGGCGCGGTATCAGAGCGAAAGAAAAAACCAGGAGATTGCGCTGCTTGCGTCGGAGAAGAGCCTGCAGCAATTACAACTCAACAAACGGGTCAATGAACGCAATGGGATTATCGGGCTGTCCTTGCTGGTGCTCCTGCTGGCAGGCCTGATCTACAACCAGTATCGGCTCAAGCAGCGCTCCAACCTGGAATTGCAGGAGCTCGACCGGTTGAAATCCGGTTTTTTTGCCAATATTTCGCATGAATTCCGCACCCCGCTCACCCTGATCAAAGGCCCGATTGAAAAACTCGAACAGAACCCCGGGGAAACCCTGAGCCGGGAAGAGGTTCGGATGATCCGCCGCAATACGCAGCGCGTACTCGGCCTGGTGAACCAATTACTGGACCTCTCCCGTATTGACCAGGGGGAACTCCGGTTAAAGCCTACCGAAGGGGACGTATTCAAATGCCTGAGGGCGGCAGCCTCAGCCTTTAACTCTCACGCGGCCCAACGCCGCATGGATTATTCCGTCCGCATCCCCACCGATAGCCTGTGGGCATCGTTCGACCGGGATAAAATTGAACAGGTTGTTTACAACCTCCTCAGCAATGCCTTTAAATTCTGCGAGGACGGCGGGACAGTGGCATTTGAAGCCACATATAAAGACGAATTGCTCACCATGCAGGTGGCGGACAGCGGCCGGGGGATTCCCTCCGGCGACCTGCCCTATATATTCGACCGGTTCTACCAGGCCCAGGGCGGCATGACCAGGGACCGGGAAGGTTCCGGCATCGGCCTGGCCCTATCCCGCGACCTGGTGGAACTGATGGACGGAACGATCACTGTGGAAAGTGAGGAAGGAGAAGGAGCCCGATTTACGGTTCAGCTACCCCTGCGGGCCATCCGCACCCGCGGACATGGGGAAATGCAGGACCCGCAAAACACGCTGCAGGAAGCCGAACCCCCAAAGGCATTTGCATTCCGTTCCCCGGACCTAAGGAACCTGCCGCTGGTATTGCTGGTAGAAGACAACCCGGACATGCGGCAGTTTATCTGCGACGGCTTGATTGACGCCTATCGCACCCTTACGGCCCGGGACGGGGAAGAAGGTTTGAAACTGGCCATATCCAGGAATCCGGACCTGGTTATCACCGACCTGATGATGCCCCGTATGGACGGCGTGGAAATGACTGAGAAATTGAAGACCCGTATCGAAACCAGCCATATCCCCGTGGTTATGCTAACGGCCCGCGCGGGCATGGAAAATAAACTCGAAGGGCTCGAAACCGGTGCGGATGATTACCTGACCAAACCCTTTGATACGCGCGAACTCCGCGTTCGGGTTGCCAACCTCATACGCCAGCGTCAGCGATTGCGCGACCACTATCAGCAACAGGCACATGCCGTGGTACCCGAAGAGGTTACGGCCACCTCCCTGGACCAGCAATTCCTGGAGCGCCTGCACGCATTGCTGGAAGCGGAGCATGCAGACCCCGAGTTCGGGTTGCCACAGATGCAGCGCGCCCTCGGGATGAGTAAGACCCAATTGCACCGGAAAGTCCGGGCCCTGACCAACACCGCCCCCGGGACCCTGTTGCGCAACTTCCGCCTGGACCGCGCTGCCCAGCTACTCCGCCAGGAAGCAGACACGGTTACCCAGGTGGCCTATCGGGTGGGCTTTAATAACCTGTCTTATTTTTCCAAGTGCTTTCGGGAACGCCACGGGGCCTCTCCTTCCACCTTCTGCGATTAATCACCAAGCACTTATTTGTCAGTATTCGGAACCCCTGTGTTAGCAGGGTCACACCCGGACTGCTAGTTTTGGAACTGACCCAAAATCCCCCGGAAACTATTATCGGAACACTTAAAAATCAGCATTATGAAACGAACACTGTATGTATTGATTGTACTATTCCTGGGAATGCCTGCTCTGCAGGCCCAGGACATTGCCTTCGGGGTAAAGGCCGGGTTAAACCTGGCAAGTCTGGGGGGCGATTTTGAAAACGGGGGTAAAAGCCGCACATCCTTTCACCTGGGGGGCGTGGCCGAAATCCCGCTGACGGACCAACTCGCCATCCAACCGGAACTGCTCTATTCCGGCCAGGGGGCCATAGACGAGGATGACACCGATGAGATCTGGCGCGTGGATTACCTGGTGATCCCGGTGATCCTGAAATACTTTGTGGCCGATGGCCTGAGCCTGGAAGCCGGGCCGCAACTGGGCATTCTGCTCAAAGCCGAAGTGGAAGACAACGGAGAGACAGAGGATTTCAAAGATATTGTGAAATCGACGGATATCGGGTTGAACCTCGGGTTGGGATACAAACTGGACGGCGGTTTGAATTTCGGGGCTCGTTACTACTTCGGTGGGGATATCAACAGCACGGAAGGTGACATCAAGGTGACCAACTCCGTGGTCATGTTATCTGTTGGATACTTTTTTAAATAACGGCAATCATGAAAGCATATTCGATATTCGCAGCTTTTTGCTGCCTGCTCGTACTGATGGGCTGTTCCTCGGATTCCGGCGATACAGCCCCAGAGTCCAGCGATCCCTATTTTAATTTTACCATTGTGGATCAATCCGGAAAGGCTACATTCACCGGCTCCTCTATTCACTTTAATTCCAATTTTACGGATGTCAAAAACGGAGAAGGGGAAGACACCGTCCTCAATACCATTGTAGTGGTGGCGCAGGATACGGAAGGAAAAGAAACCCTGACGCTCGGTATCACCATGGAAGAAGAAGTAACCACGGGAACCTATAAGGTTGGGACGGACCTGTTCTCATTTTTCCATGCGTTCGTCAATTATTCGCGGAACATCCAGGAGGATCAACTGGGTTCCCAGTCCGATGACGGCACCTTCACGATATCCTCTATCAGTGGATCCGTAATCCGGGGGTCCATCAACATCGATGCTTCCGGTTCCGCGGGGGATCTCCTGATAACCGGGGAATTCGTGGCAACCGGGATTTAGACCTGGCAAACGGTTAGGTGTTCCGGTTCTGCAATTCGCAAATCGGATGGAAGGCCCCGGTTCTGCCGGGGCCTGTTATTGGGAGGCTGCTCCTATTCGTTATCCCTTGGGGTATATCCTGCCGGGGTGTGTATTTTTTTGACGCCCCGCTTTCTCCATTGTCGGCATTGGCCTATCTTCAGCCGGGAAAAATCCCGGAGCCCCGGCTACGGTACGAATCATTAATAATTAATTTATATCACTTCATGCATCCCGCCTTCCATCCGCAGACCTGGATTAAAACAACCATTTGCATCCTCCTTGCAACCCTTACCCATTCGGCAACCACAGCCCAGTACCAAACCGGATATACCCCGGAATCGGCAATCAACCAACAATCCGTGGAATCGGAATATCTGGAGGCCGTGGATTTTCAAAAGTTCAGGAAGCACCTCGAACAATTGACCCGGAAACCCCACGTGGCGGGTACCCAGGCAAACCGGGAGGTAGCGGATTACATCGCTTCCGTCATGCAGGAGGCAGGTATGGAAGTAAACCGGTATCCCTATGATATCTATATGTCCGGGGATGGTGGCAGCTCCGGGGTGGAACTGGTTACGCCCATCCGCCTGCCGCTCAACCAACAGGAATACATCCTTCCGGAAGACCCCTTCTCTACCGACCCTTCATTGGGGAAAGGTTGGAATGCCTATTCGGGCAGCGGGGACGTAACGGCAGAAGTTGTCTATGCCAATTACGGAACACTTCAAGACTTCGAATACCTGGAAAATTCAGGGGTAACGGTGGAAGGGAAAATAGTCATTGCGCGGTACGGCGGGAATTTCAGGGGCTACAAGGCCAAGTTTGCCGAACAATACGGGGCTGTGGGCCTGATTATTTACACGGATCCGGCCGATAGCGGTTACACCCGCGGGCTGGTTTACCCGGAAGGGGCCTATTACAATGAAAGTGGCATCCAGAGGGGCTCTGTCCTGACTTTGGATTACACCGGCGACCCCCTGACGCCTTTTGAACCTGCCCTGCCGCTTGATGGCAAACAAAAGGTAGATCGGCTGGACCCGGCCAGTACGGCACTGCCCGGTATACCTGTATTGCCCCTCCCCTATGGTTCTGCAAAGGAAATCCTGGGCAGGATGCAGGGCGATGTGGTCCCGGCGGCGTGGCAGGGAGGGCTGCCATTTACCTACCGGCTCACAGGTGGTGGTGAGCTCACCCTCAGGATGCACGTTGATCAGAAACGGGATATGGTCCGGGTGGCGAATGTAGTGGGCAGGTTTGAAGGGGCCGTCTACCCGGATGAATGGATTATCCTGGGGTGCCATTTGGATGCCTGGGCTTTCGGGGCAACAGACCCGAATAGCGGCACAGCCATGTTGTTGACGGTGAGCGAAGCCCTCGGGGCCCTGGCAGAACGCGGAGTAAAACCCCGGAGGTCTATCCTGATCGGCCATTGGGATGCAGAGGAACACGGCATCATCGGATCTGCTGAATGGGTGGAGCAAATGAAGGGGGAACTCAATGCAAAAGCCGTTGCCTACATGAATTTTGACGGGGGTGTTTCCGGCAAAAATATCGGCGCCTCTGCCTCCCCGACCCTCAAAAAGTTGTTGACGGAAACCGCAAAAAAAGTGGATTACCCCTACTCGGGGAACTCCCTGTACGACCAGTGGAGGGACGGACAGGACGCGCCCTCCATCGGCAATCTCGGAGGCGGTTCGGATCATGTTGGGTTTTATATGCATGTGGGTGTACCATCCCTGAGCGGCGGAGCTGGAGGCCCAACATTGTATCATACAAACTACGATGATTTTCACTACTACAAGACCTTTGTTGACCCTGAATTTCAAATGGGTGGGACCATCGGACAATGGGCCGGCCTGATGGCGCTCCGGATGGCAAATGCCGATTTGATCCCCTATGCACTCACGCAATACGCCACGGACCTGAAAGGCCATTTTGCCCGTGCCGTGGAAAAAATCAAGGCGTACGATGGGGATTTCAAAGGGTTTGAGCAGGTCAACCAGGTCGTTCCGGAACTGGAGCAGAGTGCCCTGGAACTCTCCCGGGAAATAGAGGCATTACTTATGAAAGGGGAGCTATCCAAAGCCCGGGCCCAGCGAATCAACCGGGAACTCATTGCCCTTGAAAAGAGCTTTATAGATGACAAGGGGATGTATTTTGGCTCCTGGTATAAATCCCTTTATGCTTCCACTGATCCGTTCAGCGGGTATGCTTCCTGGATCCTTCCGGGACTCGAGTATGAAATTACCGAGAAATCTACCAATCGCCTGGAAGAGTGGGACACCCGGTATGCCGATGCCATCCGTTCGCTGACGAATAAGATGCGGGCGCTGGCACAGGGGCTGTAACACCCATTCCATGGGGGTGCAGAATGCTCCACCCTAAAAGAGAAATCGCTCATTCCCGGACAATATAGGGATCCTCGGCGGCTTGTTGTTGCCGGTCTGTGGCCACGTATAGGGAGGCAAAGGCTGCCTTGATCCACATCACCGAAACGAATGCCCCCACAACCAGGCACAGCAGCCCTAAAATAAATATCGGAATGGCAAGCAGGCCCATGCCGAATATCCGGAAACCCTGGCCGCGGGTCATTTCCCAGCTTTTTTCAATCGCCGCGATGGGCTCCAGACCCTTATCCATAACCAGGTAGGAAACAAAGACCAGCCGGCAGGCCAAAATGATGCCCGGGATGATCAGGAACAGGAACCCCAGGATGATCAGTGCAGAGGTAAGCAGATGGGCCAGTACAATATGCAGGTAGTTTTCCCGGAATCCCTGCACCACTGCCTGGATCTCCAGGGGTTCTTCCCGGACCGCCCGCACAAACAGCAGGTCTCCCCCATAACTGAAAACTGGCAGGACCAGCAGGGTATAAATCAAGGCCAGTAAATGCAACAAGGGGGAAAGCAAAGACTCATCCCAATCCGAATCCCTGGCCACAGAAGCCGGGGATTCCGCAAACATGAGGAATATAACCAGGAGGAATAGAAAGAGAAAGGATTTAAGCATTTGTTGCCAGCCAAACGCATAACTGCTGGTGAGGCCGGGTTGGGGTAAGGAGCCGGAAGTTTGCATGGATATCTGATTTGAAGCGAATATAGGCCACCAGCCCGTTTGAAACATCCAACTTTGGTAGTGATTCTTAAAACACTACCGAAGTAGGGCCTGGTACGCCGGGCTTTTTATATACTTTTAGGTCGATAAAGCCCAGCCTTGATCCGAATCCTGTTCATCCTCGCTTTCCTCCTCTGCTCCGCCATTGCCCTGGGCTGCATCTGGATGGGCCGTCAAACCGTCGTAACGTACGATTCACAATTCCACAAAAAGTATTTCTACTACCTGGTTTTCTTTTATGCCTACGCCTTCTATGCGCTCTGGGGGCCTTTTGGCCTCAGGGAATTGATGCTTTTTGGCGGGATGCAGCCGGAAACGGTCAACAATACGGCCCGCTGGCTGCCGGTCCTGGCCCTGCCGTTTGCCGGGGTCGGCTGGTTGCTGTACAGTACGCTGGGTTTTGCCCTGGCCGGTTCCCGAAAAGTACCCGGCCACACTATCGGGGTGGTCGCAATGGCCGGGTTGATGCTGCCCGTAGTATGGATATTCAGCTATTTGAACGCAGTTTCAGGAGATGTCTCCGACCCGGCGTGGCCCCTCGTTCTGGCAGGGGCTGCCCTTTGGCCGGACTTTATTAGCACGGCCTTTGTGGTTGGCGCCCTGCTTTTAAGGCGAAAAAAATCAGGCGGCCGACCCAACCGATATGCTATGCGTTTTGCCTGGGGGGTTGCCCTGGCCCTGATCCTCCGGATTGTCGGGCTGGGACTGATTACCCGGGAATCCTTCCTGGCAGCCCCGGGCCTGTTGGTGTACTTCCTCTCAGCGGCCCTGCCCTTTTTGTATAGTTACCGGGTGTCCGACCGCCTTTTCCAGCCCGTATTCCCGGAGACCACCCACAAAGGAAAACTGCAACACCTGATTGAAACATATGGGATTACCCCCAGGGAACAGGATGTTATTGAAAAGATTTGCGAAGGGAAGACCAACCGGCAGATTGCAGATGAGCTGTTTATCAGCCTGCAAACCGTCAAGGACCACACCCACCGGATTTACTCAAAAGTAGGGATCAACAGCCGGTTAAAACTCGTACAGTTGCTCAATGGATAATAAACTGCATCCAGTCTGAAGACTCCCGATACCCTTCAACCGGTTCCGCGTCGTTCAAAGAGCGCAGCCGCGTGAGCAATTGGCGGACGTCCGCTTCCATGTGCTTCCGGGTATTCTCATACAGGTCGGAGCGGAAACCAGCCTCCGTCATCACCTCCACGTATTGCAGGGAGGCTACACGGGCCATTACCCGGCCCAGGGATACCAATTGGCGCTGCGGCAGGTTCTCCCCTATTTGAAAATCGAATAAATCGCCAAACTGGTCGGCTACGCGGCTGGTGAGGGGCTCCCCGGCCAGGTACCGCTTCAGGTGCAGGTCCTTGCTCTTCTTCATGGCCTTGATCATCCCTTCGGCGATCTGGGTGTAAAGCATTTCATTGGAACCTTCGAATATTTGGAAAGGCCGGCTGTCGACTATCCCCCGGCCGGCAACATGGTCGAGTTTATAACCGGCGGATCCGTTGAGCTGTACGCAAATCTGGGCGGACTCCTGCATCAGGTCGGTCACCAGGGCCTTCATCACATTGGCCTCCATGCCCCGGGTGGCGAGTTCCTGATCGATACCACTCATCCCGGAACTCCGGGCACACATGCCCGAACACAATGAGTAAGCCGCCTGGATCCGAGACAACTGATACCTCACGGAGTCCATCTCGGCGAGTTTTTTACCCGCAACCATCCGCTGGTCTGTGTGCTGCAATGCTTCGTCCAGCATCCTCCGAATAAAGCCCATAGCCATTCCGGGAAACTGCAGCCGGCTCCTGTGCAGGATATCCAGCATCATCTTGATCCCGGTGCGCGGCGCCTGGAGCCTTTGATTGGCCGGTACTTCCAGGTCCAGGGTATTCAGGCCGTAGGGAATCATGTACAACCCCAGGTTGTTGAAGTACTTCTCCACCTGGATCTGCTGTCCGGGCATATTCTCCGCTGTGACAAAAAAATCGATGTCCCGGGCTAAGTCGCCGGAAGGGTTTGCTTTCCGGGCAGCAACGATCCAGTAATCGGCCATCCCGGTGAGGCCCTGCCAGTGCTTCTTACCCTTGATGCGATAGCCGTTTTCGGTCTCGGTATACTGCGTTTGCATATTCAGGGCGTCGCTGCCGTAATCCGGTTCCGTGATCATCAACCCGCCCATCGCTTTATCGTTTAAGAAGCGATCAAAAATACCTTTCTGGATCTCCTCGTGGCCATACTTGGCGAGGGGCTCCATGAACAGGGCGATATTGATCCCGAATGTGAGGGACAGCGGCAGGGATTCATAGGAGGCAGCCGCCAATACCCCCAGACATTCGGAAACGTGCAGTCCCCGCCCGCCGAATTCCTCCGGTATGGCCACCGAAAGTGGCTGCATCCCCATAATGTCATCCCACACGGCATCCGGCAATCCGCGTTCCAGACTGAGGGCGTCGATATTGTTGTCGTCGTGGAACAAATTGCTCAGGCCTTCACTGAACCGGGTGATAAAGTCATTGAAATTCTCTCGCATAATCATAATACATAAAAGACCCTGGTTAACTTACAAAATCCAGAAAAAACGATCGGTTGTTTATGGTATATCTGTTTTCGGACAGGGTTTTTACAAATATCTCCATTTTTCCGCTGTCGGAAGAATTATCCCGGAGGTTTTCATGCGCTATCGGTTTATCCTGGCCGCTATTTAATACTTCTCCCATAGGAATATTAAATATTTGTGTATATTTTCAGTATCCAAACATCCACTATATCCAGAACAGTAATCAAATTGAGTTTTCAATCATTGTAATTGACCGGAAACATTACTGAAATAAATTCATAATAGACGTTGTCCCCGGACAACTTTTTGGATTGTGGAAATACCCGAAGACACGCTGAGAAATGAATTGTTAAACCTCCTGGGGTTCACCGAGGCTTTTCTGGAATCCCTGGTGGATGGCCTGATTGTACTGGACACCTCGGGGAGGATCGTCCTGGTCAACGAAGCATTCTGCCGGATTACGGGTTTTGAAGAAAAGGAGCTGCTCGAATCTGGAATCCCCTACCCGTTCTGGCCCCCGGAATACCATGAAGAATTCGGGGATGGCTTAAAAGAGAACCTTGGCGAAGATTTCAAAGGGGAATTTGCCACTATACATACCCGGAAGGACGGGGAGCGCTTCTCGGTGGCCATTTCCACCTCCGCCATCCGAAATTCAGGAGGCAAAGTGATTGCACATCTCGGGCTTATGCAGGACCTGACACTCAAGAGTGCGGAGCAGCCCCTTAAAGACAATCATTTTGGATTTTTTACCACCCTGCATTACCGCAGGCAGTACCTGGAACGAATTCTGGACAATATCGGGGACCCGATCTTTATGAAGGACCAGGAAAGCCATCTTTTGCTTGTCAATGATGCATTCTGTGCAGCTTTCGGGCTCAAGAAATCGGAAATTATAGGAAAAACACTGGCCGAAGACGTCAGTCCGGAGGAACGCGAGAGTTTTTTGAAAATAGACAGGGAGGTCCTGAATTCCGGGGTTGAGAATGTAAATGAGGAAACACTCACGGTCCGGGGTGGGGATACGCGGATTATCTCGACCAAGAAATCGCGATTTACCGATGAGGCCGGCAATCATTTCCTCATTGGCATTATCCGGGATATCACGGAACGCAAACGGGCGGAACAGGCCCTGGAAGATCGCGCCCGAAGGTCGGAAATAAAAAAAGATGCCATCCTGAAATTGGCCGGGATGGCACAGGATGACCTGCAGGAAACCTTCCGGCGGATAACCAAGCTTGCGGCTCAGACCCTGGAACTGGAACGCGTCAGTATCTGGAAGTTCACCAATTCCGGAAACGAGATTCTCTGCGAGGCATTATATATCGAAAATGAGGGCCAACACCGTCGGGGCGACCGGCTTACCCGTGCGGATTGCCCGAACTATTTCAAACTGCTGGAGCAGCAGAAAAGCGTCCTGGTACCCAATGCCCAGGAGGATCCGGCCACTGCGGATTTCGGGCCGGGCTACCTGAAGCCCAACGGGATCAAATCCCTCATGGACGTTTTTGTTTACAGCGCGCACCAGCCCTATGGCATCCTGTGTTTTGAGCACGTCGGGCCGGGGATCAGGAGCTGGACAGCGGAGGATCTGGAATTTGCCTCCTCCATGGCCAATGTTGTGTCGCTGATGGTGGAAAGCAATGAACGGAAAAAGGCCGAGGAACAAATCAGGCAAGCCAACCTGGAATTATCCAAAGCCAATAAGGAACTGGACACGCTGAGGAATAGGCTGGAACAGGAAAATATGTACCTGCGGAATGAACTGGACCTGGCATTCAACTACCAGGAAATGGTATATAGCAGCCAGGCCATCAGCCAGGTGCTAACAGAGGTGGAACAGGTGGCCGCCACAAATGCCACGGTCCTGCTCCAGGGGGAATCGGGCACCGGCAAGGAATTGCTGGCCAGGGCCATCCACAATATCAGTCCGCGAAGCGGGAAACCGATGATCAAGGTAAACTGTGCAGCCATCCCCGGGGAATTGCTGGAAAGCGAATTATTCGGCCATAAAAAAGGGGCCTTTACGGGGGCCGTCAGCAATAAGGTCGGGAAATTTGAGCTGGCCGACGGAGGCACCCTGTTTTTAGACGAAATCGGTGAATTGCCCCTGGAGATGCAGCCAAAACTCCTCCGGTTTTTGCAGGAAGGAGAGATTGAGGTGGTCGGGGGTACGGAAGTGCGGAAACTGGACGTCCGTATCATCGCTGCGACCAACCGGTACCTGAAGGAGGAAGTGGAAAAGGGGGATTTCCGGGAGGACCTGTATTTCCGCATCAATGTCTTCCCGATCGAGGTGCCGCCCTTGCGGGAACGCAAGGAAGACATCCCGATACTCGTAGAGCACTTTATGGATAAATTCAACCGGAAGTACGGGAAGAATATTTCCTTTGTTACAGAGGAAGCGATGTCTCAACTCAAGCAATACGAATGGCCGGGAAATATCCGGGAGCTCGAAAACCTCCTGGAACGGGCCACCATTGTATCCCGGGGAGAAACGTTGATTATCCCGGGCTTTGAATCGCAAAGCCAGAAATCAAAAATGCCCCTGCGCAACAATAACCTGTCCCTGACAACTGTACAGCGGAACCACATCCTGCACGTACTCGATATGTGCGACTGGAAAATAACCGGCCAGGGAGGGGCGGCAGAGCTCCTGGACATGAGACCGAGTACGCTGCGGGACCGAATGCAAAAACTGGGTATAGAAAGACCCGGGTAGTTTCGCGGTATGCCGTGGTTTTCCTTGTTTACGGCCCTACGGTAACGGAATACCGTCACTTCCCTATCGGATCCTTCCGTTTTTATCCAGGGTCTAAATTCTTGTCTATAAGCCTACTATACGTTTCCAAATTCTTTTTGGCACACTCCTTGGTCCTGACTTTGGCAGCACGGACCGGCATTCTGCTTCCCCCAAACAATTGCCGGCAACCCGAATCCGGGCCAGCAGCTTTTAAATGGAAAAAACCAATATCGCAAACCAGGTATCTTTCTGGGCGCATGAAGGCGTACTTTACTGTCGGTTTGACGACATTAGCAAGATCGCACAATGCACCGCCCGCAACTATCAGCAATTCCTGCGGGTCATCCACGATCTATGCCGGGGGGTACCCATGCCGTTAGTCGTTGACCTCAGGCAAGCCCGGGGGACGTTGTCGGCAGATACGGCTAAGATACTCTCTGCAAGGTGCCAGCGCATTCCGCTGATACTTGGGGAAGCCTATGTGGTGCAATCCCTGTCCATCCGCCTGCTCGTTCAGTCATACGTGCGTCTTATCCACCGGAAAACACCCTCGGCCATCTGTACAAACATGCCGGACGCCAAACGATTCTGCGATTCGCTGGTAGCCGCCGCAAGCCAAAAATCCCGTACAAATGAAAGATGACCCCATGCAAATCCTGTTGGTAGACCACAACGAAATCGACCTGTATATCGCCCAGCGGAATCTGGATAGCGAGTTCCGGCAGGCGGAGATCCTTACATTCCTCGATACGGAAAAGGCCTTCGAATTTTTAAAAACACAGGTGCTACCGGATTCCCCGGAATACCGGTTTGTTCCGGACCTGATATTGGTGGAAATCAACATGCCGCAAATGAGCGGACCGGAATTCCTGAACTCCCTCTATGGTCTGAAAGGCGGGCTGTATAAAAAAAAGAGAGCCTATTTGACCCACGCCATGTATTCCGACCGGATGGGTCATCATGTCCCCAAGAATTGCGCGGGTTTTATCCAAAAACCGATCACCGTGGAGCGGATCAGAGAAATCCTGCAGGATTTATCCTCGGGTCCCCATTGACCAAAGCAAACGATATAAAAACAAATAGTTGATCATGTTCCCCCGAACCTTAACAATAAACTGAGAATACTTTTATGAAGCGCATTGAATTAAACCGGGAGGGATATTATGACCGATGGAACCCGGACCACCTGAATGAACTCCACTCGCTGAATCAACTTGCGGAAGGTCAGGATTGCATCCTTCACGAGGACTCGCACATGCGATTGAAGGTCTTTGGCATGGAGCCCTATGAACGGATCCCCTTCCGCGTATTGCAGCATAAATTCACGCTGGTTTGCCTTACAGGAGGTACGGCAATTACGCGATCCTGCAAAGGGGCTATCGACCTGTTGATTTTTGAACGGGGAGAAACCGTAACCCGGTCCATTGAGAGTGCCGCAATGGTCAACGACCTGCAAAATATCGGGGAAGATCAGATGATCGTCGCGCTGATCGAATACCTGAGGCCTGTCACTTACGGGGAATGGGTGGATGGAGCTCGGATTTCGACGCCGTCTACCCCTGCCAAATAATCACTGCCGGGCATTCTCACCAGGAACATCATGCGCGTTAAGGCGCCTACGGTCCGGGTATAAAAACAGTGCGCTGCCCCCTTAATTTAGTTCGAGTGGCCGGCGGAGTCAACTCCCCCCGTCCGTAGTGGTCTCCTCTTCGGCGGTCTCAGGTTCCAGCACAAAATCCTGACGGCTAACATTTGCGGCGTCTATTTGTACTTCCACGGTATCGCTGGCGAGATATCCCCCCAGTTCGGCCACCACGGAATAGGTACCCGCTTCCAGGCCCATGACCGCATAGTGTCCATCGGGGTCGGAAAAAGCGGTGGTGTTCAGCGTATCCGCCGCAAAAATTGACAATTGAGCCCCTTCCAACCCCACAACAACGTCATCCTCCAGGGTGCCGACTTTCCCGGTAAGGGTCCCCGCAACGGACATATTGCTCGCTTTGACAACCGGCTTGAAATTAAAGCCATTGATCCCAGCTGGTGTTTCCGGATTTCCTTTGGCAATAAAAGAACGGCTGACGTCAAAATCCAGCAACAGGTCGGACGACAGCCCGCCGGTTACCACCAGGCCCGGTCTGATAAATACTTTGATTCCCGTTTCAGCCCCGCTGGGTACTTTCAGGTCGTATTGCGTCCCGTCCGTCAGGACAACATTGACCCCCTTAACGTAAACACGAATCAGGTCATACGTTCCCGCAGGAACATCAAGAGCAGCGAGTTCCCGGGTAACCCCGTTGACCAGGGTCAGCAAATTGACCTGGACTTCTTCCTCCATAAGGGTGATATAAGGGGGGCCTGCCATTTCCTCTGCCGGGGATTCACCGGCCTCCCCGGTTTGGGAATCACCGGGTTCATCCGTTTCGGCCAGGCGCGCATCCACTTTGAAAATGGTCACATTGGCTTCATCGACCAGTTCATAGGGAAAAGGGGCGTCCGTAAGGCGAACGGTGAGCCGACCCGAATCGGCATTTAGACCGGGGTCGTCGCTATCGGTACAAAAAGAAAAAGTCAGGGCGGCCAGAAAGATCGCAGCCAGGGTAAAAAATCGCATGTTCATGATTTCAGGGTTCTGGTTGTCAGCGGGTGAGACCCCTGCTGAACCTATTTGTGCCTTGAAATAACAAGATACCTCTGGTATACCCTACCCGAATAACCGTTTTTTCGATGAAATGCACCATTCCTGCCCAAATCCAGCCATACGGGTATTCCAAAAAGCCGGAAATAAAAACAGGGCCCCGATGGGGCCCTGTAGTATGGTGTCCGGTAAATATATTCCGGTTAGTCGGCGATGCGCACGTTAACGGCGCTGGGGCCTTTCTGGCCCTGCTCAACCTCGAAGTACACTTCGTCATTCTCGCGGATTTCCTCCTCGAGGCCTGAAGCGTGTACAAAGACATCTTTGCCTTCCACTCCTGTGATAAAGCCGTAACCTTTTGATTCGTTAAAAAACTTAACTGTTCCTTTTTGCATTGTAGTAATTGTTAATTGTTATTCAAGTAATGGGCAGGCCGTTGTTTTTGATGGCATACCCGGTAATCGTATTCATGTTCGTTGTGCAGGCCGCTTCCGAAGGCACTCCTATGGAGTTTCCATTTGGCGCGTACTACACGATAATTATTAAAAGGGGCAGCTGAGAGACGTAAACTGAGAGAAGTGGATTAAAATCTATTCCGGGTCAGAGAAAGGCTAAGGCAGATGCCTGATAATTATGGGGCGAAGGTACGAAGAATAATCGTCGGTTTAACATCGGGGTGGAAAAATTGATTTTTCCCGGCCTGCTTCTTCCGTGCGGGGCAAGGCACCCGGGCTTACTTCCATCGTTGCGAACGCAGCGCCACGGTGGCCTTCAGGATGTCCTTCTGGGATATCTGCCCCGCCAGCTTGCCATTTTCCACAATCGGGAAACGGCGTCTTTTGGCCTCCAAAAACTTTTTGGCGGCATCAAAAATATTCAGGTTGCCGTCAATAGTCTCCACATCCCGGACCATGCAATTGGAAACGCGGTTCTGTTCCGGGGGCATGTTGTAATAGCGACTGTCGCTGATGTGCTTGATGCAGTCGCCTTCCGACAGGATCCCGACGAGTTCCCGGTCTTCATTCACCACGGGGCCGCCGGATATTTTATGGCGGATCAACAAATCGATGACTTCTTCCACGTGCTGGTCCGGGTGGAAGGTAATCAGGTTGCGGGTCATATAATCCCGCACCCGCAGCGGCACTTTTTCTTCGGGTTGCTTTTCCCTCCGGCCTGTAAAACTCTTGATTCCCATAATTCCTGCTTTTTACCAATCCCTATTAAAGATACTGAATTTCAGGATACTAAACACGATTGTGTTTTCGGGCGATCGGTGTTTCACGTACAGATTTCACTCAGCGGAATCAGGAAAACCGGAGTTCCCTGGCTTTTTTCGCCCCCCTGATTGCATAGTGTCCCGGATGCACCCGCGATTCGTACACCTCAACATCCTTTTTCTGCTCCTCGCTGGAATACAGGAAATCAAAGACGTGGCTCCGGAGGTACGCGTGCTCGCCTGAAATCCAGTCTACCGGGTGCCAATCCCCATCCCATCCGGCCGGGTCTGCATCCCGGATGTCGGGGCCTTTATCGGCATCCCCTCCCCGGCCCCAAGTGGCAAACCGGCTCTTCAGTCGGTGGGGGATTTCATTGACCTTTTTCGACTTCAGGTATTCCCTGATCCGGATGCGCGCAACCTCCAAACGGGATTTTGCATTTTGGGGCCAGCCGTTTTTGAAGATTACCAGGTGCTCAAACTGGTAGATGTTATTGCTCCACCGCCTTTTGTAGTCCATGCCGCCAACACCCATTTCAAAAACGCGGAACCCGTTGGCGAGGCACCATTCCAGTTGTTTGTAGATTTCCACATGGCCCAGGCCGAATTTGGAATAGTCGATATCGTAGGAGGAAATACAACTGAACAGGATCCCGTTGAAGTGGTAATTCAGCGAAATTTCAATCGGTTCCCCGTCCGCATAAATAACAAACAGGGAGGCCTTGTTCCGTCGGATTAAATCGTGGGAATTCGCCAGGATGTCCTTCCAGTTTTTCTCTTCCTTGTGCGATTCTTTCCGCTGGCCAAACCTCCGGTCTATCATGGTTTTCAACTCCTCCATAAGAGACTCGTAGTGGTCGGGGGCGAGGTCTTCCCCATGGGTTACGTACTCCGTCTTAAAACAGGCATCCAAACGTTTTACATACCGCCGGATAATACTTCGATATTTGGATTTGAATTGTTTTTGCAGGTAATCGTCTGCCGTGGCGCAGCCTTCCAGGTCTATCGAATAGCCCCAGTTTTGCTGCGGGATGCGTACCAGGGTATCCCCGGGGTCCTTCAGGTGGAATTGCATGTAGCCCGGCGCCAGCCTGAAGGAGCACACCTGCCCGGGCGGGCATGGGAGTTGGTCCAGTTCGCTTTGGGCATCGATGGGCACCTCCCCGAATTTCCCCACATGGGAAAATTTATCCGGGATCCGGCATTCGCGGAAAAGCGTTAGCAACAAACCGATTGGCGTTCTGACCATAATCCCTAAGCGATTTTTTGATTGAAGGATAATTGCAGGGTTTTATCGGGGGTACGGATAATAAAACTGTCTTCGGAACCTGCTTGCTCAAATACCTGCACCCCGGTTTGTGAAATTTTCTCCCGATGCAGGAACTGGTTGAAGGGACCCCGGAGACGGGCATACCCCTCCTCCCCCGGGAAGACGGCCCGAAGGCATTCCGTCGGAGGCACCGCCCCGGCTGCATCGCTCCATGTATATTCTGTACTTTCGGAAACTGCTGGGGAATGGCCGTCCCGCTGTCGGCTCCTGAACCGGTATTTTGCATAGTAACCGTACAGTTTCTGAGCGTTGACCTTTTTCAGCCCGCGAATCAGGTAATACCTCAAATAGGGCCGGGCCGCATAAAGAACAGCCCTGGAAACCGACAGGAAGGTCCGCTTGCAGACAATGTGCTGTTGGTAGCGGTAGGTGTGGTTGATCAGCCGCTGCTTATGCCAGAAATTGCCGCGCCCCATATCGAATACGCAAATATTGTTTTTGAAACACCAGCGGAAATGTTCCATGGTATTGATATGGCCCACGTTGAATACTCCGTAGTCGATGTCAAAACAGCTATTCCAGTGCAGCATCAGGTCGCCAAAAATAAAATTCAGGGTGATATTGATCGGTTTCTTGCCGTCGTAGATAACAAACAACAGCGCCTTTTTTTCAAGGATCATCCGATACATGACTTCTTCGTAATACGCCAGGAAGGGAAGCTCGTAGTTGATCTCTTCCTTCTGCCGGAACCGCTTTTCGGTAAACTCCCTGAGGCATTCAAAGACAAACCGGTATTCCCGCTCGTCCATTTCGCCGTAATAGGCCACGTATCTGGGCGAAATACAGAGATCCAGTCGCTTTTTATACCGTCGGAGTTGAGAGTATCGCGCCTTCCCTACGTGGTTCCTCAGGTAGTCCTCCACATCCCCAAACCTTGTGAGATCCACCAGATACCCTTCATACAAGGGCACTTTGAGGATTCGCAGGGAATTATCGCCCCCCGTATAGCGAGGGGAAAGGTAATCGGGCACGTCCACAAAGGTGGCGCCTTGTCTCATCGGCGCCTCTTCCGGGTTCGCGGCTTCCTCGTAGACGGTTTCCCCGGTAAAAGTATTCAGCACGCTGTCAAAGTAGCGTTGCCGGCTATCGGCCCGGAACAGGATATCCAAAAAGAATTTATACACTTCCATGGTTGCCTGGGTCGGTTAGTGTTGAACGACTAGGGTCTGGCTCTTATTTCTGCCCCGGATAAAAAACAGATCGTCCCGCTCTTTATGCGCGTATACCCGGAGATCTCTGTAGGCTTCCCGGGAGTAAAACAAGAAGCGATAAACCGGCTGTCTCAAGACCCGGTATTCCGGCTGGTTCTCAATATCGATTTCCAGGCCCAGTTTCTCAGGTTGGATTTCAGCCGGACCCCCTTCGATTACCCTGGAAGCGGCCCCTCCGGCATTTCGGGGCCCCGCAATTGTCTTGCGAAGCGATTTCACAAGCTTCCCGGCCGGGCGGTTCTTCAGCCAGCGGTACAGCCCGTACCGGATGCGGGACTTAAGTACGGACATGCGGGTTACGCCCCAGGCGACAGGTCTGGAGCGATCATAGATATAGCAATCCCGGCAAAAATAGCTGTCCCGGGTCCATTTCTTCTTATAGTATCCGTACCCTTTCAGCAGGTCGTACCTGTCAAAACCATTCGCGAACATCCACTGTATGCTCATGGCCATGTCTATGAAACCCAGGTGAAATTTTGAATAGTCGATGTCGTATCCGCTGATTATGTAATACGCCATCTCGTCCCTGAACATATTGATGCGGATACTGATGGGCTTATGGCCGTGATAGATCACAAACAGATGGGCCTTTTTATCGAGGATCATATCGCGCAGCACGGCCTGGAAATGACCCAGATGCTGCAACTCATAGTTCTCCTCCCCCTTCTCCCGGAACCTCCGGACCAGCAACCCCTCCAACACCTCAAAAAGCCGGTTGTACTCGTCCAATTCAATAGCGCCGAAGTAATCCCGGTATGCAATGTCAAAACAGGTTTCCAGCCGGTTCCTGTATCTTCTCAGGTTGGAGCGGCTCCTGGACCCGATCGCCTCCTGAAAATACGTTTCGGAATCCCCGTAGCGGGCTAAATCTACGTAGAACCCCTGGTGGGTGGTGACGGTTGCAAGCGCGACCTTCCCGGGAAGGCTTGTCCGGTCAATTTCGAAATACCCGGGAATATCCCTGATGAGCAGGGTTTCCTCCTTGCTTTTAAAACGCGCCCCGTCGAACCTGAGGAGGGATCGGTTGGCAGGCCGGGTGGCAAACCAGGGGTCTTTTTGTTCCAGGAAATCTTTCAGGAATATTTCTCTTTCCATCGGGCCTGGGATTTAATTAAAGGTGATAATCGCGGAGGCTTTCTCTCCCTTTATCAGGAAGTTACGCCCCTCGTCATTCATCCTGCTAATGGTGACCTCCCGAAATTTTTCCTTATTCCGGAACAGGAATTCGAGTACAGGCTTGCGCAGGAACCGGTGGTCTGTATGCAACGATTCCACCGGAAGGTGATCGGCCGGAAGGAGATCCGCCGGAAGGAGATCAGCGGGTTTCCAGTCCTGTTCAACAGGCCGGATGACATAGGACTCCCGGTGCCGGTTAGAGGTGCTTCTGCTGAGGATTTTCTCCTTATAGGATATAAATTTATGGACCACAACATGGACGCCAAAACGCTTGAGGAACCGGACAGCAGCATAAACCGTTTTAATCTGCATCGCGGTAAACCAGGCCCGCAATACACCGGGGAGTGATTTTTTGGGAAAGATCACGGTTCGCTTGAAATAATATACCCCGTCGGTGAGCTTGTTTTTATATTCATACTGCCCTTTGAGGAGATCGAAGAGCTTAATCCCGTTATCAAATGCCCATTTCAGCAGCAGGTTAAACTCAAGGAATCCCAATGAAAACCTGGAGTAATCGGTGTCGAAGGACTTCAGGTAGCCGTAAATCACCTGGGAATGGACCAGGTTCACACTGAAGCTAATCGGCTGGTCTTCGTGCCATAGGACCGAGATACACGCCTGCTTCTTCAGGATCAGCGGGTAAAAGGATTCCCTGTACCGTTCCCAGTTCCTGAGATCCGAATTGTACGCCTGCTTCTGGTCGAACCGCCTTTCCAGCATTTCCCGGAATGCGGCAAATAGCGCGTCGTAGTCCGCCTTGGAAATGGAGCCGAAGAATATCTCATGCCGGACCTGCAGGCAATGCCTCAGGCGCCTTTCATGGCTCTTGAGGGTTGCGCGGCGTTTGCTGCTGACTTTGCGGCGGTAATATTCGTCAAAGTCGCGATAATCGGACAACCGGATATAGGACCCCTTATAGGAATCGATAGACACAGTCCGGATATCCGAAGGGGTTTCAAGCCTGAAATATCCGGGCAGGTCGGAAAGCAAATAGCCCCCTGCCCGGCTTCCCGGGTTCTTCTCCCACCGCAATTCCTCCTTCAATTCCGTAAACGCATTTTCCAACCCCACGATGTAGGGCAAAGCCTCCCGATGCTCCAGGAAATCGTCTATAAAATCAATTCTAATCATTGCGCTGTCTTTTATACCGCCAACGGTCTCTCGAAATTATTTTTCCGGCAATCCCGCGATCCCTCAGAAACTGTTTCACCTGGTAAAAGTGCTGTAACAGACGCGCTTTTCCCATTCCGAACCAATCTCCTTTCCGGTAATAAATTCGATAGGCGTATCGGTAGGGGAAATCGGCCCATTTGGATTTATAATAAGACTCCCCTATCAGGAAGTCATAGGCTGCAATTTGGTTGTTATAACACCACTCCAGTTGCTTGAACATGGCTATATCCCCCAGGTTATAGGAGGAATAGGCAATGTCGTAGGTCTGCATATGGCTATAGATCATCGACCCGACATGAAAGTTAAGCGTCAGGGCAATCGGCTGGTTGGCTGAAAAAATCACAAATAGCGAAGCATCTCCGGAACGGATCATCCGAAGGCTGGTGTCCTCGATAAAACTCCATCGTTCAAGATCCCGGTTGGCCATTCCCTTCTGCTGAAACCGCTGGGCCAGGAGCTGGCGGAATGCATCGAATAACCGTCTGTGTACCTCCCGGGGGATGGCACCGTGATACGTGGCAAAGGAAATGGGGTAATCCCGATTCAGCTTGTTTAGCTTGGCGCGAAGATTCTTGCGGTTCCGTTTGCTGAGTTGGTTGTTCAGGTAATCTTCCAGGTCCCTGTACCTGTTTAGGGCAATGAGCATTCCGCCATATTGCCTAACTTCGAGGTGTTTGAATTTCTCCCAGGCCGGATTTGCCTCCAACGCCAGGTAGTCCGGAATGTCTTTGACTACCACTACCCTGTCTGCTGCCGCGGAATCCGGTTTGGCGGTGAAATGCCATTGCGCATCCAGCAGCGTATTGCGTACGCAAGGGTTGAATAGGGGAACCACACACCTGCGCAAATAGAGGTCAAAAACCAACTTTGCCTTACCTAATTCGCCATATGTGCTTGCAGTCCCGGTCATTTTTGGATTATTACGGAGATGCGAATGCAATTATTTTTTTCATTCCAAACGCAACCCGGTGGAACTTTTCATTCACCCGCCGGTCCCTGAGCCATTGCTTCAGGGAATAGTACACTCTAAGATATCCCGCCCACAACCGGCAATACAGCGAATGCGGATCGTACAGGATGTGGTAATCGTAATGGTAGGCCTCATTGGCCCACTGCGCTTTGTACGAAAAATATCCCTTGGCAAAATCCAGCTTATCTATCCCGTTCCTGAAACACCATTCCAGTAGGGCCATTATGCTGACCGTCCCCAATCGGTAGCTGGCATAGGCAATGTCAAAAGTCCGAAGCGTATCATAGGCGTGGGGGCCCTTCAGTAACAAGAGTGAAAACGCAATGGGTTGGTCCTTGTCATAAACCACCGACAGGGCCGCATGGTTGTCGTTCAGCATCGCAAAGGCGGCATCCTTGTAAAAGCGCCATTCGTGTTCAAAAAGATTGTTGTTTACCGTTTGTTTCTGCTCGAATCGCTTCCGGAGCAGCGCGTGGAAGCGGTCAAAAAGCAAATCAAAATCCGCCCGCTCCATGGGCCCGGTATGCGTTTGGTAGGAAATATCGAAATCCGCTTCGAGTTTCCTGCGGTATCTCCGGAACTTATTCCGCGTTTTCCCGCTCAGATGCGCGGCCATGTACTGGTCCAGGCTTTCGTATTTTTCCAGGTTGCATAGGAAGCCCGGGTACTGCCTCGATTTTTTCAAACGCAGTTTGCCGGAGGCCTCTGGTGACGGCCAATTGGAAGGGACATCGTAAATCAGGAACACCTTCCGGCGGGGTTGCTGTACGCCGTGGTTTTCCAACCGGTATGCCATGGCTTTACTATCCCGGCCGCAACAATTGACATACAAGGGCTTCCCGGGCTTTTTGACGAATTTCAGGCCCCTGATAAACCCAAAATCAAATACCTGCTCCCCCTTGTGAAAATGGGAAAGCCAGACATGGGTGTATGTAGACGTCAAAAACGGATTGGTGTTCACCGACATGTTTGGAATAAATTTCAAGGTGTCTTTGTTGCCAGTTGTTGATCTGTCACGATTTCCCGGATATCGGCGGCCAGCATCCGGGTGAATTCCCTGGCGCTTTCAGAAGCCAGGTGGGAGCCGTCATAGGTTTCCATCCCGTCAAAACCCTTCGAATAATTCAGATAGGGAATGCCATGCAGCCCGGCAATACAATCCATGTGCCCGTCAAATCCGTTCCACGTCTGGTTTTCCAGTTCGATGATATCCGGATCGGCCGGTAGCCGCACCAGGAGCACATTCCCATGGCCTTTGAGGTATTCGATGGTTTTCTCCAGATATTCCTTTCGGTGATCCCGGACGGCTTCCGTCCGGATTTTCCGGTTGTAAAAACTGAGGTTCTGGGCTTTCCAGAAAGCGATATCCTTTTTTGTGATCTCCTGCTCCCCGCTTTGCATGCGGACTTCATTCCACCCGTCTTCATGGGTTGTCAGGTTTTTCCAGGCTGTGAGCGTGTGCAGGGAGTTGTAGAGCGCCTGCCCATAGCAGTTCATAATGTAGTCGTAATTGGGTTGGGTTGTGAAGTTCCCGGTCTTGCCCATGATGGTGTGCTCATCCATTTTGACCAGCTCCCGATCTCCCGCCTTTTTGGGAGCGGTAAATGATCCCGGCGTCACGGACAGGATAAACAGCCCGTTTTTCACATTGGCGGGCACCTTCTTCCGAATGGCCTTCAGGTAGACCTCCCCGTAATAGGATTGGTTGGACGCGAAGTTTACAAAAGGGGCTGCAAAGTCAGCCGGCCTGAGCTCCTCCCGGAGGAGGGAGGGGTCTATGCCCTGGTCTGCGCGGGACAGTCCGAGGACCAGGCTTCCGCCCGGTTGAGTAAATTTGGGGTAATACATATCCACATAACCCTGCGACAATTTATGGACCAGTAGCAGGTATGTTGCAGACAACACAAAACTGAATAGCAATAACTTACCAAGAAATCGGATCATGCTGCCTAGAATTGAAAATAGATAAAGGAATTCTGCCTGTTAATCGCAAAGAGCGTAATGACCAGAATATAGCCCAGATAGATGCCCCACCTCCGATACACCGGCTTGTTCTCAATCAATTCGTAGATCCGGCTGTTTCCCTTAAAGAAATGCACCGTCTGCGCAAAGAGGATCAGCGTAAAGCTCAAAAAGAACTCAAAGTAATTCCCCAGGATATTCACATGCCAGTTGGTTACCCGGAGCATTTGCCCGAAATAGATAAATGCTTCTTCCAGGGAAGGGGCCCGGAAAAAGACCAGGGTGAGCATCATATAGCCCATCACGGCAACGTAGCCGGCAGCAGAGATGGCCTTGCGAGGCAATCCCAGGGACCGGAACAGCCGGGTCCGCCACCGGGCCGTACCTAATTCCACCACCAGGAAGAGCGCGTTCAGCATACTCCACATCACAAATGACCAGCTGGCGCCGTGCCACAGGCCGTTGAAGAAAAAGACCAGGAGAACGGCGGCAATACGGGGCCACCCCAGGTTCTTGACCAGTGGCCGGTAGAGGTAATCCATCATCCAGCGCATAAAGGAAATATGCCACCGCCTCCAGAATTGGGCGGAGGACGTGGAAAAGAATGGCCGGTTGAAATTCTGCATCAGATCGATGCCCATGGTTTTGGCCGCGCCGATGGCGATAGAGGTGTAACCGGCAAAATCATAGTAAATCTGGAAGCCAAAGAAAAATGCCGCCACCAAAAGCGGAAGGCCGTGGTGGTTTTCAGGATCCGAATACGCTTCATCCACATAGATTCCCAACCGGTCGGCGATCACTACTTTCAGGAAAAATCCCCAGGCCATCATCACCAGGCCCTGCCTCAGGTTCTCAAGATTCAGACCGATGCGCTTTTTTAATTGCGGGAGCAGCCGGGAGGCTCTTTCAATTGGCCCGGCCACCAACTGCGGGAAGAAGGCCACATAAAGGGCAAATTTACCCAGGTGCTTCTCGGGGTTGGTCGCGCCCCGATACACATCGATGGTATAGCTCATGGTCTGGAACGTGTAGAACGAGATCCCGACAGGCAGGAGGATTTGCCCGATCCTATATGAAACGGTTTCGGCTTCAGCCGGGGAGCCCGCCCCGGAAAAATGCAGGATCTCCCGGATATTCTCCGTGATAAAGGACAAATATTTGAATGCGATCAGCATTCCCGCATTGACCAGTATACTGATTACCAGGTACATCTTCTTTCGCCAGGAGCCCGTCCTGGCGATTTGCAGGGCGCAGAAATAGTCCACCACCGTGGAAATCAGCAAAAGGATGACCAGCCAGGGCTCATGGGCCATGTAGAAGAAATAACTCCCCAGCAAAAGCCAAAGCCAGCGGTAGGCAAAGGGGATCAGGTAATACCCGGCCACCATTACCGGCAGGAAAAGCAAAAACTCAAAAGAGTTGAAAAGCATGGCCCGTTTTGGTCAAAAATCAATGGTAAACATATTAGTATCGCGCAGGAATGCCTTATTATTTTGTTCAATGGTTAAAATAA
Organism: Robiginitalea biformata HTCC2501; assembly: GCF_000024125.1. Taxonomy (NCBI): domain Bacteria; kingdom Pseudomonadati; phylum Bacteroidota; class Flavobacteriia; order Flavobacteriales; family Flavobacteriaceae; genus Robiginitalea; species Robiginitalea biformata. The sequence continues at coordinate 2,353,948 of NC_013222.1, read as the reverse complement.
TTGGTGAATTTTCTGTCAGCGGGCTCGTGAAACGGGAATACGCTGCTGAAGTTTCGGCCTCCAGCCCCCTGATAGCCGATGATATATGCAGCTGGTCGACGCTTGTATACAAATAACTCCAAGAGGTGCTGAGGGATCGTTTTGATGGAATAGCGGCTGGAAATGCTTAAACAAACCGGAGTGTTCCGGGTCCGGGCGATGCGGTTGGAATGGCGGGATGGGTGATTTCCTAACCGGGATTACTCGCTGCGCTCGTGATCCGGACCGATTGACAAAGCCAACGATTTGGCCTTGGAATGAGGGGCCAGGCGATGCGGCGGCAAAGGACCTGCAATACCAAAAACCCACTATGCGTTCGCATAGTCTGGTTTTTCATTCCCAACCCCTTACAAAACTGGGGTTTCAATCATCTGAGAAGGGATTACTCGCTGCGCTCGTGATCCCTGAGAGTGGGACCTGCAATACCAAAAACCCACTATGCGTTCGCATAGTCTGGTTTTTCATTCCCAACCCCTTACAAAACTGGGGTTTCAATCATCTGAGAAGGGATTACTCGCTGCGCTCGTGATCCCTGAAAGGAGATCCTGCAAAGCAAAACGCCTAACGGCTTTCGCCGTTCGCTTTTTTTGTTTCCTTTAGCCAGTTGAAAGCTCGCTTTCCTGGCTTTCGGAAACAAAAAACGCCTCACTTTCTGTGAGGCGTTTTGCTTTGCGGAGGAAGAGGGATTCGAACCCCCGGAGGTTTGACCCTCAACGGTTTTCAAGACCGCCGCATTCGACCACTCTGCCATTCCTCCTGGTATGCGTGTCTTTGCGGGTGCAAATATAAAAAGCTTTTTCGAAAGAAGCCCGGGTAGCGAAAGAATTTGTGATGGCGAAATAATACCGGCAGCCGGGGTGTTGCGGGAATTGAAGGGAAATTCATATCTTCCTCTACAAGCTAAACCAAGGTACATGAAATCATATAAGGCAGCTGTCCTGGGGCCGATCCCCAGGGACCATATCACCACGCATAAAGGGGAAGTCATTGAGAAATACGGCTGTGCCACACATACCGCCATCGGGCTTTCCCGCTTACTGGGAGACCGGGGGACGGTCTTTCCCGTGTCCCACGTCCGGAAAAAAGACCGGCCCGGCGTATTGGAAGTGGTTGCCCCCTACTCCAACATCTCCCAGGACTATATTACCGACGATGCGGATCAGGGCGATATCATCCAGCTGACCTTTGTGGACCAGAATAACCGCCTGGAGAAGCAAACCGGGTTTATGAACCCCATCCTTGGCGAAGATTTGAAAGGCCTCATGGATGCCGATGTCTTTGTATGCGTGCCCATAACGGATTACGAAGTGCCCCTGGAAACGTTAAAATACATCAAGGCCAACAGCCAGGGGTTGATCATATTCGATGCCCACGGCCCGACGAACACCGCCACGATCCTCGGGGACCGGCTGATCCGGTTCTGGATAGACCGGGATCTTTGGCTTCCGTATATCGACGTGCTGAAGATGAACCTGGAGGAGTCGCGCTGTTGCTGGTTTGAAAAGGAATACGAACTGGAGCAGCTCCAGCCGTTCCACGATGTATCCACGGACCACCTGGACGACCTGGCGGCGCACGTGCTGGACCGGGGTGTTAAAGCGCTTATCGTTACCCTGGATGCCGGGGGTAGCGCAGTGTATTTTAAGAAAGGCGGGGAGGTGCAAAAGGAAATCGTGCCCTCAGTCCCGGTTGCCGATGTGGTGGATACCACCGGGTGCGGGGATTCTTTTGCCGGCGGATTGGGCTATGGTTTGCTGGAGGATCCGGACGACTACGTCCGCGCCGCGCGATTTGCAAATGCCCTGGGGGCCCAGCGCACACAAGGCCGTACGTTTGACGTCTTTAAATCTCTGGAAGAAACCCGGGAAATGATCCGGGCCGCTTACGGGTCGGATTGACCACTTCCCGGGTACCGGAGCAGCTTACTCCCGGAAACAGGGCCTCCGGCGATGCCCCGCAGATTCCCGCCATTTTCCGTATTTTTGAAAAATTATCCCTTTAACTACTAAGCATGCAAAAAGTACTTTTGCTGTGTGCAGCCCTGGCGGTGTCCTGCAACAGCACGCAACAATCCGTGGCGGAGCACACGGCCCTGGCTTCACCGGATGAAATCACTTATGCTTCCACGATTACGGAGGAAGAGTTGAAAGAACACCTGTACACCTATGCCTCGGATCCATTCGAAGGCAGGGAAACCGGGACGCCCGGTCAGAAAAAAGCGGTGGAATACCTGGAAAACGCCTACCGGGAAATGGAAGTTGCCCCGGCTCTGGGCGACGCGGGATACCTGCAAAAAGTGCCGCTGGAACTGGCCCGGCTGCCCACAGGCAGCATAACCATCAATGGTGCTGATCTGAAAAATGGGGAGGGCTTCCTGACCTTCAGCCCCGGGACGGGCCACCTGGATGAAGTGGTATTTGTCGGCTATGGCATCGAAACCCCTGGGTATTCGGATTATCGCAATATGGATGTGGAGGGAAAATACCTGCTGATGAAAGCCGGGGAGCCCCGGAATGCAGACGGCACCTATTTAATCAGTGGCACCAATAAGGAATCCGGCTGGAGCAACCTCTCGGAAGGCATCGACAAGCGGCAGGCCGTGGCCCGGTCCAAGGGGGCGCGCGGGTTTTTCTACGTGGACGATGCCAATTTTGCCCGGTACAAGCGGTACTTCGACCGGATGCAGCGAAATAACAGCGGGCGCATGGGTCTTGCCTCCCCGGAGAATTCCCCCCAAATGCTCGTCGTCCAAAGCGATGTTGCCGCAAAAATCTACCCGGGGTTTGAAAAGAATACCGTGGCCGAGGTCTACCCGGTGGACATCGACCTGAATGTGGATAGTAAAAGCGAGGCCGTGGATTCGGAGAATGTCATTGCCTACATTCCGGGCTCCGTTTATCCGAACGAATACCTGGTAATCTCTTCACATCTGGACCACATCGGTGTTTCCTCCGATGGCGCCATCAACAACGGGGCGGACGACGACGGGTCGGGCACCGTGGCCATGCTGGAGATCGCCGAGGCCTTCAAAAAAGCCGCTGAAGATGGGAAGGGCCCGAAACGAAGTGTGGTTTTCCTGCACGTGACGGGGGAGGAAAAAGGCCTGTTGGGCTCCCAGTATTACACCGATTACAGCCCTGCCTTTCCCCTGGAGCAGACGGTCGCCAACCTGAACATCGATATGATTGGCCGCATTGACCCGAAGCGGGAAGGGAACCGCAACTACATCTACCTGATCGGTTCGGACAAGCTGAGTACGGATCTGCACAAGCTTTCGGAAGCCGTCAATGAGAAGTATTCCGGCCTGGAGCTGGATTATACCTACAACGACGAGAACGACCCGAACCGTTTCTACTACCGGAGCGATCATTACAATTTTGCCAAGAATAACATCCCGATCATCTTTTATTTCAACGGGACGCATGTGGATTACCACCGCCCGGGCGATACCCCGGACAAGATCAACTACGACCTGCTGGAGAACCGCACCCGGCTGATCTTCCATACGGCCTGGGAAATCGCCAACCGGGATACCCGCGTAATTGTCGATAAGCCGACGCGATAATTGGGGAATTCCCTGCTGGTAATTTTCCCGGAAGGAAGCGTTTTTTTCTTTGGGACAATTCATAAAAAAAGGTACCTTTGCAACCGCCTGAGCCGACGCGCCATTGGGCCTGTCGGCATCGGGACATGACGGTGGTTGTAGCTCAGCTGGTTAGAGCGCTGGATTGTGGTTCCAGAGGTCGCCGGTTCGAACCCGGTCTTCCACCCTAATTTTTACAAACCCGAAGCCGTGGGAAGCCCCATGGCTTCGGCGTTTACAAGCCTTTCCAAGAAATGAAGGGCTTTTCAAAGCGACTGGCAAAAAGGTATACCACACAGTATGCAAACGCCGGAAAAAGTGCGCCAGAGGTGATGTACTCGGAGGTTAAAATATATATCCCGAAAAAAATGGTCGGAGGCAAGGCCAAGCCCGATCTGAGCAAGCAGTGGTATGTGTATTTCTACTTCCGGGATCCTATAACGGGTAAAATGGGCCGCCAGCCATTTAAGACGTACCGCAACATCAACCAGGGGAAGACGATCAAAGAGCGCAAGGCCATCGCCCGGGCGTGGGTAAATACAATAACCGGGATCTTGGAAGATGGTTTTAACCCGTATGACGAGGATTCCGCCCGGGTGGTTGCCCGCAAGCGCACGGACATGACCCCGAGCATCCGCCAGGCCTTTACTGAGGCTTTGGAGCACAAAAAAGCGACCCTCAAACCCAACACGTATAAGAGCTACTGGCATTACCTGAATCCCTTTTTGGAGTGGATAAAACGCATGGGGATCGGTGGCAATCCAATCGAGTCATTCACCCAGCGCCACGCGATTGCCTATATGAACTACCTGGCCGACCCCAAGCCTTACGGGAAAGAGTTGCACCCCAACTCGGTAAGTAACCACAAGGGGAACCTAAGCGCTATTTTCTCTAAAGTGGTCCAGGACCGCTGGGCGGATCGCAATTTCTTTGTCGATATCCAGACCAAAAAAGTAAAGCCCCGGAAGAATCAGCCGTTCACCAAAGAGGAAATGGAGGCCATACAAGCCTACACCAAAGAATTCGACCCCCTACTCTATAATTTCCTGCGTTTTATCTTCTACTCTTTTATGCGAAACCGGGAAATTTTAAGCGTCCAGGTAAAGCATATTGACATGAAAAAGCGGACGGTGGCCATTGAGACAAAGGCGGATAAAATATCCCATATTCTGATGATTGAGCCGATGTATCAATTTTTGGAGGACCTTGGGGTGGGTGACTTGCCGGATCACTACCACATTTTCACCCCAAGCGGTAAGCCCGGGCACTGGCCCACCAATCCCCGGGACAAGGTGAATTTCTTTGCCAAGCGATTTCGGGCGGTGCGTGATCACCTGGGAATCGACCCAGAGAAAACCACCTATAGTTTCCGGCACAATGCAGCCCTAGACCTATTCCAGTCGATGATAGAGGATGGCATGCCAGAGCGGGAGGTTGTCGCCCGGCTGATGAAAATTACCCGACATAGAAGCGAGGAAGCCTTGCGCAAGTATTTGCGGGATATTGGGGGTGTGCTGCCCGAGGATTGGAGTGCGACCTACCGGACTAATTTTTAGTTGTATACGCGTAGGCGCTTGTCGGCAGCTGCTCCCACCCGTAGAACACACTAGCAGCTCCGCGAATCACCCTTTCAAATTGCCATTTTGCCTTAACATAAGCGCGTTTGATGCTCGAAGCCGCTGTTGCAATGAGCGCTGCAATCATTACGGCCGGAACAAATATTGGCAAGACATATAAGGCCCACCCGCCATGATTAATAAATAACGCTCTTACCACAAGTTCCCGAACTCGACCGTCTACAAGACGGATAAATTCGTTAGGGCTTTCGGTAATGTTCTCGCGCACGAATCGCTGAATTTCGGGAAGTGTCCCCTCACGCTGGCGCAGACTCAGGTAGTTATTGGCAGAAATAAGGTTCATATCGCGAATGGTCGCGCACAGGGCGTGGTCCATCATCAGTAATACCTTGCGCTCGTTTTTGGTAAAATCCTCTGTGGCTAACCGGTATCGCAACTCATCGCGAACCTCAAAAAACTTATACCGAAGCCCGTGACGCATAGCGGGCGCACAGATTGCTTCATAAATGAAGTGCCAGATTGCCAGGACAACCAGGATTAAAAAAAGTGTGGGCATGGTGGGGTCGTGTCGCTATTAGTTGCTCGTCGGGGGTAGCCTTCCATCCAACTCTTGTTGGAGGCGTCGTTTCTCGTCGGCCATGCGCTGAACCTCTCTAGTGTGGATTCTGCGCTGCCATTTAATCCAAACGTATGATGCAATTAAAGATATTCCGAACAATATCCATCCGAAATTAGCAAAATTTTGTAAGTAGGAGAGCACTTTATCGAAAAAAACGGGTATTTCATCGGCTGGAAGTCGCCAAAAAAGAATTGCAAGCAACAGCATAACCCCGAGCATGGGCAGCTGTCCTTTTTGCATGGAGGTATTTAGGGTGCTTTCTAAAAATCGCCAAAAATTAGGGCGATACGGGTTGTGGCCATTGGTTTGCCGGCCTCGTTGAGATTGTTTTGCTCTTGGCATTTTTTTAGGTTTTTGGTTTCAAGGCTCGGCACGTCCCATAGGCAAACTTCTGAAATTTTAACATTGCCCGCAAACCAATTTCATAAAATCGCGTGCGCTTTTCTGCATGCTGAGGAATTTCTATCTTAGTAGCATCAAGTAAAATACACCACCATGAAAATTAAATTGAACTCCCCCGAGCGACACGGGCCTTACCTTGCTGTTTATACCTGCGGCGAACCCCTAAGCGGGGCAGATGTTTTTCCAGAAGACATTGTTCTTATCAAACACACATTTACCGACAACGGTGACGGATCCCAGACGGCACAACCTTGGATGATTCCGCTGCTTGGCGATAAAGCGCCGGTGAAAATTTCCAATTGGGAGGATTATGCAATCCTACCGGTGGGCCACTCCCTTACCCTGATTCAAGAATAACGACGGTCATGGAGAAAATCGTTATTCCTGAGCTCGAAGGGTATTTCGGGTGCAAGGGGGCGGCCGGGGTGTTTCAGAACATCATCAACCGGATTCCTCCGCATGAAACCCTCATAATCCCTTTTTTGGGCTACTGCGCCATTTACCGGAACATGCGACCGGCCCGTGAAGCCCATTTGAACGATCTGGACCCCAAAGTGGCTGATCTCTGGCGCCGATCCCCAGCCATTAAAGGCTTTGGAGGAAACGCGTCGGTTTACAATTACGATTACGCCGCATTTTTGTCCATCATTCAAAAAAGTGGGTATGACAAACAATCCGCGGTAATCTACATGGACCCGCCGTACATGCACGATGTCCGGGCGTCGGCCAAAGACCGGTATAATTTTGAGCTCTCACCATTCGACCACCTGCACATGCTCTCCTGTGCCCGCCGGTTTAAAAAGGCCCGGGTGCTGATCTCCTGCTATGATAATGACGTGTACGCTAGGGAACTGGACGGTTGGTCAAAGGTGCAATTCCCGGCCATGACCCGGGGGGGGGTAACAACGGAAACGCTCTATTTCAATTATGATCCCCCCAACGAGCTACACGATTACCGCTACTACGGGGCCAACTATCGGGAGCGGGAAAACAACCGTTTGAAACGAAAACGGCTGCTCGCTAAATTTGAGGCCATGAGCGCGGCGGACCGGCACTACTACTTCGATGCACTCCGGGAGGATTTCCCGGAGCATATGGAACCGGCAAATTAGCCGGTAGCGGCCAGCCCCCGTGAATGTGCTGGGAAGATCTCGAAAGGCAAATGTGATGGTGCTGCCTGGCGACACCCCTATTTTGATACAGTTTGAATAAGGAAACGCCCCGAAAATCGGGGCGAATCCAACCAACTAAACAAACCAACCATTAACTGAGTGTCACCGGGGGCGTGGTGGGTCGCTTATCCACGTGATCCCCCTGGGTAAGTACCTTTTGGTGATAGATGTAGTAGCGCAGTCCTGAGCGCTTCTGATACCGGTTCTTGTCGAAGTAGGCGTAGTTGTTCTTAAAATCACCGGCGTCCTTAGCAACCTTCATCACCAAGTCAGCATCAAACTGGGCTGAAGCACCGCCCCGCATGCTGCCAGTTACAGTACGCTGGTAGATAACAAAGAACAGTTTTCCGTCATACGCCTTTCGGATATCCGCATCCAAGTCAATGCCCGGACTTTTGCGCTCAACCTTGCCCCAGCTGTCCACCAGAATAATGCCGTAATGGGGAATCAGTTCCTTTAACGTATCTATCCCCTTGGGTAAGTCTCCGATGGCGTCCACTTTATTGTGAAGGTGCGTGGGGATGTAATAATCCCGCTTTTCAGTGAACAGGTGGCTGTCGGGTTCCTCCTCCATGGACACAAACAGGATGTCGTCCCCGTATCCGTTTTCCAGCAGCATGCGCACGATTTGGAACAGTAGGCGGGTTTTTCCGGCCCCCTGGTCGGCGTCAATCGTACAGACGACGCTACCGGAGGGTTTCACCTCAATATCCCCTAGAAACTCCCCTAAATCGCCTGAGGTGGCAAAAAATTGCTTCTTAGTCGTGCCAAGTTCCCCCATGGACACGACCCCGGACGGTTTCTTGGAGGGTTTCGGCTTTTTTGCCTGCTGATGATCCCGATTAACGGTCGCCTGGTCCCGGGGCTTTTCCGGATAGCTGCCCGGGGTGACCTCCGGAGAGGTGCCGTGTGGCAATACAGGATCATGGCCGCCATCGAGCTTAACCGCAGCTGCCAGGCCGGCGTCTTTCCGGCTGCGGAATTCAGTCAGTACCCCCCGCATGTAGTCTATATCTGCCTGATCCCACAGGATTTCATCGGCGTAGACTTCTACCATGCCCCTGATTTCTTCCATGGTCAGGTCCTTCGGGTCGGGACGTTTTTCGATCAATTTATCGAATTTGCCGGTGCTCGAGGCCCGACGTTTCTCCCGGGGAGGTACCGCCGGTGTTTCCTTTGCCTCTTTCTCGACAAGCTTCCCGCCTTTTTTGTAATAGAATCCCTTTTTCAGGCGACCATTGATATCAAAGGCCCGGTTTTCAATTGCATCCTGATCAATACCGGCCAGGCCCAATTTGAGGCCCAATATCCGGTTCGCGCTGGCAACTGCCATATTAGTCAACTGCCGCTGCCACACCCCGTTTCTCGGGCTCCATCGCCAGCCCTCCTTTTTCAGTCGGGTGCGCAGCTCCTCGCCCGGCTTCCCGTCAAATTCGATTTGCAGGCGGTTGGCCTCGCGATTACGGATAATGCGACCCCCTTCAAAATCTTCCTCCCGTTTTTGGGCGTCCAGGTTTTTGGACCGCCGGGCCTCCCCGGCGAGGCGGTCTTTCAGGTCCCGGATTTTCTTGGACAGGTACATGTTTACCACCAGCTTACCCCCCTGGACCGCTTCCTCTATTCGGCTTTGTTGAAACCATCCGGATTTCCCCGGGAATGCATCGGCGATAAGGGCGGTGATTCCGGAATTATCCAGATAAGCGCGGCGTTCCTCCGGGGAGGCCCCCTCTCGGTGCATTTCCTTGTTGAAAGCGTTTTGGATGTCCCGGACCTTTTCTAATGCTCTGAGCTTTTTGGTAAGTAGCTCCACGGTATCTTTCTCGCCCGAGCGTATGGCGGCTGTTGGGTAGAGCAAAGCGTTAATTTTCTTCATCCCCTTTTTCCAAGAAGCGTCAAACTTTTCCACGGCGGTGCGGTACCGTGAGTTGGCTTTCTCGGCCCGGCGCACAGGAAAGTTGGACGGCCCAGCGATCATCGTGCTCAGCAGATTGGACCGTGCGGCGATCATCGCTTTTTTAGCACGGAGCAGGTAGGAATAAAACTGGCTATAGGCATTTTCGAATTCCACCCGATCAACCTTTAGTTTTTCGGCGTCAGCCCGAAGCTCCTTATAAGTGTCTGCCAGGTTATTCCCCCATCGGGCGATTTCTGAGGTTCCTCGCTTTTCCGGGCTGAACGATATGCCATAGTAGCTGCGCTGAGTAGCTACAAGGTCCAGGTCCCGGCGGTAAGTTTCAGGATCAGCGTAATCCAGCACCTCGGGCGCAGGGGCCTCCGGCTCTATTACATCTAACACAGCCTCCCGGTAGGCAGGCACTCCCTCACCGTCTCGGCTCAGAATGTGATCAGCGGCCTCTTGGGCCGCGCTGGCTGCCCGGAAGAAATAGCGGTTGTCCCTTTCCATGTTTTTGACCAGGCGTTTGTTCCAACCTTTCAGGTAAGCGGCGCTATTGTCCCGGGTGTGAAACAGGATGCCGCTTTCCGAGCAAAGGAACACGGCGCCCATTTCCGCCACGAGTTCTTCCTTGGCGTAATCACGATCCCCGAATTTCTTGCCAAAGGGCCTGGCAAGGCGGTCTTTCGCCCCGGTGGAGTGGACAAGCTCGTGGAAAAGCGTGGAATAAAAGCTTTGCGGATCGGCGAACTGCGCCAGTGGCGGAATCAGTACCGTGTCGGTGCGTGGCATGTAAAAGGCTTTATCGCCCTTGTAGATGATTTCCGGGGGTGATGGGTAGGCCGATACAATAGCCTCGGCCACGGCTATTTTCTTGTGCGCCGGAAGCGCGGCATTCTCGTTTTTGGGCAGCTGCTTCCATTTGATTCCTGTGATATCGCCCCCGTTAAAAACGTTGTAGTATTTCAGGATCGGGATGTATGCGTTGGCCAGGCGCTCCGGGGTCCAGCCGTTGCGCCTTAATATCTGTAGCTGGCCCTGGTGCTTTTTGATCCAGGCGAGAAACTTGTCTTTGCTGTAGGAATAAAATTCTAACTTTTTACCGTCGTCTTTAACCTCAGAATGCCCATAGAGCTTGGTGAAGTACACGACCCGGCGGCCATTTGCTCCTTTGCGCAGTTTTCCCTTATTCTTTTCGATTTGTTTGAAAGTGAGAAAATACGGGTTTTTCCACTTTTTCGGCTCCAGCACCGGTCTTCCATCCCGCTCGACTACCTCGAAGTTCAGCAGAAAAAAATTGATGCCACGGTAGCGTTTTTTGGACTCGTAGTTCGTGGCAACTAGCCCGTCGGAGAGGCTGGATGACTCCCATTTTTTATGCCAAGGCAGATGCCCTTTGTCCCGGATCGTGTTAAGCATAAGGTCCGTGACGTACTGGTATATGTCGTTGGGCGATACGGGTTTGCCGAGTCCGGCCAAGTCCTCGTAGCCGGCGGGCAGGCTTTCCAGGCCGATATAGGTTTCCGCTTCCGGGCAACCAAGGGCCATAGGGGAGACCTCTTGGGTGGCTTCCCGGCTGATTTCAATTTCAAATCGCTCCGCCTCTGGGTATTGGGCCAATATAGCCGTCACACGGGCGGCGATATCGCTTTGCAATTCAGCGGCGGCCCGCTGGCGTAGCTTTTCCAGTTTTTCCCGGGACACGACTCTGCCGTTCAGGTCGTTGAATATTTCAATGGCGCTGGTTTGTTGCATGGTAGTTATACTTTGATGGTTGTTCCAAAAGCTTCGATCTCTGCCTCCACCCGGTAATCATCCGGGTTGGTACCGGAAATGAGCGTGTTAAGCACTCCCCCGTAATTGGCGTTGATCGGCACGTCCTTTAATATGGTAGACCCCTGTGGTCTTATAGTGATCGTATCAATATTGGGCGAGGCGGTGGCCACCAGGGACCCGGATTTATCATAGATAAAAATGCGGGTGACCTTTATTATTCCGGCGGTCATTATATCGAGCAGTTTGTCGGTCGGGTTAGTCATGCGCACATCGATAGTTGCGTAGATACCATCGGGGCGCAGACGCAAGTTCCGTATTCTTGACAGAGAAACCTGCAAGCTTTCAAGTGCCCTTTTAAAAGAGGCGCCCTTACTGGCCCCAAACAGGGCCAATGCCGTCACTCCGATTCCAGAAATTATGAGCCACTTTTTCATTTAAGCATATTTTTTGAAGTTGATTAATATCTCCCTGGCGTGATCGCGGGCATAGTCCATTCGGCTGTGCTGAGCTACAAAAGCCAGATTTCCCACCTGGGGCGGGGTAAGGCGCTGGTAGAATTCCGGGGGGAGGCTTCCCGGGTCCGGGAGGTTTTCAGCGAGGAACTTGGCGTTATTCACATTCATTATAGTGTGCATGTCGGCCAAGGCAGACTGGCGCTCCAACGGCAGGTTGGCCAGCAACTTAGCCGGGATGGACAACCCAGCGGGTTTGTTGGAAAAAAACTTGCCTACCACTGCCAAAGTAATCGCCGTTGCAATAGCGCTGACAGCTGCGTTGATGGCGACTACTTTTACATTGATGTCCTGAACTTTTTTTGTGCTCATTTGTCTAGTTTTTCAATTACAGTCGTTTTGCTTTCCCCGCAAGAATTAAAAACCGTTATAACGGCCTCTTTCCTGCCAAATAGCCTGGTGGGGATCAGTCCCAAAATTTTCCACTGCCGCCGCCGCCAGTGCCCCACCACTTCATTGATGGAGGTAAACTGCCGGTCGGTGATATTGATAGTCAGCCGCCTGCCGTCGTAATCCACATACCCACCTATAATTAAACAAGGGCCGATGTCTGTAAATGGGATGCTGTCGGGCAGTTTCACCCCTCGCTGTATAGCGTCTACTACGGGGGTAAGGTCCACTGCCCGGGATGTAGTGTCGCGGTAATAGATTTGCTGGACCACCACTCGCTCGACCCTTTTAGCCCTGATATTTGCGCTGTCCAGCTTCTCTTGCAGGGCTGGGAATTTCACTTTTATCAGGTCGTTAAACTCACGGCTGAGCACCCGGTAGTTTGTGACAAGGGCAGAGTCCTCGGCCAGGGCAGCACGGAAATTGTCCCGGATGACCTTGTTTTCGTTTTTCTCCCTGACCCAAAGGGTAAAGAGCACGGCAATGGCCAGGGCAGCTGCCACCGGCAGAAACCGTCCAATTCCCGATATGATGGATTTAAAGGGAACCATAGTAAAGAGCGCTTATACAATAGACCAGCGAGCGGATGCGCCTGCGCTGGACCTTGGGGTTCAATATTCGCTTATAATCATTGCGGTGATCCATAAATCCGAGTTCGAGCAGTACGGCCCGCCCTGAAGTGCCGGTAAGGATGCGGTAACTCACCTCCTTGTCCCGGTCCCCATCACTGTAATAATCAAATCGAGGCGTTTCATCCGGGAAATCCTTTTCGAGCTGCGCTAAAAACCGGTCAGCCACCGGATCACTCGGGGTATCACCCTTGCTAGTGAATCCCTCGAATCCAGTTCCGCCCCCGGCGTTGTGATGAATCGAGAGCACATAACTATTGGGGTGTTCGACCTGAATCGCATTGGCTCGACGCACCCGGGCCTCCAGGGATACATCGCGCAGCTCGGGGCAAATATTGAAATACGGGAGATCAAGTTGATCCATAAGGGCCATGACGCCATTTACGATCCAGCGGTTTGCAGCACCCTCGTAGATAATGCCCTGATCCCAATTGGGTGAGCGCTTCCCACTAGTTTGGTACTTACCACCAATTATCCCCCCGTGTCCGGGATCCAATATCGGCACAAGTCCTTTGAGCATCAGTAGCCGATAATTTTGCGCACAAGCCAGAGCACGGCGACAATTGCTACTAGGATCAGAATAATCCGGGCTGGGTTGTCAGTAATCCAATTTTTAAACTTTTCCATTTTTTTCATGTTTTGGGTTAGATTCGTTCCTTGACAAAGCGTTGGAAATCATACATTTTTCTGCTGAGCATTGCGATCCCTCCATTGACCTCGTGTGGGTTTATCACATCAAAATTGAAGGAGACAAAGAGGAAATCGGTGCCCTGGTTTTCAACTAGCATTACCACGGTCGATTTAATGCCGGCCTGTTCCAGATAGGGTTTTGCACGTCCAACGTACAGGCCAGGAAACTTGGAAACATCCGGGATATAAACAGGGATTTCACTTTGAAGTGCCTCGTTATTGAGCCACGCCCAACCCCGCCAAATGGTGTTTTTTGGCCCTCGAATATCCCCGCCGTCATCCTCATTGTCTGGAAAATCAACCTCTAGGTAAGGTTCCGTACTTAGATAAACTTCAAGCTCCCACTTGCCATCGACTGTAATGGTCTCGCCTCCATTGTGGATGCTGTAATAGTTCACGCCTATACAGTGTTCCATGCTGTATTTGGTATTTAAGGCATGGGTTTCAATTTCCCGCCGGGCATTAAATGCGGCGGCAGCTTTACGTTTTTCTTCTTCCTGGCGGATGCTGTCATTGATAAAGGCAATGCGCCGCTCATTCTCTGCCTGTACCCGGGCAGCTTCCTCGGAAAGAGGACGCTTTTGATAAGCCTCCATCAGCGCATCCTGGAGTAAGTAGGTGGTGCCCACAGCAAGCAATACAATGGTCACCAGAAAGAACCATACGATCTTCCAGGGCCTGGACATTCCCCCGGTAATATTGGAGAATATTCCTACAATTATTTCCTGCCACGAAATTTTCTCTTTGGGGGAAGTCATAAGCAATATTTCAGGGCTCAACACAGCCATAATTTTAGTGTCCGGAATTTGACCTGGACGGAATTAGTTATTGTTTGATTCGGTAATGTTCGGATCGGACGCATTGCGACGTTTGGCCCACTTTTCAAGAAACCATCCAAACAGGCTACTTCCCAAGGCGCCAGTAAGCAAGCTCATTGCCATGTGATAGGTGCCGCTGCCAGCAAGCTGAGGAATAAAGTGCTCAATGACCTTTCCGCTGATTTCATGCAATACCATTAGCACCCCGAAACTTGATGTGATATGAAACAGGATGTTCTGCCAGGTGGGGCGCATAAAGCGCTGCACGCCGTAGCCATCACGCGCATCCCGGGCCTTTGCAAGTATAAATGCCAATAGGCTCACAAGGCCAACTCCAAAGGCAATCAGCATTTCTAGGGTCAGATGACCAAATACAATTTTTCCCATATCAATCAATTTTATTTTGACGCCTGTAATCCAACCATATATCATGTCCTAAAAGACATGCAGTTGCAAGGCTAAAAACAGCGTCTATTGTTAGAAATGCTTCCATCACCAACGCTCTATAATTTCGTATTCAACTTTTTCAATTCGTTTGTGCTCATATTTTGGGTATTGCTCATCCCCTTCAACGATGTACCCGTTTTTGATGTAAAAAGGAATCCGGTATTTCGTTCTCTCGATGTGGTCGGATTGGCAGTTGTAAACAGCGCAGGTTCCGTTTATCCCAAAGGTGGACCAAGTCTTTTTGTAGTAGATATATAGCGTGTCGTTGGCCAATTCTTTCTTGTAGGCCTGTATTTTGGGTTTATCGGTTGCGATAGTAATACCGGGATCATTGGCAAGTGCATTTAAAGCTTCATCAGTTATATCATCACCGGATGACATCTGCCCAAACCCCAAAAACGGAAGCAAAAAGATCAAGTATTTCATATCAGTTCACAATAAATTTTACCGATCCGCCACTGCCTCGGGCGGATGCCAAAAGAAGACTATTGAAGCGAATGCCTCCGACATCGGCGGCCAGCGTAGTGAATGTTCTGTTGAAAGCCGCGATTGCATTTCCGGCGGCGTCCTGCCCCAGAATATTTAGGTTATAGAGCGTTCCCGACATTAGATTCGGTAGGTTGATGCCTGCCCCGATTGTTTGAATATGCCTATCTCGGAAACTGCTATCCGCAACGCTTGTAGTGCCATATCCTGTGGTAAGTCCGTATTCCAGTTGCCCGGTGGCTCCCTCGTCCAGATCCCAGGTTATCCTAGCTGAAGTTTGGGTAATTTGATCGATAACTACATTGGTCACCGTCGGCGGGGTCACATCTCCACCTCCTGCCGTAAAAGGTATTTCGTCGCCATGTAAGGTATTGCGCTCTACCACGTATGCCTCGGCATGATTAGTGGACCCATTTCGTGGGGTGAAAGCGTTAAAAAAGACCTTTTCCATATCGGGGGTGGCATTTGCATAGTGGTTCGTTACCCGATTGCCCCCCGTGGATTTTGTGCCCGTGGCATGGCCGATTGCGTAGAACCGTGCCATGGCATTTACGTTCCGCTCATCGGCACTTTCATCAATAGCCACGGCCCAAATTTTGTTATAGTACATATTGAAATCCCCGGAAGTTCCCGGGTGACCCCCGTTCGTTCCTGTGTCAACGAGAACCCATCCTTGATGCAGATACCAATTCGTTCCAATGTGAGCATTTTCGGGCTTACGGATTGCGCTGGACACCTCAATTAGGTTCAGCGTCTGCCCGGCCCGGGGACCACGAAATGGAGCGAATACAAGGTTTCCTCCCTTTCGGCCAACTATTCCGCAATTCCCTTGCTGAGAAATCCCCAGGTCCGCATGTCCGGTATAGTCTCCATTGCCTGTACCTCCTGCGGTATTGTTCTCGAAATTCCCCAAGTATGCACCCGTTGCCCGATCGTACACGTGAATAGCCGCTCCAGTACCTGACCCCTGGTCGTTGTTAAACATAGCACAGTCCCCCTTCGGACAAACATCAAACTGGCCGTTGCCGATAAGGAAACCCGGCGGCGGGGTAAAAGTGCGTTCCACGGCATCTGCTTCAATGTCATATACAATTCCCTGCGGCTGATCAGAATAAGGATCGCTACTTCCAACTGCATAGGTTTCAACGGCAAAATATTTCATGTCCCAGGAAAACCGGTTTTCCCCGCTCCGCATAATTCCGCTAGTGCCATTACCGGAAACCCGGGGGCTACTGCTGTACACTGTATTGCCGCTTCCGTTCGTATATTTCACCACCGTGTTGACAGCCTCATTGCCTCCCTCATCATCCCAGAATATGGTGTCATTTGCCGCCTGTACATTGAGGGGCACGTAGGTTTCAAAGAAAATATCTACAAGGTCGTAGCTATCATCATCGACCCGGAGCGTCAGGCGATTGGAGCCAAATTCATGGGGGCGCAAATATTGCTTTCTGCTCCCTTCCGGGCCAATCTCCAAAACCCGCTCTTGTTTCGGGTAGCCCATTGAAGCCCCCCGGTCGTTGCCGTCCCGAACCCTGTCGGTAATTTTACGCTCCCGCTGTCCGAAGGGGTTGTCCCACCACGAAAAATCCCCAGGACCCGGCTCTGTCGCCCTGCGAATATTAATCCACGGAGTGTTGTCATAGGTCGTGGTCTCTATGGGGAACAGCCCTGTGCGGGTTATTAGGTGGTTGCTGTAGATGTTGTTGAAGTCGGCATTCGTGGCTCCTGTTGATTTCCATCTGAAAATGTGTCGCTTTCCGTTTTGAAGTCCGTAGGCGGTGACCGTGGTGCCGCTTATGCAATATGTGGGGCTGTTGGCTCCTCCTGCCGGTGTGTTATTTGTGCAATCTTGGGACAGCACCGAGAAGCCTGTCAGGTTTTTAGAAGGCTCATAGTAACCAAACCCATCATCGATCATTTTGTGCTCGATAACATAGCCCGAAGCACCCGCTGGAGCCTCAAAACTAAACACAACGTGATTGATACGCTCAGCATCCACCCGGCCCTGCGACCACGGGCCGTTATACACTATTCCTGTGTACTGCCCGGAAAGTGACAGGGGAAGTAAGGCTAGTATGTAGAGTAGTTGCCGCATTAATTCAGCTTGGTTAATACAATGTTGTCTATTCCGTGGGAGCTTCCAGTAGAAGCCCCAGAGCCATATACCACGCGTATGTCTGGGTTGCTTGCCGTAGCGGTAGCGGTTCGGGTTACCCCATTTTCACTATTAACTGTACCCGTATCCTGGACGTCCCATCCATCCGCAGTGGCCAAAACAATGGTCACGTTTGTCCCGGAACGCTTGTTGACATCCATGACTACCTGTATCTCATCGCCAATTTCAATATTTTGGGTTTGGATTCTGCTTGTTGAACCGGTCCCGGTGGTTCCGTGGGTAACTACCAAGCAATACGTCCCGTTGGTAACGCCGGTTCCCGTATCGCTGCTCCAAGTTGCATTTGCCGAGTCCTGCGTGTTGGCAACCCCGTTGACCTCATTTACTGGGTCGGCGGCGTTCTGGCCATCGTAGATTACACCAGGCCCAGCTCCTTGCTGCATAGCGGCAAGCTTCATTTTGGACTGAGCACTTACCCCGATGCAGGCCAGAAAAAGCAGTATGGAAATAGCCCATTTCATCGCTCGAAATAGAAATAGTCAACGGTGGTGCCGTCGTGTGAAACTTCAAAGTATATGGCCATCTGAGTGGCTGCGGCGAACGCCGTTGTGTTTGGGAGCTGGTTAAATGTCAACCCGGTTCCGGCAAGTGTTGGGGCAGATGCGCGGTTGATGTAAACGGTTAAGGTCTCCCCAGGGTCACAATCGGAAAGGGTGATCGTTCCGGCATCCGCGGTCTCATCATCGTACATCTTCCACCCCTCCATGGTGATTGTGGCAGATGCCACAACTTTTGCGGGAGTTGCATCTGAAATAACTTGTAAATACCCTTCTGGCGGGGCTCCATCAGCATCAGCTTGCGCCTGTGTTTGTATCATTGCCCCGAGAAATGCAGTGCCTGTGAAACCTGGAATTGTAGTGTTGACCTTTCCTTCTACGACCGTGCGAAACGTACCCTTGTCAAGTACCTCGTTGTTGTTGTTAAACGTTGCCTCGTTGTAGACCTCCGGCACAATCGTAGGCACGGCGTTTGGAAAATCAACAGTTCCGTCGCCGTTAAAAATGACCATATCGGTAAGGCCATCCTCTCGGATTATTAGGTCGGAGGTGTCGTCTATATCAACGTATCGCGTAGTAGCAGCCGGAATGCTTTGATTTGCTGTGCCAAGACTTGTGCTTGTTCCGATAGCAACCCAAGAATTTCCATTGTAATAATAGACGGTTTGATTGCTGGTATTATAATACATCCTCCCGTTTGCAGTGGCTGGGGGTGTGCTATTGCTAAAAAGCGTAAATGGGCTCGTAAAGGTCCACCCTGTATTGACCGTATAATTCAATCCCTGACTTACGTTTCCTAGGTCAAGGCGGTAGTCATTCGGGCTAGCCGCGCCAGTCATCCGAAACATTGGCCCGGTTCCAATTTCAATATCGAAGGTCCGGCCAGCCGAATTTACCATAGATAAGTTCCTGTTTTCTGTCAATGAAATATCATTCTGCTCCAAAATATTTCCGGCCATTTCAGACACGTCCTGACCGTCAACAAGGCCTGGAGTTATGATATCTCCACCTACGTTCAAGTCTTGAAGCACATCAACGGAATTGGTGTCCGTCCCGCCCTCAATTGTAAGTGTATTTTCAAAGGCGCCCCCAGAGTTTTCAGTCCTCACAATGATGCCCCGAAGCCCGGTTTGATCAATAAATCCTTCATTGCTGGTCCCGTTGAAGCTGACATTGTTGCTTCCGAAATCCATGTTGAAGGCCCCGGTTCCGACCTTGACCGATCCATTGTTCCAGGTCAGGCGGCCATCCCCTTCAATACCACCGTCATTTCCCCGGAATATTGGAATTCGGTTGTCAACGGTTGATCCAAACTCAGAGGCGTTGATGTACGTCAGGGTTTGGTCGGCTACCAAGGCATCCAGTTCGGCGAAAGTGTCCAGTTCAGACTTCGTTGGGAATCCACTTCCTCCACCGTCATTGGAAATGTAATATCCCCCCTGAACAACATGACCTGAAAGCCCGTTAAACAGAAGTTGTGAAGAGGCGAGACCCACCGCATCATAAACCGAAATCGACCCGGCATAGGCGCCCTGGTTGTTGATGTCGTAAACGGTGTTTGTAGTCAAATCCCCTGCTACCCGGTGGTAATCGGAAATCGTCACCCCGGCCGAGTTTAGCCCTCCGGTTGTGTTGTCGATGTAAATCATGTCCCCCGTGGCCGCGCCGGAAGTGGGAAGGTCGTACACGGTGTTATTGTGCATCTTCATTCCCGCCACGGAATAGACATGAATTGCTCCAGCCGTGGGAATCTCGAATAGGTTCCCCGACACCTCATTTCCTGAAAGCCAAAATGCGGCAGCCGTAGTTTCGATATGGATTACTTCGGCGGTCGGACTTCCGTTGGTTTGGAACGTGTTGTTGATAAAACGGTTTTCGTTGAAATTCTCGGCAGTCACCACAACATCCACCATGGGCACGGTGTGGTTCGGGCCGGTCTCAAAATAGCAATGCTCGATTACCATGTCGTACACTCCTACGGCCCCACGAACATATACCTGGGACTTCCCAGTATTCAGAGCGGAGAGTTTGGTATTGCGAACCGAGAAATTGAAGGTATTGTCGGTAAAGGTCAGGATGTGCCCTGCCGTTGAGCTTATCGATCCCAGCTCGATGTGTGTATTCGTCCCGTCAATCACCAGGACATCCGAAGTGTTATTGGTAAGCGTCCCTGGTCCCTCCAGCCTTTGATTGTCGCCCAAAGTGATAGCAGATGTCGTGATAACATTCCCAAGCAAATAGGCGGCGTTGTAGGTTGCTAGTGCTGTATTAATTGCCGCTGTGTTGTCGGTTACTCCATCTCCAACTACAATGGCATCGGCAGGAAATGCCCCTGATCCTCCGCCCAGCCCTGAAAGGTCCGCAGTTCGAAGTATGTCATTTTCAATCTGGAGATTCAAGTCCGTTCCCGAAACTTCAAAGGTTGTAACCTTTTGCCGGTCACCGGCCGAAATTCGAGTCTGGCCACAAAGGGTCGCCGTAAAAGTGAAAAAAGCGAGAATTGCAAAAATCCGTTTCATCTCTAATCTGTTGTTATATAGGTTCCTGAGAGGAAAATGCTGCCGCCGGAAAATGTGGCTCCAGCAACCGTACTATTTAAGTCATCGTCCAAGGCCTGTTGATAGATAAAAGTCCAGTTGGATGCCCCACTGGTGCGCACAACCATAGAGTAAAAAGTGACAGGGAAATTACTGCCGCTTGGGACGTAGTTATAGCCCCCTGAGTTGATATCTACAGTCGGCATATCGGAGCCTGATATATCGAGTTCCAGGACTCCAGTAGTTGAACCGGAAATGCCGCCGAGCGAAATCTTAAAAGTGACCAGCTTTCCGACTTTGTACCAGCGATAATTCACGCTACTGATGGTGTGAGATCCCGAGGTGGCTCCGTTGAGGGTGATTCCTGTTGTTCCATTACCGGAATCAACAAAACTGACATCGGCCTCCGCAATGGTTCCGTCCTGAATCTTGGCTGAAGTAACTGCATTATCGTTGAGGGTCAGGGTGGTTCCCGCTCCCCCTACAGTAACGCTGCCTTTGTCGCCGTCCGGTCCGAGGGTATTAAGGTCCGTGAAAGCGGCAGTAAGGTCTGTTAGGCCATTGCGGGTGATGGTCAGGGTTTTGCTTCCCGTGCCGGTGACAGACGCCCCGGTTGCATAGAAATCTGTTGCCGCGCTACCGTCCGTGGGAAATTCCAGGCGGATTACTCCCGGGTCCGGCGGAGCCAGGGCATCAAGTGCCGCTCCTGTACCGGTAGCTATTTCAATTACTTGGTCCGGGCTCAGAGTGGAAATGTCCACCTTTTGAGCCAGCGCATCAAAAATTGCATTGTTTTCGACCGGGTTGGTACTCCCATCGGTTATGGCCGCATCTACCGTTACGCCGCTACCGGATAAGGCGAGCTGGGCGGCGAGCTCGGCGTATGTGATTTCAGCACTTACCTTATTGGCGTCCAACAATAGAAAAACCGAGCTGGCATCTACAGTGCTGACATCCGTGTTGCCAAGAACTTTAATCCCGTTGTTAAAGGTTTTCGCCTTGGGCTGTGCGGAAGTGCACCCGATAACGATAATGATGGCCAGAGCCGTAAGAATAAGTCGTTTCATAGTGTTATACATCTGGATAGGCATCTCTTTCGATAAAATCAGGGATGTCGTAATTTGCAGGATCAGTCTTAGCACCGCCCCTATACTTGGCCCATCCCGTCAAATAGTTCGTTCCAATGGGGCCTTGGCTCCAATCGTTTACTTCCTCCCCCCGCTGATCTATATTGCCGGCGGCTTCATTTTTCATTATCAGCCTCCCTTCCCGGGTAAAGAGGGTGCGATCTGCATTGAGTCTTTTAAGTCCTACCATTACAAGTCTCTTTTATTTAGGTTTCCGGCGGCTGGCCAGCCATAGCACAATACCCCCAACGGCCAGCACACTCAAAAAAAAACTGCTCTGTCCCACCAGGTATTTGGCATAAGCCAAAGGCACCTTACTCAATAGCACAGATTTAATCTTCCCTACCCGGACAACCCCGCTTTCGGCAAACACCGGGTTTTGCTCCGCAATCTTTGATGCTGATATCCCCGGGGCGCTTAGCACCCACGAATCGGGTTTGCCGATGGCAGCTGGAAAAAAGGTTGCGAGATACAAATCCACAAATCCCCGAATCCGCTGCTTGTAGGGCCGGTAATATTTCTCAACAAAATCCAGCTGCTCGGTAAAGCTCATGGCGGCCAGCTGTGTCGTGGAAGTGCCGAGACTGGAGGCGGTAGCCGGCATAAATTGAATCAGGCCTGTAGCGCCGCTAAAAGGGTTTTTGATGCTCGTAGAAAACGTGCCCGCAGTCTCAAAATTGATCACTGCCATGAGCCAGTTCGGGCTAATGCCCAAAGAGGACGCCACGGACCGAATCTTTGCGATAATGGCCTCGCGGTTTTCTCTTGGCAGTTTGTCCTGAAAAATGAGCATTTTGATTTACTGGTTTTATGCGGCGATCCTGCGGAGCGCCTGGCTGTATTTAGAGCTTAATTCTGCGGGCATACTACTTACTCCGCCCGGGTAATATTTTAGGCCTGTGTACAGGGTTTTGATCTCAGAATTGGAAAGCCCGGACACGTCCGCGTTCTCTCCTAAGGAGCGCCTGACAAAACTGCGTCGGCGGCTATTTTCCTGGCGGATCACATGCAGGGCGCCGAGGCCGATTACTGCGAGAATCAATACTTTTTTCATGTCGTCATTTTTGGCGGTGCGATCCCCCCGGGGATTTTGCCGGGGTGATATCTCACCTGTTTCTTTACTGTTGCTTCAGCTGCCTGGCGGCACCAGCTGTATTGCGAGAAGCCCGGGCGCGTTTGGCGGGTGTTTTTGCGCTTGCCTGGTCCGAGGCTTTGGCTGCCCGGCCCATTACAGCCCCTCCTACAAATAGCCCGGCCAGGATAATTCCTCCCAAGGCCAGGGGGCTGTCCTTTATCTGATCCCAAAAACTGAGTTTGGGAGTGGCGGCAGGTAGGTTGCCGATAGTGTTTTGAAACTGGCTGGAATAGTTTGGCACCACATTATCCAGTCCGGATGTCACGTTAAAGGGTTCCGTCCTGCGAGGCGACGGCGTACCGGATCGGGGGGTCAACACCACTTCATTAAGTTCTGTGACATCCTCCCGAAGGATGAAAGTCGTAAGAGAGTCCTGAGGGGTCACAACAAAGGTGACAGGCTTGAATCCAACATAGCTGATCTTGAACTGTGCTCCGCTGGTTTCAAAAAACTGGAAATAGCCGTCGATATCGGTGATCACTCCCCGAAGTGGAAGGCCTGTGCTTACAATGTTGGCCCCTACAAGCGGCTGGCCATACACATCGGTTACTCGTGCTCTAAAATTGACTTCCATAACAGTTTCAAATTTTGGCCTTTACAGGGCGTTTGCTTTTTTTTATGCGGCCTGCAATGAGGCCAAGCGCTACCAGCCCGAGCAGCCACCCGCCCGCCTTGGATATTCCAAAGGAATTGGCGACAGGTGTACTTGTGGTTGGTGTTTGCGTCCCGGGTGTTTGTCCGGTCGGCTGCGCTGTAGTGGTCGGGGTATTGCCCCCCTGGCCTCCACTTGATGATGTAGACCGCGAGGAGCCTCCTGCGGATGATGAGCCGGACGAACTTGAAGACCGGCTGCCGGTTGTGGTTGTAGAGGATCCCGTATTAATGGTTGGGGTCCTGGGAGCGGGCGCGGGGTTCTGAGCGCTGTTTGAACTCGATGGATTTCCGGTTGGGGCCGGAAGGACAGTCCCGTCCGATGTTACCACTGCCCCATCTACAATATCCACAATGTCCAGCTCGTCCAAATTGACCGCGGAAGGGTCAATCGGAGTGGGCTTTGGCGTAGGCCTATTTATCGGCACAGGTTTAGGCAACAACGTTTCAAACGTGCGATAGTTCGGGTCGTCTGCCCTGTCTCCGAACTCCGTTCTTTTTGGGATGTCGGCCTTTGGAACAGTTGTAGTCGTGGATGTGCTCCGGGTGGAGGAGCGTACCGGCGATGACGGCAGAGGAGTCGGAACAGGTTGCAAATCCAACTCCTTTACCCGGACCTCTTTGATGTCTGGGCTGGCGGTAAGGGTTTTGGGCATAACCACCCCCTCACAGTAGCAATCATAGAAGGTATTTGAATATTTCCCGATTACCCCGCGCGCTTCCAAATCTCTTTCAAGTTCACTTTGTGTCATGGCTTAATTTTTAAAATACCCCTGGTATGATTTGGCGCAGCTCAGCCAACTGGCTGTCACTGGCCTCCTTGCTGATCCACTGCGAGAGGGAAAGCTTTTCGCCTCCGAGGATGGCAATGGATTCTTCCCCGGTAAAAATGCTGCGGCGGGGTGTTCCAAATTCTTTGCTGATCAGGTTAAAGTCGTGGGCGTTTTTGCCTGCCAGAGCTGCTTTCATGCGCAGGAAATCATTACTACCCATCCCGCCAAACCCATCCATTGCGGACAGGAGTGTGGCGGCAATTGTTTTGGCTTGGGTGTTGGTAATAGTCGCCCCCTGGCTTACCTGCCCTGGGTTCTGCGTGGTGGTGCCTCCTCCTCCGGCCCCCGGATCATCCGAAAGGTCGAGCGTATTGCTCAGGCCTCGCAAAGCCTTAATCAGGTAGTAACCGCCGATAAGCCCGCCGACGATTAGAATAACCGGCATAGGGTTTGTTGCCGCGGCCTTGGCCCGGCGGTCGATGGTGGCTTTTACTTTGTCAATGGTCGTTTCCATTAAATCATCATTTTAAGCCCAGCGAATTTCACGTTACTTGAGAGGTAGCCACGTGCTTTTTTGCTGCCGAGCAGCGTGTCCAGATTCATAAGTTCGGTGTCCGATAACTCATTGATGGCCCGCATAAGCTTTTCCCGCTTCATGTTGGCCACGGGACTGGTCTGCCTTATTTTAATTGTATCAGCCATGGTGTTTCTGAATTACCTGATTGATCTCGGTGATAAATTCGTTGTTGCTTGATGCAAGGGCGATAATATATTCTAGGGTCCGGGCAAGCTGATCATCCACCGCCGGGTCCAGGATGTAAGTGATCAGGCTGCGTTTAGCCTCGGAGGCCGTCCCATCACCCGGGGCGCCTACTCCACCAGCGCTGTTTTGTCCGCCGGCTTTGGAGAGCACGGCGGCCAGTGCCGGTCCGGCGGTTTCCACCAGCTTTTGAAATCCTGGGCTTTCAAAAAAGCTTTGCCGCTCTAGTTTGCTTTCCAAAAGGGCAAGGGTTTTTTCCTTTTCAGCGGTTTCTTTATCTGATGTCAGCTGGCGATTGTCGATAATGAGCTTCTCATTTTCAATGCGCAGCTTGTCCCGTTCTTCCTTATACTCGTCCGCTCGGTCGGCTTTCTTTTTCAGGTCAATAAATTCGGGCAGGCCGAGGCCAGCAGCTGCCGCTGCCGACATCAGTCCGCCTCCGCTCTGCATAATAGCCGCGCCCATGCCGTAGGGCACGGGATAGGCATTGCCGTTCGAATGATGGTTCTGATTCATGGTGTTGTGGTTTTGTGAAGTTGGGTGCTGCACGGCTCCTTGATAGCCCCCGGATGCCGGCCCTCGGTGGTGCTCGAGCACCGGCGTTTTAGCCCCCTTCATGGAGAGCATGGCTAGGCGCGCAGACACATCAAAAGTCTCATCCGAATACCCCGGGACCCGGCCCTCACCCTGGGCGGATTTCTGCCGGAAATAAACCGTTGCACGGGATATATCATTATCCTGGATCACAGAATCCACCCACTCGGCTACGGAAGCGTGGGAGCGCAGCACGTCATCGAGAAAAAACCAACTTGGGTTTTCTGCGCCGCCTCCCTTGACAAATTCCAGGGTATCGGCATTTTCAATGCGCAGGTACCGCTTGGAATTTTTGGAGAGAAAGGACTCCCATCGTTTAATTTCTTCATTAAATGCTGCCATGGGTGATAATTAACAAGTGGCTTTTAGCGCGGTGAGTTCAGCCGGGGAGTACGCCGCCCCGGTAAGCGGATTGACCAGCGGGCCGCTGACTGTCACATAGGATATGCGCACGCGATCTGTTTTCCCCGCCTCGCTCTTAAACTTGATCGAAAAGGGGCTTTGGATGACCACATTGGGCACATCCACCGCGTAACTTTCCCCAGGGAGCACTTCCAGGTCGTTGATCAGCACAGCAGTCTGCCCTTCATTGTAGAAGGTGGGAGCAAGCATCCCTCCGTCTACTTTAAAGCTGTTCTGGCTCGTGTAGACGATCCGCGAGGCTACATTTCCTACGAATAAACTCATAGCGGTTTAGTCTCGCAGGATTACAAAAAGCACCTGAATGGTCAGGTCAGCAGCCAGGTTGGCGGCTGATGCCAAGCGAACCGTTACATTGCGGTTACAGTCAAAGGACCGGTTGCGCAGCGTTCCGAGCCAGGGGCCTCCGTTGGTGCGCACAGAAAAGCGGTAATCACTTGCCTTGACCACTTCGCTGCCCCCGTCCAGAACGGACAGGTTCACGATCTGAGTGGGGTCCGCACCGGCGCTTATAACTCCCATGCCGACGCATTTACCGGCGGGCAGTTTAATACTTTCCTCGGTGATGGATTGACCCGCGATGATTGTCAGGTCAACAATTTCTTCTTCTAAATCTGATACTTCCATGATTTTGTGTTGTTATGGGTAGCAAAAAAGCCCTGCCTTTTCGATAGGCAAGGCTTTTGCTACTGAGGTTGTTTTAAATGGCTTAGGAAATGGCCGTTTTCTTTGTGGTCAGCGCATCCAGGCTGACGTAAATAAACGGCGTGGTACCGGCCCCGGCGGCGGGCATGGCCGCCCCTGTGGCAAAGTGCAGGTTGATTTGCACGTCCCGCTCGTCGGCCAAAAGGCGCAAGCTCGACAGGTCTGCGTACTG
Organism: Robiginitalea biformata HTCC2501; assembly: GCF_000024125.1. Taxonomy (NCBI): domain Bacteria; kingdom Pseudomonadati; phylum Bacteroidota; class Flavobacteriia; order Flavobacteriales; family Flavobacteriaceae; genus Robiginitalea; species Robiginitalea biformata. The sequence goes on along the minus strand of NC_013222.1, from coordinate 2,327,364 downwards.
ATCCCCTGCTTTGGTTTCCACCCCGGATCCGTCACCAGCTACAATGCTGCGAACACTCCGGCGAAGCACCTGGCGCCCCTCCTGGCTAATGACGATCTCTGCATTGAGCAGCACTGCCGGTATAGCGTCGCTGTAATCAATGGTGCCGGCTCCGGCTCCGTCATTGCCCGTGCCGTAGTGAACGGTCAGGCGATTAAACACGGCGGCCCGGTTCTGATTCATCCGACCGTCGCTGTCAAAGGAACAGACCCCATCCAATTGCTTGGTGTTGCTGTCAATGAGTTTGACAATGCCAGATGCCCCGTCGATCTGCTTTTTCACAAACAGTTCGTTCGGCTCCAGGCCCAGTTTGCCATCGTTAATGGCGTTTTGCAGGGATGTACTCAACAGAGCTGCCACTGCGAGGATAAAGTTGAGGGCGGTTTTGTGCCCGAGTAAATTGTCCATCTTTTTATTTTTTGATGTTCTACAATTGTTTTACTCGTGCACTTGATGGGTCGTTTTGGAAATCAGATAAACCTTACACGGCCCCGAGGGGTACGCGCTTCTGGTTGTAGGGGCCGGCCAATGCGGGTTGAGCCGCGTGGGCGGTCGGAGTGTGTGGCTCCAGCCCCGGGTAAAAGTTGTCTGCACTGCCCAGACCGGCGGCCCGGGAGACAAACTCCTTGATTTTTGAGGGTTCCCCTGAGGAAACATACCCCTGGATGGTCGGCGCCAGGGCCTCCTGTGCGGCTTCCAGGCCCTGAACTACGGCCATGCCGAGCAGTGCACCCTGGGCGATCTGGGCTCCGGTGTCTTTGCCTTTGATCGCGACGGCCCCTGCCAGAGAAACAGCGGCAACGCCGATTTTGGTTAATTTTCCGGCAGGTAGCAGCCCTACAACACCCTTGGATGCTGCCCCGCCCACAATAGCGCCGCCAACGACCAATCCTTTGTCGGCAATGCTTTTTACTGATGGTGTTTGAACTTTCATCGTGTTACGATTTAGAATTAGAATTGTTTTTGAAATACATGGCTCCGAGTGCTACCGCTCCTACGAGTAAGAGGGCGCCGGTACCGAAACCTGCTTTTTGAGGTTGATCGTTGGTGAAATTTCTGTTGGTACTTGAGTTATTTGCGGGGATAGTAAGCTGACCATCAATGTAGACGTTCCCCAACGGGTCTACATAAGTCGATGAATTCGTATTACGGGCCACCGGAGTAGACGGTGTGACCTGGCTGCCAGCGTTATTGATCAGCACCTTGTATTGCGGAACTTCGTAGGTGAGCGAATGCCGCCCGGTGTGCTCCTCGGGCGGATAGGTGCGTTTAACCGCGAGTGTGCTTTGAACTACATGGCCTGCTCCTTCGATGGCGCTTTTTTGCGCAGTGCGGAGCTCAGATGCCAGCCCATCCAGGGAGCCGATCAGAAGTTTGAGCCCGTCCTTGGTACAATCCTTGGCAGACGATCCGAGCCAGTGGCGTTCGGTGCTGCGCACCCCGTAAAATTTAATCCAGAAATCGTTGATGGCCTTTTCAAGTCCCACAAGCGGTGTATTGAGCGCCTGGGAAAACCAGTTGCGGATTTTATCCGCTTCCTGGGTGAAAACTTCTTCCGCCTTGGTAGGGTTCCAAGTAGCCCCCCAACACTTAAAATTGAAGCCGTTGGCGAATACCGCCCCGAAAGTCTTGTCCCAGATTTCGGTGGGCACAATCGAGGTGATGAGTCCCCCGGCCTGCTGTAGGGCTCCGGATGTGTTGGAAATCCCCTCTACAATTCCGGTATTGCTACGTCCGCTCGATGTGCGGCCCGTCGGTAAGAGTTGGGAAATCAGGCCGACTTCAACCCCTGTGATGCCAAGCCCGGAGGCGCGGGGAGATAATAGGTCGGCAATGGTAGGCTCCCCCTCCCCTTTCCGGATGGACTCAGAAAGCCGCTTCATAGCGGCCTCGGAGGCCGCGCGCGGCAAGCCCTTGGCCTCAAGTTCGAAAAGGAATTTTTTGAAATTTTCGACCGCCGCGGAAAAGCGTTGCTGCTCAGTGGCGCCGAGGCCAGCTGCCAGGGCCAGGCGGACAATGGGTTGTTCTACAAGTTGGGATGGCGTTTTGGTGGGCGCCTGGTAGGTAGTATCCTGTGTGACGGGTTCCTTTTTCAGCTTGGGCGTGCACGAACACGCGGCCAGGCCCGGGGCCTGCAATCCGTAGTGGGGAAGTGAAACCTTTGTCATAGGTGTGTCGTTTTTCTCTGTGTATGTGACCTCAGTATTGTTGTGCAAGGTTGCGTCAATAACGTAGTGCCCAGCCCTGAGGTCCATGCTGTCCTGATCTTTTGGAACCACTACATATACGTGGGTCCATAGCTCCGGATTTAAACCCGGTTGGCGTACTTTGCGGAAATAGTGTTTGATCCCAAGGTTCTGCAAAATCGTACTGGCAAAAATGCTGTAGCTTTTGCAGTCAGTCCCCTCCCCTCGTGTGGCCCAGCTGCATGCAGGGCTTTTAAGGTGCTGGCGTTCTCCGTCAAGTTCGTATTGAATATGACTGTAGAGGAACTTGTAAATTGCCTGGCACGTCTGAGAGAGTGGCATCCCGGAGAAATGACCAAGGGCAAGTTTTCGGGTCTGGTCTTTAAACCGATACGCCCATTTTTTCATTTGGGCCACGGTAAAGTACGTGTCGCTCTTGCCTAAAAAAGTGGGTTGGCAGGCTGACGTTTCAAACAATGAATCGAAACCCGTGCCCGCGGCAACCTTCCTTTTGGCCATAAAATTTACATCCGCGTATTCCATGTGCTATTTCAATGATCATGGTTTTTGGAAGGGCCGGGGGATGACCTAACCCCCGGCGTCTGGTTTCCAAAACTTCATCAAGTACAGATGAGTTGCAGCAAATATTGGATAAGTCTAGCGCGAGGTTCGGGCCTTGGCTCGCTGACAATAGTATTTTTCCGGATGTGCTGCGTGTTTTCCGAAATAGGAAGTATAAAAGATGAATAACGAAAGGGACTTCTTACATAAATTTGAAGCATCAAGTAACCTATACCTTCAAATATGCTCGTTTTCACCAGCTATCGCACTTCGAAGAAAAGGCTTCTAAGCAAAATAAGGCCCTTCTCGCGCGACGAGTTCTCCAAAATCATCAACCCGATCATTGCCCAGTCCCGGGGTATCCCCCTTGAAAAGGCCAAACACCAGAATTACCTGCAAAGCAATGAAGTAGTGGCCTTTCTAAAGGAAATCGGGGAGCCCCTGGAACAATACGGAAAACAGGTGGACCTGGGCGGCGGCGGCGTCAACAAAATGGACTTGGCGGCCAAACTCCCCTATCTGAGCTATAAAGTGCTTACCGCCGCGCTTTGGAAGATAATGGCCGAAAACCGAAACACCACCCAAAAGGCGGTATCTCGCAAAGAAATTGTGCGGCCAAAAGAGGTTAGGGCACTCCTGATTAAAATAGGAGAGGTGGGGGTGCCGGCAAGGCCGTTTCGCTCCGTTCCACTCCTTTAGAACGCTTTAGTCTCCAGCCCCATTGATTTTGCGTAGTCGATGATCTCAGATAGCTGCTGCCATGTCATTTGTCCGATAAGATCCCGCACAATTAGGGCGCGATCTCGGTAATAATAAGTGCTTTCAATGGCCTGGATGTCCCGGGCCAAGTTCTTGTCATAGGATAGCCATTCTTTGATTTTTCTACGGGAGCGCCGTGCAAAAGAGTGATCAAACCGGCCAAGCTTTCTGCTGATGTCGGGCGCCGAAGCAATCTTTTGATCCAGGGCCAGATAGCAGAAAATGAACTGGTAGTATATGATCCGCTGCACACGGGTTTTCTCCCTGAGCTCGTCCATGGGGATTCGGGAGTAATCTGATATGACTTGCAAGAGTTCTTCCATAGTGCTTGGCGGTGGTCAAGCCCCCTACATAGAGGGCATTACCAGCATTTTCGTGTTTTCAGTGTCAATAAATGTAGCGGTGTTGGCCGCCTGAAATTCCAATTTGACCCGCTCCTCTTCCACAACGGAAAGCGCCAGTTGCAGCGTTGCGATCTGGTACCGCACCTTAACAGCTGACCCCGTAAGCTCCGCCGGTACGATCTCCTGGCCGCGGGTCGCATAGGCCTCGTCCTCGATTTTAAGGGTTGTCCGGTCCTTTTTCATGTCGAAGTCAGCGATGGCAAATCGGCTTTGGCAGGCCGAGAGCAGCCGGGAGAGCTTGGTTTTGAGTTCTTCCGTGTTGGCCTCCCATCCGTGTTGAACCCTATCTTTGGAGAATAGCAGTTGGTACTGCGGGGGCTTCCATTCGGGTTGCCGCACGTGCACCGCAATGTTGTCACCGGTTATGAGCAGCATATTTTTAGCCTCGGAAAGTTTTATTTTCTCAGAAGTGAACGCCCCGCTGGCCAGGTAGGTGGCCGCTTTGGTTGTCACCATCATCATAAATTTCTTTTTCGCCTTAGTGATCTGCCGCTTAAACAAAAGGTGGCGGGTCATGGCCATCACTTCCAGGTACCCGCTTTCGGCATCCAAAATGATGTTTTGAAAGCCCGAGAGTTCGTCGGTTTGATCTGTAAATCGGGTGGCTGTTTTAAGGGTTTGTAAGAAATGGGCGGCCTCCAATTCGATCTTCTCCTCCCATGGGTGTTCTGCGATCCGCGGGAAATCATCCGGGGGCAGTCCCGGGAGCTTGTAATCTGCATCCCCACATACGATTTCGGCATTTTGAATAACCCCATCCGATTCAATAGTGATCGATACCGGAGCGTCCGGGAGGTTTTTCAAGATAGAAGACAGGGTGTTGTGAGGAATGCAGGTGATGGATCCTGGTTTGCATTTGGCCTCAAAAAGGACACTCGCGGTGGTTTCCAGATTCGAGGCCGTCATAAAGACGTGGCCTTTTTGGGTTTCAACCTTCACGTGGCTGAGAACGGGCAGGGTGTTGTTGATCAGGCCGCTAAGCCGATTGAGTTGGCCCAAGAGGGCGCGGGAGTTGATTTCAATGGTTGACATGTGGTGTGATTTAAGCGATTACTTGATATTTTTCGGCTAGGGCTTCCAGGTCCTCAATGGGGATTCGGTGCAAATTTTCAGAAATAGCCTCCAGGGCCATCTGCGTGCGCATATTGTCCAAATGTGGAAGTAGTTCAAAATCCGTAGTTGCTCCCGCATATTCTTCACAGCACGAAAGGGATTTTCTGGCTTCGGAAAGAAATTGAATTCCATTTTCAAGGTGATCCAATACTGAAATAGCATCGGATTTAACTTCCTCATGAGCCGATTCTGCATCATCCCTCGACTTGTCGGAGTATGCGGCTATTTTTTGGATGGCCAGCAAAAGTGTTTGGAGTCCATCTTTTGCATAATTAAAATGCCTGTTAGCATCAAGAAGTTCGCCGTCCATAATTTCTTGCATGTCTTTCAATTCTAATAAATTGCTCATTTCAAAGGTGTTTTACTTGATTTATATTGTGGGGCTCTTTTAGGCCCCGATCTAATGGTTCAATGATCCGAGCTGCCACCGCCCTTTGCAGGGTGGTCATATACCCCTGGGTGGTGCTCAGCGCCTCCAAGAGGATCACGGCGTGGTGCGCCGAAAGGGTCATCCGGCGGGTGCGCCGAGAAATTTCATCGGGCCGCATGAGAAATACCGTAAGCCCATAGGCCCGATGTTGGATTTTTGCCGACAGTTCCAGTGCTAGACTGCGAAATACGATTTCCTTCCGGTCCGTCCCGTCGAAATCTGTGGGACTGGCCAGATAAAGCAAAAGTGCGTCGTACATGACCCGGAAACAGTCTATGCTGATCTTTGTAAGCTGTATCTCCCTGAGGTTCATCGGTTATAATATGGTGGCAGCAATAGCGCGCCGGATTCATCATTTTGCCGGAGTTCGAGGGTGTGAAACTTGCCGCGGTAATGGCTTTTCATTATGCGGCCAAGCATCATCTGAAATACGCCCTCCGGGCCTTTTTTGTCCTCTTTCAGCATCGAGTACCAAACTGGGTTTAGGGGTTCGCCCTTAAAATTCGTCCGGGTGTGATATCCCTTTCGAAGATTAATCACCAGTTTGAAAGAACTACAATGCCTGCATATCCCTTTTTTTTCAGGGGTGCACTGACATCGTTTTGCCATCAGGAAACTTTCGATAGTGACCCCTGGGTGATTTCCTTTTTCAGATTCTCTTGCTCCTGGGTGAACCGTTTAAATTTCAAATCCGCATTCTTTTGGTTCAGTGCCCGGAAGCAGACCGGTCCGTCATAATGGAAAATAAAACCAGTCAAGCCCTTTCTTTTGGCCTCGCTCCCGAAATCCATGGCCTGACGCCTTGTGGGATCGCGAAAGTCTGCCCAAATGCGCTGAAATGTCCGCCTGGGAGTCCCTGAGCTGGCCCATATAATCAGAACCAGAAATAGGGCGGCCAAGGTGTAGGCAATAATGTGTAGAAAAATCATAGTGTCGTTTTTAGGTAGTACTTGATGTTGCTCTTGGAATTCAGCTTAATTATCGGCAGGTGCCCGGGGTTTCAGGCATTCAATGCCGTCGCGTATGCTCCTGAGAACTTCCTCGGCGGTTTCCTCCAGGCTGAGCAAACGGCGCTGCAATCTGTCTGCGCCGCCGTCCTTTACAAATCTGACGGCCATCCCTATTTTTTCAATTTCATCGTCATTTCCGTAGTAGGGTTTTCGGTGTGGAATCATTACTCCCGAATGCTTGCTGAACTGGCTCACATTTTCCGCTAGCTGATCATGCTTTTTTTGGAAATGCTCCACGTTCTGTCGCTCGTGGGACCTACCCTTTTCATACTCGGATTTTAGCTTGTCCTCAATTTCGGACCGGAGAATAAAACCGTCCTTTGATGCTGCCCGGCGGAGCAACGCAGCCAGAAATGCCCGGGTGATCGGCTTGGGGGTCAGGGTCGGTGCCTTTTTTCGAATGTAAATCCGGCTGCCTTTGATTTCCATCCACCCCCACGGGCCGGGGATTTCTTCGAGCTTGGCAATGTTTTCACCATGAGTGAGTAGCCAAAAAGCGTCGCAGTATTGGAAAATGTTTTCTTGTTTACGGGGGTTCTTGATTTCCCGAAGCCAATCGCCCCGGTATCTTTTCAGTTCAATACCCTGGAGCTGTAGCCCGCGGCTCGGCCAAAGGCTCATAAGCATAAAATCAGCGGACCGGTGACGACCACCCGTGGTGTCGCTCACCTCCTGCAATAGGACGTAGGCGTTTTCAGGGAATTTCTTGCGGAGTATGGAGTATGGACTACTCATTTGTTGGTGTTGTGGGATTTTTCTAGATATGAGTGCGGATCTTCCATTACTTTTTTCTCTTTCTCCTATTCCTTTCAGCACGGGTTAGTTTCTGCTTGGGTTTTTCCGATTTATCATCGGTGGTACTGCCGGCCGGACCGACTTTTGTGGTGGGTTCTTCGGGGGGGCTGGTCTTTTTTCGGACGTACAGCTCGACACCGCATACAATGGCTAATACAATAGTAAGTGCAATAATTACGAATATTGTGGCCTCAGAATCGGTCATAATTACTTGATTTTACGATTTCTATGAATGTGCTTTTTGTTACCCAAATGGATGTCTTACAATATTTTTTGGTTTCGAAAATACTCCCTGATCCAGGCGATTATATATTCAAATCGTTCGCGGAAGGGAGAGTGATAAATCATAACCGCTCCGATGAGCATCCCCAATATGAGGCTTCCGAGTAGGTAGATGTAGTACAACATTTGTGGTGGTATTTACTTGATGTAGATTTTAACTTTTCCTCGCAGGCGCTACATGAAAAGCGCCTGAATTTCCCGCAGTGTTTCGCGGTCCCCGGAACATTGCTTTTCCAATTCATCGATCCGCTTTAGCTTCTTCACATAATCACACAGGTGCTCCAGGGCAACGCCTTTGGCGCGTAGAATCTCATTTTTTATCAGCGGATGTGATGGATTGAGCGCAGCTATAGCCTCCTGCCTGCTGGCTTGACTCATAAATCTTTCGGCCGCCTGGCGACAGAAATCGGTGTCCAATTGAGTAATCATTGGAATTATGGCCCGAATCAACACGGCCTGTTCCTCAGCTTTTATTTCATCATCTAGTTTTTCCATGGCCCGAAAATTTTAGTATGAATAGACTTGTTCGCGCTGCAAATCGACAAACTCCCGAACGGGTTCCCCGTCCGGTCTTTGAAATTCAATGAGCTCGTCCCCGCGGTCCTGTTTTCCTCCCTGTTTGGAATAGATGTACCAAATTCCATTGTACTGATAGAAAGGAACTCCGTTGATTTTGGGTGTCGTCTGAGTGGAATTCGGGTTAATTACGACCAGTGCATACCTGTTCTTCCGATTTTTGTTTAGTAACCAACGATCCGAATAGGCTGGTAGTCCCTGGAATGTGTCGTCGATAAAATTTTCGAGTCCCCTATCGCCCCCGGCATCCCAATGTTTGTTTATTTGACGATAGGTAAGAGCCGTAGAGGCAAGTTGCTCGGGTTCGTCCTTCTCACATCCCCCGAGGATATAGGCCAGACATAGTACTGCGATAATAAAAAGTGGTGTTTTCATAATGGTATTTTACTTGGATTAATAATTCAGTTTTGGTAATGCTTTTTCCGCCGGTCGTTTTCACGGTTTTTGGTAAACTCAGCGATGTAATGCTCGATATTGGACCTGATAGCCCTTGGCATGACATTTAAGATGTAACGCTGCAAAGCCTCATGGGTCAGCTTGCCGTTATAGTGCCGAGCAAGCTGCCGGAACAGGGCTTTTTTGGCTTTCTGATGTAAGAGGTCACGCTGGTTTTTCTCCCACTGCTTTTGGTCTCTGGCACGTCTTTTTTGTAATGACACCTTCCGGCGAGTGATAAACCGGTCACAGAAACTGCGGAAAGAGTAATCTGCTTTATTGCCCGGGTCTAAGTAGCGGGGTGGAAAGGCCGGAGTAAATTGACCTGTATTGACATTTTGAATTGCTCCAAACTGCCTGTTTAATAGGGCTTCTTCGAAATACAGGTAGGTTTCCAGTGCCTTTACTTTGGTGTAGGAGTGTCCTGTATTTACCTTCATCACCTGATCATACCATCGGTTCATTACAAAGGTCCAGGCGTGGCAATCATACTTCCCGGATGGGTATAGCTGAGCGGCAAGTTTAAAAAACTCCTGAATCAATAGCATCCGGAATTCCTCCTTACTCAGTACGCCAAGCCGGGATTCAAGTTGTAAAAGCTGGTGATCGATGGGGCGGTAGAACTCATATTTCCCGGCAGCTATCATCTGTGCAAGCAGAAAAGGTGCAGCCAGTCGTTCCCGTAGCATTTTGGAGTTTGCCAGGGCCCGGGCTTGCTTTTCGGGATCCGTCACCGGTTGTTTTCCAGGGCCTGGAGCACCATTTTCCCCGGTGGTGATGCAGGCCGCCCCATTATTTTCGGCGGCGCCTGCAGCCCCCGGCTTTTTTGCGTCCCCGGCGCCCGCATGGGCGCAAGGTTCTGCGGTGCTTGGTGATCTAGTCATTTCGTCCGAAGGACGTGCAACATTTTCCAGGCTTGCCTGGTCCGCATCGGGCGTTGTTGAGTTATCAACACGCCCTATTTCTTCTATATTACTTAGTGTTCTAGTAGTTATGCCTGTATGCATAAAATTTTTATGCATATCATTTGTAACTTGCTGATTTTCAAGGGTGGTTATATGGCCGGTAAAATCATCTGAAAATGCCATTATAAGCGGGTTTATAAAGTGGGTGGTGCCCCGCTTACTGCCGTGGAAAACACCGCCGATCAGCACCCCCGCTTCCATCAAGCGGAGCTTGCGGTTTCGGATCGTTTGTGTACGCACATCGGTCAAATACACCCCAGATTTATGCCGGGACTTAACGAATTTCTTGCTGTTGATCTGAACCGGCATAAGCTCCCGGATGTAGTCGGTTCCAAGTGTCCGCCAACTCTTATTGCTTTTCATCAATTGGCTGTTGTACTCCCAAATAATGTGTGTAAACATCTGCTCGTGAGAATCCCGGAGCGGCTGTATTTTTTTTAGCTGGATGATTTCCTTGCCACACTTGGCATTGTACTCCTGGGCCTTGGCGTTATAGTCCCAAGTGGTAAAGAAAGTGATGGTTCCGTCCTTTTCGTGGCGTAGCCCAATTCGGTTGTTTAGTACAAACCCCTGGTTCTGTTTTCTCAGATTGCCGGACTCGTCCTTTTTCCAAGCCTCCCTGCACATGCGGTTTTGATTGGCGACTTGCCGGTTTGCCGACACAACCGATCGGTTGTACTGCTCCCGAAATGCCACGTATCGTATCATCATTTCGGCCTTGGCCTCTGATGATATAATGGGGTAGACGGCCATAAACGGCGATTTACCGCTTCGGTACGCTCTCCATAGCGGGCGATCCCCTGCCCACGCATCGGAAAGCACTTCGGCCGTTCTGCGCGGCCTACTTGCTCTACTGCTCATGTTGTTGCTTTTTTAACTGTTGACTTTGGTGTGAATAGTTGGGGATTGTTTTGTTGTTGGTGATGGAGTCAGCTGCCCAGCAGGGCAGCGAAATCTATTTCGCCATCCAAGGGCACCTGCGTTTCCGAGTAAAAAAGGGCCGCCCGGGCCTGCTCGCTGAGCCAGACATCTTCCCGAATGGGTTTGAGGCTGAACAGCATTTTATCGAATGACGGCCAGTATCGCCAGAATTCCTTTGTGGCCGCCTGGCGCAGGTGGATGAATTCCCGTGCGTCGGACACTCCGACGGCTGCCGCTGCTACGGCCTTATCCAGGCATTTATTTTCAAGTGAGGTTATCAGGCTGCTTCGCACAACCAAATAGACGCCGATCACGAAAACGACCAGCCAGATACTGAGAACTATGGTGTAGAAGTAATACCACATCTTATTTGAATTTGAGGGTTAGGTAACAGTGCGGGTGATCCTGGTGGGTCAATATGCTCACCCGGAGTCCATAGAGGACGGTTCGCAGCCGCTGAAGTACCACCGAGTTCAGGCGCTCACCCGCCCGGAGTTTGACCGTGAAAACAGCTCTATAGTTTTTGCAGGCGTGCTTTTTAGCCTTTACATCCGAGACGCACGGCAATTTTTCCAGCTTGGAAAGTGGGCTTTGCAGGTCTTGGGGAAACTGTGCCATGTCTAGGTCGCGCCCTCCCCCGGAAGCTTGCCGGAGCACTTGCATTTGCGTATAATTTGATGCCGGGTAGGTGACACTCATGGCCGATCAGATATAGCCTGAGCACCAACAACGGGAATATTGTAGGGTTTCAGCCTGGTTTTAAGTCTTTTCAGGTGGTTTATCATCGGGATAATGTGCCGCTGCACAAGTTCCGGATGATCATCGCCCATGTCCTTTAATTGGGCGATCCTGGCGGATAGAGTTTCTAGGTTTGGTGTCATAACTGAGATATTTTACTTGATGTGACGGAGTTCACGTGTTGAGTTTAACTATAGGGGCCTTGGTGATTTTGGCTATATTGATCGCTTTAAAAACCGAACCAATGGAAAATGAAAACCAAGAGGGAAACCTCGAAAATTCCAAAGCCTCCAATACTGAGCTTGCTGATGTTTTAAAAGACTTCCTCAATGGAAAAAACTTTGAGAAAATTATCGAAGCAATCACAGAGGGCAACCGGGACCACAAAGGGCTGAAACGGGTACACTCCGAAAGCAACCTGACGTACTGGAGGCTTCGCTTTAGAAAGGAGGCGGCTGTTATTTTTGTCATATTAATTGCCATTTGCTTGCTTTCTATGTATGATAAAATTGAGAATGATACTTTGGGCACTTTGTTAGGATCTGTTATCGGTTATGCTATCGGTAATTTTAGCCTTTCATCAAAAAATTAATCTCGGTCCTCGGGAAACATCCAGAAGTACCACCACACAAGAAATTTCCATGCAAGGCCGAGCAGAATCATCCCGCCCATTACCAGGGCCATGACAAATAAGGTTGTCTTTAAAACCTCCATTCTCTTGCGTTTAGTTGGTTTTTTTAAAAGCTGCCGACCACCCCACGTGCCGACAGCTTGATTGAGGACAGAAATGACCTCTTGTTAACAAAAAGCCCCTCGCAGCGGGTTCCGAGTCGCTACGAAGGGCTAGCAGGCTCACGTCTGCTTGGTGCTTTGCGAAACGAGAAATTCTCTAAAAAATCCCGTGTCATTTCAACCTGGTCCAGCATTTGCCGGGTCGGTTTTTTGGTAGCCCGGTACATGATCCGGTTATCCATATTGGCCTCTTTCAAAATGAGTTCTGCCGCCTCCATGCGCTCGATCACGCTAAGCTTTTGGTAGAGAGAGAACAACAAATCGACGGCTGAGGCCATAATTTTTGTACTTTTACTCGCGTAGGCGCGGGGTGGTGCCCAAACCTACACTTACCTTTTTAAGGTATTTTACTTGATGTTAGGGGCGCCTCGTGCGTCCCTTTTTTGTTTTGGAAACTCCCCGCTCCCGGGGTTTGGCATAGTGGTTGTTAATATGTGTTAAAGCCAACTATGCCGATTCGGCCAATACTTCTTCTTCATACCAGCGGTCCAAGGCCTCGTAGTCAGTCGGTCCAATTTCATTACCATCGTCGTCATAATCCTTGTGCGGGGTATACCCCGTTTTACGACCATATACAATTCCTGAAATGTGTGCCCAATGCAGGCCATGTTCTTCACTTAAATCAGTCAGGGTGTCCATGGCTCCAGCACCAGCAAGCATGCGCCGCCTCCATTTTGCGAGTATTAACCGGTTGCGTTTATAAAGAGCAAGCTTATGAGGCGTCACAGGTCAGCAGTTTTAAGTATATTGTTTATGCAAGTCTAGTCATTTTTTTGCATCGAAGCAATATTTTTGCTAATCAATTTCCTATATAAATGCCAATTAGTAACAATCTTCCTGATAATCTGCGCTTTCTGCTTACACATCATCAGATTTCACAAGGTGATCTTGGCAATATGATAGGCACAAGGGCGAAAAACGTTAGTAATTGGGTTAATGGCGTGAGCAATCCCCCTATCGAAATGCTTATGGCAATAGCTAATGAGTTCAATGTGACGTTGGATCAACTAATTATCGGGGATGTGTCAAGTCCGGTGCCGGGTTACGTCGACTTTGTAGCCGACAACAGAAAAAACCGGTACCCCACAGTGCCAAAATCCGAGGAAAGCGAAATAGATAAGGATCACCTGATCCAATTACTCCAGAATCAAATAAAGGCCATGGAGGGCGACCTTTCGGGTAAATTAAAAGGGGTGCTTGAGCAGTTTTACGAAGAAAATTTCAGTGGGCACATGTCGAAAATTGATGATTTGTACGAAATGATGGGGCTGCCTGGAATCATGGAGAACTTGCAGAAAAACATGGACGAAATCAACCGGGCCAGGCAATCAAAAAAGGGTCGGTAACATCCGCTATTTCCGATCCATTATAAGCCGCATCAGCTGCTCTTTGTTCCTCAAATTACTCTTTTCTACCAACACCAAATACTCCTCATAGTAACCCTTGGTGAGTATTTCAAATTCGTCGATGCTGATTTCCTGGTTTCGGAACTGGCGTCGGGCTTCAGTGATGCGTGTATTTAAACTCTTAATCGCGTCCATCTGATCGCCCTCGTTTTATCTTAAAAGCCGCCTCCACGAGACTTTCAAGCAGCATAATTCGCTTGGATCGTTCAAGTTTTGCCTTTCGTATTCCGTAATCCGACACGGCAATTAGCACCACAAAAAAAGCTGTAGCGCCTGCGGCATATAGGTGAAGGATCCAATCGTCCAATAAGATTTCGGGGGAGAAAACCCAGATGACCTGGATGGTGTATATATAACACGGAATGGCATAAGCCATGCGCCAGGGCCGAAATATGGCGCCCAGCATGAGCAACATGGGGGATGCTGATTGTGAGAGCACCCAAATAAATGTTTTGGTGCTTTTGAACCCATAGGTATTATCGAGCTCAATATCAATCGCCTTGTCTGCAAACAACATGAGTCCAGACAAGGCGACGAGTAATGCGGCAATACTTCTAATTACCGCCCTGACTACCGGGTCTTTCGACTTCTGCTCGATCAACGCCGTCTCCGCCTTGATCTCCTGGTCGCTCAATTTCTTCCCGGTCAACTTGGTAGACCTCATACTCGGATGCTTCTGACTTTTCACATGAGATTGAGGTTGCCCCGATCATTCCAATTGCGAGGATTGCGATAAACTTTTTCATAATGAACTGTATTTAAAGGTTTTACATATCCCTTTAAAGTACGTCCACTATTGGTCAATTATCCTGTCTCAATTTCATAGTTTTCCAATTTTTTTCAAATAGGAAAACCGTTGTAAAATAAGGGGTTTCGGTCAGTTGCGGTTACATAAAAACCGTACTCTTTCTATGGTTTTTATCTAACGGGAAGACATCGATTCCACAAGCGAAGTGCATTCAATATTTTTCGATCCTTGGCGATATTTTCATATTTTCAAGGCTACGGTCAAAATCCCGAGGGCGGCAGAGGCTCAGGGTCCTATCCAAGCAGTGCTTTTTTTCCGCAAAAAGTAAGGCTCACAGTATGCAGTTTAATTTTTAAGGTTCCGACATGAATAATTTACCCCTGATTTTCAGCACGTTAAAGCGGCTGAAAATGACGGCCTCGTTTGTGGTTCCAGAGGTCGCCGGTTCGAACCCGGTCTTCCACCCGCAGCAAGCCCCCGGAAAACACTCCGGGGGCTTCTTTTTTTCCGGCCACGCAGATGCGTATTCCGACACCCTGGCCTGCCGGTCTGCACCCCCGTTTTATCGATGAAATGCATCATACCTTCGATAAAACACACAAAAAATAGCATTTCACAACAAACTTTCGGCCTCCCGGGGGCTTTGCGCCTAATTTTAGAGTTCCTTTAAGCCAGCCGATGAATCCTTTGCGTAAATATTTAATTTTATCGTCCCTGCTCCCATTCCTGCTGGCGTTCCTCTGGACGCCTGCTGTGCTTTTGGCTGCAGAGGAAAACCCCAGAGAGGAAATCCTCAGGGAAATCCGCTCCCTGGAACGCAGTGCCGGTTTCTCTCCCAGGGACACAACCTATATCAACCGCCTGATCGACCTGGCGGGGGAAATGCGTTTCTATCAGGCAGACAGCCTGCACCAATTGGCCAAACGTTCTCTAACCCTGAGCGAGAAGGCCGGATACCTGCTCGGGGAAGCCCGCTCCTATTTAAGGCTGGCCGACTTCCATTCGGACAAGGGGAATAGCGACAAGGCCATCGAATTCTATAAAAAAGGCCTGGTGCTCGCCGGGGAAGCAGGGGCGGACAACCTGAAAATCAGCGCCCTGAATGGCTTATCCGGGGAATACGTGTACCAGGGTGATATCGCGGGGGCGCTTACCAAATACCTGGAGGCCCTGGAGCTCGCCGAACAAACCGGGGAACTGGTCATGCAGTCCATCATCAACGAGAATATCGCCAACCTTTACGCAGAGCAAAAGGACTACGACCATTGCCTGGAATATTTCAAAAAGGTCAAGCGGATCAACAACAAGCTGGGCAACGACATTATTAACGCGGAGACCATGAGCAACCTGGCCTCCGTTTATGCGGATATGGGGAACCTGGAATACGCCATGTTCAATATCAACCAAAGCATCGACACCTTCGAGGAAAACCGTATCCTGGACTGGCTGGCCTTTGCTTATGAAACCAAGGGCAAGGTCTATCTCAAGAAATTCAACTACAAATGGGCGCTCTACTGGTACAACCAGGCCGAGATGCTCCACATGAACCTGGACGATGACCGCTCGCGGATTGACCTGCTCAACGGAATGGCCGAAGCGCATTTCGGGCAGGGCAACGACAGCCTGGCAGCTGCCTACGCCACAGAGGGCTTCCGGATCAGCGAAAAAATCAATTTCCGGGAGGGCAAACGGGACTGTGCCCAAACCCTTTATCGTATCCACCGGAAAAAGGCCGACTATGCCACAGCCCTGGTTTACCACGAAGTTTTCCAGAAATTATCGGATTCCATTTCCCGCAGCGAAAACCGCCAGAGCCTCAGCCTGCTGAAAACCCGCAATGAGTTTGAGCAACAAAAAGCGGAGCTTATAGAGGCAAACGAAAAGGCCCTTGCCCAGCAAAAACGCTACGTGCGGATCGGCTGGGTCATCCTGTTTATCGCCCTGGTGATTATCTACCTGGTCAACCGTTCAAAAAAATTGCAGAAGCGGCTGGCCGAAGAACTAAGCACGAAAAAAGACATCCTGGAGGTTCGCAAAACGGAGCTGCAGGCAAATAACCAGACCAAAACAAAGCTGTTCTCCATCATCGGCCACGACTTACGAGGCCCTATAGGCGCCCTGCAGAGCCTGCTGAACATGTACACGGAAGGAGAGATGAAAAAAGAGGAATTCCTCTCGTTTATCCCCAAATTAAAATCGGATGTCGACCATATATTCTTTACGCTGAACAACCTGCTCTCCTGGGGGCACTCCCAGCTTGAAGGCGCCAATACCAAGCCGGTAAACACCTCCCTGGAACACATCGTAGAGGAGAACATCAACCTGTTGTCCGAAATCGCCGAGCAAAAATCCATTCGGGTTGTCAGTGAACTGGAGGGCAACACGGAGGTTTGGGCAGACCCGAATCAAGTCGATATCGTGATCCGGAACCTGATCAGCAATGCCTTGAAATTTACCCCGGAAAACGGGATCGTCAGCCTCCGGGCGGAGGACAAGGAAACGCACTGGCAAATCGCTGTGCGGGATACGGGGGTTGGCATCGACCGGGTGACCTTGTCCAAGCTTTTCCAGGACACAAGCAATACCTCTACCTACGGAACCAACAATGAAAAAGGTACCGGCCTCGGACTTTCCCTATGTAAAGAAATGGTTGAGAAAAACAAAGGTAAAATATGGGTAGACAGTACTTTGCGAATTGGAAGTACCTTTTATTTCACCTTGCCAAAGGCTACTGAGAAATACAGTGCCGCCGTTTAAATCAACTGCTCCAGCGAATCCACTGCCACCGGCCGTTCGGCTGTAAACCCTTCTGCGTATTCCACTCCGATGAGCCGCCCCAAATCCCGGGCGCGGTAACTGACACTGTCTGTAAAATTCCGGCTGCTGATGGGCGTTTCAGGCTCCTCGCTGTCCGGGTCAAAAAATTGCGAGGCATACGCGTGGATCGCCTCGAGTTTCTTTTCCATAAACCCCGTGACATCCACCACCACATCGGGCACGAGGTTCTTCCATTGAATATAATGGTATACCTGTTTCGGGCGCCATGGCTCCTGCCAGTGATCGTCCCCTTCCAGGCGCGTATCGATCTTCACCAGGCCGCTCAAAAAACAGGCGTCGCTCACCAGGGAACTCCCCCGGCCGTGATCGATGTGCCGGTCATCAACAGCATTGCACAACACCCGTTCCGGCCGAAACCTGCGGATCTGGCGGATAATCGCCAACTGGTGCTCCCGGTCATTGCGGAAAAATCCGTCGGCAAATCCCATATTTTCCCGGATGGCCAGCCCGAGTATTTCCGCCGCCTTCGCGGCTTCCCTGTCCCGGATTTCCGCGGTCCCCCGGGTTCCGAGCTCCCCCCGTGTCAGGTCGATAATCCCCACTTTTTTTCCGGCTGCAACCGTTTTGGCAATCGTTGCGCCGGCTCCGAGTTCCGCGTCGTCCGGATGCGCCCCGAATACGAGTAAATCCAATTTCATACGGCGCCTTCTTTTTGAGGGGTTACGCCTGCCTGCTTCCGGGCGCTGGCAATGGCCTGGTCCAGGTCGGCGGACAAATCTTCAAAATCCTCAATACCCGCGGAGAAACGGATCAGGTTCGGGCGAATGCCCGCGCGCTGCCTATCGGCCTCCGACAAGAGGGCATGGGATGTAAGGGTAGGAATGGTCAGCGTACTTTCCACCCCGGCCAGGCTCATAGAGGGCCGAACCCACTTCAATGCGCGGACAAATCCTTCCAGGGGGATTCCCGGGGCAAGCTCAAAGGATAACATACCGCCAAACCCGTGCATCTGAGCCCGGGCAATCGCATGGCCCGGATGGGATTCAAGCCCCGGGTAATACACCGAAGAAACATCCGGGTGGTCCTGCAGGTGGCGGGCCAGGCGCAAAGCGTTCTCGCTCTGGGCCTTTACCCGCAGTCCCAGGGTTTTTAAACTGCGCTCCAGCATCCATGTTGTCTGGTCGCTCAGGCTCCCCCCGAGGTTCTTGGCCAGTTGGAAGATCCGGTCGATGTGTTCCCGGGAAGCCGCAACGGCCCCGGCACAGATATCGGAGTGCCCGCCCATGTATTTTGTGGCGGAATGGATGACCACGTCGATGCCAAAATCTGCCGGGTTCTGGTTTACCGGGCTGGCAAATGTATTGTCTATAAGCGTAGTGAGCCCGCGGTCTGCAGCCAGTTTGGACACGGCCTCCAGATCGGTAATCAGCAAAAGCGGGTTGGAAGGCGTTTCCAGGTAAAGCACGCGTGTTTCCGGGCGGATAGCTGCCTCGAAGTCCGCCACCCCGGTCCCTTCCACAAAGGTAAAGTCGATTCCGTACTTGCCGAATTCCTCTTTGATCAGGCTGTGGGTCCCCCCGTAGGATTGCTGGGAAAGCACCACGTGGTCCCCGTGGTTGAGGAATGCCAGCAGCGACGTACTCACCGCCGCCATCCCGCTGCCAAAGATCAGCGCAGCCTCCGTGTGTTCCAGGGCCGCGATCTTCCGGCACAGGGCCTCCTGGTTCGGGGTGTTGAAGTAGCGGGGATATCGCTTGACATCCACGTGTTCATAGGCATAGGAGGTGCTCATATAGAGGGGGGAAACCGCCCCCTGGAATTGTTCGTCCGGAACAGCCCCAACATGGGTGCAGGTGGTGTTCAGTCCGGCTTTGCGCTTGCTCATATCGATTGGATTAAGTCCAAAAATAACACTTTCGTCAGACCTGGAAGGTTTTCCACTTGCCTTTCCGGAAAGCCACCACCGCCAGGACGGAAAGCAGGACCTCGGCCAGGGTGATGGCCAGGAATACCCCCATGGGGCCCATCTCCAGGGTCTGGGAGGCCACGTAGGCAAAGGGCAGCTGGAAAAGCCAGAAGGCCACCAGGTTGATCCGCGTCGGTGTACGGGTATCCCCGGACCCGTTAAAGGCCTGGGTAACCACCATGCCGTAGGCGTAAAACAGATAGCCGGCGGTGATGATCCGCAGGCAGAGCGCCCCGCTCTCCACCACCGGGACAGCCTGGCTGAAAAACCCGATGATTTCCGGGGCAAAAATCAGGTAGACCACCGAAACGGCAAGCATGAAGACGGCGTTGTATTTCCCCGTTTTCCACACCGAGGCCTCCGCCCGGTCCGGTTTGCGGGCACCCAGGTTCTGCCCCACCAGCGTCGCCGCGGCGTTGCTCATGCCCCAGGCGGGCATCAGCGTAAACATCAGTACGCGGATGGCAATGGTATAACCGGCCAGGATCTCCGCGCCGAATTCACTCATCAGGCGCATGAGGAATACCCAGCTGGACGTGCCGATGAGGAACTGCGCAATCCCCCCGAGGGAAACCCGTACAAGGTTCCACATGACCTTCAGGTTGAGTACCCAGCTCCGCAGGGTGATCCGAATGCGGCTCCACCCAAAGATCAATACCAGGAACTGGAAGATTACGGCTGTCCCCCTTCCGATGTTTGTGGCTATAGCCGCGCCCATCACCCCGTATTCCGGCACCGGCCCCAACCCGAAAATAAAAATCGGGTCCAGGATGATGTTCAGGCCGTTTGAGAGGAACAGTGTCCACATGGCCATGGAGGCATCCCCGGCCCCTCGGAAGATGGCGTTGATCATAAAGAGCAGCATAATCGTGATATTCCCGCCCAGCAACCATCGCGTGTACCCGGATCCCTCGGCGATCAGGTCCGGTTCGGCCCCCATGATCGCTAGTATCTCCTCGGCGTAGAGAAAACCGGCAATACCGACGGCCAGCGACACCAGCACCCCCAGCACAATGGCCTGGACAGCAGCTTCCCGGGCTCCCGAAAGGTCCTTCTCCCCTACCCGACGGGCAACCACCGCTGTCGCCGCCATACTCAGGCCAATGGCCACTGCGTAGACCAGGGTAATGACGGATTCCGTCAGCCCGATGGTAGCTACTGCATTGACGCTGACCCGCGAAACATAGGCAATATCGACCACGGCGAATACGGATTCCATCATCATCTCCATGATCATGGGTATGGACAGCATAAAAATGGCCTTACGCAGGCTGCCGGTGGTGAAATCGGACTGGGTCCCGCGGATTGCCTGCAGGAAATACCGGAATAATTTGGTTATCGCAAATTGGGAGGATGACATGATGCAAAAATTATGTGGTTGAAGGAGGGTGAAAAATTGCGGGCAGCATGGCCGGGGATGCTTATCGCACCCGGGCCGAAAGCCGGATATCCGCAAATGGGCACATAATTCTTAGAGCTTCATGGTGTACCAAAGAAAAGGAATTTTTCTTATAGTGGGAAGGCCCGGACTAAAAAAATGCAGTAACCAGCAGTTTACAACTCCCTGAGGCCTAGTGCCGCGTATCGGTTTTTCCCACGTAATGCACCTGGTACCTCCAGCGACTCAGCATACCGAGTACCACCACGCCTGCAACGGTGTACCACACAAAGGCCGGGGTAATTACCTGGGCGCCGCTGGCGTAGCTGTGCAGGCCTACCAGGTAAAAATTCACCCCAAAATAGGTCATCATGATACTGCCAAAGGCCACGATGCTGAGGAAATTAAAGGTCCATCGGCTTTTGAGGCCGGGGACCAGGCGCGCGTGGATCACGAAGGCGTAGACCAGGATGGAGATCAGCGCCCAGGTTTCCTTGGGGTCCCATCCCCAGTACCGCCCCCAGCTTTCATTGGCCCACTGCCCCCCGAGGAAGTTCCCGATGGTGAGCATGACCAGGCCGACAGTCAGCGCCAGTTCGTTGATAATGGTCAATTCGCGGAGGTTCATCCGCATACGCCGCTTGTTTTTCTCGGTTGTCATCAGGATCAGCAGCAGGCAGACCACCCCCAGGATCATCCCAACCGTGAGGGGTCCATAGCTCCCGACAATCACGGCTACGTGGATCATCAGCCAATAGCTGTCCAGGACAGGCACCAGATTTCCGATGGCCGGGTCTACCCAGCTTTGGTGGGCGATCCAGAGGAGCATGGAGGTGACAAAGGCCGAAGCAGCAATCGTCATGTCGCTTTTGCGGCCCAGCAAAAGGCCCATCCCCATACAGGCCCAGGAGACATAGAGAATGCTTTCATAGGCGTCCGACCAGGGGGCATGCCCGGAAATATACCACCGCAGGATCAGGCCGGCGGTGTGCCAGATAAACAGGATATAGATGATGCCTTTGAAGAAATACGTGGAAATATCCCAGATGCGCCGCTCCCTGAAAATGGCAAATATCAGGATGAAAAACAGCAGGACACCGCAAAGCGCGTAATACTTGTAAAGGCGGTTAAAAATGTCCAGGCGGTTGTAGATCACTTCCGTCTCTACCTTCCGGGCAGAGGGCAACACCTCACTGCCGTGGTTTTCCTGGTTTTGGCGGAACGCGGCCAGGAGTTTTTCCGCCTCGGAATAATCGCCGGTCCGGGCCCCTTTCTCCAGGGAGCTCAGGTAATAGGGTACTGCGTTGCGGATAAAGTTCGCATAGAGGCTGTCCTGTACCGGGAATTGCCCACTGCGGAATTCCAGGGCGGAAATCCACTTGTTGTTCGGGTGGTCAATCAGCGGGAAAATCTTCAGGATCTCGCCGCTGAGGGCCCGGTTCAGCAAACCGAGCCGGAAATAGGCGTCCTTGAAATCCTGCTGGAATTTATTCGGGTTGTTGGTGGCAAAAGCCTCCTGAAGGACGGGCTCCAGCTTGTTGTTCCCCGCATCGTCAAAAAAGTCGATCAGCCGGATATACCGTTGCCCCTCGGGTACGCCAATCAGGTTCCGGATACTGTCATTCTCGGTTTTTTTGTCCAGGGCAACGAACTCGGCCACCGTCCACAGGTTGGGCCGCATCATCATCGACAGCAGCACCTGGTCGGGGGTCAGCCCCTGGTAGTCGTTGCGCAAAGTCAGTTTCCTGAGCAGTTCAGAGGCAAAGGTATTCACGGGCTTCATCCGCCCCTCCTCATCCTGGATCACCAGATGGCCAAAACGGGAGGCCTGCTCCGCCGGCACAGCGGTGGCATGAATGATGGAATCTACCTGTTCGGGAGGCGGCATCCCGGCGTGCTCGTGCCCGTCGTCCGGGAGGGTCTGGGCCGAGGCGGCAAAACCTGTAAACAGCAATAGCAGCATCATGGCGGCTTTCTTGCGCTTGAGGTCTTCCAGGCGGCGGGTGAGCTCCCGGAACCGGGTCTTGCCGAAGAACATGATACCCATCAATCCGGCGTACAGCAGGAAGTAGCCGATATAGGTAACCCAGGTGCCCCAGAAATCGTGGTTCACCGAGAGCACCGTTCCTTTTTCGTCCGGGCTGAAACTCGCCTGGAAAAACCGGTATCCCCGGTGGTCGAGCACGTGGTTCATATAGATGTCGTAGTCAAACGGTCGTCCCTCCCCGGTGCTGTCGTGCACGGTAATCCGGCTCATGAAGGAGGCATAGCCCTGTTCCGTCCCCGGGTATTTTTCGGCGATGAAATCGTTTAAGGTGATGCTGAAAGGCAATTCGTGGATCTTGGAACCGTAGGCGGCGCGGAATGTAAGGCCCCCGATGGTCACCGGGTCGCTGTATTCAAAACGCCCTTTCCCGCCCAAAAGCGTCACTTCCCGGCTCGCATCCCCTGCCGAGAGGCGGACTGTAAGAGCATCCGGGTCGTTATCCGTTTGTTCATTCTCCGGGATGGGCATTACGCGGTACGCCCCCTGGACGGGCGGGTCGGGCACCACGAATTGCATACTGCCCAGGGTATAGAGCGACCGGAGCATCAGCGGCTGCACACTGTCGGCCACCACGGTCCCGCTTTGCTGGTCGGCCATGCGCATAAAGCTGCCCTCAAAAGGGGAATCAATGGTCAGGGTGCTATCTGTCCGGGTGATGTTCACAGCCCCGTCCACAGGGCGGTTCAGGGAAAAGAGTACGTTGTGGATGCTGGTGACCTCCCCGGATTCAAGGAAATGGTCGTGCCGCGACCCGCTTCCGGCTTCAACCAGTTTCAGGAACCAGTTGCCCCCAGCCTCCGGGGCAACACCCATTCGGGCACCCTGGGTGAAATCCACCACATCCACCTGTATGGGCGTACCGTTGAATTCGGTGGTCCAGGGCAGGCTGGACTGCTCGGCCTGTTCGGTAATAATCAGGTCGTCTTCCAGGGATTTGCGCTGGGGCTGGCCCTGTACTTCCCCGTCCACCAGGACGCTCAGGTACGTTTTATCCGAATAAAATACATTCTCGGTAGCCCCTTCGCGAATTGGCATCATGCCCTCGAAACTGATATAGCGGGTGATAAATGCCCCCACGAGGATCAGGATAAAGGAAAGGTGCAGGACCAAAACAGGCCACTTATTCCATTTCAGCAGGTCGTACCTGCGGATATTCCCGATAAAATTAATGACAAAGAAAACCATGATGGCCTCGAACCACCAGGCGTTATATATCCAAATTCGGGCGGTTTCCGTACTGTACCAGCTCTCGATAAAGGTACCGAATGCCATGGCCACGGCCATTACCAGGAATAATACCGCCATCAGGCGCGGGGAAAAAAGTATCCGGTTAACGGTTTGCAACATGCAGTTCGTCGTTGAAAAGGCAGTGCAAAAATAGCGGTTTTGGCGCGCAATCCAGCCCGATTTCCCAGATTAACATTTCGGATGTGTATTTTAGCACCGTGATCCGGATCCTACTTATCGGCAGCGGCAACCTGGCCTACCGCCTCTCGGGCGCCCTGGAGCAATCCAAAGGGGTTCGCCTGGTCGGCCTGCGGGCAAGGGATCCCGAAAAATTATCTGGATTTCCGGGAGCGGCTCCGCGAAGCGGGCTGGACGAGCCGGCACCCGATGCGGATATCTGCCTCCTGGCAGTTGCCGACCGGGCCATAGGGGATGTTGCAGCGGGTCTGAAAGGCTCCCCGGCCCTTGTTGTTCACTGCTCCGGGGCCCAGCCCCTGGCGACCCTGAAGGGCACCTCCCGCCACGGGGTCTTCTACCCTTTACAGACATTTTCCCGGGACCGCGAAGTTTCCCTGGCCGGCATCCCCGTGCTGACAGAGGCCGGCCGTCCGGAAGACCTGGCACTCCTGAATAAGCTCGCCAATGCCATGGGGTGCAGTCCCCAGCCGGCGAATTCAGATAAACGTCTGGCACTGCATCTGGCTGCCGTGTTTGTCAACAATTTTACCAACCATATGGTCTACCTGGGCGAATCGGTGGCCAGCGGGTCCGGCCTGGATAAAGACCTGCTCCGGCCCCTGCTCCGGGAAACCCTGGCAAAACTGGAAAGTCTTGGCCCCCGGGAGGCACAGACCGGCCCGGCCCGGCGGGGGGATACCGCCACACTTGCCAAACACCGGGAATTGCTCCGGGGGAAACCGGCGGCCGCGATATACGACCAGATTACTGAATCCATTATTTCGACATATGAAACTGAATTATAAGGAGCGGCTGAAAGATGTCCGCACATTCGTCTTTGACGTGGACGGGGTATTTACCGACAGTTCCCTGTTGATCACTACATCGGGAGAACTGCTTCGCAAGATGAGCGTGCGGGACGGATTCGCCGTCAAAACAGCCTTGTCCCGGGGGTATCGCATTTGCATCATCAGCGGCGGTTCCAATGAAGGCGTCCGCGCCAGGCTCCGGGCCCTCGGGGTTACCGATATTTTCCTGGGTGCGGGCCACAAGGAGTCCGTCCTCAGGGATTACATGGAAGACTACGATATCCCGGCGTCGGAAATCCTCTATATGGGCGACGATATCCCCGACCTGCCGGTGATGCAACAGGTGGGCATGGCGGCCTGTCCGCAGAATGCCGTCCCGGAAATCAAGGCGATATCCCACTATATCTCCCACCTGAACGGCGGGGACGGCTGCGTACGGGATATCATCCAGCAAGTACTTAAAGTCCGGGGGGACTGGGAGCACGGCTTCAACGCAAAACACGACTGATGCCCCGGCCGGACCACCAGCCACAGCACCTCGTACTCGGATCTGCCTCCCCCAGGAGGAAATCGCTCCTGGAGGCCATGGGCCTGGAGTTTGAGGTGCGTACCCAGGCGGCTGAGGAGCGCTTCCCCGAAAACCTAAAAACCTATGAAATAACGAATTACCTATCCGAACTTAAAGCGTCTGTATTACAAGACAGTCTTCCGGGCCGCGCCGTTTTGCTCACGGCGGATACCATCGTCTGCCTGGGGGACGAGGTGCTCGAAAAACCGGCTGGCGAGAAAGAGGCTCGGGAAATGCTCGGGAAACTTTCCGGGGCCTGGCACCAGGTATACACCTCGGTATGCCTGACCGCAAAGGGTTACAGGGAGGTTTTCCACGCCCGGACAGACGTGCGTTTTACCCGCGTAGACCCGGGTATGCTCACGACGTACCTGCATCTGGGAAATCCAATGGACAAGGCAGGGGGATATGGGATCCAGGAATGGATCGGGCTGGTTGGCGTAGAGGCCATCCGGGGTTCCTACACCAATGTAGTGGGATTACCCACCCAATTGGTCTACCAAAAATTACGCGATATGGTCCGGCGTGGTTTTTAACCTATTTTTGTTATCAAAAACAAAGACTATGCCCTGCCCCCGCCCTCAGAAATATACAACAGGTTTGCTCGTATTGCTATTGTTGGCTTCGGGCTGCAAACAAGGAGCCGAAACCGCTGATTCAGCCGGGGGTACCGATGGGGGTACTTCGCCTTCAGCGGATGCGACGGCCCCGCCCCGCCCGCTTACAGAGGATTTTAAATCCTATTGGTACGCAGGGGAGGCCGAGATCAGCTCGTATAGCCTCAGCCAGGCGCGTTACGGCGAATTGCGGGAAGGGGACGCTGCGCTGGTGTACGTCACCGAGCCTTTCAACCCCGGGAAACAGGTCAAGGCAGACCGGCCCGACAGCACCTCGGTTTCCGTGCTGAAATTAAACCGCACCCGTAAATTCCTCACCGGAATCTACCCATATTCCATTATGAGCAGTATATTCTACCCGGTTTCGGACAACCGACATGCCCTGAAAATCAGCACATCGGTACAGGAGTGGTGCGGTCATGTATACGCCCAGCTCAACAACCGGGAGGATTTTGAGATTACCGCCCATAGCTATTTTGAAAGCGAAGGGGAGCAGGAATTGCACCTGCCCAAAAACGTCCTGGAAGACGAACTCTGGACCCGGTTGCGGATTGCACCGGAGACCCTCCCACAGGGGAACCACGACGTAGTGCCCTCCATGGAATTCCTCCGGCTCAGGCACCAGCCTTTCCAGGCTTATCCGGCCACCCTGACCCTGAGCGAACCCGCGAAAGTCCGAACCTACACCATTACCTATCCCGGGTTGAACCGGACGCTGCAAATCCATTTTGACGGGGATTTTCCCCATACCATCCAGGGATGGACAGATTCCTATCCAAGCGGGTTTGGGGCCGACGCCCAGGTACTCACAACCACTGCTCAACTCAAGAATACGCTGAAAACTCCCTACTGGCGGCAAAACTCCAATAGCGACCTGCACCTGCGGGACAGCCTGGGATTATCCAAACGTTAACGGATGAAAGAGCTGCTGCTTACATTCCAAACCGAGTTCCTCTGGACGGGGATCTGTATGCTCGCCCTGGCTATTTCCAGGTTTTTGTCAATCCAGGCTATACGCAAAGTCGGCCGCCTGAGCGAGATGGACCGGGCACGGACCCGGTTGATCATCAAATATGTGGCTATCGGGCATACGGCTCTCCTGGTAAGTGCGCTGATCCTCATCTGGGGGGTTAACTTCCGGGAAATCGGCCTGATATTTTCTTCCGTTTTTGCAGTAATCGGGGTGGCCCTATTTGCCAGCTGGTCCATCCTCAGCAACATCACCGCCGGGGTCATCCTGTTTTTTACCTTCCCGTATAAGATCGGCGACCGGATACGCATCCACGACAAGGAACTCGAGGAAGACCGGGAATTCGTCATCGAGGATATCCGGGCCTTCCACGTCCACCTGAGGATGCGATCCGGGGAATTGCTGACCTACCCGAATAACCTCTTCCTCCAGAAGGCAGTTACCCTGGCATCGGAAGATGCCGGGGATCCGGAAGGCAGCGAGGCGCTGTAGTTGTTAAAGAAGTTCTAAATTGGGGCTCCGGGGAGGTTATCTTCCTATATTTGGGTACTGACAAACCCTCCAAACATGCTCAAAATACTGAGGCTGTCCATCGCGGCAATTTGCCTGTTACCCGGCCTGGGTCAGGGCCAGGCTCCAAACCCGCCGAGTTCCGTTACCCTCTACAATGATCTCCAGGACCTGAATTTCCTCGGTTCGGCCCTGTACATCGCCGCCCATCCGGACGATGAAAACACCCGTTTGATTTCCTACCTCTCCAATGCCGTCCATGCGCGCACGGCCTACCTTTCCATGACGCGTGGCGATGGGGGCCAAAACCTCATCGGCCCGGAGTTGCGGGAACTCCTGGGCGTTCTGCGTACACAGGAACTTCTCAATGCCCGACGAATAGACGGGGGCCGGCAGTTCTTTACCCGCGCTGTAGATTTCGGGTACTCCAAAAACCCGGAAGAAACGCTGGAGATTTGGGATAAGCAGCTTGTATTGTCGGATGTTGTTCGGATCATCCGACAATTTCGGCCGGATGTGATTATCAACCGGTTCGACCACCGAACTCCGGGAACCACACACGGGCACCATACCTCTTCGGCCATCCTGAGTAAGGAAGCCTTTGAACTGGCCGGCGATCCCGAAGCCTTTCCCGAGCAACTAAAAGAACTGGACACCTGGGAGCCCAGCCGCCTGTTCCACAATACCTCCTGGTGGTTCTACGGCAGTCGGGAGCGCTTCCTGAAAGAAATGGACCGGTCCAAACTGACGGTTCTGGATGTCGGGGTTTACTATCCGGAACGGGGGATGTCCAATAACGAAATTGCCTCCCTGGCCAGCAGCCAACACCTCTGCCAGGGGTTTGGAAGGCCCACCAGCCGCGGCAGTGAAGAGGAGTTTTTGGAATTGATCAGCGGAACACAAACCCAAGGAGACGATTTATTTGCGGGAATCGATACGAGTTGGGGACGGATGCCCGGGGGCGGCCCCGTCGGCGAAATCCTGGAAGGCGTGGCAGCGTCG
Source organism: Robiginitalea biformata HTCC2501 (assembly GCF_000024125.1). Lineage (NCBI taxonomy): Bacteria > Pseudomonadati > Bacteroidota > Flavobacteriia > Flavobacteriales > Flavobacteriaceae > Robiginitalea > Robiginitalea biformata. Next base: position 2,299,155 of record NC_013222.1, on the reverse strand, counting down.
TTTAATTTTACGGACCCTTCTGTGCATTTGCCCGAACTCCTGAAAGCCTATCAATTGCTGGATGCGGCACCGGATTCCTATTGGAAGGAGGTGAAAACCGGGGAGTTGACGGCATTGATTGCCGGCGTTTCCGGGCTTTACCTCGAGGCTTCCTCGGAAGATCCTCTGGCGGTCCCGGGCGACGTGGAAACCGTCAACCTGGAGCTGGTTAACCGATCCGGGGTCCCGGTAGCCGTTCAATCCATCGCCCTGGAATCCGGCACTCGGCTGGACAGCGCCTTCCCCCTCCCGGCCAACCAAAAAATCCAATTGGATCTGTCCCTGGAAATCCCTGAAGGCCACCCGGGCACTTCCCCCTACTGGTTGCGCGAACCGGGTACCCTGGGAACCTACCAGATCCCGGACCCCGAATTTATCGGGATGCCCCGCACCCCCCCGGCCTACCAGGTGCGGATCGACGCGCAAGTTGCCGGGATCCCCATTCGATTTGAGCGACCGGTAATCCACCGGTATTCGGAACCCGACCAGGGAGAGCGGTACCGGAGTTTTGACATCGTACCCCCTGTATCCACCTCCTTCGGCGAAACGGTGAGGCTGTTTGCGGAGGCCTCCGCGCAACCGGTGACGATCCGGGTAAAATCGAACGCCCAGAGCGTCTCGGGCACCGTTGGCCTGAATGTCCCGGAAGGATGGACGGTGCACCCCGCCTCCCAACCCTTCCAGTTGGACGGCCTGGGTTCCGAAGGATTATTTGAATTCCGCGTCACCCCCCCGGCCGGAGCAAGTGAAGGATCTATCCGCCCCGAAGTGGTTACCGGGGGGAACACATACAACCGGGAGATGATTGCGATAGCCTATGACCACATCCCCACCCAGACCGTACTGATGCCTGCTCAAATGCGCGTCGTTCGCCTGCAGGTGGAGAAGGCCGGGCAGCACATCGGATATCTGATGGGGGCCGGCGACGCCATGCCGGAAAACCTGGAAGCCATCGGATACACCGTACACCAGATTGGGACCGACGACCTGACCCCCGACAACCTGCAGCGCTTCGACGCGGTGGTGGTGGGGATCCGGGCATACAACGTCCTGGACGAGCTGCCTGTTAAAAACGACGCCCTGCTTACCTATACCAAAAACGGCGGCACTGTCATCGTCCAATACAATACCTCGGGGCGGGGCAACCTGGATTTCAGCAAATTCGCGCCATACCCGCTTCAAATTTCCAGGGATCGCGTTTCAGACGAGGGAGCCGAAGTTACCTTCCTGGAGCCCGAGCACCCGCTGCTCAACTTCCCAAACCCGATCGAACCTGCCGATTTTGACGGCTGGGTTCAGGAACGCGGCCTCTATTTCCCCGATAACTGGGACCCTGCCTATACCCCGTTATTTTCAATGAACGACCCGGGGGAGCCGGCACGGAAAGGCAGCCTGCTGGTAGCCCCGTACGGAGACGGACATTACATCTATACCGGCCTGAGTTTTTTCAGGGAATTGCCGGCGGGTGTCCCCGGCGCCTTTAAATTATTCGCAAACATGCTTTCCATCGGGAAGGCCCAAGTAAAGACAGACCGTGCAGTTAAAGGATGAAATGAAAGAAAAAATGGTGTGGAAGCGGGCCTACACCCTGGTGATCCTGCTCAACATCCTGTATATCCTGGTATTCTACTATATCATGATCACAAACGCCTGATATGGGGATGGGAACCTTAGATTGGATTATCCTGTCCGGGACATTGATCTTTATCGTGGCCTTTGGCGTCTGGCGCACCCGCGGGAGCCGGGACGTCGACGACTACGTCCGCGGGGGGAAACGCGCCAAATGGCTCACCGTCGGGCTATCCGTCATGGCCACCCAGGCCAGTGCCATCACCTTCCTCTCCACCCCGGGGCAGGCCTTCCACGACGGCATGGGCTTTGTCCAGTTCTATTTTGGCTTACCCCTGGCGATGATCATCATATGTATGGTGTTCGTCCCTATTTACCACCACCTGAAAGTCTATACGGCCTATGAATTCCTCGAAAAGCGTTTTGACCTGAAAACGCGTACCCTGGCCGCCATCCTGTTCCTGCTGCAGCGCGGTCTTGCGGCCGGGATCACGATTTTTGCCCCCTCCATCATCCTGTCGGCTGTATTGGGGTGGAACCTCAATACGCTGAACATCATCATCGGGATTATGGTGATTATCTACACGGTTTCCGGAGGGACCAAGGCTGTGAATGTTACCCAGAAACAACAGATGTTCGTGATCATGCTCGGCATGTTCATGGCCTTCTTCTTTATCCTGGGATACCTGCCCACCGACCTGACCTTCAGCAAAGCGCTCAAAGTGGCCGGAGCCAGCGACAAGCTGAATATCCTGAATTTCGACTTCGATACGGACAGCCGGTATACCTTTTGGAGCGGTATCACCGGGGGCCTGTTCCTGATGCTCGCCTATTTTGGAACGGACCAGAGCCAGGTGCAGCGCTACCTGTCCGGAAAATCGGTTCGGGAAAGCCAGCTGGGACTGATATTTAACGGCCTTTTAAAAATCCCCATGCAGTTTTTTATCCTGCTGGTGGGCGTCATGGTCTTTGTTTTTTACCAGTACAACCCGTCTCCCCTGAACTTTAACCCGGCAGCTACGGAAGCGGTGCTGGAATCCGAATATGCGGACGATTATGAACTCCTGCAGGAGGCTCACAGGGAACTGGAGGTCGAGAAAAAAATGGCGCAGGATGCCTTCTCATCGGCCCTGGATATTAAAGAGTATACTGCTACCATCGACGCGAAACAGCAAATCCTCGAGATCAACCGCCGGGAACAGGGCAACCGAGACGCCGCCCGGGAACTCATCGAGCGGGCAAACCCGTCGGTAGAAACGAATGACAAGGATTATGTGTTTATCCACTTTATCCTGAATTACCTCCCCCGGGGACTCATCGGCCTGTTGCTGGCGGTAATCCTTTCGGCAGCCATGTCCTCCACGGCCTCCGAATTGAATGCCCTGGGCACCATCAGCGCCCTGGATCTCTATAAGCGGAACCGACCCGATCACGAAGACCCGATGCATTATGTGAAAGCCTCGCGGGTGTTCACTTTTATCTGGGGGGTCATCGCCATTCTGATCGCCTGTTTTGCAGACCTGTTCGACAACCTGATCCAATTGGTAAATATCATCGGCTCCATATTTTACGGGAATGTCCTGGGAATCTTCCTGCTTGCCTTTTTCCTTAAATTCGTCCGGGGCAATGCCGTTTTCATCGCTGCCATCATCACGCAGGTCATCGTAGTGTTCGGCTGGTACTTTGACTGGATGTCCTACCTGTGGCTGAACGCTTTCGGGTGCGCACTGGTTATCCTGATCGCCCTGTTGCTGGAGAGTTTTGACCGGTTGTTGCGGAACCCCCCGGTACGCATCTGATCCCGCCAAAAAACCATAAAAAAACCGGACCCCAAAAGGTCCGGTTCTGCTTTTTCCCAAGGCCCGGCACCCCGGCCGGAAAACGCAGCTGCCAGGGGGCTCAGGTTACATGGCACCCCACTCCTTGAGGGAGTCCTGGTTCATCCTCACGTAATCCTGGTTCCCGGCCTCTTTTGCAACTTCCAGGGATTTCTTTGCCGCCGCAATGGCCCCTTTCTTATCGCCCATTTTTGCGTAGATCAACGATTTGACCCGCCACATCCAATAGGCATTCGGGGACATTTCAGTAGCCTTGTCGATCCAGGTTTTGGCCTGTTCCAAATCCTGCCCCTCGTCAAAGTAATAGGAGGCAGCCGCAAAATACTGGTTGGGCCCGGGGCCGCTCATTACGGACTGAATGCTCTTCATGGCCTTTTCCGTGGTGGGCACTTCAAAAGGCACCCCCACATAGGTGTTCTCCCAGAGCATTCCCAGGGAGGCCCCGTTGTTGGTTAAGTCGTCTACGGTGATGGTGAAAGTCTCTACCGGCATGGGCATTTCCATGACAGGTGCGGTAACCGTGGCAGCCACCTTGGAATCGTCCCACTGAGCCGGGAGCCCGCCGTTGTTGGAATCCGTATAAAAGTAGACTTCCCACTGCTCCTCTCCGGGTTTCGTATACAAAGCGTACGTCCCGGCTTCCAGGGATTTTCCTCCCACTTTTACGGGGTCCGAGAAGGAAACGGTAGTGTTCATGTTCGCCCCGGTCCGCCAGATGGCATCGTAGGGTACGAGTCCGCCGAAAATGGTGCGGCCCTTCATGGAGGGACGGGAATACTTAATTACCACGTCGGTGAGCCCGACGGTCTGGTGCAGTTCGGAGGCCGGGCTGGGTGCCGGCGTCTGCATCTGGGCAAGCCCGCAATAGCTGCTTGCCAGTGCCAGGAATAAAAGGTAGGATTTTTTCATCGGTTTAAAGTTTTAGTGTTTGGATCAAAGCTACTGATTCGCCCTGCCTGTAAATGTTAATTAAATCTAAAAAAAGCAAGGGCGGCGTAAATGCGATGGGGCTGTGACGGGTGATTCTCAATAGCGCAGGAAGGGCTCGGAGAGTATGGCCCCGCGAAAATACAGGGTCAGGTAATAAACGGAAGTATTCAGGGTAGCTATGTCCAGGCGTCCGGCATCTATTTCCGGCGCATTCTCGAACAGGACCATCCGGCCGGCCGTGTCGAAAACGGCCCGGGCCAGGATGGGTGCCGGGCGGTTGAGCTCGTAACGGAGTTCATCCGAACCTGCAGCCCGGAAAATCACCAGGCCGCCCGGTTGATTCGAATGGCCGGGTTCCGGTTCCCCTCCCTCCTCGCCCGGTTCCCCGGGTTCTCCGGGTTCTCCGGGTTCTCCGGGTTCCTCCCCCGGGGGTTCGCCATCCCTGGTAAAAGAATAAAGAGATGCCGGTAGCGAAGCCAGGCTGTTGGAAAAGGACTCCGTACTGACAAAGAACCGGCCTGAGGCATCTGCTGTAATCCCTTCGGCCTGGCCAAACCCGATATCCAGTAATTGCCTCCGGGTTTCGGGCGGAAAATTAAAGGTGTCGTTTGTTTGCGGTACCTCAATGAGAAAGGGCTGGAGAACGCTGGTATATCCCAGGAGGGCATAACCGCCACCAGGCCTGGGCGTGGCCCCGGTAATCAGGCCGCCTGCGGCGTAGGCCCCGCTCCGCAGGGCCAAATGATCGCCGGGCGATTTGGGGATTCGGTATGCCACCGTACCGTTGCCCTGCCATTGTTTTGTAAATACAATCAGGGAGTCTCCCCGTACCACCAGGGCCTCAGCATCCCAATCGCTGTTGGTTGTCCCGCTGAAATCCATCTGGTCTTCGTATGTGTATCCAATGCGGTCGGCGGTTACGGATGTATTCCCGGCTGCCAGGTCCTGTTTGGCGACCCGGTAGATGGCCAGGTCTGTACGGGTACCCCGGGTATTGCCGAAATCCCCGATATACACGTAATCCGTATCTTCTGCCAGGTCTTCCCAGTCTGTATTCAAAACGCCTTCCACGCGTACCTGTCGTTGTATCTCCAGGTTTACAGTGTCCAGATAATACAAAAGCGGTTCGTTGCCCGAGTCGTTATGCGTGATTATTTGAGGGCCGATGACCAGCAGCCCGGAAGTTTCCGAAACGATTTCCGGCAGGTTGCCCAGCAACCGAAGGTCTTCCTGGGCCCGAAGCGGCCCAAGGCCCGACAGGCAGACTACCAGCCCCATCAAAATGCGCATTCCCATGCGAAAAAGGTACAAATTCTATCCATCTCCGTGGCATTTCCACGACAGAGCTACGATTTTTCCGACCAGGACCCAATAAGAAATTTTAATTATTGTTTAACTCTTATATCTTTTTCCTAAACAAAATGATTGTATCTTTGAACAAAGTACCTGATGAAGTGTTATCAATTGCAAGCGGAACAGTCCCTGGCCCTTTCCAAACAAGAGGCCTGGGACTTTCTGTCCAACCCGGCCAACCTGCAGCGCATCACCCCGGCCCATATGGGCTTTAAAATACTGGAAGGCGCCGACCGGCCTATGTATCCCGGGCAAATCATCCACTATGTGGTTTCCCCGTTTCCAGGGATTCGCACCCGATGGGTCACTGAGATAACCCATGTTCGGGAAGGAGAATATTTTGTAGATGAACAGCGATTCGGCCCATACGCCCTCTGGCACCACAAACACTTTATCGAGGCCGTCGAAGGCGGCGTCCGGATGACGGATGTCGTGGACTACAAATTGCCCCTCGGATGGCTGGGCCGGTTAGCTCACGGGCCTGTGGTTAAAAGACAGCTGACGGCCATTTTCCGGTACCGGGAGGCCGAACTCGACAAACGGTTCGGCAAGCTTCCCGGGAGACCTTCCGCCCTCACATTTAAATCGCTTTGACAATGAAAAAGAACTTATTGATTATCGGCGGTTCCTCCGGCATTGGCCTGGAACTCGTCAAGCTACTGAAAGACAACCACAACATATATACGGCCTCCCGGAAACCCGGCCCCCTGGAGGACCTCGGTGTCCCGCACACAGAACTGGACGTCACCGGGGATTTCGATTCCCTGGATGGGCTGCCGGATACCCTGCACGGGCTGGTCTATTGCCCGGGAAGCATCAATCTGAAACCGTTTAAAATGCTCAGCGTGGATGCTTTTAGCCAGGATATGGACCTGAATTTTACCGGCCTGGTCCGGGTACTTAAAGCCGTGATGCCGCGCTTTGCCGAGTCGGCCAGCCTGGTTTTCTTCAGCACGGTGGCTGTGGGGAACGGCATGCCCTTCCACAGCAGCGTGGCGGCTTCCAAAGGGGCCATCGAAGGCTTTGCCCGTGCCCTGGCTGCCGAATACGCCCCCCAATTGCGCGTGAACGTGGTGGCCCCTTCCCTGGTGGATACCCCCATGGCTTCCCGCTTGCTGAACAATGAAAAGAAACAGGAAAAAATGGCGGAACGGCACCCGATGAAGCGGGTTGGAAAACCTTCGGATATCGCGCACATGGCGGCCTTCCTGCTTTCGGATGAAAGCGGATGGATGACCGGCCAGGTCCTTGGGGTGGACGGGGGCCTGAGTACCATCAACCTGAGTTAAAATGGGCAAATCCGTCAACATCTTCTGGTTTCGGCGCGACCTGCGGCTCGAAGACAACCGGGGCCTGTGCGAAGCGCTGGGCGCGGGCAGGCCCGTCCTCCCCATTTTTATTTTCGATTCGGAAATCCTGGACGGGCTGCCGGCGGATGACCCCCGGGTTACGTTCCTCCACGACCGTTTGCAGGAGCTCCGTTCCCGCATGCAGGAAAATCAGGGCAGTTCCCTGGCAATCTACCACGGGAAGCCCCTGGAGATTTTTAAGGAACTGGCATCGGACTGGGACGTCGGGCAGGTGTTCACAAACCGGGATTACGAACCCTATGCCCGGGATCGGGATGAGCAGGTGGGCCAATGGCTCAGCGAGCAGGGAATTGAATTCCACACATTCAAAGATCAGGTCATTTTTGAAAAGGACGAAGTGGTCAAGGATGACGGCGACCCCTATGTGGTTTACACCCCCTATATGAAGAAATGGAAGCAGGTCTTCCGGGACACCCCCCTTGCGACGTTCGATTCCGCTGGCCAACTGGGGAACCTGATCGCACATTCCCGGTTGCCCAACCCGGACCTTGCCGATTTCGGCTTTGAACGCTCCGCGATTCCCGTTCCGGATTATGATATGGGCGGGAAACTGATTGACGCATACGAAGACAACCGGAATTACCCGGCCCGGGAAGGTACCTCCCGGTTGGGACCCCACCTGCGCTTTGGCACCATCTCCATCCGACAGGCGCTGGGGAAGGCCCTGGAATCGTCCAATGAGACATTCTGGAACGAGTTGATCTGGCGGGAGTTCTTTATGCAGATCCTCTGGCATTTCCCGCGTACGGTCCATGAGGCCTTCCGCAAGGAATACGACCGCATCGCGTGGCGGAACGACGAATCGGAATTCGAGAAATGGCGGGAGGGCCGCACCGGCTTTGCCCTGGTGGATGCGGGCATGCGGCAACTCAATGCATCCGGGTATATGCACAACCGCGTACGGATGCTCACGGCGAGTTTCCTCTGCAAGCACCTGCTGATCGACTGGCGTTGGGGGGAGGCGTATTTTGCGGAAAAACTACTCGACTACGAAATGGCCAGCAATGTTGGCAACTGGCAGTGGGCAGCCGGGAGCGGCGTAGATGCGGCCCCCTACTTCCGGATCTTTAACCCGATGACCCAGGTAGATAAATTCGACAAGGATAAATCCTATATCCGGGAGTGGATACCGGAATACGGCACGGAGGATTACCCCGAAAAGATGGTAGATCACAAAGCGGCCCGGGAACGTTGCCTGAAGACCTATAAGGCCGCCCTGGATTAGGCAGACCCGGCGCCCTTACCAGGCGAGGTCCGCCATCAATTGTTCCTGACGGGCCCGGCGCCCCTCGAGCGTGCGTGCGTAATCCAGTGCGTGGCGGGTTCCAAAATCCGCATAGGATCTGCGGGCCCAGTCGATGGCAGCATCCAGGTCGCCGTTGATTTCATTGATAATCGCCATGTTGTAGAAAGCCCTGCCGGCCACCTTCCCCTTCGGATGGTCGGTCTCCCGTTCCCAAAGCCGGGCGGCACCGTCCCAGTCACCGGTTTGGGCCAGTCGCTTGCCGCGCACAAATAAATCGCTTCCCCTTACAAAATAGTCGCGGCCCACGCGAACACGTCGGGGTTCCAGCCTGCCGCCGTGGCGATACCCCGTTCGCTGGGAAAGCTCCAGCACCCGGTCCTTGCGCACTCCGATGGATTCCAGGGCGGCTACCGGGTTGATCCCCTGTCCGCTCACCAGGAAACGATCTGTATAGACCCATTCGTCTACCGGCAGGGGAAGGTCCGGGAGGTAGATTCGCCAACCGTTGCGCACCTCGGTATCCAGGTCCAGCTTATGGGCGGGGACGGAGATCGGCAATCCGAGGTCACCGGGCAATTCCATCATCCCGAGTTGCAGATTGACCCGGGTATCCGTATCGTAAAAGGAAAGGGAAAAGATCCCATCCAGCCCGTGGGTGTTGCATAACTCCCGAATCTGTTCCCGGGTAAGCGGCGCGGGCATGCCCCGCAGCCCGCGGGCTACTTGCGGCAGTTCCTCCAGGACCACCACAGCTTCATATCGGTTGGATAGGCGCAGGCGATCTGCCAGGCCCTCTATGGCGGCGGAAGCCCCGAGGGAATCCAGTTTCATGCCCTCTGCGGAAAGTACGGCATCGATCTTTGCGAGGCCCCGGTTGCCCTCAGAGGGAAGGGAGCGGTTTATGATGCCGATGCGCTGGACGTTCCCGGGCAGCATTACAGCCGCCGGTTCCGTGACAGTCATACTCAGCCGGTTGGTTGCGCTGCAGGATGGGGCCAACGCGAGGACACCGGATAACAGGCAAAATTGAAAGATTCGTCTCATGGCTTAGGTTTTGTGGATTTAATATCGGTTCCCTGCGGTTGGCATATGGGGGCCATTCCCGGGGCAATTCCCACCGATTTTTTCCAGTTCCTATTCAATTAACAGGCCAATCCGGCAAAAATTGCATTTTTTCGATGGAATACACCTTCATTTCCGGCCGCGCGGTTCCGGGGAGACATCCATTTTTTGGTATATTTAGGTGCCCGCCAGAAAGCCGGGCAGACGCAGCGACTAATTCAAATACCACTATGAAGAAAAGCTTACTCCCCTTGGGCCTGTTATTCGGCCTGTTTGTGCACGCACAAAAAATGGGCCCCGAAAAGCGGGCTATTGTCGAATCCATCAATGCCCACCAGCAGGAACTGATCGCCCTGAGCGACTCCATATGGGCAGCGGCCGAAGTGGCCTTCCAGGAAAACATATCGAGCCGGCTACTGGCCGATTACGCCGAGGAAAACGGCTTCACGGTAGAACGGGGCGTTGCCGGCATGCCCACTGCCTTCGTTGCCACTTACGGCAGCGGCAGCCCGGTGATTTCGGTACTCGGGGAATTCGATGCATTGCCCGGGATCTCCCAGAAAGCCCAACCCACCAAGGAGGCTTTGGACCCCGGGGGCGCCGGCCACGGATGCGGGCACAACCTCTTTGGCACCGCCAGCTTGGCTTCAGCCATTGCCGTCAAGGAACTCATCGAGGCGGGAGAGCTCTCCGGAACCGTCAAATTCCTGGGCACCCCGGCCGAAGAAAAGTTTTTCGGCAAAATCTGGATGGTCCGGGAGGGCCTCTGGGACGACGTGGACGTCAACCTGAGCTGGCATCCCGGAGCCGAGATAGAGGCGGATGTCCAGAGCACACTGGCCCTGGTAGATTTTAAGGTCGAATTTTTCGGCCAGGCAGCACATGCTTCCGCCGATCCGTGGAACGGGCGCAGCGCCTCCGACGCGTTGGAGCTCTACACCACCGGCATCAATTATTACCGGGAGCACATCCAGCCAACGGTTCGCATTCATTATCACATACAGGACGGGGGCCAGGTAGTCAATGTGGTCCCGGATTATTCCCGGATCTGGGTGCGGGTTCGGGATACGAAACGGGAAGGCATGATGCCCGTATACGAACACGTGCAAAAGATGGCGGAAGGCGCCGCAATCATGGCGAATGTAGATTATAAAATCTCCCTGATATCCGGGATTTACGAAACGCTCGTCAACCGTACAGGGGGCGAGGCGATGCAAAAAAACCTCGAATTGCTGGGGCCGATCGAATACACCGCATCCGAGCAGGAATTCGGCAAAAAGATACAAATGGCCACCGGGAAGCCCCAGGTGGGCATGGACAGCGAAATCCGGCCGCTGAAAGCCACCCGCGAAAACCCGGGGGGCGGATCTACGGATGTGGGAGACGTCAGCTGGAATGTCCCCAATATCAACCTCGGGGTAACCGTGGCTCCCAAGGATACCCCCTGGCACTCCTGGGCAGTGGTTGCATGCGGGGGGATGAGCATTGGCCACAAAGGCATGCTCTACGCGGCCAAGGCCATGGGGATGACCATGGTTGATTTGTTCAAAAGCCCAAAACTGGTGGAGGCCGTAAAAGAAGAATACCGGGAACGCAAAGGGGAGACAGTATATGAACCGATCATCCCGGAAGGACCGCCACCTATTAATGCTGAAAAATAACATGGCAACTCATACGCTTATTGACAATTCGGAAGAGAAACGCTACGAATTTCGGATCGGCGACCAGGCGCCGCGAATTGAATATATACGCACCAAAGACAAAATCTACCTGACCCATACCGAGGTCCCCGATGAGCTGGAAGGCCAGGGCATTGGCAGTTCCCTGGTGCGTGCCGTCCTCGAAGACATCGAGAAAAAGGACCTGACCCTGGTGCCGCTCTGTCCGTTCGTCGCCGGGTATATCAAAGAAAACCCCGAGTGGAAAAAACTCGTGCTAAAAGGGATTAACATCGAATAATATGAGCGACGAAATCGTAAAAGAATATTCAAAGGGCAATTTTCACGTCATCTGGAAGCCCCGCAAATGCATCCACTCAAAAGTCTGCGTCGAGGCACTTCCGGAGGTATACCGCCCGCAGGAGAAACCCTGGATCAAACCGGATCACGCCTCCGAGGAGGCGCTGCGGGAGCAGATCGACCGGTGCCCGTCGGGTGCCCTGGGTTACCGGGAAGACAGCCGGGCAGGGAAGCAACCGGAGTCCAAAGGGGCCGTTAAAGCGCAGGTGGTGAAAGGGGGGCCTTTGCTGGTTCGAGGTTCCCTGGAACTGGAGTCCCCGGACGGGGAGCAGACCCTGGAGGGCAGCACGGCTTTCTGCCGCTGCGGCGCCTCGGATAACAAGCCGTTTTGCGATGGCAGCCATAAGGACGTGGAATTTGACAACTAAGGCCTTGCGGGCCGCCGAACAACCCATTTAACCAAATATGAAGAAATTACTACTGCTTGTATTACTGTTCGCCTGGGGCGGGCTGTGGAGTCAAAAATTCGATTTCACCTACGACCATTACTCGTTTATCGTTGAGGATCTGAAGAAAACCGGGGACTTTTACGCCGATGTGCTGGGCCTTGAGGAGATCCCGCACCCATCGGATACTTTAAATTTCCGTTGGTTCCGCATCCGCGGGAATACCCAGGTACACCTGATCCGGAAAGACGAGGTACAGAAGTCCGAGAGCAAGAGCGTCCATCTGTGCCTGGCGATCAAAGACCTGGACGGCTACATCGAATTCCTGGAATCCCGGGACATCCCCTACTGGGATTGGCCGGGGAAGATCAATACGGTGACCCACCGGGCCGACGGAGTGCGGCAGATCTACCTGCGCGACCCGGAAGACAACTGGGTGGAGATCAATACGGCAGAACACGAATTCAACTAATCCCCGCTATGGCAACATCTCCCCGTATATTCCCGTTGGGCTTTCCCTGGGAAACCCCGGACCCCTTCCTGTTTTGCGTACACCATCTGGATAAATATCCCAGCGGTAATGCGGAATTGGGGCCGGACGCATCCCTGGAAGGTCGTTCCCTGGGTAACGACTTTACGCTCCGCGACGGATGGCGTATGTACCACGGGCGGTCCGTCCCCGGATTTCCGGCCCACCCGCATTGCGGATTTGAAACGGTGACCATCGTAACGCGCGGATTCTGCGACCATGCGGATTCCCTTGGGGCGGCAGCCCGCTTCGGGGAGGGCGACGTCCAATGGATCACCACGGGCAGGGGCCTGCAACACTCCGAGATGTTCCCGCTCCTGGACCGTCAGGGACCCAATACCCTGGAATTATTCCAGATATGGCTCAACCTCCCCGCCCGGGGTAAACGGGTGGAGCCTCACTTTAAAATGCTCTGGAAGGAGGACCTGCCGGTTATCCAAAAGGAAAAAGCGACCATTCGGCTGGTAGCGGGCAGCTACGACGATGTCCAACCGCCGTCACCCCCTCCGAACTCCTGGGCGGCCAATCCCGACAACCGGGTGGTAATCGCCCTGATTGACCTCGCGCCCGGGGCATTCATCTCCTTGCCGGAAACGGAGGAAGGAACACACCGCCGGCTCTACCTGTTTGAGGGCACCGGCCTCAGCATTTCCGGGGATGGGGCGGGCGAAAAGACCATCTCTGTGGAAAGCGGAAAAGGCGTGGAACTAGCCCCCCGGGCCTGCCAACTGCGGAGTGGGGAGGAACCGTTGCGCATCCTGTGGCTTCAGGGGAAACCCATCGACGAACCCGTGGCCAAATACGGGCCGTTCGTCATGAATACCCAGGAGGAGATCGAACGCGTTATGGAGGAATTCCGGGCCACGCAATTTGGCGGCTGGCCCTGGCAACATCAGGATCCTGTCCACAAGCGGGATGCCAACCGGTTTGCCAGGTTTCCGAACGGCACCGAAATCAGGAAATAACAAGTTACCGTTCAGACCCGGGTAATCCGGGCTCCGATTGCCTGCAGGCGCGTGTCGATGGCCTCGTACCCGCGATCGATTTGTTCGATGTTGTGAATGGTGGACGTCCCTTTTGCCGAAAGGGCGGCGATCAGCAGGGAAACGCCGGCGCGGATATCCGGAGACACCATGGTGGTTGCCTTGAGCGTCGATTGGAAATTGTGGCCGATGACCGTGGCCCGGTGCGGGTCGCAAAGGATCACTTTTGCCCCCATGTCCAGCAGCTTATCCACGAAGAATAACCGGCTTTCAAACATTTTCTGGTGGATGAGGACTTCTCCCCTGGCCTGTGTCGCCACTACCAGGAGGATACTCAGCAGGTCCGGCGTCAGCCCCGGCCAGGGCGCGTCTGCAATCGTAAGGATGGACCCGTCGATGTAATTCTGTATTTCATATCCGTCCGTATGGGCCGGGATATGGATGTCGTCGTCCCGGCGCTCCAGGGTGATCCCCAACTTCCGGAAGGTCGTCGGGATCAGGCCCAGGTCGTCCCAGCTCACGTCCTTGATGGTCAACTCGCTTTGGGTCATGGCGGCCAACCCAATCCAGCTGCCGATCTCGATCATATCGGGGAGCATGCGGTGCTCGGTTCCCCCCAGGGATTCCACCCCTTCGATGGTGAGCAGGTTAGACCCTACCCCTGTGATGCGGGCCCCCATGCGGTTCAGCATTTTACACAATTGCTGCAAATACGGTTCGCAGGCAGCGTTGTAGATGGTAGTTGTGCCTTCCGCCAAAACCGCGGCCATGACGATATTTGCGGTACCTGTAACGGAGGCCTCATCCAGGAGCATATCGGTTCCTTTGAGTTTTTTGGCCTCCACCCCGTAAAAGTGTTCCTCCTTATTATAGCGGAAGGATGCCCCCAGCTTGATAAACCCTTCAAAATGGGTGTCCAGACGTCGGCGTCCAATTTTATCCCCGCCCGGCTTCGGGATATACCCCTGCCCGAATCGCGCCAGCAGCGGGCCCACCAGCATGATGGAACCCCGGAGGCTCCTGCCATCCGCCTTGAAGGCATCGCTTTGCAGGTAGTCCATGTTAATATCGTCCGAACGGAAGGTATAGGAACCCTTGCCCTTTTTCTGGATTTTAACCCCCAGGTCCTCGAGGATTGCAATGAGTTTGTTGACATCCACGATGTCCGGGATGTTGTGGACAGTTACGGGTTCGGATGTCAGCAGGACGGCACAAAGTATCTGCAAGGCCTCGTTCTTGGCCCCCTGGGGCGTGATTTCACCCTGCAGGCGATGCCCTCCTTCAATTCTGAATGATCCCATGTGTATTAATAGCGCTTTTTGCCCCGGCTTCCCCGCGAACCCTTCTTCCCGGAGTTGCTGCGGCCTGAAGATTTGGTAGTCCTCGTTTGTTGCTGCTTGAGGAACTGGCCGCTTTCGGTGAGGTTTTCCCCATCGGAGGCCAGGTCGATTTGTCCGTCGCTGAGTTCGAAAAGGTGCTGGAAGATGACCTTGTCGTCGACAGTATCCTTGTTCCAGTTCAGGTAGCACTTCTTCATGTGGTTGGCGATGGCGTATTCCAGCCCGTCGCGCTTATCCCCTTTCTCCCACTGGATGGCCTGGTCGATCATCCGCTTGATGTTGTTTCCGTAAAACCGGTATTTTGGGTGGTTTTGGGGATAATCCAGGGGTTCCGGACGTTGCTGCAGGGTTTCCTTCGGGGTGATGGGAAACGGGGAATCCACATCCAGTTTAAAATCGGACATGATGAATAATTGATCCCAGAGCTTGTGCTGGAAATCGGGAACGTCCCGCAGGTGCGGCTGCATGTTGCCCATAACACTGATAATGGCCTGGGCAATCCGGTTGCGTTCGTCCCGGTCTTCGATGCCGACGCAGTAGTCGACCATTTTCTGAAAATGCCGCCCGTATTCCGGGATGTGCAGGTGCGGGCGTTCGGTATTGTATTCGAGGTGATCTATTTGAGTCAAAAGGATAGAGGCTAATTAACGAATTCGATGTTGCCCGGGAAGTTCCGGGGCTCGCAAATTACTGAAATTATATGAGATTACCATAATCAGAGCGAAATGACGCCCGGTATTTTTCCCACTTCCCGGTAATAGGCAATGACGGCATCCGGGTCCGGCAGGTTAACAGTTACGGACAGGCTCGTGTACTTTCCCTTGCGCGACTGTTTGGATTCGATAACCGCCCCCGTATTGTCAAAAACCGACTGGATCCTGCCGATTTTATCCGGATCGGACGGGACGATAAACTTATAGAGGTAATCGGATGGCCAGTTGGCGGATTTCTGTAATTCCGCCTTCAGCCTGTCGTAGAATTCAGCCTTGTCTTTTGAATCCATGCCCATTTGTTTTTGCAAAGATACAAGACGCCGGCCATTTCCCCCTGCCGTCGGGAATATGTATTTTTGCGGGGAGCAGCCGATTGTCCGGACACCTGCGGCCGCCTGCCAGCTATTGACTTATGAAGAAACGAATCGTAATCACCGGGGGGCCCGGAACGGGTAAAACGGCCCTGGTCAGCCAGCTCGAAAGCCTCGGGTATCCCTGTTTCCACGAGATTATCCGGGAGATGACCCTCAGGGCGCGTCGGGAAGAAACGGGGACGGCCCACCAGACGAACCCCCTGGCATTTGTCCGCGACCCGCTCGCCTTCAACAAAAAAATCCTGGAAGGCCGCATGGAGCAGTTCCGGGCTGCAGAACAACTGCAGGACCCCGTGGTATTTTACGACCGGGGCCTGCCCGATGTGATTGCCTATATGGACTACTTCAAGCAGGACTACGATGCGTACTTTACGGCTCCCTGCCGCCAGATGCGCTACGACATGGCCGTAGTGCTTCCGCCCTGGAAGGAAATCTACCGGCAGGACCATGAACGCCTGGAGAGTTTCGAGGAGGCCTGTGCCATCCACAGCTGCCTGGAAAGGAGCTACCGGGAATGCGGATACGAGGTGCACGCGCTCCTTCCGGGCACCCTGGAAGAACGCTGCCGCGAATTGTTAGACCTCATCGGAAACCAAAATGACTAATCCCCGGACCATCCTGAGGCAGTATTGGGGCCACGATTCCTTCCGGGGCTCCCAGGAGGCAATGATCCGCGATGTCCTGGACGGCCTGGATGTTATCGGGCTCATGCCAACCGGGGGTGGTAAAACCCTGTGTTACCAGGTCCCGGGCCTGATCCGGGAAGGCATTTGCATCGTCGTTTCCCCACTGATCGCCCTGATGGAGGACCAGTTGGCGGGCCTACGGGCAAAAGGCGTCAAGTCTTTGGGGCTGTTTGGCCGCCTGTCCGAAGAGGACCTGCTCCGGCAACTGGACAATGCCGCCTTTGGGCAATACCGCTTCCTGTACCTCTCCCCGGAACGACTGAAACAGGACATCGTCCGCCAGCACCTGGAGCGCATGCCGGTCTCCCTCCTGGCCATCGACGAAGCCCACTGCATCTCCCAGTGGGGTTTCGATTTCCGGCCCGCCTACCTGGAATGCCGCGTATTGCGGGAGATGCATCCCGGCGTCCCCACCATTGCACTCACCGCCACAGCTACCCCGCAGGTGCTCGGGGACATTACCGGGTTGCTCGGCCTGGAGGAAGCCCGGGTATACCGGGATTCCATCCGCCGCGAAAACCTCCGGTACGCCGTCAGCCGGTCCGAGGACAAGCGGTACCGGCTCCGCGCCCACCTGGAATCGGTAGCGGGAAGCGCCATCGTCTACGTTCGGACCCGGAGGAATACCCTGGCCGTTGCCGCCTTCCTGAACAAGCATGGAATTCAGGCAGGCCCCTACCACGGGGGGATGACCCAGGCGGCAAAATCCGATGCGCTAAGGGATTGGCAGGCAGGCGCACTCCGCGTGATCGTAGCTACCAATGCCTTCGGCATGGGAATCGACAAGTCGGATGTCCGGACCGTGGTACATTTCGAAATACCCGAAACCCTGGAGCATTACTACCAGGAAGCCGGCCGGGCGGGCCGGGATGGCAAACCCGCCAGCGCGCTTTTGCTCGCACCCGAGGCGGATTCGGACCGGACAGCGGAATACTTCCTGGGCAACCTGCCGGAAGTCGCCGACCTGATACAGGTTTACCGCAAACTCAACGCCTATTTCGGAATCCCCTATGGGGAAGCCCCCGAAATGCCGCTCCCTTTTCGGTTTGAAGCCTTCTGTGAAACCTACGGCCTGCCAGCGGCAAAAACGTACAACGCCCTGGAAATCCTGGACCGGCAAGGAGTTATCTCACTGCTACAGGTTTTCAAGACCACCCTGAAGATGCGGCTGACGTGTTCCAAAACGGCCCTCTGGGAATATTTGGACACCTACCCGGACCTACAGCAAACCGTCCACATCCTCCTGAGGACCTACGGGGGGCTCTTCGATTTTGAAACCCCGGTTGGCCTGCGGTCCCTGGCGCGAAAACTCGCCGTCCCGGAAGCCAGCCTGCTCACTTCCCTGAAACGCCTCGAGAAGGATGGCCTGGCGGACCTGCAGGTCCGGGAGGGGGACATGGAGGTGTTTTTCCTGGTCCCCCGGGAGGACGAACGAACCATCCACGCCTTCGCCAAATCCGTCAAAACCCGCCTGGAGGTCCGGGCCGGGAAAGTAGGGCAGATGCTCGCCTATATCCGGGAGGTAAAAGATTGCCGGCAGGCAGCCCTGATGCGCTATTTCGGGGAAGACGATCCGGGGCGCTGCGGACACTGCGACCTGTGCGCCCCCAGCCCGGGCCACCCGGGTATCCGCGACAAAGTCCTCCGGGAACTCAGGCAGGGCCCGATGACCTCCCGGGAATTGTCCCGGGCGGGTTGCCATCCCGAAAATCAATTGCTCAGCTGTTTGCAACACCTCCTGGAAGAAGGACGGTTGCGGCTGGACAAACAGAATCAATACACCCTGGTATGAAAGATCTCAATATCGCCTTTATGGGCACCCCGGAATTTGCGGTGGCCTCCCTGGATGCGCTAATCCGAGCGGATTTCAAAATTGCCGTCGTGATAACCGCGCCGGACCGGCCGGCCGGACGCGGCCGGAAACTCCGGGCCTCGGCCGTAAAGTCCTATGCTGTGGAAAAGGGCCTTCCCGTACTGCAGCCCACCAACCTGAAAGACCCGGACTTTGTGGAGCAGCTTGCCTCCTTTGGCGTCAACCTGCAAGTGGTGGTCGCTTTTCGCATGCTGCCCCGTCAGGTCTGGGAGTTCCCGGAACATGGCACCTTCAACCTGCACGCCTCCCTCCTGCCCGATTACCGGGGGGCGGCCCCCATCAACTGGGCAGTGATCAACGGGGAACGCACCACGGGCGCAACCACCTTTTTCATCGATGAGCAGATCGATACGGGACACGTCATCCTGCAGGAATCCCTGGAGATCGGCCCGAGGGAAAATGCCGGGCAGTTACACGACCGGCTGATGGCGCTCGGGGCCGGGCTCGTAGTGGAGACCGTGCGCCAGATTCAGGCAGGGACGGTTACGACCCACCCGCAGCCCGAGCCGGAGCCGGACAAAATAGCCCCGAAGCTCTTCCGGGATGATTGCCGCATTGACTGGAAAGCCCCGGCAGCGCAAATCGACAACCTGATCCGCGGACTGAGCCCCTACCCAACGGCCTGGACGCAACTTGAGACCGGTTCCGGCACCACCACCTGCAAAATCTACGCAGCACGGCCCGCAGACACCCCTTCAAATGGCAGTCCGGGCGACCTGCATGGTATGGACAGGAAGTTATTTGTGGATACCTCGGACTCCCAGTTGGAAATCCTCGAATTGCAGCCGGAGGGAAAACGTCGGATGCCCGTTTCGGATTGGTTGAATGGCACCGAGCTCAAAAAAAATGACCGGTTTCGCTGAAGCCCCGTAAAATCGGGGCTCCGCAAATGTGTCGTGAATTTTCTCACTTTATTAACAAACCTCCGAAGTTATCAACAAAATCGGCGATTTCCCCCGGTTTTACTTGCTTCAACGGCAAATCCGTATAATTTTGTTTGCGCTTTGCAATATGTATAACAACATTTAACGTACTAAAATTATGAACAAAACAGAATTAATCGATGCCATGGCAGCCGATGCCGGAATCACCAAAGCCGCAGCCAAAAAGGCGCTGGAATCTTTCCTCGGAAACGTAGAGAGCTCTTTGAAAAAAGGAAACCGCGTTTCTTTAGTAGGATTCGGCTCCTGGTCTGTTTCCAGAAGGAATGCTCGCGAGGGCCGCAACCCTTCTACCGGGAAAACCATCCATATCCCGGCAAAAAACGTAGTAAAGTTTAAAGCAGGTTCCGAATTAGGAGATGCGGTAAACTAAAAAGGGGTGCCATTCGTACCCTATAGAAATCAACCCCGGCCCCTGCGCCGGGGTTGCTTTTTTAGGTACCCTTTGATAATTGGCGGATTTGTCCTATTTTTAATTTAACGGTAACCTTCCGTCTATGTTAGGTATACAACCAAAGAAGGGGAAACTGCTCATCGCAGAGCCCGCGCTCACCGGGGACGTTTCCTTCAACCGGTCCGTGGTGCTCCTGGCAGAACACAATCAGGAAGGCTCGGTGGGCTTTATCCTGAACAAGCCGTTAAACTACAGCATGAGCGACCTGGTAGACGAAATCCAGGTGCCCTTCCCCGTTTACAATGGCGGCCCCGTGGAACAGGACAACCTTTACTTCATCCACAAGGTTCCGGACCTGATTTCAGATTCTGTCGAAATTTCGGACGGTATCTACTGGGGGGGCGACTTTGACACAACCGTAGCGCTTATCAACGAGCGGAAGATCAGCCAGAACGATATCCGGTTTTTCCTGGGTTACTCCGGCTGGGCCTCCCTGCAGCTGAACCAGGAGCTCGACTCCAAATCCTGGATCGTCGTCACCAACAAGTACGAAAGCGATATCATCCAGAAATCCACCCAGGCCTTCTGGCGGGAAAAGATGATGGAATTGGGCGGGGATTACCTGCTATGGTCAAACGCGCCGGAAAACCCCAGCCTGAATTAAACTGCAGCCTGAATTAAACTGCAGCCCGAATTAAACTGCAGCCCGGATAAAACTTCCACCCGGATCAAACTTTCACCCGGATCAAATTTCCAGTCAGACAACGTCCCTACCACGATTATACGCCGGCACCAACGGCGGCAAGATTCAATTTTCCGGTTAAAAAACGCGCGGCATCCGATTGGAACTCCGCCTTCCGGTAACTCGTAACCGAGCGGATCCCCACAATGGCATTCGTAAAGAACAATTCATCGGCTTTTTGCAGGTCGAAGGGCGAGATGGCCGCCTCCTCCAGGGAATACCGACCGGAACCCGGTACGATTTTCAGCAATTGTTTACGGATGATGCCCTCCAGGCAACCGCTTCCTGACGGGGGCGTCCGAATCTGATCGCCGGAGCGGATAAACAGGTTGCCACTCAGGGCCCCGGCCACTTCTTTGTTCTGGTTGAGCAACAGGCAGGTATCCAGGCCGTTTTCAGCGGCGTAGATACTGCCCAGGACCTGGACGAGCCGGTTGGTGTGCTTAATACCCGAAAGGGAGTCCGCAGGTACATAATAATCCCGGAATAGGTCGGCCCTGCAAGGCGCTTCGGAAAGTTTATACCCCGGGGATTCCAGGGGTTCCGATTCAATGATATATCCGATATCCAACCGGTCCGGCCCGTAGCGGCCGCCTGCATCCCGGAAGACCGTAATCCGGACCCGGGCAGGCTGCCCGTTGCGGCCTCCGGCTTCCAGCGTTTTCAGTATCTCCGCTTCGGCAAACTCCATATTGAACATCATGGGAATCTCCATCCGCAACTGCCGCATGGAGGCCATCAGCCTGAAATAGTGGTCTTCCCAGAAGAAGAGCTGTTTCCCATTATAGCGGAGGGTTTCAAACAGCGCATCCCCATAGCGCAGGCCGCGGTTGGTATGGTTCAGGAAATGAGAGGAATCCGGGAGCAGGTCCCCGTTGAAGTTAATCATGTGGCGTACCTTGATTTTCCGCGCAAGATACAATATTCGGGAGGGATTGCAGGGGGCTGTCACCGCCGGCTGCTCACGGTTGCAGCCCGGGAATATACCCGGCCTACCTCCCCAGGGGCGTCAGGTGGATCCCAGAATCTGCTTCAGGTCGGAAACCTGGTTGGTCCAGAGCATTTTGGCTTCTTCCAGTTCATCCTCCTCGGCGAAGTCGGTAATAAAAAGGGAGACGTCCTTGGTAATCTCGTCCACGATGATGCGCATTTCAAAATAACTGTCGTCATCGTTGTATTCCCAGGCAAAACGAACAAATTCGTCCGTCTTGCGCTTGAGCAGGCGGGCAACTTCCTCGGTGCCTTCCCAAATAAAGGTAAACCGTTCCCCCCGGGAGTTTACGTTGTCCGCAAACCATTCGGATAACCCGGAAGGGGTAGCGAGGTACTGGAACAGCAGCTGAGGGGATGCTTGTATGACAAATTCAATCTCAAACTTCGTTTTCTCGTCCATTCCGGGGTAGTATTAGCAGTTTGCGACCCAATTTCGGGCTGCGCATGGTACGCGGGCAATATATCGAATTATAGATGATAAAAAAATAATTCAAAAAAACTTTTTGGCCCGTCCCTGTTGACTGGACGGGAATTAAAAACTATATTTGCAGCCGTTTTAAAATGAGTCGGCGAGGTAGCTCAGGTGGTTAGAGCGCAGGATTCATAACCCTGAGGTCGGGAGTTCAAGTCTCCCTCTCGCTACAAGCCCTCCGGGCTTTCTATCAAACGGTTTGTGCGTGCACAAACCGTTTTTTTTATGGCCGCACGCTCTGGATGGGTCTAACAGGATGGTGAGCAATGCCAAAACGGTGGGAAACGGGATTTGGCGAATGCTCAATGGGATTCCAATCATCCCATCCTGGTTGTCGGCTGGCACAACGCGGGAAGCACCCCCGGCAATCAGCTGGCAAAGAAGTCGACGATGGCCCGGATGCCGACAGCTTTCCTATTTTCGGATTCTGGCTATGGTAGCCAGGGTGGAACGGACAATCTCCTCCAGGCCGGCAAAGTCCTCCTTGGCCAGCAGGGATGAGCTGATCAGTTTGGAGCCCATCCCGACACAGCAAACCCCGGCTTCAAACCAGGCTTTGAGGTTGGATTCCTCCGTACTGACGCCGCCGGTGGGCATCACCTCGGTCCAGGGCTGTGGCCCCTTTATGGCCTTTACAAACCCGGGGCCGTAGACGGATCCCGGAAAGAGTTTGATGATCTCGCAACCCAGCTCCTCAGCCCGGTTGATTTCGGTCAGCGAACCGCAACCGGGCGACCAGAGGATCTTCCGCCGGTTGCAAACACGGGCGATATCCTCCCGCAAAGATGGGGTTACAATAAAATTAGCCCCCATCTGGATGTACAACGAGGCCGCAGACGCATCGGTGACTGAACCAACCCCAAGGATCATCCCCGGCAGTTCTGCCAATGCAAATTTATTCAGCTCCGAAAAGACCTCAAAGGCGAAGTCGCCGCGGGCGGTGAATTCCATCAGCCGGGCGCCCCCGTCATAGCAAGCCCTGAGTACTTTCTTCCCCAACTCGGGGTCCGGGTGGTAAAACAGCGGGACCATCCCGTTTTCCCGCATGGCCATCGCCACTTCAATTCTTGAATAATTCGCCATGAGTCTGTCGTTTATCGGGCTACCCGGCCGGAGGCGTCCCCGCCCATTAACTTTTCAACTTCTGCCACGGTGACCAGGTTTGCGTCGCCCTTGATGGTGT
This sequence comes from Robiginitalea biformata HTCC2501, assembly GCF_000024125.1. Lineage (NCBI taxonomy): Bacteria > Pseudomonadati > Bacteroidota > Flavobacteriia > Flavobacteriales > Flavobacteriaceae > Robiginitalea > Robiginitalea biformata. The sequence continues at coordinate 2,276,121 of NC_013222.1, read as the reverse complement.
GTTTCAGGCAGGAGGCCGCCACGGCAAAATTCAGCGCATTCTGGTCGTCCTCAGGATATTTCAGCAAGCCGTAGATCAGCCCGCCCATAAAGGAGTCCCCGCCCCCTACCCGGTCCACGATATGGGTGATCTGGTATTCGGGGGATTTATACATCTTTTCGCCGTCGTACAACACGCCTGCCCAGGTATTGTGGGAGGCCGAAATAGACCCGCGCAAAGTGGTGATGACTTTTTTAGCTTTCGGGAATTTCTTCATCATTTGCTCGCACACAGATAAAAAGGCCTCCGCCTTGACGTGTTCCCCCTGGGTGGTAATATCCAGGCCCTCCGGTTTGATGCCGAAATGTTTCTCTGCATCCTCCTCGTTGCCCAGCACGATGTCACAGTACGAGGTCAGCTCGGTCATGATGGCTTCCCGGTCCCCGCCGTACTTCCAGAGCTTGGCCCGGTAGTTCAGATCTGTTGAAATGGTAACACCCATGTCGCTGGCCACCTTCACGGCTTCCAGGCAGGCATCTGCCGCCCCCTGGGAAATGGCCGGGGTAATCCCCGTCCAGTGGAACCATTTCACCCCGTTAAATACCTCTTTCCAGTCTACCATCCCTTTCCGGATTTCGGCCATGGCCGAATGCGCCCGGTCGTAAACCACTTTGCTGCCGCGGCTAACCGCACCGGTCTCCAGGAAATAGATTCCCAGGCGGTCTCCGCCAAAGATGATTTTATCCGTTCCGACGCCCCGTTTTCGCATTTCCATCAGGGCGCAGTGCCCGATATCGTTGTCCGGGAGACGGGTAACAAAATCGACGGGCACGCCGTAATTGGCCAGGGAAACGGCTACATTGGACTCTCCTCCCCCATAGACTACGTCAAAACTGTTCGCTTGTGAAAATCTGAGGAAATTCGGAGGCGCCAAGCGGAGCATGATTTCCCCAAAGGTCACTACCTTCTTCATCGCTATTGCTTTATTTAGATTGGTAAATTAATGGTTTTGTACGAGATCAACTAAAAGCCAGGCCGCCGTTGATATCCACACGGTTCCCGGAGATGTAAACCTGGTATCCCTGGAGCATGTCAACAGCCTGATGCAAGGGGATACCTCCGGTGCGATCCGGCGGTAGAACCGACCCCGCGAATTCCAAAATGACAGTGGTTAGCCCGCAGGTTCACTCCGAAGCAGACAGGCGTCTACCTGGTCGAGCCCGTCCTGCGTATCGGAAAGCACGATAAGCGTATCCCCTGCCCGGATTTCCGTCGATCCGTTGGGGACCAGGTACGTCCCGTCCCGGTGGATCATGGCGATAATCGCATTGCCGGGGAAATGCAGGTCCACAATCTTCCTGTCGACCGACCGGCACGACGGAGTAATCTCGATTTCCTTCATCGCCGCCTTGGGATTATCGGCCAGAAAGGTGTCTGTGGGCGTGAGAATCTTGCTTCCATCGGGCAGGGCCACATTCAGCCATTTGGCAAACGTACTTATCGTTGTCCCCTGAATCATCACGGAGGTGACCGAGATAAAAAATACAATATTGAAAATCATATTTGCTTTATCCATGCCCGCGAGGAGCGGGTAGGTGGCAAAAACAATGGGGGCTGCACCGCGAAGCCCGACCCACGAAATGTAGAGCCTCCGCCTCATTTTCATCCTGAAAAAACTCAGGCTGATCAGCACCCCCACGGGGCGGGCAACCAGAATCAGGAAAAGCGAAACGAGCAGGCCCACCCCGAGTACGGGAACGATCTCGCTGGGGAAGACCAACAAGCCCAGTGTCAGGAAAAGAACAATCTGCATCAGCCACGCCAGCCCGTCGTACATGCGCATAATCGTCTTCTTATGGATGAGGTCCTGGTTTCCCAAATAGACCGCGCAGATATAGATGGCCAGGAAACCGTTCCCTCCCACGAAGTCCGTTGCGGAAAAGGTAATAAACATCAGGGCAATCACCAGCACGGGGTACAATCCTTCAAAATCGAGGCGGATCCGGTTTACAACCATCTTGCTAAGCCGGCCGAAACCCCAACCCGCCAGACCTCCCAGTATCATCTGCAGGAAAAAGAACGGGAGGATTGAAAGGATATTTTGGTCCTGATTCATCACCAGGGTCAGGCAGGCAATAGTCAGGACATAAGCCATCGGGTCGTTGCTCCCGCTCTCGAGTTCCAAAGTAGGCCGCAGGTTTTCTCGGAGCGCGAGGTTTTTGGATCGCAGGATAGAAAAAACAGCAGCCGCATCCGTGGAAGAGACGATGGACCCCAACAGCATACTCTCGTAAACGGTAAAGTCCGTAATGAGCCAGACAAATGTCCCCAGGGTTCCCGCGGTGAGCAACACCCCCAGGGTAGACAGGGAAAGCCCTTCCTTTAAAACGGGTTTGACCGCCTCGTAGTTCGTGTCGAGCCCCCCTGAAAAGAGGATAAAGTTGAGCGACACAATCCCGATAAACTGGGCAATTTTCGGATCGTCAAAATAAATTCCCCCAATTCCCTCTGATCCGGCCAGCATCCCGATAGCCAGGAATATTAAAAGGGTTGGGACACCAAATTTATACGAAGGTTTCCCAACGATCACGCTGATGAGCAACAACAGGGAGCCAATCAGCAAGATATTTTCAATAGTAATGGTCATCGACAGGTCGTTTCGGCCCCACAAAGATACTATATCAAACGCCGGCGCAGCTCGCCATTTACGACCCGTGACCTATTGGCCCGGGTCCCGGCACCTTAGACGGTACCCGGATTCCCGGTTGCCGGCCGGGCCGGAAGGAAGCTGACGGGACATTGCCGGCCATTGCCCCTTTAATAGTACTTTTATGGGGTAAACGGACAGATATGAGCAACCGGATTTCCGAACGGGTGGCCGATTTTCTCCGGCGCTACCCACCCTTTGACGCCCTGGATGCCCGGGACCTGCAGGCGCTGGCCCTGGAGGTGGATATTCTCTACCGGGAAAAGGGAAGTTTCGTTTTTCGCGAAGGGGAGGATACCCATAGTAGCTTTTACGTGGTCCACAAAGGGGCCGTCGACCTGCAGGCATCGGCCCGGGAAGAACTCATCGACATCTGCGACGAAGGCGATATTTTTGGCCTCCGGCCCCTGATGGCGGGGGAAAAATACCAGTTGGAAGCACAGACCCGGGAGGAATCCCTGCTCTATGCCATCCCTTTATCGGTATTCCGCCCCTTTGTGCAATCGTACACAGCCGTGGGCAACTTCCTGTTGGAAAGTTTCGCCTCCAACACCCGGAATCCGTACACAAAAGCCCATGGCGGGAAACTGGTTTCCGGTTCCCGCGGCAATACCCCTGAAGCCGGGAGTGGGTTGCGGTACAACGAGGTGAGCCCCGTAAGCCCGCGAAAAAATGTCGTCAGTAGCTCCCCGGACACCCCGGCCAGCGAAATCGCCCGCCTGATGTCGTCCAAAAAGGTGGGTTCCGTCCTGGTTCTCGATGCGGGGCGTCCGGTGGGAATCATCACCGACAAAGACCTGCGGAACCAGGTAGCTACCGGAAATTTCCCCATATCGGCACCGGCCCGTTCCATCATGTCGGCACCGGTAATCACCTATCCGCCGAAGCTGAGCCTGACCCAGGCACAACTGGCCATGATGAAGAACGATATCAGCCACCTCTGCCTTACGGAAGACGGAACCCCGGACAGCCAGGTAGTGGGGGTGCTCTCAAAATACGACCTGGTACTCGCCATGGGGAATAACCCGGAGGTGCTTATGCGGGCCATCAAGCGTACGCGGAAGATCAAACGGCTACGGGCCATACGGATCCAGATCCAGGAGCTGCTCCGGGGGTACCTGGAGGCGAATATCCCGATGTCCATTATCATGCGCCTGATAGCCGAGCTCAACGACGCCTGCGTAAAACGCGTAGTGGAACTGGCCGTTAAAAAGGCCGGGGACCCCCCGGTGCCGTTTGCCTGGCTGGCAATGGGAAGCCAGGGCCGGGGCGAACAGCTCCTCCAAACCGACCAGGACAATGCGCTGCTGTTTGCGGATGTCCCGGAAGAACGCCTACCTGAAACCTCGGCGTATTTCCAGGACCTGGCCGGACGGATAACCCGCAACCTCAAGCGGATCGGCTATGCCTATTGCCCGGCCGAGATGATGGCTTCCAGCCCGGATTGGTGCCTGAGCCTGAGCGAATGGAAACACCGGGTTTCCCAATGGATTATCAACCCCGGCAAAAACGAGGTGCTGCTGTCCTCCATTTTCTTCGATTACAACCTGGCCTATGGGGACCGGGGCCTGGTGACCGAACTTTCCACACATATTTTCGAGAGCGTCAGAAAGTATCCCATCTTTTTTTACCACCTGGCCGCCGGGGCCCTGCAGAATCCATCCCCTACGGGGTTTTTCAGGCAATTCCTGGTAGAACAGGACGGGAAGCACAAGGATTTCTTCGATTTGAAACAGCGCGCGCTGATGCCCCTCACCGATGCCGCCAGGGTCCTGATCCTATCGCACGAAATCAAATCGATCAACAATACGGCAGAACGGTATGAAAAGCTCGCCGAACTCGAAGCCAACAACCGGGATCTCTTCCTCTCCTGCAGCTATGCCACCAAAGCCCTGCTGAAATTCCGGACCCGGCAGGGACTGCGACACGGGGACAATGGGCGGTTTATCGCCCTGGACAGCCTGAGCAAAGAAGAAAAAATCAAATTGAAACGCACCTTTAAAACCATTAAAGAGGTACAGGAATTGATCGCTGTGCGTTTCAAGGTATCCAACCTGCTGACTTAGGGGCCACCAACCGTGTCCATCGCTGATAAACCCAGGAACAGATGAAGAATTGGGATAATTTGGTCGAAAAAATCCGCCGCCTGCTGCCCGGTTCCCCCCAGGCTGCTCCGGAGTATCCGGAAGACCCGGGAGCGGTAGACTTTGTGGTGCTCGATACCGAAACCACAGGATTCAGCCCGCAGCATGACCGCATTCTTAGTATTGGCGCCCTACGCGTTAGCCAGGGGCGCATCCGGGTTAAGGAAAGCCTGGAACGCTTTGTAAAACAGGAGCGTTTTGACCGCGCCTCCGTGCCGATTCACGGCATCCTCCGCACAGGCAGTTCGGAACGCGTCACCGAAAGGGAGGCTTTGGCTGAACTGTTGGATTTTACAGGGCAATCGCCCGTAGTGGGACACCACATTTCTTTTGATCAGGCGATGATCCAGGCTGCCTGCCAGCGATCCGGGCTCGGCCCGCTGCGCAACCCATTGATCGATACGGGCCTGTTATACGGGCACACACTGATCAAGAGCCCGCTGCTGATTAAAAAGGACCACTATACCCTGGACGAGCTGGCGGACAAATTCGATATTTCCTGCAAAGACCGGCACACGGCCCTGGGGGATGCCTATATCACCGCCATAGCATTCCTAAACATCCTGGAATTGCTGCGGGCCAAGCGTCCACTCACCACACGGGACCTATTAAAACTCGGAAGCCGCAAATAATAGGCAATTTGGCCTGCCGAATACAGTGCCCTTGCAGTTCATCGAAAAAAAGTAATATTTCATCTGAAATATTCGTTCCTCTCATATATTTGTAGTCCCAAATCTTATTGCGCCTCCTATGGCAACACATTACACCTACTAAAAATTGTTTTAGCCGCTGAACCAGCTTGATACCTCGTGTTAGCGGCCTGTTTTTTTGGTATCGGATTGCTCCACCTGCCCTACCCCGATGTAGGCAATGGTCCGGGTTTTACCCGGACGGGATCGGAGGCATGAGATTAGGGAACAAATGCGTCAGCGACACGCCGAAAATTTGTGAACTGTTAATGCCCCTAATCCTAAATCATGAGCCCCCGTAACCTACTTCTTTCCCTGACACTATTCGTTTTTGCCACCGCCGGACTCCGGGCCCAGGGCCAGGTAACCGGTGAACTGCAGAAATGGCACCGCATCCAAATTTTGTTTGACGGCCCGCAGACCAGTGAATCTGCCTCCCAGAACCCCTTCCTTAACTACCGGTTGAATGTGCTGTTTACCGCACCGGATGGCCGCGAATTTACCGTCCCCGGATTTTTTGCAGCCGACGGGAATGCCGCTGAATCAAGCGCGACCTCCGGCAATAAATGGGCCGTGCGGTTTTCCCCGGACCAGGTGGGTACCTGGACCTACACCGCTTCATTCCGCACCGGCGACGAAGTTGCCATCAGCCTGGACCCGAACGCGGGTACGGCCACCGGATTCGATGGTGCCTCGGGCTCCTTCCAGATTGGGCTGTCCACGAAATCCGCCCCGGACAACCGGAGTAAAGGCAGACTGGAATACGTTGGCGAACGCTACCTCCGATTCCGGGAAAACGGTACCTACTTCCTGAAGGCCGGTGCCGATTCGCCTGAAAACCTTCTGGCCTATGCCGATTTTGACAATACGGTTGCCAGCAAGACCTGGTCGCCCCACCTCGGCGATTGGCAGCAAGGGGATGCCGAGTGGAAAAACGGCAAGGGAAGGGCGCTTATCGGAGCCGTCAACTACCTGGCCAGTAAAGGGATGAATGCCTTTTCCTTCCTGACCATGAGCGTTATCGGCGACGGAAAGGACGTGTGGCCCTGGGTATCCACCACCCACAGCGGTCTGGATGAGCCCGGCGGCCAGGACGCGGCCAACCGGCTGCGGTACGACGTCTCCAAACTCGAACAGTGGGAAATATTGTTTCAGCACGCCGATTCCAAAGGGATGTTCCTGCATTTCAAGACACAGGAAGAGGAAAACGACCGCCTCCTGGACGGCGGGGAACTCGGGGTACAACGCAAGCTGTATTACCGGGAGCTCGTGGCCCGTTTTGGCCACCACCTGGCCCTGAACTGGAACCTGGGAGAAGAGAACGACCTCTACGACGAACTGGGAGATACCAATAATACGCGGGTCAGGGCTTACGCGTCTTATATCAAATCCCTGGACCCGTACAACCACCACATCGTCATCCACTCCTACCCAAACAGTCAAAGTGAGCTCTACGAGCCCCTCCTGGGGGATTCCGACCTCACAGGGCCGTCTTTGCAGATCCAGATCAATAACATACACCGGGATGTCAAGCGCTGGATTAATGATTCAAAAGCGAGCGGAAAACAGTGGGTGGTGACCAATGACGAACAGGGCGACCACACCACCGGGGTGGCCGCTGATGCCTCCTACGGCGGGGACAAAGGCTCCCGCGGAGACAACCGCTCGGATGTCCGGCACAAAACCCTATGGGGCACGCTGATGGCCGGAGGGGCCGGAGTGGAATACTACTTCGGGTACCAGACGGGTGTCACCGACCTCACTGCCGAAGACTGGCGCAGCCGAAAGACAAAATGGGAAGATGCCAAGCTGGCCCTTGACTTCTTCAACGACTACCTGCCTTTTTGGGCAATGGAGAGCCGGGATGAATTGATATCAAAATCCGGGTCGTATTGCTTTGCCAAGACGGGGGAAATCTACGTGGTATATATCCCGAGTTCGGGAACGGAATCCCTGAACCTCTCCGGGGTGAGCGGCACGTATTCCGTCCGTTGGTACAACCCGAGGTCCGGGGGTTCCCTGAAACAGGGAAGCGTTGCCACGATCAATGGCGGCGGGGTGCGCAACCTGGGCACTGCCCCCACGGATACTGGGGCCGACTGGGTAGCCCTCGTTGAGAAAACTTCAGATTCCGGAGGGGATGGCGGCGGAACCGGTAATTGCGAAGCCGACTTTGAGGAACAAAACGGCCGCGTGATCATTGAAGCGGAGAACCTGGACCTCGCCCAGGGCTGGAATACCGGGAATTCGTTTGCCGATGCAACCGGATCCGGGTACATTGTCTGGAAGGGAGGCAATTCATTCAGTTCGCCAGGGAACGGGACTATCAGCACCTCCATTGTGATCCACACCCCAGGCACCTACCGTTTTGAATGGAGGAACAAGGTGGGGCATGGCACAAACTCCACCGAAGCCAACGACAGCTGGGTCCGTTTTCCGGATGCCGATGACTTCTACGGCGAAAAGAACGGGAGCAGGGTCTACCCAAAGGGTTCCGGAAAAACCCCGAACCCGGCAGGTGCCAGTGCAGACGGGTGGTTTAAAGTCTACCTGAGCGGGACAACGGACTGGACCTGGTCTACAAATACGAGCGACCACGACGCACACCAGATATATGCCGAATTCGATACGCCCGGAGTGTACACCCTGCAGATTTCCGGCCGTTCCAACGACCACCTGATCGACCGGATTACCCTGGCCCTGGCGGGTCAGAGTGCCACCGATCTGTCCCTGGGGGAAACCCTTTGTGAAGGCGGATCGGAAACCGTTGCGGTAACAGGCGTGACGGTTACCCCGGGCGATGCCACCTTACTCATAGGGGAAACCCTGCAATTCACTGCCGCAGTCCTGCCCGCCGACGCGACAAACAAATCTGTCTCCTGGAGCAGCTCGGATCCCTCCGTGGCAATAGTTTCCGGGAACGGAACGGTACAGGCGTTGTCCGAAGGCCAGGTAGAAATTACGGCTACTACGGCAGACGGGAATTTTACCCATTCGGCCCTGCTCACCGTTGAGGCAGCAGACCCTCCGGGTGGGGATACCGGCGACGGCGGTTCCGGTGAAGATCCGGGGAATGACGGCGGTTCCGGTGAAGATCCGGGGAATGACGGGGGTTCCGGTGAAGATCCCGGCAACGACGGGGGTTCCGGTGAAGATCCCGATGGGGACGGAAGCGGGGAAGAGCCCGGCGACGGAGCCGCACAGGCAGCTATCCAGGCCGTCGATGTCCGGCAAACGGAAGGCAGGCCGCTCATTTTCGAATTCGCCCTGAGCCAGCCCGTCAGCGAACGCATTGTCCTGGAACTGGAATTTGTGGACATCACCACGGAGCAATCCGATTACGTTGTCTCTGAGACGGAGCTGGTTTTTGAACCAGGATCGCAGCAGGCGTTCCTGGAAGTCCGGACAATCAGCGACCTGAAGACGGAAGAAGACGAATCGTTTCAAATTAAGGTGGTCCGCGTAGTGAGCGGGCAGGTTACCGTACCGGACATCCTGGCTACCGGGACCATCCTGGACGACGACCGGGATATGAAAGTATCCCCGAACCCGGCTACCTCCTACTCCCTGGTGCAGATGAGCAACGTCCAGGAAGGCACCTACGAGCTGGAAATCTTTGCAGCCTCCGGCCACCTGATGCAGCGGGAAACCGTTACTGCCGACGGGTCTGGCATTGCCTCGGTAACCCTGGCGGGGATGGCCAAGGGCTTGTATATCGTGAAACTCACGGGAATCGACTATGCGTATACCGCCAAAATGCTCGTGAAATAAAATACCCCGCTACGCCCTGAGGTAGCCGAGTACATTTTTTTCAATCCTGCCGGGGATGTCGGAAGTATCCGCCCCGGCAAACGGGACGCCGGTAATTTTTTCGTAGAGTTCGATGTAGCGGTTTGAAACTGTATCGATATAGGCGTCGGTCATTTCAGGCACCTCCTGGCCGGGCTTGCCCTGAAACCCGTTGGCGATAAGCCATTGGCGGACAAATTCCTTGGAAAGCTGTTTCTGGGCTTCCCCCCGCTGCTGGCGTTCCCGGTAACCCGATGCGTAAAAGTACCTGGAGGAATCCGGCGTGTGGATCTCGTCGATCAGCACAATCCGTCCATCCGGGGTCTTGCCGAATTCGTACTTTGTATCGACCAGCAGCAGGCCGCGTTCGGCAGCCAGCTGGGTCCCTCTTTGGAAAAGTTTCCGGGTATAGTCCTCCAGGACGGCATAATCCTCGGCGCTTACCAGGCCGCGTTCCAGGATCCCTTCCCGGGAAATATCCTCGTCGTGGTCCCCTTTCTCCGCTTTGGTGGCCGGGGTGATGATGGGTTCGGGAAATGCGTCGTTTTCGCGCATCCCTTCAGGCAGCGGCACCCCGCATAATTCCCTTTTTCCCGCTGCGTATTCCCGGGCAGCATGGCCCGCCAGGTACCCGCGGATTACCATTTCCACTTTGAAAGGCTCGCAATGCACGCCCACAGCCACATTCGGGTCCGGGGTGGCCAGCAGCCAGTTGGGGACCAGGTCTTCGGTGGCTTGCATCATCCGCGTCGCAATCTGATTCAAAATCTGCCCCTTATACGGGATGCCCCGGGGCATTACCACGTCAAAAGCCGACAACCGGTCGGTGGCAACCATTACCAGCAAATTGTTCTCCAGGTAGTAGACTTCCCGGACCTTGCCCTTGTAAACGCGTTGCTGTCCCGGGAACTCGAAATTTGTATCCGTCAGGGTTTGGGCCATATCAATTCTGGTGTTCGATGGTTTTATAGGCGTCGATGACTTTTTTAACGAGCTGGTGCCGGATGACGTCCTTGTCGTCCAGGTAGATGATCTGGATACCCTTGACATTCTTGAGGATCAGCAGGGCCTCCTTGAGCCCGGAGATCACGCGCCGGGGCAGGTCGATCTGCCCGGGGTCGCCCGTGAGCAGGAATTTTGCATTCTTGCCCATTCGCGTAAGGAACATCTTCATCTGGGCATGGGTGGTGTTTTGCGCCTCGTCCAGTATTACAAAGGCATTGTCCAGGGTCCGGCCCCGCATAAAGGCCATGGGGGCGATTTGGATGGTGCCGTCCTCGATGAACTTGGCCAGGCGTTCGGCCGGGATCATATCGCGCAGCGCATCGTACAACGGCTGCATGTAGGGATCGAGTTTTTCCTTGAGGTCTCCCGGGAGGAACCCGAGGTTTTCACCCGCCTCCACGGCGGGACGGGTCAGGATAATCCGACGGACCTGCTTTTCCTTCAGGGCCTTAACCGCCAGGGCCACGCCCGTATAGGTCTTGCCGGTACCCGCCGGGCCGATGGCAAAAACCATATCGTGTTTGGACATGGCGTCCACCAGCCGGCGCTGGTTGACGGTCTGCGCCTTGACCAACCGGCCGTTGACACCGTGCACCAGGACATCCCCGCTGTTGGCGGGAGAGGCGTAATCCTTGGAGTCGTTGCTGTCCAGAATCCGTTCGATGACGTTCTCATCGAGTTTGTTGTACTTGGTAAAATGCTCGGTCAGCATCCCGAATCGCCTCTCGAACTCCTCGAGTTGCGCAGGTTCGCCATATACCTTGATACGGCTGCCGCGGGCGACAATTTTAAGTTTTGGGAACGATTTTTTAAGCAGTTCAATGTTGGAATTCCGTTCCCCGAAGAAATCCCTGGGGCTGATATCCGTAAGTTCCAGGCTGAGTTCGTTCAAAAAGCAGGTGTTTGAAAATGAGGTGAAAAAGGCAGATTGCCTCCGCTGTTTTTTTGCTTAATTTTGTCTGACAAACTTACGTAAAAAACAGTTTGAACCCTTAAAAAAATATCAACAGCGCCGGATGCCGATCATTACCCTGACTACAGATTTTGGTTTGAAAGACCATTTTGTAGGGACCATTAAAGGAACGATTCACAAGGAGCTCAGGGATGCCGTGATCGTAGATATTTCCCACCAGGTAAACCCCTTCCACATTCAGGAGTGCGCCTACCTGCTTAAAAATGCATACAAGGCCTTTCCCGAGGGGACAATCCATATCGTCGGAGTCGATTCGGAACGCACCCCGGAGACCACCCACCTGGCCGTCAAGGTAGACGGCCACTATTTTGTAACCGCGGACAATGGGGTGATTAGCCTGATCGTTGAAGAAGTCCGGCCGGAGAAGGTCGTGGAAATCAGCCTGCCGGGAACCGTCCAGGATGCGTTTCCCGTGTTGAGCGTTTTTGTGCCCGCCGCCTGCCACCTGGCCCGGGGAGGCACCCCGGAAGTCATCGGGAAACCCTTTGGAAAACTGCGTCACTACAAAGAGTTCGCCCCCCGGGTAACTAACGACGGCGACACAATCGTAGGCAGCGTCATCTACATCGACAATTACGGCAACGTGGTCACCAATATCCAACGTAGCCTCTTTGACGCCTACCGCAAAGGCCGCTCCTTTACCCTGGAGGCGCGAAACCAGAAATTAACCGCCATCCACGACCGGTACAGCGGGTTTATCAATTTTGACCTGGACCGGGCACAGCGCAGGGGCCCGGGCGACCTGCTGGCGCTTTTCAATTCCTCCGGGTATGTGGAACTCGCTATTTACAAAAGCAACCTGAACACGGTTGGGGGGGCTGCGACCCTCCTGGGCCTGGACTATCGGGATACCGTATTCATCAATTTCCAGTAAATGCTTACGCGAATCGTACAAATGACCTTTAAAACCGAAAATATTCCTAGTTTTGAGCGAATTTTCAGGGATTCTTCGGCAACCATCCGGGCGTCCAAAGGATGCCGGCACCTGGAGCTTTACCGAGACATGCATCATCCCAATACGTTTTTTACCTACAGCCTCTGGGATACCGAACAAGACCTGGAGAATTACCGGAATTCGGAGTTTTTTCGGGAAGTCTGGGGAAGGACCCGCCAGCTTTTTTCGGAAAAGCCCAGGGCATGGAGCCTGGGGAAACACAACGAATTTCAATCCTGACAGGCATGTTTGCAGTCTTTAAAAAAGAATTTTCGTCCTTCTTTTCGTCCCCGGTAGGATACCTGGTTATGGGGATTTTCCTGGTAATCACCGGGCTGTTCCTCTGGGTATTCCGCGGGCCGTTTAACATCATCGATTACGGATTCGCCGATCTGAGCCTGTTTTTTTTACTGGCCCCCTGGGCGTTTTTGTTATTGATCCCGGCGGTTTGCATGCGGTCATTTGCCGAGGAACGCAAACTCGGAACCCTGGAGTTGCTCCTGAGCCGACCGGTCTCCACAGGCCGCCTGGTCCTGGGGAAGTTCCTAGGGGTTTGCGCCCTAATCGGGGTCACCCTCCTCCCTACCCTGCTCTACGTCCTGGCCGTCCACCAGCTTGGGGCAACAGCGGGCAACCTGGACACCGGCCTGGTCTGGGGGTCTTATGCGGGCCTGCTCCTGCTGATGGGGTTATACGCGGCCATCGGTTTGTTTGCCTCGAGCCTTACCGAAAACCAGATTGCCGCTTTTATGCTGGCTGTGGCAGGCTGTTTCCTGTTTTATCAGGGATTCGATAGCCTGGCCACCCTCTTCCCCGACGGGGGTACGGCCCTGTTTATCCGGGAACTGGGAATCCGGGCACACTACGAGGCTATCGGACAGGGAATTGTAGACAGCAGGGACCTGCTATATTTTATCAGCCTGGGGGTTTTCTTCCTCTTTTTGACCACCCGGCGGCTAAATGCGTACCGACAATGAAAACGCGCGGATTTTTCAAAAGTTTCCTCATCGGGCTGGCCCTCCTCGTATTGGTCAACCTGGCCGGAAGCCTGGCCTACAAGCGATGGGACCTAACCGAAGACAAGCGTTTTACCCTGGCCCCCGAAAGCGAGGAGGTAGTGGCGGCCCTTGAAGGGCCGGTGGTCATCGATATCCTCCTCGATGGCGATCTCCCGGCCGAATTCGAGCGGCTGCGCCGGGAAACAGGTCTGCTCCTGGAGCAGTTTGCCACCGGTAATCCGGAAATCCGCTATGCCTACATGGACCCCCTGGAAGGCGGGGAAGCCGGGCCGGAAGTCCTCGACCAATTGCAACAATTCGGGCTGAAGCCGGCCAGTGTCACCACAGAGGAAGGCGGCCGCGTTTCCCAGGAGGTCGTCTTTCCCTGGGCGGTAGTCAACTACGGGGGGCGTTCCGAAAAAGTAGCCCTGCTGAGAAACCAGCTGGGGGCCTCCACCGAGGATCGCGTCAACCGTTCCATCCAGAACCTGGAATACGCCTTTGCCGACGCGTTTGCCAAGCTGGGAACTACTACCCGGAAACAAATCGCTGTACTCAAGGGGAACGGGGAAGTCCCGGACAACCGCCTGGCGGACTTGCTCAGCACCCTGGGCACGTATTACAACATCGCCCCTTTTACCCTGGATTCCGTGGCTACCAACCCGCAAGGGACGCTTGCCGCGCTCCGGGATTTCCAGGCTGCATTGATCGTCAAACCAACAGAACCTTTTACCGAGCCCGAGAAACTCGTGCTGGACCAGTATATGGTGGGCGGCGGGAAGACCCTTTGGCTCGTGGACCCGGTAGCCATGGAACTGGACAGCCTGCTCAACGAGGACGGACAGGGGGTTGCCCTGGCGCGCAATTTGAACCTGGACGATTTGCTATTTCGCTACGGGGTCCGAATCAACGCGAACCTGGTTGCGGATATGTACTGTACCCAGATAGTCCTGGCCACGGGCAGCGGTACGGGCTCCGAGTACAATCCATTGCCCTGGGTCTACCACCCGATGGTTTTTTCCCGGGACAACCACCCGATCAACCGGAACCTTGAAGCGCTGAGGATGCAATTTGCCAGCACCATCGACACCCTGGAGAACCCGTACCGGAAAACCATCCTGTATGCTTCTTCTCCCCGCTCACGTGCCGAGGGGACGCCCAAAATAGTCAGTCTGGAACTGGTCCGGGAAGAACCCGATCCGGAGCGATTTGTGCCGGGCAACCTGCCATTGGCAGTACTGGTGGAAGGTGCCTTCCGCTCCGCTTATGCCAACCGGATCCGACCTGTGGACCTGCCGGACTACCGGGAGCAGGGCCTTGAAAACCGAATGATCGTTGTATCCGACGGGGACCTCGCCTCCAACCAGTTGCAGAATGGCCGGCCCCTGGAACTCGGCTATGACAAATGGACGAATAATTTCTACGGCAACAAGGAATTCCTCGTGAATGCAGTCAATTATCTGCTGGAGGATAACGGACTTATAAACATCCGCAATAAGGAGGTGGCTATCCCGCTGCTCGACCCCCGGAAAGCGGCAGCCGAGAAAACCCAATGGCAACTCCTGAATATCGGGCTTCCCATTGCACTGCTCCTGCTCTTTGGCGGCCTTTTCCGGTATATCCGACGGCGCCGGTACGCCTGATTCCTGTTGATAAGTTTGTTTTCCTTCAACCCACATTTGGGATATATTTGTCAGAACACCCAAAAAGAGCCAAACCACCGGGGATTTCCGGCGTTTTAAAGCATTTTTTCAATGAAATTCATAGTTTCAAGCACGTATCTACTGAAACAACTCCAGGTACTCGGAGGCGTCATCAGCAACAGCAATACGCTGCCCATCCTCGATAATTTCCTCTTTGACCTGAATGGCACGAAGCTGACAGTATCCGCTTCCGACCTGGAAACAACCATGAGTTCGGAACTGGAGGTCGATTCCGGGGATAAAGGGACCATTGCCGTCCCGGCCCGGTTGCTGCTGGATACCCTCAAGACCTTCCCCGAACAGCCGCTGACCTTTGTTGTCGAGGACAATAATACGGTGGAGATCAGTTCCAGCCACGGGAAATACGCCCTGGCCTATGCGGACGGGGCCGAATTCCCGAAGGCCGTGGAACTCCCGGACCCGAGCAAAACGGAAATCATGGGGGACATCCTGGCCACCGCTATCGATAAAACCCTTTTCGCCGCCGGGAATGACGACCTGCGCCCGGTGATGAGCGGCGTATTCTTCCAGTTTTCGCCCGAGGGGCTGACCTTTGTGGCCACGGATGCCCACAAACTTGTCAAATACCGGCGGACAGACGTACAGGCATCCGAAGTGGCGGAGTTTATCATGCCCAAGAAACCCCTGAACCTCCTCAAGGGCATCCTGGCGGGAAGCGAAGACCCTGTTACGGTAGCTTACAACGACAGCAATGCGAAGTTCCTCTTTGCCAATACCGTCCTGGTGTGCCGGCTGATCGACGGGAAGTACCCGAACTACGAGGCGGTTATCCCGAAGGAAAACCCGAACAAATTGGTGATCCAGCGCTCCCAACTGCTGAGTTCCGTTCGAAGGGTTTCCATCTTTTCCAATAAAACCACCCACCAGATCCGGCTGAAAATTGCCGGGGCGGAGCTGAATATTTCCGCGGAGGATGTGGACTACAGCAACAAGGCCGAGGAGCGGCTCACCTGTTCCTACCAGGGCGACGACCTGCAGATCGGGTTCAATTCGCGGTTTTTGGTGGAAATGCTCGGAAATCTCGGGTCGGATGAGATTTCCCTGGAGATGAGCCTGCCCAACCGGGCCGGGATACTGACCCCTGCAGACGGCCTGGACGAAGGCGAATTCATCACCATGCTGGTTATGCCGGTAATGCTGAATTCCTGACAGCCTGCGGCCGGTGATCCGCCACCTGCATTTCCACAACCTTCTTTATGAGGAAGACTGCCTGCCCTGGTTTTACCAGGGCGCAAAGGGCCTGCCAGACACCCGGACACCTGCTTCAGGCGGGATATCTGTCGTCCACCTGATTCCCCCTTATTTGCCTGGTGGCGGCCCGCAACTTCAATCCGGATTCAAATCGTACACGTGCAGGTTGCACCGGAGCTACCTGGTCGATTTATCCCCTGCAGAAGAAATCGAAGCGTTTTTGCGGGACTGTCTGGGAAGCCGGCGATATAAGAATTGCCGGCGCCTGAAAAGGCGGTTGGAGGATCGGGTGGATTTTCGTTTTACAGTGCATACTGAAAATATGGACCCGGGGACCTACCGGGAGTTGATGGCCGGGTTGCGAACCATGATCGGACGCCGTTTTGCCCAAAAAGACGTCAACCACGATTCGCTGGGCCGCTGGGAGGACATTGTGCGCCATACCTGGGACCGGATCCGGGATAACCAAGCCTCCCTGATGGCCATTTACGATGGCGACACCCCTATTTCCATCGGATTGAACTACCATCGCCAGGGGGTAATGGCCAGCGCCATTACCGGGTTCGACACGGAATATGAACCTTTTGGCCTGGGCAAACTCATGCTGCTGGAGAAAATTCGCTGGGCCTTTGCCAACGACCTGCGGATCGTAGACCTGGGTTGGGGCGACCTGAAGCACAAAGAGGACCTTGCCAACCGGATGGAGGCCTACCGGACCGAGGTGGTTTACCCGGCCGCCAGACCCCACCTGCGCCTATTGGCCTGGGGCATTGCGCAATTCCTGAGGTTCAAGCACCGAAAAACCGAATGGTCATAAACTGGCTGGGGGCTTCCCCATTGCTGGCCCGAACGGCGTTTACAATGGGCAAAACAAAGCCCAGAACGGCCGCCCCGATCAGTATCAGGATACCGAGCCCAAGGAGCAGGATGGCCGGAATTCCCACGATGATATAAACAATCAGGCTTAACTGGAGGTTTAAGATGGCCTTGCCGTGTGCATCCATGTCCATAACCGTATTGCGGGAACTCAGCCAGATAATCAGGGGGACAATCAGGCTCCCGAAACCAATGATGTAACCGAGCAATTGCGTCAGGTGGGTGACGGTAAGCAGCTGGCGGTCTTCCCGGAGGGTTTGTTGCGATACGAGTTCCATAGTAGTAGCGGTTTTTGATTGATGATTGCAACTTATGGGTCGCAGGACGATCAAAAATGTTACACATATCAGGTCCGCTGAAGCCTACCGGACCCGCGTAACCGACTGCTGGACCCGCATTCCCATAACCAGAACCTTCAACCCCCAGGGGGTCGCGCAGGGTGCGGCGTGCAGACAAATTCATTAATCGTATTTTTGTCGGGCCTGCGCACCTGTGTGGGCCAACACTGCAAACCCGATGGACAGAGACACCATTATTGCACTTGCCACCCCGGCCGGTTCCGGCGCAATCGCCGTATTGCGACTGTCCGGGCCGGAAGCCATCCCATTGGCGGCGGAGAAATTCCGCGCGGCCAGCGGTAAGGCCCTGGAAGATTGTCCCGGGCATACGGTACATCTGGGGACTATCCGCAAGGGGGATCGCATTTTGGACGAGGTACTCGCCACAGTCTTCCGGTCTCCCCGTTCCTATACGGGGGAGGACGTGGTGGAAATATCCTGTCACGGCTCGGTATATATCCAGCAGGAAATCCTGAACCTGTTCCTGGATTCGGGATGCCGGATGGCCAACCCGGGGGAATTCACACTTCGCGCCTTTATCAATGGGAAAATGGACCTCAGCCAGGCCGAAGCAGTGGCCGACCTGATCGCTTCGGAAAACAAGGCAAGCCACCAGATTGCCCTGCAGCAAATGCGCGGGGGGTACAGTTCGGAAATCGCGAAACTGCGGGAGGAGTTACTGCACTTTGCCTCCATGATTACCCTGGAACTCGATTTTTCAGGGGAGGACGTGGAATTTGCGGACCGCGAAGCGTTTTTCGGCCTGCTGGACCGCCTCAGCGCCCTGCTCAAGGGGTTGATAGACAGTTTTGCCCTGGGGAACGTCCTGAAAAAAGGGATTCCCGTGGCCATTGCCGGGGCCCCGAACGTTGGGAAATCCACCCTGCTCAACGCCTTGCTGCGGGAAGAGCGGGCCATCGTAAGTGAAATTGCCGGGACCACCCGGGATGCCATCGAAGACGAGATTGTCCTGGAAGGTATTGGCTTCCGCTTTATCGATACGGCGGGGATCCGGGAAACAGAGGATACGGTGGAACACATCGGTATCCGGAAAACGTTTGAAAAAATGGAAGCGGCCCGGGTGATCATCTACATGGTGGACGGTTCCCGCGCCCACCCGGACCTGCTTGCCTCCTGGTCGGCCGAAATCCAATCCATCCGCGAACGCCACCCCGACAAACCGGTTATCCTGCTGGTCAACAAAACGGATCGGCTTGATGACAAGGCCCGGAAACAACTGGAAGAAGCCCTCCCGGAGGCCCTGGGCATCTCGGCGCGGACCGGGGAAGGACTCGAACAACTCCAGGCATCGCTGCTCGGCCTGGTCAACCGCGGGGTGTTGGAAAACAACGACCCGGTGGTGAGTAATTCCCGCCACTACCAGGCGCTGGTAAAAGCCCAGGAGGCCATCGGGAACGTCCGTGAAGGCATGGAAGCGGGAATCCCTTCCGACCTGGTTTCCGTGGACATCAACGAGGCCCTCCACCACCTCGGGGAGATCACCGGGCAAATCAGCACAGACGACCTGCTCGGCAATATTTTCTCAAACTTCTGTATCGGGAAGTAAATAGTAAAGAATGTTCTGGGAGTACCATGAAAATCGGCGCAAGCATCAATTGGCATAAAGCAGGTCGTGCCCTATTTCGATTTTACTGGCGCTCATATTCCCGAATTCTATAAAATCGAAACGGGCGCCGTGAGCGAAAGTTGGGGTAAGGATTTGGGGTATAGATCATAAAATATCCATATTTGCTAATTTTGGACATAATGCGTGGCTTTAGCCTGAATAAAGTGCGATATCATGAACATCAGTTTTACCAAAAAACAGGAAGAGTATATCTCCAGGCAAGTAGCCTCCGGAGAATACCAGAACAACAGCGAAGTTATCCGGGATGCCCTGCGCCTGCATCAAATCTACCGGGATAAGGTAGTTGCGGATCTTCGGGCAGAAATTGAAAAAGGTATCGACAGCGGCCCAAGCTCCCGTTCCGTGCAGGATATAATCGAATCTAAAGGAAAAACCGGGAAGTCGGCCTGATGACAGCCAAAACCAACCGCAACTACATACTCTCCCAGACAGCCGATCAGGACATCAGTGAAATCTTCGATTATACGGAGGAGGAACATTCCTTTAATCCGGCCATTCGATATTTAATCAAATAAGGAAAGACGCTGTTTATATTGTCCGGGTCCTACATGGAACCAGGGATTTACCCAATTTCCTGTAGAATTATCGAAAACCGGAATAATTCGCTGTTTCGCTCCTTTATCAGACGGGTGGGGTGTAACCCCCGTCGACCTATCCCCTAATCGGATAGCGTGGCACTGACCCAACTGCCCAGCCGGCTCACCTGCACCCTCCCTGTTACATTTATTGCACATTCGGCTACATATGTAGCATGGAATGGGTCATCAAGGGCGTACCTTCACTTCAAATCGAAAATCACCCCCAGCATGGCCCACTTCGTAATTTCCCTCAGCAGATTCCTGAAAAGGTGCTATCCCGGCAGCCCCGGGGGCGCATTCGAAAAGTCGGAAATCATAACCTGGTTGTTCCTGGCAACCGTAACCCTGTCCCTGCTCACCGCCGTTTACTTCCTGTTGTTCTTTTTCTCGGAAGGACCGATATGAAAATATCCGGGTGTTTACAGTTAATCAGCGCTTCGGGAACGAGCATGTTGATCCGAAGCTAAAAGCCCCGGCCAGTATTTGGCCGGGGCTTTTTGAGTTTGGCGCCTCATCCCGGGCACCGGAAATACCTGTACATCCCGTTTAATAGGGCCGCAACTTAATGTTAAGCTGTACTTCAATCCGGTCGTCTACCTGTATAATCCCCAGTGCTTTACGGGGTGCCTCCAGGTCAAAGTCGCTCAGGTGCATCACAAAGTTGCCATAGATACAAAGGTCCGGGTTCATATCGCAGATAAGTTCCGTCTCGAACTCCCTGGAGACGCCTGCCAGGGTTATACGAAGCCCCGCCCGGATAACGTCGGACGGTTTCTCGGGTACCTCCGCATATAACAACTCCAATAATACCCTGGGGTGGTCCTCTGTTTTCAAGAGTTCCTGAAAGTCCCGGTTAATGCCCCGGCCGCCACAATCAAAACCTGAATTTTGCAGGAACAGTTCCGCTTTGCTGAAGAGGAATTTTCCATCCTTCGTTTCGTAGACTACGTGAAGGGGGTCGGATTTATCTTCCAGGATATAGCTGCAGTCAAAGGAATTCACATTGGTGGTTCCCGCAATAACAACTTCGCTTTCCGGGTGGATATGAACCGTGGTTTCACTGTCCTCGTCCCCGATGAATAACAGGAAAGCCGCAATTACTGCGAATACCGTTGTTTTTGCGACGAATGTTGAAAATGTAACCATGGTGCGGTAAAATTTATAAACCCCGGGGTAGTTGTAAATCCTCCAACACCCCGGGGCTTCCCATAAAAATGGTATTAGAAACTAATCACTGCCTCCAACATCACCCCTTTAAATGCACCTTCATTGAAAATGCTGGTCGTGTCAAAACCGTCGTACTGCTGGTTTACATACTCCAGTTTTGTGAGGATGTTCTTGGTCAGGAACGCCCCTGCGCCCAACTGGAACCGGTCGATGTTGATATCCGCTCCAGAGGGGTCGTCGCTACTGACTGTGTTGTAACGGGTGCCTACATAGAAGTTCTCATTCCGGCCAAAACGGTAAATCAGTTCCCCGGCAATCTGGGTGGCCGAGCGGGTGTCCGGCTCAGCATCCGCCTTGCCGCTTGCGAGTTCAACGGTGCCGAAGAATTCGAGACCCTTGTATTTCAGGAAGGGGTTGAACATGAAAGCGGTAATTTCATTCCGCATCCCCGGGTCGTAGCGACCGGAGCGGAAGTTGCTGGTTGCCGAGGCATCCACATCTTCCATAACCAGGTAATACCGGGACCCTGTACGGTCTGCACTATAGAGGTAGACCCGTCCGGATTTGCCCGTTGTATAGACAGACCCTGTCAGGCGAAAGCGGAAATCATCCGTTATCTGCTTGTCATACCCCAACTTTCCAAGGACGGACAGGCCGGTGGCCCCGGGGTTGGTGACCGCCTGGTTCAGTTTGCCGTTAGAGAGGCCGAACATACCAAACCATCCAGTGTGGGAACGGTAATAGACCTCGCCCCCTACCTCGGTGGTAAAGGCATCCATGATCAGGTTGCCCACAAAGGGGTTATAGATGGCCTGGGAGTTATCGCTCCTCCGGAAGTGGGCATCCCCGTAGTTATTTTCCATGTGCCCGATTTTAACCGTCAGGTGTTTCATGGCTTCCCCCAGCAGCCCGGGGCTGATAAAGTCCAGGTTGTCGATCTGGAAATACCCGCCTTTTACGTAGGGTTCCGGGTGGTGGCGGGAAGACAGGTAAGTACGCAGGTGCATGCGGACCCCTTTGGCCAGTGCCACGTCCAAATCCAGGTTGGCGGTTGCCAGGTTGAAGTTGTCTCCGATCTCAATGAGTTCCACGGCCCCGGAGTTCTCGTGGTCGAGCGCCTGGAATTGCAGCGTGGAGGAGCCCCCTACGCGGACCTTTAACCCGTCAAAAGTCAGGATGGTATCCTTCGGGGCTTCAAAGACGTTGATGCCGTCTTTGTCCGGAGACCGGAAATTATCCAGCTGCCTGTTGTTTTGCGTCCAGGCAGACAGGCTGAACAGAAGCATAAATGCTAACAATGAATAATGCGTGAACGTTTTCATCTGATTGTGGTTTTAATAGTGAGTATTGCGTTTATCGGGTCCAGACCGTGTTGAAATGAATCTCGATCTCGTCACCGGTTTTGATTGTTCCCAGTAAGGCTTTTGGCGGTTCGATACCGTAGTCGGTCATCCGCAGGGGTTCGCTTCCCTTTAATAGCACCCGGCCCGTTTCGATGGTCAGGACGCATTCCAGGTCAATCTCCCGCGCCTGCCCTGCTACCGTCAGTGTCCCCCCCAGCACAGCTTTGTACTGCTTTCCGGGAGACTGTACGGGTTCCAGGGAGCGAACTTCCTTCATCCGGAAGCGGATGTCCTTGTGGTCGTCCGTATTCAGGGCGTTATAGGTGTTTTTGTCCATACTTCCCTTTCCGCTCTTGAGGCTTTCGGCCACAATCTGCAGATTCAGGCGCTGCAGGGCCGGTAACTCGCCGGAAGTATCCAGGGCCAGGGTCCCGGATTTCTCCTCAACGGTAATCTCCCAGTCGTGCAGGGTGGATGTCCCGGTAACGAGCACGTCATCTGTCCCGTTTTTGAGGCTGAATTCCTGGGCGATTGCCGGGGTTCCGGAAAGGACCAGGATGGCGATGGACATCCATAAGAAACGATAAGATCGTTTGAGGTGTTGGTGTGTATTCATGACTGCTTTTGTTTTTCGGGACAAATTTCCGACAGGATTACAGCCTAAAACCTGATAAATGTCACCATTCACCTAAGTGCTTGTGAATGTGAGTTTTAAACTTGAAGTTTTTTTTTAAATTCAATATCACCTCATTTTTCTACCCTGTTTTGGCCCGAAAGTCACGCCGGTCCCGAAATCAGTCAACTGTAAAATCCCAGGGATATCTACATGCCCGACGGATTCCTTCCGGCTGATGTTTATCATATTATACCCTGTCGCATGCCCCTACCTTTACTCCCGGACCGTGACCATAATACACGGCAAGCAAAGTCCATTTCTATGAAAACACTCACAGCTACACAGAAAGAATTGAGCGTCTACCGCTACGGCGATAAGCGGGCGGACGGAACCCGGGAAATGAAGAACCTGCTCGGCGGAAAGGGCGCCAACCTGGCCGAAATGAGCCGGATCGGTATCCCGGTGCCCCCGGGCTTCACGATTACCACAGAGGTTTGTACTTTATATACGCAGGAGGGGAAGGAAGCCGTCCTCAAAAAAATTGAAATTGAAGTCAGGGAGGCCATTGCCGCAATTGAAGAATCGATGGGGACTACTTTTGGGGACCCGCAAAACCCGTTGCTCCTGTCGGTTCGATCCGGAGCCCGCGTGTCCATGCCCGGGATGATGGATACGGTACTGAACCTCGGCCTTGGTGAACAAACCCTTGAAGGCATTATCAAAAAGACCGGGAATGAGCGATTTGCCTGGGATTCCTACCGCAGGTTCATCCAGATGTACAGCGGCGTGGTCATGGGCCTCAAACCCGAGACAAAACAGGACCTGGACCCCTTCGAGGAAATTATCGACCACCTCAAGGACAAACGCAATATCCGGCACGATACGGAATTTACCGTCCAGGACCTGAAAGACCTGGTGTACGATTTTAAGGATATCGTCCGCAAACGCACCGGGAAAGAGTTCCCGACAGACCCCTGGGAACAGCTCTGGGGTGCGGTGTTCGCCGTATTCAACAGTTGGAACGGGGACCGGGCAGTATACTACAGAAAGATGAACGGCTACCCCGAACACTGGGGGACGGCCGTCAATGTGCAGGCCATGGTTTACGGGAATATGGGCACGGATTCCGGGACCGGGGTCTGCTTTACCCGTGATGCGGCCACTGGCGAAAACAAGTTCAACGGGGAATACCTGATCAATGCCCAGGGGGAAGATGTGGTGGCCGGCGTCCGCACCCCCCAGCAAATTACGCGGCACGGGTCGGAGCAATGGGCAAAACTGGCCCAGGTATCCGAATCCGATCGGCGCGAAAATTTCCCTTCCCTGGAAGAACTCATGCCGGACATCTATAAGGAATTGTTTGAATACCAGCAGAAACTGGAAACCCATTACCTGGATATGCAGGATATGGAGTTCACCATCCAGAAGGGCAAGCTCTGGATCCTGCAGACCCGCAACGGGAAGCGAACCGGTTCGGCCATGGTTAAAATAGCCATGGACATGTTGCGCGAGGGAAGTATCGATCGGGAAACTGCCCTGTTGCGCATAGACCCGGCCAAACTGGAGGAACTCCTGCACCCGGTATTTGACCCGGCTGCCATCAAGGAGGCCCAGGTGATTGCCCAGGGGCTTCCCGCCTCCCCGGGTGCAGCCACCGGCCAGATCGTTTTCTTTGCAGACGAAGCCGGGAAATTTAAAAACAGTATCCTGGTCCGGGTGGAAACCTCCCCGGAAGACCTGGAGGGGATGCATCTGGCCAGGGGATTCGTCACGGCCCGGGGCGGGATGACTTCCCACGCTGCCGTAGTGGCACGAGGCATGGGAAAATGCTGTGTGTCCGGGGCCGGGGCCCTGAAAATCGACTACGCCAACCGCATCCTCCGGGTGGGCGACCACGAATATCACGAAGGAGACTGGATTTCCATCAACGGGACTACGGGGAACATTCTGGAGGGAAAGGTGGCCACCCGGGAGCCCGAACTCAGCGGCGAATTCGCCGAACTGATGGAACTGTCCGATACTTTTGCCCGCATGGAAGTCCGCGCCAATGCAGATAACCCGACAGATGCCCGGGTGGCCCGAAATTTTGGCGCCCGCGGAATCGGCCTGGCCCGTACCGAGCATATGTTCTTTGAGGTAGACCGCATCAAGGCCATGCGGGAAATGATCCTGGCCGATACTGTGAAAGGGCGCAGGCAGGCACTGAAGGAGCTTTTACCCATGCAGCAAAAGGATTTTGAAGGGATCTTCCGGGCCATGGAAGGCCTGCCGGTGACCATCCGGCTCCTGGATCCGCCACTGCATGAATTCGTCCCCCACCAGTTGGCCACCCAAAAGGAACTGGCCGAGGACCTGCATATCTCGCTGGATGCGGTGAAATCCAAAGTGGCCGAACTGGAAGAATTCAACCCGATGCTCGGACACCGCGGGTGCCGGCTTGGGAATACCTACCCGGAAATTACGGAGATGCAAACTCGGGCCATCCTGCAAGCCGCCCTGGCGCTGAAGGTGGAAGGGATTGAAACCCGGCCGGAAATCATGGTTCCTCTTGTAGGTACCGTAGAGGAATTTGTCCAGCAGAAAGCCATCATCGACCAAACGGCCGCCGAGGTTTTCAGGCAGCGAAAAGATTCTGTTGAATACTCGGTAGGCACTATGGTGGAAGTCCCCAGGGCGGCCCTGCTGGCCGACAAAATTGCCGAACATGCGGATTTCTTTTCCTTCGGGACCAATGACCTGACCCAAATGACCTTTGGGTATTCCCGGGATGACTCGGGCAAATTCCTGCCGGTTTACCTGGAAAAAGGCATCCTGCCGGCAGACCCCTTCGAGAAACTCGACCAGGAAGGCGTGGGCCTGTTGGTCCGGATGGGAACCGAACTCGGACGCCGGGGCCGGCCGGGGATTAAAACCGGGATTTGCGGAGAACACGGGGGGGAACCCACCTCTGTGGAATTCTGCCACCGCACCGGCCTGGATTACGTGAGCTGCTCCCCTTTCCGGGTGCCAATCGCACGGGTTGCCGCCGCCCAGGCGGTTCTCCGGGATTAATCGGAAAGTGAAAAGCCCCGGCCTGAAAACAGGCCGGGGCTTTTTGATTTTACTGCTACACCCCGTTACCCCGGAATTGCTTCCGGAAGGGTAAGGGCTTAAACGCGTACGTGCCCATCCCCGTAGACGTAGTATTTGTTGGTGACCAGCTCGTTGAGCCCCAGGGGCCCCCGGTGGTGCAGTTTGTCCGTACTGATGGCGAGTTCGGCACCTACGCCCATCTGCCCGCCATCCGTGAACCGGGTGGAGGCGTTCCGGTATACAGCTGCGCTGTCTACCTGCTGCATAAAGGCTTCAGCCTTCTCGTCATCCCGGGTCATGATGCTGGCGGAGTGCCCGCCCGAATATTTGTTGATGGCCGCTATGGCATCCTCCGTGGAGTCCACCAGGCCAATACTGCATTTGAGCGCCAGGAACTCCTCGTACCAGATAGAATCGTCCTGGATCACTTCTTCTTCCGGCAGGATGGTCCCAACGCGATCCGAGACCAGGATACTCACGGAATGCGCCTTGAGCACCTTCCGCAGTTGCCTGAGTTTGTCCTCGTAATCGGGAAGTTTTGAACTGATCAGGATTTTATCCAGGGCATTGCAGGCGGAAATCTTGTCCGTCTTCGCATTGAGGATCACCTTGAGGCTCTGGTCCCAATCGGCATCTTCGGCTACGTAGAGGAAATTATTCCCCCGGCCGCTGACCAGCACGGCGCAGGTAGCGTGCTCCTTGACAAAGGCGATGAGCCGCTCGCCTCCCCGTGGCACGATCAGGTCGATCGGTTCCGGCGGGTTCATCAGGAATTCCCGGGTGGCCAGCCGGTCGAGCTTCAGCATGCGGATCCAGTCTGCAGACAAGTCGTTTTCCTCCAGGGCCTTGTGCCAGCAGGCCACCAGGGCCACATTGCTGTGGTAGGCTTCCTTCCCGCCTTTGAGCAGGATTTTGTTGTTGGACTTGAATGCAAGTACCGCGGCTTCGACGGTTACATCGGGGCGGGATTCATAGATGATCAGGATCGTCCCGAAGGGGGCCGTCCTGTTGATGACCTCCAGTCCGTCAGATACCGTACGCCGGCTGATTTCCCGGTTCACGGGATCATCCTGCTCCAGGACCTCCCCCACCGAGCGGATCATGCCGTCGATCTTGGCAGAATCCATGACCAGGCGGTCATAGAGGGCCTGGTCGTCCCGGTCAAAGGCGTCCAGGTCCTTTTTATTGGCCTCCAGCAATGCTTCGCGATCCTCTTCCAGGATGCGCATCATGGATTTTAATACGTTGTTTTTATGAGTAGTATCTAATAATTGCATGCTTAATTCATTGTGATTTTGGTTCCTACATTTTTACCGTCCATAATATCCAGGATGACATTCGGCTTCTTGCCGTTGGCAATGAATGTCGGGATATTCTTGGCAGCGGTTTTCTGGGCGAAATCCAGCTTGGAGCCCATGCCGCCGCGGCCTTCCGCTTCACCCTTGCCGTTCTCCTTGATAAACTGGTCTACATCGTCATCCACGGATACATGGCTGATCAGCTCCGTGCCGGCATCATCCGGGTGGCCTGTATACAAGCCGTCCGTATCCGTCAGCAGGATCAGTTTATCCACGTTCAGGAGCTGGGCCACCAGCCCGGCGAGCTCATCGTTGTCCGAGAACATGGACATGGTCACCGACACGGCATCGTCTTCATTGGCAATCGGGATCACCCCTTCGGACATCAGCCCTTCGTAACAGTTGATCATATTCTCCCGGTGGATTCCCGGGTTGAAATCGCGTTTGGTGGGCAATACCTGGGCACATTTCATCCCGTAATCGTGGAAGATGTTGTAATACAACCGCATCATCCGCGGCTGCCCGATGGCCGAATAAACCTGGCGGCGCTGGGTCTTGTCCTTGATTTTGGATTTTCCCAGGACTTCCCGCCCCGCAATGACGGAACCGGAGGAAACCAGGGTGGTAATGATATCCCGTTCGTACAGTTCGGCTACCTGGGATACCAGGTTGCGCAGGACCGGGCGGACGATCCGGTTGTCCCGGTTGGTCATGACGTTCGTCCCTACTTTTACGACTATTCGCTGTTTGTATTTCATACGTGTGCTTCTCCCAGTTCAACGGCGCGGTTAAAAGCCGCAAAGGCCGCTTCTTTTATCAATTCATTGAGTTTGTTGTCTTCCATGGAATCCAGGGCGGCCTGCGTTGTCCCGCCTTTGGATGCCACCTTCTTCATCCAGCCGTCCGGTGTCAGGTCTGACTGGTTGAAGAGCTCGATGGCCCCTTCGAAGGTCTGGCTGACCAGGACCTTGGAGTCGTTGGCGGAGAATCCCATTTGCAGGGCGGCTTCCATCATGCTCTGCATAAAATAGAACACATAGGCCGGCCCGCTCCCGGAAATTCCGGTGGAGGCGTCGATGTATTTCTCCTTGCTCACCAGGATGGACTTCCCGGTGGTGTTCAGCAAGTCCTCGATGGTCAGGCTTTCGATCCGCGAAACCTCATCCGAGGCGATATAAGAGGTTAGCCCCTTCCCTACCTGGGCGGGGAGGTTTGGCATGGCCCGGACGATTTTCTTTAGCCCGGTAGCCTTACGGATAAAGTCGATGGATACCCCGGCCATGATGGAAATAATGATCTGGCCCTTGGTGGTCAGACCCGCCATGTCCTCGAACAGGCTTTTGCTGTGGTGCGGTTTGACGGCCACAAAAATCATATCGGCCTGGGGCACGCAGTCCTCGAGTTTTTCAAAGGCGTCAAAATGCGCCATTTTGTTGAGTTGTTCCACTTTGTCCTCGGCGCTGTCGAGGATCATGATGTTGCGCTTTTTGAGAATTTTGGATTTGGCCATGGCCTGAGCGTATGTCAGCCCCATGTTACCGGCTCCAATAACCAGTATCTTCATTCCTAGGTTTTGAAAGTTATTGTTTCTACAATGTTGTATTATAACAATCTCCTAGTCTTAAGCAAATCCAGGGGGAGAAATAGCGGAATTGTAACATAATATAACATTTGGGCGAGCTGGTGAGATTTTCTTTAAGGATTCCTTAACATTTGAAATGCTCCCTGACCGGGCCCTCGCTCGCTGACCGGGCCTTCAATACTGACGGGTCCGGCCTTTACAGGATACTTCCGCTAATCCCGACGGATGCAGAAGGCCGTCTTTTTGTAAATTCGACGGAGTGTACCCTCCTCCCGGTGAGAAACACTATTTTTGCCCCAAGCTACAGGCATGTTCCAATTTTTTGAAAAAAAGCGTTACCTGGTCGATCAGCTGGAGAACTTTGTGGATATCCACAACCACATCCTGCCTGGTATCGACGATGGGGCGGCGGACCTGGACGCGTCCGTGGAACTGGTGCGTGCATTTGGCGAACTGGGGGTCCACCGGTTCATCGCCACCCCCCATATCCTCCAGCCGCTCTACCCGAATACCCGAAAAACCATCCACGAGGCGCACGACCAGCTGATGGATGCCCTGATGGACCAGCGCATGAACCAGGTGGCCGTGGAGCCGGCGGCCGAGCACATGGTAGACGATTCTTTTGAGGAGTTGCTCGAAAGCGGGGGCTATCTGAAATTCCGCAAAGGCTACCTGCTGGTGGAGATGTCGTTCCTCCAACCTCCCCTGAACTTTGACCGTTGCATCGTGGAAATTGCCAAACGCGGCCTGACGCCCATCCTTGCCCACCCGGAGCGCTACCAGTTCCTGCACCAGAAAAGGGGGAAATACCGGAAGTACGCCGAGCAGGGCATCCTGATGCAGCTCAATATGCTGAGCCTGGGGAATTATTACGGGCCGGAAGTGCAAAAGGTTGCCTACGAACTCCTGGAGTCCGACCTGATCAATTTTCTGGGATCCGATGTGCACAACCTGCGCCAACTCGATGCCGTCAAAGAAATCACCCTGAGACCGAAGCACCTGGTAAAACTCGAAACCGCCATACAGCATACCATCGGCAGTTTTTATTGAGGCTCCGAAGAAGTAGGCAAAGCCGGCATTTTTAGTGCCTCCCCGCCGGTTGAAACCCTCAGAAAACAAAACCCGCCTTCCGGCGGGTTTGCTGTCTTACTTATAAATTGCAGATCGGACGGTCTTTCCGTTAGTCCACCATCAATTTAAGTCCGATATTATCTCCCTGGGTAAATTCCAGCTGGATGTAGTATACCCCGCTGGGAAGCCCCTCCACCGGAACGGCAAACTCAACCGGGCTAAAGGTATAGTCCCTTGCCAGGTAGGACAACATCAGCCTGCCGCTATAGTCAAAGATGCGGATCCCGAAGAGTTCGGTATCATCCGGCATATTCAAAATCTCAATCACGGCACTTTTAACCCCATTCCCGCCGTAGACAACCGCAGGGTTCAGGACGCTGACTACCATGGAAGCCTGTTCTTCGGAAACCACAATGGTCAGGGTAGCCGTATCGGTAAGGCCTGAATCATCGGTGACCGTGAGGCTCACCTGATAGGTGCCCGGACTCGTGTAGGTGTGCTGCGGGTCGGCTTCGTCAGAGGTATTGCCATCCCCGAAATCCCAACTGTAACTTACAATTGCGCCGTCATCCGTGGAATTGCTGCCGGTGAAACTAACATCCAGCGGGGCCGTGCCACTTTCCGGCGTGGCTTCTGCCACTGCTACCGGATTGCCGTTTCCGGACAGGACGGTTACCACCACCGAATCGGAAGCGGACTGGCCGTCGTCGTCTATCACGGTCAGGGTGAATATATAGGTGCCTTCCACGAGGCCGGTGACAGTGAGCTCAGCAGTATCCTCGCCCGAAAGCGTTGGGGTTCCCGGGCCGTCAAATGTCCATTGGTACGAAACGATGTCACCTCCATCCGGGTCGGAGGCTGTGCCCGTCAGGGTCACCGAATCATCCGGCAGGGTCAGCGTAACATCTTCCCCCGCATCGACAATCGGGTCCACGTCGGAATCCTGAACTTCGATCAGTATGGTATCCGTATCCGTCAGGCCTTCGTCGTCGGTCACCGTCAGGGAAACAACATATTCCCCGGGCGTATTGAAGGTGTAAACAGGGTCTGCCTGGTCGGAGGTTCCCCCGTCCTGGAAATCCCATGCATAGGTCACTATCGTACCGTCATCTGTGGAATTACTACCCGTAAAGGATACCTCCAGGGGTACGATACCGCTCACCGGGGTGGCTTCCGCCAGCGCTACCGGGGGCTCGTTGCCCGACGGGTCGGTAACCACGATAGTGATCGTGTCGGTATCCGTCAACCCGCCATCGTCCGTAACGGTGAGGGTTACGTCGTAGTTGCCGGCAGCCGCAAACGTATATTGCGGATCCGCCTGGTCGGAGGTGCCCCCGTCCTGGAAATCCCAGGCATAGGATACAATCGTGCCGTCATCCGTGGAATTGCTCCCGGTGAAATCCACCACCAGGGGCGCTTCCCCGTTAGTGGGCGTGGCTTCGGCCACCGCTACCGGCGCCTGGTTCGGATCCGATACCGTGATGGTGATCGTATCGGTCCCGGTCAGTCCGCCATCGTCGGTTACCGTAAGGGAAACGATATACTCCCCGGGCGTTGTAAATGTGTACTGCGGGTCGGCCAGGTTGGAGGTGCCCCCGTCCTGGAAATCCCATGCATAGGACACAATGGTGCCGTCGTCCGTGGAATTGCTCCCTGTGAAATCAACCACCAGGGGGGCATCCCCACTTACCGGGGTCGCCTCGGCGACTGCCACGGGAGCCGTATTGCCCGTTACCGAAATGGTGATGGTATCGGTATCCTCCTCGCCCTGCGAATCCGTAACGGTGAGTGTTACATTGTAGTCCCCGGCCGCTGTAAAGGTATGTTCCGCAACTTCCTGGTCGGAGGTGCTTCCGTCCTGGAAATCCCAGAAGTAGCTTACAATCCCCACGTCGTCCGAGGATCCCGACCCGTCGAACAGCACCTCCAGGGGGGCAATCCCGCTCTGGGGCGTAGCTGCTGCCACCGCGGTAGGCGGCTGGTTGGTAACGGCGTTGACCGTGATGGTAACCGTATCGGTATCCTGGAAGCCGGCATCGTCGGTTACCGTAAGCTCCACCACATAGGTGCCCGGATCCGTAAAGGTATGCAGCGGGTTGGTCTCAATGGAGGTTTCCCCGTCCTGGAAATCCCAGGCATAGGCTGTTATGGCGCTATCATCGGTGGAATTTTCCCCGGTGAACTGCACCTGCAGGGGTGCCTGACCGGAAAGCGGCGAGGCTTCTGCCAGGGCCACCGGCGGCTCGTTGGTCCCGTCGCCGACAATCCACTGGAAGTCGACGGTCGTATCCAGGGCCGGGTTGCCGTCGTCGGTAACCGTTACCTGGACGCTGTACGGGCTGTTTGCCGCCGCCCCGTTCCCCGGGGTTACTTCGGACTCCGGCGCATTGGTGAGCTGGGAATCCGTATAGGCAGGGCCGTCCACTTTATAGAGCGCTATGCGGTCGATGGCGTGCCCCGCGGATCGCTCGGATATTTCCATGGTATAGGTGCCCGCATTTTCAAAGCGGACGTATACATCGTGGGCGTCGTTGTCGCTGGTCTTGGCCTGCCAGTCATAGACTTCCGAGGTTCCGCCAGCGCGATAGACCTTCAGGAAACCATTGCCGGAAGCGCCTTCCGGAAGCGTGGAGGCCGATTCCCGGCCGCTTCCCACCGGGAAGACAATGTTGTTCTGGGCCCCTTCGAGTTCGGCGATCAGGGCCGCCTCACTGGCGGGAGTCCCCTTGTAGCCGAAGAACCAAACTCCATTGGAATTCGGGAATCGGAGCCAGTTGTCGTTCTCGTCCGTCGGTACCGAGCCGCTGAAGAAATTCCGCCAGTTAAAGCGGTAGACGCCGGGCGTGTTGATGGCTATCTCGTAGGTAAGCGTACCCCCGTTCTGATTGTTCAGGTGGTTGGTGCCTGCGATGACGCCAACTGCACCGCCCGTAGTTGTTGTAGCCCAGTCGGGAACAATATCCGTGGATTCCGCCTCGATAACCACCAGGCCGCTATCCTCCTGGAAAACGCTGCCCGAACCGGAAGCCAGTACGCCCGTAATCAATCCGGTGGTCGGGTTGATGGTGAGGTTCGGCGGAAGGTTTGAAGCGCTGTAAGCCAGGTTTTCACTGGCGTCCGACGCCTCGATCTGCAAACTGACGTTGTCCCCTTCATTGTTAAACTGGTCGCCGGGATTGGTGACGTCCGGCGCGAGGTTGTCATTGGAAAGGATGATCTCCTGGGACTGGCCATTGCCGTAATTGATGGTCAGCGTGGCACTGCGGTTGGGGCCCGTTCCCGTGAGCTGAACAGATACCGAATAGGTGCTGTTCGCGTTGAGCAATTGATCGCTCAGTTCCCCGGCAGTGATCACAAAATCCCCTGCGTTTGGCCCGCTCAGGTCCATCGAGGTGACATATACCCCCACATTTCCCCCGGAGAGGGTAATATCAAAGGACTCTGTTGCCCCGTCGGCAATCTGGATACCATCGGGGGTTTCCAGCGTACTCGCCACGCTTGGGGAGCCCACCGGGGCATCTACCCCAAGGTACTCCATGTTCTTCTGGTTGCCCCCGCCCCGCACCGGCGACCCGGCCGCGATAAAGATGCCGTTGCCGGAGACAATTGCCTGGGTCCCGTGTCGCGGGTTATTTAATGGGCCGAGGGTCCGCCAGGTATTGGACTGCGGGTCGTATTCCTCGGTGACGGCCAGGGATGCGCCGGGAGTTTCCGTTTCCCCTCCGATAACCAGCAGGCGGCCGTTGTAGTTCACAGAAGCCGCTCCTGCGCGCTCGGTTGGGATATTCTGCCCGGCAGGCAGGCTGCTCCAGGTCCCCGAAGTAAAATCGTATACGTCGATTTCAGGGATAGTGGGTGCAAAAACATTGCCCGTTCCCGCATCGGATTGCCGGCCACCGGATACATAGAGCGAATTCCCGATCAGAACGGCGTGGAAGTGGTCGCGCGCATTCGGGGCATTGGCCAGGATTGTCCACTGGCCCGTAGCCGGGTCGAATTCGTCAAACCACGGTACAAAACCGCCGTCGTGCCCGTCCGTATTACCTCCAACCACATAAAACTTATCGTTGTAAACCACCAGTCCGGCCGATCCCCTGCGGCGCCCGACGGGAACTTCGGGCCCCTGGATCCAGACCTGGTCGGCCGGGTCGAACATCCAGATAAATTCAGCAGGGATTTCATTCGGATACGCATTTGTCTGGAATGCGCCAATCACCCAAATGAGCCCCTGATACGTTACCGCCTGGAAATGGTTGAATTCAAAGGGGGCGGAACCAGCCAGGGATTCCCAGGTATCCGTGGTGTAGTCGTAAATATCCACGGTTTGTGCACTCTCGCGACCACCCATTAAATAGAACTTGTCCCCGGCCTGAACAAAGGAGTTTTCGTGCCGGGCCGTATAATTCTGGTTTTCGTTCTTTTCAATCCAGGATTGGGAAATGGTCCAGGCAAAATTCTGCGTGGCCGGGGCAGATCCCGGCTTGGTGGCCGTTACGGTGACCAGGTGCACCCCGTTGTTGTTGGGGCCCCCAATGGATGCCTGGCTGGAAATCGTCCCGGAGATTTCCCCCGTGGAAGGGTCGATGTCCAGGCCGTCCGGCTGTCCGGTGATGTAATAGGTTACGGCTTCCCCGGGATCCCCCCCGGAGGCACTGGCCGTAAGGGAAACCGAAGTCCCCGGGTCATCGGACTGGTCGGCAATGGGGTCCAGCACCAAATCCGGGTTCCCGGTATCCACGGATATGATTTCGATGGCGTTCAGCACGGGGTTCTCCACCTGGTGGATAAACTGGATGTTCATAACCCCGTCGGTCACGGTAACCGGATAGGACAATGCCCCGCCGGAGAGGTGCCCAAAGGCCGCCACCGGGTCAAAATCATCCTCCACAAGCACCCCTTCCACGTTGATGTCGAAGACGCGTTCGCCTACCTCATCCGTGCCGTTGAAAAAGTTCCCTACGTACACCTTGAGTATATAGTCCCCATTCTCCAGGGGCACCTGGTATTCCATTTCGGGTGCCGTCGGGGCGTCGTAGCGCTCCGTGGCAAAAAGGGATTCGTAGACTGTCTCGTCGATATACGCAGGGATGGAAGCATCCCGCTGGCTGAATTCCAGGCCGGATTCCAGCGCCACACCCGTATTCACGCTGTAAATACCGCCGGTATAGGCGCCAGAGGCCCCGTTATACCGCCAATTCGTGCCGTCATCGGTGGCAGTCACCTCCTCGCCCCCGGCGTTGATCCGCCAGGTAGTCGGGTTGATGATTTCCCACTGGAAGTTGATAGTTACGGCATCTGCGGGAGACCCGTCACTGTCGTCGACGGTGATGCTCACGTTGTAGGGGCTGCCGGCGTCTGCCCCAGCCTGCACGGTGCCGCCAATCTGCCCGTTGGTAGGCTCGATACTGAGCCCCGGGGGCAGGTTGGAGGCCGAGTAACTGAAATTGCCGTCCCCGCCCAGGGCCTGAACGCCCAGGCTCCCGGTGAGCTGCTCCCCGATAATGCTCGTCTGGTCTGCAATCGGAAACACATAGAGCGGGGTATCGTCGTCTGCCACATCGAGGATCTCAATTCCGTTTACCAACGGGTTTTCAATCACGTCGTGCAGGAAAGCGACGTCCAGAAAGCCGTCATCCACCGGGATGACATGCGTGAGGACCGCCCCCACCTGGTGTCCGTAGGTACCGGAGAGGTCGATGTCGCTGGTGAGCGGATAGACCGTACCCTCCAGGGTAATGTCGAAAATCCGTTCGCCCGGGTTTTCCGTGCCGGTCCAGCCGTTGCCCACATAGATACGCACTTCGTAGAGCCCTGCCGGGGAAACCGGGAAGGAATAGGTCATATTCGGCGGGCCTTGCTGGGAATCGTAGCGTTCCGAATCGTAAATTTCTTCAGGGGTCGTCGCCAGGTTCACCTCGGGCGTAAAGCTGTTGACGCCGTAGGCCTGTACCTTGTTGGAGCCTCCGAGGGTCAGGTATTGGGAAGGTTCGGCAAGCGTATCGGCTTCCCAGTTGATATCCCCGTCGATGGATGCCAGTTCCGGCCCCCCGGTATTTACCCGGTACAGCACAATCGGGCCATCGGTGACCGTCACGTCAAAGCCCTGCTCCACAAAATTACCGTCCCCGTCTGTGGCGCGGATGGTCAGCGAGGTAGTTTGCGGGGTCCCCGGATAGGAAATCGTCAGGGTAGACCCATTTATCTGCGCCCCGATGCCGGGGTTTGTATTGTTTTCGACCGTATAGGTCAGGTTCTCCGGCCCCATGTCGTCGTCGAAGTAATTCTCCAGGGCAATGTCCTCGTCCAGGGAGTTGACAATGCGCGTCAGGTCTTCGAGTGCGAGGGCTACCACCGGGACGTTGCTTTTCACATTGAGGAAATCCCAGGTTCCTTCCAACTCCACACCCGAGGTGTTCGAGGTGCCGATAAAGCCCACAGCCAGGTCCTGGCTGCTTTGCTGGAGGGCCGTGAGGATACTCCCCTGGGCGGTAATGCTTCCCAGGGAAACCCGTGGGCCCTGTTCAATAGCGTATTCCAGTTCCACCTCCCCGGTAGCCGGGTCCACAATGAAATAGAAGAAAAATTCAGCCGAAGGGCGATTCCCCACGGGGATCGTTGCCTGCAGAGGCGTACCCACTACCGCGTCATCGATTTCCTGGGAGGCCAATACGCCGTCCGTGGTCAGCACGAGTTTGATAAAATTGCTCTGCGTCCCATCGCCGATGAAATAGCCCAATTCGCCCCCCACGGCTGCTGTATTTCCGTAGAGCTGCAGCGCCCCGTCAAAGTTGACCATCCGCCCGGACACGGTAAACTGCCCGGTGTTCTGGTCTACCTGTACGCCGTACTGGTAGCCCTTGTCCTGGTTGTTGGCAACCCCATTGGCCGTACCGGCCGTCATGTGGGACGTCATCAACCCGGGAGCGCCGCCGAGGACGTCATTGGGGTTCGGGTCGTTCGGGTCATTTACGCGGTCCAGCCAGTCCAGCCAGTTGGCACCGGTGTCCCCGTTGTTCATCAGACCGGTCATCCCCAGGCCGAAAATACCTCCAAGGCCCTGTTGGTCGTTAAACAGGCCATTCTCGATAGGTATCGTAAAGGCATCGCTGCCACCGGTTAAGGGATCCCCGAGTTGGAAGGGGTCGTCGGCGTCGGCAATGCCGTCCGCGTCGTCATCCGGGTCGTTCAGGTCGGAGACAAAGGGCGCCCCGGCAACCTGGTCAAAATCCGAAGGCTGGGATCCGCCGTTACACGGGTCCGTGCCGTTGTCTTCTTCGTCCTGGTTTGTATAACCGTCCGCGTCGTAATCCGCATTCGGGTCGTAGGAAGGGTCTGAAGGGTCGATACAGTTTACCGCGTCGTTGGGCTCGAAGACGAAAATGGTCCCGGCCAGGTTGCCAATCCAAACCGTTCCCGGGAACGGGTCCGTATCGGAATTACACGTAATGCCCAGGGCCTGTGAATTCGTCAGCCCGCTAAAGAAATTAACGGTCAGCGTTTGTAATTGCCCGCTGCCGTCGAGCTCCACCCGCCGGACGGTACCCGTATTGGAACTGGCCAGCAGGTTCCCCTGCATGGCGCCGCCGAAATTGGAAGCGGTGTATTCGTCGATCCCGTTCGTGTTGGTGGGCCAAATAGTGATCAGGTCGTCATCCGGACCTTCCGGGTTGACAATCCCCGGCCCGCGGTAATCGCCTTCCACCGGGTTGGCTGCTGGGGCCACCAGGTCCCAGTTGGCCGGCAGGGCAATATTCGGGTCATTTGTGGAATTGGGCCGCGACATGTCCGGGTCGTACGTCAGGGTGCGCCATACAGCACCAGCGGTAGAGGAAGGATTCGGGGCGGTATAAATCCCGGCACCTGCAGGGTTGGCACGCGTGGGGTTCGGATGCCCCCCGTAATATGAATTGAACGTATAATTCTGGATGTCCGTGGTAATCAGCACCAGGTGGTCCTCGTTGTTGATGAATTCCCCGTCGGGGGCCGCGGAATTGCTGCCGGGTTCCCCGGGTACGTAGTTATTCGTCACTGAAGCTGTCCCTTCATTTTCGGGCAGGCCTCCCCATCCCCCGTTGGGTCCGTTGTCGGTTACGTAAACCGCTCCGCTCTCGGTAACCACCAGGTCGTAGGAATTCCGGTAGCCCGGGGAAAAAATCTGTACAGGGCCGTTAGCTTCCAGGATCGCCTGGTTCAGGCCGTCGTTGCCCCCAAATGGGTCGCCAACATCCACGCCGTCATAACCCGGGGTATCCGGGTCGGTTATACCGTTCGCATTCGGGCGCGTCGGATCGTCCAGGGTGGGCAGGTCGTAGATATAATCGCGGCCGTCTCCATCCGTCAGGGTGGGGAGTGCGTTGAGCTGGTCCAGGTCGATGGCCAGGATGGCCGCGGCCAGGGCATATTCCCCGGTAAGGACAAAATTGATGGAAGGCGAGCCCCCGTTGGTATGGCCGCCCTGGGCCACCAGCAGGTAATTGGTCCCGGAAATGTTTACCAGCTCCAGGCCATTGGTGGCGTGGTTTTCTTCGGATCGCGGCAGGCCGCGGACCAGGTCTACCACGTCCCAGCTGCTACCGTTCCAGGTCATCCGGGTGATGATCCCGGAATTGGTATCCAGGTCCACATCCCCGTTCCCCCCTCCGGTCCCGGCCCCGATCCGGAAATCGCTGGAAGAAACGTAGATAACCGGGTTTGCAGAGGTCCCGCCCACGGTGAGGCCGGTGGTTTCCCGGCTCGTACAGGCATTGGCTGTGCCGCTGCAGGGCCCGCCGTCATCGTCGTGGTTTACAATATCTTTGACCCCTGTGAGGATTTCCAGGTCCGCAATCTCGTACTGGTTGGCGGCAACCTTGTTGATGGTGGCGATTTTGATGGTTCCCGGGTATTCCGCAATATACAAGCGGCCGTCCGGGCCGTATTGCATGGAAGTAACGCTGTTAATGGCAAAACCGTTGTAATCCAGCTGGCTCTGGCCAAAGTTAATCTGCCCGGAAAGTGCAAAGGGCATAAGGGTTACTGCCAACAATACCAGGATTCCGGAAAGTGTGGATTTTGGGGCCGATAAGTAGTTTTTCATAGTAAGGAGCTAATTCATTGCAATTTTTTGCCCAATCAACCAAATATAACCCGACAATCGCGTAATAGGTAATGGCCGCGTTGATATTCGACTAAGCGGTTTTGATCTTCGTTAAATGACCACGGATCGATTCGCAAAAAGCTTGAATCTCCAATACATACGGCTTTTTTTTGCAAAAGGTTTGATCGGGATAGAACGGCGGGCAAACATACGGATTCGGGCTAAAAAGTAATGTCACTTTCAGGTTAAGTTATCAACTCAATCCATAAAAAAACCGGCTCGGGGCCGGTTTTTAGTTCCTGAATGGGTGATTACCTGAACTTCCACCATTTTTTCTGGGTTTTCGAATAGCCGTACCCGTATTTCCCCCCATACCCCAGGTTCGTCTGTTTCACGTCGTTGACAATAAAGGCCAGGTTGGATATTTTCCCCTCTTCCTTCAGTTTGGCCGGGAAGTCCAGGGTATCCCGGGCCGTAACCCCTGCGCGGGCCACATATACCATCAGATCGGCCTTGTCGCTGAACAGCAGGGTGTCGGTAACCACCAGGATCGGCGCGGTATCTACCACCACGTAGTCGTATTCCCGGCTCATTTCGTCCAGGAGTTCCTTCATCCGCTCGTTCATCAGCAATTCGGCCGGGTTGGGCGGGATCCGGCCCGAAAAGATCACGTCGATGGCGTGCTGGTCTACCAACATGCTGTTGATAATGTCCTGGGGGCGGTATTTGTCATCGTAGAGGTATTCGGTGAGGCCCGCATCCTTGTTGCGCCCCTGTTTCCCCATGTTGTCCACGTTGTTGTTCAGGAAATAGGTATACAGCTTCGGATTCCGGATGTCCGCGCCGATGAGCAACACGCGTTTGCGGTTGCCCGACAGCACCAGCGACAGGTTTGTGGAAAAGAAGGTCTTCCCTTCCCCGGGCGTCCCGGAGGTCACAAAGATCAGGTTGTTCTTCCCTCCTCCCCGGCGCGCCTTGAGCAGGTAGTCCAGGTTCGTGCGAATGATGCGAAGCGATTCGGCCAGGATGGACCGGTCGTCCTTAACGATAAACTTGTTGTCCTTCTTGCCCAGCCGGGGCAGTTCCCCCAACACCGGGGCGTCGTGGATGATTTGTTCCAGGTTGTGCCGGCTGTGGATCTTGTTGTCCAGCAGGTCCCGGGCGTAAATCACCGAAAACGGGACGAGCAGGCCAAATATGATGGATACCAGGTATACGAGTTTCCTCCTCGGTGATACAGGCGTATCCGAAACATGGTAGGCACTGTCTATTATCTGGGATTTCGGGGCGGTGGATGCCACCGCAATCTGCGCCTCCTCCCGCTTCTGCAACAGGTACAGGTAGAGCGACTCCGTGGTCTGCTGCTGGCGGGTGATGTCGCGCAAATCCCGCTCATTCCGGGGCGCCGAATAAATCTTTGAATTGATGATGGCCTGCTGGTTGGTCAGCGTACTGACCTGCATCCCCAGGTTATTCACCTTGCTGTTCAAACTGGATTGCATGCTCTGCTTCAACCCGTCGAGTTCCTGGTCCAGGTTCTGGATAATCGGGGATTTCTCGGTAGAACTTTTCATCAACCGCCGCCGTTCTGCCACCAGCTGGTTATACCGGGCCGTGGTACTGGCAATGGTCGGGTCGTCCAGACCAATGTTCGTGGGCATGATCTCGTACCCGTCCTGCTGTTGCACCAGGTCCTGCATGGAGGCTGCAATTTCCAGCTGGGTTTGGGAACTCGCCAGTTGCTGGCGGTTGCTGGCGCCGAAATTCAGGTTGATGTTCGCCTCGGACTGGATATCCGTAAGTCCCCGCTCGGTCTTCAGTTCTTCTGCAGATTCGTCCACATTGGTTAAGTTGGAGGAAATTGCAGCAATCCGGTCGTTGATGAACTGGGAGGTCTTGTCCGCTACGGCCTTTTTGTCGGCTATCGCATTTTCGTTGTAGATTCGGATCAGCGTATTGAGAAAATCCCTTGCCCTGTTGGGGATCGGATCTTCCAGGGAGAGGGTGACGATATTGGAAAACTCCTCGGCAATGGCCACCCGGACACGTGCCTGGTAATTTTCGGCTACCTTGGTCACCGGGGTAATGCTAACCATAAGCTTGCGATCCCTGTAGGCTTCCGCGTTTTCAAAATTCGGGGTAATCACCAAATCCCCCAGGGGGGTCTCGATGGTTTTCCCAAAGGCGTATAACTGGGCCGGCCCATCTTCTTCCCGCGAAAATCGAAAAGACGTGTCCGAGATACCAGTTACAAAAAAAGAATATGCGGAACGATTGATTACCGAATCGGCCGACAGGAAGTTCAGGTTTAAGGGCGGATGGTCGTACAACTCCGTATTCCGGATATTCCCCAGGGAAATAATCCGGGAATTCAGGCCCAGCTCCCGGACAACCTGGATGATATTGCTCCGGGAATTGAATACTTCCACCTCGTCCTCCACCATCGTGTTCCCCCCGGATAACATCCCGATATCCGAGAAAAGGTCCAGCCCTCCGGCGGAACTCTGGTCCTCGATGATCTTGATCTTGGCCCGCGCCTCGTATTTTGGAACGGCGTAGCGCAAATACACAACGGCTATACTAATAGCTACTGCTAGCGATAACAGGAACCACTTCCAGTGCCGCAGGTAGGTACTTAATATTTCTCTGATTTCCGTAGAATCGGCCATAGGTAAATTGATAATTTGGGAATAATTGAGCCTACAATCGCGTGATCAGGATTACTGTGGATGTAATCAGGGTCGAAATAATGGAGACCATAATGCTTGCACGGCTATCCAGGCTGGAAGTCTTTATAGCCGAATTGTTCGGCTCCACGTAAACCACATCGTTCTGGGTGAGGTAATAGACCGGGGAATTAAAGGCATCTTTTTTTGTCAGGTCGATACGGGTATACACCTTGGTACCGTCAAAGTCCCGGATGACCAGCACATTTTCCCGCTTGCCCTTGATCCCCATATCGCCGGCCAGGCCCAGGGCCTCCAGGATGGTGATTTTCTCCCCGAGAACCGGGTAAGTGCCGGGGCGGTTTACCTGCCCCAGTACGGTTACCGTAAAGTTGTTCAGGCGGATGTTGATGATGGGGTCCCGGATGTATTCAGACAAGCGCTCCCGCAACAAGGTCCGCGTTTCTTCCGGGGAAAGGCCCGCTATTTTGATTTTGCCAATTACAGGAAAATCAATCATCCCGAATTCATCGATCAGATAGTCTACCTGTTCGGCGCGGATTCCGCCTTCGGAAGGTCCGCGGAACAAGTTGAAGGGCGCGCTGGCCTCGGGGTTCAAAGAGGATACGTGGATGGACACCAGGTCGTCTTCCTTGAATTTGGTCACCGCGTTGTTCTCTTCGAGCAGGGTTTCATAGGAACCCGTGTCCTGGAAATAGACGACATTTTTTCGGGAGGCGCAGGAGCTGATCAGCAGGGCGCCAACAAGGAGAAGGAAAACTCTCCGGAATACTTGTTTGTTCATTGCTTGGACGGATTATGTTTTGAAGGGAGCAGGTCCTCCAGAATGGAAAGCCGCTCCGTATTGAGCTGGTCCTCCCGCGATTCGATGGGCTCCTCCGGGTGGGACCGGTCGAATTTACAAAACTCCGAATTATTGGACACGTACTCGGGCACGATGTTTTTCATAAGCTTTACCGTATCCCCGCTGAAGAACATATTGGAGATGCATAGTTCGTCGATGAGGGAGCGCACTTTTGCGTAATCCAGTTCGCGCACCTTGCTGATCATGATCTTCCGGTTATAGGTAGGGAGCGTATTCTCCCCGTTTGCCAGAAGCTCCTCATAGAGCTTTTCCCCGGGTCGGAGCCCGGTGATCTTGATGTCGATATCCTCCGGGTAGCGGAGGCCGGAGAGGCGGATCATGTTTTTGGCCAGGTCGAATATCTTTACCGATTCCCCCATATCGAAGATGAAAATCTCCCCACCTTCGCCCATGGCCCCAGCCTCGAGTACCAGTTGGGAAGCCTCGGGGATGGTCATGAAATATCGGGTAATTTCTTTGTGGGTGACTGTCAGCGGGCCGCCTTTCTCGATCTGTTTCTTAAAGAGCGGAATCACCGAGCCATTGGATCCCAATACGTTCCCAAAGCGGGTTGTAATGTACTTGGTCCCCCCTTCCTGCTGGATACAGCTGATATACATCTCGGCAATCCGCTTGGAGGCACCCATCACGTTGGTGGGATTGACCGCCTTGTCCGTGGAAATAAAGACGAATTTATCGGTATTGTGTTGCTGGGCCAGGTCTGCAATGACCTTGGTACCGGCAATATTGATCTTGATGGCCTCATAGGGGTTGTACTCCATCAGCGGCACGTGCTTGTATGCCGCGGCGTGGAAAACGATGTCGGGCTTGTACTCCTGGAAGATGGAATTTGCCCGGTTTTTATCGCGGACGTCCGCCACAATTGGGATAAAGTTGTGGAAGCCGTTCTGTTTGAGTTCCTGCTGCAGGTCGTAGAGGGCGGATTCCGCCTGGTCCAGGACAATCAGCGTCTTGTAGTCGTAATTGCAAATCTGCCGGACGATTTCACTGCCGATGGAACCGGCACCCCCGGTTACCAGGATGCTTTTGCCGTTCAGTTCTTTGGAAATCTTGGCATTCTTAATGGATATCGGTGCCCGGTCCAGCAAGTCCTCAATCTGGATCTGTTTGATCTGTGAGGCCTTCAGTTCCCCGTTGATCCAGTCTTCGACCGGGGGGACGATTTTCACCTGCACGGAGTACTCCACCAGGCTTTCCACCAGTTTCCTGAGTTTTTTCTGGTCGATATTCTGGATGGCAAAAATAATCTCGGAGACATTCTTTTTCCTGAGGAATTCCCGGTTCAGGATCTCCGGCCCGTATACGCGGACCCCGTTGATTTGTTTCCCGGACTTTTGCCGGTCGTCATCAATATACCCGAGGACCCGGACGTTGCTCCGGGATATGGAATTCAGAGCGTTGTAAGTAAGGATACCCGATTCGCCGGCCCCGTAGATAAAAACATTCTTGGAGAAGTTGATGCCCCGGTTGATCAGGTTGGTATAGAATACCTTGAAAACGTAACGCGAAGCCGTCAGGCCGATAAAGGCCAGCAAGCTGTGGATGATGATAATGGAAAGCGGGATGGTAAACCCGTCCATCAGCAGCATCTGCCGGTTGGTCAGCACCAAAACGATCGAGAGGATGCTCGAAAGGCAGATGGCGTTAAAAATATTGTAAACGTCCCGGACGCCCGTATGCCGTACCACCCCTTTGTAGGATCCCGTGATCAGGAAAGCCACCATCGAGATAAATGCGATAACGGGCAATTGCAGGAACAATTTTTCCACGTCGAAGTT
Source organism: Robiginitalea biformata HTCC2501 (assembly GCF_000024125.1). NCBI lineage: Bacteria > Pseudomonadati > Bacteroidota > Flavobacteriia > Flavobacteriales > Flavobacteriaceae > Robiginitalea > Robiginitalea biformata. Next base: position 2,231,993 of record NC_013222.1, on the reverse strand, counting down.
CAGGGTGAGGTTGAATCGTATCAGGTAGGAAAAGACGAATGCAACGGACACCGTGACGAGGTCTATTGCCAGTACAAGCCACTTGGAGGCGTAACGGGAAACAGAATTTGTCAGGTAATTTTGAATCATGGCAGGGTGTTGTAGATTATTTCGACAGTCCGCTCCAGGTCGGACTTCGTAAGATTGGATCCGCTTGGCAGGCACAGGCCTCGCTCAAACAAGTCTTCCGAGGTACCGTCGGCAAAGGAGGTACATTCAGAGAAAACCGGCTGGAGGTGCATGGGCTTCCACAGCGGGCGGGATTCGATATTTTCGGCTTCCAGGGCCAGGCGAATGGCCTCGCGCGTCCCGAAATCCGGGGTAAGGACCGCAGTCAGCCAGCGGTTGCTGAAAGCGCCTTCGGGCTCCTCCAGGAAGGTAAACGCCCCGGTTCCCGATAGCGTTTCCCTGTAAAATTCGTAATTGGCGCGGCGGGCCGCCACGCGATCCTCCAACACCTCCATTTGTCCCCGGCCGATACCCGCCAGGACGTTGCTCAGCCGGTAGTTGTATCCGATGCTCGAGTGCTGGTAATGCGGTGCCTGGTCCCTGGCCTGGGTGGCCAGGTAAACCGCCCGCTGCTTTAGGGCGGGGTCGCGGGTCAGGAGCGCGCCCCCCCCGGAGGTGGTAATAATTTTATTGCCGTTGAAAGAGAAAATACCGATACTGCCAAGGCTGCCGCAGGGCCGGCCGTTGTACCGGCTGCCCAGGGCCTCTGCACTGTCTTCCACCACAGGGATCCCGTATCGCTCGGAGAGCGCCATGACGGCATCCGAATCATAAGGCATGCCGTAGAGGTGCACGGCAACGATGGCCTTGGGTTTGGCCCCAGCGCCCATCCGATCCAGGATGGCGGCTTCCAGCAAGTCCGGGGAGATATTCCAGGTATTTGGTTCGCTGTCGACAAAAACCGGGGTGGCCCCCAGGTAGGTAATGGGATTGGCCGACGCAGAGAAGGTGAAGCTCTGGCAGATCACTTCATCGCCAGCCCCCACGCCCAGCAAGTCCAGGGCCAGGTGGATGGCGGCCGTCCCGGAACTCAGGCAGGCCACCTGCATGCCGGAACCGACGTACGCCTCCAGATCAGCTTCAAATCCAGTTACATTGGGCCCGAGGGGGGCAATCCAATTGGTGTCAAACGCCTCCTGCACATACTTCTGCTCGGCTCCCCCCATGTGCGGGGAAGATAACCAAATACGTTCTTGTACAGCTGTTTTCAAAAGGGTGTTTATCGCTTGGGTTGTCCGTATGCTTTCGACTCGTAAAAGTACAATCTCGAATCCGGTTTGCACGCTCAATCAGAAGAAAAACCAATTGCATTACGTGAGGTCCCGGATTCAAAGGCTAATTTACGGTTTAAAGCCGTTCCCAGCGAAATCGGGGCCAATAATTCGCTGAAGGCCCAAAAAATTCGGACAACTCCGCTTTTTGGCCGGCATGCACCGGAAACACGGGGGGCACAACTGCTGTACGGTGCAGGTAATCCGCGGAATGACGCATTTCGGCTAAAATAAATTTTGGACGAGAATATTTGCTATTCACCAGATAATTTACTTTGTACTACTTTTAGCACAATAATTTTAACCCCACACACTACACTTATGAAAAAGCCCTCTTATCTCATCCTGCTTCTGCTTGCGCTGGCTGTGAGCTGCAGCAAAAACGAAAGTTCAGATGTCGACAACCCGGACAGCGGGAATCCGGACCCGGATCCCGTTGAGCGCGTGGTATACGACCTGACAAGCGTTAACGATTCCGGGGTAACCGGAACCGCCACCCTCATCCGCAACGACGACGGCACCTCCACAATTTACATCGAATTGGAAAATGCCTCCACGGGCATCCACCCGGCAGCCGTCCACGAAAATAGTATTGAAATGGGAGGCCCTGTTGCCATTACCCTGAATGAATGTGAGTGCGCCATAAGCGAGACCGTCATCACGGAACTGGACAACGGCACGTCTATTTCTTTTGATGAGCTGAACGCCTTTGACGGGCATATCAACATCTATCAGAGCGAGACAAACATGGACAATGTGATTGCCCACGCCAATATCGGTTCGAATGCATTCTAATCGAATCGACAGATAAATAATAAATACTCCGGCCTGGCCCGGGGTATTTTTTTTAACCAGCCTCATCGGGCATAACCCGTACAATCATCCGGGCTGGTTTGCGTTGTATAATTTTGAAGGCGGGGACATCCCCCGACAAAAACCTGTTTTATGAAGATTCTCGTTACCGGGGCAGCCGGATTTATTGGATTTTTCGCAACCCGGCTGCTGGCGGAAAAGGGACATCATGTGGTGGGCCTGGATAACATCAACGATTACTACGACCCGGAACTGAAATTCGGCCGGCTGAGGGAACTGGGGATCGACCGGGGATCTGCGGAAACCTTCGGACAGGAAACGGAGAGCTCCACCCTGACAAATGTGGCGTTTGTTCGGCTGAACCTGGAAGACCGGGAGGAACTGCGGGCCCTGTTCGAGCGACACTCTTTCGACGCGGTATGCCACCTGGCCGCCCAGGCCGGGGTACGCTACAGCCTGGAAAACCCCGAAGCCTACATCGACAGCAACATCGTGGGGTTCCTCAATATCCTGGAGAATTGCCGACACTGCGGCATCGGCCACCTGGTCTATGCCAGCAGCTCCAGTGTTTACGGGCAAAATGAAAAAATCCCCTTTGAAACCACGGACCGGGTAGACCACCCGATCAGCCTGTATGCGGCTACCAAAAAGAGCAATGAGCTCATGGCCCATACGTACAGCCACCTGTACGGTTTTGCCACCACGGGCTTACGGTTCTTTACGGTGTATGGCCCCTGGGGAAGGCCGGACATGGCGCTTTTCCTGTTTACCCGGGCCATCCTGGAAGGCCGGCCCATACAGGTTTTCAACAATGGCGAGCAGGAACGGGATTTCACCTATATCGACGACATAGCCGAAGGGGTGGTCCGCGTGCTGGAGGACGACCTCAGTGGTCGCCGGGATCACCGGGAAAAATACAAGCTATACAACATCGGGAACGGCAGCCCGGTAAAACTCATGGATTTCATTGAAGCCATTGAAAAACACACGGGAAAAACGGCTATCAGGGAAATGCTTCCGGCCCAGCCCGGCGACGTTACCCGGACCTGGGCGGACACAGGCGGCCTGCAAAAAGATTACGGGTACAGGGCCGGATCGGATTTAGACGACGGGATTGGTAAGTTTGTCGATTGGTATGTCAATTATTACTCGTGAATGTGTTTAAAAGTTCACAATTATTGTTTTTGGACGATTTAAATAGGGGCATGACCTAGTAAATTGAATATTTGCAGACTGTAAAAGTTTTCTTTGCTGTATGAAAAGACTTCGGATCCTATTTATCATTGTCGTAGGAATCTTCCTTTATTCCATAGCCTTGTCCTCTTTTGTCAGGAACCTCTACCTGGCACCCGACACCAATGCACAATGGGGAATAGCCGGGGACGCGGTGAAATTTATGGCCAATTTACCCTCCCAGGTAAAGCAGGCTTTTGAAGCCCCGGGGTTTTATGTCGGCAACAGCACTGCCAAAGATGGCCTGACGCTGGTTTCCCAGGTCAGCGATACAGTGGATTACCCGAATCTGCTGGTCTCTTATAAGACAAAACCTTTTGGGCAGGAGTTTGAGCTGCTGGAAGTGCCTTCAGGCGCATCCATCCGGAAATGGGCCCCGGACAATGCGGAACTCTTCGAGAGGGCGTTTAACGAGGCGGATCCGAGAAAACCCCCAAAAGGCAGCGACTTGCATTTTATGCATGCACTGATGCTGAAGGACAGTTCCCTGATTATGAATTCGCAGATAACCAGTCTGCTTACTCGAATCGGCAAGGACAATTCAATTATGTGGATCAGCAACGACAGGAATTACCACCATACCTCGGAGCTCGGTCCGGACGGGACGGTCTGGGTTTGCAGCCGCCCTTTCCAGGCTACACAACTCCCCTTCCTGCCGGATACGGAAGAGGCGCGTTCCGCCTTTATGGACGATGCCCTTACCCGGATTGACCCGGATACGGGGGAAATCCTTTTCGAGAAATCCGTTTCCCAAATATTGATCGAAAACGGGTATGGAGGCTTAATAGTCCAAAAAGGGCAGATCATCAGCGACCCGATCCACCTGAATGATATTCAACCCGCCTACAGCACTACCGAATACTGGAACCGGGGCGACCTGCTGGTCTCCTGCCGGAATATCAGTACGGTCTTCCTTTACAGACCCTCCGAGGATAAAATCCTTTGGATACAGCAAGGTCCCTGGCAGAACCAGCACGACGCGGACTTTGTGGACGGGCAGTCGATCAGTATTTTTGGCAATGACATCCTTCGGGAAGAAAGCACGATTGATCCGAAAATCACAACGAAGAATTTATTCTTCCCCCCTTCCGGCGGGACGAATGAAATTTATCTTTATAACTTTGAAAATGATTCCGTTACCACCCCCTATTCAAAACTCATGGAGGCCGAAGGGATCAATACTACCACCTCGGGCCGGAGTGAAATTTTGGCCAACGGGGATATCTTTGTTGAAGACACCAACAACGGGAGGATCATCATAGGAGATTCGGCCCGTTCAAAAATGGAATACGTCAAACGAATCGACGACGAACATATTTCCAGTTTATTCTGGAGCAGAATGATAAAAAACTAAATAAGTAACACCATGTATTTATATTTAGGACCAGGTCTTGGCGGGGGCATACTCGCCGTTATCAGTGGAATCTTCTTAACCATCTTTGCATTTCTGGTAGCCGTTTTCTGGATACCCATTAAGCGGTTCTTCGGGATGTTTAAAGGCAAGACCAAAGAATAGGCATTGGAATACGCAATTATCGCAGGGACCACCCTGCTGAGTTGTTTGCTTTTCGAGCGCATCCATATTATTGGCGTGACCAATAAATTGATTGCCTCCTACCGGCAGCAATTCTCCCTGATGCAGAACAAGGACCTCGGGGACGAGGAGAAACAACAATTGCTGCTGGCCCAGGTAAAACTGCAGTTGGGGCAGCTGTTGAAGCTCATTCTCCTGCTGGTTGTCTTTGTATCCCCTTTTATCGTATATACGCTTGCTGCGCCTTATACGGAACTGTTCAGCGCGTCGACATTGTATCGTTGGGAGGGCATCCTGGCAACCTTTGTGGGAGTGGGCCTCTATTTTATCCTAAAACGCATGTATGTCAAGCTATTCGGCCAGCGAAAAGGCGCTGCATAAATTTTACCTGTCCAATTATTTTATTTCCCGCTCCTCCCTCGAGGTGGAGCAAATCCTGTTTGGAAATAAAATAAAAGACCTGCAGGTTGAAGCCTATGTCTTTATTTCCGGCTTGGCCCGCTCCGGGACCACGGCCCTGATGCGGACGCTTTTTGCAACCGGCGAATACGCCTCCCTGCAATATTCCAACATGCCGATCCTCCTGAGTCCGAACCTCTGGAAAAAGAAACTGAAACTCGAGTCCCGGGAGCGTGCCCATGGGGACGGGATCAAAATCGACGGCAATTCCCCGGAGGAGTTTGACGAATATTTTTGGAAGGCTTTCCTGAAGGATTCCTATATCTCCGACGCACTGGAGGTCCACGAGGTCCCGGGGGACATCCTGGAAAAATACCAGGAATACGTAAAACTCATCTGCCATTCCAAGGGCAAAAAAAAATACATCTCCAAAAACAACAACAACATCCTCCGTTTGGATTCCCTCCTGGAATTACCCAACAGCAGGGTCATTGTTCTGTTTCGGGATCCCTTATCCCATGCGGCTTCCCTCCTGAAACTACATAAGTCCTTCAGTGAAAGCCAGGGGGAAGATCCCTTTGAACTGGATTATTTTAATTACCTGGGGCACCACGAATTTGGCCTGGGGCACAAGCCGTTTTTGCTCCGGGAGGCTTTTATGGAGGAGGCCGCAGCCTACCCGAAGGATACGCTGGACTACTGGGTCTTTAGCTGGATCAATTACTACGAGTACCTGTTATCCCATTTGAAGGAATCCATCCATTTGATTGCCTTTGAGGACCTGACCACAAAACCCGGAGAGGTCTATGGCCGCCTCGAAAATTTGCTGGAACCGGAAACCGGGATACCTGTGCCCAACCGACATACCCCGAGTACGTATTCCGGATTGTCCTGCAGCCCGGAGCTGAAAAAGCGTGCAACCGGGATTTACGACCAATTGAAATCGAAAGACCTCCTTTCCTGAAATGATAGAGGCGCGGAGCTTTATGCTTAATTAAACTTTGAGTAATGGACGGAAAAATATTTTGTATCGGTTTAAATAAAACGGGCACCACATCCCTGCATTTGGCGCTGGAGAAACTGGGGTTTAAGAGCGTTCATTATGAAGATGACAAAGGCAACAATATCAAGGAGATCATTCAACATAATTTCGAGAATGGAAAAAATATTCTCGAGGGGTTGGAGGAATACGACGCCTTCACGGATTGGGATAACAGCTCCAATACCGTGGGCATCTTCAAGGAATTCGACAGGCAATATCCGAATAGCAAGTTTATCCTCAACACCCGAGATTTAGAAAGCTGGTTGGACAGCCGGGAAAGGCACGTCCTGAAGAACCAGCAAACCGTAAGGGATATACCCGACTCGGGCCTCACCTGGCTGGAGGTGGACCGGGAAGGCTGGACCCGGCACTTTGAGGAACATCATCGCGAGGCCATGGAACATTTTAAAGGCCGGCCCGATGACTTGCTGGTCATTGATGTCGTCAATGGCGATGGCTGGGAAAAGTTGTGTCCATTCCTGGGGGTACCCATACCAGGTACGCCTTTTCCCAAAAGGAATGTCAGCCCGCAGAACAAACCGCCCCTGAAAAGGTTTTTGCTGAAAATTTTCCGTCAACTCCCCAGGCCCCTCAAACGGAGGATTGCAAAAGCGCTGCTCGACTAACAGACGGCGGCGATTTCCGCAAACCGGGGAACATCTGCCGCCCTTTCTGTTGCAATACTTTCAACTTTCCGCTTCCTTGCGAATTTACCACTGACTCTATAGGAGATCCCCTACCCGGGTGTCTGTATCGTGCAGTTCATCGATTTTTTTCCCAAAAAACTGTTAAACGGGTTACTTTCGACGTCCAGTTGCAGAGTTTTGCGCGTATTCGAATGAGATTTGCGTGAAGTTTGCCCCGATCGAACCATCAAAGGTGCTTTATCAACAATCAGATGTTGGTATTTTTTTTGTCCCTTACCGTGCAGTTCATCGATTTAATTGCAATTTTCGTCGACTAATCAAAGTTATTGAATGAAGTAAGCACCATATCTTAAACCCTACTTTGACTCATGAGATTTCACCCCACTCGAATCCATCAGAGCCAGATATTTTTTATCCTATTTGCACTGACATTTTTGATTGCCTGTTCCAAGGATTCCGATATCCTGGATTACACCACTGCCAACGGAGGTTCTCCAAACGTGGAACAACAGGAAAAAGACGCTGAAACCGAATCCGGTTCCGAGGAATCCGATGGCGAAGATACTTCCGCGGAAGAAGAAGCCACCGGGGAGGAAACTACCGGGGAGGAAACCCCAGGGGAGGAAGCTGCGGAAGAAACCACAGATACCGACGGAGAATCGGGCATGGAAGAGGGTTTTGAGAGCCGGACCACGGCCTTTCCCCCATCGGATGATGCATATCTGGAGCGCGGCAAGAGTTACAATGAGTCGCTGATTCGCCTGGAAGAAGGCAACCGCACGAGCTACCTGCTTTTTGACCTTTCCCCGATTGCGGATGCCGGCGGATACATTACCGACGTGAATTTCCAGTTTACCGTCCGCTCAGACGGCGGGGACGGCACCATCGAAGTCTACCGGGGCACATCCACTAACTGGAGCGAGGCCGACCTCGACTCAAACACTGCCCCGGCCAACGATATCCTGCTCGGATCCGTCAACGACGAATACGTGGCGGGGAGCACCCAGGAAATTGTTCTGAGCGCGGCCGATCTGCCGGCGGAGAAAACTACCATCATCCTTTACCACGCCAATGGAAACGACCTGGCCATTGCCTCCAAGGAACACGCTTCCAAGGCCTGGCCCAAGTTGATCGTAACCTACAACCTGCCCCAGGACGCGGCCGAAATTGAGGTAGAGGAACCCACAACTGAATCCACCTCCGAAAGTACCCAAAACGCCGCCCCGAACGCGGTGGCCACGGCTACCCCGGTCTCCGGGCAGGCGCCCCTGACTGTTTCGTTCAACGGGAAGGATTCCTCGGATGACGTATCCATCCAGAACTATGCATGGGACTTTAAGGACGGGCAGGGCTCAACAGCCATCAACCCGGAGCACACCTTTACCGAGGCCGGCAGCTATCAGGTAACCCTTACCGTTGAGGATGCCGAAGGGCTTTCCGACCAGGCCAGCGTGACCATCACGGTTGAAGAACCCGACAATGCCGCACCGGTTGCCCGTGCCAACGCGAATACCACAGAGGGGCCCGCCCCCCTGGAAGTCCTTTTCAATGCGGACAGCTCCTCGGACGACCAGGGCATTACTTCCTATCAATGGAATTTTGGCGATGGCACCAGCAGCACCAACAAAAACCCGTCAAAAACATTCTCCGAAGCCGGCGAGTACACCGTGCGGCTGACGGTTAAGGATGCAGATGGCGCCACGGATACGGATACCCTGACCATCACCGTTACCGCATCACAAGCGGCCAACCAGGCCCCTGTTGCGGTAGCCAAGGCATCGGTACTCAGCGGTAACGCACCCCTGGATGTGCAGTTCAATTCCAACGACTCTTCGGACGACAACGGGATTGTCTCCTACTACTGGGATTTCAGCACGGACGACCCCTCCTCTGCCAAAAACCCGGTACGCACCTTTACCGAACCGGGCACTTATGAAATTTCACTTACCGTGAAAGACGCCGCCGGGTTAAGCGATACGGACAACCTGACCATTGAGGTTACGGGAACCTCATCCGGGGGAAGTTCCGGTGGAAGTTCCGGTGGCAGCACGGGTGGAAGTTCCGGCGGGGGCACCAGCACCACGGCCGGCGACTATCCTGCAGGTGCCGTATTGGCGTCCAGTTTTGGCTGGAATGCCACGGATGCCACCGAGGCCTTTCAAAATGCCATCAAATCCAACAGCAATTTCATCGTAATTGACAAAAAGGCCAGCGACTGGATCATTCAACCCACCCGGTTGTTCGACATCAAGAACAAGACGATCTTCTTTGAGCCCGGTGTAGTCCTTCGGGCCAAAAGCGGCGCCTTTGGGGATACCCATGCTGTATTGTTGATGCTAACACGCGCCAGCAATGTGACGATCGAAGGGTATGGCGCCACATTCCAGATGAATAAGTCGGAATACACCAGCGGGGAGTTCCGGCACGCCTTCCTCCTGGATGGTTGCCAGGATATTACCGTTAAGGGATTGACTTTTAGAGATAGTGGAGGCGATGGGATCAACCTGAACAGTTATACCGATGGCGGATATTCCCAGAACATCACTATCGAAGATGTTAAAAGCATCAATAATAAGCGGCAGGGCATGAGCATTATCAGCGCCCAGGACGTATGGGTGCGGAATTCGGAGTTCCTGAGCACGAGCGGGGCACAGCCGGAGGCCGGCGTAGACCTGGAACCGAATAAACCCAATCAGCGTCTGGTGAATATCAATTTCATCGGATGCCAGTTCAGGAACAACAATTTTGCCGGGTTTAAAATTGCCCCATTTTTAATGAATTCCGGTTCCATACCGATAAGCGTCAAGGTTGTAAATTCTAAGTTCAGTTACAACAGCAAGTCTACGAATCACACCAAACCCCGTGCTGAGATTTTCCTCGGGGCCAGCGATTCGTATGGCCAGGTGAAGGGGACCGTTTTGTTTGACCGGGTAACCTTTGAAGGGACACACTCGCACATTATCAAAAGCCAGAAACCGACAGATGCCTATAGTGTGGAATTCCGGGATTGCGTGGGGACCAACCTGGTGAAGGATGTCAATGTGTCGCCGATATTCCTCGAAGGCAAGGCAGTTGCCGATAACCTGGGAGGGTTCATCTTCAACAATTTCTATCTGCAGTACAGCCGGAACCAGCCTTTCCTGACGATCAATACGCCTCCGGGGACCATTGTGAAGGATGTGATTGGGACATTTACCGTAAAGGAGCCCTATGACAACCCCCCTTCATATAATAACCGGGCGAACCCATCAAACCCGGCGAACATCAACATTAATATCAATTACACCCACATCAATTGATCAGAATCCCCCGCTAGCGGGGGATTTTTGTTATCTGGAAATCTACGTTTTCGTTATCCGATGCATCCATATTGATATAATCAAAAAGGGGCGCCTGTTGATTCTTACGCTTCACCGTAATATTGCCATGCATGTCTTTTAAGCTATCCGGGATCCAGCGGGTGCCCCGCACCCGGAAAACCGGAACATCGCTTTCGTATTCCAATACCACATCGGTAAAGGTAAATCCTCCCGGACTGGATGGGATCTTATAATGCGGCACTTCCAGGAATATCGCCGACATCCCGGTATCCCGGCAAATATTCCGGGCTATCACGTTCTTGAAGTACACGTGAAACCCTTCGGCATTTTTCCTGGAAACCAATAGCCCCCAGTTTGAATCCTTCACCAGAATATCTTCAAAGTGAATCGTCCCCCCAACCGGGTCCGTTTTATGGGAGTGGATGGTGATTTCTGCACGCACTTTCGGGTTGTCCCTGGAGAAGTTGTCAATCAGGATACAGTCCTTGAAACGGACGGAGATCGGTTCCGAACTGCCCGTTAAATTATGCGTTTCAATCTTGATGCCCGCATTGTAATTGTTGGCAAATTGGCAATTTTCGAAATTGATATTCACCAGCCTTTCGGTTTGCAGGTCGGGTTCCAGATCCACCCCGGCCCCGGGAAAGGTGCCTTTGGTGTCCCGAAATTCGGAATCCTGGATCCAAACGTCCTGTGCGCTTACGATGGAGATCCCCTGCCGTTTGTTGTTGATACTCTTGATCCTGCTTACATAAATTTTTTCCGAAAACAATTTCTTCTCACTCCTGCCGATGGTCAGGCCGTCGCCTCCGCTGTCCCGCAGGACCAGGTTATCGATCACTACATCCGTACACCCGCGCAGGCGGATCACATGGCGCCACTCCCCGTCAGTATATTCAGCTTTATTCATGGCCAGGACGTTACCCTTTCCAAGCAACTTGATGTTTTTGCAGTCGACGAATTTGAGCAACGCGTCGATCTTCTTGGGAAAGGCCCCGGGGATGGCCCGTAATTCCACGTTTTCCTCAAAGTGGATCGTTTTGTCTTCAACTCTTACAAACCGCATGGGCCGGAGGTTCCAAACCGGGAAATGACTGTCCAGTATCAACTCCTTCTCAGGGCTGTTCATGGCCATCCGGAAAGCTGTGGAGGCGTCCGACGGATAAAATGAACTAATGGGTTTTGGCTGTGAGAACACCACTCCCGACATCAGGAATAGAGCTACTTTTACAAACCGGGTTATTTTCCAATGGCAAAATGGCATAAGGGTGAGTTTGCTGCAAGTTAAATCAAAAGGCATGCCTAAAAAATATTGGACTCCCACCGGTTGATTCTATCGTTGAATTGATTGGAATCACTAACTAAGCGATAAAAGCCGCAGGTTATGGAGAATATTTATCTGCCTTGGAATTTATTGCAACCTTTGCTGCATTTTATACAGGCAATTGGTGCATCCTGTGCAATAAATATGTCGAACATAACGTACGATCGTCCTTTGGGATGTCGTTATGAGACCAATAGATGGCTTTCTGTCAATTGATGAACAATTTCACCGCAATATGAAGATCGACTTTCTCATTACCAAAATGAGTGACGGGGGTGCCCAGCGTGTCGTAAGCCTCCTGGCAAATTATCTTGCCGACAGGGACCACGAGGTTCGGATAATCACATTCCGGGATGGCGATCATTATCCTCTCCACGAAAAGGTGAAACGCATTAAAATGCACCAGAAACCGCTGATCGACTCGGTAGTATTCAGTGGTTTTTTCAGTTTATTGTCCTTTTACCGCAAGAAGAGCAATCGACCCGACGTAATGAGTTCGCACATAGACCTCCTGGGGTACATGACCATTCCCATTGCCCGGATATTCAATATTAAAATCATCGTTTCCGAACACAATAATCATTTATCCCGATATACCTATCAGGAAAGGTTTCTCTGGAAGTTTTTATATCCTATGGCCAGCGCAGTTACCGTGCTCACCCAGTTTGACTTACCCTATTTCCAGAAGAAGAATCGCAGGACGGTGGTGATGCCCAACCCGTATTCCTTTCAGGTCGCATCCCGGGTATCCCTGTCCGACGAACGAAAAAAAGAGGTGATGGCTATCGGAAACCTCAATCGGGTGCATCACAAGGGCTTTGACAACCTGATGGATATAGTCAAAGAAATTTCATCGATGCATCCCGAATGGAAATTTGTCATTGTCGGGGCCGGAAACGGGGGTCGGCCTCAATTGGAAGCGCGAATAAAGGAATTGGGCATCTCGGATTATGTAACCTTAATGGGTTTTCGCAAGGATATCAAAGAGTTGCTGAGCCGCACAGGCATTTATATTCTGCCGTCCCGATTCGAAGGACTTCCGATGACGCTCCTTGAAGCGATGTCCCAGGGAGTTCCCTGTATTGCCTATGATTGTATTTCCGGCCCCGGAGATATCATCCGCGATGGCGAAACCGGCCTGCTCATTGAGAATCAGAATATGGATGAAATGATCAAAGGATTATCACAATTAATCCAAAGTCCCGAACTTCGTGACAAATTTTCCCAAAATGCACCGGGGTCACTGGAGAAGTATTCAATAGAGAAGGTTGGTGCTAAATGGGAAAATTTAATTGAACAGATTACTTAACAACCTTCTATTCCTTTCACAGGCCATCGAGAGTTAGCATCTCATGAGAGCCAAAAATCGATATGCGTCAATTGTCCGGTAAAAGAAAAATTGCTTTTGTCATTCACAACCTGGGGTCTGGTGGCGCTGAAAGAGTGGTCACACTTTTAGCCAACCATTTAGTTCAGTCCTACCATGTCACCATTATCACACATAAAAAACGGCAACCCTTTTACGAGTTGCACAAAGAAATATGTGTCATCCATTGTTTTAACGATACGCTCAGAAGTCAGAATGCATTGGAGAGTATCCGGAACAATTGGCGCCTGTACAAAAGGGTCAATACGCTGATCCGGGAAAACCGGATTGAACTTTGTATCGGCTTTATGACCACCTCCAACGTCCTTTCGGTGCTGGCATCCCGGAGCAATGGTATCCCCGTCGTAATCAGTGAAAGGAACAATCCCGAGGAAGAAAAAAACAAGTTGTCCCATTTATGGAGATTTCTGAAGAAATACACCTATCGGAAAGCGGATAAACTTGTAGTTCAGAATAATCGCATTAAATCATTGTATATCAATGATATTGACAACAAAAAGCTGCAGATCATTCCGAATCCGATAAACCCGGGACTCAGGCCGGACCCCAATGTCGAAATGTCAAACATCATCCTCAACGTGGGGAGGTTGGAGCGTCAAAAGGCACAGGATACACTGATCAAGGCCTTTGCCAATCTGAATCCATCGGGCTGGGAATTGCATATAATCGGTGACGGCAGGCAAAGGTCCTATTTGGAAGCGTTGATCGACCAGCTCCATATGAACGACAAGGTCCGGTTATTGGGAAAAAAGAAAAATATCCAGCCATACTATGCGAAAGCCAGGATTTTTGTACTGAGTTCTTTATACGAAGGGTTTCCGAATGTATTGCTTGAAGCCATGCAAATGGGCAAGGCTTGTATCTCCACGGATTGTCCGACGGGGCCTTCGGATATTATATCCCATGGGGATGACGGCATACTGGTCCCCGTTGGGAATACAGCAGAACTCGAAGCGGCCCTGAGGGACCTCATAGAAAATCCTGCAAAGGAACGCCAGCTCGGTGAAAAGGCAAAGGACGCAACGAGGCCCTATCAAATCGAAAACATCGCCGCCGTTTGGGAAGAGTTAATAGCTGAATTGCTTAAATAGACCATGAAAATCTCTTCCGTCATATCCGCAGCCGTTGCACGATTGAGAAGAAAAGGCGTAGCCCGTAATATTCTTATTGTATTTCTTGTCACGCTGTTCGTCAAGGGGCTGGGATTCTTCAAGGAAACCTTCGTCGCAGCCAATTTTGGGCTTTCAGAGGTACTCGATACTTTTTTCATCGCCTTTATATTGCCAGGTTTCATACAAAACGTATTCGTCAGTTCCTTTAATCAGGTCTTTATCCCGAATTACGTAGCGGAACAACACGGGGAGAACAACACTGCGTCATTTAAAAGTGCCGTTTTTCTTGTCACATTCTCGATATCCCTGTTTCTGGTACTCGTTTCCTTTATTTTTGCCGATTTCTATATCGAAGAGTTTTTTCCCGGTCACGATGCCGAGTATTACGCCCTGGTAAAATCACAACTTTACTTTTTGCTTCCCTGCATTCTTTTTTGGGGGCTTTCTTCCCTGATTCACGGTTTGCTGAATATAAAAGACGAATATCTCCTGTCATCGACCAGCGGAGTGATCCTACCTGTTACAATTATCCTGACCTTATATTTTGGAAAGGAAGTTTTCGGCCCGAACGTTTTGGCTATCGGCACGCTGTTCGGAGCCGTGTTGTCTTTCTCCTATTTACTCTCGGTAGGTTTAAAAAAAGGGGTGCTAGCCTTATCTACACCCAATTTTCGGAGCGAAAACATCCGAGTTATGCTTCGGCAGGTACCGGTAAAGATGACCTCAAGCTTTTTAACGGGCATGCACAATGTTATCGATTCTTATTTTGCCGCCAAACTGGTTATCGGGTCGGTTTCGGCATTGAATTACGGAAATAAAATACCGGCATTTGCTATTGGCATTTTAGTTATTGCCATATCCAATGTCCTGCTCCCCTACTTCTCAAAAGCAGTTGTTGTCAACCGGAAAAAATCATTCGAAACGCTGTTCCGGCTGCTTAAAACGGTTTTTATCGTAAGTGCCATCGTTGCTGTTTTGGGGATCATTACCAGCGATTTCTTTGTGTCATTGTTCTTTGAAAGGGGCAAGTTCTCGAGTAGCGATGCGGAAATTGTATCGTTAATCCAAAAAATAATATTGATTTACGTACCGTTTAAAACTAGTGGAATGCTGATTGTGAACTTTCTCACCAGCATCAACAAGAACAATGTAATGGCCCTGGTAGCATTTATCAGCGTGGTATTGAATGCGATCCTCGATTATGTCCTGATAGACAGCTATGGAGTATATGGAATTGCGATGGCTTCGACCGCTGTAATTGTACTGAGAAATATTTTGATGTTTTCCTACACCTGGAATCAATACAGGTTGTTTAAATTAAAGCACTAGCCGTATGAATTACGTTCGATGGGCCATACTTGCACTACTACTCCTGCAACTTCCGGGTTTCTTCCTTTTTAACATTGGTCCAAGTCTTGGTTCATTGTCCAGTTACCTGACATCGGGATTGTTATTGGTTTACTTCTTCTTTGCGCAACCAAAACACCGGTTATTTATCCCGTTTATAGTGCTCGGAATTCTGTTTTTTACTTTCAGCACCTTTAATTTTTCCTCAGAGGACGAAACGGAATTCATCAAAAGTTTCCTGCGTTTTATGATAGTGGTCGCATGCGGAAACGAAGTGGTGCAACGAACCAATAACCGGGATTTACTGGTAGTTCTTATTGTGGGCGGCTTGAGCATTATAATTCACGGGGTTGTTTTTCCGGATGCCTATACGGAATTCAGCACGGTTACAGGACGTGCCAGTGGCTTTTATCTGAATCCGAACTATGCAGGCACCGTGGCCCTGGTGGGTTACAGTTTAAGCCTGGCATCCTCGTCAAAACGCCTTCGTTGGACAGGCATGCTGATTTTCAGTTTGGCCGGCTTGCTTACCCTTTCCAGGACATTTATCGTAATCTGGGTCATAATCAATCTGATTGCCTCTGTCCGCAGCAGAAAGAATCTCCTTGGGTTTGCTGTGGGTGGCGCGATGGTCATCCTGATTTTAACCGTTTCCACCTTCCTGGAATTGAACACCGAGAGGTTTTCGGCACTGGAAAGTCTTTTCTCCAATAATGTCCAGACGGAAACAATTACCAAAGATACCCGGATGGATACCTGGGCCAAGTACACGCCTAAAGTATGGGAAGCACCTATTTTTGGCAACGGGTACAACAAATTGCGCGGTAAGCAGTACGGCGGCTCCGGCATCCATAATACGTATTTGATGGTCTGGGGTGAATCCGGCATATTGCCCTTTTTATTTTTAATGGGTTTATATTTCTATTTGGTCCTCGGCTGCCTCAAATATTTCGATACAAACCCGGAGTATCTCTATGTAATTATTGTTATTGCACTTGCAATGCTCGCCAGTCATGGATACTTTGAATCCTTCTTTATGGTATTTATATCCATGTTCGTCTATGCCCGAATCAGAGACTTAAAAAAACAGGAATTACAACCCCCACCGGAGGCCACTGCATCGACCTGATTCTTTGATTATGCCCATTATTAAATCTGAACTCCCATGTTGAATATCCTAAGGCGTATTTATCACTTTTATGTGCGGACATTTGTCAGTGACACGGCATATATAAAAAGAAAATTCAGGAAGAAAATGGGGTATGAACTGAACCTGCAGCATCCCAGGACCCTGAATGAGAAAATCAATTGGTTAAAACTTCACGATAGGACGCCACTACATTCGCAATGCTCGGACAAATATGCGGTCAGGGATTATGTCAAAGGCAAAATAGGCGAAAATTACCTCGTACCGCTCTATTTTTCAACCGAGGACGCAGCGGATATCAACGAGCGCAACATCGATAAGTTCCCTTGTATCATCAAAACAAATCACGACAGTTCCGGCGGTGTATTCCTGAGGGAAAAAGAAGGGGTTGACTGGCAGGAAATACAGGCTAAAATGGCTAAGCGGATGCATCGGAATTACTATACGAATTCTCGTGAATGGCAGTATAAAAACATCAAGCCCCGGATCATTGTGGAGCAACTGCTCCTTGACGATGAAGGCAAGATACCCGCAGATATCAAGGTCCATGTATTTCATGGGAAACCGGAAATGATTCAAATGGATGAAGGACGGGGCACGGACGGCCACTTCAGAAACTGGTATTCTCCATCCTGGGATTTATTACCCATGCGCTGGAGCTCCGTTTTAAAAAATGGCCGGTTAACGGACCCGAAAAATGTCCCGGTAGACAAACCCCGATCTCTGGACAAAATCCTGGAGCTCTCCCGACAGCTGGCCGAACCATTTCTTTATGCTCGAATTGATTGGTACGAGGTGGGCAATCGAATATATTTTGGGGAAATTACGTTCCATCACGATGGAGGCTACCGACCCATTCTACCTAAGGAATGGGATTATAAGCTGGGCGAAAAACTGGATCTGCAGCACCAAAAGTGATCCGTTCGCCCATGTATGTTGAGAAAATCCACCCCCGGCCAAACCATATGGGTTAAAAATGTTCATCAATAAAATCGGGCGTTCACCGTAAATATTGGGTGCTGTGAGAAGGGAAGGCCTATCTTTGTGGCGATTTAATTACAAAAACCCAAATCGTTTGCTGGGGGCATTTTAAAGGTGGATTCCCCTCGAAAAGATTACAACGCAACTATGGCAAGTCATATCGAAAACTTTAAGGAACTCGAAAGGCCCATTATATTTATCGGGAATCCGCGGTCCGGGACCACGATTATCTCTGAAATTGTCATGCGGCATAAAGATATTGGCTATCCTTCCCAATATCAGAATGCCTTCCCAAGGAGTACGACCGTAAATTACCTGAGAAGGGTATTCGACAACAAATACTGGAGGATTTTTGGCCAGAAGAAACAATTGAACAAAGTAAACCCCTTTAACCGCTTCGTCTTTCGCACAGGGGAAAATTATACCATGTGGAAAGCGATTGTGGGCCCGGGTATCGATTTTGACCGGGACTTTTTGCACGATAAACGGGAGCAGCCCGAATACGTCCGGAAAATCCGGAAGTTCTTCAGCAAAATTGTACGGAACCAGGGGAAGAAAAGGCTGGCTTTTAAGATTACCGGACCCTCGCGCCTGGAATACCTGAACAGCATCTTTCCCGATGCGCAATATGTCCGGATTCACCGGAAGGCGATCCCTACCGTCAGCTCCCTGATGAAGATCGATTTCTGGCCGGATCGGGGCGAGAAACGCCTTTGGTGGACCGGCCCCTATACACAGGAGGAGCTAGAATGGGCGGAAAAGCACAAAGACGACCCCATTGCGCTGACCGCATTCCAGATCAAGAAAGTGAGCGATGTCACGGATGAGGAGGTCAGCAAGCTGAATGTAGACGTGCTGGATGTACAGTACATCGATTTTGTCAAGAATCCGGAGCAGGTCATCAAACAGATCCTGGACCACACGAACCTGTCGTATGACGATGCCTGTTTTGATTACATGAAACGCAACAAAATATTCAACCGCAATAAGAAGGACGAGGATTACTTCCCGACCAAGGACCTGGAAACCATTCGCCAGATTTACCCGGCCTGAGTTCCGGGTTCTGGCACCTTTGCGGAATCAACTGTTCCATGATTGCCCAAAACTCCCCATGGGAAACCACACAATGAAATGAGGATCCTGCAACTCATCAACGGAATGTCCACCGCCGGTGCGGAGATTCTGCTGGTTGAAACCTCGAAACGCTACCTGGAACGCGGCCACCAGGTGGATGTCTGCCTGTTGTCCTCCTACGACGCCCCCCTGCTCCGGGAGTTGCGGGCTACGGAGGGTATCGAAATCCTGAGCCTGGGGGAGAAACAAAATATCTACAGCCCGGTTTGTGTTTTAAAACTGGCCAGATGCCTGAAGGGAACGAAATACGACATCATCCACGTCCACCTGTTCCCCTCCTTTTACTGGGCTGCGCTGGCTAAATACGCCTTTCGCGGGTCCAAACTCATCTATACGGAGCACAACACGAACAACCGGCGTATGGGGAATGCCCTCTATCGGTGGGTCGACAACCGCATCTACCCCCGTTACGACTGCCATATCGCCATATCCGACACGGTACGCGAGCGGCTCGATGCCCATATCAACACGCGCCGCAACAAGGTGGTGACCATCTACAACGGCATCGACCTGGATGCGATTCGCAGTGCCGAACCGCTCAAAAAAACGGAAATCGGATTGCCGGAGAACGCAAAGATGCTCCTGCAGGTCTCCGCCTTTCGCCCGCAAAAAAATCAGGAAACCCTGATCCGCGCCCTGGTGCACCTGGACCCGGAATTCCATGTGGTTTTTGCCGGAATGGGGGAACTCATCGATTTCAACAAAGAACTCGCCGCCTCCCTGGGCCTCTCGGACCGGGTACATTTCCTCGGGATCCGTCCCGATGTCCCCCGGTTGTTGAAAACGGCGGATATCGTGGTGCTTTCCTCCCATTACGAAGGCCTTTCCCTCTCGAGCGTCGAGGCGCTGGCCAGCGGCAAGCCATTTGTGGCGACGGACGCCCCGGGGCTTTCTGAGGTAGTTGGGGGTGCGGGGATCCTGGTGCCTGACAATGACCCGGACGCCCTGGCCGCCGAGATCCGCAAGTTGGACGAAGACCCGCAACACTACGATGCGGTGAAAAAACGCTGTCAGCAGCGGGCCGAGAAATACGACATCAATACAATGGTAGACAGATATTTAGATCTCTACCGGCAAGTCCTGGGGAATTGAAATTGCGAAACCGATATATGAAATCCGGCCAGGAACCGTTTGACACTCTAAGGGGGCGCTCCCCCGCTAAATTGAAAACCATTCATGCCGGATAAACCAAAACTGTTCCGAGTTGCCACCATCCCCGCATCCATAGCCTTTCTGCTGCGCGGCCAGCTGGGCTATATGTCCGGGGACTACGATGTGGTGGCGGTGGCGTCCTCCCACCCGGAGGGTGCCCTGGAAAAAGCTGCCGAAACCCAGGGGGTACGCGGCTATACCCTGCAATTGACGCGGAAGATCACCCCGGCGACGGATATTCGGGCCGTCTACAAGCTATACCGCATCCTGCGAAAGGAAAAACCGCTGTTTGTGCATACCCATACGCCCAAAGCCGGGCTCGTGGGCATGCTCGCGGCCTATCTGGCCCGCGTGCCCTTCCGGATGCACGACATCGCCGGACTCCCGCTGGTGGTGGAAACCGGGTTGAAACGCGCCCTGCTGATCTGGATTGAGCGGCTCACTTATCGGCTCGCCACACACGTATACCCAAATTCGCACAACCTGAAGTCCCTCGCCCTGGAGTTGCGGCTTGCACCGGACCGGAAAATGTCCGTATTGGGCAAGGGAAGCTCCAACGGAGTGGATACCGAGGCTTTCTCCCAGGATCGCATAAGCCCCGAAACCCGAAACGAGATCTATCGGGAAATCGGGTTTAAACCATCGCACCTGATATTTATCTTTATCGGTAGGTTGGTCCGGGATAAGGGCATCAATGAACTGGTGGCCGCATTTACCGGGCTCTGCAAAACACACCCGGACATCAGGCTCCTGATGATCGGCCATTACGAATCCGAATTGGACCCGCTAAAGCCCGAGACGCACCAGGCCATAGATACGCACCCGCAAATCATGTATGTTGGCCCGAAAAAGGACGTGCGTCCGTACCTGGCTATATCAGATGCCCTGGTATTCCCGACCTACCGGGAGGGATTCCCGAATGTCCCGATGGAGGCCGGGTCCATGGGCTTGCCCGCAATTGTCACCGACATCAACGGATGCAACGAAATCATTGAGCACGAGGTAAACGGCCTGATCATCCCGCCCCAGCAGCTGGAACCCCTCAGGGATGCCATGGAGCGCTTTATCCTCGAGCCCGATCTGCTGGCCAGTCTCGCGCAAAAGGCGCGTCCCATGATCGCGGGCCGGTACGAACAGGAGTCCGTTTGGAAGCTGATCCTCGAAGAGTACCGTCGCCTGGAACAAAGTCATAAAACCGCCTAGGTTCCGCATGTATCTATTCGTAAATTGAACGGCCATGACCTACCGACGAATTAAGCATTTCCTGGATTTTCTCACTGCCCTGATCGCCGTTTTGCTATTAAGCCCCCTGCTGGTAATCATCACGCTGATCCTGGCAATCAGCAACCAGGGGCAGCCATTTTTCTTCCAGCAACGCCCGGGCAAGGACGAACGCCTTTTTAAGATCATCAAATTCAAGACGATGAACGACAAAAAAGACGCGGACGGCAATTTGCTGCCCGACGTGCAGCGCATTACCCGGGTCGGCAAATTCATCCGCAAGGCCTCCCTGGACGAGCTGCTGCAGCTGATCAACGTAATCAAAGGGGATATGTCCATCGTCGGGCCCCGCCCGCTGCTAGTCAAATACCTCCCCCTGTACAACGAGGAACAGGCCAAGCGCCACCGGGTACGCCCCGGGATCACCGGGTGGGCGCAGGTCAACGGGCGCAACGCCATCAGTTGGGAGCAGAAGTTTGCCCTGGACGTATGGTATGTGAACCATATCAGCCTGGCCACCGACCTGAAAATCCTGTTGCTGACTGTAAAAAAAGTCTTCCGGCAGGAAGGTATTTCCGCCAGTGAAAGCAATACGATGCCAACATTTACAGGCAGCCCGCCGGGAACGGAAGCCTGAGGCCCGGAATCGGGTTGCCGGCAACCCGGGGAAGCCCGGCGTGTCGGAAAAATCGACTTAATCGGATTATCGTTTCATTATATAGACGAAAATCCCTGCACTGGCAATAAATATGTAGTTTTGAGCGGACCGCTAGAAACCGGTTAATCGGAACATCCATGAAAACTGTTATGATACTCGGCGGCGCCAAAGGCGTCGGCAGGGAAATTCTGAGTGCTTGCCTCGAGAAAGGGTACAATGTATCTTTTTGTGGCCGGGATGCCCGGGAGGGGAAGGAAATCATCCAGGCGTCCGGGAAGGCAGACCGGCTCTACTTCCACCCCATCGACCTGAACAGTATCAGGGAAATTGAAAATTTCCACCGGGAGACCCTCCGTCGGTTCACCAAGGTGGACGCCCTGGTGGTCTATGCCGGGATTACCCCGGTTGCCTCACTGACCGATACGGATGAGGAAGTGTTCGACAGCGTTTTTAACGTCAACCTCAAAGCCCCGTATTTCCTGTTAAAACACGTTGTGAAATCGATGATGGAACAAAATTCGGGCTCCATCATCTTCTTTGGGTCCGCCCACATGGATTACGGGGAAATGGATCGGACCGCCTATGCGCTAACCAAGAGTTCGCTCTACACGCTGTCTACCCACATTTCCCACCATTACGCCCGGCATGGAATCCGGTCTAATTACGTGGTGATGGGTTGGACGGATACGGAAGGGGAACTGAAATTGCGGGCCAGCGAAGGTAAAAGCGAAAGCGAATTGAAACGGGAGGCCTCAGCCGCTATTCCGATGGGCCGGATGCTCAGCAAGCAGGACCCGGTCCCGGCTGTTATGTACCTGATTTCGGAGGAATCCTGTATGACTACGGGGTCGCTGATCCGGATTACCGGCGGGGAATATATTTAACCGGGGGAGTATAGATAAAATAATATAAGAGGGATAAATTAAAGTTGATTTCGTTGGACACAGCCCAGATAAGCGTTATCGTACCCATTTACAGGATTGAGGCCTATTTGCCTCAGTGCGTCGAGAGTCTTTTAAATCAATCGTTCGAGAATTTTGAATTGATCCTGGTGGACGACGGCAGCCCGGACGGATGCCCGGAAATTTGCGATGCCTACGCCGAAAAAGACCCCCGGGTCCGGGTGATCCACAAGGAAAACGGCGGCCTGGTGAGTGCGCGGAAGGAAGGCCTTAAGAATGCCCGGGGCAAGTACATCGCCTTTGTGGACGGAGACGACTGGGTGGACAACTATTACCTGGATATCCTCTACAAACTGGCCGAGGCAAACGATTCCGACCTGGTGGTGACCGGGCATTTCCGGGAATTCAACGGGAAAATCGAAACAATCAAACCCAAAACCGCCGGGATCTACAACCAGCGGGAACTGCAGGAGGAGATTTTGCCCAACGCCATCTACAACGGGCAATTTTGCGAGCACGGCATTTCCACCTACGTGTGGAACAAACTCTTCAGGCGGGAGTTGCTGGGCCAGGTCCTCTTTGATGTACCCGACGAGATCATCATGGGCGAGGACGCCGCCATCACCTATTCCTACCTGGCAATCTGCAAGCGGTTGACCGTTAGCAAAATACCCCTGTATTACTACCGGCAGCGACACGATTCCATCGTAAAATCCATCGAAAACCCGCAGATGGAATATTACCGGCTCGGTTTGCTGATGCACTACCTGAAAACCAAGCTACAGCCGGTGCTCGACGAGCAAAACCTCAGCGAACAAATCCGATATTACCTGTATTCCCAGATACTCGTCCGCTCGGGCGGGCTCATCTACGACAGGGACGACAAATTGATATTCAACCCCTTTGTTGGCGTTACACCGGGGTCGAAAGTAATTGTCTACAGCTCGGGATCCTTCGGGCAACACGTCCTGACCACCAATAAGAGAAACCGGTTTTTCAATATCGTCCGTTGGATCGATATCGATTACCACGAATTGCACGTGGATGAAATCTACGTAAGTCCGATCAGCGCCTTTGAGAATGACGCCTTCGACCATCTGATCATCGCCACCATCAATCCGTCGAATTACCGGGCCATCAAGCGCGAGCTGAGCCTGATGGGCGTGGACGAAAAGCGCATCGTACGGATCAACACGGATGAAGAGGAAGTCAGCGGCCTGCTGGCGGAATTGGGTTTTGACAAAGACTTTAAATTCCGGGGAAACTAAACCGATATGCAAATGAAGAAAATCATGATCCTTGGCGGGAACCCCGAGACGGCTGTATTGGTCAATACGGCCCTGTCCATGGGATACTACACCATTGTAGTAGACATGGGACACGGCTCCCCGGCAAAGAAAAATGCGTCGGAAAGTTACGATATCGACGTGTTTGAAGTGGATAAAGTTGTGGCCCTGGCCAGGGAACGGAAGGTGGACGCCGTATTGGTGGGGGTGGCGGATATCCTGGTAAAGCCCTACCGGGAAATTTGCGAGAAACTGGGCGTGCATTGCTACGCCACCGAAAAGGCCGTTGAGGCCTTCAGCAGCAAGGACGGTTTCAAGCGCTATTGCATGGAGCACGATATCCAGGACATCCCCGGGATTTACCTGCATGCCTCCTCCCCCATCGAAAAGCCTGAGGGGCTGGATTACCCGCTGATGATCAAGCCGGTGGACAGCGGCGGCGGGGTGGGCATGAAGATCTGCCGGGACGACGCGGACTACCGCGATTCCGTGCGGGAGGCCCTGAAGCATTCCAAAAAAGGCGTGGTCCTGGTGGAAAGGTATATGGACTGCGACGATATGGCGGCGTATTACACATTCCGCAACGGCATCCCCTACCTCTCGGCCACGTACGACCGGATAACCCAAAAGCAGGGCGATGCGAGCCCGGTTGGGATCGGCGCTATCTACCCTTCCCGCCACCAGCAAACTTTTGAAAAGAACATCCACCCGAAATTGTCGCGCTTTTTCCAGTCGCTGGGCATCCAAAGCGGCGTGCTGAACCTGCAGTTTTTTGTGGAGGACGACGAATTTTACGCTTACGACCCGGGGTTCCGGCTCCAGGGCGAGGCGCCCCACATCCACCTGGCGCACATCAACGGGTTCGACCACCGGGAAATGCTGATCGAATTTGCCTTTACCGGCGAATTCGGCAGTGACGACTTTCCCGAAAAAAACGACCCGGGCTTCCAGGGGAAAAGCGCCTGCACCTATTGGGTGCTGCTCAAGGCCGGGGAGATTGCCTCAATCCAGGGGTTGGACACCATAAAAATGGACGAAAGCGTCGTGTTTGTCATGCAGCGCTTTCAACAGGGGGATGTGGTCCAGCCGGAATGGGTGGGTACCGAACGTCAGGTTTTTGCCCGGATATACATCGAGGCGGATTCCATCGGCGAAATCAATGCCAAAATCACTGATTTTAACGACCGGTTGAAGATTGAGGATACCCGGGGGGAAAACATGATTATTTCGCACCTGCACCCCTTTGAAGAAAAGGAATACAGCTAAAACAAGATTTTGACAATGAATCAAAAGAATAACCATTCGCATACGAAAACTGCCGTGGTAACGGGCGGTTCCAGGAATATCGGGTTTGCGATCGCCGAAAAATTCCACGAACTCGGGTATCGCGTAGCCATCCTGAGCGTTTCCGGGAATAGCGCCCAAACGGCCGCGGAGAAATTGGACGCCACCGGCAAACAGGTAATCGGCATCCAATGCGATGTAACCGATGAAGCGTCGGTGGTGGCGGCACTCGAAGCCACCCAAACACAATTTGGGGGTATCGATATCGTTGTTAACAGTGCGGGGCTGCTGGATATGTGCAGCATCGAGGAAATGACGGCCGACCATTGGGACAATATTATGGAGACAAACGTCCGGGGTACATTCACCACGGTTCAGAAAGCGATCCCGTACCTGGAGAAGAGCCCCGCCCCGAGGATCATCAACATCTCCTCGAATGCCGGCCGGATGGGCGGGTTTGAAAACGGGCTGGCGTACAGCGCCTCCAAGGGGGCCGTTATCGCCCTCACCTATGGCCTGGCCAGAAGGCTGGGGGATAAAAAAATTACGGTGAATTGCATAGCTCCCGGAACCATCGAATCCGATATGTCGGCGGCGCGAAGCGAGGAAACACAACGAAAATTAAAACAGCGATTCCCCCTGGGAAGGTTTGGGACGCCCGAGGAAGTAGCGGCTGCGGCCTGCTATTTTGCCAGCGACGAAGCCGGCTTTACCACGGGGTCCGTACTGGATGTCAACGGGGGGTTATTCATGGGATAAATTAAAAGTATGGCAAAGAATATTTTGGAATTATTCAGTTTAGAAGGTAAAAAAGCCCTGGTTGTAGGCGGCGCCGGGGATCTCGGCAAGGCGATGGTGGAAGCCCTTGCCCAGGCCGGGGCCCAGACCGTCATCATCGACTTTGACGAGCGGGTCTTTGAGCTCTGTGACAAGTTCCGGGCCGATGGCCTGCAGGTAGACCCCATCCGGGCAGATGTCAGCGAGATATCTCAGGTCCGGGAATCCTATAAGGAGGCCCTGGAAAAGCTGGGGGGTACCATCGATATCCTGGTGAACTCCGCCGGGATCCAAAGGCGATACCCGAGCGAGGAATTCCCGGAGGAGGAATGGAGCAAGGTGATTGCGATTAACCTGGACGCCACTTTCTACTACTGCAAGTACGCTGCCAACGACATGATTAAGAATGGCGGCGGGAAGATCATAAACATCGCCTCCCTGATGAGCTTTCTGGGGGGGATTACCATCCCGGCCTATGCGGCCTCCAAAGGGGGCGTGGCGCAGTTGACCAAGGCATTGTCCAACGACTGGGCGGCCAAGGGAATCTGTGTGAATGCCATCGCCCCGGGATATATGGATACGCAGCTGAATACTGCGCTGATTGCAGACAAGAAACGGACCGACGAGGTGATGCTTCGCGTGCCGATGAAACGCTGGGGGGATGGCGAGGATTTGAAAGGCCTGACGGTTTTCCTTTCTTCAGCGGCCAGCGACTACATTACCGGGTGCGTGATACCCGTAGACGGCGGTTACCTGGCCAGATAAAGCGATCAACATGAGACTGAGCATCCTGATACCGCTCTACAACAAGGAGCAATACATCGACCGCTGTATGGACAGCCTCTTGGCGCAGGGACTGGCTCCCGGCGACTTTGAGGTAATCCTGGTCGATGACGGTTCAAAGGATGCATCGGCTGCTATTGCCGGCCGGTACGCAGCGGAACACGGGAATGTCCGGTTGATCTGCCAGGAAAATGCCGGGCCGAGCGCCGCCCGGAACCGCGCCCTGGAGGCCGCCGGAGGGGATTACGTGTATTTCCTGGATGCGGATGACCTGCTGGCGGGCCACGTTGCCGGAAGGCTCCTCGACATCTGCGAAGAAAACAACCTGGATATCCTGGAATTTAATTCCAGGGATATCGAGAACCACCTGGTGGCCGATGCGGACCTGGAAGGACCCCCCGATGGGACAGAATCGGTAACCCCCGTTGCGGACGGGCTGACTTTTATCTCCAGGTACTATTTCAGGAACCAGGCCTGGCGGTACTTTATTAAGCGGGCATACCTTCTGGAATCCGGCATCCGGTTCCCGGAAGACATGCGGGCTTACGAAGACCTTATTTTTACGGCGAGCACCATCCTGCATTCCAACCGGATGGCCCGCGTTGAACTGGATGCCCACAGGTATGTCATCGTACCGGGATCCATTGTCACCAGTAAAGACCCGGAGATCAACCTCGGATTCATCCAGGGAATGGTCAAGGCCGTGGGGGAATTGAACCGACTCATCCGGGGCCTGGATAATTCCCATAAGGCGTATGCGGGCGTGGTGAAAAAGATGCGAACCAAACAGCAGTCTATCGTATTTGCGCTATGCCTGCGGGTATTTAAATATCGCCTGCACAACCGAAGGGACCTGAAAAAAATACTGGATCAACTCAGTGCATTCAAGGCCTACCCGATGGACCGGAAGATCCGGGAAATCGACAACGGGAACGCATTTCACAGCAGGATCATGGTCCCGATTTTTAATAACCGAACCCTGTTATTTTTAGGTGCAGGCATCATGAGGCTTGTCCCGCGCACATAAAACAAACTTAAACTTTCAATTATGATTGGATTCCTCGTACCGGTAAAGAGTGAGCAGCTGTCGTCCGACTGGCATTTGTTCAGCCAACTCGTAATGCGCAGCCTGAAATCCATCAGCGGGCAGAAAGATGGGGATTTCCAGATCATTGTGGCCTGCCACGAACTGCCTGAAAACCCATTGGAACACCCGCAAATCAGCTATATTCAGGTAGATTTTGAACCGCCCCGGTTAACCGAGAACGGCGATTGGGAGGAAGACAGGCAGCGCAAGGAGGCCGATAAGGCCCGGAAAATCGTAAGCGCCTATGAGTATGCCAATGAGCACTTTGACGTGGATTATTACATGGTAGTGGACTCGGACGACCTGATCCACCACGGCATATCCAAATACGTAAATGCGCGCGTAGGCACCAACGCCCCGGGCTGGTTTGTCAAGAAGGGGTATTTCTACCGGGAAGGCGAGAAACTGGCCTGGAAAATCCGGTCCAATTTCAACGTCCGCTGCGGCACCTGCATCATCATCCGCAAAGACCTCTTCCCGCAACTGATCATCAAGGACCCCTACCTGTACTACTATCACGAGAAAACCGAATTGGCGGACGGGGTAACCCTGGAGCCCCTGCCTCTTGCAGGAGCCCTCTACAGCATGGCCAACGGGGAGAACCACTATATGTCCAAAAATATCATGGTGAAAATGGTCAACCAGACCAAGTTTTTCACCCTGGACCACATCCGGAGCGTGATCTCCAAGGTCACGAGATATCGCCCGAGACTGATCGGGAACCGCTTTAAGAAAACATATAATTTTTATAGTATATCGCAATAAAGGAGCCCCACTCTTAAAGAACCCGGAGCCGAAAACCTCCCCTACCCGGCCGGGACGCAAATTCCCCGGCCGGGCATGAAACCTACAAGGCTGATGATTGAATCCATAAATGATCGCGTAGCATGGAAGGCATTGCTGTCAAAGGCATCTTGCAAGGACTTCTATTTTACCTACGAGTATCACGAGATCAGCAAAACCAGCCATCAGGAAGTAATTCTGATCCACTACGCCCAGGAGAATGGTTGCGGCGTTTTGATGCCCCTGCTGATCCGGGAAATCCAGGGTACGCCTTACCGGGATGCTACCTCGGTGTACGGCTATGCCGGGCCGCTTTGGATTGGAAAATTTGACGATATCGACATTTCCCGGTTTCACCGAGAACTCAAAGCCCACCTGAGAGAACTCAAGGTAGTCACCGTCTTCTCCCGCCTGCACCCATTCTTTCTGCGGCAGGTAAAATTACTCGGCGGGTTCGGGGAAATTGAAACCAAGGGGCAGGTGGTAAACATCGATGTATCGGCTAGCCCCCAGGAGCAATGGAGGGGCGTCAGCAAAAGGTTTCGTACGTATCTGAATAAAGCGCGCCGTACGTATCGGATTCGCAGGGGACTCACGGAGGCGGATCTCGAAATATTTATGGACCTGTACCGGAAATCCATGAACCGCCTGAATGCCACGTCGTTCTATTTCTTTGAGGATGCGTATTTTCAGGGAATGTACCAAAGCGAATCTTTTGAGACGGACATATTGATCGCCGAGGACCCGGAAACCGGGAAATCTGTTTCCGCGGCCATGTTTGTCAGTTGCGATGAAATCGTTCAATACCATTTATCCGGGACGCACCCCGACTATCTGGAGCTGCATCCGGTAAAGGCATTAATCGATGAAATGCGCCGCAGGGCAACCGAAAAAGGCCGTCGTTTTTTTAACCTGGGGGGCGGCCTGGGCAGCAGCGAGGACAGCTTGCTGGAATTTAAAACCCGCTTCAGCAAGGACCTCAGGTGGTTTCGGGTATGGAAGTACATCAACGATCCGGAGGTGTACAGCGAATTGACCGAGAACCGCCTGGGCCGGAACTGCCCGGACGACCCGGCAGTATGCAAAACGTTTTTTCCCTGCTATCGATGTAAATTATTGGAAAAGGATTAAGCCAGGCGTTTATGAAAATCCAGGAGAACCCCTTTGTTTCCGAACCATTTATCAGCCTTTGGTTCAAACACTTCGGCAAAGGTCGGACTCCCCGGGTTTTCCCTCAATTTCCAGGACTGACCTTCGTCAGACACCCCCGGCTCCCGTTTTTGATCAATGCGGGGGCGACCCAAACCAAGGGGGTTTCACACGGGGAAATCCCCACCGGCGGGAATGGGATCGGGAATAAGGTACTACTGGTTTACGACGTGGCGGAATATTTTGACGTGCCGGTCCCGGATCGGTCTTCGGGGATTAAAGTAAGGCGCGTGCGCCAGTATCCGGGCTTCCTGGTGCAGACGACAGGGTTCCGGGATGTAGAGGAGTACCTCCAAAAGCACATCAGCAAAAACAGTCGCTATAAACTGAAAAAGTACCGGAGGAGGCTGCACGAAGTCTTTGATATCCGCTATGAAATGCACGGTGCGGACATTTCAGGGAAGCGTCTGGATGCCCTTTTCGATGTATTCCGTAAACTCCTGGAAAAACGGTTCGACGGCAAACAGATTGTAAACAACAACCTGGATGAAAAGGAGTGGGCATTTTACGTGGCATCGGCCCGTGAGATGATGCAATCTGGCACCGCAGGCCTTTTTGTCGTTTATTCCGGGGAGGAACCCGTGGCTTTTACCCTGAACTATTTCTCCGGGAATGTCGTTTTCGACGCGATTACCACATTTGATGTCGCCTATGAAAAGTTCCATCTTGGCACGGTTTCGCTCATGGGCCTGCTGAACTGGTGCATGCAAAGCAACCGATCCCTGGACCTGTCCAAGGGGTATTTTGAATACAAGAATCGCTGGACAAACAGAAAGTACTATTTTGAATACCGGATCTATTACAGTCGGAGTTCCGTAAGCGGGAAACTGCTGGCAGCGGGAATTGCGGGATTCTACCGGGTGAAACAATGGCTGCGCGGGCAGGGTTGGAACGAGCGGTTCCACCAGCTGACCTACCGCCTCGGGAAACCCAGGGGATACGACTCGGAGCGGCCCATCCCCTACCTCCTGAAAGAGCCGGCCAGACCCCTCGATTCGGAAATCCAGCAGGAAGTGGTTGCCGGTTCCCCGGAATGGCGGAAATTACGGCCTCCCCTGTTTGAATTCCTCTACCTGAACCCCGGGAATATCACCAATACGCGTATTTTTAAACTCGGGGAGCCCGGAGTTTATCTGATAAAAAATCCAAAGGCACAGGCCCGGGTTGAGATTCAGGAGGCTCCCTGATCGGTGTGGAGAGATGGGGGTATTCTGATGATGGTTAGGGTATTCTTGTGAAGGATTTCAAGGTAATAAAAGTATGGCAGGCGATTCCCAAAGGATTTATGAGTTTTACTACAACCTGTATGTTGGCAGGCGCCTGCCGGACGCATTTGAGTCTGTTTGCTACAGGGGGCGGGAATTCCGCCCGGGCGAGGGAGAAAATGCCCCGGAGGTCCCGGGGAAGGCTAGGATTGCCAAAACGGCGCTCATTACACATTGCCCGTCCTATCTGGATTATACCCCGAATCCGCGCCCTGCCCAATCCTGTAAGAAGCTATTCCGCGTCCGGGGCTTTGCCATGGATCTGACTGGGGTGGATTCGGCCCGGGAGTACCTCAGAAAATATCTGAACTCCGGTTTCCGAACTTCCCTGAGAAGGCGGTTGCGGGGTCTTGAGAACAGCCTGGAATTGCGCCATGAAGTGTTCTTCGGGCATCTGGAAGATGGGGTGTACCTGGAATTAATGCGGGATATGGAGCAGATGCTCACCCGCCGGTTCAACCAGCGCAACGAAGAGCATATGTCCCTTTCCAACTGGGCCTACTTCAAGGACCGCACGCTGGAACTGGTCCGGGAGAAAAAAGCGTCGATATCCGTAATCTACGATGCGGAAAAGCCCATACAAATCTGTCTGAACTACCATTTGGACTCCGTCGTTTTCCTGGCTATCCCCGCCTATGATATCGACTACTCAAAGTATGGCCTGGGAATCATCGGGGTCTATAAAGTGCTGGAATGGGGACTGCGCAACGGGGTTACTAAAATCGACATGGGCTTCGGGGCCCTGGATTATAAATTGCGCTGGTGCAATACGAGCTATGCGTTCCGGCATTACCTGTTTTATGAGAAAAATTCCCCGGCCTCCCGGTTCTTCGCAGTAAAACACATCCTGAAAACGCGGGTTGTGGTTTTTTTGCTGGACAGGAAAATCAACCTGCTTTGGCGTAGGTTCCGGAATCTCTGGCGAAGGAAACCGCCCCCCGAATTACCCGCCTATCGGGTGACCCGGATAACCGGGCAGGAAGATCGGGTTGCAGGCCGCCCCCAGGTCTACCCGTTTTCCGATCCCGACTATGCGTTCCTGAAGCATGCCTTGCTGAATTTCGCCTACAGGGAACGGGTACGCAGAACAGCCATACGGGTGTTTCCAACCCGCCGGGAAAAGGAATACCTTTTCGACTCGGGGAAAAACCGGATCCTCGTCTGCCTGTAGCACCCGCAGGCGCCTGGCAGCTTGCCGGTCAGGCCGGGTTAATAAGCCAGGATATAAACGACCCCGCGCCGGTTAACCGCGTGTTCTGCAGCCGTACAACGCACCCCGTCGGAGCAATGGTTCAACAGCTGGCTTTCCCCGAGGCCTTCAACCTGCAGGCGTTCCATGCGGATTCCCTCCCCGGTCAGGTAATCGGCAACCCGCTGGGCCCGGCGTTCTGTCAGCCACTGGTTGTATTTTTCAGGTCCCCTGGAGTCGGCGTGTGCCTGAATGCTAAACGTCAGCTCCGGGTTTCGCTTCATAAAGGCGGCGATGGCCTCCAGTTTTGCCTTGGCCTCTGCATCGAGGTAGGAGGAGTCGAAGGCGAATCGCAACCCACCAATGGAATCCAATTCCCTCTTCAGGGCATCCTTACGGGCGGCCTCCGCCGCTTTCCGCGCCGCTTCTTCCCGCTGGGCTGCCAGCCTTTGTTCCTCCTGCTCCTGCAAAAGACGTGCCTGCTCAGCCGCCTCTTCGGCCTGCCGGATGGAATCCTGCCGGCGCTGCAGGGCAGCCAGTAATTCTTCCCGCATGGCAGCCTTTTCGGCCCCCTTCCGCGTTAACCCTTCTTCAATGCCAAAACGGTAGACCACCCCGGCAGCGTGCTGGATGTGGTTCGTCACGTTATCCGCAAGGCGCCATTTGCCGCTTGAGTTCAAGTCCACACCCCATTGTTTGGAGAGCCATAAGCGGAAACCCACCACGGCATTCACCGTGGCCCGTCCCTCGTTGCTGGCATCTGTATAGCCCAATCCCGCTCCCAAATAGGGATCGAAAAAACCCGTTTCGCCCACCAGGTGGTTCAGGTCGTAGCTGATTCGGGAATCCACGGCCCAATACGGGATATCCTCGGCGATGGTCTGCCCGTCGATGGTATTTCCGGCCTTGTACCGGTTATATGTGCCGATCAGTTCCAGGCCGATACCGCTTTTAAAATACCGTCCGAAGCTGACCCGTGACGGATAGGGTACCATGTTCCACTGGTTCTCTATGGTGGTAAAATTGTTGAATGCCTCCCCGGAGTCATCCACGATGTTGATGCCAACACCGGCCAGCCAGTAGCTGGTGACCATGCTGTCGCGGGCGGTAAGTTCCGGGATACTGTCCTGTGACCAGGCAGGTTGCAATGCGGCTGCAAATAAGAGGCTGAAAAAGCAAGTACGTAGTTTCATAATATGGGATTCAGGATACTACAAAACTATAAGGGGTTTCGCACAAGGCCGCGACCTTTCTTTAAATTACCGAATTAATCGATAAGATTCCCAGGATTCCTGCGTTATGGACAATGCAATAACCAGACAAGTTAAAAAGGTATCGGTCTGATGCAGGGTTTTTCGGTGAATGGAGATGCCTGCCGGATTTTGTACATTTGCCCCCGGGCAATCCTTTTTGAATTGTCGCGAAACTTCCTAAATGCCAGTTAATATGATCGATTCACACCCCCAAGTCTTAGAAGCCGCAATCGAAGCCGGCAAGGCGATCCTCAAAGTTTACAACGCCTCGGAAACAATCGAGGTGACCACCAAATCGGACGATTCCCCCCTGACGGCTGCCGACCAGGCATCCAACACGGTGATCAACTCCTATCTGAAGGATACGGGTATCCCGATTATCAGCGAGGAAAACAAGCAAACCGACTACGAGGAGCGAAAAAGCTGGGAAAAGTGCTGGATCGTGGATCCTTTGGACGGTACCAAAGAATTCATCAAGAAAAACGGGGAGTTCACCGTAAATATCGCGCTCTGTGAGAAGGGAAAACCTATCTTTGGGGTCATTTACGTACCGGTAACCCGCGAATTGTACTACGGGGACACCCGGGAGGGGAAATCATTCAAGACCGTGCTCGACCAAAACCACACGTTGCCCGAAAAACTGGGGGCCCCGGCAGACCGCATTGAGCCGGCCGCCGAGGACCCGGATACGCTGCGGGTAGTGGGAAGCCGGTCGCATATGAATGCCGAAACCGAAAACTATATCGCGTCGATGAAGGACAAATACCGGGACATCGAAATTGTATCCAAGGGCAGTTCGCTCAAATTCTGCCTGGTGGCGGAAGGGCTGGCGGATGTCTACCCGAGGTACGCCCCCACCATGGAATGGGATACGGCTGCCGGCAGCGCCATTGCGGAAGCTGCAGGCCTGAAGGTCATCGCCCAGGATACGGATGCCCCGCTGAAGTACAATAAGGAAAACCTCTTAAACCCGCATTTTCTGGTTTGCAAATAATGGCCACAGACAGCAGTTATAAGCGACATATCGCAAAGACGGTTACCTGGCGTGCTGTGGGCACGGTGGATACCATCATCATCTCCTGGATCATCACAGGAAACCCGTTCACGGGCCTGAAGATCGGTTTTACGGAGGTGATTACCAAGATGGTCCTCTACTACCTGCACGAACGCGTCTGGTTCCGGATCAGCATGCCGGAGAGTCGCAAACGCCACCTGCTGAAAACAGTTTCCTGGCGGATGATCGGCACCCTGGACACCATGTTGCTGGCCTGGCTGATTTCGGGCAACGCCCTTACCGGGGTCAAGATCGGCCTGGTGGAAGTTGTCACTAAGATGGCCCTGTATTACCTGCACGAGCGGGCCTGGTACAAAACAAACTACGGGCTGAACCGCCGGAGCAATAAGGAATTCAAATGAGTCAGAATATCGTCCCGCATACCTATAAGATTACCCGGAAGGAGCGCAGGGAGGCCAATGGCCACAATTCCCTGCTGATTTTCTTTACCGGGCTTTCCGGAAGCGGGAAATCCACCCTGGCCAACGGCCTGGAACAACGCCTCTTTGAAGAGGGTTACAAGACCTATGTCCTGGACGGGGACAATGTCCGGACCGGCATCAACAAAAACCTGGGTTTCAGCCCGGAGGACCGCTCGGAGAACATCCGGCGCATCGGGGAACTATCCAAACTCTTTGTAGACTCCGGGACGATTGTGCTGGCTGCCTTTGTAGCACCCTATACCGCCGACCGTCAGGCTATCCGCGAGCTGGTGGGCCCGGAAAATTACCTGGAGGTGTTCGTGAACACGAGCCTTGAGGTATGCGAGGAACGGGATGTCAAAGGGCTCTACGCCAAGGCCCGCAAAGGGGAAATCACCAACATGACCGGTATTTCAGCCCCGTACGAACCCCCGGAAAACCCGGATGTAGAAGTTACCCACGAGCTCGGAATCGAAGAATCCGTGGCTTATATATACGACACTATCAAAAACCAATTAAGACTCAAAAAATGAGTAAGTATTACCTGAATTACCTCGACGAACTCGAATCGGAGGCTATTTATGTGCTTCGGGAAGTCTGGGCCCAGTTCCAGAACCCGGTCATCCTCTTCTCGGGGGGAAAAGATTCCATCGTTGTCACCCACCTGGCCAAAAAGGCCTTTTATCCGGCCAAGATTCCCTTTGCCCTCATGCACGTGGATACCGGGCATAATTTTCCGGAAACCATCAAGTTCCGGGACGACCTGATTGAGTCCCTCGGGGTGCGCCTCATTGTGGGGTCCGTACAGGAGTCTATCGACCAGGGGCGGGTAGCCGAGGAAAAAGGCAAAAACGCCACGCGAAATGCCCTGCAGATCACCACGCTGCTCGACGCCATCGAATCCAACAAGGTGGATTGCGCCATCGGGGGCGGCCGCCGGGACGAAGAGAAGGCCCGTGCCAAGGAGCGGTTTTTCTCCCACCGGGACGATTTCGGCCAGTGGGACCCGAAAAACCAGCGCCCCGAACTCTGGAACCTCTTTAACGGCAAATACTTTGAGGGCGAGCACTTCAGGGTGTTCCCAATCAGTAACTGGACGGAGATGGATGTGTGGAACTACATCCTCCGCGAGAAAATCGAGATCCCGTCCCTGTACTTTGCCCACGAGCGGGAGGTGGTTCGGCGCAACAATTCCTGGATCCCGAATAGCGAATTCTTAAAGCTCGACGAGCGGGAGGAGATCGTAACCAAAAAGATCCGGTTCCGGACCCTCGGGGATATCACCATCACCGGCGGGATCGAATCCGATGCGGACAGCTTGGAGAAAATCGTTCAGGAAGTGTCCGCTATGCGCCAGACGGAGCGGGGCAACCGGGCCGACGACAAGCGTTCGGAAACCGCCATGGAGGACCGGAAGAAGCAAGGGTATTTTTAGAAATTCGAAACAGCAATCATGCAACTAGATAACAGTCAACTATTACGATTTACTACAGCCGGCAGTGTGGACGACGGGAAAAGCACCCTGATCGGACGGCTTCTCTACGATTCGAAATCCATTTTTGAAGACCAGCTCGAGGCGGTGGAATCCACCAGCAAGCAGAAGGGGCACGAAGGCGTGGATCTCGCGCTCTTTACGGATGGCTTGCGGGACGAACGCGAGCAGGGGATTACCATCGATGTGGCCTACCGCTACTTCACCACCCCAAAACGGAAGTTTATTATCGCCGACACCCCGGGGCATATCCAGTATACCCGGAACATGGTTACGGGGGCCTCAACGGCGAATGCGGCCATTATCCTGGTAGATGCCCGCCACGGGGTCATCGAACAGACCAAACGGCATGCGTTTATCGCCTCCCTGCTGAACATCCCCCACGTCATTGTGTGTATCAACAAGATGGACCTGGTGGATTTCTCCGAAGAGGTGTATCATAAGATCACCGGCCAGTTCGAGGAATTCTCCTCCAAGATGCTCATCCCGGATATCCGATTTATCCCCATCAGCGCTTTGTTGGGCGACAATGTGGTGAACCGTTCCGAAAACATGGACTGGTACCAGGGGGCTCCCCTGCTCCACACCCTGGAGACCATGCACATCAGCAGCGATATCAACAAGGTAGACTCGCGCTTCCCGGTGCAGACCGTACTCCGCCCCCAAAGCAAGGAATTTGTGGATTACCGCGGGTATGCGGGCCGTATTTCCAGCGGGATCTTCCGCAAAGGCGACCAGGTAGCCGTGCTGCCGTCTGGGTTTACCTCCCGGATCAGGAGCATCGACGGACCGGCCGGGGAACTCGAGGAGGCCTTTGCCCCTATGTCCGTTTCCATTACCCTGGAAGACGACATCGACATCAGCCGGGGCGACATGATTGTCCGCGCCAACAACCAGCCCGAGGCCGTACAGGACCTGGAAGTGATGCTGTGCTGGCTCAATGACAAGCCCGCACAACCGCGTGCCAAGTATACCATCATGCATACCTCCAATGAGCAGAAGGCCATGATCAAGGAGGTCATCTACAAGATCGACATCGAAACGCTGAACCGGAATGGCGATGACAGCGAATTGAAGATGAATGATATTTGCAAGGTGAAAATTCGCACCACCAAACCGCTCATGCAGGACCCCTACCGGGAGAACCGCTACACGGGCAGCATCATCCTGATCGACGACAACACGAACGAAACGGTGGCCGCGGGGATGATCGTCTAGGCTTGTCTAGACTTGCTTCAGCCGGCTTTTGTACGCCAAATCGTAGATTTCCTCGTACATGGGCAGGATATTGTGGATATCGAAGATGCAGGCCCGCTCGTAGGCTCGTTTTTTGAATGCCTGAAGGGTGGCGTCGTCTTTCAGGATCTTCAGCGTGTTCCGGATCATGTCCTCCGTGTCGCCCACATCACTCAGATAACCGGATACGCCGTGTTGGTTGAGCTCCGGGATTCCCCCTGCATTGCTTGATATCACGGCGGTTTTGGTGATCATCGCCTCCAGGGCAGCGAGTCCAAAGCTCTCTTTTTCCGACGGCAGCAGGAAGACATCCGAGAAACACAGGATGTGTTCCACCTCATTGCTGTTACCCAGGAAAAGGACTTTTTCCTCGATCCCGAGTTCCTCGGCCAGCAGTTCGGCCCCTTCCTTCTCAGGTCCTTCCCCCACCATGATCAGCTTGGCGGGTACCTGCTGCTGCACCTTGTGGAAAATTCTAACCACATCCTGTACGCGCTTGACTTTCCGGAAGTTGCTGACATGGGTGAGGATGTATTCGTCGTCCTTGGCCATCAGGCTCCGCTGGCAATCCTCCGGAGCCCGGTTGTATTTTGTCTTGTCGATAAAGTTCGGGATCACGTGGATTTCCCTGCGGATATCGAAAATCTCCAGGGTGTCCTCTTTGAGGCTCTGGGAAACCGAGGTGACGACATTGGACTGGTTGATGCTGAACTGAACCGCCGGCTTGTAGAACGGATGGTTGCCCAGCAGGGTGATATCCGTGCCGTGCAGCGTGGTGACCATCGGCACGTAAATCCCCTCGTCCTCGAGCATTTTTTTTGTCATATACCCCGCATAGGCATGGGGAATGGCGTAATGCACGTGGAGGAGTTCAATCCCGAACGACCGGATAGTCTCCACCAGTTTGCTGGACAGGGCCAGTTCATAGGGCTGGTAATGGAAGAGCGGGTATTCCGGGACGTGGACTTCGTGGAAATGGATATTGGGGCTGAGCAACTCCAGGCGAACCGGCTGGCTGTAGGTTACAAAATGGATTTCGTGACCCCTGCGGGCCAGTGCAATCCCTAGTTCGGTGGCTACAACGCCGCTTCCCCCAAAGGTGGGGTAACATACAATGGCGATCTTCATAGAAACAAAGCTACACCGAAAATCACTTCCTAATTGATAATGGAATCATAAATTGCCTGCTGGATCCGCGTGCGCAGGCCGGAACGCACCAGCAGCGTATTGGATGAAGACGGATAGGTTCGGTTGGAGAGGAAAACGTAGAGGATGCCGGTATCCGGGTCTGCCCAGGTATAGGTCCCGGTAAACCCGCTATGGCCGAAACTGCGGCGGGACACGCATCCGCAGGTAGGGCCTTTGTCCTCCAGCTGGGGTTTGTCGAAGCCCACCCCGCGACGGACGTCGTTATTGCAGAAATAGCATTTGTTGAACTTCTCCACAGTCCGTGCCTCCAGGAACCGGGTTCCCCCGTAATAGCCGCCCTGCAGGTACATCTGCATGATCTTGGCCACGTCGTTGGCATTGCTGAAGAGGCCGGCATGGCCCCCTACCCCGTCCTGCATGGCAGCCCCCATGTCGTGTACAAAGCCCTGCACTCTTTGGTAGCGGT
The DNA here is from genome assembly GCF_000024125.1 of Robiginitalea biformata HTCC2501. NCBI lineage: Bacteria > Pseudomonadati > Bacteroidota > Flavobacteriia > Flavobacteriales > Flavobacteriaceae > Robiginitalea > Robiginitalea biformata. Next base: position 2,192,586 of record NC_013222.1, on the reverse strand, counting down.
AATAGTTGTCCTCCTCGGTAGGCACGATATCCGCTTTCTCAAATCGCTCCAGCGGGTTGTAAAGCGTATGGCTGGCCCCCAGGGGTCGAAAAAGGAATTCCCCGGCAATCGCGTCGAGCCGGCGACCATACTGTTCTTCGATGTACTTCTTAAAAACGTAGTAGGCTACATCGCTGTACCGGTATCGGTTGGATTTGAGTTCCTGACGCCCGATGCGGTTATAGATGGAATCCGTGTAGGCGTTCGTCAGGTAGAGGCTTTCGGCCACCTGGATGGAAAAACCCTCCTGGGGGGAATTCCGGTAGAAATCCCGGGAAGGCCGCCGTTGTTTGTCCAGGGTATCCAGATAAAAGGCGATCCAGGAAGGGAGCCGGCCGTAGTGGCTCAGGGCTTTCAGGACCGTCACATCCTCCAGTTCGGTATCCGCGTACTCCGGCAGGAGCTCCGAAAATGTTGCATTCAGCCGAATCTTCCCGGTTTCCTCCATTTCCATCAGGACAGGCAGGGTCCCCAGAATTTTGGTCAGGGAGGCCAGGTCGTACAGGTCGGTGAGTTGGACCTCCCGGTCCCCGTCGTAGGTATGCTTCCCGTATGCTTTGTGGAAAACCACCTGGCCATTGCGGGCCACCAACACCTGCGCCCCCGGGAACATGAGGGAGTCCAGGCCGTGCTGCATCAGGGTATCCACCCGGGCAAGGCGCGTCCGGTCAAATCCCTCCCGTTCCGGGAGACTGTACCCCAGGCGCCCCAGGGCAGGCAGGTCCAAACCGCTGCCTGCGGGGAATTCGGGATGTGCGGTCACGGGCAGCCTCCCGCGGGCCGGGAATACCCCAAAGAGCAATTCCGCAGCCGTTTCCTGGGTAATTTTGCTGTTCTGATAGGCCATCACCAGGCCGTCCACTCCGTCATAATCTGGGACATCCCCCAGCATATAGGGGCGGGAGAAAAAGACGGCAATCGAATTCGAAGTCCTCAGGTTCCCGATCTCCTGGATCCGCCGGACATCTTCCGGCGAGAGCTCGTGTTTTTTCCACGGGGATTCGTTGGACTTGTGTACGCCCAGAATCACCAGGTTGTAATCCGCAAGTCGGGTTTTCATATCTTCCAGGCTGGTCCCGCCTACCTCGTCGATATCGGCATACAGGCGCATCCGTTCCAAAAACGGCTCGTGCGGGGCCTCGCCGATTTTTACATAGGCTATTTTCTTGTTCTCCAGGTTGCGCATGCCCAAAATGGACACCTGGTTTTTGAGCACCGTCAGGGCCGACTCCATCGCTTGTTCATACGCCAGGTCGTCCTCGGGGGTATTTAGTTCCTCCACGAGGCCGTCCACATCCACGGGCTGCAGATTGTGAAGGCCTGCCTTGTATTTGGTCATCAGGATCCGGCGCACGGATTCCCCGAGGCGTTCCTCTGTGATAATCCCCGTGCGGTAGGCTTCCAGGAAGGCCGCGTGGTCTGCTTCCAGGTTTTCTGGCAGCAGGAGCATATCATTCCCCGCCAGGAAGGCTGCAAGGGACGTGTTGACAACCCCTTCATATCCCGTAACCCCCTTCATGTTCAGGGCATCGGTGAAGACGAGGCCCTCAAAGCCCATTTCATCGCGGAGTAGCCCCCGGATAACCTCCCCGGAAAGCGAGGTGGGTAATTCCTGAGACCCTGTGAGTGACGGCACATTCAGGTGGGCGACCATTACGGAACTCAGGCCTTTGGCAATAAGCGGCTCATACGGGGACATCTCGATACTGTCCAGGCGTTGCCGGTTGTATGGGAGCTGCGGGAGGGCCTTGTGGGAATCTACCGCCGTATCCCCGTGTCCGGGGAAATGCTTCCCGCTGGTGAGGATTCCCGCCCGGTGCATCCCCTGCATCAGGTATCCCGCCTGCCGGGCCACGCGGGCCGGATCCTCCCCGAAGGACCGGTTCCCGATAATCGGGTTGGCCGGGTTTGTGTTGATATCGGCAACTGGCGCAAAATTGATATGCACCCCCAGGCGGGCAGCATGTTGGCCAATCCGGTACCCGATGCGTTCAATAACGGCCGAATCCCGGATCGCGCCCAGCGTGGTATTCCACGGGAAGGCGTAGGTGGAGTCCAGGCGCATGGCGAGCCCCCATTCGGCATCCATGGCCACCAGCAACGGAGTTCGCGATGCCTCCTGGAACGCATTGGTCATCCGGGCCTGGCGCACGGGGCCCCCAAGGCTGAAGATTACCCCGCCCAGGTGGTAGTTTGAAATCCATTCCGTTACCCGCTCTTGTACTGCCGGGCCCTGGGAAGAAGCCACCATGACCATAAACAGCTGGCCGATGCGCTCCTCCGGGCTCATCGCCTCATACGTAGCTTCCACCCACTGGGCCTGGGCCGTGCTGTCCGCCGTGACCAGGGGATGGTACTGTGCATGTGTCTTGGAAATAAATAACAGGAAAAAGAGAAAAATTACTCCTTTTGATCGCATACTCACTATCCTCTTTGGTACTAACTCCCGGGCGGTTGAATTATTGCGTCTCGGTCCCGCCCGCCGGGCCGCCGTGTCAGAAAAACCGGCTGTGCCAGCTCTCGGAGGCAGGCACTTCCCAGTCGTTTTCAAATTCGCGTTTGTTTGTCACCAGGTTGTTGAATACAACCGTTTTTCCCGAAACGGCTTTGTCCTTGGCCATCTTGCGAAAATCTGCCAGGGGCTTATATGCAAAGTACTCCCCCTGGCGGTAGGTGACATTCATCCTATCCAGCAGTGCGATGTCGAATTGCTCTTCCAGGCCCTGGATAAATCGCACCGAGGCATCGATGGAACACCCCGAAGCGGCATTCAGATCCTGGTCCAGGCCGATGACGACAAACCGGTTGTAAGGCAACTGGCACCCCGCCTTCAGGTCGGCCCCATGGGCGGTCCATTCCTTCAGGAACAATTCGAGATCGGCGCGGAGCTTAGCGGCTTCTTCTTCCGTCAGCGAGCGGTTGGCCTGGTAAACCCAGACCCTCGCTTCTTCCGGCAATTCCTCAAATGGCACTAACATAATCGCTGCATTTAATGGATCCTACTTCTTCATTTCTCAATTACAGGTCCGCGGCCTGGTCCAGCAATTCGGCCAGGTCCAGCACCTGCATTTCCTTTTCCTTATCCTTCCCCTTGACGCCGTCGGTCAGCATCGTATTGCAAAACGGGCAGGCAGCGGCAACGACTTCCGGCTGGGTTTCAATGGCCTGTTCGGTACGTTCAATATTCACGTCCTTGTCCCCCTTTTCGGGTTCCTTGAACATCTGCGCACCCCCGGCGCCGCAACAGAGGCCTTTTTGTTTGCAACTGCGCATCTCCACGAGTTCCGCGTCGAGTTTCCGGATGAGTTCCCTGGGGGCCTCGTAGATGCCGTTGGCGCGTCCGAGGTAACAGGGGTCGTGGTAGGTGATCCGCTTGCCGCGGAAGGTCCCGCCTTCCAGTGTAAGCCGCCCGGAATCGAGCAATTCCTGCAGGAACTTCGTGTGGTGGATTACCTTGTAGGAACCGCCCAGCCCCGGGTATTCGTTCTTCAGCGTGTTAAAACAATGCGGGCAGGTGGTGACGATGGTCTCCACCCCATACCCGTTGAGGACCTGGATGTTCATGGCGGCCTGCATCTGGAACAGGAATTCGTTCCCGGCGCGTTTGGCCGGGTCGCCCGTACAACCTTCCTCCGTCCCGAGGACCGCAAAGGAGACATCTGCCTTCTGCAACAGGCGCACAAAGGCCTTGGTGATCTTTTTGGCGCGGTCGTCAAAACTCCCGGCACAGCCCACCCAGAATAATACCTCGGGTTTTTCTCCAGCGGCGGTCATCTCGGCCAGGGTCGGAATGCCCTTTTCCCCGTCCTTTTCCTTCTTGTCGGTACTGTTCTCCATGCTCGTTATTCCATTTCCGCCGGTGAGATTTTATCCCCGGTCGGTTGCTTTATTCGTCCTTCCAATTCAGCCGGTCCATCTGGTTAAATGGCCAGGGGGCACCGTTGTTTTCGATATTCCCCATCATGACATTCAGCTCCTGGGGGGCCGCCGACTGTTCCATGACCAGATAGCGCCGCATATCCATGATAATCGACAACGGATCGATGCTCACCGGGCAGGCTTCCACACAGGCATTGCAGGTGGTGCAGGCCCAGAGTTCTTCCCGGGTGATATAGTCGTCCAGCAATTGCCGGCCGTCCGGTTCCCAGGTACCGTTGTTCGCTTCGATCTTCCGGCCAACTTCCTCCAGGCGGTCGCGGGTGTCCATCATAATCTTCCGGGGCGAGAGTTTCTTACCCGTTTGATTGGCGGGGCACTCCGAGGTGCACCTTCCGCACTCCGTGCAGGTGTAGGCGTTAAGCAGCTGTATCCGGCTGAGGTCCATGACATCGGAAGCCCCGAATTTAGCCGGGGGTTCGGCGTCGTCAAGCGGGGCAGCATAGGGATCTGCCTCCGGGTCCATCATCAGGGCCACTTCCTTTTGTACAGATTCCAGGTTGTTAAAGGCGCCCTGGGGTTTTACCCTTCCCCAATAAGTGTTCGGGAAGGCCAGCAGGATATGCAGGTGCTTGGAATAATAGAGGTAATTCAGGAAAAACAGGATGCCGAGTATATGCAGCCACCAGGCCGTTCGTTCCACGGCAATCAGCGTACTTTCCGTCCACCCGGACATCCACCCCGCCAACAGGGAGCTCACCGGGTAGGCCCCCGCCTCCACATAGTGGTCTGCCCCCAGCTGTTGCAGGGAATAGTCGGCCGCGTTCATCGTCAGGAACAGGACCATCAGGATCGCCTCAATGTAGAGGATCCAGTCTGCATCCCGTTTTGGCCAGCCCTTCATTTCGGGTTTCCAGAATCGCTGCAGCCGGAGCGCATTCCGCCGCAACCAGAATACGATGACAGCCACCAGGACCAGTAGCGCCAGTATTTCGAATGTGGCTATCAACACGTCGTAAACGGGGCCCAGGAATGCAAATATGCGGTGCGTCCCGAAAATCCCGTCGATGATAATCTCGAGCACTTCGATGTTGATAATGATAAAGCCCAGGTAGACGATCACGTGCAGCAACCCGGCTACGGGACGAACCACCATCTTCTGTTGGCCCAGGGCAATACGGGCCATATTTCCGAATCGTTCCGCCCGGGTACCATCGGCAGCCACCTCCCGTCCCAGCCGGATATTGCGCGTCAGTCGCCGGATATTGCGCGCAAAAAACCCGATTCCGACGGCAAGGGCCAGAACAAACAGGATGTTGGGGAGGTATTGCATTATTCGGGTTGCTGATTCTCAGCCGGATCGTCTTCCGGCAACGTGTATTCCTTCTGTTTTTTTCCGAAGACCGAAACGTTCACATACCGTTTGGGGTTCAGGCGGAAGTCCTGGAGCAGCAGGTCGAGTTCCCGGGAAGCCTCCGAGAGGTTCTCATAGAGCGCTTCGTCTTTCATGAGCCGCCCCATCGTCCCTTCCCCGCTTTCAATTCGGGCGATAACCGCACTGAGGTTCGTTAGGGTCTCCTGTAGTTGCTCCACCGTCTCCCCCAGCCCGGCGTTGGCAAGCGTATCCGAAACACCTGCGAGGTTGGCCGAAATGCGGCCAAAATTGTCGATGGTACTGTCCAGTTGCGACTGGTTCCGGCCGAGTAGCTCGTTGATGCCGTCCGCCGTCTTCTGGAAACTGCTGACCAGTTCGTTGAGTCCTTCGATACCCTGGCGGAGGTTTGCCTTGGTGGCATCGTCCAGTACCTGGTTGAAGTTGATCAGCAGGGAGTCTGCATTGGAAACGGCCCCCTCCACCTTCATTTGCAGGGGGGTGAGCTTTTGCTGCACCAGCTCGGTGAGGCCCGGGCGTATGCTGGACGGGAGCGTGTCCCCGCTTTTTGCCATGGGTGCCCCGTCGAATACGGGTTGGATCTGGATGCCCTTCCCTCCGATAATTCCCGTATCGAACAACTCGGCCTGGCTGTTTCGGGAAAAATCAAAATTCTTGTTCACGCTGAATGTCACCAGCAGTTTCCCGGAATTGTCCTTGAACCGGATGTCGTTGACGGTTCCCACCGTGTACCCGTTGATGCTGACCGATGTACCGGTCTGCAACCCGCCCACATGGTCGTAGACCACATAGAAAGTCTTACTGTCGTCAAAAAGCGGGGTGGATTTGAGGTAGGAGAAGCCTAAGATGAATAACAGGATGCCGCCGACTACGATGATTCCTGTTTTAATTTCCCTGGAGAGTTTCAATAGCGCTGTGTTGGGTTCCTAACAAAATTAGAAATAATTTTTGGATAGGGGTGTTCAATCCCGCAGCAGTGCAAGCGCTTCCGGAACCGGGATGCGTTCCCCGTCCCTGTACGCCACGATATAGGCCGAGGGATATCCCCGTTGCCAGGCTATGGACTGCAATTTTTCCGCATCCGAATAGGACCGGGTATTCCCGTAAAGCACCCGGTATATCTTTTCGTGGCGCTCCTTGGAGAGCCCCGGCAGACCGTTGAAATTATTCGGGTTCAGGTCCGGGTCCCGGCTGACGGCCACCAACTGCACCTTGAAATTGATATTGAGTGCCTCGGCCCGGTCTTTGGCTGTTGCCGCCTTGCCCGGGGCGGGTTCCCCGCCGGCTGGCTCCACATTTTGCGCCGGGGTCTTTTCCTCAGAGGCGTTCCCGTTTCCATCCATAGGCAGGCCTGTGGTTTGCGAATCGGCAACCGGGTCTTTATCCGCTTTCTCTTCCTCCGGGTCCGTTTTCCCACCCTCCGGGGATACGGTTGGTGCGGGTTTCAATCCGGAATCAGCAGGTTTGGATGTTGGGGTCGGCTGTTTGGAAGATGCGGTGGAGGTTTCCGCGGGTAGCCCGGTTCCCGGGAGGACCGGGTTGGGCTCGGTTCCCAGGCTTTCCCGGTAGGCCAGGATGGCATCGGCAATGGCGCGGCCCATCTCCTGCTGCCCTTTCGGGGAATTCAAATAGCGGCCCTCGTCTTTGTTGGTCAAAAACCCGGTTTCCACCAAGACGCTGGGCATAAAAGTCTGGTGGAGCACGATAAACCCGGCCTGTTTCACCTTCCGGTCGTTTCGCTTCAGGTCTTCGGTAAACCGGTCCTGCATCAGTTTGCCTAGCAGGATGCTCTGGTCCAGAAATTCCTCCTGCATGATGGTCAGGCCAATCACGGACTCCGGGGAATTGATATCGTATTCCGCGTATCGCGTCTCGTAATTGTCCTCCAGGTAGATAACCGAGTTTTCCTTTTTGGCTATTTCGAAATTCTGCTCATTGGCATGCAGCCCCAAAACAAACGTTCCGGCCCCATGGGCATTTGAGGTATGGGAGTCGCAATGCACGGAGACAAACAGATCGGCCTTGGCCTTGTTGGCAATCTCCCCGCGTACGTAGAGATCTACAAAACTGTCGTCCTTCCGCGTGTAGATAACTTCCGTGTTGGGCTCCTTTTCCAGGGCCTTCCCCACCTCCAGCACGATGTTCAGCGCGATATTCTTCTCCAGGTAGCCATTGCCGAGGTTGCCCGGGTCGTGGCCGCCGTGCCCGGCATCCAGGACAACGGTAAACGGATCCGGCACCCCGGCCCTGCCGGGGGGTGCCTGTGCGGTTAGAGCGGTGGAAAACAACCACAGGACGCCCAGCTCAACGATCCTTCGCATCGCCCTGTTTCTCGAGTATGTATCCAATTTCAAGCGGGTTAAATTTGTTCTAATTTGCACGATCCAGCGGGAAAAATATGTAAGTTTGACCACTGATTCCGTTGCCGACCCGTACAAAAATAGGACTTATCAACTTGCAATCAAATAGACAACTGTTTCTTTTACTGGGTCTCATGGTATTGGTCCCGGGGATTTTTTGGGCGCAGGAAGACATCGCCCGGCCCCTTCCGATCAAGCCGCTTGGCGATACGCTGGCTGCCCCGCAGGTGCTGCGCGGCCTGCCGGGGGCGGAGGTGCCGCAAGACTCTGCCCAGGCGGCTGCCCCGGCCACTGGGGGCACGATCATGGACCAGATAAAATACACCGCCAAGGATTACGTGCGTATTAGCAGGCAGGAACAGAAAATCTACCTCTACAACGAAGCGGAAATCTACTACCAGGATACGGAGCTCAAGGCGGGGATTATCGTGCTGGATTATGTGCGCAACGAGGTCTACGCGGGCAGGATGAAGGATTCCCTGGGGAACTATTCCCAACTCCCCTTCTTTAAACAGGGCGACCAGGAGGTCATCCCGGATTCGATCCGATTTAATTTCGACACGGAAAAGGCCATTATCTGGAATTCCCGGACCGAGCAGCAGGCGGGGCTCGGCCAGCTGGGGAGCGATGCGATGAAGGTATATGCGGAGCGGACCAAGAAGGAGAACGATTCGGTGTACTTCCTGAGCGAGGGAAAGCTGACCACCTCCAAGGATACCATCGACCCGGACTATTATATTCGGGTGCGCAAGGCCAAATTCGTCCCCAAGAAAAAGGTGATTGCAGGTTTCAGCAACCTGTATATCGTGGACGTCCCCACCCCCATCGCCCTGCCCTTTGCCTATTTTCCGCTCACTACGGGCCGGACGGCGGGGATCATGATGCCGACCTTCGGGAACGACCCGGACCGTGGCTATTTCCTCCAGAATGGCGGGTACTACCTGCCCATCAGCGACTATGTGGACCTGACCCTTACCGGCGACCTGTACACCAACGGGAGTTACGGATTCCGGACCCAGTCCGTCTATTCCAAACGCTACCGGTTCCGGGGGAACGTGAATTTCCGGTACGAAAACCTGGTGCGGAGCCAGAAGGGATTTGACGATTATTCCCGGTCCACGATCTACAATATACAGATCAGTCACGCCCAGGATGCGAAAGCGAACCCGAATTCCCGTTTCTCCGCCTCGGTGAATCTGGGGAGCAGCCAGTATTACCGGAATTCGCTGTTGCAGCAAAACCTGCCGAACACCCAGGTAAACGACCTGTCTTCCTCCATCTCCTATTCCAAGACCTTCCCGGCCTACCCGTCCGTGAACGTCAGCCTGACGGCCACGCATAACCAGAATACGAATACCGATGCCGTGAGCGTAACCCTCCCGACGCTCCAGGCGAGTATGGAGCGGATCTTCCCCTTTGCCCCCCGGGAAGGGGTTAAGAAGGGGGTCTTCCAGAATATCAACTTCCAGTACGACCTGAATGCCCGAAACAGCATACAAACCACCACGGAGGATTTTCTGACAGGCCGCATGTTCGACAACGCCCAGATGGGGGCCCGCCACCGGATCCCGATCGCCACCAACTTCAAGGTGGCCAAATTCTTCAGCGTCAGCCTGGGGGGAACCTATGAAGATGTCTGGACCTGGCAAACCCTGGACCAGGTATACAACCCGGAAACGGAAACCATTGAACGGGATACGATCCAGGGGTTTGACCGCTTCAACCAGTACAGCCTAAGCGCAAGTGTCGGGACGACGCTCTACGGGCAGTTTAATTTTGGGGAGGATCGGAAAATCCAGGCCATCCGCCATGTGGTTCGGCCCACGGTCAGCTACGGCTGGGCGCCGTCCTTTGACCAGTACTACGAGGAAGAGGTGAACCAGTCCACCGGAGATGCGCTCTTCTTTACACGGTTCCAGAATTCCCTCTACGGTTCCCCGCGGCAGGGGCAGTCAAATTCCATGTCTTTTTCGCTGGCCAACACTGTGGAGGCCAAGGTCCGCGACCGGGATTCCACGGCCACCGAACCCAAGAAGATCATGCTGCTCAACAGCCTGAATTTCAGCACCAGTTATAATTTTGAGGCCGATTCCCTGAAGCTGAGCCCGATTAGCATGACCGGGGGGACGAACCTGTTCGACAACAAGGTGTCTGTCAACTTCGGGGCCAGCCTGGATCCCTACGCCATCAACAACACCGGAGCCCGCATAGACAAGCTCAACATCAACAACGGGGGCGGGCTGTTCAGGCTCACCAACGCGCGCCTGAACCTGACGTATAAACTCAGCAGTAAGGATTTTCAGGATAAGGATACCGAGATTGACCCGGACGACCCCTACGACGGGGACACCTATGTGGCAGCCAGCGGCGGGCGGACCGACGATTTGTTCGGCAGGGCCAACGATTTGAACGCCACCGCCTTTGACAACCGGGATCCGGACGACATCGAAAACCCGGCCTGGGCCTCGAAAATCCCCTGGAACGTGAACCTGTCTTACGCCATGAATTATTCGAACACCAACCGGAACGGGCAGCTCACCAACCACGTGCTCATGTTTAACGGAAACGTCACCCTGGCCCCGCGCTGGGATGTAAGCGTGACTTCCTCCTACGATTTCGTACGGAACGGCTTCGGGCTTACCCGCCTTGGATTTGCCCGCGATTTGAAGAGTTTTAAACTGACCTTTGACTGGACGCCCTTTGGCTCCCTGGAACGCTGGTATTTCTTTATCGGCATCAAGGCGAGCATCCTGAGCGACCTGAAGTGGGAGAACCGGAGCCAACGCTCCAATTTCAATTAAATCCGGACAGGCGCGTATAAATCAGGACAGGCGCGTATAAATCAGGACAAGCTCGTAACGAATTCGCATAAACACCCAAGAACTTAAATTATGAAGAAAATCATCCAGACCGACAAGGCACCAGCCCCCATAGGCCCTTACAACCAGGCTGTCTGGGCGGGGAATACCCTCTATGTGTCCGGGCAGATTGCCCTGGACCCCGCCACCGGGAAATTAATAGACGAAAGTATCGAGGCGGAAACCGAACAGGTGATGCAGAACCTGTCGGCCGTTCTCCGGGAGGCCGGCCTCGGGTTCGGCGATGTGGTTAAGGCGTCCATCTTTGTGAAGGACATGCACCAGTTTGCCCGGATCAATGCCGTCTACGGAAATTTTTTCGATGCAGACACTGCCCCGGCCAGGGAAACCGTGGAGGTAGCCAACCTGCCGAAATTCGTCAATGTGGAGATTTCGGTGATTGCTGTGCGCAGCTAGCAAGCTGCTCGATTTGAAGATTTGCCGATTTGAAAATTTGAAAATTAGGGAACTTGGCAATTTGTTAATTGGTCAATTTGTCAATTTGCCAATGCGGGGATTTGCCAATGCGGGAGTTTCGCAATTGGAAATTAGTATCCCGGGGCTAAAAGAAACCGGATTTTGAATAGCGTTTATCAACACTTTGCCTCGCTTCAAGACCTGCGCGCAAAGCCTCTGGAATAGCTGCCTCCCCCAATTTCCAAATTGGCAAATTTTCAAATTTTCAAATTCACTAAATCGTCTCCTTGTGGAATTCCACCAGGCCCTCGATGGGCCGCTGGCGGATTTGCCCGAGGACCAGGTCATTCCGCTCAACAACTGCCTTGAGTTCTTCCTGTAAATAGTAGGCGATACTCCCCACAAAATGCACGGGGACCTTTGTCGCCAGTTCAAACTGCATCACGTGGTTGTTGATGAACTGCTGGAACCCCTTGTCAATTACCCCCTTGCAATACGGGTGTTCCTTATGCTCCACGATAAACCGGGCAAAGGTTGCCAGGTAGGTGTTCGGGTTCGGCTTCTTGTAGAGGTTTTCCTTGATCACGTCCGCGTCCAGGTTGTATTCTTTTTCAAAGAGGTGTGCCAAATCCTGGGGCATCTTGTGGTAGTAGAAATCCCTTACCAGCTTGCGCCCGAAAAAATTCCCGCTGCCGTCGTCCATCAGGATGTACCCGAGGGAAGTCACCTTTTGAAACAATTGATGGCCGTCGTAATAACTGCAATTGGAACCGGTCCCCAGGATACAGACTATCCCCTGGTGACCCACCTTGGTGGTGGAATAAATGGCGGCATAGGTATCCTCCTTAACCACCACCTTGGCCTTCGGGAAGAATTCCCCGAAAATTTCCCTGAGAAAGCGCCGCATGCGTTCCGTACCGCAGCCCGCCCCATAAAAATAGAGGCGGGTTACCTTATGGGAATTTTTGGCCAGCTCAAAGTTATTTGCCAGGCGTTCCTCAATGACCTCCTTGGACAGGACTTCCGGGCTGAGCCCGAGGGTCTGCGTCATAAAAAGCTGGTCGCCCTGGCTGTCCATGGCAATCCAGTCGGCCTTGGTGGCCCCGCTATCGGTGATAAGTACCATGGGTGATACTTACAGGTTGTGCACGTGGAGCGCGAGGTCGACGAGTTTGTTGGAATAGCCCGCCTCGTTGTCGTACCAGGAAACAACCTTGAAAAACTTGCTGTTGAGCTCGATGCCCGCGTCCGCATCAAAGATGCTTGTCCGGGTATCCCCGACAAAGTCCTGGGAAACCACGAGTTCTTCCGTGTAACCCAGGATTCCTTTTAAGGGGCCTTCAGAAGCGGTTTTCATCGCCTGCTTGACCTCCTCGTAGGAAGTGTCCTTTTCGAGCTTCACGGTAAGGTCTACCACGGAGACATCTGCAGTGGGAACCCGGAAGGCCATCCCGGTAAGCTTCCCTTCCAGGGCCGGGATTACCTTGGTAACCGCCTTGGCAGCCCCGGTAGCAGCCGGGATGATATTCAGCATGGCGCTGCGCCCGCCCCGGTAGTCCTTCTTGGAAGGCCCGTCGACGGTGAGCTGGGTGGCCGTGGTGGCATGGACGGTGGTCATCAACCCTTCGGCAATACCGAAACTGTCGTTGAGGACTTTGGCGATCGGCGCCAGGCAGTTGGTCGTACAACTCGCATTGGAGACGATTTTATCGGAAGCCTTGGCGTCCTGGTGGTTGACACCCATTACGAACATCGGGGCATCCTTGGAGGGCGCTGAGATCACGACCTTCTTCGCCCCGCCATCCAGGTGTTTCTGGGCCATATCCAGGGTGGTGAAGATCCCGGTGCATTCCGCGACGATATCCGCTCCCACTTCGTCCCATTTCAGGTTGGCGGGATCCCGCTCTGCGGTGACGCGGATGGTTTTCCCGTTGACGACCAGATTGCCGTCTTTAACGGCGATGGTGCCGTTGAACCGCCCGTGTACCGAGTCGTACTCCAGCAGGTAGGCCAGATGCTCCACATCCAGCAGATCGTTGATCGCAACGACGTCCACGTTGTCGCGCTCCACCGTAGCCCTGAAGACCAGGCGGCCAATTCTTCCAAATCCGTTAATTCCTATTCGCAATGATGCCATGATAGTATGTTTTAATGTTTATATAGTCATTATATCGGAAACGCGTACGAGTTCCCGGTCTATTTTGGTATGCCCTTTGATCGCCTCGGCAATCGGGGTCAGTACAATTTCGTTGTCGATGATTCCCACCATCAGGTTGGTCTTCCCGGCGATGAGGGCCTCAACGGCTTTTACCCCCATCCGGCTCGCCAACACGCGGTCAAAGGCACTTGGTGGCCCGCCCCGCTGCATATGGCCCAGAACCGAAACCCGGACATCGTAAATGGGCAGGTGCTCCTCTACGTACTCCTTGAGTTCAAAGACGTTTTTACCGGTCTTATCCCCTTCCGCCACTACGACGATACTCGAGGACTTGCCGGTTTTCTTGCTGCGCCTGAGGGATTCCAGCAGGCGGTCCAGCCCCAGGTTTTCCTCGGGGATCAATATTTCCTCGGCACCGGCCGCTACCCCCGCATTGAGCGCAATATGGCCGACATCCCGGCCCATGACCTCCACAAAAAACAATCGGTTGTGGGAGCTGGCCGTATCCCGGATCTTGTCGATGGCGTCCACCACCGTATTGAGGGCCGTGTCAAAGCCCAGCGTATACCGGGTACCGAAGATATCGTTGTCGATGGTCCCGGGGATTCCGATCACCGGGAAATCGTATTCCTTATTGAATATGGTGGCCCCGGTAAAACTGCCGTCCCCCCCGATGACCACAAACCCGCTAATTCCGGCCTGGACCAGTTGCTCGTGGGCTTTTTTTCTCCCTTCCGGGGTTTTGAAGTCCTCGCACCGGGCCGATTTGAGGATGGTTCCTCCCTTGTTGATGATGTTGTTGACGCTCCGGGCATTCATTGCCACGAAGTCTCCCTCAATCATCCCCTGGTAACCGCGGTAGATGGCCATACATTCCACATTCATGTAGGCGCAGGTCCGGACCACCGAACGGATGGCGGCATTCATGCCCGGGGAGTCTCCTCCCGAGGTGAGCACCGCAATCTTGTGCATTGGTTTGTTCATGGGAAAAATTCGAATTGCAAAATTAACAAACTTCTCCCAAATTAAAGAACGTACAGCGGCCAGATTTAGGAATCCGTCAGAACGAAAACGTTTTCGTAACGAATTTAACAATAACATAAAGATTCCAAACGGACTCGGGTACTGCTCCCCGTCGCGGTCCGGACAAAGTAATTACTTAGGGCGCTCGCGTTGCGGCAGCGGCTCCTTCCGCAAGGGCTCCTGCGGCAAGGGCTCTTTGGGCAATGGCTCCTGCGGCAAGGGCTCTTGGGGCAGCGGCTCCTGCGGCAGCGGTTGGAGCTGCCGCTGGTTCTTGGAATAGAACCGGATCAGGCTGTCGCTGCCGATACTCGCATCCGGACGGGTTGCTGCGGGAATACTGTCCTGTACCTGTGAAGCGGGCGGGTTGGCCGCCGGCTCGGGTTTATTGAAAATCTGCCGCAATAAATCCCGGAAACTGTTGAAATCCACCTCGTAGGACAATCCCACCCCCTGGGTATACCCCTGGCGGTCTGCCAGGAATTGCCGGATTTCGTTCTGCCGGTTGAAGATCCGCATACTCAGCGTCCCCTGGTCGTTCAACAGGAGCTGCACTTCGGCATCCCCTGCAACCGCCGATTCGCTGACCCCGCCTACCGGAACCCCAAAGCGCCCGTTGAACAGAATCCGGTCGCTGATCTGGGTGGACACCGTCACCCCGATCCGGTCCTCCACATTCACCGCGTCGTTCGGGTTGCTGTACCCCGCTTCATAGGAGACCCCCAGGTTGAGCTTGTCGCTGTTGTTCCCAAGGACCTGGTTGAAGAGACTCGAAGTGGCCGTTTGCAGGAAACTCCCCGCCACGGCCGTCTGGTTGATGCCGCTGGATTCGTTCACGAACGTTCCCTGGGCGAGCAGGAACAACGCGTTGCGTTCCTCCACGGTGGGGTCCTGCAACCGGTATTCCAGTTCGGACTGCACAATGGAACTGGTACCCGGGAAGCCGATTTCGAAATCCACGGTTGGCTGTTCGAGTTCCCCGGTGAGGCGGACGATCACCTCGGTGGGGATGCTCGGGGTGTAGCCGGAACTCTCCAACAGCGGGGCGGGGTTGGCGTTCAGGGAATACACCGCCTCCATATTCAGGATGGCCTCCAGGGGGTCGCCATCCCAGTTGATGGTCCCCCCCGGCTCCACCCGGAAGGTCTTGTCGATGACCCCGCCGTACTTCAGGTTGTACGACCCGGTGACCACCACAAAGTCCCCCCACATGTTGAACTTCCCGTTCGTGTTGATTTCCATAAATATCAGCCCGGCCCCCGTCCCTTTCAGGGAGCTGCCCGTCTGCGGGTCAACGACAATCTCCACCTCCGCCTCCGGGGTCACGTCCAGGTCGAATTCCAGCTCCAGGCCTTCGTACTCCCGCAGCGTCCGCTGCGCCTCGATGGTCCGGCGCTCATCCTTTTCAATAAAGTTGATAAAGCTATAATCCCCCAGGCTCGCCACATCGCTGATGGGAATTTTCAGGGAAGTCCCCCTGGCGGTAGACCCTTCAAAATTTATATTGAGGGCATTCGTCGGCCCGAATATCCGGCCGGTGCCCTCGGCAAAAGCCGTCCCGTAATAGAGTTCCTCTTCGTCGTACTCCGTATTGAGCAGCAGAAAGCGTTCGCCCTGGGTATCCACATCCAGGTTCAGGCGCCAGTCCGAGAAGAACTGGTGGCTGATGGTCCCGTCCAATACTGCGGTTGTCCCCTCGGCCCGGTCCGTGAGCCGGATATTCTGGAAATCAAATGTCTGGTTGAACAGCCGAACCACCGAATTCTGCCCGAAGTCGTAATCGACATTCAGGTAGGGGATGCCCAGCCCGGCGTCGTTCAGGGTGAGCAAACCGGAAAACTCCGGGTTCCTCAGGTCGCCCCGGATCTGCGTGGTGCCGTTCAGGGTGCCCCGGATGTGGTCGATGACGCCATCCCCCAACGGGCTGAAAGGTTCCAGCTGAAACCCGTTGAAACTGGCATTCAAATTGGCTGTGGGGACTTCGCCCTGGTTCAGCACGGTACCGATGACCGAAAATTTCTCCCGTCCGTTCTCCGTTATCTGCGTATTGACCGAGAATTCCGTCAGGTCCTTGTTCCCCACCATGCCGATATCCAGTTCCCCCAGCTTCACCCCGTTTACGCCGAAATCGGCGATGTTCAGGTTTCCGATCGGCAGGTATATTTCCTCTTCCTGCCGGACGTTCAGCACCCCGTTGATCTCCCCGCTGAGCTTCAGGCTGTCGATGGCAGGCGTGATTTTGCTGAGGGAAACAATCTTAAAGCGGAGTTCCAGATCCTTGTAGGTAGAATCGGCCAACTCCCCCCGGAGGATAATCTCTTCCCGTTCCTCGTTGTTCATCACGATCTCCTGAATCTGGATGCTGTCCAGGGAGCGGTTGACAATCACCTTGTTCCGGTCGTTGCCCTGGCGGTTCAGCACCCACGTATTGCCCTTAAAGCTCACCTCAGACCGCTTAAGCCCGATTACGGATTTGTTATCCTGGTTAAAGGTGTGATAGAAATTTAGGTTGTAGGTGTCGTTGTATTCGCTGCCGCCCTTGAATTCCGTCCGGAAAAACAGCGTGTCGGTGAGGGTGGTGTTGATCAGTTCAAAATCCTTCACGTCGTAGTAAACCGTGGAAACATCGGCCACGGAGACATAGGTGTTGAACAGCGGGTTTTTGTTGTCGATTCGAACGTCCACGGAGTCCAGCCGGTTGTCGAAGGCCGTGATATAGGGCGAACGGAAATTCAGCTTGAAGTCCCCCTCATCTGCCTGGATATCCCCCCTGATATACGTGTTCGGGCCAAAGGAAACCTCCGGGAAGAACACGTCCACGATCTTGTTGTAAATCCGGAAGTTGAAGGCGAGCTCCTGCCCCTCGGAAATCTCGTACGGCCGGTAATTCGTGTAGATACTCCCGACGGAGTTCTGCAATAGCTTCCCGAGTTCGCCAACCTTGAAGCGGCCCCGCATATACCCCGTGATGATGTCCGGCGAATTGATTTCCACAGTCCGCACCGAGTCCGCGTCAAAACTGGAAACGATCTGGAAATCCTCAAAATAATAGGTGTTGTTCGGATTCTGGTACTGTGTCTGGCTGAACCGGATGTCCCCGCGGATATTGTCCGGGTTGCTCCCGGTGATGTCCATATCCACGTTTCCCTGGAAAATGGCGAGCGTATCCTTGATGAAATTCAATTCATACAGGTCCGCATAGTCTACCGAGGCCACGAAATTGAACGTGTTGGGCTGGCTGCCGAAGTCAGCGAGCCCCTTGAAGTTGAATATGAAATTCGGGTCACGGCTGTTGAGCGACCCATCGAACAGCTGGTCCTTGAGGATCCCGGAAACGGAGATATCGGAATACCCGTAGTTGTTGAAGTTTATCGAATACACCTCCCCGATCACCTCGGTGTTCAGCCCCCGGCTCGTGAAGCCCTCGCCTTCCACGTTGACGTCCAGGGAAGCGGTCCCCAGGGACGCATTGCCGGTAAAAGCGCCCAGGTCAAAATCGATCAGGGAAACAAAGCCCTGGTAGGAAGCGCGGTCGATATCGTTCACGTCCGTCAGCTGCAGGTCCGCATAGCTGCTCCCAATCCCGCTGGTAATGTTCACCTGCGCATTGATACTGGACTCGGTCACCACGGCATCCCCACGGATGGTAAACTGCCCGAGTCGCTGGATGGTGCTCGGCAGGGAATTGCCCAGCAGATTGGGCATCAGGCCCCGCAGCTGGTAATAGGTGGTGGTGACATCCCGGATGGAGGCGTCCATGCGGAAGGGGGCATCCCGGCTAAAGAGGTTCTGAAACTCAAAATCCCCACGGATCCCCGTGTTATCGGTAACCAGTAAAAGGTTGCTGAGCTGCAAATCGTTCAGCGTCCCGCTGATTTCCGTGGTAAACTCCGCTGTCTTCCCGGTCCCGAACGCATCGTAGAGCTGGTTGATCTCGTCGAGCCCCACCACGGATTGATCAAAGTTTGCCGTGACCAGCACCTCGTTGGTGAAATCTGCCAGGTCCTCCCGTTTATAATCGAATACCAGCCCGCCCCGCAGCGCGGAAAGGGGTGTCCGGATTCGCAGGGAATCGAAGCGCATCTGCTCCCGCGTATAGGTGAAGTCAGTGGACAGGTTCTCGAGGGCGAGGTTCCGGCCGCTTTGCAGGGAAAGGGAACGGACGGCGGTGCGGACCTCCGGGCCCTCGATGGTAAAGTCACCCGCCTCGATTTCCAATTTGTTGAAATCCAGGATTACCGGGTTCTCCAGGTTGTCGTCAGATAGAAGGAAGCGGCTCCGGTCTATCTCCACCCCGGATGCGTAAAAGTAGAACGGCGGGGTACCCGGCGCCCGGGGCTGGCCGTCGTCGAGTTTGTCGATAAAGATCCCCAGGTTGGTATCCGGGGCATCCCGGTAGGTTTTCATATTCAGGAACAGGCTGTCGATCTCGATGTCCCCGAACTCCAGCGTGCCCCCCACCACGTCCCTGAGGCTCAGGATGGACGTGCTGAGCCGGTCGATGTAGACCAGCGTATCCTGCCGGTAATCTTCCACGTAAATCCCGTCGAGGGCGGTATCCCAGGTGATGAGTGAAATCCGCACCCGGTCGATATTGATGTTGGTCCCGAAATCCGAATTGATCCGGTTGGTAACCATCCGGGCCAGCCGCGTCTGCACGCCCGGGATCGACAGGATAACCGTCCCCAGGACGCAAATTACCAGCAGGGCCAGCAAAAGGCGGACGATTATTTTACGGAGTTTTCTGATAGGGCGTATTCATTTACCTTTGCACAACCAATTTTTGTTCCAAAACCGCATGCGCGAGAAAGACATTTACATCCTGGCGATCGAGTCGTCCTGCGACGACACATCTGTAGCTGTTTTGCACGGCCGCAAAACGCTGAGCAACCTGGTGGCTACCCAGCAGATTCACCGGGAATATGGCGGTGTGGTACCCGAATTGGCCTCAAGGGCCCATCAGCAGCATATCGTCCCCCTGGTACACCAGGCACTGGCCAAGGCAAATATCGACAAAAAACTCCTATCGGCCATAGCTTTTACTAGGGGTCCGGGACTTTTGGGTTCCCTCCTGGTCGGCACCTCCTTTGCCAAGTCCCTCGCCCTTGGCCTGGGCATCCCCCTTATCGAGGTCAACCACATGGAAGCCCATATCCTGGCGCATTTTATCGAGACCCCTGGCAAGTCCCCGCCCCCATTCCCCTTTCTGGCAATGACCATCAGCGGGGGCCATACCCAGATTGTGAAGGTGAATGGTTATTTCGACATGGAGGTCCTGGGCGAAACCCTGGACGACGCAGTTGGCGAAGCCTTCGACAAGACGGCCAAACTCCTCGGGTTGCCCTACCCGGGCGGGCCGCTGATAGACAAGTACGCCGGCCAGGGAAACCCGGAGGCATTCGACTTCCCGATCCCCAAAGTGGACGGGCTCAATTTCAGCTTCAGCGGGCTGAAGACGAGCGTCCTGTACTTCATCCAGCGCAACACAAAAAACGACCCGGATTTCGTTGCCAGGGAACGGGACAATATCTGTGCCTCTTTACAGCAAACGATAGTTACCATCCTGATGCAAAAGCTGAAAAAGGCGGCCCGGGAAACCGGGATCCGGCATATCGCCATCGGCGGCGGGGTGGCGGCCAACTCGGGTATCCGCCAGGCCCTGTCCGAAGCCGAGCATAAACTGGGCTGGACCACGTATATCCCGCCGTTCCAATACTGTACGGACAACGCCGGCATGATAGGAATTGTAGGATATTTAAAGTATCTTGACAACAGGTTTACGGACCTGGGGGTATCGGCTCAGGCCAGGTACCGCATCGGCGGTCAGCCCCACTAAAGAACCCACGCAATGCCCTATAGCAAGGAATTGGAAGATCGGCTGAACCGGATGCTCGAATCCCGTCATCCCGAGGCCTCGAAGCACCTGACCGTGAAATACATGTTTGGCGGGCTCGCCTATCTCTACAAGGGTAAGATGAGCGTGGGGGTCGTAGGCCATTCGCTCATGGCCCGGGTACCTGCAAACGCCATGGAGCAAGCGCTCCTCCGCAGGGGTGCGCGGCCCATGGATTTTACCGGCCGGGTTATGAAGGAATTCGTATTTGTGGACCCGGAAGGGTTTCGCGACGATTCAGAGATGGAACAATGGATTGAATGGGGGCTGGAGCACGCCCGCCAGAAAAGCGCTCCCCCAAAACGCATAGCCGGAAAATGAATTATTTCTATCATCCGCTCCTGGATACCAGCGTCAACCAATTTTCGTTTACCCCGGAGGAAAGCCGCCATATCGTCAAAGTTTTGCGCAAAAAAGCCGGCGACCAACTCCATATCACCAACGGGAAGGGGTATCTGTTCGTAGCCGAAATCCTCGAAGCCAATCCGGAACGGTGTATGGGCAAGCTGCTCGAAACGCGCAAATTCCACCCGAAAATGTACAGCCTGCATGTGGCTGTAGCCCCGACCAAGAAAACGGATCGGTTTGAATGGTTCCTGGAGAAGGCCACTGAAATCGGGATCGACAGGATAACCCCTGTGATCTGCCAGCGGTCGGAACGCAGGAAACTCCCGATGGAACGGATGCAGCGGGTGGTCCAGGAGGCGATGAAGCAAAGCCTGAGGACCTATCTGCCCGAATTGGAAGAACCGGTTGCGCTCCGGGAGTTCCTGGAACGGGAGCAGCCTGTCCTGAAGTTTATCGCCCACTGTGAGGAGGACGAAAAGATGGATCTCAAAAGGCGGGTGGCGGCAGACAAGGACGTCATCATCCTCATTGGCCCTGAAGGCGACTTCACGCACGATGAAATCCAGATGGCTTGCGAGAAAGGCTTTATTCCGGTTTCCCTGGGCGAATACAGGCTGCGGACGGAAACCGCCGCCCTGGTGGCCTGTACCACAGTCAACCTGATAAACAACGGATAACCCATGAGGATTCTGGCAGCCCTAATGGCTTTAGCGTGTACCGGTTTCGGCCAGGCCCAGGAGGTGGCCGTACTCAAATACCGGGGCGGGGGTGACTGGTACGCCAACCCTACGGCACTCCCCAACCTGATCCGTTTTTGCAATGCGGAAATCGGCACCCACCTGGAAACGGCGGCCGGAACAGTGGCCGCTGACAGCCCGGATATTTTCCGCTTTCCTTTCCTGCATATGACCGGGCACGGCAATGTCCTCTTCTCGGAGCAGGAGGCTGCGAATATCCGGACCTACCTGCTCGGTGGCGGGTTCCTGCACATCGACGACAACTACGGCATGGCCGAGTATCTCCTAGAGGAATTGCCAAAAATCTTCCCCGACAAACAACTGCAGGAAATCGGTGCCGACCACCCGATTTTCAAAGAACCGTATGATTTTCCGGAGGGCCTGCCCAAAATCCACGAGCACGATGGCAAGCGCCCGCAGGCGTTCGGATATTTCCACCAGGGGCGGCTGGTATTGCTCTTTACCGTGGAGGCAGACCTCGGGGACGGATGGGAAGAACCGGAGGTGCACAACGACCCGGAAGAAGTTCGGCAAAAGGCCTTGCAAATGGGGGCCAATATTGTCAATTACGCTTTTAAAAACTAACTGAAAATGCGCGCAAAAACCATTGCCAACGGGGTTCTCAGGGCAGTTTTCATCCTTGCAGCGATTGTTTTGGTGGCCTATTTCCTCTACCTGATACGCTCGGTGATTGCCTATGTACTCATTGCAGCTGTAGTTGCCCTGATGGGCCGGCCGGCGGTGTTATTTTTCCGGCAGCGTCTGAAATTTCCCAATACGCTGGCAGTAGTCGTGGTGGTCCTGCTGATGATCGGTTTGCTCGCGGGGATCATTGCGTTGTTCATTCCCGTCATCACCGAACAGGGCAGAAACCTCTCCCTCCTCGACATGGAAGAACTGCAAAAGGACCTGAATTCTCTCTATTTGGAAATCACGGAGTACTTCGGGGCTTCCCCGGCCTCAATCGATGCGCTCATCGAGAAAACCGACCTGGAAAAAAACGTTCTGGAAGGGCTGGATATCGGATTTATCCCGGACATGCTGAATTCCATAGTTGGCTTGCTGAGCAACCTGAGCGTCGGGCTGTTTTCCGTCCTGTTCATCGCATTTTTCTTCCTCAAGGACAGCCGGCTGTTCCAGAATAGCCTGATAGCATTGGTGCCCGACGACAAAGAGGGCCGGGTGCTCCAATCCCTGGAAAAAATCAAAGGCCTGTTGTCCCGGTATTTTGTCGGGTTGTTGGGCCAGATTTTTGTCCTGTTCGTCATCTACACAGTGGTCTTGCTGCTGGTGGGTATCGAAGACGCGGTGGTGATTGCCTTCCTGTGTGCGCTTTTTAATATCATCCCCTATGTCGGGCCGATTATCGGGGGGGTAATCATGATCATCCTGACGATGACCAGCAACCTGGGCTCGGATTTCAGTTCAGTGATCCTGCCGGACGTCGGCTGGGTCTTTCTGGGCCTGACCATCGGCCAGCTGGTGGACAACTTCTTTTCGCAGCCAGTAATCTTTTCGAATAGCGTGCGATCACACCCCCTGGAGATCTTTTTGGTCATCATTATTGCGGGGCTTTTATTCGGGGTGATGGGGATGATCGTAGCCGTACCCGGTTACACGGCAATCAAGGTAATTTTGAAGGAATTCCTGGCCGAAAACAAGGTGGTTCGCAGCCTGACCAAAAACTTATAGCATCGATTTGAATAAAAGCCTGCTAAATACTGGTGTACAGGATTTTATTAAAAATAATTTAAAGGCTGACATTTTGTCAATTGCCTTAAAATCCAGCCCTTTTGACGGGGTCACCCCACAGGAGTTGGCGCAACAGGTTGCAGGGCGGAAAAAGACCCTGGAAAAGCTCCCCTCCTGGCACCGGGCCAACGCCATTTACTACCCGCCCGGACTGAACCTGGAGCAAGCCTCTTCGGAGGCGACGGCCCGCTACAAAGCGAGCCTTATATCCGGCAATTGGCTCGTTGATCTCACCGGGGGTTTCGGGGTGGATGCCTATTTTTTTGCCCGGCAATCGCAGCGGGTGGATTACTTTGAAATCGACACAGGGCTCGCGGAAATCGCCGCCCATAATTTCCGGCAGCTCGGCGCGACGAATATCCGCGTCCATCCCGGGGACGGCCTGGACTACCTCCGGGGGCTCCAACCGGGCAGCAGCCTACCGGACTGGATCTACGCAGACCCCTCCCGGCGGCATGCAAAGAAAGGCCGGGTAATCCGCCTGGAGGATTACGCCCCGGACATTCCGGGGAATTTGGACCTGCTGTTGGGAGTCTCGGATAACCTGCTCGTAAAAACGTCGCCCATGCTGGATCTTTCTGCGGGCCTGAAGGCTCTCCGGCAGGTAGCGGAAATCCACGTGGTAGCCGTTAAAAACGAGGTGAAGGAGCTCCTCTGGGTAATACGAAGTACGGCTTCCGACGGACCCCGAATCCATGCCAGCGACCTGTCCGACGGCCATCCGCCCTTCCGCTTCCACCCGGACGAGGAGGCATCCGCAGACAGCCAGCTCGCCCTCCCGGCCCGATACCTGTATGAGCCCGGGGCCGCCCTGCTGAAAGCCGGGGCTTTTAAACTGGCGGGCACGCGGTACGGTCTCGGGAAACTCCACCGGCATACCCACCTCTACACCTCGGAGAAGCTTATCCCCTATCCGGGCAGGCGTTTTCGCATCCTGGAAAACCACCCGTACAAACCCGGCAGGCTCCCCTACCGCGAAGGGCATGTAAACAGCCGGAATTTCCCGGAGGACGTGGCCCGGATCCGCAAGCGCAACCGTATCAAAAGCGGCGGCAACACCTACCTGTTTTTTGTCCGGGCGGCAGACGACGCGTTACGGGTCCTGGCGGCCGAGGCTGTATAGCTGCATAAGAGACAATTTTATATCTTTAGAATCCAGCCCGGGTCGAAACCGGGCGCTATCAACTTGAAACAAACCAAACCGATCTCCATGGAACCACACTTTTACATCAACCGCCGAAAATTCATGAAAGGCGCTACCGCTGTTGCCATCCTTTCCAGCCTGGGAACCTATGGCATGGACATGATCTACCGGGATAAGCCCTGGAAAGTGGGCCTGATAGGCACCGGGTGGTACGGCAAGATGGACCTCTGGAGGCTGATGCAGGTGGCCCCGGTGGAAGTGATGGCCCTCTGCGACGTGGACCGTAAGATGCTGGAAGAAGCCGCGCGCCTCACCATGGAACGGCCAGGCGCCATGGGCAAACCCCGCCTTTTCAGCGACTACAGGAAAATGCTCGCCGAAACGGAGCTCGACATTGTACTGATCGGCACCCCGGACCACTGGCATGCCCTGACCGCCATCGAGGCGATGAAACAGGGGGCCCACGTCTACCTGCAAAAACCCATCAGCGTGGACGTCCTGGAAGGGGAGGCCATCCTGGCCGCTGCACGCCATTACAACAAGACCGTACAGGTGGGCACTCAGCGAAGGAGCACCCCCCACCTGCAGGATGCCAAGGAAAAATTCATCGACACCGGGATGCTCGGGAAGATCGGGCATGTAGAAATCTGTTGCTATTACCACATGCGCGCCAACGGCGATCCGCCCGTGCAG
This sequence comes from Robiginitalea biformata HTCC2501, assembly GCF_000024125.1. NCBI lineage: Bacteria > Pseudomonadati > Bacteroidota > Flavobacteriia > Flavobacteriales > Flavobacteriaceae > Robiginitalea > Robiginitalea biformata. Next base: position 2,167,898 of record NC_013222.1, on the reverse strand, counting down.
GAAGTACCGGATTTCTTCGACTACGAATTGTGGACGGGCCCCGCCCCGATGCGGGCCTACGACGGCCTGCCGCACAAGAGGTGGTGGCGTACATTCATGGAATACGGGAACGGCATCATGGGGGATATGTGCGTGCACATGCTCGACACGGTCCGCTGGATGCTCGACCTCCGGTGGCCCAACCGGATTACCTCCCATGGCGGTATCTTTGTCCAGACCGGCGGGGAGTCGAATATCACGGACACCCAGTCGGCGGTCTTTGAATACGACGATTTCGATGTCCACTGGCAGCACCGCAGTTGGGGCACACCCCCGGACCCGGAGTATCCCTGGGCATTTCGGATATACGGGGAAAAGGGCACGCTCGTGGGCAGTACGATGCAATACGACTTTACCCCACAGGGAGACGGGGAACCCATTCACGGGGATGTCCTTTACGAACGCGAGAAATTCCCGGAAGACGTCAATGAGGCCGATATTGAACTGAATGCCGTGCCGGCCACCCGCCGGCACATGATCAATTTCCTGGCGGCCATTGAGAGCAACACCCGGCCGTTTTCGGATATTGAAGAAGGGCATATCTCCTCGGCGAGCTGTATCATCGCCAACCTGTCCCAAAAGCTGGAACGGCCACTTACATACGACCCTTCGGCCAAAACCATCCCGGGCGACCCCGAAGCGAGCGCATTGCTGAAGCGGGCTTACCGGGAAGGCTGGGAACACCCGTATAGCGGCGCCTGATCAGGACGACGGGCACGGCCATTGGAAATTGTCCACGGGGTCATTGACGGCGGCCCGTAGGTTGTAGTGCCACCATTCGGTCCGTATGGACAAAAAACCATGCGATTCCATGGTTTCTTTGAGTATTTTCCGGTTTTCCAGCACGGCCTCCGGCAAATTCGTGTGATCGTGATGGGCCTTCGGGCCAAAAAAATCGAAGTCCGTCCCCATCTCCAACGGCTCCCCTTCCAGGGTTTCCAGAGTGATGTCCACTGCCCCGCCTTTATTGTGGATGGACCCTTTTTCCGGGTTGGCCACGTATTGCGGGTTCGGCACCAATTCCCACATCTTGTATTGCACGGAATTGGGCCGGTAGCAATCAAAAAACCGGATGCGCAGGCCCTGCTTCCGAAAATCTGCATTTGCGGCCAGGAGGGCCCTGGCGGTTTTGACCCGGGTATAGCACTCCCCGCACGGATAGACTACTTCCCCAAGGAAATTGTTATCCGTCGCATAGCGCAGGTCGTAGGCGAATGCATCGCTGTAATCCGCCAGACGGATAAACGTCGTGTCCGGCAGGGACTCCAGGGAAGGCGGATTGGGGGCAGATTGCGGCTCCCCCACTCCGGTTGCCTCCCCGCCGGCCCATGTGGTCTCGCCGGCTGCTGCGTCCGTTTCCGGGGGTCCTGCGCCCTCCGCGGCCTGAATTTCGCCCTCCCCGGCCTGCGATTCACCTTCCATTGCCTGCGATTCGCCTTCCAAAGCCTGCGATTCGCCTGCTTCGGGTTTGTTAGCCGACTCTCTGCGGGTGGTTTCGCCACAGGAAATCCCTGCCAAAAGGCCCGCTGCCAGGAGCAGGCCTGCAACGCGGAGGTGGTATGTTCTCTTCATGGTCGTTTAATTTTGGTTTTGCGGCATGCGCAGGTCCCGATGCTATTTTACAGGCAATCCCGGCCGGGGTCTGGTGCGAATGGAATTTGATTGTATCTTTAATTCTGGAAGCCGCCCTTCCGATAAACACGAATATCTGAAAAATAGCGCCAAGTACCACCATGAAACAACTTTCCTTCATCCTGATGTGCCTCTCCTGCGCTGTGCTTCCGGCCCAGGAGCCCTGGCTACTCGGTTTTGAGAAACCTGAGAAAAACCCCATTCTGGAGCCCGATTCCACCGCCCGCTTTTTCTGCCCCATGGCGGAACGCGAGGTCCGCTGGCAGCAGGCCGATGTATTCAACCCCGGGGCGGTTGTCCGTAACGACACGGTATTTCTGCTGTTTCGGGCCGAAGACGATCCGACGGCACGGCTGGGGGAACGCACTTCGCGGATTGGCCTGGCCTGGAGTACGGACGGGTTGAATTTCACGCGCTATCCGGACCCCGTGCTCTACCCGCAGCCAGGGGTGCATACCCAATGGGACTATCCCGGAGGCGTGGAAGACCCGCGGGTAGTTGAACTCGAGGACGGCACCTACCTGATGCTCTACACAAGCTGGAACCGGGATGTCGCCCGGCTCTCCAGCGCCACCTCCCCGGACCTGGTCCACTGGCAGAAACACGGGCCCGTTTTCGAGGAAGCCCATGGCGGGGCCTTTCTGGACCATTGGAGCAAATCGGGTTCGGTGGTAACCGAGCTCCGCGACGGGCGGTTGGTTGCCAAAAAAATCGACGGCCAATACTACATGTACTGGGGCGAACTCTTTGTCAATGTGGCGACTTCAGAAGACGGGAAGGACTGGACACCGCTAACCGATGGGAATGGCGACCTGATCAAGCCGTTTGTACCGACCACCGGCCGCTTTGACAGCCACCTGACAGAACCCGGCCCCCCGGCCCTTTACACAGATGCCGGCATTCTGCTACTGTATAACGGTAAAAATTTGAGTGGTGAAGGGGCCGGTTCTGAAACCCCGGAAGGCAGTTATTGCGGGGGGCAGGCGCTCTTCAGCAGGGAGAACCCGGCCCGGTTTCTAAGGCGGCTGGAAACGCCCTTTATCTGCCCCAGCCTCCCCCACGAGGTGAGCGGACAATACCAGGCAGGGACGACATTTATCGAAGGGCTTGTGCGCTATAAAGGCCGCTGGCTGCTGTATTACGGCACGGCAGACTCAATGGTAGGGGTAGCCGTCAGCGACCAAAAATTGTAACTTACAGCCGTGGAGCATACACTATTAATGGCTGCCCGGTGCTTCATCCTGATACTTGCCCTGTCGGGATGCGCCCCGGAGGAAAGCGAACCAATCCCCCCTCCCCCGAACATCCTTATAGTCCTCACCGATGACCAGGGTTGGGGCGACCTGGGCATTAATGGCAATTCCAATATCCGCACGCCGAATCTCGACTCCCTGGCTATAAGCGGGGCGCGCTTTGAGCAGTTCTACGTCCAGCCGGTTTGTTCGCCTACCCGGGCCGAAATCCTGACGGGTCGCTATGCAGCCGCGCTAGGGGTTTACAGCACTTCCGCCGGTGGAGAACGCATGGATCCGGGCGTGCCCACCCTGGGCGATGTCTTTCGTGACGCGGGTTACAGGACCGGCCTGTTCGGCAAGTGGCACAACGGTTCGCAGCCCCCGTACCACCCGAACTTTCGCGGGTTTGATGAATTTTACGGATTTGCCTCCGGCCACTGGGCCCATTATTTCAGCCCGGAGCTCGAGCATAACGGAAAGTTCGTCCGGGGGGAGGGATACCTGGCCGACGACCTTACCGCCCGGGCCATCCAATTTATGGGTGCCCCGGATCCGCGACCCTTCCTGGCCGTGCTCTCCCACAACACGCCCCACAGCCCGATGCAGGTTCCCGACCCCTATTGGGATGCCTTGCAAAACCGCCCGCTGGAGATGCGGCACCGGGAACCGCAACTGGAGGACACGCTATTCACCCGGGCGGCCCTCGCCATGGTGGAAAACATCGATGCGAATGTCGGCCAGGTCGTGGAATTCCTGGAAAAGTCCGGTACCCGGCGGGAAACTATCGTGGTCTTTTTATCGGACAACGGACCCAATAGTTTTCGTTGGAACGGGGGGATGAAGGGGCGGAAAGGCAGTACAGACGAGGGAGGCGTCCGCTCGCCCCTGCTGATAAGCTGGCCAGGAAGCATTCCCGCCGGGCTCCGGTCCGCTCCCTTGGCGGTAGCGTGGACCTGCTCCCCACGCTTGTCGGGTTGTCCGGGATTCAGGAAACCCGGTCATCCTGGGACGGGCAGGACTGAGTGCCGCAGTACTCGGGAAACCAAATTTTCAAAGGGATGGTTATTTATACAATTATTGGAATGGTGCTTTGAGCCTGCGGTCGCGGGATTTTCGCCTGGATGCCGAAAACCGGTTATTCGATATGCGCAGGGACCCCGGGCAAACCACCGATGTATCCGGGGAGCACCCCCAGGCATACGATTCCCTTGTGGAAGCCAAAGCGGCCTGGCTGACATCCGAGGTCCCGAAGGATTTCCCGGAGCGCCCCTTCACCGTCGGGTATCCCGGGGCAGGCCGAACAGTATTGCCGGCTCGAGACGCCACGGTACTACCCCCTTTGCGGAGGAGCAACAAGTACCCGAACGCGAGCTACATTACCGGATGGGAGAATGAAGCGGGCCTGGTGTACTGGCCCGTGGAGGTGTTGTCCGACGGCACCTATGAAATCTCCTGCTATTACGCCTGCCCCGAAACGGCCATCGGCCTGCCGGTACGGATAGCGTCCGGGGGCGATATGACCGGAACGCAAATTCGGTCCGCATTTGACAGCGAGATCTACGGTGCGGAACAAGACCGCGTCCCGCGCATTGAATCCTATGCCAGGGATTTTCGCAAGCTGCCCCTGGGTAGGCTGGAATTGCGGCAGGGGACGGATACACTCCGGCTCCGGGCCGGCCCCTTTCCGGACAGGGCCCGCTGGGATGTGCAGCGGCTCGTCCTGGAGAAAATCGATTAGTCCTTCAACCCGCGTAGGAATTCCAGGCTTTTGGGCACCTGTTCGAGTACCTGTGACGACTCATCCTCAATAAACATATATTGAATCCCGAGTTCGGCACCCCGACGCACCAGCCCGGCCACGTCGATTTGCCCGGTTCCCAACACCACGTTGGTTTCCACGTCTTCGTGCCCGCTGGTGTTTCCGGTGACGCCCTTTTCCAGGTCTTTGAGGTGCATCAGCACAAACTTGTCCGGATACCGGTTGAGCAGCTCCAGCGGATCGGCCCCGCCGTGCTTCACCCAGTATATATCCATTTCAAAATCAAAATACTCGGCCTGCTCCGCCATCAGGTCAAACAGGGTCCCGTCGCCGTGCGGCCGGAATTCGTAGCCATGTGCGTGATACGCCAGCTGCAGCCCGGCTTCCTCCAGGATGCGGCCTGCCCGATTGAATACGGCTATCGCTTTTTCGGTATCCTCCAACCCGAATGCATCGCCCCGGTGCGGGATCCAGGCACACATAACATAAGATGCCCCAAAGGCGCGGGCCTTTTCAATCAGGGAGGCCGGGTCCTTTTCCAATTCCTCAAAAGAAGCCCCGATGCTGGTTACCTTCAAATCGTATTTGTCCAGCAATTGCATAAACTCCTCCTGCGGCATCCCGTAAGTTCCCCCGCCTTCTATATAAGTTATACCCCAATCGCGGATTTGGGCCAGGGAACCTTCCACATCCTGGCTGAACTGGTTTCTGAGGCTGTAGAGTTGCAGTCCGAATTCCTGGGCACCTGCCTGGAAGCCCCCGGACACAAATAACAATCCGGTTAGTATCAATAACTTGTAAAATCGTCTCATTTTTTTGGAGTTTTATATTTACCGCCCACCTGGCTTTCGCGTACATCGCAGCCCGGTTCCGGGTCCCGATTTCGTACCAATTCAGGGCTTATTACGTGAAAATAGGCATTTTCCATATCCGCAATATATCATTCCATATTTTAACATATTAGAAGTTTTTTGATAAAAAAACATCCGACCCCCCGGTTTGTTCGGCCGAATTTTAGTAATATTAACACTGTTTTTGGGTTATTTTAACGTTCAAGCGAAAACGTTTGCGGCTCAAGCTCGAATTAAACAAGTGTAAATCAAACATTTAACTAACTTAACAACTTAAACATTATGATTCGAAGCGCTGATTCGAATTCGAAGAAACTCAACTCGTATGTAGGTGTTTTCTTCGGGTTCATTTTGATGTTCTCATGTTTAGGAATTCAGTCATTGCGCGCCAATTCCAAAACATCGACGAAAGCAGAAGTACCTATACAGAATACCGTATCGGGTACCATTGTCGATTCCTTTGGAGTCCCGCTACCCGGAGCCAACGTTGTGGTGCAGGGTACCACCCGCGGAACCCAGACGGATTTCGACGGGAATTTCTCTATCGAAGCCGATGGGGATGACGTCCTCGTGGTAAGCTACCTGGGATATGTTACGCAGAACGTGCCCGTAAACGGTCGCTCCACCGTCAATGTTACCATGGCGGAAGACTCACAGGCCCTGGACGAGGTAATCGTCACGGGGTATACCACGGAGACCAAACGGGAAACAACCGCAGCGGTTTCCATCGTTAAAGCCGAAGAACTGGCAGCCATCCCTTCCGGTAACGTCGAGCAGCAGCTCGCCGGTCGGGTTGCCGGTGTGACAGTTGTAACCAACGGTCAGCCGGGTACCGCCAGCCAGATCCGTGTTCGCGGATTCGGGGCATTCGGCGGTAACGAACCGCTCTATGTGGTTGACGGGGTGCCGATCAACGACATCTCCTTCCTGAACCCGGACGATATCGAAACCACCACCGTACTTAAGGATGCTGCTGCAGCCTCCATTTACGGGGCGCGTGCCGCCAACGGGGTAATCGTCTATACCACCAAGCCCGGTAGAAGGAACCAGAAAACGGAAATCAACATCAATATCCAATCGGGTGTTACCGATCCGAACGTGGCCGGTTCCCCTGAAATGCTGAACCCGCAGCAGATGGCCGAGTACACGCATATCGCGTACCGGAACAACGCAGCGGCTACAGGCACCACGCCTCAGTATACGCACCCGCAGTACGGGTCCAACGCCACGCCGACCTTCCCGGATTACCTGCACGCAGACGGGCAGAACGGGGTGAGCGAAAGCGACATCGACCTGGCGCAGATTCGCGCCAATTACGAGGCCGATCCGGAAAATGTCTTTTTGATCCGCCCGAATCTCCGGGGAACTAACTGGTATAAGGAAATCACCCGCCTGGCACCCGCCACGCGTATCAGCGTAGGGTTCCGCGGGGGTAACGAGAACGGACGCTTCTACGCCGGACTTGGGATGCAGTCCCTGGACGGGGTGCTGCTCGAAAACGAGCAGGATCGTTTCACGGCCCGCTTTAACTCGGAATTCGACCTGACGCCCTGGTTGGTGATCGGGGAGAACTTCCAGGCCACGTACAACTCTGTCCGCGGCCAAACCGGTGGAAACGGCGGTTTGGGTATTGCCAACGACGAGTCGGAGATCCTCTCCGCCTACCGGATGCCGACTATCATCCCGGTATTCGACGAATTCGGAAGCTACGCCTCCACCCGGGCGGCAGGGTTCAACAACCCGCGGAACCCGGTACGCCGGCTGGCCCAGGACCGCGGCAATGACGACGCGTTCAGCGTAAACCTTTTCGGTAACCTGTACGCCGCCCTTACGCCGATTGAAGGACTGACCCTCCGCACAAGCATCGGGGGCCAGTACAACTCTTTTACAAACCGCGATTACAACTATCGTTACCTCGGGGATTCCGAGCCCCAGGCGAGCTTTAGCTTCAACGAGGGAATGGAGTATGGATTCCAGTGGATCTGGACCAACACCATTAATTACGATCAACTCTTCGGGAAGCACCGCGTGAAGGTGCTGGCCGGTATCGAGGCCATTGAAGGCGCCAGCACACCGGTTACACCTGCCAGGGGACGCCGGATCCAGGGATCGGGTATCAACCCCTTCTCAACGGACCTGGACTATGTAAACCTGCAGACGGTTACCAGCCCGGTTGTACAGAGCTTTATCCGGAAAGGGGTGAATTTCAGCTCCATTTTCGGAAAACTGGACTATAATTTTGACGAGAAATACTACGTTACCGGGGTAATCCGGCGGGATGGTTCCTCCGTATTCGGGGAAAACAACCGGTACGGTACCTTCCCTGCGGTATCCGGGGCATGGCGGGTGATCGCCGAGCCGTTTATGGAAAACCAAAGCATCTTCCAGGACCTGAAAATTCGCGGGGGATGGGGACAAATGGGTAACTCCAACAACGTAAACCCGGCCAACCAGTACTCCCTGGCGGCCCTGGATATCGGAAACACCATTTATCCGATTGACGGTCAGAACAGTGGAGCCAACGAAGGATTTGCCACCTCCCGTATCGGAAACCCCGATGCAAAATGGGAAACTTCTACCACGATTAACGTCGGCTTCGATGCCACCATCCTGAACAACCACGTGGATATTATCCTCGACTGGTGGAAGAAGGATACGGAAGACCTGCTCTTCCAGGTACCGCTGCCTGCAGTTACCGGCGCCTATGCAGCGGCTCCCTCGCGTAACGTTGGGGCTATGCTGAACCAGGGGGTAGACTTCCAGATCATCGGACGGGGCAACCTCACCGAAGACCTGTACTTTACCGTTACCCTGAACAATTCCTTCCTGAAAAACGAAGTAGTCCGTTTTGCCGAGGGCATCGAGTTCCTCGATGGCCCGGGTTACCGGGGGATCTTCCCGACGCGTAACCAGGTGGGACGTCCGCTCTCCTCGTATTTCGGATACCAGGTAACCGGATACTTTAACTCCCAGGCCGAAGTGGATGCCGCCCCTACCCAGGACGGTGCCGGCGTCGGTCGCTTCCGTTATGCAGATATCAACGGGGACGGCGTAATTACGCCGGACGACCGGACGTATCTGGGCGATCCTGTACCAGAATACAGCGGTGGGGCCGTGATCAACCTGCGGTATAAGCAACTGTCCCTGGACACATTCTGGAACTGGGTTTCCGGTGTGGAAATCTTCAACATGAGCAAGTGGTTCCGGGATTTCTTCGGCACCTTCGAAGGTTCAGCCAAAGGGGTAGCTGCACTGAATTCCTGGACACCTGAACTGGGTAACAACGCCGCTGCACCTATCTGGGAAAGCGCTTCCAACCTGTCTACGAGCGGTGCCGCTAACAGCTGGTATGTGGAAGACGGGGATTACATCCGCCTGCAGCGCATTGCCCTGATGTACAGCTTCGACGACGAGGTACTGAACTCCCTGGGCCTGAAAAGGCTTGAGTTCGGGGTATCCGCCAACAACGTTTGGACCATCACCAAGTACAGCGGGCTCGACCCGGTGGTTGGTGGGGATGCCGATACCACTTTCGGTATCGACGTAGGTAACTACCCGGTAACGCCATCTTACCTGTTTAATCTGAACATAGGACTGTAATTCTATAAGAATGAGGAAGATGAATAGAAATATTTTAAATATATTTGGAAAAAAAGTTATGAAGACAAACAGAATTATTGCTTCGCTACTGGCAGCAGGCCTTTTAACGGTCGGCGCCTGTAGTGATGAATTCCTGGAAGTCGCGCCAGCGAACTCGCTGGGGGATGCCCAGCTACAGACCAAGGACGGGGTTGAAGGCCTCCTGATCGGGGCCTACGCGGCACTGAACGGAGTGTTCGGCAACCGTTTCGAAGGGCCGAACCACTGGGTTACCGGTTCCATCCTCGGCGGGGACGCCAACAAGGGGACGGATGCCGGGGATTATTCATCCATCAACCCGGTACAGCGCTTCGACCACGACGCTACCCAGGGAGATTTGAATAGCCTCTGGAGGGGTCGTTATGAGGGCGTTAGCCGGACCAACAACGTGGTGCGCACCGCAACCGCGATCCAGGACCAGCTTTCTGCAGCGGACTTTGCCCGGCTTACCGGGGAGGCCCGCATGCTTCGCGCCCATTATTATTTTGACCTGAAAAAGCACTTCAACAACATCCCGGTATTTGATGAAACGGTACCGGCCGCTGAAGTGCCCCTGGTTCCCAACAACGGGGATGCCTGGGCATTTATCGAAGCCGACCTGCAATACGCTTACGACAACCTGCCGGGAACTACTTCCGCAGGGCGCGTCAACAAGTGGGCTGCAGCGGCCCTGATGGGCAAGGCACTCCTCTACCAGGGGAAATTTGCCGCTGCCAAATCCTGGTTTGACGATGTGATCGCCAACGGGACCACCCCGACAGGCGAGAAGTACGCGCTGCTGGACGACTACCAGCAGATTTTCAATGCCGAGTTCGATAACCACGCCGAGGCGGTATTCGATGTGGAATCTGCCAACAACACCGGTAGTACCCAGAATGCGAATTACTTCGACGACCTGAACTACCCGTACAACACCGGCCCCGATGGCCCGGGTAACTGCTGCGGGTTCTTCCAGCCGAGTATCGACCTGGCAAACCACTTCCGGGTGACCAATGAAGGAAAGCCCCTGTTGGATTACTCCTTCAGCGACCCCGCCAATGAAGTGGCCAATATTTACAAGCATGTCTTTACTGACGGACAGGACGAAGGGACCTTCGTTGAGGATTCCGGCCCCCTGGACCCGCGGATCGACTGGTCCATCGGACGGAAGGGCATTCCCTACCTGGATTGGATTGAACACCCTGGATCTGCATGGATCCGGAGCTTTCCGTACGCCGGGCCGTATTCCCCCAAGAAGTACATCTATTATCGTTCCCAGGAAGGGAGCCTGACAGATGCCAGCTCCTGGACACGGGGATACGCCCTGATGAACTACACGATCATCCGTTACGCCGACGTCCTGCTGATGGCTGCTGAAGCTGAGGTGGAACTCGGAAACCTTGAAGCCGCTCGGGCTCTGGTGAACCAGGTACGCGCTCGTGCAGCCAATTCCCAATACTGGGTGAAGGAGTACGACGATCCGAATGCCAATGCCGCCAACTATGTAATCAGCGAATACTCCGCTGCCGATTTCTCCAGCCAGGATGTGGCCCGGGATATCGTCCGGTTTGAGCGCAAGCTGGAACTCTCAGGCGAAGGACACCGCTTCTTTGACCTGGTGCGCTGGGGCATTGCCGATCAGGAACTGAATCGTTATTTCAACTACGAAGGCCAATATCTGGTCACCAAGTTTGGTGGTGCCAGTTTCCAGGCCGGCAAGCACGAATACCAGCCCATCCCGCAAGGTCAGATCGACCTGCAGGGTGCCGATGTTCTTACACAGAACCCCGGTTGGTAATGACCTGCTAACAATAATTAATGAATGATTAAAGGCCGCTTTTTGAGCGGCCTTTTTCTTGTCCCTTCCGGCGAATTCACGCATTTTTGTCCGTACTTCAAACAATCCACGATGAAACCCTATTCCGCGCTCCTCCTGGCGCTCGCAACAGCCAGCTTTTTATCCTGTACCGGTGAAGATCCGGCCCCTGCCCTATTCACCAAAGTCTCCCCTGACGATTCGGGGATCCATTTTGAAAACCGACTGGTTGAAAACGATTCCATCAACATCCTGGACAACGAGTTTGTTTACAACGGCAGCGGGGTAGCCCTGGGCGACCTTAACGGTGACGGACTGGACGATATCTTCCTGGCCGGTAATCAGGTGGATAACGCCCTGTACCTGAATGAGGGAAACCTGAAATTCCGGGACGTATCGGCTGCTTCGGGTGTTGGCAAACCCGACTCCCTACTCTGGTCCTCCGGTGTCAGCCTGGTAGACCTTAATTTGGACGGCCGCCTGGACATTTATATCTGCAATACGTTTTACAGGGACTCCACCCAGCGAAGAAACCTCCTGTATGTGAACGAAGGGGTTGGGGAAGACGGGATCCCCCGTTTCAGCGAACGCGCCGAGGCCTACGGGGTTGCCGACGACACCTATTCCTCCCACGCCCAGTTCTTCGACTACGATAACGACGGAGACCTGGACCTGTTTATTGGGGTCAACCGGATCGACGGGATCAACCCGTCCGAATTCCGGCCCAACCAGGACGACGGCACCTCCCTGAGCCGGGATCGCCTGTATGAAAACCGGTGGGATGAGGCCCTGGGGCACCCGCGGTTCGTAAATGTCTCGGATTCCGCAGGAATCCGGTACCACGGGTACAGCCACAGCACACTCATCCACGACTTCAATAAGGACGGCTGGATGGATATTTATGTAGCGAATGATTTCTTCAGCAACGACCTGGTATATATCAACAACCAGGATGGCACCTTCACCAACCGGGCAGGGGAAATCTTTAAGCATTTCAGCCTTTCCTCCATGGGAAGCGACCTGGCGGATATCAACAACGATGGGGAACTCGACCTGTTCACCACCGAAATGCAGCCCTATTACAACAAGCGCAAAAAGCTCTTCCAGGGCCCCAGCAGTTACAACAAGGAAATATTCACGCGCCGGTACGGGTACGAGTACCAGTACGCCCGGAACACGCTGCAGATTGCCAACGGTACGGACCCGGAAACCGGGCTGCCCGTATATTCCGAAACGGGCATGTTTGCCGGGATTCAGGAAACCGACTGGAGCTGGGCCCCGCTCTTTGCGGATTACGACAACGACGGCTGGCAGGACCTGCTGATCACAAACGGTTTCCCAAAAGACGTCACCGACCGGGATTTCGGGGATTTCCGGGTGACGGCGAGTCGGTTGGTCAGCAAGGAAAAACTCATCGAGGCCATCCCGGAGATCAAAATCCCGAATTTCGCATTCCGCAACCAGGCCAACCTGACCTTTGAGGATGTCACCGAGGAATGGGGGCTTAATTTCGGCACCTTTTCCAACGGGGCCGCCTACGGCGACCTGGACCAGGACGGCGACCTGGACCTGGTGATCAACAACCTGAACGATAAGGCGCTGCTCATGGAAAATAACGGTTCCGAACTGCATCCGGAACAGGGCTATTTACGGGTGCGCCTGGAGGGAACACGAGAAAATGCTGCCGGTTTTGGAAGCCTCGTGTCCGTGTACAGCCAGGATCGCGTACAGAAATTGCAACTCCTTTCCGGGCGCGGGTACCTTTCCAAACCGGAATCCGTCCTGCATTTTGGCCTGGGTACTGTCAGGACAGCAGACTCGGTAACTGTCCAATGGCCGGACGGCAGGGTGCAGCGGCTCCTGAATGTGCCCGTTGGGCAGACCCTGGTCCTGGACCATGCGGATTCCCAGACGCCGGGCTCCCAGCCGGCAACCCGGGGGCGTACCTTCCTGACGGAGGCCTCGGAACGCCTCGGGTTAAACAGCCTGATCCGTGACATTGATTTCATCGACTTTAACTACCAGCGGACCATCCCGCATAAATTCTCCCAGTACGGTCCTTCCCTGGCTGCAGGCGATGTAAATGGGGACGGCCTCACGGATTTGCTGGCCGGAGGGAGCCGGAATTTCCCGGAAAAATGGTTTTACCAGCAGGAAGACGGAACGTTTCGCGAAACGGAGGCCACGTATAAGTCGCACCCGGAGCTCGAAGAGGAAGACACCGCCTCCCTCTTGTTCGATGCCGACGGGGACGGCGACCTGGATCTCTACCTGGCCCGCGGATCCGGCCAATACGAACCGGGAGACCCCCGCTACCGGGATGTCCTCTGGCTGAATGACGGTCGGGGCAATTTTACCGAGGCTAAGGAAGCACTCCCGGAAGCCTTTGCGAATTCCTCGGTGGTCAAGGCAGCCGATTTTGACCGGGACGGCGACCTGGACCTGTTTGTAGGCAGCCGGGTGAAGCCTTTTGCATATCCCACAGCCGACCGCTCCTTTCTGCTGCGGAACGATACGGAAAACGGGGTGGTACGCTTTACAGACGTTACCGCTCAGGCTGGGGAAAACCTGGAATATGCCGGCCTGATAAGCGATGCCATATGGACAGACTTTAACGGCGATTTTTGGCCAGACCTCATCCTGGCAGCCGAGTGGAGCCCGGTGCGGTTTTTCGAGAACCGTGAGGGCGAACTTCGGGAAATTACGGAAAGTACCGGCCTGGCCGAAGACAAAGGCTGGTGGAACAGCCTCACGGCTGCCGACCTGGACAACGACGGGGACATGGATTACATTGTCGGGAATTCGGGAACAAATATCTATTTCAAGGGCAGCCCGGAAGAACCCGTCCGTATATACGCCAAAGACCTGGACGACAATGGGATGATCGACCCGCTGATCTCCTATTACCTACGGGACAGTACCGGTGTGCGGCGCGAATACCTGTACCACCCCTGGCAGGACGTGGTCAAACAGTTCTCCGCCATCCGGAAGCGGTTCAATTCGTTCGGGGAGTTCGGGGCGTCCACACTGCCCGAGATGTTCCCGGACGGCCTGCTCGATGACGCCCTGGTCTACGAGTTCAATACGATGGAGTCTTCCTGGTTGGAAAACCTCGGCAACAACCGGTTTGCCCGGCACGCCTTACCCGTGCCCGTGCAGATTGCCCCGGTTTACGGGACGGCCGTCACCGATCTGGACCAGGACGGCCGCCTGGACCTCCTGATGGTGGGCAACGACTACGGGATGGAAGTACAACAGGGACGGGCCGATGCCTTTATGGGCATGGCACTTCGGAATGTCGGGGATGGTTTTGTGCCGGTTGCCCGAAGCCAAAGCGGGTTTTTCGTGCCCGGGGATGGCAAGGCCCTGATACGCCTGGAGCAACAGGGCGGCTCCGTGGTTTGGGTAGCCTCCCAGAACAACGACCGGCTGAAGGCCTTTGAAAACCCCCGCGCCGGCCAACTGCTAAGGGTTGCCCCCGAAGAGGTCCGGGCTGTAGTCCGGATGCAGGACGGCAGCAGCCAGGTCCATGAATTCTACTGGGGCAGCGGGTTCCACTCCCAATCGGGGCGCTTCCTGGAGGTTACCCCGGCCATCGAAACCATCGAATTCTTCGATGCAGCCGGAAATAAGGTGCGAACAGTAGAAAACGCCGGGGGCGCGTAAGGCTCAGTGGCTGTTCCGGGATTGGGCGGCAATCCATTCGAATAACCCTTCCGTCCGGTAGGCCCGGTCCCAGGAATTATGGCCCACCCCCTCATAGGCGGTTAATTCAACATCGTATCCCAGCTTTTTCAGCCGGTTGGCCATCTGTTCGGATTCCGAAAAAGGGATCACCTCGTCGGCCGTTCCGTGGAATATGCGGATCGGCATATCCGGGTCAATCCAGGAGGCGTACGGCAGTGGGGCCATCCCGCATACCACCACCAGGGCGGCAAATACATCCGGGTAGTGTACGGCCATCTCCCAGGAAGCGGACCCCCCGCGGCTGAGGCCCGTGAGGTAAATGCGGCCCGGATCCACCCGGTTTTCCGCCAACACCGCGTCCAGCAACTGCTTCACAGCGCGCACGTTCCACCATTGTTTTTCATGGGAATTGTGGGGAGCCAGGATTAGGAATGGAAAGTCGTTGCCCTCCAGGAGCATTTTTGGCGGGCCCGCCTCCCGCAGGGCTTCCAGGTCCTTGCCGGCCTCCCCGCCCCCATGCAGGAATAACAGCAAGCCAAATTCGTCGTTGCCCTGGTCATATCCGGGCGGGTAATACAGGTAGTAATGCAGGGTGTCCCTTACTTCCGTCCGCTGCGACCCGGAAACCAGCCGGCTCTGGGCGCTGCATCCCTGGAACAGGAGCACGGCCAGCAGGCAGGCAGGAACCGTGCGGCAATAGCTTAAGACATGCATATAGTTGACCAATTTAAACTTCACAAATATGCCGGCATACTGGTTTGACCGGCCGGAGTGCTTTATTCGTTGTATATCTCATCGTGCAACCGGTACCGATCGTCGTTGGCAGCCGGTTCCTGCCGGCTCTTCGTATCGATGATCATCACCGGGGGCGTCGGGTCATTTGCTTCGGCGGGCGGCCAGTTGGGCAGGTCCAGGCTATTCGGGTTCCCCTTTTTGATAAAGTTGGCAAAAAAGGCCTGCATGGTTTCGGATACCTTGTAGTCGTCTGCCGTCCAGGCGTAGTCGTCCACCAGGTGCAGGTTCCCCATACAGTACTCAATCTCGCAGGCGTGCGGGGCCCCGATGGGCTCCGGCATGTCGGGTGCTTCCGTATCCGCTTCCACCGTACCTCCCGCCAGGCCGGAACGCAGGTTGGCATCCCGGAGGGGCGGACGGATTTTGCTGTAGAGGTAGCGGTAGACGGGTTGGTCGCTATGCTTGCGGTGCAGGTCAAACCATTTCCAGGTACTGTAGGAGATAAACCGGTCGGAAGCCAGGGCGGTGGCCGAAAATTCCACCTCCCGGGCCGTGCTGTGCGCATAGGCAGCCAGTATCTCCTCGTGCCGCTCCGGGTAGACCTCCCGGACTTTTTGCTCAAAATTCTCCGGGGTATAGGACATCCCCTGCATAAATGCCATCCCCGGGATTTCAGCCGAGTTCCACCCCAGCAGCAAAGGCACCTGGGCCTGCCGGCCGCTCTCAAAAATCTCCGGCAGGCTGGCGGGCAGGAAATACCCATCGATAGTCATCGGGAAGCCAAACCGCCCCGATTCGTTGTACAACTCATAAATATCCCGGGCGGGCAATTTTCTCAAATCCGCGATTGAGGCCACCCCGGCTTGCTTTAAAAATTCCGCGCCCTGTTTCTCGCCTTCCGCCAGGGGTACGGGCGCCATGGTAGGGTGGATGGCCGCCCCGCTTTCGCCAATGGCACCGGCAATCAGTTCCCGGGACAAGGGCGAGGCCATGAGTGTACTTGTCCCTATGGATCCTGCGGATTCCCCGGCGATGGTGACCCGCGACGGATCACCCCCAAAGGCTTCGATATTGTCCCGGACCCATTGAAGGGCCGCCTGCTGGTCCAGGGAACCGTAATTTCCGGAAGCCTTATACGGGGCCTCCGCACTGAGTTCCGGGTGGGCCAGGTATCCAAAAATGTTCAGCCGGTAATTGGTGGTGACCACCACCATGCCCTTTTTTGCCATACTTTCCCCGTCATACCGGGGTTCCGAGGCATCCCCGGCCACATTGCCGCCCCCGTAAAAATAGACCAGGACCGGCAGGCCCCGGGTATTCCGTTTGGCCGGTGTCCAGACGTTCAGGTAGAGGCAATCCTCGCTTACCCCGTCCGACCGGGATTTCATATCGCCGAAGACCATGGTTTGCATGGGGCGCGGACCAAATTTTTTGGTCTCCTTTACCCCTTCCCAGGGATCCATAGGCTGGGGTGCCTTCCATCGAAGCTCCCCTACAGGCGGCTTGGCAAACGGGATGCCGAAGTAGGTTTGAATACCCGTATGCGTGTCGTAGTTGCCCTCGACAATCCCTTTGTCGGTTTGCGCCTGGACGGGAAAGGCGTTCTGGTTCGGGTTGGCAGCATGTTGCTGGGCCGAAAGTTGCTGCGATTGGATAGAGCATACGATCATCAGGACGAAGAGTCCCGGATTCCGAAGAGGTTTCATGTTTGCGATTAATTGGTTTAACAGCATACAAGATACCCTGAATTCACGTAACAAACCAATCGGGGAATCCCCAAAATTGTTAGGATGAATATTCCTATCTTGAACTGAAATTTTCAGAGCCTGTGATACCCTTCCGGAAATCATGCCGTGGCCAGGCCATCGCCTGGCTCCTTTTGCTTGCCTGGGGGGCTGCTGCTCAAAGCGGTAGTCCAAAAAAAATCACCATCTGCTGGGATGCCTCCGCCTCCATGGAAGGCAATGAACCCGTCTACGCCTTCCGGTACCTGGAGCCCGTCCTGGCATCATGTGCGGATTGCGAAGTGGAACTGGTGACCATAGGGACATCGGCAGTCAAAAATTCCTATGTGGTTCAGGATGGCGACTGGACGGAATTGAAAAAGGATCTGGAAGCCATCACCTACGACGGAATCGCCCCCTATGCGCTCTTTAACGAACATCTGCAACCCGGCGCCACCTACATCTATACGGATGGCGTTCAGCTCCATCCGAACGACCGGTTATTGCTTGAGAAAGGCAACACCATCCTGAGCCGGTCCACCGGCGAGGCACAGCAATTCCTTGAGCGCACGGCGCTGGTTTACCGCGGGAACTACATCCAGCTGAAACCGCTTGCCCGGGCCATCCGGCCCGGGGCCGGGAATCCGGAAACCCGGGAAACGGGTACTGGTTTCGGGCAGGGGGTGATTGCCCTGGAAGAGGTGGAAGTAAACGAAACCCGCAGGGAAGCCGCGGAAAAAGTCCGGACAGGAACAGGCACTCGGGATAGCCGCCGGGTGGGGGTCGCGGTGAGCTCCCTGGATGACGAAGACGTATCCGAGATCCAGACAGACATTTCCCAGTCGCTGCAGGGCGGGCGGCTTACCGGGGTGAATGTCGGACCCGGGCAGGATGCCACGCAATTCACGAGCAGGACCAACCTGACGATGCTGGGGAACAACTACGGATTAGTGGTTGTCGATGGCACCCCCCTCGCCCAGTCAAATTCTTCAGGGGGGGTTGCCGGGTCGCAGCGGGCCAATTTTATCGACCCCGCCAACATCGCGGACATCACCGTGCTCAAAGGGCTGGCAGCTACCAATATGTACGGGGAGGCAGGCCGGAACGGGGTCCTTTTGATCACTACAAAAAATGCCGTATACGGTACTGCCGATAACCGACAAAATGCCGATGCCCTGCGCCTCCGGAATAACGTCTACGATGCCCGTGAAACCACCGGCCCAACCGGTTCGGCCATATCCCGCTCCCTGTCCGGCATCCCGGTAGCACCTGCTTACAGGCGGTATCTGGAGTTGCGAAAATCCAGGGACGCCGACCCGGGGTTTTACCTGGATGCATCGGCTGCCTTCAGGGATCGGGACCCGGTACTGTCGTCGCGTATTGTCAGCAACCTGGCCGAACGGATGTCCGACAGGCCCGCTGCCGTTTCTGCCGCCCTGTACGGGCTGCTGGCAAGCGGCAGCCACGAGGCCGCAATAGTGGTGGCCGAAAGCCTGGCTTCCGTCCCCTCCCCTGCCGGGAGTGCGCTGGTCAGCCGGGCGCTGCTTGCAAAAGACAAACAGGAAAAAGCCGCGCTGGTCCGCCAGCTTATCAAAGCCCACCGCCAGGTACAGGGTACCGGGGAGGCCGCAAGGGAATACCGGACGTTCCTCCAGCGGGAAATCCAAAACCTGTTTCGGGCCAACCCGGAATTTGCCGGGATGATCCCCGGTGCCTACGACTACGAAAACTGCCCAACCTACAGGGCGCGCCTGGTCATCGAGTGGAACCTCCCCGGGGCGGAATTCAACCTGCAATCGGTAAACCCTCAGCAGCGCTTCTACGACTGGGAACATTCGCAATTGGCCGCTCCGGAACGCCTGCGGGAAGAGCATCAAACCGGATATACCGTTAAAACCTTCGATTTTTATGGGGCCGACAGCGCAGGGGAATGGCTTTTTAACGTAGAGTTGCTGAGCGATCCCCCTTCCCCGGATAATCTGCCACTGGTTTTTGGCTGCCGCATCTACGAGAATTTCGGCATGGCTTCCCAAACCGTTTCCTACCAAACGGTTCACCTGGGCCGGGTGGGGGAAAAACAACAATTACTGCGCCTTTTTGTGAAATAACCACATTTCAACCCGGGGCATACCCTACCGGTTACCATCCTTGGAAATTTTAGGTTAAATTGTTCCAAAGAATGCGATCCCAACACAATGGGATTCGCAAACAACCACAAAAACCAATCGGACATGATTTCTTTTTCCCAAGCCACACCGGCCGGCAGGTCGTTTTGGATAACCAGTTATTTCTCTATCGAATATAAGACAATGCTTCCCTGCCTGATTCTGGCAGCTGTTTTGTCGTTCCAGGCCAACGCCCAGGAGCAATCCGCAAAACGCCCCCCGATCATCGATGTCCATGTGCATGCGATGAAGGTAAATCCCAATTTTTCAAGGCCCATGTGCCCCTGGTTCCTGAACAGCATGCCCGGGAGCGGGCCCAACCAGGAGGCGCCCTCATTTATCAATCTGGATTGCGTAGACCCCCTGCAACCCGCTGCCTCGGATGCGGACATGCAGGAAAAACTCCTCGCTACGGCCGAGCGTTTGAACATGACCCTGGTGGTTAGCGGCGATGCGGATGTCATCCACAAATGGCACGCCCAGGCGCCCGACAGGATAATCCCTTCCCTGGGGGTCAGCAACGCCGACCAGATATCCGTGGAGGCCTTCCGGGATTCCCTTTCCTCTGGTTTTTACAAGGTGATGGGCGAAGTAGCCCCGCAGTACCAGGGGATGTCTCCCAGCGATATGTCGCTGGATGCCTATTTTGCCGTTGCCGAGGAACTCGGAATCCCGGTGGGCATCCACATGGGTACGGGCGGTAACGGGATGGCCAATATCACCAATGCCAACTACCGGGCATCATTGGGGCAACCGTTCCTCCTGGAGGACATGCTCGCCCGCCACCCGAAACTTAAAATCTGGGTCATGCACGCCGGCTATCCGATGATCGACCAGATGATTGCCCTGATGGGGGCCAATGCCTATGTATACGTAGACCTGGCAGGTTTTATCTGGAGCTACCCCCTGGAAGAGATCCACGCCTACCTGAAGCGCCTGGTACAGGCCGGATTCGGTAAACGCATCCTCTACGGTACCGATTTTATGGTCTGGCCCAAATTGCTGGAGACCTCTATAGGGGTCATCGAAAATGCGAATTACCTGTCCGAGGATCAGAAACGGGACATATTTTTCAACAATGCCGTCCGGTTCTTCAACCTGGATCCCAGCGAATTCGAATAAACCTGATAAATTCCAACCTATGACCCGTTCCCTCCCCCTGCTTTTCATCCTCCTGCTGGCCGGCACATTTCTGCAATGCCGGGCGGAAGCGGATACCCCGGTTGCCCCGGAGGCCGATCCCCAAAGGCCGCGTACGATTGTGACCACGGACGGGGAGATCGACGATGTGGATTCCTTTATCCGGATGTTGCTCTACGCCAATGAATTCGAAATCGAGGGCCTGGTGTACAGCAGCTCCATGTGGCACTATAAGGGCGACGGAAAGGGAACGCCTTTTACCTCCGAAATGGAAATGACCCGGAACATTTACGGGGAACGTACCGACCTGCGGTGGCCGGGCACCACCTGGATGGAGGACCTGATTGCCCGTTACGCCGAGGTCTACCCCAACCTCCGGAAGCACGCGGAAGGGTACCCGGCACCCGAAACCCTGCGCTCCCTGATCCGGGTGGGCAATATCGATTTTGAAGGGGAAATGGCGGCGGATACGGACGGTTCCCAGCTAATCGCCCGGCGGCTACTGGACAGCGATACCACAAAACTCTACCTGCAGGTATGGGGCGGGACCAATACCATTGCCCGGGCGTTGAAATCCATTGAGGAGAAATACGGAAATTCCGACTCCTGGGAGGCCATATACCGGGACATCTGCAAGAAGGCCGTCATTTATGCGATCATGGACCAGGACGCCACGTACCGCAATTACATTGCACCCAACTGGCCGGATATACCGGTATATTACAATTCCAACCAGTTCTGGTGCTTTGCCTATCCCTGGAAACAACAGGTGCCCGAACGCTGGCATTCCTACCTGCAAGGTCCATTCATGAAGGAACATATCATCCGGGGGCACGGCCCGCTGATGGAAAAATATTACAGCTACGGGGATGGCCAACAACAGGACGGGGACCCGGAACATATCCACGGCGTTGCCCTGGATTCCTTTAACCAAAACAGGAACGGCCGGTCCTGGGGGCCGTTTGAACCCTTTGATTTCATATCGGAAGGCGATTCTCCGGCCTACCTGCACCTGGTGGATGTAGGCCTGGACAATATCGACAATCCGTCCTTTGGCGGATGGGGCGGGCGGCTGCAACAGTCGGAATCCGAGCCGAACCGCTGGGAAGATGGTGCCGGGGTTGCCGATTTCAACCCGTTTACAGACACCCTCGATGTCACTTATCCACAGACCCGATGGATCCCGGCCATCCAGGAAGACTTTGCCGCCCGTGCCGATTGGTGCGTCCTCGATTTCGAGTCTGCCAACCACCCCCCGGATGTGGCGGTTTCGGAAGGTTCCCGCCTGTCTGCGAAACCCGGGGAAGAAGTAGTACTAACCGGACAGGCGACGGACCCGGATGGCGACCGATTGAAATTTTCCTGGTGGCGTTACCATGAGGTGGATAGTTACACCGGTGAGCTTTTGCCAAGGGCCATAAGCGGGGAAACCCTTCGCTTCCGCCTGCCTGCGGATATGGCGCCGGGAGAGGATCTGCACCTCATCCTGGAGGTGGCCGATGAAGCGGAGCACCCGATGATCCGGTATGCCCGGGTGGTGGTTACGGCCCGCTGAACAGATCAATCGGCGGCCTCTACCTCATCGCGGAGGTCCAGCCGGCGGAACCTGGGCGAGAACCAGGCCATGGCCCCTACGGTAAGGAGTGTCATGCAACCGCCGAATACCACGGCGGGCACCGTCCCCATCAACCTGGCCGTCACCCCGCTTTCAAAAGCTCCCAATTCGTTTGAGGAACCTACAAAAATAGAATTCACCGATGCTACCCGCCCCCGCATATTGTCCGGGGTCTTCAGCTGCAGGATGGTCTGCCGGATGATCATGGATACCCCGTCGACGGCTCCGCTCAGGAACAGGGCACCCACGGAGACCCAGAACATCGTGGACAACCCAAAGACGATGATGCAGAGGCCAAAGGCGAAAACGGCCCACAGGAGTTTCCTGCCGGCGTGACGGTGGAGGGGGAACCGGGTGGAGCCAAGCATCGTTATTGCCGCCCCCACGGCAGGGGCCGCGCGCAGGATGCCGAAACCTTCGGACCCCACTTCCAGGATGTCCTGGGCAAATACGGGGAGCAGGGCCACGGCCCCCCCGAACAGAACGGCGATCATGTCCAGGGTCAATGCCCCCAGGATAGCCTTGTTGCGAAACACAAACTGCAGGCCGTCCCGCAGGCTCTGGAACACGGGTTCCCCGATTTTCGGGTTGAGGATGGGCTTCCGCGGGATGCGCAATAAAAAGGCCAAAGCCACCAGGGAGAAGCCAAATATCAGGCAAAGCGACCAGTGCACCCCGATCCAACTGATGGAGAAGCCCGCCAGGGCGGGGCCCAATACGGAAGCCAGCTGCCAGGTACTGCTACTCCAGGTAGCCGCATTCGGATAGATCCGCTTCGGGACAATCAGGGCGATAAGCGAAAAGATGGTCGGCCCCAAAAAGGACCGGACGATCCCGCCGAGGAACACCAGCCCATAGATGGCCCCCAGCTGGTACTTCTGTTCCATGGAGGCTTCCACGGACGGCAGGCTGAAGATGAAAAGTCCCAGGCTGACGACCGAAAACCCCAGGATGCAGTAAATCAATAAGTTCCGTTTCTCCCGCTGATCCACGATATGCCCTGCAAAAAGGGCCATCCCCACCGATGGGATTACCTCCATGAGCCCGATGATCCCCAGGGACAACGGGTCCTTGGTCAGCGTATAGACCAGCCATTCAATCAGGATAAACTGCATGGTCCAGGCCAGGACCATGGCAAACCGCACTACCAGGAAAATGTTGAATTCCCGGAATCTCAGGGCAGCATACGGGTCGTTGGGTTGGGCCATAAGCGCTTGGGTAAACGGAAGCAATTCCGTTTCTGGCGCAAATGTACTACAGTCCGCAGATACTGCCCGCTACCGATTCCTAATTTTGAGGGTCAGCCGGTCGTCCTTGCTGGATACCACCCGGGCCTTAATGTTCCCCAGATTGAATGGATCGCCCGGAAAGAACTGGTCTCCCGGAAAGAATTGATCTCCCGGGAAATATTCCTTGCCGGTATACATGGTCACCGTTGTATTGGGCATGGGTTCAATCCCCAGGCCCTGAAGGTTCCTGTAACTGCCTTGCAATAACCCGATAAAAAACTTGCTATCGGGAAATTCTGCAAGGACAGCCTGCTGGTCCCGTTTCTCAATCTCATTGAAAAGGACGATATCGGTGACCGTGTTCGTCCGCTCATTGACCACCAGCACCACTTTGGTCTCCCGCGTGCTGCGCTGCTGGGTCCGGGCATCCATCCAGGCCAGAAGGGCAAGTACTGTCAATATGAATAGTCTGATCTTCATCCCCGAGGTGTCATCTGCCATCGGCTGAAATGGCTATGCACGACCGAATTAGTTACAGTCTTCGGAGTTCACTTCCTCTTGGGCGTCGTCAATTGCGTCATTTATTTCAGCGCGGTTGGTGGTTGGGACACAGTCCAGGATATCCCGCAAGGCTTCCAGGTAGTTCACAGCCGCCGACTTCACGTTATCGCAATTCGCTGCGGAGGGATCATTTTGGTAAGCAAAGAGTGCATCGCTGTATAGGGCGGCTTCGTTGGCCACAATCTGTGTCCAGGCACTTTCGGAGCAATTGCCCAAGCCGTCGTCGTCACTGCCTCCGCAGCCAAATGCCAAAAGGGCGGTGCATGTAAGGGCGATGTTGGTGATGGATTTTGACAATTTCATAAATGTGAATTTTAGGTTGATAAACTAGATTTTGGGGGATTTTTATTTTTCTTGGTGTAATCACGGCCAGCCTGGTGGTTGCAACCAGTCCCCGGGGCGGGATGCCATTCGGGGGCCGGATGGCCCACGGGGCCTATTTGGGTAGAAGCGCCTCCAGGTCAAATGCCTCCAGCGCCTGCCAGGTGCGTGCCCGTCCCACGTTTAAGGTGGTCAGGGTCACAAAGAGCCGGTTGCCGTAGAAGAGTTTCAATTGATATTCCTTATTGGCACTCTCATGGCGCTCCCGGGCCTTGATGCCGTTTTCCCGCACCGTTTTGATATATCCCATGGGAATTTTCTCGTCTACATCCTGCACGGCTATCATATGGGCGGGCCCCGTCAGTTGGGAACCCCGCTTCCCGGCCCCGTCCACAATGTGCAACCTGATTTTTTCTCCGCCTGCGTAATAGGTGATGTCGAACATGGCAACATCCTCCGGGGAATTTGTATTCACGTTGGTGGCCGGCAGACCCAGGACTGCATCGGGCTTCCAGGCCGCAAATTCCGCATCGGTCAGGGGCGTCAGGCCTGCGAGTCGTTTCATATTCGCCTTCATATCCAGCGACTCGTTTGATTCCACTGGCGCATCCGCCTCCGGCATCTCCTTTTCCTCATCCTGGGCAGCATCCCGGGTCTTTACTTCCCCGCAGGTTGCCAGCGCCAAAGCCGCTAGTAACAACATGGCTTTTATATGGGTGGATGGTTTTATCGAATGCATCATAATCTGCGTCTTATTAATTGGCTGTAAACAAGAATTGGGTGTCCCCGGGGACCTCCCGGACTGTTTTCATGACCATTTTCAGCGGGCGGATATTGCCTTCCTGGTCCGTGTAGGTCTCCGCCACCTCAACCCTTACCAGGTTCCAGCCTTTTTTCAGGTCGATCGTGTACTCGTGGATGATGTCAAATACATCCTTCCCGTCCAGCGTATAGGTGGGTGTTTTACACGTACCGTGAACGGATGCATCCTCTTCGGCAAAGTAGAACTCGATGTAATGCCCGGTGACAAAATCCTTTTTACCAAGCTGAAAAAAACTGTTGCCAAAAGCCTGGGAACTGGCCAACCGAATCTGGCCGTGGAGTTCTTCCTCCTCCAGGTTGCCCACATAAAAACCGCCCCGGGTAGTGGCACGCTCCAGCTGCAAGTCCCCATTCTCGGAGGACACATCGTCACTCCGGCAATAAAATGCACGTTCCACGGTACTTCGTACCAACCGGATCCCGCTGCCATCATCCGCTTCACGGCTCGCGGAGATCCTCTGCGCCAACGCTTCTCCCAGGGTTATGGATACCTTACCGTCGGCTTCCACCTTCCCGATAACCACCGGCGAATCGGTGGGCAGGATAATTTGCGCCCGGCCGTGGGGCCAGTTTTCGAGCGTGCCCTCAAACGTGCCTTGTGCAGTGGCGATCAGGCCGGTGAATAGGGCACTCAGGATAATCAATTGCCTGAAGAAATGTCCCATATTACTGGATTTTCAGTTGCACGCGGCCGTCCTGCACGGCCTGAACCCGGGCTTTCATGCGGGCAACATCAAACTGATCTCCAGGAACAAACTGGTCACCTGGAACAAATTGATCTCCCGGAACAAATTGGTCTCCCGGAAAGAATTGATCTCCTGGTACGGCCTGTTTACTTGTAAATAAGGTGAGGTTTGCGTTTTTGTTTGGCAAAATCCCCGAACTCATGGTTCGATAACCCCCTTCCAGCAGGCCGTAAAGCACCTTGGCGTTTGGATATTTCTTCATCAGGGCGTCCGCATCAAAATTTCGCGCATCACCTACCAGTTCAATATTTGTGATGTTGTTAGAGCGGTCTGCAATGAGCAGCACTTTGGTAGTGTTGCCGTCCGTGCGCAACTGGGCATTCAGGCCCACGGTACCCAGGGCCAACATGAGCAGCGGGAGGAGAATCCTTGTTTTCATCGTCGTAAAATTTTTGTTTGGAGGAAAAGTAGCAGAAGGAATCTCCGGGCCGTGCCACAAATGTAACCGGCTATAAAACATATGTAACGACCCTTGTAATATACTGTTATTCAGATATATCAACAGACGTATTGCCCGGCAGAAGGCGGGTTAATCGGCGGCCCGGGAATACTCCACGGGGGTTTTTCCGTAGGTTTCCTTAAAGCACTTGATGAAGTAGGAAGGGGTGTTGAAACCCACGGTATAGGCCACCTCATTGACGGTGGCATCGGAGTTTTTCAATATCCGGATTGCTTGTTTCAACCGCTGGGAACGGATAAATTCCGTGGTGGATAACCCGGTGATGGCCGTGAGTTTCCGGTGCAGTTGCATCCGGCTCATCCCCACTGCACTGGCAAACTTCCCGGCGTTGAAGCCGGCGTCCGACAACTGGTCGTCCATTACCTGTTGCACTTTCTCCAGGAAAACCTCATCGGTGGGCGTGATGGCAATATCCTTGGCCTTGAGCACCAACTCCTGGCTGTACCTGCTGCGCAGGGCCCGTCGGGTATCGATCAAATTCTGCACGCGCCTTTCCAGCAGCCGGAGTTTGAAGGGCTTGGTGACGAAGTCGTCTGCCCCGGATTGCAGCCCCTTCAACTCGTGCTCCTCGCCCGAGCCGGCGGTTAACAGGATGATGGGGATATGGCTGGTGCGCTGGTCCGTTTTGAGCGTATTACAGAGCTCAATGCCGTCGCGCACCGGCATCCGCACATCGGAAATAATCAGGTCCGGGACAATTTCAAGGGCTTTTTCGACTCCTTCCGCACCATTTTCGGCTTCAAGTACCTGGTACTTGCCTTTCCATACGGATGCCAGGAACTGGCGCACTTCGCGATGGTCTTCCACCACCAGGATCAAGGGCAGGTCGCTTTTGGCCTCGTCCGCCCCCCCTTTGTCGGACGCCAGGTCGATGGTACTTGAAATCGCATCCGGCGCTGGATGCTCTTCCGTTGTGTTGGCATCCACTATTTGTGCGTCTGGAAAAAGATCCCGCGCCATGGGAAGGGTCACCTGAAACGCTATCAAGTCGGAGGCTTCTTCCAACCGGACATCCACTTCGCCCTGGTAAAGGGCTACGAGCTGCTTCACCAGCGAAAGGCCCACACCTATGCCTTCGGAATATTCATCCTGTTGATAAAATCTGTTGAACAACTTGCCCAGGTCCCCTTCCGCAAAGTCCTCCACCGAATTCTCTACCCGCAAACACACCGTGTCCCCTTGCCCTTCCGCCCGGAACCGCACTTCCCCGCCGGTGGAGCAATACTTTACCGCATTGGAAAGCAGGTTGGTTACGATCTTCTCCACGATATCCTCATCGAACCACGCACCCGGCATCGGGCCGATATGCACCTGGTAGGAAATGTCCTTTTGTTCACAACGGTACCGGAACGAAGAAGCCAGCACCCCCAGGAACCCTTCCAGATCGCCCGGGGTTACTTTTAATTTCAATTTGCCTTTTTCGAGCTTGGCCAGGTGCAGCATCTGGTCCACCAGGGCCATCAGCCGATTCGTATTCCGCTTGATCATCGAGAAGTTGGCGTGGTCTGCATCCGAAAGACCCCCGGCCCCCAGTTTGGCATCCACCGGGCCCGATATCAGGGTCAGCGGCGTCCGGAACTCATGGGAGATGTCCGTATAGAGTTTTGATTTGAATTCATTGAGCCGCTGGAGCCTAAGGGCTTCTTCTTCCTGTAATTGCAGGTTTAGCTTCATGCGCAACCTCCATTTCAAATACCAGTAAATGGCGAATACCCCCGAGAGGAACAGGATCAGGTAAATGGCTTTGGCCAAAGGGGTCAGGTACCAGGGCGGGGCAATCGAAAAGGCAAATCGCGCGGGCTTTGGGTTCCACACCCCGTCGTAGTTGCTGGACTTCACCTGGAATTCGTAATCCCCCGGAGGCAGGAAGGAGTATCTCGCAAAGTTGTTGTTGCCCGCCTGGATCCATTCCTGGTCGTAGTTCACCAACCGGTACTGGTATTGGTTTTTCTCCGGCAGCGCGTACTGCAGGCTCGAAAACGTAAATGTAAGCGTGTTCTGAAAGTGCCGGAACCTCGTATCCGGCGCCATGGGATAGGGTTCATTGGCTACCTGCATTCCCGTAATAGCCGTTTTGGGCAACCGGGTATTCTCCTGTATCTCCGAAGGCTTAAACCAATACAGTCCCTCGAGCCCCCCGAAATACAGGTTGCCGCGCCGATCGATGTGGTATGCGCCCGTATTGAATTCCGTCGCCAGGCCTTCGTAATTGGTATAATTGGTGATTGTCGGTTTTTCGCCCGGCGAATTGCCCGGGCTGAACCGGGTGATCCCCCGGTTGGAACTCAGCCACAGGTTGTTTTGCGCATCCGGTAGGATGGCATAGATCACATTATTGGCCAGGCCATCTTCCGTGGAATAGTGATAAAATTTTTCCTGTCGGGTATCCAGTGCATTGAGGCCTCCCCCGTAGGTGCCGATCCAAAGTACCCCGTCCTCCCGTGAAAAATAGAGCGATTTGATCATGTCGTTGGAGAGGGTGTTCGGCCCGGACCCTTCCCGGAAGACCTTAATTTCCCCCGTATCCGGATGCAGGCGGATGAGCCCTTCGGAATCCGTGCCCAGCCAGAGGTTGCCGTCGAGGTCCTCCTCGATTACACGGATATTGTCGCTGACGCGAGGGCCCTGCCGGCCGGGACTGCTGTCAAAAATCCGTACGGGCCCGGTTTCCTTTCCGAACTGGACGAGCCCATTTTCCCGGGTCCCCAACCAAACCCTGGCCTGGCTGTCTTTAAAAATACTCCAAATGGTCACCGGGTACCCGGTATCCGGGCGAGACCCGCCATAGGTTTGCACCGACCCGTCCGGCCCCAGGATATTCAACCCGCCCCCCTGGGTCCCGATCCACAGATCTCCGCTGGACACATCTGCATACAGGCTCATGATCCGGTCGGAAGTCAGGCGGGTACCGGGCGGGTCTTCCGTGGAATACTTCGCCCAGCTGTTTGCCCCGGGGAAATACTGCATCAATCCATGGCCCGAAGTCCCCACCCAGACCGAGCCGTCGGCATCCGTAGTAATGGCCCGGACCACGTCCACATGAATGTTCCTCGGAACCTGATAATTGGTTATGGAATTAAATTTTTCGAGGTATTCGTCGTAGAAACTCAGGCCTGCCCCATCGGTACCAAACCAGATCGTCCCGGTATAATCCTCGTAAATACTCAGTATGTCGTTGTAATGCAGCGCCTTGGGGTCGTACTTGTCTGCCATGAAATGCCGGGTTCGGTAGGAATCCAGTTCAATGAGATACAGCCCTTTCCCGTAGGTCCCGATCCAGAGCCGGTTCTGCGAATCGACAAAAAGGGAAAGAATGTTCAGGTCGGCCGGCAGGGGCAGGCTCAGGGGCAATTCCGCGGTATCGCTCAGGAAGGTCTCCCCCTCGTTTCGGAAATAAAGTCCGCGGCCATACGTGCCGAACCATTGCCGTCCCTCCCGGTCGATGGCAATGGTGCTGAAACTCGCCTGCACAGGCCCGTCCACCAGGGTTTCCCGCAAGGTATCCCGCGCGCTCCTGTTTTGGCTGTCGATGGCCAGGATGCCGTTATCTGTTGCCGCCAGGAGTTCCGAGTCGCTCTCGGCCAGCGCATATATGGTTTCCCGCACGTCGATTACCTGCCGGACATTGGCGAAGTCCCCATCTGGCGGTACATGAAGCAGCCCATCGGAATACGTACCTACCCAGTATGCCCCCTGACGGTCCTGGTATATGACACTCGCATGCTGCGTAACCGGTACAGGTACAAAATGACCGGATGCCACATCCAAACGGTGGGGAATCCGGCTGGAGGGAATGGACCAGATGTTGTTATCCCGGTCTACGTACACCTTTCCCAAATGGCTGTAACCCGGGCGGGTGATATCGTCGAAAATAAATGGGTAGACGGTAAATTCATTGCCGTCGTACTTGTTCAGGCCATCCTGGGTAGCGATCCACAGATATCCCGTACTGTCCTGCGCAATGGAGATACCGCAGTTCTGGGAAAGTCCGTCCGTGATGGTGAGTTCTCCAAAACTAATCTGGTCCTGGCCGCAAACTACCGCAGCGAGGAAAAACAGGGAACAACATGTTATTAGCCTGATGTAATTTTGTACCATACACTTCGATCCTCTATACGCTGTGGGATATTGAAATGTAAGTCTTTGATCGGTTTATAGCAAATTCCCGTTATACTCCAGCCATTTCTGAATCCCCCTGTAGAAGCTGGAAGGACTAACTGGATGTTCTAATTATCGTTGGCTGTTCAATTCTCCAATCGCTCCATGGTCGTCAATTCCGGCGACCCGCCCCGGTTCCCGCAGCCGGATGCGATGTAAAGGGAATCGTCAAAGGATACAAGGCCCGTGCCGTGCCGTCCCTCATTGAGAGGTGGCCATGCCTGCCACGTTCCGGTTTTCGGATCCAGGGCCTCCACTTCGGAGTGTGCCTTCTCCTGTACGGGTGACTCCCCTCCGGCAATGAGTATCTGGCCGTTGCAGAAAGTGGCTGCCGTACCGGCCCGCTCCGTGGGAATCGGGTTGGGTAGCGTGGTCCAGGTATCCGTGGCGATATGGTAGGCGTCAACCGGCCCGATGGTTCCGCCAAAGGGGGTTTCGGATGAACCCGTATTCCGTCCCGCCACCGCATATATCAACCCGTCGGCCAATACGGCCTGGAAGTGATCGCGCGTACGGGGCGCATCGGAGAGGACTTCCCAGGATCCGGTCTCCAGGTCATAACTGTCTGCCCAATCCTTGTGGTCCCCGATATGCCCGTTTTTGATGCCGCAGAGCATATAGATCTTACTGCCGGACAATACGTTGCCCGTGGACCCGCGGCGCCTCGCCTCGGGTATGGCGTCCCCCTGCTGCCAGGTATTGGTGGCCGTATCATAGGTGTAAATATGCCCCACGGGTGTCTCCTCCGGCCATCCGCCTGTGAGGGCGCCCAGGATATAGATCCGATCTTCCACTACTACCGGTTGGAAGTGGTGAAGCTCAATGGGGGGCTCCGGCCCTTTTGACCAGGTACCGGACTGCGTGTCGTAGATGCTGACCGGGCGGATTCCACGCCCGCCGAGCAGGTAAAATTTACTGCCAACATTTACAAATGCCGCTTCGTGCCGGGCTACCGGCTGGCTCCCGTCTTCGGATTCAACGTATTGCCATTTGCGGGCATCAATAGTTTCGGAGGCTATGTTTTGCGAGATTTCGCCGGACCCGGATTGCGTTTTCTCGCCGTCCTGGCAACCGGAGAGAATCCATATCGTTGCCGCAACCAGCAGATGGCCCCTATAGCGAATAATTCCGCTGCCCACAGTTGTAGTCGAGAATCGAATGGCATCCATATCGTATTTATTTCATTAATAACCTCATGAGTTCCTCCGCGGCCACTTTCCCTTTTTCCTTAAGAAAATCCCGGGGGGTATTGTCCCCGAGTTCAAAGACGATGGCCGGCATGCCGTGGGCTGCGTAGAAGTGGTTGCGCGACACCATGGTGGGGGTCAGCTGGTCGGAAGCGCTTATATTCGTTTGCTTTTGCGGGAGCCGGTTGCTGATGCTTTGGATCCAGTCAAAGACAATTCGCCCCTTTTGCCCGGTAACCAAGGTATCCAGGGGGTAATAAATATCGTCCCATGTGGAGTGGAAATCGGCCCCGAATACAAATTCGTACCCCTCCCTGCTTTTCCGTTGCAGGAAATCCCGGACGGCCCGCGTCTCGGGCTGGTTGAATTCCTGCCAGTCCCGGTTCAGGTCGATTCCCCCCAGGTTGTGGCGCCAGTGTCCGTTGTCCACCCCATCCGGGTTCATAAGCGGCACGTTGAACACGGTGAATTCCCGGCGGAATGCCCGGGCTTGCTCCGAATCGCCTGCCAGGGTTTCCATAAACGATTTCATGGCCAGGAAACCGGTGACTTCGGGCGGGTGCTGGCGGGAGATGATCATCAGGGCCTTTCGGGCATCCCCTTCATTTACTTCCATCAGCTTCATCGGGCGGCCTTCCCGGCTTTTGCCGATTTCGTAATTCGATACAAACGGTTTTTGGGACAAGGTATCCACCCATTGCTGCACACGGGCCGAGGTGTAGAGCTCCTGGGCGGTGACCCAGGTGGGCTCCTCATCCACCTGCAGGGTGATTTCAATTTGTTCCGGGGCCGCACGGATCCCGAATTCCCCTTCCCCCGGGTTGATCAGCTTAAAACGGGTGCTGTCCAGGGTTTTGAAATTGATTCCGTCCCGGCTGATTTTTGGGTAATACCGGCTCCGGCTGCCGTCATAGGTGAATTGCAATTGGATTTCCCGGGGGGTGGTGCTCCAGACCTGGAATCCGTACCACGGGCTCGGGTTGATGGGCGTGTTTTCTGCCGTGATCCAAAGCGTATAATGGTCCTGGCCGTCGTGGGCCACCCCGTTGAGGCGGGCCCCGTCGAACTGGTTGCTGAAAAACACGGTACTGTCCTGGAAGGCCCAGGTGCCCCGCCACTGCTTCTGGACGGGTTTGGTTTTGGTGGAAACGACCGGGTTGGGCCCCTGGCCCTGGTAGCCGGAAGATGCCCCGGATTGGGTGTTTTTGCAGGCGCACAGGAGGGATATTCCGAAAATCAGAGGAATTAAGTGTGTTTTCATTGGGGGTAGGTGATGAATTTGAAAACCTAAAATAAGGAATCCTTTATGTACAGGGTCTTTTGACGGTTAAAATGTTTAGCGGGGTATTAAGCACTTCCCTTGAAAATCCTTGCCAGTGTGATCCTGTAGGCCAGCCGGTGCGATGGGCAGGATTACGCCTGCGGCGTGATCCTGATGGCAATCCCGCCTGAAAATGCAAACCCCCATTGCTTGTCAGCAATGTCGGGTTATTGTTCTCCTCCGCTTACAAAAGCGAGCTTTTGACGCGAAGTAAAACAATAACCCCGCAACTTGCGTTGCGGGGTTTGCGCTTTAAGTGATCGCGCCAGGATTCGAACCTGGGACCGTCTGCTTAGAAGGCAGATGCTCTATCCAGCTGAGCTACGCGACCGCAATGGGACCGGCAGTTGGTACTGGGCCTGCCGGGCGGAATAATTTTTTGCAAAACTAAACATTCCTGCGACATTGGGCCGCATAACCCCTATACTTCTGCCTGGTCGATGATCTCCTGCACCACTTCCGGGTTCAGCAGCGTGCTGATATCCCCCAAATCGTCGGTCTGGCCGGCGGCAATCTTCCGGAGGATCCGACGCATGATCTTGCCGCTCCGGGTCTTGGGCAGGCCGGGGACAAACTGGATCTTGTCCAGCTTGGCAATCGGGCCGATCTGTTCGGTGATCTGCTGGTTGATTTCCTTGTGCAGGTTTTCCCGGTTCCGGGATTCCCCGGTTTCCTTAAGGATGACAAACCCATAGAGCGCGTTCCCCTTGACGTCGTGGGGAAAGCCCACAATGGCCGATTCGGCCACAGCCGGGTGTTCGTTGATGCTGTCCTCGATGGGCGCAGTCCCCAGGTTGTGTCCGCTCACGATGATCACATCGTCCACGCGACCCGTAATCCGGTAATAACCCACGGCGTCCCTTGAGGCGCCGTCCCCTGTAAAGTATTTGTCCGCATAGGCCGAGAAATAGGTGTCCCGGTAGCGATCGTGGTTGCCCCAGATGGTACGGGCCATGGAGGGCCATGGGAATTTGATGCACAAACGGCCGCTTACCTGGTTCCCCTTGATCTCATTCCCTTCCTCGTCCATCAGGGCCGGCTGGATGCCGATAAACGGCAGGGTAGCAAAGGTGGGCGTGGTGGGGGTGACAAACGGGATGGGGCTGATCATGATCCCCCCGGTTTCGGTCTGCCACCAGGTATCCACAATCGGGCACTTGTTCCGCCCGATGTTGTTGTTGTACCAGTGCCAGGCTTCCTCGTTGATGGGTTCCCCCACAGAGCCCAGGACCTTCAGGGAAGACAGGTCGTACTTCTCCACATAGTCCAGGCTTTCCTTGGCCAGGGCGCGGATGGCCGTGGGTGCCGTATAAAACTGGTTAACCCGGTGTTTTTCCACCACCTCCCAGAACCGGCCGTAGTCCGGATAGGAAGGCACCCCCTCAAACATCACCGTGGTAGCCCCGTTGGCCAGCGGGCCGTAGACGATGTAGGAATGGCCGGTAATCCAACCAATATCCGCCGTGCACCAGTACACGTCCTGTTCCCGGTACTGGAAAATATTCTTAAAAGTATAGGCCGTGTAGACCATATACCCCCCGCAACTGTGTACCATCCCCTTGGGTTTGCCGGTGGAACCGGAGGTATACAGGATAAAGAGCGGGTCTTCCGCATCCATGATTTCGGCCACGCAATCCGCATACGCCTCGTCCAACAGGGGCTGCAGCCATTTGTCCCGGCCGTCCTTCATGGCTACCTCTTCCCCGGTGCGCCGCGCCACCAGTACGGTATCCACCCCCGGGCAATCTTCCAGGGCCGTATCCACGATACTTTTCAAGTTGAGGGTTTTTGCACCCCGGTAAGAACCGTCGGAGGTGATGACCAGTTTGCAATCGCTGTCGTTGATACGGGTAGCCAGCGCGTTGGAGGAGAAACCGGCAAAAACCACGGAGTGGATGGCCCCGATCCGCGCACAGGCCAGTACAGCGACGGCCAGTTCCGGGATCATAGGCAGGTAGATGCAGATGCGGTCGCCCTTTTTCACGCCGTGTTCCTTCAGTACATTGGCCATCCGGCACACGCGTTCGTGCAATTCCTTATAGGTGATGTGCTGGGCCTCCCCGGACGGGTCGTTGGGCTCAAAGAGGATAGCGGTTTTATCGCCCCGCACAGGCAGGTGCCGGTCCAGGCAGTTTTCGGTAATATTCAGCCGGGCTCCTTCAAACCAGGCCACTTCGGGTTTCTTGAAGTCCCAGCGCAAAACCCGGTCCCATTTCTTTCGCCAGACAAAGTGCTCTTCGGCGATTTCCTCCCAAAAGGCTTCCGGGTCCCGTACAGATTTGCGATACACCTGGAAATACTCCTCCAGGTGTTTGATATGGTAGTTACTCATGGTGTTTATTTAGTTTGTCCCGCGAAGAAACCGGCGGGGTTTAAAGGTAGCAAAAGATTGGAAATTGGCCCGGGGTTTCAGTGCCCGCCGGCAGGCGGTGCGCCCTCAGGGGTGCGGATATTTTCCACCAGGTCCTGCACATCTTGAGGGGGAGGTGCCGTAAAGGCATTCACCAGCAGGGCCGTGGCAAAATTGGCCACCATGGCCAGGGAACCAAAGCCTTCCGGGGAAACCCCGAACCACCACTCGGGTTCCAGGGCGTCCACCGCCTCTTTCCCCCCGTCAAAGAGTCCGAATTTAAATTTCAGCATGTAGAACAGCATCAGGGAAATGCCCACAACCATGCCGGAAACGGCCCCCTTGCTATTCATCCGTTTGTAAAATATGCCCAGGAGGATGGCCGGAAAAAAGGAGGCGGCGGCCAGGCCAAAAGCCAGGGCCACCACCGCTGCGACAAAGTCCGGCGGGTTGATCCCGAAATACCCGGCAATGACCACAGCAACCGTCGCGGCCCCCCGGGCCAGCCAAAGTTCCTGCTTTTCGGTGATGTCGGGACGGAAGACATTCTTGATCAGGTCGTGGGAAATCGAGGAACTGATCACCAGCAACAGGCCCGCAGCCGTGGAAAGCGCTGCAGCGAGACCCCCGGCGGCCACCAGGGCAATCACCCAGGCGGGCAGGGCGGCAATCTCCGGGTTGGCCAGCACCATAATATCCCGGTCTACTATCAATTCGTTGGATTCCCCGGCCACATACTGCACCCGCCCGTCGGCATTCTTATCCTCGAAAACCAGCAATCCCGTTTTCTCCCAGTTTTTGAACCAGGCAGGCATTTCCTCATAGGGCCGGTCGCTGACTGTCTTAAGCAGGTTGGTTTTGGCAAAAACCGAAACGGCCGGGGCCGTGGTATAGAGGATGGCGATAAACAACAGGGCCAGGCCGGCCGATTTCCGCGCGTCCCGAACGCGGCGCACGGTAAAGAACCGGACGATCACATGCGGCAGGCCGGCCGTTCCCACCATCAGGGCCAGGGTGATGCAGAAAATGTCGGTCAGGCTCTTGGTCCCGTCTGTGTAAGCGGCAAAGCCGAGTTCCGTGGAGAGCCCGTCCAGTTTATCGAGCAGGTAGGTGCCCGACCCGTCGGCAAGGGCAGATCCCATACCGATTTGCGGGACGGGGTTCCCGGTCATCTGGATGGAGATAAATATGGCCGGTACCATAAAGGCAAAGATCAGTACGCAATACTGGGCCACCTGCGTATAGGTAATCCCCTTCATACCCCCGAGGACTGCGTAAAACAGTACAATCACCATCCCGATGATTACCCCCGTGTTGATATCCACTTCCAGGAAACGGGAAAAGACCACCCCCACCCCGCGCATTTGCCCGGCTACATAGGTAAAGGACACCAGGAGCGCACACATCACCGCAACAATCCGGGCCGTTTTGCTGTAATAGCGCTCCCCGATAAAATCGGGAACCGTAAAGCGCCCGAATTTCCGCAGGTAAGGGGCCAGCAACAGGGCGAGCAACACGTAGCCGCCTGTCCACCCCATCAGGTATACCGAGCCGTCGTATCCCGCAAAGGCGATGATGCCGGCCATGGAGATAAACGACGCGGCCGACATCCAGTCGGCGGCGGTGGCCATCCCGTTGGCCAGGGGGGAAACGCCTCCCCCGGCGACGTAAAAATCTTTGGTGGATGCGGCACGCGACCAAATGGCGATGCCGATGTACAGGGCAAAGGAAAGGGCGACCAGCAGGTAGGTCCAGGTTTGAACGTCCAAGGCTTACAAAGTTTGGTTGGATTGCATGGTTATCCGTCGAATCGGTATTTGGCGTCCAGCCGGTTCATCAGGTAGACGTAGACGAAAATCAGGACTACAAAAACATAGATGGACCCTTGCTGGGCGAACCAGAACCCCAGGCCAAAACCGCCCAGGCGAAACTGGTCCAACCACTCGCGCAACAGGATGCCTGCACCGAAAGAAACGGCAAACCAAATAAGCAGGAGTACTGCGACAATTCTGAGGTTGGCTTTCCAATAACGGGTGGCATGCGCCTGGCGGGAATCTTTATCCATAGGTGTCCGACTGTTGGAATTCCTTAAATGTAACTATTTCGGGC
Organism: Robiginitalea biformata HTCC2501; assembly: GCF_000024125.1. NCBI lineage: Bacteria > Pseudomonadati > Bacteroidota > Flavobacteriia > Flavobacteriales > Flavobacteriaceae > Robiginitalea > Robiginitalea biformata. The sequence continues at coordinate 2,130,618 of NC_013222.1, read as the reverse complement.
AGACCGGGCAACCGGCCGTACGGATAGGTTGGCTCAGGGGAGGTTGGACAGCCCGGAGGCGCGCCTTAGGAATGGCGGCATTTCCCCGTCCAGTCCTCGATACGGATACAATAGACCAGTGGGATCTGGCCGTCACGCGCCTTACTCGAAAAATCCTGGATGAACGCCTGGCCGTCAACACCCCGGGCTGCCAGTATCTTCCGGATTCCCCCGGAGAATCGCTTGAGGTAGGTTTTGGCGTCGATTTGACTCAACTCCAGGTAGCTGCCGTGGACCATGACGGATTTCCATCGCGCCCCGGTATCCATTTCGTATACGCCAAGGGCCACTGCAGGGTTCTCCCGCATTGCCCTAATTTTATGGCCCTCTGAACTGTAACTGATGAGGAAGCCGGATTCTTCGTCGTAGAAATACGTAATGGGAAGTACATGGGGCGCGCCCTGGGCCAGGTAAGCGAGCGAGCCGATAAAATTCCGACGGAGCACTTCCCGAGCCTCGCGGTCTCCCAGGTTTCCGATATGTTCAGATGTGTTTGATTTCATGGAGACTGGCATCTTATGTTGATTAATGAACAATATAATAATTTACCTGCCAGGGGGCTATGATAAATGTCATAGCCCGATAATCACTCAGGCATCCAACTCCAATCCAATCGGACAGTGGTCCGAACCTTCAATGTTGTGATAAATGGGCGTACCGGCAACGCGGCCTTCCAACTCGGGGCTGATCAGGAAATAATCGAGCCGCCACCCCACATTGCGTTTCCGGGCGCCAAAACGGTAACTCCAGTAAGTATAGGCCACCTCGTCCGGGTGGCGTTTCCGGAAGATGTCGATCAGGCCGCTCTGATGCAGCCGGTCCATTCCGTCGATCTCCCGTTGGGTATACCCGGCCGTCTTGTTGTAGTTGGCCTTGTCGTTTTTCAGGTCTATCGGCCGGTGCGCCACGTTCAGGTCGCCACAGAGAACCAGCGGTTTGTGGTCGCGCAGCCCGTTGAGGTATTCCAGGAAGGCCGCATCCCATTCTTCCCGGAAATCCAGTCGTTTCAGGTTGGCTCCAGAGTTCGGAACATACGTATTTACCAGGTTGAAATCACCGAGGTCCGCTCGCAGAATGCGGCCTTCGCCCTGAAGCAGGTCGGTTTCCGGCCCGCGGTCTACCCCCGCTTCCGCATTCTTAAGCAGCAGGGCCGTACCGGAATACCCTTTTTTTTCAGCCGGGTGTACGTGAACAGCGTATCCCGGGAGCTGACCGGCTATCTCCTCCACGATTTCGGTATCTGCCTTGATCTCCTGCAAACACAGGACATCCGGGTCCAGGTCTTCAATATGCCCGGCGAATCCCTTGCCGGAAATTGCGCGGATGCCATTGACGTTCCAGGATATAATTTTCATGTGGGGTGGTTTTGGGGGTTAAAAATACAATTCCAGCCGGAAATGCAGCCCCCCAAGCCGAAGTACGCGAGATTATTGGAAGGCCCGTGGAAATCGCAATCGGCGCCCCGGGAAATTCCATGTACTTTTGTGAAGCAAAGTGCGTCATCGGGAAAAGCATGAAACTTTCAAAAAGAACAGGGATTCGCATCGGTTTGCTGTTGGCCATTGCAGCTATTCTCATCGCCACCGGCACCCACAAGCGCCTGGTACAGGGAATCAATTACCGGCTGCTCGAATGGGGCCTGCGGACCCCCCGTTCCGTGCACCCCGATGTTTTTACCCCCCAGCCTTTTACCCCGGATATGGCCCGGGAACTGCAGCTGGTAGATGAAACGGGCCGCGTGGTATCCCTCCCGGAAGCCATGGGCAACCAAACGGCATTTATCAACAAATGGGCTACGTGGTGCGCCCCCTGCATCGCGGAAATGCCCGGAATCGAAAGCCTGTACGAAGCATCCGGCGGCGACATCGCCTTTGTGATGATCTCCACGGATGCCGATTTTGAAACGGCAAAGGCCTTCAAGGCGCGCAAAGGGTATGCCTTCCCTGTATATACCCTGGCATCCGCCGAGCCCGGATATCTATATTCCCGCAGTATCCCGGTGACCTTCCTGGTCCCGCCGCAAATGGATACGATTTACCGGTTTGAAGGCATGCGCGATTACGACACCCCGGAATTCAAAGCATTCCTCAACGGGCTGGGCAACGAAAGATAAGCTGCCGGCCCCCGATGCTTCCGACGCGTCACCGATGCTTCCGACGCGTCACCGATGCCCCCAACGCACATCCGATGCTGCCGAGGTATCACCGCAGCCTCCGATTCCCGTCGTGCCGCACCTCCCGGGAATCCCTAAAAACCCTATCTTTAAGGTCCCGGTTGAACGTCAACCGGGCAAGCGACTTCCGGTACGTAACTTCCGGGCAAGAAACTATCCAAACTAAAACAACTACCAGCTATGCTAAAACATTCTATTTCCTTCGTCCTGAGCTCCTGCTGCCTCTTTGCAGCGCTGCTCGTTTCCTCATGTGGTGGGGATGCGGGCCAGCCCGCACCGGGAGCCACACTCTACACGGTTCGCAACCTGATGGATGAAGACCCGAAAGGCACATTAAAGCAGGTAGCCGACATCGGCTATGTAAACATTGAAGGCACCAATTATGCCGATGGAAAGTTTTACGGCATGGAGCCGGAGGAGTTTAAATCCTACCTCGGGGAGTTGGGGCTGCAGCCCCTGAGCGTACACCAGGGTGGGGTCACAATGGAAAACGCCGACCAGATGATTGCCGACACCAAAGCCGCCGGATTCCGGTACTTCGTGATCCCGGTGCCCCCCATGGGCCACTTTACTTTCGATCCTGAAACGCGGACACTCGGGATGCAGGGCACCATTCAGGAAGTGACGGACATCATCAATACGCTGGCCGAGAAATGCGATGCAGCAGGCCTGGAACTACTTTACCACAACCACGATTTTGAGTTTAAGCCCAACGAGGAGGGAATCGTGCCCATTGAATATATGCTGGAGAATACAGATCCGGACCTGGTCAATTTCCAGATGGACCTGTACTGGGTGACACGTGCAGGGGCAGACCCACTGGCCTATTTTGACAAATACCCGGGACGCTTTAAAATCTGGCACGTCAAGGACATGGACGAGCAGGGCCGTTTTGCGCCTGTTGGCACCGGCACCATCGATTTTGCGAGCATCCTGGCAGCAAAAGAAAAGGCCGGGATGGAATATTACATTGTGGAGCAGGACATGACCTTCGATGGGATGGAACCGCTTGAAGCCATTACCACCAGCTTTAAAAACCTGGAGGAGATCGGATTCAGGTAACTCCCTCCCTGCGGCTCCATTGCCCGCATCTGGGTGTTATCCAACCAACCGGCTTGGAATACTCGCCTGTTGGAGATAGGCTTCCAGGTGATCGATGCGCAGGGGCTTGGTAATAAATCCTTTTACGTACTGGGCAAATTGCCGGGCTGTTTCCATGTCTTCCTGACTGTCTGAAGAGGTGACGAGCAAGACTTCGTTATTGGTGCCGAATTCCTCGAGTTCCATAAACTCCAGAAACTCAAACCCGGTCATTTCGGGCATGTTGACATCCAGCAGGATCAGGGTGCGTTGGCTGGTATCTTCCCGGAACCTCAGGTCGTCCAGGGCCAATTCAGGGTTCGTGAAGGAGCGAACCTTGTCTTCCAGGCCCAGTTGCCGAAAGTGGATTGTGTTGATTGTGTTTACCAAATTTTCATCATCCACCAAATAGATCTGCTTGTACATAGGGAAACTTTTTAAATAATTGATAAAACGAATAAATCCGAAACCCCGGAAGAAACCAATAAAATGTTGTGAACCAATGCAAAAAAGGTGCAAACATGCAGTTCGGGCGGGTGAACCTGTAGGAATCCATGCAGGAAAACCTGTGCAATGAGGTATTGGCGATGCTATCCATCAGGCGGGCAGCGTGCTCACCTGAACCCGGAGCAGCCCGGGAAGGGCCGGCTATAAGTTGCGTATCTTTCACTTATATTCAACCATGAATCGGGAAAATGTGACATTGCGTCTTCTGGTGAACGGGGAAGAGCGGACCATACAGCTCGAAAACGGGCAAATCCCGCTTTTGTCGGTCATCCGGGATTACCTGGGTTTAAAAGGGACCAAGTTTGGTTGCGGGAAAGCTGCCTGCGGAGCGTGCACAATCCACATTGAGGGCCGGGGGGTGCGGTCCTGCACGTATCCGGCGGCAATGGCCGAGGGGAAATCCATTACCACCATCGAGGGCCTCGGGTCGCGGGAGGCTCCACACCCGGTGCAACAGGCCTGGATAGAAGAGGTGGTTCCCCAATGCGGGTATTGCCAACCCGGTTTTATGATGGCCACCGCTGCCCTGCTCCGGGAAAATCCTGCCCCCACCAATGACGACATCGATAAAGCCATCACAAATATCTGCCGGTGCGGCACCTACTTTCGGATGCGCCGGGCCATCCACCGTGCCGCAACCCTGGTGACGGAGGGAAAGGACTCCGACCCGGACCGGGCCGCGGAGAAAGTACCTTCCCGCCCGGATATTAAAAAAACAGCACAGAAATAATGGCAGGGTCGAATTCCAAAAAAGGGGTGTCACGCCGGCAATTTGTGGTCCGCACGTTACTCGGCGGGGCAGGCATCGCCCTGGGGACCACCTACCTGCTGCGCAACCCGCTTCGCCGGAAATTCAATGCCTTTATCGACAAAGGCGATGTGCCTTACCTCGGGGCTCCCGACGACCCGGCCCTCTGGTTCGAAATCACCCCGGAAAACCATATAATCCTGAATTCCCCGAAAGTGGAAATGGGCCAGGGTGTTTTTACCGGCCTGGCGCAGATTGCAGCGGAAGAACTCGGAGCGGACTATGCGCAAATCCGGGTAGTTCACGCACCAACCGCCAGCGGCAATGTCGATGAAGTGGCAACAGGGGGGAGTACGAGTATCCGCAGCCTGTGGCCTGTACTCCGGGAACTCAGCGCAGCCCTGCGCGAAATGTTGAAACAGGGCGCCGCCCAACTCTGGGATGTGCCCGTGGATGGACTCGTTGCCGAAGGGGGACGGATCCGTTCCGAAAACCGTTCGATGTCTTTTGGGGAGGTAATCGCCTCCCTGGACCATTGGGAGGTCCCGGACAACCCCCCGCTCCGGCAAGCATCGGACTTTAAATGTATCGGGGAGCCCCTCCCCCGGACGGACCTGGCCGACAAGGTATTCGGCGCCCCCATATACGGTTTGGACACGGAGATGCCGGAAATGCTCTATGGGGCAGTGGCCAGGCCTTCCCATATCGGGGCCCGGTTCGCTTCGGCCGACACAAGCGAAGCCGAAGGGATGCCCGGGGTAGTGAAAATCTGCCTGGAGCCGGACTTTGTCGGCGTAGTTGCCACCTCGGCCCTGGCTGCGGAAAACGCCAGGAACGCTATTCGGGTGACCTGGAATGCGGAAACCCACTGGCAGACCCGGGATATCGAAGCGCTTGTGCAAGTGGGCAAGGGAACGCCTTACGTCATCCAGAAGCGGGGAAACCCGAAACGGGTATTCGAATCGGGGGACAGGACTTCTGTGCGGGCGGAATTCAAAAGTCCGATCGGGGCCCATGCCCAACTGGAACCCAACGGGGCCCTGGCCTATGTGGAGCCAAACGCGGCCACCGTAATACTGTCTACGCAGGTTCCCGGGCATACGCGGGGCCAGATCGCGAGGCGCCTGGGGCTGGATAAAGAACAGGTGAACCTGGTACCTACCCACCTGGGCGGCGGTTTTGGTCGGCGGCTCAACACATCACATGCCATTGAAGCTGCCGTTTTATCCAAAGCTGTTGGGAAGCCTGTCAAATGCGTTTTCAGCCGGCAGGAGGAATTCCAAAACGACGAATTCCGCCCGCCATCCCACATGGTGGCAGAGGCCTGCCTTTCAGAGTCCGGAGATATTGCCGCATTTGAATTCAATACCTCCAGTGGGTCCGTCATTTACTCCTTCGGCCCCCTCCCGGGCATTGCCCGGAACCTGATCGGATCCGATTTCGGCGCCTGGAGGGGCGGGTTGATCCAGTATGGCCGCATCCCGGATTACCGTTCGGTTTCCTGGTTTGTGGAACTCCCGTTTGCCACCGCTTCCTGGCGGGGCCTCGGACTCCTCACCAATACGTTTGCCCTTGAATCCTTCATGGATGAACTGGCCGAAAAAGCCGGGCGGGACCCCGTGGAATTTCGCCTGGCGCATATAGCGGACGATGTGGCCGGCAATCGGTTGAAAGCGGTAATCCGGGCGGCAGCCGAACGTTCCGGGTACCGCAATACGGCCGAAGGGGACACGGCCATGGGCCTGGCCGCTTCCACGGACGCGGGGTCGCCGGTAGCCCATGTGGCAGAGGTGACCCTGAAGGACGGTGCAATCCGCGTGCTGAAAGTTACCTGCGCTTTTGACCCGGGTTTGGTCATCAACCCGGACCAGGTGCAGGCCCAGTGCGAGGGCAGCATTATCATGGGCCTGAGTGCCGCCCTTTACGAGGAGATGTACGTGGAGGACGGGGAACTACTGCCGGTGATTTACGGTCCGTACCGGATGGCCCGGATGCAGGATGCGCCCCGGGAAATTGACGTGGTCCTGCTCCAGGGGGACGAAGCTCCCGGGGCAGTGGGTGAACCGCCCATGGGGCCCATTGCAGCGGCTATCGCCAATGCTGTTTACCGGCTCACCGGGAACCGCCCCCGGGAATTGCCCCTCCGCGTTTGACTGTGCTTAACCGCGTTTGACTTCATTTGAATAATTCCCTAAATAATCGGTACTTAACGAACCGATACCAGAAAACCACCACTCATGGATCCGAAAAAAACTTTTGACATCCCTTCCCTGGGGCCCGCCCGGTTCCCCTCCCCCCTGCAACTGAGCAATAACTCGGGAGACGACCTCTTCAATTTTGTCCGGGAGTCCGACCGCGTGCTGGTGGACGTATCCCTGAGCGGTTTCCAACAGGCCCGGGAGTCCGGGTCCCGGCCGGAGTGTCTGGAAAAATCCGGGCCCCGGGAAACTATTTTCTTTGACCCGGGAAAAACCACTGCGGCCATCGTCACCTGCGGGGGCCTGTGCCCGGGCATCAACAACGTTATCCGGAGCCTGGTGATGGCCCTGCATTATTTCTACGGGGTTAAACGGATCATCGGGGTGCGCTATGGCTATGAAGGGTTGTCCAGGGATTGCCCGCACGAATTTATGGAACTCACCCCGGACAAGGTAAAGGACATCCACGAGTTCGGGGGCACCATCCTGGGGTCTTCCCGGGGGGCACACCCCGTCTCGGAGATGGTGGATACCCTGGTGGAAAACCGGATCGATATCCTCTTTACCGTGGGCGGGGACGGCACGCTCAAGGGGGCCCATGCCATCGGCGATGAAATTGCAAAGCGGGGCCTGAACATCGCCGTGGCCGGAATTCCGAAAACCATAGACAACGACATCAACCTCATCGATAAATCTTTCGGCTTTGAAACGGCCTTTGATGTGGCGAGCCCGATTGTCCGGGATGCCCACAACGAGGCCATCGGGGCCTTTAACGGAATTTCCATTGTAAAGCTCATGGGGCGGGACAGCGGCTATATTGCAGCCTCCACCGCCCTGGCCATGCCGGTGGTCAACTTTGTCCTCGTCCCCGAAATGCCGTTGAAACTCGAAGGGGAAGGTGGTTTCCTGCAGGCCCTGGAGGATCGGCTGCAACGCAAGCACCACGCCGTAATCGTGGTGGCTGAAGGCGCCGGGCAACACCTGTTCGATGACGACCGGCGCGTTACGGACGCCTCGGGCAATGTAAAGCACAAGGATATCGGGATCCTGCTGAAAGACCGGATACAGGAGCATTTTGGCCAATCCGGGACCCCGGTCACCATCAAGTACATCGACCCGAGCTATATCATCCGCAGCGCCCCGGCCAATGCCAACGACAGCCTATTCAGTAACCGGCTCGCCTACCAGGCCGTTCACGGGGCCATGGCCGGGAAGACCCAATTTGTGGCCGGTCGCGTCCACAACCGTTTTGTCTACCTGCCAATCTCCAAGGTGACCGACCGCCGGAAAAAGATTGACATGGAGGGCGAATTCTGGTTTGCCGTCCTGCAGAGCACCGGGCAGCCTTTTAAGATGGGTTAAGCGCCCCTCCCCCGGAAATAGGAATGCATATGAACCCTAAAGTGAATTTTTTCTTCGAAAAATCAGGTCCCTGGCAGGAGGCCTTCCGGCAACTCCGGTCCCTCCTCCTGGGGTACGGCCTGGATGAAGAACTCAAATGGGGCGTCCCCTGCTATACGCATCGGGGAGCGAATATTGTATTGATCCACGGATTTAAGGAATACTGCGCCCTGCTCTTCCACAAAGGGGCGCTCCTGCAGGATTCCGAGGGGATATTGGTACAACAGACCGAGCATGTCCAGTCTTCGCGGCAGGTCCGATTTACCGACGCCTCCCAAATCGACCCGCTGGAACCCTGTCTCAGAGCCTATGTACACGAGGCGATTGAGGTTGAAACAGCCGGTCTCAAGGTCCGGTACAGGAAAACGGATGAGTTCGACATGCCGGAAGAATTGGAGGAGGCCCTGGATGAGGACCCGGAATTGAAGGAAGCCTTCAACAGCCTGACACCCGGACGCCAGCGGGGGTACCTGTTGCATATCGGCAAGGCAAAACAGTCAAAAACCCGGAAATCCCGGATTGAGAAGTGCCGGTCAAAGATCTTCATGGGGAAAGGTTATAATGAGCGGTAAAAGGTTAATCCCGGACCCCGTATAAATACTCCCCGGCCGCGGCGCTCATTTCGCTGTGGTTATGCCCTACCCCTGGGATGGTTACCAGTTTCCAGTTAAAGTGCATCCCATTTTCACCGGCCACCTGCCTGGCCATTTTGTAGAAATAACGGCCGCGTTCCAGGCGATGTTTCCCCTGCCGGTTCGCACTTTCGGAAACCATGAAAGTCCCGCCGGTTTCATCGGCATTGTCTTCCCCACCCAGAAAAACAACCAGGTGGTTTTCAAACGAACCCGCCAGTCCCGCCTCCCCAAACGGGATGTTTCCAATACCAAACGGGTAATTGTATTCTTCAGTTGGGAGCGTGTAAAAACTCGCATTGGATGCCAGTATCCGGTTGGCTTTCGAGCCGGTATAAAATAACGCCATCCGGTGGAGGATATGCCCCCCGGCCGAATGCCCGAATAAATCATACGTCTCCCGGACGGAACCCGTCGCCTCCTTTACCTTGTCAAATATCTGGTCGAACTGGCTAAAAATCCATTGGTCTTCCTCCGGTTGGACCTTATAGGCATACCGGCTTTCATCGAGTTCCACCCGGTTGGTCCCTTCTATCCTTCGGATGGCCTCCGTCAGGTTGGAACTGTGAACAAGAGCGCCCAGGTGGTAATCCTCAAAATCGTAATACATCTCATTGAAGGAAGGGGAAACCACCAGTATCTGGTAGGCTTCGGACATCTGAACCCAGGCTTCCCGGTATTCATCTGCATTCCTGCCCGTCCCCGGAATAACTATCAGGATGTCGGAATCAACCGAGTAGGATTCGGGCCTGTAATAGAAAACCCGGATGCGCTTGGAAGGGTCCCTGGAATCCCGTACCAAAAAATTCCCATGGCCGATTTCCAACGTAATCGGATCCGCTACCTCTTGTGTACCGGGAATCAATTGCATTCCGCAACCGTGGCAGCTTCCGGGCCTGGCGAATGCCAGTGTATCGCAGGCAGCATTGCAGGGTTTACAGATGTATTGGGCATTTATCCCATGCGGGATGACCAGGATTCCAAAAAGCAGGCCCAGGGTTCGCAACCAGGAGAAACTCATAAAGGCGAATTTAAAACAATTTTAAGGATGCCCTAAAACGCATCTGTTTGTTTCGAGTCCTACCTCCTGAACGTGCAGGATTACTCGCTGCGCTCGTGATCCGGGCCGAACGGCCAAAAGGGCTCCAGTGGAGCGCTTTTAGTGAGGAGCCAGACGGTGCGTGGGCCGGGGAGGCAGAACGTGCAGGATTACTCGCTGCGCTCGTGATCCTAAGTTTGGGGGAAACTGAAAGAAATCCGATACAGGCTGACGCCTGTTCTGCTTTTTTCATTTGCTCTATCACTTAAGAGCAAGCTCTTGCGCTTTCACAAATGAAAAAATCCGATGCCAAAGCATCGGATTTCTTTCGTCGGGGTGGCAGGATTCGAACCTGCGGCCTCCTGCTCCCAAAGCAGGCGCGATAACCGGGCTACGCTACACCCCGGACAGAGCGTTAAGAAAATGTCCGGTGGACATTTTTAGCGATGGGCCAGCCGGCGCGCGGGCCGGGCGTGGCCAAAGGCTACTTCGCAAGAAGCGATAACGCAATCAAAAAACAAATTCCAAATCCCAAATTCCTATTCGAAACCCGGGTTTTGGAATCGTTTCGACCAGATCATCCGGTTTTGCGGAGAGACCGGGATTCGAACCCGGGCGACGGTTACCCGCCGACAGATTAGCAATCTGCTCCGTTACCACTCCGGCACCTCTCCCTGCACAGACCCCATTGGATCAATGCGGATGCAAATGTAGTTTTTCATTGAGATTGACGCAACTTTTCCTGCTGTTTTTTAAAGGCCTGGATGAAGTGGCGGAAATACTTGTCAAAGGAAGAAGACCCGGACGCGATCCGGGTTTAAGCAGCCTGTCGGGTACGGCGAAACTCCATGGTGAAGCAGGTGCCTTTATCCGGGATGCTTTCCACGCGGATCCGGCCCTTGTTGCGCTTGACGAATTCGTGGCTAAGGACCAAACCAAGGCCCGAGCCTTTCTCGCCTGCCGTGCCGCGACGGCTTTTGTCGGACTGGCGGATAAACAGCGATGCAACCTGGTCCGGGTCCATCCCCACCCCATTGTCCGAGATGCGGATTACCGCCTTCTGATCATCCGCAGGGAGGACTTCCAGTTTTACCGTACCGCCTTCCCGCGTGTATTTGATAGCGTTGTTTACCAGGTTCCGGATAACAAACTCAATCTGGTTTTTATCCCCGAAAATCGTGGTTTCCTCCGGGTAGGAAACCTCCATGGTAATCTGTTTGTGGCGTGCCACAGAGGCAAATACCGTATGTACGTTCTCTACAAGGGGTCGCAGGTCGAATTCGGTAGCCTCCGTTTTGATCTCGTTCATCTGGCTGCGGGCCCAGGTTATCAGGTTGTCCGTAAGCTGCATGGTATTGTCCACCGACCGGTCGAGCTGGACGCCCATTTCCTTGATCTCTTCCAGGCTCATCAGGTCGATGTGGTCGGCCAGGAGGGTCGTAAAGGATTTCAGGGAGCCCAACGGGCTGCGCAGGTCGTGCGCCACGATGCTAAAAAATCTGTCTTTAGAGGCATTCAACTCGGCCAGTTCCTCCTTCTGCATTTGGATAATCGAATTCTTTTCACGCATCTCGCGAAGCGTCCTGAAGAGTTTGTAAATCAGCAAGCTGAGGATGATCAGGAAAACCCCGATCAAGATGAGCGTCCGGTTCCGGATCTCTAAAGCCAGTGCTTGCTGCGCGGCCTGTTCCTCGAGTTCCTCCGTTTTCTTGGTGAGTTGTTCAATATGGATCATGCCCTGTGTGAGACGAGCCCTGTCGTTTGTGAGGATGACCTGAAGGGAATCCGATAATTCCTTGTGCCGCACCATAAACCGACGGGTATTCTCCACATCATCGGTTCGGGCATAGTGAAGTGCCAGCTGATAATACGATCGCACCTGATAGTCGTACAGATTGTTCTCCTGGCTCAGCTTGGCCGCCTGTTCCAGGTAGGCCTTCTCCCGCGACGGGTTTCCGAGAATCCCGCTAATCTCCGCCAACCGGATCAGGGATTCCGCCGAGGCGATTTTCTGTGCATCCTTGCCAAGTCCTTCACTGATATCAAGTGCCTTTTGGAAATAGCGTTTGGCTTCCTGGTAATCCTGCTCCTTCAGGTGGATGAGCCCCATGACCTTATAGCAACTGGAAGTCAGCGCCGCGTGGGAGATACCGCTGAGGATTTCAATGGCCTCCCGGGTATACGCTCGGGCCTTTTCGAGCTGCCCGTTCAGGTAATAGGTCTCTCCCATATTGTGCGCAGCTACCGCCGTGCGCTCGGGTTGCCCCAGCTTCTTGAATAAATCGTAGGACAGGCGGTGAAACCGCTCTTCTTTCTCCCGTTCATTCAGATTTCGGTAGATATGGCCCATTGACACATAGCAATTGGCGATCCCCGCGCTGTCCTCCTGTTGTACGAATAACTCGTGGGCCAGATGGATGTATTGCATGCTGGTGAAGTAGTTTTCATCCAGCGAATAAATACTCCCGAGGATCCGGTAGGCATAGGCCATGCCGCGACGGTCTTCGGCTTGTGTGGCCAGCTCCAGGGATTCATCGGCGTATTCGAGCGCCTGCAGGCGGTCTACAAAGGCCAGGTCCCGGCTGAGCATGTAGAGCGTGTGGATTTTGTCTTCGGTGGTGATATCCGGGCGGTTGAGAACCCGCTCCAGGCTGTCTACCTGTTGCAGCCACAAGGGCTGGATACTCGTCATAAAGGCAAACAGCACCCATAGAACCGCGTTGTGGCCCGGTCTGACAGTTATGAAGGGGGTTTTCATCATTTGTATGGTCGGTGGTCACTTTTAAAACGCCTTCAATCCGCGTTTAGTATAATCCCCGCCAATCCCCTATTCCGGGTACTCTACCCGCAGGTGGTAAATGTTTGTCAGTCGTTGTTTTAAGACCTTTTTCACCGTTTCAATCTCCTTAAAGGTGATTTCCGCATTGAGGAATTGCCCGGCCTGCATCTGGGTTGCTATGATCTTATCCACGAATTCGTCGATTATCGAATAGGTGGGGTTTACCAGGCTCTTGGAAGCTGCTTCCACGGAATCAGCCATCATCAGGATGGCCGTTTCCTTAGAAAATGGCACCGGGCCCGGGTATCGGAAATCCTTTTCATCCGGATCTTCCCCGTCCCGCTCACGCGCCTTTTTGTAAAAATAATAGACCAGCGTGGTACCGTGGTGGGTCCGGATAAAGTCGATGATCCGGTCTGGTATATTCTGTTTCCGCGCCATTTCGATCCCTTCGATGACGTGTTTGATGATGATCCGGGCACTTTTTTCCGGGGCCAGTTCATCGTGGGGGTTGTTGTTGGTCGTCTGGTTCTCGGTAAAATAGGTTGGGTTGTTCATCTTGCCGATGTCGTGGTAGAGCGCTCCTACCCGGACAAGCATTGCATTGGCACCGATCTCGTTGGCAGCTGCTTCGGCCAGGTTGGCCACCTGGAGGGAGTGGTTGAAGGTGCCCGGGGCCTTGTTGGACAGCTCCTTGAGCAGCCGGGAATTGGTGTCCGAAAGCTCCAGCAGGGAAACATCCGAGACCATCCCGAACATCTTCTCGTAGATATAGATCAGCGGCTGCACAAAAAGCGTGATCATCCCGTTGAGGAGGAAAAACCCGAAATTCACCCAAACTACGTTGTCCAGGCTGCCCCCCTGGATAATATTGAAGGCAAAATAGCCCAGGATATAGATGAGCGTAATCTGGCCCACCGAGATAAACAAATTGGCCCGTTTGTAGAGTTCGGATACCGTCAGGATGGTGACAATGCCCGCGATGATCTGCAGGAAGATATACTCAAAACTGTTGGGCACCACAAACCCCAGGATCAGGACGGTGAGCACATGGACAAACAGGCCCAGGCGGGCGTCGAAAAACGTCTTTAATATCAGCGGCAGAATGCAGAGGGGTACCACAAAGACAAGAGCCTCGTTGTACTTCACCACGAAGGTGGTGAGAAACACCATCACCAGGATATTGAAGAAAATAAAGGTCACCTTGACATTGTTCCGGAACACATCCGGGCGGTACCGTTTCAGGAACAACAGCAGCATGATCAACACCAGGGCCACCAGGATGGTATACCCGGAGAGGATGAAGTAATAATTGTTGGCGCTCCATACCTCGGATGCGTATTCCGCCCGCAACGACTCGAGCTTCTTCAGGCTCTCCCCTTCCACCACTTCGCCCTTGGCGACAATCAGGGCGCCCTCGTCAACATTTCCCCGGGTCAGGGATATTCCGGATAACTGGTTTTCCAGTTCCCGGCCGGTCAGTTCCTGATCCAGGCTGACGTTGGGCTCGGCTATTCGGAGCAACAATTCCCGGAACTCCGCCTGGTCCGCGGGAATACCCACGGATTCCGTCAGGTCGCGGATGGTATTGCGCAACGCGTCCATTCGGTAAATACTGTCAAAACGCATGCGACGCGCCTGGTTGTTCCGCACCAGGTAGACCTCCCGGCTTAGCGGGGGGTCGCTGCCGTCCCAGATTCCCCTCAGGTACAGGCTGTCCAGGATGGCGCGGCCCTGCTGGCGCAACACCCCGATTTGGCGGGCGCTCAGGCCAGTCCCCGGGAAGTATTCGGGGAAAAGCTCTTCGTAGGCGCGGTAAACCTCCCGTGCCGCTTCGGTATCGAACCGGTAATACGGCACCTGGTCCCGCTGGAATTGCTGGCGTTCAGCCTGTAATTCGGCCTCCGTCTTGCGGATCGAAAAATCAAAAGGGGCATAGAGGTTTTCGTATTGCCAGGGTTTGCCTTTCTGGAACTCGTACTTGAACTGTCCTCCTTTGGGGAAAAAGAACACAATGGCGCCGATCGTTAAAAAGTAAAGGAAATACTTATAGATCAGTGACTGGGATCGATAGAAGGTATCCAGCGTTTTCGCCATGCATCGCGCTTGTGTCGCTCAAAAATAGAAAAAACCCGCGGCATCTCGGGGCTTTTCCTGCTCAAGTAGGGGGTCCGGGTTTAAATTCGTATTTTCGTGCCACTAAAAAGGAACAGATGAAAGAGGTAGTTGTTGTGGCTGCTGTCCGCACGCCGATCGGAAGTTTTATGGGCGCCCTTTCCTCGGTGCCGGCCCCGAAACTGGGGGCTGCGGCCATCCGGGGAGCCCTGGATTCCATTGGCCTGGATCCGGCCGCCGTAGAAGAAGTACTTATGGGCCATGTGGTCCAGGCTGGGGCCGGCCAGGCTCCGGCCCGGCAGGCAGCCCTCTATGCGGGCATCCCGGAAACGGTGCCTTGTACCACGGTGAACAAAGTTTGCGCCTCCGGGATGAAAGCTGTTATGCAGGCCGCCCAAAGTATCGCCCTGGGCGATCGGTCTGTGGTAGTGGCCGGGGGCATGGAAAACATGAGTTTGATCCCCCACTATGTGCACATGCGCAACGGGAAAAAGTTTGGCCCGGCAACCCTGGAAGACGGGATGCAGCGGGACGGGCTGGTAGACGTCTACGACCAGCAGGCCATGGGGGTGTGTGCAGATGCCTGTGCCGAGAAATACAAGTTCAGCCGGGAGGAGCAGGACGCCTATGCCATCCAGTCCTACAAACGCTCCGCAGCGGCCTGGGAAGGCGGCAAATTCAAGGATGAAGTGGTCCCGGTAGAAGTGCCGCAGCGACGGGGCGAACCTG
This sequence comes from Robiginitalea biformata HTCC2501, assembly GCF_000024125.1. Classification (NCBI taxonomy): domain Bacteria; kingdom Pseudomonadati; phylum Bacteroidota; class Flavobacteriia; order Flavobacteriales; family Flavobacteriaceae; genus Robiginitalea; species Robiginitalea biformata. The sequence goes on along the minus strand of NC_013222.1, from coordinate 2,115,178 downwards.
TTGTGGTTCGGGAAGATGAGGAGTTCCGCAACGTGAAAATGGATAAAATTCCCCAATTGCGACCGGCCTTTACCAAAGACGGAACCGTAACGGCCGCCAATGCCTCCACCATCAATGACGGGGCTGCCGCCCTGGTGCTGATGAGTGCCGAAAAAGCCCAATCGCTCGGCCTGGAACCCCTGGTGCGCATCAAAAGCTATGCGGATGCTGCACAGGAACCCAAATGGTTTACCACGGCCCCGGCCAAAGCCCTGCCGTTGGCGCTGGACAAAGCAGGAGTCGCCCTGGGGGATATCGATTATTTTGAATTCAACGAAGCTTTCAGCGTGGTTGGGCTGGCCAACATCAAAATCCTGGGGCTGGACGACCAAAATGTAAACATCCACGGAGGTGCGGTATCCCTCGGGCACCCGCTGGGGTGTTCCGGGGCGCGGATCACCGTGACCCTGATCCACGTGCTCAGGCAGCAAAACGCCCGCCTGGGTGCCGCGGCCATTTGCAATGGAGGTGGTGGTGCATCGGCAATAGTTCTGGAACGGCCCTGACCCCCGCCCTGCCCCGCCATGCGATACGGAATCTGCCCCCTCAGCCTCGTACCCGTGTACGATTCTCCGGATGATACCACACCCCTCCGGACACAACTCCTCTATGGCGAATGTTTTAAAATCCTGGAATCCCGGAAGTACTGGAGCCGGGTGCGGATCCGCCTGGACGGGGCCGAGGGCTGGGTCCGCAACGACCAGTTGTCCGAGCTTTCCGAAGAACAATACGAGGCGTGTCCCCCGGGTACCTCGGCGGGTTGCGCCGCCGACCTGGTGAGCCATTGTTGCACCCCGGAAGGCTTGCTGATTCCGGTCCTCCTGGGGTCGGATGCGCACAACGCCCCGGTAATGGAACACCAATTCGAGGGAGCGCGCTTTGACCCTGCCGCGGGCCGGGAGGAACTCGTGCAGACAGCGCTGTTGTACCTCAGCAGCCCGGAAATGGCCGGGGGCCGCTCCCCCTTCGGCATCGATGCCGGCGGGTTGGCGCAAATGGTCTACAAGTGCTGCGGTATGGCCCTGAAACGCTCCCCGGCCGAACAGGCCGCCCAGGGCCAAGCCCTGAGTTTTATCGAGGAAAGCCAGCCCGGCGACCTCGCATTTTTCGACGGACCCGACGGGGTTATCGACCATGTGGGCCTCATCATGCAGGACAATTATATCATCCACGTAAACGGATGCGTCCGAATCGACCGCATCGACCACAGCGGCATCTTCAATAACGATCTGCGCAACTATACGCACCCGTTGCGGGTAATCAAACAAATCGCATAAAAAAACCCCGGCCATCCGGCCGGGGTCCTGATTTTGGAATAGCGGGGGCTTATTCGCCCAGGAGTTTCTTGACCCGCATAAAGTTCTCATTGTCGCCCAGGGCGCCATAAATGTTCTTGAGCTGTGTCAGGATGCTCTGGTTGTCGGGATTGACTTTCAGCGCATCTTCCAGGATCTCGGCCCCCTGCATAAAGAGGCTGTCCTTTTTCTCCTTCAACTCGTCGTATTTCGCGATATCTTCCCGGGAAGTCCCCAGGGCGTTCATATCGTCGATCAATGCGTTCCCCTCGTTCACATAGGTGGTAGACAGGTTCAGCTGGGCATTCACGTAGCCCGGGTTGATCTCGATGGCCTTGCGGTACGCCTCGCGGGCCTCCTCAATCCGGTCCATCTCCATATTGATCACCCCGATGTTGTAGTAGAGGTCCGGGTTGTCCGGTGCCATGGTGGCTGCCTCTGCCATCAGTTCGCTGAATTTCTCCTTGTCACCCATCTGGTAGTAGAGGTTCGCCTCGTTCAATACGAGGTTTACATCGTCCGGATTGTTGGCCCGGGCGTCCTTATAGGCTTCCAGGGCTTTTTCATTTTCCCCGAGCTGGGTGTAGATCAACGCCATATTCTTGACGATCTCGGCTTTCTTGGAGGGTTCCTTCTCGTCTACGGGGTCCGTATACGTTCCCGATTTTACCATCAGGTCGCGCTGCGCCTTGTTCATCTCCTCCACTTCGCCGGTTTCCACGTTGGTGGCCTTGTAGACCACGCCGCTCCCGTCATAGCCAATGTCCTTCAGTTCCTGGTAGAAATCCATGGCGCGCTCGTAATTCCCGCCATTGACAGCACTGCTGGCCGCGTAATACAGGTAGATGGTATCCGTCGGGCTGATCTTGTAACTCATATAGAGCTTCTCGGCAGCCGCATCGAAATTTTTGGCGTTGTTGTCATCCACAGCGGAGTTTACCAGGTCGGCCGACATGGCTTTTAAACGTTGCTGTGCTTCACCTGAGTTCCGGTCCTTACCGCTTTGTTCCTCCACCTCCAGGACTTTCCTGAAGGAAGCCACCGCTTCCTCAAAGGCGCTGTCGTCGCCTTTCTTGGCCAAATCCGCGTAGACCTGCCCGCGTACCAGGTGGTACTCGGACTGCAGGCGTTCGTCTTCCCCGGCAATGACGCCCTGAACGGCGTCCAGGCTGGCTTTCGCCTCGGCGGTGTTCCCGTCTTTCAGGGCTTTCTCCGCATCCCGGATCTCTGATTTTTGTGCTATTGCGGCAGACCCGATAAGCAGGGCTGCCAGAAGAGTCAATCTAGTTTTCATTAAAAAAGTGTTTATGCAAATTTAGTGTTTATCAATTATTTTCCGGACTCCGTCCCTTCGGAATCCGCCCCATCTGTATCAAGGGTCGTGCCATCCTCGGCATCGACCTCGATATTCAGGATGTCCGTGTCGTCCAGGTCGTCTTCGTCTTTCATCACTTTGGCAACCGCGGCGATGGAATCGTTGTCCTTCAGGTTAATCAGCCTTACGCCCTGCGTGGCGCGCCCCATGGTGCGGAGGTCTTCCACGCTCATCCGGATTGCAATCCCGGATTTATTGATGATCATCAGGTCGTCCGAATCCGATACGTTCTTGATAGCTACCAACCCGCCGGTTTTCTTCGAAATGGAGATGGTCTTAACCCCCTTGCCCCCGCGGTTGGTAATCCGGTAATCGTCCAGACTTGAGCGCTTGCCGTAACCGTTCTCGGAAACGACCAGGATGTCCTCGTCAAAATCGTGGACGCTTACCATACCGATGACCTCGTCGTTGTCGTCGGCCAGGGTAATGCCGCGGACCCCGGAGGCGCTCCGGCCCATCGGACGGGTCTTGCTCTCCTCAAAGCGGATGGCCTTCCCGGATTTGAGCCCGAGGAAGATCTGGCTGGACCCGGTGGTGAGGCGCGCTTCGAGCAGCTCGTCCCCTTCCCGTATGCCGATGGCGATAATCCCGTTCTGACGGGGCCGGGAATACTGTTCCAGGGACGTCTTTTTCACAACCCCCTTCTTGGTGGCCATGATTACAAAATGGCTGTTCACGTATTCCTCGTCCTTGAGGTCCTGCGTACAGATAAAGGCTTTTACCTTGTCGTCCTGTTCAATATTGATCAGGTTCTGGATGGCCCGGCCCTTGGAGGTACGGCTGCCTTCCGGTATCTCGAAGACCCGGAGCCAGTAACATTGGCCCTTTTGCGTAAAGAACAGCATATACTGGTGGTTCGTCCCCACAAACAGGTGTTCCAGGAAATCCTCATTCCGGGTGGCCGAGGCTTTTTGCCCGACGCCTCCCCGGTGTTGCGTCTTATATTCGGTCAGGGGGGTACGCTTGATGTAGCCGGCATGGGAAATGGTGATCACCACCTGCTCGTCCGGGATCATGTCCTCGATGCTCAGGTCGCCCCCGGCGTAGTTGATTTCACTGCGGCGGTCGTCGCCGTATTTATCCCGGACCTCCCGAAGTTCGTCTTTGATGATCTCCATCCGGCGCTCCTCCCGGGCCAGGATGTCCTTCAGGTCCTCGATGGTGGCCAGGACTTCTTCGTACTCGCTGCGCAGCTTGTCCTGCTCCAGGCCGGTCAGCTGGCGGAGGCGCATCTCCACGATGGCGCGGGCCTGTACCTCGCTCAGCTCAAACCGTTTAATCAGGTTTGCCCGGGCCTCTTCGGCGTTGGCACTGCCCCGGATAATAGCGATGACCTCGTCGATGTTGTCCGAGGCGATAATCAGCCCCTCCAGAATGTGCGCTCGTTCCTCCGCCTTCCGCAGTTCGTACTCCGATCGCCGGACGACCACCTTGTGCCGGTGGTCTACAAAATGCACAATCAGGTCCTTGAGGTTGAGGAGTTCCGGACGCCCGCCCACCAGCGCGATATTGTTCACGCTGAAGGAAGATTGCAGTGCCGAATACTTATACAGCATATTCAGCACGATATTCGGGATGGCGTCCCGCTTGAGCACGTAGACAATCCGCATCCCCTTCCGGTTCGACTCGTCCCGGATCGTGGCGATGCCCTCGATTTTCTTTTCGTTGATCAGGTCGACGGTCTTCTTGATCATGTCCGCCTTGTTCACCTGGTAGGGGATTTCCGTGACGACGATGCACTCCCGTCCCTGCACCTCTTCGAACGTGGCCTTAGCCCGCATAACTACCCGGCCCCGGCCTGTTTCAAAGGCCTCTTTGACGCCGTCGTAGCCGTAGATGATGCCCCCGGTGGGGAAATCGGGCGCCTTGATGTGCTGCATCAGGCCTTCGATGGTAATGTCGCGGTCGTCGATATAGGCGATGGTGCCGTCCACCACCTCGGAAAGGTTGTGGGGAGGCATATTGGTGGCCATACCCACAGCGATCCCCGAGGCGCCGTTGACCAGCAGGTTCGGGATGCGCGTCGGCAGGACGGTGGGTTCTTCCAGGGAGTCGTCAAAATTAAGCTGGTGGTCTACCGTTTCCTTGTCGATGTCCGCCAGCATCTCCTCGGCGATCTTCCGCATGCGGGCTTCCGTATACCGCATGGCCGCCGGGCTGTCGCCGTCTATGGAACCGAAGTTCCCCTGGCCGTCCACAAGCATGTAGCGCATGCTCCAGTCCTGTGCCAGGCGCACCATTGTATCGTAGACCGAGGAATCCCCGTGCGGGTGGTATTTACCCAGGACTTCCCCGACGATACGGGCAGATTTCTTGTGGGCACTCGTGGAGCGTACGCCCAGTTCGTGCATGCCGTAGAGGACGCGCCGGTGCACCGGCTTGAGGCCGTCCCGAACATCTGGCAGGGCACGTGACACAATGACCGACATCGAATAATCGATGTAGGCCGATTTCATCTCATCTTCTATATTAATCGGAATCAGTTTCTCTCCTTCCGCCATAACTGAATCGGGCTTGTATTTTTGTGGTTAAAAAATCATGCCAATATACGTAAAAACCACCCCTTTGTGGCAGGTTGCGCAGGTTTTATTAAAGATTTTATCAACACCAAACCCCCCTTGGTTTTTTGATAAAATCCAGGCCATATATTTTGCACTTCCTTGTTTTTTTCGTCATTTAGGGAAGCTTTATCGAATATAGGTACGGTATTTGACGTTCTTATAATAAGTTTTACTAATTTTAAAGTTGAATACGCACTAGGTATATGGATGATAATTTCTCACCGCGAGTAAAAGATGTAATTGCTTACAGCAAGGAGGAGGCACTGCGCCTGGGCCACGACTTCATCGGGACGGAACACCTGATGCTCGGCCTGCTGCGCGACGGGAACGGGAAGGCAATCAGCATACTCGATGCGCTGGACGTGGACCTGGACCACCTGCGCAGAAAGGTGGAAATCCTCTCCCCGGCGAACCCGGAAGCGGGCTCGCAACCCAAGGATAAGAAAAACCTGCACCTCACCCGTCAGGCGGAGCGCGCCCTGAAGACCACCTTTTTGGAGGCCAAATTGTTTCAGAGCTCATCCATCAATACGGCGCATCTCCTGCTCTGTATCCTGCGAAACGAAAACGATCCGACCACCAAGCTTCTGCACAAGATGAAGGTGGACTACGACGGGGTCAAGGAGCAATTCAAAAGCATGATCACCAGCGACGACGACTATACGGACAGCCCGACCTCGGAATCCTTTCCGAGCGATTCGGACGACACCGGGGACAGCAAGGAGGGCACTTTTTCAAGCGGCACCTCCCAGAAAGGAAACAAGAAATCCAAAACCCCTGTTCTCGATAATTTTGGCAGGGATCTCACCCGCCTGGCGGAAGAAAACAAACTCGACCCGGTTGTCGGTCGGGAAAAGGAAATTGAACGCGTCTCGCAAATACTGAGCCGCCGCAAAAAGAACAACCCGCTGCTGATCGGGGAACCCGGGGTGGGCAAAAGCGCCATCGCCGAAGGGCTCGCCCTGAGGATCATCAACAAAAAGGTATCCCGCATATTGTACAACAAGCGCGTGGTAACCCTGGACCTGGCGTCCCTGGTTGCCGGCACGAAGTACCGCGGGCAGTTTGAAGAGCGGATGAAAGCCGTGATGAACGAACTGGAAAAGAACGACGACGTCATCCTGTTTATCGACGAGATCCACACCATTGTGGGAGCCGGAGGCGCCACGGGAAGCCTGGATGCGTCCAACATGTTCAAGCCGGCCCTCGCCCGGGGCGAAATTCAATGCATCGGGGCCACGACCCTGGATGAATACCGCCAGTACATCGAGAAGGACGGCGCCCTGGAACGGCGTTTCCAGAAGGTGATGGTGGAACCGACCACGGTGGAGGAAACCATCGAAATCCTCCGCAACATCCGCGGAAAATACGAGGATCACCACAACGTAAACTACACGGAAGAGGCCCTGGTAGCCTGCGTGAAGCTCACGAACCGCTACATGACCGACCGCTTCCTCCCGGACAAGGCAATCGACGCCATGGATGAAGCCGGATCGCGGGTGCACATCGTGAACATGGACGTGCCCAAGCAGATCCTCGAGCTCGAAAAGCAGCTTGAAGAGGTGCGCGAACTCAAGAACAGCGTGGTCAAGAAACAGCGTTACGAGGAGGCCGCCAAATTGCGGGACGACGAAAAACGACTGGAAAAAGACCTGTCTACCGCCCAGGAGAAATGGGAAGAAGACAGCAAACTGAACCGGGAAACCGTCTCGGAAGACAACGTCGCCGACGTGGTCTCGATGATGAGCGGCATCCCGGTCAACAAAATTGCCCAGACCGAAAGCAATAAGCTGGCCGAACTGCCGCAGCTGATCAAGAACAGCGTCATTGGGCAGGACGAAGCCGTGGCCAAGGTGGCCAAAGCCATCCAGCGGAACCGGGCCGGGCTGAAAGACCCCAACAAGCCGATCGGGAGTTTTATTTTCCTCGGACAAACCGGGGTCGGGAAAACCCAGTTGGCCAAAGTACTCGCCAAGGAACTCTTTGACTCGGAGGACGCCCTGGTGCGGATCGACATGAGCGAATACATGGAAAAATTCGCCATCTCCCGCCTGGTGGGAGCGCCCCCCGGCTATGTCGGCTATGAGGAAGGCGGGCAGCTCACCGAAAAGGTGCGGCGCAAGCCCTACTCCGTAATCCTGCTGGACGAGGTGGAAAAGGCACACCCGGATGTTTTCAATATGATGCTGCAGGTACTCGACGACGGCTTCCTCACGGACAGCCTCGGCAGGAAGATCGACTTCCGCAATACCATTATCATCATGACCTCGAATATCGGGGCACGGCAACTCAAGGATTTCGGCCAGGGTGTCGGCTTCGGCACCTCGGCGAAGAAATCCCAGGCCGATACGCACCAAAAGAGCGTTATCGAGAATGCTTTGAAAAAAGCCTTTGCACCGGAGTTCCTCAACCGGATTGACGACGTTATTGTATTTAACCCGCTGGAACGGGAGCACATACACGAGATCATCGAAATCGAACTCAAGAAACTCTACGACCGCATTGCGGATATCGGCTACCATCTGACCCTTACCGATAAGGCGCGTGACTATATTGCCGAGAAGGGCTTCGATAAGCAATACGGGGCCCGGCCGCTCAAACGGGCCATCCAGAAGTATATCGAGGATGCACTGGCCGAAGAGATCGTCAACTCGAAGCTCAACGAAGGGGACAGCATCACCATGGACCTGGACGAGGAGGGTGACAAGTTGACCATTTCCATTAAGAAAGCGAGTAAATCCTCCAAGGAAGCCTGATTGGCACTGTAAGGGGAAAGGTATCGGGGTCATCCAAAGATGACCCCTTTTTTTATGCTTGTCGGTCAGGCTTCGTAGGAATCGTTCGACATAGCCCGGACGCTGGAACCGCTTATACGATATTTATGTCGATAATCTATTATTTTTCTCAAACGGATACCTGACGCATACTTTCGTCTCAGACACACTATATGAATATGGGCAATAATACAAGACCGGCCAAAAAGACCGTGATCGTGCGGGAATACCAGCTCGATGTGGGGAAGATCCAGGTTTACGACAACTACCTCGTAGCCATTTTTGACGAAGGCGCCACACTGACCCTGGAGAGGGCCTACCAGATTATCGGGATATCCGAAATCCATTTCCGGGACAAACCCTTCGGGATCATCAGCCATCGCAAACATTCCTTTGCCATCGACCCCGTGGTCTATACCTACCTGCGGGAACTTGAAAACCTCAGGGCGTACGCCATCGTATCCTCACGGGAAGTGGACATGCACAACTTCAATATCGAGCGCATGTTCTACAAAAAACCGATGAAATTTTATATCGAGTACCGCAATGCCCTGGACTGGGTCCGGCGTCGGGTAAAAGCTGCCTGAAGTCCGGCGCTTACCCCTCCTCCCCTTCTTTGGACTGGGGCGGTGTGGCTTCTGCGTACAGCTCCCTGAAGGCCCTGCCCAACGCCCCGAAAAGGTCGCTGGCAACCAGGGCTTCGGGTCCTGTTTCCGAAACGACCAGGTCTCCGGCACGCCCGTGCAGGTATACACCGAACACGGCTGCTTCCAGGGGCGGGTATCCCTGGGCGAGCAATCCGGTTAGTATCCCGGCGAGTACATCGCCGCTGCCGGCAGTGGCCATCCCGGGATTGCCGCTGCTGTTGATAAACCCCTTTCCCTCTCCGAGTATTACCGTATAGGCGCCTTTGATAAGCAAGACGCAATTGTGGTCTGCTGCAAAGGCGCGGGCTTTCTCCAATTTATCGAAATCATCCGTCCACTCCCCTATCAGCCGGGCCAGTTCGCCCGGATGCGGGGTCAGGATACTCCCGGCAGGCAGGTTGGCAAGCGCTTCGGGATGGGCCGAGAGGCTATTGAGTCCGTCGGCGTCCACCACTACCGGCTCCCTGACCCGGCCCAGCCATTCAAAGAATGCTTTGGCGGTATCCTTCTCCGTACCCATTCCCATGCCCACGCCGTACCGGTACCCGGAACCCGGTTCCGGGAAGGCGTCCAGGTAATGTTCCCGCCCGCAGGTTTCCACCATGACTTCGGGAACGCCGGCCTGAAGGGGCAGGTAGCCGCACTTGGGAACCCATGCCGAAACCAGTCCGGCCCCGGCCCTCAGGCAAGCCGATGCGGCCAGGGCCACAGCTCCGATTTTTCCGTAGGAGCCCCCCACGATGCAGGCATGTCCGAAAGTCCCTTTATGGCTGAATTTTCCGCGGGTCCGGTGCAGCGCCCGGGCCTCGTCTGCCCCCACCCATTCATATTGTGCAGCCACTTCGTTGAGGTAAGTGGTGTCGAACCCGATATCCAACACCTCAAAATCCGCTGCGAATTCCCCGCTCCCGGGAAGGAAAAAAACGAGTTTCGGCGACCCGATTGTCAGCACAAAATCAGCAGCCAGCACGCCTTCGGGATGGGCAGGCATGGCGTCCATCTGCAGCCCGGAAGGCAGGTCCACCGCCAGCCGGAAGGCATCGGCCGCATTCAGGTGTGCAATGAGGTTTCGGACCCAAGGGGCCGGCGGACGGCTCAGGCCGATTCCGAATATGGCATCCAATAGTATATCCGCTTCGGAGATATCCGGCAACCCGCTGTCCGCGTCTAGGGATTCCGGCTCGATTTTGCGCTGGCGGAGCCGTTCCAGGTTAATCCGAAAGTCCCCGGACCGCTTCTCGCTGTAATTCACCAGGTAAACCTGTATATGGTATCCGTGCTCGGCCAGGTGGCGGGCCACGGCCAGGCCATCTCCCCCATTGTTACCCGTGCCGCAGAAAATGTGTATCCGGACCGGGGCGCCCTGCAGGCGGTTGTGCAGCCAGTTGAATATCGAAGCGGCAGCGCGCTCCATCAGTTCAGTGCTGCTGATCCCCTGGGCTGCCAGGGTCCTGCGGTCTGCTTCGTAACTCTGTTCTTTGCTGAGGATCTTCATGATACCAGGTCAATTGCCGCCAGTCCGGAGGGATTTCCGGCATTGAACGATTTTCGGGAATCCCTACAAAAGTAGCAGCAATCCGGAGCAAAAAGCAACATTTGGTGCGGACTTTGTAAAAATCCGGTAAATCCTTGCACGGGGTTCCAAATGTGCTACTTTTGACAGGCGTATCAAAAACGTTCACGCCATGCGATCAGATTTTTCCGGCATATCCGCTTTCCGCTTTGCAGCGACCCCGCTGTCCGCCACGGGATGCACCCCCTGGGGGTAAGAACCTGTATTTATCTCCGGCCCGATCTGTATTGTAACCTGTTTCCAACTCCCTTAAGTCACTCTTTATGAAAGTCCTGAAATTTGGCGGCACCTCCGTAGCAAATGCCCAGGCGATTTCCGAAACCTGTAAAATAGTTACCGACGCCGGCCGTCCCCTGGCCGTTGTGGTCTCCGCCCTGGGCGGGGTAACCGACCTGCTTCTCCTGACAGCCGCCCAGGCCGCTGCCCAGCAAACAGACTACCAGGAAAGCCTGGCCTCCCTCGAGAAACGGCACCTGGACACCATACGCGAGTTGATCCCCCCGGCCCGGCAGGCCGCGGTCATCGGACGCGTAAAAACGGACCTGAATACCCTGGAAACCCTGTTGGAGGGCGCCTTCCTCATTGGGGAAACCACCCCGAAACTCCTGGATAAAATTGTGAGTTACGGGGAACTGCTGTCCTCCTTCCTCATTGCAGCCTATTACGAAAGCCAGGGGCTTCCGGCCGTTTTCCGGGACAGTCGCGAACTGATCGAAACGGATGCCACTTTTGGCAATGCGCATGTGCGGATGGATGCCACCCGCACCAAAGTCCGCGAGGCACTCCATAATCCTGAGGAAATCAGTATCCTGCCCGGTTTTGTCGGGGCCACCGCTTCCGGGGATACCACGACCCTCGGCCGGGGAGGCTCCGACTATTCGGCGGCCATACTGGCTGCCGCCCTGGGCGCCGAAGAACTGCAGATCTGGACGGATGTCAGTGGCATGTTCACGGCCAACCCGCGCCTCGTCCGCCAGGCGCGGCCCATCCCGCTCATCTCTTACGAGGAAGCCATGGAGTTATCCCATTTCGGGGCCAAGGTACTCTATCCGCCAACCATCCAGCCCGTCCTGGATGCAGGTATCCCGATCCGGATCAAAAATACCTTCGACCCCCATACGGACGGCACACTGATCCACGCCCGCGGCAACACGGAGGGCCGGACCGTCCGGGGGATCAGCCATGTCCCAGGGATCGCCCTGGTCTCGCTTGAAGGCCCCGGCATGATCGGGATTCCCGGGATCAGCAAACGCTTTTTCGAAACCCTGTCCGATGCGGGCATCAGCATTATTTTTATCACCCAGGCATCCTCCGAGCACTCCATTTGCGTGGGGATTGCCGCCCTGCACCTGGAGCGAGCCATCCAGGCGGTGAACGATACGTTTGCCTATGAAATGGACCGACAGCTCATCAAGCCTGTGCAGGCAGAAGACGACCTGGCGATTATCGCCCTGGTGGGCGATCAGATGAAGCAGCACCAGGGGCTCAGCGGTAAAATGTTCAGCGCCCTGGGACGTAATAACGTGAATATCCGCGCAATTGCCCAGGGGGCCTCCGAGCGGAATATTTCGGCTGTTATCCGGTCGGGGGATGTCAAGAAGGCGCTTAACACACTGCACGAGGCCTTTTTTGAGGAGCAGGTCAAACAACTCAACCTGTTTGTGATGGGCGTGGGAAATGTCGGTTCGCGCCTGTTGGCGCAAATTGGCCTGCAACAACGCGTCCTGAAAAAGGAATTGCGGCTGAACCTGCGGGTGGTGGGGATCTCGAATTCCCGGAAAATGGTCTTTGACGCCTCAGGGCTCCCGGTTGCGGAATGGCAGGATGTCCTGGAGAAAGGGGAGCCGGCCAACCTGGACGCCTTTTTTTCCCGCGTACGCGAGCTAAACCTACGCAATGCCATCTTTATTGACAATACGGCCAGCGAAACCGTTTCGGGCTGGTATGCCTCCTACCTGAAAAACAGTATTTCCGTAGTGACCTGCAACAAGATTGCCTGTTCCTCGGAGTACGAAGTCTATGCCCGGCTCAAGAGCCTCGCCCGTACCTACAACGCCCCCTTCCTTTTCGAAACCAATGTAGGTGCCGGCCTGCCGGTTATCGATACGCTGAAAAACCTGATCCTCTCCGGCGACCGGGTACGTCGCATCCGGGCGGTACTTTCCGGTAGCCTGAATTTCGTCTTCAACAACTATAACGGGAAGGATTCCTTTGCCGATGTTGTTCGGCTGGCCGGGAAAGAAGGGTACACGGAACCCGATCCGCGGATTGACCTAAGCGGGGTGGATGTGATGCGGAAGATTCTGATCCTGGCCCGGGAAAGTGGCCTCCGACTGGAGATGGACGCGATCGAAAACCGGTCGTTCCTGCCCGAGGGAGCCTTGGAGGCCGAAAGCGTGGACGCCTTTTACGAAGTCCTCGAGCAGCAGGAGCCTCATTTCAGAAGGCTTTGGGAACAGGCCGATGGAGCGAATTGCCGATTGAAGTATGTGGCCCAGCTCGACGGGGAAAAGGCTTCCGTAGGGCTGGAGGAAATCCCGGAAGGTCACGATTTCTTTAACCTAAGCGGAAGCGACAACATCGTCCTCTTTTATACGGACCGGTACAGCGAGCAACCCCTCATAGTAAAAGGGGCCGGGGCCGGGGCCGAAGTCACAGCTTCGGGCATCTTTGCGGACATTATCCGAATTGGTAACTTCTAGGGCCTGAACGGGCCTGGCATTTCGCAGATGAAAATGAAAACAGAAAAACTTACCGTCTTTGCCCCGGCAACAATTGCCAATCTGTCCTGCGGTTTTGACGTGTTGGGCCTGGCCCTGGACGGCATCGGCGATATCCTCCACCTGGAATTGACCCCGGAGCCCGGGGTATCCATCACCCGGGTTACCGGGGCCGACATTCCCCTGGAAACCGACCGGAACGTAGCGGGAATTGCCGGCATGGCCTTCCTGGAAGCGGCCACAGGCTATTCGGGGGGCGTACGGATCGAAATCGAAAAACGCATTGCCCCGGGCAGCGGTATCGGCAGCAGCGCGGCCAGTTCAGCAGGCACCGTCTGGGGGTTGAATCAACTGCTGGGGGAACCCTTCGGCCTGCCGGACCTGGTGGGGTTTGCCATGAAAGGGGAAGCCCTGGCAAGTGGCGCGGCCCATGCCGATAACGTGGCGCCTGCCCTGTATGGCGGGATCACCCTGGTCCGAAGTTCCCACCCCCTGGACATCGCCCGGGTACATTGCCCAGAGGCGCTGCACGCCTGCATCCTGCACCCGCAAATTGAATTGAAAACCTCCGATGCGCGCAAGGTGCTCCGCACCTCCATCCCGCTCTCCAAGGGCATCCGCCAGTGGGGCAATGTGGGCGGGCTGGTCACTGGCTTGTTTACAGAAGACTTCGGGCTGATCAGCCGGTCGCTCGAGGACTGTATCATCGAACCGGTGCGGTCCCTGCTGATCCCCGGGTTCGACACGCTTCGGGAAGCCGCACTGGCGGCGGGCGCCCTGGGGTTCGGAATTTCCGGCTCAGGGCCCTCGGTGTATGCCCTGACCCACGGGGCCGATACCGCGGAGGCCGTTTCCCGCGCCCTGGGCAAAGCCTATGACGCCATTGACATCCCGTATACGCTCCACCACGGCCCGGTGAACCGACGCGGAATCTATTCCATAAACCCGAATACCTGACCGATGCGATACCACAGCCTGAACCTGAATGCCGCCGAGGTACCTTTCCGGGAAGCCGTTATCCAGGGGATTGCCCCGGATAAAGGCCTGTATTTCCCGGTGGAGATTCCCCGCCTGCCGGACAGCTTCTGGAAGAACCTCCGGGAAAAACCCATAAATGAAATTGCCCTGGAACTCATGCGGCCCTTTGTTGGCGATTCCATACCGGACCCCGACCTCGGCCGCATCCTCGAGGAGACGCTGAGCTTTGAATTCCCCCTGGTGGAGCTTTCCGAAGGGGTCTACTCCCTGGAACTCTACCACGGCCCTACCCTGGCCTTCAAGGATGTGGGCTCCCGGTTTATGGCCAGGTGCCTGGGGCATTTCTCTAAGGATTCCCCGGCTGAAATTACTGTTTTGGTGGCCACCAGCGGGGACACGGGAGGGGCAGTTGCAGACGGGTTCCTCGGGGTGCCCGGTGTGGAGGTGGTGATCCTGTATCCCGAAGGCAAGGTGAGCGACATCCAGGAACGCCAGCTAACCACCCTGGGGCAGAACATCCGGGCACTTCGGGTGTCGGGCAGCTTTGACGACTGCCAGCGCATGGTCAAACGGGCCTTCCTGGATAACGACCTGAAGGCCGCCCGACAACTCACCTCGGCGAACAGTATCAACGTGGCCCGGTGGATTCCGCAAATGCTGTATTACGCGATGGCGTGGAGGCAGCTCGGGCCCGATTCCAAACCCCCGGTATTCGCCGTACCCAGCGGGAATTTCGGGAATATCTGCGCCGGGATGCTGGCGCATCGGATGGGTATGCCCTGCCGGCAGTTTGTGGCGGCGACCAACGTCAACGACACGGTTCCCCGGTTTATGGAAAGCGGCCAGTACGCCCCGGAAAAGGCAGTCCCCACCATCTCCAATGCCATGGATGTAGCCGATCCGAGCAACTTTGTCCGTATCCGGAAGCTTTTCGGCTACCGCTTCCCCGACCTGGATGCAGTGATGACTTCCCATGCCTATACGGACGGGCAGACCCGGGACGCCATGCGGCACCTACACGAGACCTACGGGTACATCGCCGACCCGCACGGGGCGGTGGGCTACCTGGGCCTGTCGGATTACCTCCTGCAGGACCCGGGGGGTCCGGGTATTTTCCTGGAGACGGCCCACCCCATTAAATTTCGCCCGGAAGTGGAGCGTACGCTGGGGCTTGAACTGGACCTGCCGGAACGACTCCGAGGCCTGCTGGAACGGGATAAAACCGCCCTGCCGATTACCAGCTACGACGATCTCCGCAGGTTCCTGATGCAGCCCCCGGGCAGTTGAATTTGCCTGCCAATTCAATGGGTGCCCGCCCCTGACTTCCAAACTATTTTCAATACATTTGCCGCGTAATTAATCCGGCATCGATGAAAGAAACCGCGCTCAGGCAGGTACACGAGGCATTGGGGGCTAAAATGGTCCCTTTTGCCGGCTACCTGATGCCTGTATCCTACGAAGGCGTTAACGCCGAGCACCAGACTGTACGGGAAGGTGTCGGCGTATTTGACGTATCCCACATGGGGGAATTCCTCATTGAAGGACCCCGGGCCCTGGAACTCGTTCAGCGGGTCTCCTCCAACGACGCTTCCAAGCTGGAGGTGGGCCGCGCCCAGTACAGTTGCATGCCCAATGAACGCATGGGGATCGTGGACGATCTGATCGTTTACCGCATCAAGGATACGACTTATTTACTGGTGGTCAATGCGTCCAATATCGACAAGGACTGGGACCATATCAGCAAATACAACGAGGAGATCGGCGCCGAAATGCGCAACCTATCCGATGCGTACTCCCTCCTGGCGATCCAGGGGCCCAAGGCGGTTGCCGCCATGCAATCCCTCACTTCCGAGGACCTGGCCGCCATCCCGTTTTACCATTTTGCGGTCGGGGATTTTGCCGGCATTCCCAACGTGATCATTTCGGCCACCGGGTACACGGGTTCCGGCGGCTTTGAAATCTATTGCAAGAACGAGGAAGTCGGCCAGGTCTGGGAACGGGTGATGGAAGCCGGGGCGGCATACGGAATCAAGCCCATCGGCCTGGCAGCCCGGGACACGCTCCGCCTGGAAATGGGTTACTGCCTCTACGGCAACGATATTGACGACAGCACCTCCCCCCTGGAGGCCGGGCTGGGATGGATTACGAAGTTTACCAAGGAATTCGTCAACCACGAGGCACTCGCCGCCCAGAAAGCAGCAGGCGTGGAACGCAAGCTGGTCGGTTTTGAAATTGAGCAGCGCGGGATCCCCCGCAAGGATTACACCATAGCGGATGCAGACGGCCAGCCGATTGGCCGGGTAACCTCGGGAACCATGTCGCCGAGCCTCAACAGGGGAATCGGGCTGGGTTACGTGCCCGTTGAATTCGCAGCCCCCGGAACGACGGTAAATATCCAAATACGCAATAAAAACGTACCCGCAACTATTGTGAAACCCCCGTTCTATAAGGGATAGAATCTGTAAACAGGAGAGAGAGGCGTGCGCGAGGAAGGAAAGAGGATTCTGATTTTGGGAGGTAGTGGGTTCCTGGGTTATGCCCTGTACAAGGAACTCTGCAATTATTTTGACACGTACGGAACGTATTGTTCTGCGCGGAAGCGCTTTGGGGACAACGGACAATTTCTACACTACGACCTGCTGGAGGACGATATCCACCAGGTAATCAACGAGGTCCGGCCGCATATCATCATTTCGGCACTCCGCGGCGATTTCGGGGCGCAAATTCAAGCCCACTCGCACCTGGCGGAATACCTGGCCCGCCATGATTGCCGGTTGCTTTTCCTCTCCTCGGCCAATGTGTTTGACGCGTATAGCAAATTCCCTTCCTACGAATTTGACAAGACCCTTTCTGAGAGTATCTACGGCCGGTTGAAAATCAAAATCGAAAACATGCTCCTTCGGCTTCCGTCCAAACGGATGGCCATCCTGCGCCTGCCAATGGTATTCGGGAATGCATCCCCCAGAACCCGGGAAATCCGGGACGCCCTCCTGGAAGGCGAGGCCATCGAAGTGTTTCCGAACCTGGTGATCAACGTAACATCGGACGACAAATTGAGTCAGCAGGTACACTACATTATCAACCGCGACAAACACGGGGTCTTCCACCTGGGTTCCCGGGACCTGGTACACCACGAGGACTTTATCCGGGAAATCGCCGCGCACCTGAGCGAACGGAAACCCCTTTTCAAGCGGGTGTTTACCACCAACGAAGAGCGGTACCTGGCCGTGTTGCCCAAACACAACCTGCTGCCCAAAAACCTGCAGCTCGGCTACCAGGAGGTCATCGACCACCACATCCCGCAATAACTCCTTCAGGGTCCCCGACAAATCCCGCAATCCCCTAACGGATTTCCTCCGCGAATCCCGACAGGAAACTGACAGTTCCCGATGTACTGACCGTACTCAAGCCGCTAAAATCAGGGTGCAATGGCGCCCGGGCTTTTTGCCCACAAAAGGAATCCGTATCTTCAGGAGAAAAGCACAGCCATGGATTTCTCTGACCTCAGCGCCCTGTACATCAACTGCACGCTTAAACCTTCCCCGGCCCAAAGCCACACCCGCGGGCTCATGGAGGTTTCCCGGAAAATTATGGAGCGTGAGGGCGTGCAGACGGACGTTTTCCGGGCCGTGGATTACCCCATAGCCCCGGGCGTTTACCCGGATATGCGCGAGCACGGGGCGGATACCGATGCCTGGCCGGATTTGTTTGAGCGCGTCATGGCGGCGGATATCCTGGTATTGGGCACCCCGATCTGGCTCGGGGAACGCTCCTCGGTCTGCACCCGGGTCATCGAACGGCTCTATGCCTTTTCCGGCGAAAAAAACGACAAAGGGCAGTACCTGTATTACGGCAAGGTGGGCGGGACGGTTATTACCGGGAACGAAGACGGGGTAAAGCATTGTGCCATGGGCATCCTATACGCCCTACAGCATATTGGCTACAGCATTCCGCCTCAGGCCGATTGCGGCTGGCTGGGGGAAATCGGTCCGGGGCCGAGTTATTTGGACCCCGAATCCGGCGCAGCCGACCACGAATTTACCAATCGCAATACCACTTTTATGACTTACAACCTGCTCCACCTGGCCCGGATGCTGAAGGACCAGGGCGGGTATCCGGCGTACGGAAATTCAAGGGCCGGGTGGGAATCCGGCGAGCGCTGGGGGTTTGAGAATCCCGAATACCGGGGATGAGGTTGATATGGCGATTTGAAGATATGCCGATTTGAAAATTTGAAAATTGAAACCATGAGTAAATTATCTGAAGAAACGATTGCAGAGAAACTGAAAAGCCTGGAAGGTTGGGAATACACCGACAATTGCCTGGCTACCACCTTTGAATTTAAAAACTTCAAGGAAGCCTTTACCCTGATGACCCGCATTGCATTTGAATGCGAGGAAATGCAGCACCACCCGGACTGGACCAATGTGTACAACCAGTTGGAGATCCGGCTGAACACCCACGATGCAGGAGGGGTGACCGAAAAGGATTTCCAGTTGGCCGAAATTATTGAAAACCTGGTATCCGAGCAGCCCTGATTCCACCTGCCGGGCACTGTCCCCACCTGCCGGGCACTGTCCCCATCTGCCGGGCCCACGCCCTGGCCTGCCCTCCCCTGCTCCCTGCGCTCCTTATGCCCTTGCCGAAAATGGGGGAATTGCTACATTTGTCTGGAAATAATAACGCCACCCATGGGAAGAGCCTTTGAATTCCGGAAAGCACGTAAGATGAAGCGTTGGGCAGCCATGTCCAAGGCGTTTACGCGAATCGGCAAGGACATTGTAATGGCTGTAAAAGAAGGCGGCCCGGATCCGGATGCCAATTCCCGGTTGCGGGCTGTGATCCAGAATGCCAAGGCGGTGAACATGCCCAAGGACAATATCGAGCGGGCCATCAAACGGGCCACCGACAAGTCCCAGGGCGACTACAAGGAGGTCCTCTTTGAAGGCTACGCGCCCCATGGCATCGCCATCCTGATCGAAACAGCCACGGACAACAACACGCGAACCGTGGCGAATATCCGCTCCTACTTCAACAAATGCAACGGCAGCCTGGGCACCTCCGGCTCCGTGGAATTCATGTTTGACCACACCTGCAACTTCCGGATTCCAGCCGAAGGCATCGACCCGGAAGAACTGGAACTGGACATGATTGACTTCGGGGCGGAAGAGGTTTTTGTGGACGACGACGGCATCCTGATCTATGCGCCTTTTGAGAGTTTCGGCGCCATCCAGAAGGAATTGGAATCCCGGGATATCGAAATCCTGTCCTCCGGATTCGAGCGCATCCCGCAGGTCTCCAAGGAATTATCCGCCGAGGAAGCCGAGGACGTGGAGAAGCTCCTGGAAATGATCGAGGAGGACGACGACGTACAGAACGTCTACCACAGTATGCAGGAATAAAAAAACCCCCGTTTCCGGGGGTTTTCACTTATTAACATGTATTGAATTATTCGACCTCGTCTCCGGCAACAGTGAAGTTGCCTGCGAGTAAGGTGAAATCATCAATATTGACAACTCCGTCCCCATTCAGGTCGGATCCTTCATCATATCCGGGATCTCCTTCGCCCAGGGCAAATGTTGCCGCCAGGAGTGTGAAGTCGTCGATATTCACCACATTGTTCCCGTCGATATCCCCTGCCAGCAATTGGCCGGCATCCACGGTGTTTGCCCCGGCTGCGAGGGTTACATTGACCACCCGCTGCAGGTACTTGCCTGTTTTAACGGCCACATTGAATGCACCTTCGGGTAGGCCCTGTACCAGCGCTGTACCCCCTGCATCACCCGTTGGGGTGAACGAATAGGCGGGCGTGGTCTGTCCTACTTCGTAGAATTCCACGGTCAGATCGGCCGTGTGATCCGTACGGCCCTGGAGCGTATAGGTAATGGACGCTTCGGCCGGAAGGAAATTCGGGTCGTACAGCAAGGTTACCACATTGGACGTCATGCTCACCGGCTGGTCCACCGCATAGGGCTGCGTGGACGACACGGCGATCAATTGGTTCAGCCCCCCGTCGGGCCCGGCATCCGTGGAGGCCGTGTTTAGGAGCGTTACCGGTATATCCAGTGTGCCGCCTGCGGGTATCTGCCCGGAATACAGGGCCTTGCCGGACATCGCCTCATTCGCGTAATAGGTGGGGTCCGCCACGTTGAAAGGCGGGTCGCCCGAAGCGATAAACAGGCGGGAATCCATCAACAGGAGCGACACATAGTCCCCGGGCGTACCGGTAACCTGAGCCACCTGGTTCAGGTCATTGACGGTCGCAGGTCCGGCTCCGATTCCCGAAACGGCCAGCGAAGGCGCTACGGGAAGGACGTCCGCAAGAACCTGGGAACCGCCCAGGCTACCATCTTCATAGAGGGAGCCAACCAGGACAGAACCATCGTTATAGGTTATGGTTACCGTCGCCCCGATCAATTCGTATCCGGAAACGGCACCTGCGTTGCCTGCACCGGCCACGCCCTGGATGCTGTTCGGGTCGATGTCCGTGGTAAACTCAAAGGATTCCCCGGGATCGAACTCCGTGAAGTTCAGCGATATAATATCAAACCCGCCATTCCGCGGCTGGCTGAAGGGGTCCGTACACGGGTCGCCCGGAGCCGTAAACCCGGTAGCCGCAGCCCCCGTATTGGGCGTCAGGCAACTCGCAGTAGCATCTCCGCCGGCTCCGACGGGGTCAAAGACCATATCCGGGAGGATCCCCGTACTCAGGTCGATGCTCACAGATGTAATCTGCAACCCGCCCGTAGAGGTGTTGGTGATCTGGAAACTGTTGTTGGAGTACGTGCTCGCATCCACGCTGCCATCCGGGGTGATCTCGACAAGGGCAGACGGGGCAATCACCCCATCCGGATCGTACTCCAGGACAATCACATTGGATGCCAGTCCCTGTTCCCCTGTCGGGGCCGTCTCAACCGCAATAAAGTGGTTGAGCCCGCCATCAGGCGTTCCGGAAGTACCCGGCGTTTGCGTGAGTACAACAGGTACCTGCGCGTTGCCGGAACCGTCAAGGGTTACGGTGTAGAGCTCCTTCACCATGGCTTCGTTCGCCTCAAACAGGTCGATGTCGTAACCGACTCCCGGATTGCCGGCATCGATATGCAGGCGCGCATCCACCCGCAGCAGCGTAACACTTGCATTGGGTGTCCCGGATATGGCTACGGTTTGGTTGGCCTCGGTAACCAACCGCGGCTGGGCCGTGCCATTGACCAAGAGGGAGGGGGCCGCGAGACCCTGGCTCACCTGGTTGACCAGGGCATCCGAACCGCCCATGGACCCTTCGTCAAAGAGGCTGGACGTATAAGTGACACCACTGGCAAAAGTTATGGTAACCGTGCTGCCAATCATCTCAAACCCGGACACCGAACCGGCATCTCCGGAACTCAGATCGCCTTTGATGGTTGTAGGGTCCATATCTACCCCGAAGGAGAAAGCCTCCCCGGGATTAAAATCCGTAAAGGTCAACACGAGTTCATCGTATCCCTCGTCATTGTCAACGCCATTGTGGGGAGAGGCAAATACGCTTTCGCAGTCCTCGGCATCGGAACCTCCGTCGGCCGGGACAGTGATGCCCACGTCCCCAACAGAAGCCGACCCTTCGGTCAGGCATTTGGCAGCGTTGTCACCAGCGGTTCCAACCGGGTCGTAAACGATATCCGGGAGGAAGCCGGTGAGTGTATTGAACGAAATACTGGTGATCATGTCGTCCCCCGTATTTTGTATCAAATAGGAATTGTTGCCAAAAGTGGAGGACCCCAGGCCGCCGCCGGCATTCACCTGTACGAATGCTTCCGGGTTCCCGATAGGCTCGGCCGTCACGTTCCAGACAAAATCCACCGTAGAAGACAGGGCCGGGTCGCAGCCGTCAGTAACCGTTACGGCCACATTGTACGGGCTGTTCTCCGAAGCTCCGGGCGTTACATCCGTGTTTTGCGCAGACTGCGGATTCGAGAGGGCCAGGGCGTTCCCGCTATAGGCCGTCAGGTGGTTCAGCACCATCCGGTCGATCAGGTGGAAGCTCGAGCGAGCGGAAACCAGGATGTTATACGTCCCCGGGGTGTCAAAGCGCACATAGATCTGGTGCGCATCGTTGTCACTGGTCTGGGTAGACCAGGTCCAGTTGGTGGTCCCGCTGGAGTACACCTTGAACCAGCCGTTGCCGCTCGCACCATTCGGAGTGCTTCCCGTACAGTCGTTGGAGGAATCGGCACCTGCCGGACAAACGATACTTCCGGTGCCTTTTTCCCCAAAGAAGGAATCCCCCTCGATCTTCAGCCAGGTGTCGTTGTGGTCCGTAGAAGCTGTCCCATTGCCCACCTGGGAACGCCACCGGAAGCGGTAGGTGCCTGTGGTGGTGATTTCAACGGGGTATACGAGCAACCCGACGCCCTGGGTACTTAGGTTTTGGGAGCCCTCCCAGGAGATGTAATCATTGCCGGTAGCCCCGCCAGGGTCGTTCACATTCGGCGCCGTGGAATTGGAGGCATTCTTCCAGTTACCCGTAATGCCGCTATTGTTTTCCGCCTCGATGACCACCAGGCCGCCGGATTCGATAAAGGCACCTGGCGTGCCGCTACCCGTTCCGTCCTGCAGTGTCCCGCTGATCAGCCCGGTATTCGGGTCGATACTCACATTGGGCGGGAGTCCGGTGGCCGAATAGGTGAGCCCCGTACACGGGTCCGTATCGCTGGCCTGGATCGGGATGGAGACTACGTCCCCGTCCACGCTCAATTGCGGGCCGGGGTTCGTAACTACCGGAGGCAGGTTGGTGGGTACCCCACCTGTATCCAGAATTTCGATCGCCTTGATATTCGGGTTCTCCACCCCGTGGATAAACTCCAGGTTCAGTATTCCGTCCGTAACCGTTTGCGTATGGCTCACCATAAAGGCTCCGACAGCGCCATTTCGAGCAAATGGATCGATATCGTCAAACGCAGCCGGGACACTGCCCTCGACGGAAACATCGAAGACGCGCTGACCGGCAGCTGTTATCCCATTATATATTTCTGCAAAATAAAGGCGTATTTCTACGGTGGTACCCGAAGGAACCGGGAATTCCCACTGCATTTCAGGTGCCGTATCCGCGTCGTACCGCTCGGTTTCGAACAAGGAAGACGGCGTCCCTGACGGGAGGGAAGGGTCTGACATATCAATCGGGGCTGTATAGGCACTTCCCGATGTTTTTGCGAAGATAGAATTACCTGAGGAAATGGTTGCCAGATAAGCCGAATTGGCCGCGTCCCCAGCCTGGCCCTGGTCGCTTTCCCAATCCGGATTCGGGGAATCCGTTGCCGGGGTCAGCGGTCCGCCGGTGTTGACCCGGTAGAGGACAGTAGCCTGTCCTTCGCCGGAGGTCAGGGCCACCGGGGAACTCGTTGTACCGTCGTACTCAAATACCAGGGAGGCGACCTCACCATCGGAGGCACCCGTATGGCCAACGATCACATCCAGGCTGCCGCCCGGCGGGATAAACCGGAAGGCCAGGTCTGAAAATACCTGGAAATTGCCGCTGTCCGTCCCAGTTAACTGGAATCCGGTTACAAGGATCCCCGTGTTCCCTCCGGTATGGTTTAAAGTGACCACACTGGCCCCGCCTGTTTCCACAGTCAGGGAGGAAGCCACCGAAAGCTGGCCCGCTGTGAGGGCAGTCCCTGTGGGGTTGTCCGTTCCAAGGTATTCCATGTTCTTCATGGTGCCGCCACCACCCAGGGTGTTGGAGCCCGCCGTGACGTGGATACCGTCGCCAGACACAATGGCTTGTGTACCGTGGCGTTCCGTAATCAGGTCGGCACGGGTGGTCCAGGTATTCGTCGTTGGGTTAAACGATTCGGTGGTTTTCACGGCATCATTGACATTATTGCCTTGCAAGTCTACCTCAATCTCCCCACCGATGACGTAGAGTTCGTCCTGGAAAACGGCTACGGAGGCCGCTGCCCGGGGGGTCGGCAAATTTTGGCCGGCCGGCAGGGTGGACCAGGTAGAAGTGGTAAAATCATATACGTCCACCTCCGCAATCAGTGGGGCAAACGTTCCCCCGGCCCCGCCGGAGAGGCGGCCGCCCACCACATAGAGCTTATCGCCGATCACCTCCGCGTGGAAGTGGTCCCGGGCCCGCGGGGCATCATCCAGGGTGGTCCAGGTACCCGTTGCCGGGTCGAATTCGTCGAACCAGGGGCCGTACTGCCCGTTATGGCCCAGCTTATTTCCTGCGATGATGTAGAACTTATCGTTATAAACCACCAGCCCCGTAGAACCCCGCTTGCGGTCAGCCGGAATCTCCGGCCCCTGGATCCACTGATCTGTTGCCGGATTATACGCCCAAACGTAGTCCGCGGGGGCCTCATTCGGGAAGGAATTGGTTTTGAAGGCCCCAATCACCCAGATCAGGCCGTTGTACTCCGTGGCCTG
Source organism: Robiginitalea biformata HTCC2501 (assembly GCF_000024125.1). Classification (NCBI taxonomy): domain Bacteria; kingdom Pseudomonadati; phylum Bacteroidota; class Flavobacteriia; order Flavobacteriales; family Flavobacteriaceae; genus Robiginitalea; species Robiginitalea biformata. Next base: position 2,090,809 of record NC_013222.1, on the reverse strand, counting down.
GAAATGGTTGAAGTCGGAAGGAGCCGAATTCGGGATGGTGGACCAGGTCTTTGTCTGGTAGTCGTACACATCCAGGTTTGCCGGATTTTCTCGCCCGCCAAAGAGGTAGAACTTATCCCCCGCCTGTACAAAAGAGGCCTCGTGGCGCGCCGTATAATTCTCGTCGTCCGTCTGGTCGGTCCATTCCAGGTCGACGGGCGGCCCGGATGGGATAATCTCGATTCCCTTGATACTCGGGTTCTGGACGCCCATAATAAAGTCGATATCCAGGTTCCCGTCGGAAACGGTCACCGGGAACGACTCAACGCCGGCCGTAGCCCAGCCGTAGGCTGCCGTCTGGTCGAAGTTTGTCAATACGGGGTTCCCCTCTATTTGAACATCAAAGACGCGGATGCCCGGGTCCTGGGCTCCCGTCCAAATTTCCGCAAACAGGAGGTTAACCGTGTAATCGCCATTGGGTACAGGGAAATCCCATTGCATGTTGTCCGGGACAGCCAGCGTATTGTAGCGTTCGGTCTGGAAAATGGCGTCCGGGTAACCCGTGGTATTGGTGAAACCAGCAGGAAGCGGGACCACGCCGTAGGTCACATCCTCCGCCCCCGAATTTACATAGGGGGAGGGCGTCCCGGTGGTTGCTCCGGCATTGGCATTGGCCACCGCCTGGTCTTCGTCCCAGGTCTTTGGGTCCGCATCGTTGGAAGCCGTCAGGGGCCCGCCTGCATTGACCCTGTAGAGCGCGTCCCCGGAAACATTCGGATCGGAAATGGTCCAATTGAAATTCTCAATCACATCCGGGCTTCCCGGTTTGGAGACCGTTAGGGAAACCGCATACGGGCTTCCTGCTGCCGCTCCGGTTGAAACCGTGCCAAAGAATTGTCCGGTAGTCGGTTCCAGGTCTACGCCCGGGGGCAGGCCGGTAGCTGCATAGGTGAAATTCTCACCCGGATCCCCGCCGCTGGCAACCACGTTAAAATTGATCAGATCGCCTTCAAAGTTGCTCTGGTTGGCTATCGGGTCCACGCTCACTGGTGGCGTAAAGTCCCCGCCCAGTCCGAGGATCTCAATCCCGTTAACTGTGGGGTTTTCCGTTACGTGCTCAAAGAGGATATTCAGCGTACCGTCGGTAAGGCTCACCTGGTACTCGAGCATCCCCCCTACCTGGTGGCCAAAGGTTTGGACCAGGTCCAGGTCGTTTTCCACAAGGTTACCCTCAATAGTAATATCAAAAACCCTTTGACCCACGGCAGACGTCCCGCTATAGCCGTTCCCCATATAGAGACGCACCAGGTAGGTCTGCCCGCTGGGCAGGTCGATATCAAACTGCATTTCCGGTGCTGCACCCGGATCCCATCGTTCATTGGCGAAGAGTGCCTGGGGCACATATGCCGGTACGGAGGCATCCCGGCCGCTGATGTTATGCGTGGAGTGATTCCCCGTGTTGACCGACCAGGGATATCCGTTGGCCGTGCCGCTTTGGGCTCCGGTAGCAGTAATCCCCACCCAATCCGGGTTCGGGGCATCCGTGGCGGCAAGCGTTGCACCATTTGCCCGGATCCGCACCAATGGGACGGGCTCGTCAGAAACGGTCACTGTAAAGGTTTGCTCCACAAAAAAATTATCCTGGTCGGTGGCCCGCACGGTAATGTCCGAGGTGGCCTCCGAAGCCGGATAGGTGAGGTTGAGTTGGTTGCCATTCACAGTCGCCCCGATGGCCGTATTTGTATTGTTCGTTACGCTGTAGGTGAGGTTGCCGTCACCCCCGTCATCGCTGAAGTAGTCATCCAGGTTAAACGAGCCCGGAGAGGCCCCGCTTAAAACACTCAGGTCCGGCAGGTCCTGTTGGACAGTAGGCTGGCTGGCCTGTACATAGACGTAGTCCCAGGTACCTTCCACCTCCTGCCCGGATGTATTGGAACTGCCGATCAATCCCACTGCAAGGGGCGTTCCCGCCTGCTGGATAGCCGTCAGGATGGAGCCTTGGGCCGTAATCGTCCCCAGAGTCTGCATGGCACCCCCGTCGAATTTATACTGGAGGCTTACCTCTCCGGTAGACGGTGTGACCACAAAGAAAAGGGTCGCCGTATTGCCGGGCCGGCTGCCCGAAGGAATCGTCAGATCGATGGGTGTTTGCGCGTTGTCCCCAATCTCCTGGCGGGCCTGGAGCCCGTTTTGGTTGATCACGAATTTGATATAATTGCTCTGGGTCCCATCACCGATAAACAATCCAATCTCTCCGGCAGCAGGTGCGGATGATCCATATAGCTGGAGCGGGGCATCAAAATTGAACAGGCGCCCCTCTACGGTAAAACTGCTGAGCGTCTGGTCTACCTCTACCCCGAACTGGAATGCTTTTTCCTGGGAATTCGCATTGCCCAGGGCGGTACCCGCAGTCATCTGCATGGTCATCGCCCCCACGGCGCCCCCGAGGATGTCGTTCGGGTTGGGCCCGGCCCCGACCTCATCCAGCCAGTCCAGGTAGTTCGGGTTCGGGTCCCCGTTATTCATCATCCCGGTAAATCCGAGCCCCAGATAGCCCTTCAGGTCCGGGTTATCCGACAACAAGTCATTGAGTACCGGCAGATTAAAGGCATCGGAGCCATTGTCCTCGGGGTCCCCCATCTGGAATATATCCGATGCGTCCGGGATGCCGTCGTTGTCGTCATCTTCGTCCAACAGGTCGGAAACAAAGGGAGCGCCTGCGACTTTATCGAAATCGTTAGGCTGCGACGCCCCGGTACAATGATCCGTACCGTTCGCAATCTCGTCGTCATTCGAATATCCATCCCCGTCTGTATCATCTGTACCTACATAACCGTCATCGCCAGGGAACAGGCAAACAATGGTAGGTTGCGGTTCAAATACCTTAATCGTGCTGTTGAAGGTTGCTACCCAGATGGTACCCGGGAAAGGGTCGGAGTCGCCATTACAGGTAATCCCCAGGGCATTCCCGCCCAGGTTGGATGCGAATTCCGAAAGGTCGAGCAAACTGCCGTCCGGATTGAGTTGTACCCGCCAGAGCCGACCCTGGTTCCTGCCTGCAATCAGGTTGCCCACCATACTCTCGGAACCGGCGAACACCGTGGAGGTGTATTCATCGATCCCGTTGGTGTTGTTCCCCCAGGTGGTAACCAGAACATCGTCCGGCCCATCCGGGTTCGGAACGGTCGGACCGCGCCAGTCACCCTCGTCCGGGTTTGCCATGGCCGGAGGAACCGGTGGCCAGTTGGCCGGGAGCGCAATGCTCGCATCCGTGGTATATCCGGCACCCCGGGAACCGTCCGGGTCGTAGATCAGCGTGCGGAACACAGATGTGGAAGGGTTATAAATGTTCTTTTCCGGGTTGGTAAAAAGTCCTGCGCCCGTGGGATTTGCCCGGACGGGCGTGGGGTGCCCCCCGTAAAAGCTTCCGAAAGCATAAGTCTGGATATTATCGGTCACCATGGTCAGGTGGTCCACATTATCTACCTGCTCGCCTCCGGAAGAGGAGGTACTCCCGGGTTCCCCGGGCAGATAGTTATTGGTTACCAGGGAATTACCCGAGCCGTCCTTCAAACCTTCGTTCTCCGGAAAACCACCCCATCCTCCATTGGCACCGTTGTCGGTTACAAAAACCTTTCCGTCCTGGGTCACTACCAGATCATAGGTATTCCGGTACCCCGGGGAAAATATCTGTACCGGGCCGCCGGGCACCAGCATCGCCTGGTTCAGGCCGTCGTTCCCACCCCAGGGGTCGCCCACGTCTATTCCCGTATAGCCCGTGTCATCCGGATCCTCGGGCCCCACGTTGGGCCGGGTCGGGTCGTCCAGGGTCGGGATGTCATAGATATAGTCCCGTACGCCGTCATTTTGAATGGGCATCGCCTCCAACATGGTGAGGTTCACCGAGAGCACCGCCGCGGAAAGCGCGTATTCCGTAGTCCACGCGAAGTTGTCCGAAGGGCCGCCCGCATTCGCGTGCCCCCCCTGGGAAACGATCAGGTAGTCCGTAGTACCAATTGTGACGAATTCCAGGCCGTTTGTAGCGTGGTTTTCCTCGGACCGCGGCAGGCCGCGAACAATATCCACCGCGTCCCAGGCACTTCCCGTCCAGGTGATCCGGGTAATGACACCCGAGTTGGTATCGAGGTCCTCATCCCCGCCAGGTCCCCCGACACGCGAATCGCTTGAGGTTACATAGATCACCGGGTTGGCAGGCGTACCGGCAACCGTAAGGCCCGTGGCCTCCCGGTTGTTACCGCTGTTGGAACTGCCGTCATCATTATGGTTCGGGATATTCTTTACAAACAACAATTCCTCGGAATCCGTTACAAAGTAATCGTTTGGGCCGTTTTGTTGTACTGTAAAAACATCCACCGTTCCGTTCAAACTGAGTACATACAACCTGCCGTCTGGCCCGAACATCAGCGATGTTCCGGAACTCACACCGCCATTGCCATTGAAATTCAAATCGCTCTGACTGAAGGATTGGGCTGCCAACTGACTGGCAAACAGGAGACTGATAAAAACTACAGCCGTCGTGAGAAAACGTACCACCGGAGGACGCCCGGGACGCGTATGTGGGGTGAAACTTAACATGATCGGTTCTTTTGTTTATTTATTAAGACTGGGATTAGTAGCGGTTGATTAAAATGGGCTCCTGGTAGCTGTTACCGTCCGCATCCGTAGAGCGTACATAGTACATGCCCACCGGCAAGTCCAGGACCTCGAGCCTGTAAGCGCGGAGATCCGCATCCCCTTCTGCCCGTACCACCCGTACCAGGCGGCCTGCCGTATCGTAGATATGGAAGGTCTCAAGGCGCACCGGTGCGTCAAACGTCAGGGTAACCTCATCGTTTGCCGGGTTCGGGCTGGATTTGACCGACGGGGCCACCTTGGAAGTGGACGTGTTGACCACGCTGAAATTCACTACCACCGTGGGGCCATTGTTCGGGTTGGCCGTCAGGCTGTAATTCCCCACAGGGAAAGGTTTCCCCTGGATATCCACCCCGATGTCCCCAAACAGGGAATGCGGGGCAATGGCGCCTTCACTCCGGGTTTCATTGATCGGGCCGGTGAGCTTGAAGAATACCCCATTCGGGTTCAGGCTCGCGTTGTAAATAACGCTCAGGGGCGTATTTCCTATCGCGGACTTTTGGATGATCATGCCGTTCACCAGCTCAAAGAGGGGCGTATCCGTAGTAGCATCCACTACGATCAGGACGGCGTCATCCAGGCCACCTGAAACGATCAGGTTGCGCGTGGCGCTGTTGGAGCATCCGTTCCCGTCCGTGTAGGAATAGGTGATCACGTACGTGCCCGGGCCTACGGATGGGTCAAAGACGCCTCCGCTTACTCCGGTGCCGCTATAGGTACCGCCGGCAGGAGATCCTCCCGACAGGGCAAACGGCGCATCGGTTACTTCAACCGTTGGCTGGGGCGCAAGGGTCACAACCGGCAGGGGCGGTCCGTTGAGTGTGAAACTCACCACATCGATACACCCGTTGCTATCTGAAACGGTAACACTGTACGCCCCGGGTGCCAGGTTGTTGGCCGTGGCGGCATTCAGGCCGGGGTTATGGCTCCAGAGGTAAGTCACCGTACCCGTTGAACCGGAAACCGAAACCGTGGCACTTCCGTCATTCCCATTACAGGTTGAAGGGTTGGTGGTCGATGCCAGGCTGGCGTCAAATGATACGCAGGCAGGATCCTGGTCAACCACTGAGAAATTCACCGAAATGGTGGGCCCGTTAGCCGGGTTGGCCACCAGGGTGTAGTTCCCAACCGGGAAGGGTTTCCCCTGGATGTTCACCCCGATGTCCCCAAATAGGGAATGCGGTGAAGGGCCTTCGTAACGGGATTCGTTCAGGGGGCCGCTCAGGTTGAACTGAACGCCGCCCGGGTTGAGGTCTGCATTATAGATTACGCCCAGCGGGGTATTGCCGATAGTACTCTTGTAAATGGTCATCCCATCGGTCAGGGCAAAGAGGGGCGTATCCGTGGTGGCGTCCAATACAATCAATGCTGCGTCGCCAATAGCGGAATTCACCTGGAGGTTCTGCGTAGCACTTGCCGTACACCCGTTACCGTCGGTAAAGGTATAGGTGATGGCAAAAGTGCCGGGCCCTACTGCGGGGTCAAACACTCCCCCGCTGACACCCGTACCGCTGTACGTGCCCCCTGCCGGGGAACCGCCGGTAAGCGCAAACGGTGCATCCGTATTCAGTACGGTGGGCTGGGCGGCCAGGGTTACCACTGGCGAAGCAGGAGCATTCAGCGTGAAATTCACCACATCAATACACCCGTTGCTATCCGACACCTGAACCGAATAGGATCCGCCGGAGAGGCCGGTAGCCGTTGCGCTGTTCAGCGCCGGGTTATGGCTCCAGGTATATGTAACACTACCTGTTGCGCCGCTGACGTCGATTGAAGCCGTCCCGTTCGGGCTACTACAGCTCGTGGGATCCGAAGATGCGTCCAACACGGCGTCAAAAGACGCGCAGGCCGGGTTCTCATCGGTAAAGGTAAACTGCACAGTGGCCGTGGTACCCGAGCTGCCGCTTCCCCCTGCCCCGCTATAGGCGGTGCCATTCAGGGTGTACGACCCCAGCGGGAACACCTGGGCGTTGTAATTGCCGGAGTTGTCTCCGTAAACTGCATACGGCGAAACATTCTCCGTCTGGTTCTTAGTGAGGGTCCCGGAAAGCTGGAACACCACGCTGGTGACGTCGTCAGAGGCCTCTGCCCGGATATTCAGGTTGTTGGTGGGCAGCGCATTGACGTCGATCAACATGCCATTGGTAATGGGGAAGAGATCCGTATCCGAATCGGCATCCACCAGTACAAATTCCAGCAGGCTGAGCGGCGGTATTTCGCTCACGGTCATCGTAATCGGTATACTCGTATCTGAATATCCGGTTACAGGACCGGCCGCAAGGGTTCCGTTATAGGTTCCCGGAGCCAGGCCGGCGGCATTGAAGAATACTTCATACGGGGTATCCTGGTTGGCGGCGCTTGTGGTACTCGCCCACGTAGCATCCAAACCAGTTGCATTGTCCGTGATGGTCATGGCAGCCGGCGTAGGCAGCGTACTGCCGTCATCGGAATCCACGGTATATTGCACGGCCTGGGACCCGCCAACATTCAGGTTGACATTCATGGAGGCCGGCGCAATCACCAGGCTTGCCGTAACCGGCGTTTCCTCTACGGTTACATCAAAGCTGCAACTTGCCGTGTTTCCGGAGGCGTCTGTAGCCTGGTAGGTTACTGTGGTGGTCCCAATGGGGAACGCAGCCCCGGAAGCCAGGCCACCGGTCAGGCTGACATTTGCCCCGGGACAATTATCCGTAACCGTTGGCAGGCCGTAGGAAACCGTCGCCGAGGAAGCTCCCGGTGCCGCCTGCACAATTATATCTCCCGGGCAGGTAACAGCCGGCGCCTCTGTGTCATTGACAGTTACATCGAAAGTACAGGTATCGGAATTCCCCGCAGGGTCATAAGCAGTGACCGTTACGGTGGTGGTTCCAACCGGGAATACACTTCCGCTGGGGGTTGAATAATCCAAGCTGCTCACCGCATCGTTGTCCGTGGCCGTTGCCGCGAAGGTAACGATTGCCCCGCATGCTCCGGGATCATTGGTAATTGTGAGATTTGGAGGGCAGGCAACTACAGGATCTTCCGAGTCAGCCGCCAGCAGGGCCGTAACCTGCCATACTTGCTGGGCACCGCTCTGTGCCGTCACCGTGTAATCCACTGGGGAGGTAAAATCTGCCGTTGCCCCGGAGGCCGGGTTGATGGAGGCAAATTCCGATACGGCAATGCTCGGAGCCAGGCTGGAGAGGTCCGTGCCGAAAGGCATGGTGAATTCTACCGTGTGCAGCGTGGCGTCAATGTTGGAGTTACCGACCTGGCCGCCAACGTTAAAGCTCACGATGTTGTTGTTGGTAGACCCCGTGTTGTTGACAATCACATTGGTCTGACAGGTACCCACGTTGCCGGAGGCATCTGCTATCGTCCAGGTAACCACCGTTGTGCCAACCGGGAAGCCGGCATCCATGGGTTGCCCGTCATTGCGGGTACCCACAGCCACCAGGCCGGTTTCGCAATTGTCCGTTACTGTGGGTTCCGGAACGGAAATCACCACCGGGTTGCCATTGAGGCTATTCCGGATCACATTCGCATCGCAATCCACTACCGGGGCAATCAGGTCCGTTACGGTAACGTCCGCCATACAGGAACTGCTCAGGCCATTCACATCAACCACGGTAAGCATCACCTGGTTGACGCCGAGGTCCGCACATGTAAAGGCCGTCTGGCTCGCGGAAAGGGATGCGATGCCTACATTGTCCGTTGAGCCCCCGTCGATATCCGCAGGGTCCAGGGTGGCATTCCCATCGGCATCCAGGAAGATCTCAAAGGCCGTACATACGGCATTAGGGGCCTCGTTGTCCGTGGTTTCGGATACAATAACCGTTACCGAGGTGCCTTCGCACCCGTTGGCATCCGTTACGGTGACAAAATAGCTGCCTGCCGTTGCCAAAATGGTCTGGGAGGTCTCCCCGGTAGACCAGAGGTAGGAGGAGTATCCTGCTCCTGCATCCAGGGTAGTCCCGGAGGTGCCTTGCAGATAGGTAAGGTCCCCGGAAATAACCGGCATCGGGCCAATCGGGTCGGAAAGGACCACCGGGGCGGTACCGTTCGCCAAGCAGGCCGGGCTGTTGACTTCCCGCACCACGATGTTGTAGGTTCCGTCGGGGAGGCCGGTGAAATTCCCGCCGTTTTCAAAGAAATTCGCACCCCCGTCTATACTGTATTCCAACTGGGTTCCCGTGGCTCCGATGGTAATCGTTCCATCGTCAGTCGTACAGGCCGTCGGGTCGGTGGGGGTAATGCTGTCAATAGACGGCGCCTCGGGCGCTGTCAGGGTTACCACTCCGGATGTTGCCGTACAGGTAGTGGTGCCCACTTCCCGGACAGTTACCGTGTAGGCCCCTGCTGCCAGGTCGGAAAATACATTGCTGGCCTGGAAATCCACGCCGTCCAGGCTGTATTCCAGGTTCGTCCCGGTAGCCGAAACGGTGAGGGTCCCGTCTTCCGTCCCGCAATCCGTGGGGTTGGTTGGGTCTACCTGGCTTATCGCCGGCACATCCGGGGCAGTCAGGACCACATTGAGTTGTGTATCCGAACAAGTCTCGGAGTTCTTTACCACGATGTTATACGTACCGGCAGGCAGATCGCTGAATGTATTGGAAGCCACAAAGGTGGCTCCGTTGTCGATGCTGTACTGCAGGTTGGATCCATCGGCGGAAATGACGATACTACCGTCGTTTACCCCGCATTCCGAGGGATCGGTGGCTGCAACATCTGTGATGTTTACCAGGCAGACGTCAAAGTTGACAACTGCCTTAGCTTCCGGGTTGGTGAATTCGTCGTGGAACTGGTTGGCCGCTACCACCACAATCGTGTTGGCTCCTTCCTGGATGCCGTTACCGGGTGTGGTAGCTGTCAGGGATCCGCTATTCTCGTCGAACTCGAACTCCGTCTCGCTGATTTTCCAGGGGCCGGTGCCGGCCGAGGAAATACGCGTATCCGTATCGATATTGTTTATATCCGGCGGATTGATATAAATATGGAAGTGCTCTGAATTCCCGAACAGGATACCCGTGGGGCTCAACTCTACGCCTACCGTCAGGCTGCTCAGGGTAGCACCCTCCAGGGGGCTCGCAAATGTCACCTCAGGCGCACTTACGTTCACCGTAATTTCATCGAAGCCTTCGAGCGGCTCGGAATCCTGGGCGGTAGCCCGAAGTGTCTGGGTTCCCGGGGTTACGAATACTCCGGTCGTACTGCCGCCAGTACCGTCCGGGGAGAACTGGATGTCGCCCGAGCTCCACTGGATGGAGGCAGCTACATCGCCATCTTCGGCATCAGTAGCGGTCGCTGTGAGCGTTATCGCCTGGCCGCGGGTTACGTTTGCGCCAGCCGCCGGGGCGGTGATGTTTACGACCGGAGCCGTGTTGGGGGCTGGGACAGCACAGATATCGAACCCTTTGATTGATGGGTTTTGGGTTCCCGGAAGGAAATTGATGTTGAGAGTGCCGTCCTCCACAGTCACCTCATAGGTTTCGACTTTGGCAACATTAAAATCTGCTCCCGTTGGTCCCGAAGGCCGGTAATCATCCAGAGCCAGTTCACCCTCAACAATCACATCGAAAACCCGGGGGCTATTGACCTCGCCGGACCAATTTTCATTGAATAATAATTTGACCAGGAACGTTCCATTCCCTGTGGGAAATGCCCAATTCATATTATCGGGGCTGGCGGCATCGCTCCATCGTTCCGTCTGGAAGAGAAAATCAGGATATCCTGTAGTATTGGACGCCAGGGGCGCATTGGATCCAAAGGTTTTATCCACCGCAGGCGGAGTCAGATCCAGATAGGGAGAGGGAGTACCTGTCTGAGCATCTGAACCTGCCTGGGAAACAGACTGATCTGCTTCAAAATCACCCTCGGGAGATAACACGGTCGGGCCTCCCGCATTCACCCGGAAACTCACGTCGCATGCCGGTGCCGGGGAAATGATATTCACTGTAATTGAAGCCTGACCCGTTTGCGGATCAGATCCGTCAAGATCTGTAACCGAAGCGGTTATAACGTGGGTTCCCAAGGAAAGGCTGGAAGAAAATGAGGCTCCCGTACCCAGCGGGCCGTCCACGTCGGACTCCCAGCTCAGGTTGGCAGAAAGGTCACCGTCAGCCAGGTCATTGGCCGTTCCGGTAAAACTCAAGCTCACATCAGATGTTGCGTAGATACCGTCAACCGGGCTTGTGATTGTCACCACCGGTGGTGTATTGTCATTATTGGCCGTGAAGCTGAATTCAGAGATATTCACCCCCCCGTTAAAATCCAGACGCAATGTCTGCAACCCGGAATTCACAAAAGTCACCTGGGTGGTGTAGGACGCATAGGTTTGCCATGCAGTTTGGACAACATCGACAGAACCGATAGGGATAAAAGATCCTCCCGAATTCTCGGAGAAGGTGACAGTTGTTGTACCCCCATTGCCCTTCGCGGCCTGAACTTCGAGATCGAAAACGCCTGGGGCAGGGACATTGATAAGGTATTCCACAAAATCCCCGTTATCGATATAGCCGATATTCATCGGATTTCCATTTCCATCTTCAATAGCAACTGAATATCCCGCACCTGGTGCATTGGAACCATACCAGGGGTCCGGGTTGTTAAACGTCCGCGCCAGGATGGTACTGCCATTCTGAATTTGCTGGGCAACGTCAATCCGGAAGGATTCCGACACCGGCGGATTAACCCCGTCATCGGCAGTAACAATTGCCAGGTAGGATTTACCGGAACCGGGCGCAGGCGTCCAGTCAAAGCTATAACTACCACCCCCATTGTCCGTAAGGGAACCGACCGCAACTGCAGTCGTTGGGGTAAACGGTTGGTTGGTTCCCCCGGCACTGACGTCGAATATCTCGATGGAACCGGAGGGGTCTGTGTCGTCTGTAATGGTGATGGGCACGGAGATGTTATCCCCTTCATTGGCCGTGACATCCGCGATGGCGTCGATGGTTGGCGGGTCATTGCCCGGGGCCGGGTTAACGGTCAGGGTGAATTCCTCCGTTACCGGGGAGTTGGTCCCATCCGAAATAATCGCGTTGATGGTATAGGTGCCGACGTCGCCAACCAGGGGGGTGCCTTCGAGTTGCTGGGTGGTAAAATTAAAGCTCAAGGAAGCGGGCAGGCCGTGGAGCGTTACAGTCAGCGGGTCGCTTTCCGGGTCTGAAATCCCCAGGGCCAGGGCAACGGGCACGGTGGCATCGACAGCAATCGGGCCGATATTGCTGAGCGGATGCAGGTTGGCACTGCTCACTTCAGTGATGCAAATTCCGGCCAGTTTTCCATTATCAATGGTAGCGTCGCCAATCTGTACGGAAATATTTCCGTCTGTAACATTGACATTATATGTCCTGGTGATGGCCGTCTGGTTGGAGGACAATCCATCCTTAATTGGGTTGACCAGGTCGTACTCGTCCAGGATCAGGTTCCCATCCAGGAATACATCGAACACCCGGCCGTTGGGGCCCGGGTGAAATACCTCCGCAAAGTAGAGTTCTACCTGGTAGTTTCCATTTTCGACAGGGATGTCATAGATATAGGATGGGTTGGTCCCACCGGCGCCCCCGTAAATTTCTTTCTGGAATAATAATTCCTCCGGAGAGCCTGGGGTTGTTCCCGCGATCGCACTAGAATACCCCTTGTAGGCCTTCCCATTCGTCCTGGAAAACAGGGTAGTGGTTGGAGGAGTAGTGTTCGGGTCGCCGACAAAATCCCTTCCAAATGCCGTCAGGGCATCATTTCCTGCGGCAATACACAGCTGGAAAGGAGGAATTTCGGCAAAGCTCACACTGATTGTGGCATTCGCTGTTACACCTGTGAATTGGTAGGTAGGTGCTACAGGAACCGGGCTGGAATCTACAAGTATTTCGGTTATCTCAAACCCGGGGTCCGGCGTAAATACAAACTCCTGGTTGTCTCCTTCATTGACGGCAACTGCCCCGGATGGGGAAATGCTTCCCCCCGCACCTGCGGATGCAGTAATCGTATACTGCGTCGGTCCGGTTTCAAGGATCTGCACTTGTTTGGTAATCATCCCGACGCCCCCAAGGTCGTCCGTAACGGTAAGCATGACCTGGTACGTGCCGGAAAGGGTATAGCTGTGCTGGGGCGCAGTCTCGGTGGCCCCGGAAACCACGGGGCTCCCGTCCCCGAAGTTCCAGCTGTAATTGACAATACTCCCATCCGCGTCGGTGGAAGTACTCGTAAAATCAATTACCTGGTTGGTATTGGCCGGATTGGGCGCGATGGTAAAATCGGCAATCGGGTTTTGATTGGCGGTTCCCACATTTACAACAGCCCCTGTTGCCGTTCCCAGGACGCTCCCGCCTGAGAGTGATATGGTCGGAAAAAGTGACGGATCACTCGGGTCCGGGTCAAAAAAGGCGATAGTCGACTGCCCTTCGGCAACGGCCTCAAAAACGATATCAAGGACGTTAGTCCCAGTTGTCGGGGCACTGGACAGGTTCCCGGCCTGGTAATACACTGTCCCTGAAGTATTGTTGATATCCGGACCATCCAGGGGAATCGGCAGGGCGCTTCCCGAGGATTGGGTAGCGCTGTTGACCTGTAGGATGGCAGGATCGAATTGCAAATAAAAAGCTGCTCCCTGGTATGCCTGTCCGCTGGACTCAATGGCTACGGTCAGGGTGAAAGTATCGCTCACTTCCACATCGGAGGAGGCCGGGTTGACGACGAGGTCCGCCTGGGACCGGACCGGACTCAGGAAGCCGAGTCCGACCAGGGCCAGAATGAACAACCAAAAGGTCGGTGCCTTCCGGTTCCATGCGGGTATCGATTGAATTTTTGCCGGAACGGTTTGTGTCCGGGGTGGCCATTGGGCCATGTTTTTGATTACACGTGCAAGGCGTTGGCGTAGCTTAACTACATTTTCCATAATGGGAGCGGTTTGTGGGATGAGAGTGAATTCGATTCCTTACTGGCAACCAAAGAGCATCCTTTCCCGCAAAACAGCCCCGCGGCATTCCCCCAGGGGGAAATACCCGCCGGCCTGCCGCTAAGCGCGCATACAGGTAATCCGGGATGGAACACCAGGGGTAATCCCCGCCGGTATTCCGGGAGTAGAATTGTTTCATAGGCAAAAGTGCTCTCGTTGCACCATTGCATAAGAAGTTAGGCCTGGAAGCGTTGTGGGGTGACTTCCAAATACTAATACGGGGGAACGTAAAAAATGTAAACCGGCTGGCGAAAACCCGCCGCGTGAAGCGAAATTTTGTTGGTTGGCTTCGATCAAATATTAAGAAAAGCATTCTTATAACCATCGATGAAATGCAAACTATCGATGAACGACACAAAAACTTCGCTGAGTCACACGGTGTGTAAGGGGCTTCCCTCGGAGAAGTCAGGCAGGGTATCCGTTTTCCGGGTTCTTCCCGCGGACGCCCCTAAAAAAGGCGTGGTATATTTCCAGGTCTTGGGCGTATTGCCCCGTTGGGTAGAAGGGCTCGGAGAGCCGGACCTGCTTCTTCCCGTAATCCAGGGCGGCAAATACAATGGGGACCCCGGCTTCCATGGCGATGTAGTAGAACCCGGTCCGCCAGGCGGGGACCGGTTTGCGCGTCCCTTCCGGCGAGAGGCCCAGCCGGAACTCGGCTCGCTCGCGAAACAGGGCGGCAATGGCCCGGACCGTATCCGCGTTCCTCCGACGGTCTACGGGGGCACCGCCCGTATAGCGGAAAAACCAGCCGAAAGGCGGGCGGAAAAGCGATTTCTTGCCAATATAGTTGATCCGCACCCCGCTCAGTGTCCGAACCAGCAACCCGATGAAAAAATCCCAGTTGCTCGTATGCGGAGCTACAGCCACCACGTATTTATCCAGTTGGGGGAATTCCCCCACCAAATTCCAACCGAGGATTCTTTCGTAAATGATTCTGGCTATGGCGCGCATGGCAGCCCGCAGGCCTGTTTTTAGATTTTGCGGTATATCCCGGCGATGAGTTCCGGAGATACCCGGGATTCCCAGTCCGGGCCCAGGGCATTTTCCCAAAGGGGGGCCATCCCCAGGGCCACCTGAACCATCGTCTCCAGATCGTGGTCCGTCAGGTCGGCACAAACCCCCTCAGGCAGATCGATCCTGTTTTTTTTCAGCATTTTTTGGAACTGGCGAACGCCTTCCGGGTAGTAATCCCCCAGATGCCGGAACACCAGGCAGTTCCCCAGGCCGTGGGGCGTCCCCAACACATACGACAGTCCGTAGCTGAGCGCATGGGCGATTCCCACCTGCGAATAGGCAATACTCATGCCCCCGTGCCAGGAGGCCATCATCAGTTTTTCACGCCCGACATCTTCCGGGAGGTCGCCGAGGAAAACCTCCTCGCATAATTCCAACGCCTTTTCCCCGTAACTCTGGCTGAAAGCGTTCAGGTAGGTTCCCTGCAGGGACTCCACGCAATGGATATAACAGTCCATGCCCGTAAAGAACCACTGCTCCCTGGGAACATCGCGGGTCAGGTCCGGGTCCAGCACCACCTGGTCAAAGGTCGTATAATCCGAATTGATGCCGAGCTTCCGGTCGGGACCCAGCAGGACGGCCGTACGGGATACCTCTGCACCGGTGCCGCTCAGCGTGGGAATCCCCACGTGGTATACCGCCGGCTTGGCGACCAGGTCCCACCCCTGGTAGCGGGAGGTCTTGCCCGGGTTGTTCAACATGATGGCCACCGCCTTGGCCAGGTCCAGCAGCGTGCCGCCGCCGATACCGACAATGCCTGAGGGCGTCGATGCAAAACTGTCCCGTATCTGTGCCACCAGGGCATCCACCTGCCCGGTTTTCGGCTCCTCGTCGGCGGAAATCAGGATGATCTGGTCTTCAAATAAGAGGGGAATCCGACCCACCAGGGGGGAGTCCTCGAATACGTCGTCCACCAGGAAGATTACAGGTGCCTCCGCGTGTTTGCGGCGCGGCATCAGGATATCGCCCAATTGATCAAAGCTGCCTTTGCCGTAGATCACCCGGGGCACCATCGGAAAATTCCGGTATTTGGTGCCGGCTAATGCCGCTTTGACATTGGTTGGTTGTCCTTCCACTTTCATACCTTCAATCAGTTTAAATAGTTCAGCAGGTCGTTCAGCCGTGACAGGGTCAGGTGCCGGTCTGCATGGTCTGCGGGGTCCACCTCTTCATGGGCCCACGTGGTATGGAACGGCACATGTACGGCCCGGCCGCCCAGTTCCAGTATAGGTAGAACATCCGACTTCAGGGAATTCCCTACCATCAGGAATTCCGAGATGTCTATTTCGAGATGTTCAAGCAGCCGGCTGTAGTTCCTGGGCTTCTTGTCGCTCAACACTTCCACATGGTGGAAATACTGCATCAGGCCGGACTTTTCCAATTTGCGTTCCTGGTCCAGCAGGTCGCCCTTGGTCAGCACCAGGAGCCGGTAATTTCCGTGCAGGGCCCGGAGCACTTCCGGAACGTCCTGCAGTAATTCCAACGGATGCGATATCATGTTTTTTCCAAGATCCAGGATTCTGGAAAGGGTTGCCTGGGAAACCCGGTTGTTCGACAATTCCAGGGCCGACTCGATCATCGACAGCATAAACCCCTTGATCCCGTATCCGTAGAGTTCCAGGTTGCGCATTTCCATTTTGAAAAGCTCCTGGTCGATCGTATTGCGGGTCTCGAATTCCTCTAACATGCCGGCAAAATACTCTTCCGCCTCCCGGAAATAGGTTTCGTTTACCCACAGGGTATCGTCGGCATCGAAGCCGATGGTTGTGATGTTGCTGAAATTCAAGTCCATGCTGCCTTTGCCTTTTCGAGGTCTTCCGGGGTGTCGATCTCAATCCCCGTGACCCGTGTCTGCACCATTTTGATCCGCTTCCCGTACTCCAGGTAGCGGATGGCTTCAATTTTCTCCACGGCTTCCAGGGGCTGCATGGGCAGCCGCCTGAAATCCAGCAGCGCCTGTTTGCGGAACGCATACACCCCCTTATGCTTATAGTAGGTGGCCCGGGGATGCTCCGCGCGCTGGAAAGGGATCGGGGCGCGCGAAAAATACAGAGCAAAGCCCCGGTGGTCGGTAATCACCTTGACGGTATTCGGGTTGGCGATTTCTTCCGGGTCCGTTATTTCGGTCATCAGCGATGCCAGGTCGATGGTCTTCTCCGGGTCATCCCGGAAAACCTCCAGGAGCTTGGCCAGGCTTTCCCCTTCGATAAAAGGTTCATCCCCCTGCACGTTTACGGCGATATCCACATCGAGCCCCTCGACGGCCTCCGCAATCCGGTCGCTGCCGGTTTCATGTGTTTCCCGGCTCATGATTACGGAACCCCCGGCATCGCGAACGGCCTGGCCGATTTCCTCGCTGTCGGTAACCACCACCACCTGATCGAACAAACCTGTCCGAACGGCAGCCTCGTAGGTACGCACGATTACCGGCTTGCCGGCCAGGTCTTTCATGAGTTTGCCGGGGAAGCGGGAGGCGCCGTATCGGGCGGGAATCAGGGCTACTACCTTCACAATTTGATATTATTATTTAAGGGCAGCAAATGTACGCTTAATTGCCCGTTTTGCGCTATAGTTTAGGCCGCAGCTTGCGGTAGATCCTGAAGACGAAAGCCAGGACGGCAATCACCAGGACAGCCCCGATTACCGGGGCGAGCAGGGAAGCGACGGTCAGCACGGTGGCCGTACCGGTCTCAACCGCTGCTACAGCCGGGTTGGCCAGCCCACCGGTGGAAAGGGAGGAAGCCATGCGGCTGCCGGCAGCCGCACCTTTGATGGCCGTTGCCGTTCCGCCCCCTGCAATGATGGCCAGCGACCAGGTAATTACCGGGTCTACCCCGGTGACCGTGGAGACGACCACGGCGGTCCCGGCCAGGGCCGCAAGGGGTACCGCAAGGGCATCCAGGGCGTTGTCCACCCAGGGAATAAAATAGGCAAAAAGCTCTGCAAGGGTTGCCACCCCCAGGGTGATGACCGCAGCCAGGCTGCCGATCCACTCCCAGTTCTCGTTGAGCTCCCAGAGGCCGTTATAGGAAGCCAGGCTGAGGGCAAACAGCGGCAGGAATACCCGGAAGCCGGTGGAAGCCGCCAGGCCGATTCCTAGAAAAATACTGATTATCGTCTCTCCACTCATCGCATTCCGAGGCTGGGAGTCCTAAAATACGTTATTCGCCATTGACAAAAAAATCGTTGCTGAAGCCGATCAGGTAAAGTTTGGTACGCGCCCGGGTAACAGCCGTGTAGAGCCAGCGCAGGTATTCCCGGTCCGGCTCGCCGCGCAGGAAGGGCTGTTCCACGAAAACGGTTTCCCACTGCCCGCCCTGGGACTTATGGCAGGTGATCGCATAGGAGAATTTTACCTGCAACGCGTTGAAATACTGGTTATTCTTAACGCTCAGAAACTTTTTGTAGGAAGAGGTCTCCCCCGCGTAATCCTGCATAACCGCCTGATAGAGCCGGTTGCCGTCCTCGTAAGAGAGCGCCGGGCTTTCCGCCTTGATTGTGTCCAGCAGCAGCACGGTTTCGAAGGGTTTCTGCCCCGGGTAGTCCACCATCCGGACTTTTACCTCGGCAAAACGGAATCCGTACAGGTCTTTGATTGCAAAAATTTCCAGTATTTCAATGATATCCCCGTTGGCGATAAACCCCGCTTCCGAGGTGCTTTTCAACCAGAAATAGTTGTTTTTGACCACCATCATATAATCCCCGGTGGCCAGCTCATTCTCCAGAAACAGCAGCCGGCTCCGGATGTTCTCGTTATAGAGGTTGGCCCGTTTGTTGGACCGCACAATTACGGCCGTTTCCTCTTTCCCCCCTTCGTCAAAGGCCCGGTTGATGGCATCCTGGATTTCATATCCGTCCGTCAGGCGGACAATGTCCGGAAAACCGTCCACGGAAAACCGGAAAGAGCCGACCGGGTCGGCCGATAGCGCTTCCCGGAGTTCGGTAGCATTCATCAGGATTCCCGAATCCCGGGTCTGGCGCACCACTTCGTCCAGTTCGAGTTCGATGACGGTTTTATCGTAGTTGAGTTCCAGGGTCGTTGCCTGCAGCGCCGGGCTGAGGCTCAGCTTAACCGGCGGGAGCTGGGCCGTGTCGCCAATGAGCACCAACTGGCAGCGGAATCCGGAATAGACGTATTGCATCAGGTCGTCCAACAGGGAGCGTTCAGACCCCTTGGCAGTAGAAACCGGGGAATCCGGGATCATGGACGCCTCGTCCACGATGAAAATTGTGTTGCGGTGGCGGTTGGGGGCCAGGGTAAAACGCACCCCCCCGGACCGTTCTTTCTTCGGGATGTAGATCTGCCGGTGGATGGTGTAGGCACGGGAATTTGTATAGGTAGACATCACTTTTGCGGCACGCCCGGTTGGGGCCATCAGGACGGCCTTTTTCTTACTGTGCCACAGGTTGGTGATCAACGTACCGAGCAGCGTGGTCTTCCCGGTACCGGCATAGCCTTTCAACAAAAAAATTCTGTCGGTATGCGCACCGATGATAAAGTCCGAAAGCTGACGAAGGGCACGCTCCTGGTTCCGGGTGGGTTCGTGGGGGAATTTTTCCTCTAAAAGCCTGTAAAATACGGGGGCGGTAAGGGATTCCATAGGCGGCTAAAGATACGGACCTTTTTGCCGGGAACGCTTTTGTGATTAAAAAAAAATCGTAGATTTGTCGTTAACCGCTAAATCAAAATAACACCTTACAAAAATGAAAACCATACTTCAGATTGTTCTTTGGATTGTTTGTATCATACTGGGGTACCTGATATACCGTTCAGTAACCGGCCCCATTGAGTTCGCAGAAGTCAAACAGGAACGCTATGCTGAAGTAATTAAAAAGCTGAAGGATATCCGGAATGCCCAGGAGGCGTATAAATCCGTCAACCGGAGTTATGCCAATGATTTTGAAAGCCTGGTCAAGTTTGTAGATACGGGCCGGTACGTGATCACCACCCAACGGGATTCCTCTTATATGGAATTCGACGAGACCTACCAGATCGATATGCTGCGCGAGGTTAAGATTATCGATACCCTGGGGTATGTATCCGTTAAGGATTCGCTCTTTAAAGGGGGTGATCGCTACAAGACCATGATGAATGTCCCCTACGCCCCGAACAATGAGCAGTTTACCATGAAGGCGGACATGCTCGAGCAAAGCGGGTACCGCGCCCCGGTCTTTGAAGCCAAAGTGGCCAAGGATATCGTATTGCACGACCAGCCCCAGGACCTGGTGGCACGGGAAAAGGCCCAGGTGAGCGTCGAAGAGGTTAACGGACCTGAAATCACGGTTGGCTCCCTTTCCAAGGTGAGTACCAGCGGTAACTGGCCCCCTATTTATGACAAAAAAGGAGAACAATAGCAACAGGCTGGAACAACAAGAAGATAGTTTTTACAAATTGTCCATTCAGGTCAGCCTGAATGGACTTTCTTTTTGTATCCTGGATACCATCGGCAAACGCCTGGCGCTAAGTCATTCCCTGCGTTTTAACCAGGAACTCAGCCCCTACGACCTGCAACGGGAACTGCGGGAAAGCCTGCGGGTAAACGGGGTTTTGGAGTACCGGTTCTCCGAGGTGGTTGCCATCCACCGCAATGCGTTGTTCAGCCTCGTCCCCCAGGCATTGTTCAGCAGGGACGACCTGGCCAATTACCTGAAATTCAATGCGAAAATCCTCCCCACCGACCACCTGGATTACGATTCCATCGACGGGCTGGATGCCGTCAACGTATATGTGCCTTTTGCGAATGTCAACAACTATCTCTACGACCTCTTCGGGGAATTTGAATTCAAGCATACGGCCACGGTTTTGCTGGAAACCCTGGTGAAACTGCCTGCCAACGGCACCGGGGAAATATGTTATGTACACCTGGCCGAGGGACAAATGGACATGACGGTATTCTCAGGGAAGAAAATGCAGTATTTCAACAGCTTTTCCGTCGGGACCGGAGAGGATATAATGTACTACCTCCTCTTCGCGATCGAGCAACTCGGGTTGGACCCGGCGACGATCAAACTCCGTTTCCTCGGCGAGATCGAGGCGGGGGATGCCACGTACGACCTGGCCGCCCGTTACATCGAGAATATCTCCATTTTCGTACCCTCCGGGGAGCCCTATGCCACCGTCGGTTCCGAGGAAGATATCGATTTCACCCTGATCAATTCGCTATGATCCGGATAATCTCTGGCACGCATCGGGGACGACGCATCCGGGCCCCTCGGAAATTACCCGTCCGCCCCACCACGGACCGGGCCAAAGAAGCCCTTTTCAATATCCTGGCTGCGGAGATGGACTGGCCCCGGGCCCATGTCCTGGACCTCTATGCCGGAACAGGGAACATCAGCTATGAAAGCGCTTCCCGTGGCGGGGAGACCATTACGGCTGTAGATGCCGACGCCGGCTGCGTGGCTTTTATCCGAAAAACGGCTGCGGAACTGGACATGCCCATCCATGCCGTTCGGTCTGACTGCCTGGCGTATCTGCGACAAACTGCCCTGAAATTCGACCTGGTTTTCGGGGACCCGCCCTACGACATGAATCCCGGCGAACTGGAGGAACTTGTACAGGAAGTTATGGACCGGCAACTGCTCGCCCCGGAGGGCCTCCTGATTCTGGAACATACCCGGGAAACCGACTTGTCCCACCTGGACGCATTTGAACAGGCCCGCCGATACGGGGGCACAGTTTTCAGTTTTTTCAGGGGAATATAAAAAAGCAGGCCTGTAAGCCGGATTCTGTCTCCCCGGTTGCCCGGGGCGCTTATCATTTATCTGGACCCGGGGTTGCCCCCGGGTTCGATCCGCCTACCCGCCAGCTCGGACGTGCCGCCCTCGGTCGCTGGACTACATGGCGTTTCACCGCATAGAGTTTACATGATTTCACTACAGCCGAACTGTACATACTTTCTGTTGCACTGGTCCTCCCCGACCGGGCAGGGCCCGTCGGGGGACGGGTGTTACCCGCTATGCTGCACTGTGGTGTCCGGACTTTCCTCCCCCTGCATCCGCAAAGAGCGATAAGCCGGCCTGCTCGCCTGTAAAGATACCGCATTTGTTAATAAAAACCGGGGGACATCCCCCCGGGAATTATCGAATTAGGCACCCGATCCCTATATTTGTGTTAATGCGGTACCATGCCGGAATACACCGGTCGCCGCCCCATTCGAATGGAACCATTTATCGTATCAGCCCGAAAGTACAGACCCCAGCAGTTCGAGGACGTGGTGGGCCAGCAAGCCATTACGCGCACGCTGCTGAACGCCATTGAAAACGATCATCTGGCTCAGGCGCTTTTATTCTGCGGGCCCCGTGGGGTCGGTAAAACCACCTGCGCCCGGATCCTGGCCAAGAAAATCAACGAGGACGGGAATCAACGGGACGGGGAGGATTTTGCCTTCAATATCTTTGAACTCGACGCCGCCTCCAACAATTCGGTAGACGATATCCGGAACCTCATTGACCAGGTACGGATTCCGCCACAGGTGGGAAAGTACAAGGTGTATATCATCGATGAGGTGCACATGCTCTCCCAGGCAGCCTTCAACGCCTTTTTGAAAACCCTGGAAGAGCCGCCCCGCCACGCGATCTTTATCCTGGCGACCACAGAGAAACACAAAATCATCCCGACGATCCTCTCGCGCTGCCAGATATTCGATTTCCGGCGGATCACTGTGGGGGATGCCGCGTCCTACCTGAAATATATCGCTGAACAACAAGGTATTGAGGCTGACGAGGAAGCGCTGCACATGATTGCCCAAAAAGCGGACGGGGCCATGCGGGATGCCCTATCCATATTCGACAGGGTGGTGAGCTTTGCGGGAAACAAACTCACGCGCAAAGCCGTAGCGGAGAACCTGAACGTCCTGGATGTGGATGTGTATTTTGAAAGTACCGACCACATCCTCAAGGGCGACATCCCCGCCCTGCTCATCTACTTTAACGAAATACTGGCCCAGGGCTTTGAGGGCCACCATTATATCAATGGCCTGGCCTCCCATTTCCGGGATTTGATGGTCTGCACCAGCCAGGAAACGGTTGCCCTGCTGGAAACCAGCGAAAGCGTCCGCCAGCGGTATCTGGAGCAAGCCAGCCACTGCAGCGGGGAATTCCTGCTCGCCGCCCTGGACCTGGCCAACCAGTGCGACCTGGACTACAAAACCAGCAAGAACCACCGTCTGTTGGTGGAACTCTGCCTGATGAAACTGGCCTCCCTGACACAGCGTCAAAAAAAAAAGGCCCGTAACGGGGAAGACGCCTGGTTGATCCCGGCGGCAGCTTTCCACAACCAAACGCCTCCCCCGGAAACAGTCTCGGAACCGGAAAGCACCTCGAAACCGGCGGCGGGTGCCCAGGAAGGGGCGGAAAGTTCCCCTGAAACAGTGGGAAGTGCCCATCAGACAACGGAAAGCATCCCGGAATCAAAGGACATGCCGGAATCAAAGGACATCCGGGAACCGGAAGGAGCCGAGCAATCGCAATCCCCGGATAATCAAAAAGAGACGAGTGCTCCTGCCGGACCGAAAGAGACCCCAGCGCCGACCCTGCCCGTCGGCAAAAAAAAGTCCGGCCAGAAAGTTTCGGGCTTGTCGCTTTCCAGTATCCGGGCAAAAAAAGCACACAAGGCATCGCGACACCATGCAGCCCCCAACCCGGAAGACCTGCCCCGGGACCCTTTCGAAGAAAGCGAATTGCAGGCCCTCTGGAAAGAGTTTGCCGAACAGACGGAAAAACGCGGGCGCAAAATACTGGCAGCCAGCCTGGGAACCGATTTGCCCAAATTAATCGGCGATCATGTGATATGGATCGAATTGCCAAACAGCACCATGAAAAAAGAAGTGGAACGGGATCAGTTCGAGCTCATGGACTTTTTGCGGACGCAGCTGAACAACCACCACATCCAGTTGAAAATTACCGTAAACGAAGAAACGGCAAAACAATTCGCCTTCACCCCGGAGGAAAAATATCAGAAACTCCGGGAAAAGAACCCTGCTATCGACCTGCTGCGAAAGACCTTCGACCTGGAACTGTAAGCGTTTGATTGTATTTCCCTTCCGGGCAATTTCCTAGGAAATGCGCCGGCCCCTGGAGCGCCAGCTGTACAGGAAGAAAATAAGGGCCGTAATCCCCAAACCCAGGGACTCCCGACCCAATTCAATATTCAGGTTGGCCATTTTCCGCTCCCCGAAACGCACCCCTTCATAGGTGTCCGGCCAGGAAAGGAAGGCGCCCGCAAGAAAGGCGATCCCCATTATCAGCCCGAGCCAGGAAGGGAGTTTCCCGAGTGCAAAAAGCAGGGATCCCAGGGCAGCCGCCCCGTAAACGGCAATCCAGATACCCGAATCGGGGTCGTTAATCTGAACATAGGCCGCCCAGGCAAAAAGGACAGCCATTACGATGGCAAATATTTTTAAAGCTTGTTGCATGGTTGGTTGGTTTACAGGCCCTTAACCAGCCGGTACAATTCTCCGTACACCTCGGTGGGGGCTATCGGGCTATCCGGCAGCGGGCCCTTGTTATTACATATAAAAATAGGATAATCTGCGGGATCTTCGGGAATCCGGCCATGGGAACCGCGAATCAGTTCGGCTTTCAGGGGAATCACGTCGAGTACCGAACGGAACCCCAGCTTTTTACCAGCCAGCTTCCGGAGAATTTTCAGTTTTACCAGCGGATCCGAAGGGTCTGTCATCAGTTCCACCGGGTCGTAACCGGGCTTCTTGTGTATGTCTACCATCCGGGCGTAATCCGGGGCCCTGGCATCGTCCAGCCAAAAGTAATAGGTAAACCAGGCATCGGGGCCGGCCACGGCAATCAGGTCGCCGGCGCGTTCGTGGTCCAGTCCGGCTTCACGTCTGGAAGCACCTTCCAGGACCCGTTCCACTCCCGGGGTGGCCGCTACGAGATCCCGGACCTCCCCGATCCGGTCCCGGTCTTTCACATAGATGTGGGCCACCTGGTGGTCCGCTACTGCAAACGCCTCACTGGCCCCGGCATCCAGCAGCTCAAGGCCCCGTTCTTCACGAATGGCTATCAGCCCGTTTTTACGCAGCATGCGGTTCAGGTGGACCGGTTGGCTAACCGGTGTAATACCGTATTCGGAAAGTATCACCATCTGCACTTCCTGCGGGCCGTAATGGTCCAGGAGGCGTCCCACTTCGTGGTCCAGGGCTTGGAGGTCGGGCCCGATTTGTTCCGGGTCGGGCCCCAGGCGTTGCAAGTTGTAGTCCAGGTGCGGCAGATAGATCAGCGTGAGGGTCGGATTGTAGGATTGGTCCGTGTGGATACAGGCATCGGCGATCCACCGCGTTGAGTCGATCCCCGCCATGGGACCCCAGAATTTAAACAGCGGAAACTGCCCGAATCGCTCCTGCAGGTCGTCGCGGAGACTGGCCGGGTGGCTGTAGATATCCGGGATTTTTCGTCCGTCGGCCAGGTAATTGGGCCGCGGGGTGACGCTGTAGTCAACGCTCGAATACATGTTGTACCACCAAAACATATTGGCACAGGTAAATCCCGGATCTTCGGCTTTGAGCCGGTCCCAGATCTTCGGGGACTGCACCAGCCGGTTCGACTGCCGCCAGAATTTGACCTCCAGCTCTTCTTTGAAAAACCATCCATTCCCGACAATCCCGTGATCTGAAGGCATTTTCCCCGTCAGGTAGGTAGATTGGGCGGAACAGGTCACTGCCGGCAGCACCGGGGCGATATCCCGGGACTGGCCGGAGGCCAAAAATTCCCGAATCCTCGGGGTGTCCGGGCCAATCAGGCGGCGCGTCAGGCCGACGGCATTGATTACGACTGTTTTTTTCATGCTTTCAACGCTTTTCTCAGCCAGCCGAGTTCCCTGGAAATAGATTCTGACAGGGTGGATTTCAGGCCGTCGGGCAATACATCCCAGGTATAGGTTTCCACTTCCAGGTGCCGGCAGGCATCCGGGTGTTCCACCAGGTATTCCAGGACTTCCAGGATTTCCCGCTGGGTGGCGCCCAGGGCCCCGTAACCCTCCGCAAATATCGGGACGTGGAAATGGGCGCGCAACTCCTCAAATTCCGGCGGGTCTTGCAATAATTCCGGCAGGTCCGGCCAGGTTTCCACGCCCTCCGGGGTCCTGCGGGTTACCTGGTGCAGGTACACCGGTTCGTCAAATTCCGCCAGGGTCCTCAAAGCCATATCCCGGCCGGCCCCGTCAGGGCGAATCCTGAGGGCTGCACTGACCTGTATTTTCCCCACGCGGATCCCTGCCTTACCCAATAGGCCAAACACGTGTTCCGGGCCTTCGTAGGCCAGGGCAAAATGGCAGATGTCATAACAAATGGTGATGTGCCGGAGTACAGCTTCCCGGGCAGTGGCGGTATCCAGACCCAACTCGGTTTCCAGATAGGCCGCCCCTTCCGGTATCAGATAGTCCCGGTAGAAATCCAGGACCTCCCGGGTGTTCTCCAGCAGGCCGTCGGGTTCCGGTTCAATGTCCAGGTGCAGGTAAACACCCGTGTCCCGCTCCCTGCTGTACAGGGCCGCGGCTACCCGGGCCATGTTCCGGGCACCTGCCCTGAGGGCATCCGATTTCTCCGCAGGCGACCGAAACCAATGCCGGTAACTGACAGGAGAGGTGGAAATACCGGCTTCGCGCCCCTCCCCCGCCAGGAATTCCAGTTGCCGGAACAACCGGAGCGTGTAATCCAGGCGTTCCCGGGTGGTCCAGTCCGGCTCGTGGACCCGGTCCTTAACTGCTGTGCCGTGGAAGGCTCCAAAAGGGAAGCCATTCATGGTAAAGACATAGATATCCCGGGCGTCCAGCCATGCCTTGAAATCGGCCAGGCGATTGCCCGCGTCGAGCTCCCTGCTCGCCTGGTCGGAGAGCCTCAGCCCCAGGCCAAATGGTTGCCTGGGGCTTACATTGCCCCGGATCGCTTCCAGATGGTCTTCCAGCGCCCCGAAGGTCTCCTTCCAGTCCCCTCCCGGGTGGATGTTCGTACAATAGGTGGTATGGAAGGTATTGCGCAGGAGCATCAGGAAGCCTTGTTTGCTGTTTTTCCAGGTTGCATTTCGGCAATAGCTGCCGCCATAATATCCCGGTCGATTTCATGCACGTCCCGCTTCCGGCCGATACCTTCCAGCAGCGTGATGGTCAGCACGCCCCCCAGGTGTTCCCGGAATTCCTCCAGGCCCTGCAACAAGTTTTGGGAGCCGTCGGGTCCCAGGTCCGGGAGGTGCAGGTCGAAGCCCAGGTTTGTGAGCAAATCCAGGATGCGCTGGGTTTCCCGGGGCTCGAGCATCCCCAACCGGTGGCTGTAACGCACGTCCAGGGCCATCCCCAGGGCAACGGCTTCCCCGTGGCGCAGCCCGTACCCGGTCAGGTGTTCGAGTTTGTGGGCCGACCAGTGCCCGAAATCGAGCGGACGGGAAGAGCCCGCCTCAAAGGGGTCCCCCCCACCTGCAATATGTTCCATGTGCAGTTCCGCACACCGGAAGATCAGCTCCTGCATGGGGCCAGGATCCCTTCGGCGCAGCGCCTGGGCTTCCCGCTCCAGAAATTCAAAAAACGGAGCGTCTTTGATCAGGGCTACCTTTACCGCTTCGGCCGAACCGGCTATCCAGTCGCGGTCCTCCAGGGTTTCCAGGAAGTCCCGGTCATTGATGATGGCCTGGGGGACGGCAAAGGTGCCCAGGAAATTCTTTTTCCCGTAAAAGTTGATCCCGTTCTTCACCCCAACGGCGGCGTCGTTCTGGGCCAGTACCGTGGTGGGGATGCGGATGAGCTGGACCCCGCGGTGGGCGATGGCGGCGGCATACCCCGCCATATCGATAACCGCACCGCCCCCAATGGCCACTACCACTGAATGGCGGCAGATCCCATGGTTTTCGATCGCTTTGAGCACCCGGTTGGTTGGGCCTTCTGAATTCTTTGCGGATTCTCCTCCCGGGACCACCAATACATCCGCGCATTTCATTTGTTCAGGATACTTCCCGCAGTACGTCTGAATGGCATTTTCAAGCCCGGGATGGGCCTTTTGCACCCCGCTGTCCAGGACAAACAGGGTTTTGACCGACACCCCGGGCCGGTAGGCGTGCAACAGGTCGGCCAGGAGTTGGTTCTCCGGATTGAACACCCCCCGGGTGAAAAGGAGGCGGTGCCGGAAGGGCACATTGAATGTTTTTTCTATCTGTCTGTCCATTGATCTCTTCACTTAAGTGACTGCAAACCGGGCCGCCAGCAATCGCGCCACCGGCAGTAAAGCCAGGATCAGCACCGCGGGCCAGAGCCCGGCATACCCCGCTGCCCAGGCGGCATCCAGTGCAACGATCCCCAGGACGCCTCCTTTGACCGCCCCCCGGATTTCCGCCGGCTGGTTGATCTGGTAGGCCCGCCATAACGGCCTGAATACCATCAGGCAGAGCAACAGGAGGAACGGCAGGGCAAACCAAAAACGGGTGGTCTGTACTCCGACTAGTATTCCAACGCCGAAAATGGCAATTGCGTACATCCCGGCTGCGGCTATCAAGGCTTTTTTGTTTCCCCCATATACCTCCCCCCTGCTCACCGTGGTAACGGCAAAGATGTAAAGCAGGGGCACCCAGAGGTACGCCCCCTGTCCGGTTATGGGTAAAATACTGATCCCCAACCAGAGGTTCAGGCTCCTGCAAGTACCCATCAGCAAGGGCCCCAGAAAGCTGAATTTTTTTGCATAGGCATCGTAAACCAGGATGGCTATCGCCAGCAAGGCTGCGATATAGCCGCTCTCAAGGCGGACCAGGGATGCTGCCAGTACGCCGAGGAAAAGCAGCGAAGCGCCAAAAACCGCTGCCCGGGATCTGGGAATGACCCCACTGGGAATCGGCCGCTCCGGGCGTTCCTGCGCATCGAGTTGCGCATCGAAGACATCGTTGAGGACTACGCCCCCGGCATAAAGCAGGATGGAAGCAGTAACCAATGTCAGGAGGACGAGCCAGGGTGCCGGCCCTTCCTGGGAAGCAAACAATTGGGAATAAACCCCTGCAATGGCCCCGCCGGCAAGTATATCCGCGGCTGCCGTCGGCAGGTTGGGGGGCCGCATAAGCTGCAGGTACCCGTAAAAGGCACTTTTGCCCATCTTATTGTATCTGGTCGGAGTCTACCCGGGGTTGCTGCCCGCGGAGGACGCTGTTGTCATTGAAGAGTTTGCGCTGGTCGATGCCCCCGGCCCCGGTCCAGTCCGATTCGCTCATCGTACTGTTCTTCCCGAATGCTGCCAGGGCGTTTCCGTAACAGCTGCGTTCCACGTCTTCACGGGCAATTCCATTGCGAAGCATCAGGGAAGCCGTTTTGGGGACGGCCAGCGGATCGCTCACCCCCCAGTCTGCGGAACTGTTGACCAGGATCCGCTCGCTCCCGTATTGTTTAATCACCTCCACCATGCGTTCATTGCCCATCTTGGTCTTGGGATAAATCGTAAATGCAGCCCAGAAACCGCGGTCCAGGACTTCCCGGACGGTCTCCTCGTTGTTGTGGTCGATGATGACATCCGACGGGTCCAATCCGTGTTCCAGGCACACCTCCATGCTCCGGATGGTACCCGATTTTTTATCCCGGTGCGGCGTATGGACCTGTACGCTCATCCCCATTTCCTTTGCCAGCTCCAGCTGGGCACGAAAAAACCGGTCTTCGGCAGGTGTCTGGTCGTCATAGCCAATCTCGCCCACGGCCACCACATTTTCCTTGGTCAGGTAAAGCGGGAGCAGCTCCATGACGGCTTCTGCCAGCGGCTCGTTGTTAGCCTCCTTGGAGTTCAGGCCGATGGTACAGTAGTGTTTGATCCCGAACTGGCTGGCCCGGAATGGCTCCCAGCCCACCAGGCTGCTGAAATAATCCTGGAACGACCCCACCTGGGTCCTCGGCTGTCCGAGCCAGAAGGCCGGTTCGATCAGGGCCACCACCCCGGCGGCAGCCATGGCTTCGTAATCGTCCGTCGTCCGGGAGGTCATGTGGACGTGCGGGTCAATAAATCGGAGGTTATCTTGCATTTTTATGCTTTTATATCGCGCCAATCAAATGGATTGGCTTCATACTTCTTTTCCACGGGGTGTCCGTCGATGAGTTTACCGGCCGCTTCTGAATCGGAAGCCCGGCAACACAGGTACCCCGCCTGTTGTTCCCGGATGTCCGGGCTGTCCAGCAATCGCTGCATATCCCCTATCAGCGGCCCCTCCAGGAAAGGCCCCACGGGGCGCCAGATCTGCGGGTCTACCGCGCGGGAAGCGGCCCAGCGCTCATGGGCGTAATCCGAAATGATCCGGGCGAGCTCGGCGTTGGCGCGCTTTCCCACCCCTTGGATTTGTAACAGGTCGCGCCCCATGAATGCGGCCTTCAGGTACATCTGGTTCCACTGTTGCTGGTTAAAATGCTCCACCGGGTAAGGGTTCCCCAGAGCGATGGCATCGAAAACAGTTGCGATATTCGTCCGGAGGGCTTCCACAGCGGATTCCTTAAAGGCCCCGGCGGCGGGAAGAACCGGAAGGTACCTGAGGAAGGTTACCAGTTCTCCGGTATCGGCCACCTGAATGAGCGTGGCAACCTTTGGGGTAAAATACTCCGGGTCCGCTTCGAGCACAGAGGCCAGCAGGTAGATCCGCGCCAGCTGGTCGCAACGGATACCGTGTTCCCGGATATAATCGGTGACGGCGGATGGCGCTGCCTGATTGAGCTCCACGCCCGAACCGGGGATTTTCCGGCCAATCAGGCTGTAGGAAAGGAAGAGGTCCTTGCCGGACGGCTCCCCGGTAATACGGTCAATCCGTTCATCCAGCCACTCGAGCTGCCCGGGCTTCAGGGTATCTGTAAGAAGGATGCGCAAACGCCGTGACACGTTGTTCGTATCCATAAAGTCAATTCTGTTGGCGGGTTCGTGCGCCTGGCGGAGAACCCGGCGCGTTCTTCCTGTCAAAAGTAGCTATAATTATTCAGAATCCCGACTGGATGACCGTTTCGGGAAAGTGAAAATTCCACTTCGGGATTTGTACCTTTGCAACAAAAGAAGGACATGCTCGGGCTGAAACTCCCTACGGACCCCCGATGGGTCAACATCGTGGAAAAAAATATCGACGAAATCCTGACGGATCACGCATTTTGCGAACAAAAGGCTGCCAGTACGGCTATTTCACTGATCGTGAACTTCCCGGAGTACCCGGAACTCGTCACCGAAATGGTAGCGCTTGCCCGGGAAGAAATGGGCCATTTCAAGATGGTCCACGACCGGATCCTGGCCCGGGGACAAACCCTGGGGCGGTACCGGCGGGACGATTATGTGGTGGAATTGATGAAGTTCTTTCCAAAAGGCGGCAGCCGGGAGACCAAACTGGTTCACCGCCTGCTCTACGCAGCGCTGATCGAGGCCAGGAGTTGCGAGCGCTTCCGTTTACTCTCCGAACAACTCAAGGATCCGGACCTGGCGGAATTTTATCGCAAGCTCATGGTAAGCGAAGCGGGGCACTACACCTTATTCCTGAAATTTGCCAGGAAATACGGCAACCGGGCGGAAGTAGACCAAAAATGGGAAGACCTGCTGGCCTACGAGGCGGAAATCGTCAAAGGGCTCGGGAACCGGGAAACCGTCCACGGCTGATCAGGTTTCCTCCAGCCTCCGGCTGAAGAAAATACTCAGCAGCAGCATCCCGGATAAAAACGCCAGTAAAAACAGGGGGCCGAACCATTCGGATAAAAACCCGATCCCTGCAGCCGCCAGGGTGAAAATTCCAATCAGCGTGTTGGCAAGTGCCACATAAAGCGGGCGATCTTCTTCGGGCGCATAGTCGGTCAGGTATGTTTTGCGGCTTAGTCGGGCGCCGCCGTGGGCCATCATGTTCATCAGGATCAACGGGGCAAACAGGTAAATACTCCGGCTCCCCTCCGGCAAATACGTAAAGCCGGCCACCAGGCCGCAATTCAGGATGCCCAAAAGCGCCATGCCAACCATCAGCCCGCGGGAGGAGCGATCGGCCAATTTCCCCCAGAGCGGGCTGGATATCAGGGCTGCCAGGCCGGCGGCAATAACAAACAGGCCCAGGCCCGACAAGTCGGCATCCGTGTACTCCCTGCCGATGACCACAAAATACGGCTGGGCCAGCGGAATGGCCATCAAAAAAGCCCTCGAGAGGATAAAATTGACGAGGTTCCGGTCTTTGCGCAGGACTTTCCAGCCAGCGCGAAATTCCTGAAAGGGGGTTCTCCCGCCTTCCGTGGCACCCGCCGCCTCATCAATCCACAGAAATGCCAGCCCGGCAAGTACCCAGAGCAGGGACGCCCCGACAATCAACAGGGCCACCGTCCACGACGCCTGCATATCCCTGAGAAAGAAAAACAGGACGAGTCCAAAGGCCAGGGTAAGCACCCCCCCTCCGGTTGCCCGCGTGGCCAGCAGCCGGCCCCGCCTGCCCTTGGGAATCGTTTTTCCCATGACGTCCTTATAGGCAACCGATGCCACCCCGCTGGCGATGCTGAACAACAGGAGCAGTACGGCTACAGCCGCCGCCATCATCCCGCCTTCCAGTTTCCAGAAAGCACCCCCGATCAGCAGGATGGCCAACGCCTGGAAAAAAGCCGGAAAAGCCCAAAAATACTTTCGCCTGGGGTAGTTCCGAATCCTGCCGGATACAAATAATTGCGGCAGGAGGCTGCCGAGGTTTTTCAGCGGGACCAGCATACCGGAAATTCCCATACCGCCTCCAAAGAGCGAAATCATCCAGGGCAGGGTAACCCCCGGGCTGACCAACTGCTCGGCGAGTTTCGAACAGAAGCCGCTCAGGGCATTCTTCAGGAAATTCCCGGGGACATCCGTGCAGTGCACCTCGCTGATCGCACTGCAGGACCGCTCTTCCCCTTCTTCCGTTATAAACCGGTAAATCTCCTCTGCCTGTGCCAATTGCTGTTAATTAGGAATCGAACCCCTCCCCTCCGGGAACGGCATACCCGGATTCCGGCTTGCTTTTGCTATGGTACATGGTCCTGATAATCCCGTCGGCCAGGCCAATCTGGGGTACGTGGATTCGTTTGGCGCGGCTCCATTTGGCAGACATCAAAAAGATGCGGGTGGCCGGGATAATCACGTCCGCCCGGTCCGGGTTCAGGCCGAGTTCCGAGATGCGCTCCTCGTAGGTCATGCTGTTGAGAAAGTGGAAATGGGCATTGAGCCAGATCTGCGACAGGGGTTCGCCCTGCTTCCTTCCGGACATCTTGTGCAGCTTGTTGATATTCCCCCCGGATCCGATAATTTCCACCCTGGGAAAGCGCCGCACCTGTTCGCGAATCCAGGTTTCGACATCCTGCCAGTCGGCCGCGGTGACCGAATCCCCCAGCAGGCGAACGGTGCCGATGCGGAAGGACCGGGACGCCACCGCCTGGCCATCCGAAAATACCGTGTACTCCGTACTGCCCCCGCCCACATCGATGTAGAGGTAGGTGCCTTCCTGCCGGATCAACCTGCTGATATCCGTGGCAGCGATAATGGCTGCTTCGCGCTGTCCGTCGATCAATTCCACCGCCATCCCGGTTTCCAGCCGGGCCTTTTCCAGGATATCCTTCCCGTTGGTCGCCTCCCGCATGGCCGAAGTGGCGCAGGCCCTGTAGCGCTCTACCCCGCTTACGCGCATCAGCAGGGAGAATGCCTTCAGGGTATCCCGGATACGCCCGGCATTTGCCTCTGAGATGCGGCCCAGGCGGAAACTGTCCTCCCCGAGTCGCACGGGGACGCGGATCAGCGCGCTCTTGTTGAACTGAACCGGCCGGTCGGCGGCCTCAATGACATTTTGTACCAGCAGGCGGATGGCATTCGAACCGATGTCGATTGCGGCGAGTTTACGAATCTCCACGGGCCTCTTCCAGTTTGCGTTGGTAGAAGTTATACATCTCAAACTGAGAACGGAAAGGCGGTCGGTTATCCTGTCGGTAGGTATTGGATTGCTCGGCGTCAAAAACCCGGGCTTTCACATTATCGCGCCAGCAAATTTCGAAGGTTTCGATAAGCTCCTGCCGGATATCTTCCTGGTAGATCGGGCAGCCTACTTCCACCCGGTTGTCCAGGTTCCGGGTCATCCAGTCGGCCGAGGAAATATACACCCTGGGGTCCCCGTCATTTCCAAATATAAACAGGCGCGGGTGCTCCAGGAATTTATCCACGATGCTGATCGCCTCGATATTGCTGCTCATCCCGGGAATTCCGGGAATCAGGCAGCAGACTCCCCGGACAATCAGCTGGATCTTAACCCCCGCCTCGGACGCCTTGTAGAGCAGGTCGACCATGTCGTAAGAGGTGAAGCTGTTCATCTTGATCTTGATATAGGCCTCCTTTCCAGCCCGGGCATTGGCGATTTCCTGCTTGATGAGCTTTTTAAAGCGGCTGCGGGTGTAATGCGGGGAGACGATCAGGTGCTTGTACTTTTCGATCCGGTAGGTGGTTTCGAAAAAGTCGAATACCTTGTTGAGTTCCTTCAGGATGGGTTCATGGGCCGTAAACAACGTGTAATCCGTGTAAATACGCGCCGTGGATTCATTGAAATTCCCGGTGCTTACAAAACCGTACCGCTTAATGGTATCTCCTTCCTCCCGGTCGATCACGCAGATTTTGCTGTGGACTTTCAGACCGGGCACGCCAAATATGAGCTTCACCCCTTCTTCCTGCAACTGTTCGGCGTACTCGATATTCGCCCGTTCGTCAAACCGGGCCCGCAGCTCAATCTGTACAGTCACCTGCTTGCCGTTCTTGACCGCGTTGATCAGGGAGGAGGTCACCTGGGAGTGGTCGGCCAGGCGGTAGATGGTAATCTTGATACTGCGCACTTTCGGATCCAGTGCAGCTTCCCGGAGGAATTTGATCACATAGGTGAACGTGTGGTACGGGGCGTACTGGAGGTAATCCTTCTGGGCAATACGTTCAAAAAGGCTGCCCTCCATACTGAGGCCAACCACCGGCAACGGCTTGATCTTGTCGTACGTAAGGTCATGGCGGCCCAGGCTCGGGAACCCCATATAGTCGCGGCGGTTATGGTAGCGGCCGCCGGGGATTACACTGTCCGTATCCTCAATACCCATGCGCTCCTTCAGGAAGTTGAGCGTATCCTCTTCAATAGCCCGGTCGTAGACAAAGCGCACCGGGTCGCTGAGGCGGCGGTTATCGACGCTGGCGGAAATTTTTTCGATAAAGCTCTTGCTCAGGTCATTGTCGATATCCAGTTCCGCGTCCCGGGTAATCTTGATCATGTGGGCCGAAATATCCTCATAGGAAAACATATTGAAAATGCTCCGGAGCGAATAGCGGATCAGGTCGTCCAGGAGGATGATGTAGTTCTTGTCGCCCTCGCGCGGCAGCTCGATAAACCGGTTGATCCCCTTGGGTATTTCGATAAGTGCATAACGGTAATCCCCGTTTTTCTTGGAATCTGCATCCGTGTCGAGCAGGGCCATTTTAACGGCGAGGTAGGCAGCGGTATCCTTCAAAATGGGAAAATCCGTGTGCTCGTCCAGGATAATCGTCATCAGTACGGGACTGACGTTCTGGATGAAATAGTTGCGCAGGAATGCTTCCTGGTGTTCCTGGATCTCCGTCTCGGTGATCATAAAAATGTTCTCGGCCTCCAGCTGCTGTTCAATTTCGTGGAGAATCCGGATACTCTTCTCCTGCTGCCGGATCACGATCTGGGTGATTTCCTCCAGCAGGTCCTTGGCCTTTTCGCCCCCCAGGACACTTTTCCCGGATTTACCGGCCTGAACGATCCGTTTGACGGTAGCGTACCGGACCTTGAAGAATTCATCCAGGTTGTTGGAGAAGATACCCAGAAAGCGCAGCCGCTCGATTAGCGGAACCCCCGGGTCCTCACTTTCCTGGAGGACGCGTTCATTGAATCGGAGCCAGCTGATTTCGCGGTTGATATATTGTTTATTCATGCAGAATTATTTGAGGTGTTTCGGGAAAACCGTGTACAGTGTCTTCCCCGTTGCGACTTCTTCCCACCGGGATTCCCCGAACCGCAAGTGGACCAGGCCGGTGGTCGGGACGTTGTCGATGGACTGGTCGCCCCAGGTATTTGCAAGGTGGGTAAAAGCGTGATTGTGACCAAATAGCAGTACCCGTTGCAACCGGTTGTCGAGCCCCGCTACGAAGCCGGCAACCGAGGACCCGGAAAAGTCGTACAAAGCATCGGTAACCGTGAGTAACTCAAAAGGCAGGTCCAGGCCCCGCATCAGGATCATGCAGGTGTGCAGGGCCCGGTTTGCCGGGCTTGAAAATACGGCATCCGGGCGGGGAAAATCCGGTTTGACTTTCCGGGCAACCAGGTGCCCGTCCTGAATCCCGCGTTCCTTCAGTGGGCGGTCTTTATCGGCCACGTCGTAATCCCAGGAGGATTTACCGTGACGAATGAGTATCAGTTCTTTCATGTGTTTCTCTTTAAGGCGCCAGGCGTTCGATTTTCCAGCCTCCCCGGTCATTCATACGGTACAGCAGCCGGTCGTGCAACCGGTTTTCGCGTCCCTGCCAGAATTCCACCGATTCGGCGCGGACCAGGTAGCCCCCCCATTGTTCCGGCCTGGGAATCTCCCCCCCGCCAAGCTCTTTTTCGGCCTTTAGCAGACGTTCTTCCAGATACTCCCGGGACGGGACAACCCGGCTTTGGTCGGAAATCACCGCCCCCAACCTGCTGCCCAGTGGCCGCGATTGGAAGTACGCATCCGACTCGGCAGCGGAAACCTTCTCGGCCCGGCCCTTTACAATGACCTGCCGCTCGGTGTAGGGCCAGAAAAATGAAAGGCATACCCGGGGATCGGCTGCGATGGCCCGGCCCTTTTCACTTTCGTAATTCGTATAGAACACAAAACCTTCTTCACTGAATTTCTTCAGCAAGACCACCCGGCTCCTGGGATATCCGTCCGGCCCGACGGTGGCTAGCGTCATCGCATTGGGTTCCTCACCCCCGGCAGCGGCCTCCGCATCCCGGAACCACTGCCCGAAAAGATCCAGGGGGCGGTCCGGTACCCCGGACTCGTCCAACTGCTTTTTTTCATAGGATTTCCGGTAGGCACCTAGGTCTTTTTCCATGGGAAGTGTTCTGGGATACCAATATAATCAAACTTGGATAAAACCGGGGCGCAGACGGTCCCCGTAAACCGCTTTAATCCTGGCCGGCGCTCCATTCAAACGCCTTCCCATCCTCGGCAAGTTCCACGTTCGGAAATTGGCCCAGGGCTTCCTGCCGAAAGGCCTCCAAATCCCGATAGCGGGTGGAATAATGCCCCAGGATCAAACGGCCCACCCCGGCGTCCCGGGCTATCCGGGCGGCCTGTAATGCCGTGGAATGGCCGGTTTCCGCCGCCAACCGGGCTTCGGTCTCCAAAAAAGTGGATTCGTGGTAGAGCGTATCCACCCCGCGGATCCACGCGGCCAGTTCCGGCTTATACGCGGTATCACTGCAGTAGGCATAACTCGCAGCAGGGGGCGGGGGCTCGGTAAGCCGGTGGTTGGGGATCGTACGGCCGTCGGCGGCTACCCCATCGGCCCCTTGCTTAATCTTCCGGTAATAGGCCTTGTCCACCCCCAGCGATTCGGCTACCCCGGCCCGTAGTTTCCGCATGCCAGGCTTCCTTTGAATCAAAAAGCCGTTGGCGTAAATACGGTGGTTCAGCGGCAAGGTGGAAACCTCCAGTTTCTCGTTGGCCAGGATAGTTTCGGGCTGCGTGGAAGTCAGCTCCCGGAATTCAAGCGCAAAGCGCGTGCGGGTTTCCCCAACCCTCAGCAGGAGCGAAATCGCCTCCCGGATGCCTTTGGGCCCATAGATGTGGAGCGGGCGCTCCCGGCCCAGTAGCTGGAAGGTGGCAATAAGACCCGGCAGGCCGAAAAAGTGGTCCCCGTGGAGGTGGGAGATAAATATATGGTCGATGCGCGCCAATCGGATCCGGTAGCGTCGGAGCTCCATCTGGGTGCCCTCCCCGCAATCGATCAGCAACAGGTGGCCGCCGGTTTCGAGCACTTGCGCACTCGGGTGGGTTTGGTAGCGGGGCGTGGCCGCATAACAGCCAATGACGCGGAGCTTCATGGATTGTGGATTCCCGCTCAAAGGTCCAGGTCCCGTTCGATTTCCTCCATTTCGATCATGTCCCGCGCCTCCTGGAGGGTCGGGACCGCACAGATCTCATCGGGCAGGTCGTTGTAGGACAGCGCATCGGATACCAGGACAAAGGATTTGCCTGCCCCGCGGTGCTCGTTGGAGATCTCCAGGAATTCCAGGACATCGTCGGTGGTGAGTTTTCCCAGTGAAAACAGGTTGACAATCAGGTGGTTGTTTTTAAACCTCGGGTAGGCTTCCCGGAGGTTTTTCAAAAAAGTCTGCAGGGAAACCTTTTCCTGCAGGACAATGGTGATATTCCCGTCGGTATCGAATAGCATGTGCGGCTTATTTGATCCTTGAAGCTAATAAATAAATCACAGCCATCCGAATGGCCACCCCATTCTCTACCTGGTTGAGGATGATGGACTGGCTGGAATCGGCAACATCGCTGGTGATCTCCACCCCGCGGTTGATCGGGCCCGGGTGCATGATCACGATTTCCTTGCCGAGGCTGTCGAGCAATTTCTTATCGATACCGTATTGGCGGGTATACTCCCGGGTAGACGGAAAATAACTCATGTCCATCCGCTCGTTCTGTATGCGAAGCATGTTGGCCACATCGCACCATTCCAGTGCCTTGCGCAGGTTGGGTTCCACCCGGACGCCCAGGGATTCAACATACTTGGGGATCAGCGTCCTGGGGCCGCAAACCTGGACTTCGGCCCCCTGCAGTTGCAGGGCAAAAATATTGGACAGAGCCACCCGGGAATGGAGGATGTCTCCCACAATAACCACTTTTTTTCCGGCCACCTCCCCGAGCTTCTCCCGAATGGAATAGGAGTCCAGCAGGGCCTGGGTGGGATGTTCGTGGGCGCCGTCGCCCGCATTGATAATCGAGGCATTTACGTGCCTGGAGAGAAAAATACCGGCCCCCGGGTTCGGGTGCCGCATCACCACCATGTCCACCTTCATGGACAGGATGTTGTTTACCGTATCGATCAGGGTTTCCCCTTTCCGCACGGAAGACTGGGCTGCCGAAAAGTTGATAACGTCCGCCGAAAGCCGTTTTTCGGCCAGCTCAAAGGAGAGCTTTGTCCGGGTGCTGTTTTCAAAAAAGATATTCGCGATGGTGATGTCCCGCAGGGAAGGCACCTTTTTGATGGAGCGGCTGAGGACCTCCTTGAAATGGTCGGCAGTTTCAAAAATCAGGTCGAGGTCTTCCCGGCTCAGGTACTTGATCCCCAGCAAATGGCGTACACTTAGCTCACTCATGCGTCATCACTGATTAGATATACGGCGTCTTCCCCGGCATTTTCCTCCCAGCAGACCTTTACGCGTTCCCCTCCAATGGCGTCCACCTGGCGTCCCCGGTAATCGGGCTGAATAGGCAGGTGACGGCTGAATCGCCGGTCGATCAGGGTGAGTAATTCCACTTCGCCCGGCCGGCCAAACGACTGGATAGCCGTCAGGGCCGCGCGGATGCTGCGCCCGGTAAACAGTACGTCGTCGATTAAAACCACGCGCTTGCCTTCCACCAGAAAATCGATTTGCGTACTGCTGGCTGCCAGAGTCTTGTCGCCCCGGCGGAAATCGTCCCGGTAAAAGGTGATATCGAGCAACCCGAACGGGATCCCCGTGACTTTGTAATCCGTCTCCAGCAATTTCAGAAGCCGTTTGGCCAGGAAGGTACCGCGGGGCTGCAACCCGATCAGGACGCTGTCGCTGAAATCCAAATGGCGTTCCAACAGTTGACAGGCAAGCCGGTGCAGGATGATGTGGATCTCTTGGGAGGAAAGCAGCACTTTTTGACTCATACCGGGCCGGCTCGATCGTTTCAGGGACAAAAATAGGCATTTCTCCCCAATATGCGGGCGGGGTTTGTAGTGCAGTCGGCGAGGCGGTTTCCGGGGGTTGCCGTCCCGGGCCCGGCGGACATAAAAAAACCCCGGGGAAACCCGGGGTTTTCTATCCTCTTGGAGAAACCGGCCTGTTATTTCTTGCCTTTTCCTTCCATCTTGTCCTTAAGGGCCTGCAGCTGCTCGTTGGCATCTCCCAGGGTGGGCTTGTTCTCGTCAGCCTGGGCAGATTTCCGGCGGGCCGCACGCACGTTGCGCTGCTCTTCCTCCTTGAAAATTGCCGTGTGGCTGGCAACCACGCGCTTGTAGTCCTTGTTGAACTCGATGATCTTGAATTCGGCTTCTTCACCCCGCTGGAGTTTTTTGCCGTCTTCTTTCTCCATATGCCGCTGGGGCACAAAGGCGGTGATATCCTCGTTGAACTCGATGATAGCTCCCTTGTCCACGATCTCCGTGATAGCGGCTTTGTGGGTTGTCCCCTCGCCGAACTCATCCTCGTACTTGTCCCAGGGGTTTTCCTGGGTTTGTTTGTGGCCGAGGCTCAGCTTGCGGCCGTCCACATCCAGTTCCAGTACCTCTACCTCCATCTCGTCCCCGACGCTGACAAACTCAGACGGGTGCTTGATTTTCTTGGTCCAGGACAGGTCGGAAATATAGATCAGGCCGTCGATACCTTCTTCCAGTTCCACAAATACGCCAAAATTCGTGTAGTTGCGGACAATTCCCTTGTGGCGGGAACCAACCGGGTACTTGCTGGTGATATCCGTCCACGGGTCCGGGGTGAGTTGCTTGAGTCCCAGGGACATCTTGCGGTCTTCCCGATCCAGGGTCAGCACCACGGCTTCCAGTTCGTCTCCGACATTCACGAAATCCTGAGCACTGCGCAGGTGGGTGGACCAGGACATTTCGGATACGTGGATCAGTCCTTCCACTCCTTCTGCCACTTCCAGGAAAGCTCCGTAATCGGCAATGACCACTACCTTTCCTTTTACCTTATCGCCAATCTTGATCTCGTCGCCCAGGGCATCCCACGGGTGCTTTTCAAGCTGCTTGATACCCAGCTGGATCCGGGACTTGTTGTCGTCGAAATCCAGGATAACCACATTGAGCTTCTGGTCCAGGTCTACCACTTCGTTCGGGTGGTTGATCCGGCTCCATGACAAATCCGTAATGTGAACCAGGCCGTCTACGCCGCCCAGGTCGATAAACACCCCGTAGGAGGTGATGTTTTTCACCACACCTTCCAGTACCTGGCCCTTTTCGAGCTGGCTGATGATCTCCTTCTTCTGCTCCTCGATATCTGCCTCGATGAGCGCCTTGTGGGAAACCACGACGTTTTTGAATTCCTGGTTGATCTTGACCACTTTGAATTCCATGGTCTTGCCGACATACTGGTCGTAATCCCGGATGGGTTTTACGTCGATCTGCGAACCGGGCAGGAAGGCCTCGATGCCAAAGACATCCACAATCATACCTCCCTTGGTACGGCATTTTACGTAACCGGTAACTACCTCTTCCTTATCGTGGGCTTCGTTGACATTTTCCCACGCCTTGATGGTGCGCGCCTTCCGGTGTGACAGCACGAGCTGGCCGTTCTTGTCTTCCCGGATATCGATCAGCACATCCACGGTGTCGCCTACCTGCAGGTCCGGGTTGTAGCGAAACTCGTTCAGGGAGATTACCCCCTCGGATTTCGCGTTGATATCGATGATCGCCTCCCGATCCGTGATGTGGGTGATGGTCCCTTTCACCACTTCCTCGTCGGCGGTATCTACAAAGTTTTCCTTGACGAGTTGCTCAAACTCCGCGAGCTTCTCGTCCTCGACCCGCTCAATTCCCTCTTCGTACTTATCCCAGTCGAAATTTTCGAGGAATTCCTGGGGATCTTCTTGTTTGGCAGGAGCTTCTTGTTTGGCAGGAGCTTCCTGCACCTGGGTTTCAGCAGTTTCCACTGCTTCTTCCTTTTTGTTTTCTTCAGCCATTTGCTGATTTTCGTTTGTATCCCAGGGCCCGTCAGGAGCTGGCACCTGCCCCGGAAGTAGTTCTTAACAATTGATTCTTCGCCTTTTCCACTCCTGAATACGCGCTGGAAAAGGTGTGCAAAAATACAACGAATACCGCTTATTACCAAGCTTTTTCACGCCCCCGGAAAAATGGGAGGGTTATTTTCTCCCGAAAGCCCCCGCTGTACGCCCTGTTTTTGTATCTTGTCTTTCGATAAATTTCAATAGAAAATCGCGTATTATGAGTGTAAAATCAAAGTATCAGCCCGTCCTGGACCTGGGGCTGCAATTGGGCGTTAAAGACGGGGACGTCAGCGAAGAGGACGGGGTGCTGAAAATCAAGGGCACTACCCGTACCCAGTACGAGAAAAACCTGCTCTGGGACAAGATCAAGGAAATCGGGGGTGAAAAACCGGGCGATGTCAAGGCGAACATCAAGGTTGAGGATGCCTCCGTCTACCACCGCCATGTGGTCAAAAGCGGGGAATCCCTGAGCAAAATTGCCAAGCACTACTACGGCGACCCGATGAAATACAAACAGATATTTGAGGCCAACCGGAATATCCTGAACAACCCGGACATCATCCACCCGGACCAGGTACTGGTGATCCCAACCCCCTGACCGGGCATAAATGGAATTACAGGGTGCTTCTCAGGAAGCGCCTTTTTTTTTGTCGATAACCCGCAAGGCATGGGCGTGGATGCGCTCGAATTGCTCTTCCATGCCCATATCGCTGTTGTCGAACTCAATGGCGTCTGCCGCCTTGCGC
This sequence comes from Robiginitalea biformata HTCC2501, assembly GCF_000024125.1. Taxonomy (NCBI): domain Bacteria; kingdom Pseudomonadati; phylum Bacteroidota; class Flavobacteriia; order Flavobacteriales; family Flavobacteriaceae; genus Robiginitalea; species Robiginitalea biformata. The sequence continues at coordinate 2,048,538 of NC_013222.1, read as the reverse complement.
AAGGGGGAGATTTCCCGGTTTGAATCGATGTAATCCCGGTCGCGGACATTCTGAAGCACCTCCTCATAGCGCACCTGCTCGCCACGGTCCAACAGTTCCTTGTAGCGCCTGTTGGCGCGAATTTCCGGGCTTGCTGTCATAAAGATTTTCAGATCGGCCTCTGGCAGCACCACCGTACCGATATCCCGCCCGTCCATAACCACGCCCCCCTGGGCTGCCATGGCCTGTTGCTGGGCAACCAGCTTTTCTCGTACAGCCCCCAGGGCTGCAATCTGGCTCACGTAGCGGGATACATCCAGGTTGCGAATCTCCCCCTCCACATTCTTTCCTTCCAGGGTAACCTCAGACCGGCCGGTTTCATCGTTGCGCTCAAAACCGATCTCCAATGCAGCAAGCCGCTTTTCAAGGGCCGGCTCGTCGGGCTCCTCCCCGATCAGGCCTTCCCGGAGGGCGAAAAGGGTTACGGCCCGGTACATGGCGCCGGTGTCGATATAGATATATCCCAATTCCCGGGCGAGTTGCCGGGCCAGGGTGCTTTTGCCGGTAGACGAATACCCGTCGATGGCGATGGAGATTTTTTTCATCACAGCGTTTTAGCCCCTTTCACCTTCCGGTTGGTGACGGCGATTTCGATCACTTCCCTCATTTCAGTCACGTAGTGGAAGGTAAGTCCTTTCAGATAATCCTCCTTGATTTCGGCAATGTCGCGCCGGTTTTCCTCGCACAGGATCACCTCCTTGATCCGGGCGCGTTTGGCTGCCAGGATTTTCTCCTTGATCCCGCCCACGGGCAACACCTTGCCCCGCAGGGTAATTTCCCCGGTCATCGCAATGCTCTTTTTAACCTTGCGCTGGCTGAACAGGCTCACCAGGGAGGTGAGCATGGCGATTCCGGCGCTCGGGCCGTCCTTGGGCGTAGCGCCTTCCGGCACGTGGATGTGCACGTTGTACCTGCCGAAAACCTCCGGGTCGATGCCAAAGGCCTCCGCATTCGACTTGATGAATTCCAGGGCAATGGTGGCGGACTCCTTCATCACTTTCCCCAGGTTCCCGGTGATGTTCAGGGCTCCCTTGCCCCTGGACAATATGGATTCAATAAAGAGGATATCCCCGCCCACGCTGGTCCACGCCAGGCCGGTAACCACCCCGGCCACTTCGTTGTTTTCATATTTGTCGCGTTCCATTCGGGGGGCGCCAAGCACCTCCTCCACCACCGCGTTTGTGACTTTAACGGTATAGTCTTCATCGGTGGCGATGTGCCGTGCCGCGTAGCGCACCATTTTGGCGATCTGTTTTTCCAGGCCCCGCACCCCGGATTCCCGGGTGTACCCCTCCACGATTTTCTCGAGCTGCTTCTTCCCTATTTTCAGGTCTTTGGAGGCCAGCCCGTGCTCTTTGAGCTGTTTGGGCAGCAGGTGGCGTTTGGCGATCTCCACCTTCTCCTCAATGGTGTATCCGGTGACATTGATAATCTCCATCCGGTCCCGGAGGGCCGGCTGGATGGTCCCCAGGTTGTTGGCTGTGGCGATAAACATCACTTTGGACAGGTCGTATCCCATCTCCAGGAAATTGTCGTAGAATTCGCTATTCTGTTCGGGATCCAGGACCTCGAGCATCGCGGAGGACGGGTCGCCCTGGGCGCTGCTTGAAAGCTTGTCGATCTCGTCCAGGATAAATACCGGGTTGGATGTGCCGGCCTTTTTCAGGTTCTGGATAATCCGGCCGGGCATGGCGCCAATGTAGGTTTTCCGGTGTCCGCGGATTTCGGCCTCGTCCCTCAGCCCGCCCAGGGACATCCGGACGTATTCCCTCCCCAAAGCCTCGGCGACGGATTTTCCCAGGGAGGTTTTCCCAACCCCCGGGGGGCCGTACAGACAGAGGATGGGCGATTTCATGTCATTCCTCAATTTGAGGACTGCCAGGTATTCCACTATCCGGCGCTTCACGTCCTCCAGCCCGTAGTGGTCCCGATCCAATATTTTTTCGGCCCGTTTCAGGTCGAACCGGTCTTTGGAATACTCCCCCCAGGGAAGGTCCAGCAGCAGGTCCAGGTAATTCCGTTGGATGGAGTATTCGGCTACCTGCGGGTTCATCCGCTGCAGCTTGGCCAGTTCCTTCCCGAAATGCTCGCCCACGGCATCGGACCATTTCTTTTTCTTGGCACGGGCCTCCATCTCCTCGATCTCCTCGTCGTACGACAGCCCCCCGAGTTCCTCCTGGATGGTTTTCATCTGCTGGTGCAGGAAGTATTCCCGCTGTTGCTGGTCCATATCGCTGCGGACCTTGGACTGGAGTTCGTTCCGGAGTTCCAGTTTCTGGAATTCCGTATTCAGGTGCTTCAGGGTGGCCAGTGCCCGCTGCTGCAGATCCGATATCTCCAGGAGCTCCTGCTTTTCGCGCACTTCCAGGTTCAGGTTGGACGAAACAAAGTTGATCAGAAAGGAATCGCTCTGGATATTCTTAATCGCGAAAGAAGCCTCACTGGGGATATTCGGGTTGTCCCGGATGATCTGCAGTGCGAGCTCTTTGATGGAGTCGATGATGGTGGAAAATTCCACGTCGTCCGGTGCGGGTCGCTTCTCCCGTGTTTCCCGGACGGTTGCCGTGAGATAGGGCTTCTCGGTGAGCACCTCGGCTACCCGGAAACGCTTCTTTCCCTGGATGATTACCGTGGTGTTCCCATCGGGCATCTGCAGGACCCGCAGGATGCGGGCCACGGTTCCGAGGGTATGTATATCGGCAATCCCGGGGTTTTCCACCTCCTCGTCTTTCTGGGCCACCACCCCGATCACCTTGGAGCCCTGGTTGGCGTCCCGGATCAGGTTGATGGAGGTATCCCGGCCGGCGGTGATGGGGATCACAACCCCCGGGAACAGCACCGTATTGCGCAATGGCAGGATCGGAAGGGTTTCCGGAAGTTCCTCGTTGTGCATTTCCTGTTCGTCCTCCGGGGTCAGGAGCGGGATCAGCTCAGAATCCTGGTCGAGGTCCTGGAGCGACAGTTTGTCAAGAGATATAAACTTTGATTCAGACATGCGTCGATTTTCGGTCATTCTGTCACCTGGAGACAGATTCATTCATTTTCACAGCCCGTTGTAAAATACGAAACGCGCTGTATTTCAGGAGCGTATCGCATTTTATAGGCGCTTTTATCACTAGGGTGGGACAATTCCCATGCCAAGGCGGCTAAATTGGGTGGCGCAACTGTAACAATCCGTAAATTGAATCATCTATAAGACAAAGAACAACTTTTTGAGCCAACTAACGGAACATACTGATGTTTTGTTGCAAGCGTGCCTGCAGGGCGACCATCACGCACAGATGAAAATTTACGACCGGTACTACCGCGCCATGTACAACACGGCGGTCCGGATCGTAAAGGATGCCGCAGAGGCCGAGGATATCATGCAGGAATCCTTTCTGAGTGCGTTTACGAAGCTGCACACCTATAAAGGTGAAGTGACCTTCGGGGCCTGGCTGAAGCGCATTGTGATCAACAACAGTATCTACCACTACCGGAAACAGCAGAAAAACCGGGAAGTGGCGTTGGAAAGTGTCATGTACAAGGTCGAAGACAAGGATGAAGCTGATGCTGATTCCGGGAGTACGGAACAACTGGCTCAAAAAGTCCTGGAAACCATGAAGCAGCTAAAAGACAGCTACAGAATTTCTTTGACCTTACACTTGATCGAAGGTTATGATTACAAGGAGATCTGTGAAATCATGGATATGAGTTACGGCAATTGCCGCACGACCATCTCAAGGGCCAAGGAACGGCTCCGTCAGATGCTATCCATAACACCAAGCGTATGAAAGAGAAAGACAACACATTGGAATCGCTGTTCGGGGAACTCCGCGGCGCCATGGACCACATGGAACCATCGGAAGGCCACCGGGAGCGATTCAAACAACGGCTGGGAGAACCGGCAGCCCCAAAGACACGCAGGCAGAACCTCTGGGGGCCACTGGCCCTGGCGGCATCGTTTGCCTTACTGATCACAGCCTCGGTTTTCCTGTTCCGGCCGGACGCCAGCATGGAAGAGCAGGTGGCTGAAATATCGCCGGAAGCCTCCCGAACCTCCTACTATTTTGCCAACCTGGTCCGGCAGCAGGTGGGTGAACTGGAAGCCCTCAGCAGCCCGGAAACCCGGCCGCTGATCGACGATGCGCTCCGCCAGCTCGGCCAACTGGAGGCAGATTACGGAAAGCTGGAATCCGACCTGGTAAGCGGCGGGAACAGCAAACTGATCCTCAGTGCCATGATCAATAATTTTCAGACCCGCATCGACCTCCTCCAGGAGGTGATGCAGCAAATAGAACAAATCAAACAATTCAAAAATGCGAATGATGAGACAAATACCCTTTAAACTGATCCCCCTTATACTTGCCGTGATTGCGATCGCGGGTACGGCACGTGCGAATGACCCGGTACTCAAGGGGAGGCACACCAAGGAAAAGACCATCAAAAAGGAATACCAGGTCAATGCAGATGCCCTGCTGAAGATCGCTAACAGCTACGGCAACCTGGTACTTACCTCCTGGAACGAGAACCGCGTGGTCATCGAGGTGCATATCACCACCAATGGCAACAATGAAGAGAAAGTCCAGAAAAAGCTCGACGACATCGATGTGGAATTCGAGGCGAGCGCCTCCATGGTCTCGGCCCGGACAAAGTTCCAGAAAGAAAGTTCCTGGGGCTGGTGGGGCAACAACAACAATGTGAACATGCAGATCAACTACACGGTAAAACTACCGGTTAAGAACTCGGTGAACCTGAGTAACGACTACGGCAATATCAGCCTGGACCGGGTAGACGGCCACACACGGATTTCATGCGACTACGGCCGGCTGGATCTCGGGGAGCTGCGGGGCAGGAACAACGACCTGAATTTCGATTACACCTCCAAATCCCGGATCGGCTATATCAACTCCGGTAAAATCCGGGCGGATTACTCCGGCTTTGTCATTGAAAAAGCGGGGAACCTGGATATTGCGGCGGATTATACAGACGCCATGGTAGAATCGATGGAAAACCTCACCTACGCCAGCGATTACGGCAACCTGGAAGTTGGTGAAGCGAAAAATGTAAAGGGAAACGGTGACTATATCAACGTGAAGCTGGGCACCCTGCACGGCCATGTGGACATTTCCGCAGATTACGGCTCCATCCGCATCGGCCGGTTGGCCGAAGATGCCGGGAACGTCAGCATCCGCACCGATTATACGGGTATCAAGATCGGGTACGACCCGGACTACCATTTCGATTTCGAAATCAGCACGGAATACGCCGGGGTGAGTGGCAAGGAAGATTTCACCGTCAATGTGAGCCGGGAAAAGAACAGCAGCCGGTTTTACCAGGGGTACCACGGCAGCAGCGGCAGCGGGAACATGGTAAATATTACCAGCGACTACGGGAGCATTACGTTTACCCGGAATTAGTAACAAAGAGCGCCGTTTGGCTACCAATAACCAGAATCAATCTAGATCGGCTACAATGAAAAACACATGGATCATCGGGATATTTTGCCTGCTGACCGCCTGCAATCTCAACGGGCAGTGGGGCAAAAAAATTAAGGGAAACGGGAGCCGGCAAACGGAAACCCGGGAGGTTGGCACCTATGATGCCATTACCGTATCGCACATCTTTACCGTGTACCTCGTTTCCGGGGCGGAAGGCACAATCCGTATCGAGGCCGAAGAAAACCTCATGGAGTACATCCACACGGACGTTTCAGGGGGCGAGTTAAAAATCCGGGTGGAACGGGGCGTGCAACTCCAGCCCAGCCGGGAATTCCGCAAGGAGGGGATCCGGATCTGGGTCCCGGTAGAGTCCGTCAACGAGGTTTCGGCCAGCGGGGCCAGTGACCTGATCGGGGAATCCGCGCTGACCGCAGAACGTTTCGAGATCAATATCTCCGGCGCCGCCGATGCCGAATTGGATATCGCGGCAGATTTCCTCCGCGTCCAACTCTCCGGCGCATCGGAACTCAGGTTGCAGGGCTCCGCGGAAACGCTGGAGATTGAAGGAGCCGGCGCTTCCGACCTGGATGCATACGGACTGACGGCCCGCCATGTGGATGCAAGACTTTCGGGATCCAGCGATGCGGACGTTACGGCCAAAGAATCCCTGAAAGCCCGCGTATCCGGTGCCGGGGGGCTCTCGTACAAAGGAGACCCGCCCCGCCTGGAGAGCAAGGCCAGCGGTGCCGGGCATATCCGCAAAGGCTGAAGCCCGGGCGGGCATAGCGCCCATTATCATTAACAAATATTATTTAAACAACTATCATCGTGAAAAACACATTATTGTTCGGTATCTGCTGCCTGTTGGCCGCCTGCAACCTCAGCGGGCAATGGGGTAAAAAAATCAAAGGAAATGGGAATACCGTCACGGAAACCCGGGATGTAGGCAGTTACGAGGGGGTCTCCCTCTCCGGCTGGTTCGACGTTGAACTCGTATCGGGTGCAGAGGGCACCATTACCCTGGAAGGAGAGGAGAACCTCCTGGAACACCTCGAAACGGAGGTAGACCGCGACGGCACCCTGAAAATCAAAACGGAGAAAGGATACAACCTGCAACCCTCCTCCTGGAGGAATGGCGGGATCCGGATTACGGTCCCCGTCGAATCGATCGGGGAGGTTTCCCTTTCGGGTTCCGGGGATATTGTCGGCAAGACCCGGCTGGCCGCCGGACATTTCCGGACCACCATGTCCGGTAGCGGGGATATCTCCCTGGAGGTGGAAGCCGAAAACCTGGATGCCTCCCTCTCCGGGTCCGGGGACATTGTCCTGAGCGGAACGGCAGGAGCTGTTGAAATACGGGTTTCGGGGTCCGGGGATGTCCGGGCCTATGACCTGGATGCCCGGGAAGTGGAGGCGGTGGTATCCGGATCGGCAGATGTCCGGGTGACGGTGCGCGAATCCCTTACGGCGCGGGTTTCCGGATCGGGCGACATCCATTACCGGGGCAACCCGGCCCATGTGGATTCCAAAACCTCGGGGTCCGGAGATGTCGTGAAGGAGTAACGGGTTTTCAATCAATGGACGTCACAGTCAATCCGCCCCGGAAAGCGCCCCGTGCCTTTCCGGGGCTACTTTTTAACGCGGACCCGCAATAGCAGGAAAATCCCCAGGAGAAAGAAAACACCGAGCATCAGCGCAGCCGGCCGCATGCTGTTGTTCATCTGGGCTACCAGTGCGAAGATGGACATCCCGATAACGATGCCGATTTTCTCCGCCACATCGTAAAACGAGAAAAATGAAGTCGTGTCTGTGGTCTCCGGCATCAGCTTCGAATAGGTAGACCGGGAAAGTGCCTGGATGCCGCCCATAACCAACCCAACGCACCCTGCGGCGATATAGAACTCCATCGGTTGCCTGACAAAGTAGGCGTAGATACAGATTACGACCCAGAGGGCATTGATCACCCCCAGGGTGGGAATATTGCCGAAGGCCTTTGAGGCCCTGGCAGTAAGCGTGGCACCGGCCACTGCCACCAACTGGATCACCAGGATACTGACAATCAGCCCGGTGGTGCGCTCGGAATCCGTCCCCCAGGCTATTTCCTCTTCTCCGAAATACGCTGCGATCAACATGACTGTTTGCACCGCCATACTGTAGACGAAAAAGGCGCCCAGATACCGTTTGAGCACCGGCAGGTCCCGCAACTGGCGCCAGACGCCCTGCAACTCCCGGAATCCGTTGAAAATAATACGGGTGCGCTCCCCCTCCCGCCGATACCCCTTTGGCAGGTGGTAGAACGTATACTGGCTGAACAGGATCCACCACACACCCACACTGACAAATGAGTACTTCATCGCCAGGATCTCGGCGGGTTCCCGGGCTGTATCGACAATCCCGAAGGTATCCGGGGAAAGTACCATGGCCAGGTTCACCAACAACAGGATCACACTGCCGATGTAGCCCAGGGAAAACCCCTTGGCGCTCAGGCGGTCCTGTTGTTCCGGGAAGGCAATGTCCGGCAGGTAGGAATTGTTCATGGCAAAGCTCACCCAGAAACCGATAACGCCCAGGAAATAAAATACAAGCCCTACCAGGAGCGTATCCAGGGTAAACCAGTAGAGTCCAATACATGAGATGCCGCCCAGGTAGCAGAAAAATTTCATGAAGAACCGCTTATTCCCCAGGTAATCGGCAATTCCGGAGAGCAAGGGTGTGATCAGGGCGATGACTACAAAAGCGGCTGCGGTGGTATAGCTGATCAGCGGGGTGCGCCCCAGGGTCACCCCAAATACGGTCACCTGTTCCACTTCGGCCAACCGGAAAATCGCCCCCAGGTAGAGCGGGAATACGGCCGAGACGACCGTCAGGCTGTACACCGAATTCGCCCAGTCGTAGAAGGCCCAGGCATTGAGCAGCCGGCGGCTGCCTTTGTTTGCAAATGCTTTCCCCATAAAAAAACCATCCAGTTCCCCGAATGGCTTTCAATATACAATAATTAGGCGCTCTGGTCCCCGACCGGCCAAATTGTGCGCGAGACCTCCCCGAAGTTATTACTTAAAACTGGTCACCCCGAATTTGCGGGCCTCCTCCTTGGCCAGGGGCGCCCACTCGGTCAGGTTGTCGATCCGGGTTTCATTGGACGGGTGCGTACTGAGGAATTCCGGGGGGGCTTGCCCACCCTGGGCCTTCATCCGCTTCCAGAGTTCGGCTGCTTCATCCGGGTTGTATCCGGCAATCGCCATTATCTGCAGTCCGATCCGGTCTGCTTCCGTTTCGTGGCTCCGGCTGAACGGCAACATGCCCCCAACCGTGGTTCCCAGGCCATAGGCCTGCATATAGGCATTCCGCTTTTCCGGGTCGTCCACGGCCACGGCCACGCCAACAGCCCCGATTTGTTGCAGCATCCCGGCACTCATACGCTGTGCCCCGTGGTCGGCAAGGGCATGCGCCACTTCATGGCCCATGACCACCGCCACTCCGGTTTCTCCCTGGCAGATCGGCAGGATGCCCGTATAGAAGACAATTTTACCCCCGGGCATGCACCAGGCATTGACTGTTTCGTCTTTGACCAGGTTGTATTCCCAACGGTAATCTTTCAGGTAGCCCGGGTATCCGTTGGCGGTAAGCCATCGCTCTGCCGCATTGGCAATACGCTGCCCAACGGCGGTTATCATATTGGCCTCCGCCCCGGTTTCTACAACGTTGTTCTCTTCCAGAAACTGGTCGTACTGGGCAAAAGCCATGGGGAATATCTGACTGTTCGGGTAGAAGTTCAGGGTGTTTTTTCCGGTAAACGGATTCGTTTTGCACGCGGCTACCGAAAGGAATAACACACATGCCAGCAAGGCCTTTTTCATATGAGGAAATTTGAATTCGTGCACCGGGTAAATTACGAAAAAATCAAGTCCCGCTTATGTGCAATACGCTGAAATTTTTGCTGATTTCAATGGTGTTGTCCCCGTTGATGCGAAGCTCTTTCAACGGGACCTTTTCATTGTCGATCTCGACGCTTTTGATGCGGAACGGCAGGCCCACCAGGTTGATCTTAAAGGTATCATAGGAGGTGATAAAGGAACCGTCCTTGAATTGTTGCAGGATTACCTCCTTTTCCTTTCCGCTGAATCGGAAATTCCGGATGCTGTACCCGCCCTTTTTGTAGTCGTAGCCGTCCTGGGCGTCCTCGTAAAGCGTCGATTGCTCCTGCCCCAGTTTGTAATAGACATTCAGCTCCATCTGTTCGAGCTTCTTCTCCCCCACGTATTGCTGCACCGGGAATTTCGGGATAATGGCCCCCTCCCGGATAAAGATCGGGATCTTGTCGATGTCGGCCACCACCCATTTTTCGCTCCCGCCTTCCACGATTTCCCCGGTCCAGAAATTGTGCCACTTCCCCCGCGGGATATACATCCGGCGGCCCTTGGCATTGGGCTCCTGGATCGGGCAGACCAGGATCTGGTCCCCGAAGATGAATTCGTCTGTGCGGAAATGTGTCTGCGTATCCTCCTGGTCGTAATACACCAGGGGTTTGAGCATCGGGACGCCTTCCTTGACGTATTTCCAAAAGCTCGTGTAGAGGTAGGGCAGCAACTGGTACCGGAGTTCGATAAATTTCCGGACTATCCCGGTCACTTCCTCGTCAAACGACCAGGGTTCCTGGTCGCCGTGGTCGCCGCTGGAATGCACCCGGCAGAAGGGGTGGAATATCCCCAGCTGCACCCACCGGGCAAAGAGTTCCCCGTTGGGCTGTTCTGCAAAGCCCCCGATATCCGAGCCGACAAATGAATAGCCGCTCATGCACATGCGCTGGACCTGAACGTTGGCAATCCACAAATGTTCCCAGGTTGCTACGTTGTCCCCGGTCCAGGTACAGGCGTAGCGCTGGGTCCCAGCGTAGGCCGCCCGCGTAATCACAAAAGGACGCTTCGGAAAGACGAATTTCTTGACCCCCTCGTACGTGGCCCGGACCATCTGCATCCCGTAGATATTATGGGCCTTCCGATGGCTGCAGGGGTTCCCGTCATAGTCGTGGCGCATATCCAGGGGGGCTGTTTTGGTGGGGACTTCCATCACGGCCGGTTCGTTCATATCGTTCCACACGGCGTGCAAGCCGCTATCCTTGATGAAGTCCTCGTACAGTCCGGCCCACCATTCCCGGACTTCCGGATTCGTATAATCCGGAAAACTACAGGGCCCTGGCCATACTTTCCCATGCATAATCGGGCCGTCCGCGCGTTTACAGAAGTAATCGTTTTCCAGGCCTTCCTGGTACACCCAGTAGTTCCGGTCTACCTTGATCCCCGGGTCGATCATCACCACGGTCTTGAACCCGTCCTTCTCCAGGTCGCCAATCATTTTCTTCGGGTTCGGGAAGCGCTTCTTATCCCAGGTAAAGCACCGGAACCCATCCATGTAATCGATATCCAGGTAGATCGCATCGCAGGGAATTTGCAGTTTCCTGAAGTTTTTGGCCAGTTCCCGAACGCGTTTTTCCGGGTAATAGCTCCACTTGGACTGGTGGTACCCCAGCGCCCACAGGGGCGGAAGTTCCGGGGTGCCGGTAAGGTCCGTATAGGACTGCACCACTTTGGATATGGCCGGGCCGTAAAAGAAGTAATAATTCATCTCCCCCCCGTCGGCCCAAAAGCTCGTTACGTTGCGGCGTTCATGCGAAAAATCAAAATGGGTACAGAAGGAATTGTCAAAGAAAATACCGTAGGCCTGGTTGTTGTGCAGGCCAATGTAGAAGGGGATTGCCTTGTAAAGCGGGTCCTGCTCCTTGCCGAATGCGTACTGGTCCGTAACCCAGTTGTTGACGCGCCGTCCCTTGAGGTTCGAATGGGTCGCCTTGTCGCCCATCCCGTAAAAGCTCTCCGAAGACTGGGTAATCTTGCTCATTTTTACGGTATTTCCCCCAAAGGCGTAATTCTCTTCCCAGTGGAATCCCAGTTCGTCCTCGTTGATGATGTTGCCCTCCAGGTCGGATATTTGCACCCGGAGGCTCTTCTTGTCTACCAGCACCTGCAGGCGGGAGGTGAAGATCCGGTAATCCGATTCTGTTTCCTCGTCCCGCAATTCGTTGTAACCCCCGGTGGCATCCGGGGCTATCGCATAGGAAAAATCGGGTTCGAAATTATAATCCGTGGCATAACGGAAGCGTAGGGCGCTATTCCGTAAAACGGTGATTTCCAGGACGACCCCGTTGTCTGTGGTAAAATAAAATTTCCCGGAGTCCGTATGGTAGTCCACCACTTGATTGGGATACAAATTGCCTTTGTACTCCAGTTCCGTATTGGTGATCATAGTCGGTTATATTAAAGCCTCACAAAAAAAAGACAATACGGCGAGAATAGGAAATGTTTCCCCCGTCAAATATGAACGATAACGTTTGCGACTGTTCCCCAAGCCGGTTTTGCTGTAATCTGCTGGCTGGCACCCGGGAACATTCTACCATTCATTTACCGGAAAACCACTACCGAAAGGGGCGGCAGGTTAATTTCAACAGACCGGTCGAAACCGTGCCAGGGGGTTTTGCTGATCTTTGCCACGCCGTTTTCCATGCCGCTGCCCCCGTATTTCTCGGCGTCGCTGTTGAACAATTCCTTCAGCTGCCGGGTTTTGGGCACCCCGATCCGATACCCTTCCCGGGGCACCGGCGTCAGGTTGCAGGCGATGATCAGGTAGTCTTTGGGCTCGTTCCCCATGCGCATATAGGTGAGGACGGAATTCTCCGCATCCCCGTAGTCGATCCACCGGAATCCCTCGTGGCTGTATTGCTTTTCATACAGGGCGGGTTGTTCGCGATAGAGCGTATTGAGGTCCCTGACCACCTGTTGTACCCCTTTGTGAAAATCGTACTGCAAGAGGTGCCAGTCCAGGCTCTGCTGGAAGTTCCACTCGGACGACTGCCCGAATTCCCCCCCCATAAAAAGCAGGTTGGACCCCGGATGGGTAAACATATAGCCGAACAGCAGCCGCAGGTTGGCAAACCGCTGCCATTCGTCCCCGGGCATCCGGTAGAGCAGCGATTGTTTCCCGTACACCACCTCGTCGTGCGAAAACGGCAGCATAAAGTTTTCGGTAAACGCATAGGTCATGCTGAAGGTAATATCGTTCTGGTGGTGTTTCCGGTAAACGGGTTCCTTCTTAAAGTATTCCAGGGTGTCGTGCATCCAGCCCATCATCCATTTCATACCAAAGCCCAATCCGCCGACATCCACCGGCTTGGTTACCTTGGAGAAGGCTGTGGATTCCTCCGCGATGGTTTGCACCCCCGGGTAGTTCCCATAGACCTGCGCATTGAGCTCCCGGATAAAGGAGATGGCTTCCAGGTGTTCGTTATTGCCGTACATATTGGGCTCCCACTCCCCTTCTTCCCGGGAGTAGTCCAGGTAGAGCATGGAGGCTACGGCATCCACCCGCAACCCGTCCACGTGAAAGTGGTCCAGCCAGTAGAGGGCGTTGCTGATCAGGAAGGCGCGCACTTCGTTCCGGCCGTAATTGAAGATCAGGCTCTTCCAGTCCGGGTGGTAGCCTTTTCGCCGGTCCGGGTGCTCGTAAAGGTGCGACCCGTCAAAATTCCCCAGCCCGTGGGCATCTTCGGGGAAGTGGGACGGCACCCAGTCCAGGATCACCCCGATGCCGGCCCGGTGCAGGGCATCCACGAGTACCTTGAAGTCCTCCGGTTTCCCAAAGCGGGAAGTGGGCGCAAAATACCCCGTTAGCTGGTACCCCCAGGAAGGGTCGTAGGGGAACTCCATGACCGGCATAAATTCCACATGGGTAAAGTTCATCTCTTTGACGTATTCCACAAGCTGGTCGGCCAATTCCAGATACGTCAGGAATTCGTTGTCTGCATTTCGCCTCCAGGAACCCAAATGGACTTCATACACGGAATACGGTTTGTCCAGCCCGTTGTGCCCGGCCCGGTTTTTCATCCAGGTCCCGTCCTTCCATTTGTGGTCATCCGCCCAAACAACGGAGGCTGTTTTAGGCGGGTGCTCCGAATACCGCGCAAAGGGATCCGCTTTTTCGGTTTTGACGTCATTGACATGCGAATGGATCTTGTATTTATAAAGCGTACCCTGGTCCAGGCCAGGGATAAAGCCTTCCCATATGCCACTTTCATCCCACCGGACGTTCAGGGGGTGCTCTCCTTCCAGCCAGTAATTGAAGTCGCCGACCACGGAAACCGATTTGGCCGAAGGCGCCCATACAGCAAAATACACGCCTTTTTCACCATCCACTTCGGTGAGGTGGGACCCCATTTTCTCGTAGAGCCGGTAGTGCTTCCCGGATTTAAACAGATTGATATCGAATTCCGTAAAAAAGCTATGCGGGATAACTTTGCCCATAGTCAGTTGTTGTGTTTTGTTAATCGTTAATGATACTCCGGATGCCTTCCAGGGGGATTACAGCCCAGTCCGGGCGCGAATTCATTTCGTATCCCAGTTCGTAAACGGCTTTCTCCAGCATGCAGTATTTCAGCAGGAAAATCCGCTCGGCACTATAGCCGATGTTGATGTTGTGGTCCTGGATCATCTGAACGTATGTGTCCAGGAAAACCCCCACAAAATACCGGTATAGCAGCTCGCCCGCGGCAAAAAGTTCGTCCTGGGGGTACGGATACTTGCCCGGGTTGTCGAAAATGGTGGCGTACACTGCGTAGTGGAAGGAACGGAAAATTCCGGCAATATCCTTCAAAGGGGGTTGTTTCACTTTCCGGTCCCGGATGGTGCTCTCTGGTTCCCCCTCGAAATCGAGCAGGAAAAAATCATCCCCCTGCACGAGGATTTGGCCCAGGTGGTAGTCGCCGTGTACGCGCAACCGCTCCCCCTTGAGTTTGGTCCAGTCGAAATTGACAAACCGCTTCCGGATTTCATTCTTCCGCTCCAAAAATTCATTGGCGAGTTCCAGGGCCTGCCCCTCGAGGCGTCCCAGGTTGTTCTCCACCATGTTCAGCCGGTTCTGGAACATGTAGAGGAGCCGGTTTTTTAACCATACTTCATAATCCCCGTTAAAACGGGTGGGCGTAAATGCTGTATCCTCGAATTCTGAACCCAGGGCAATGTGCATTTCCGCCGTTCGCTGCGCCAGTTTCTGGAGTTTCAGAAAAACGCCGAGACCGGCCCAGTCGATGATTTCCGGAGGTACCTGCCGCGAATTGATCCGCTGGAAAAGCTCGAGTTTCGGCAGGCGGTCCACCCGGATCCCCTTGTATTCGAGGTTGCAGAAGATTTTGTGCAGCTCTTTGAGCATATAGTCCCAGGCATCGCCCTGGTTGGGGACGAGTTCCTGCATGAGCGCAATGGTCACATTGACGTTGTCCGTGTCCATGATACTGAGGCTCCCCTGATAAGCCGGGGTGTTCTTATAGCCTTTTCGTTCGGACAGGAACCGGCTCATTTCGTAGTCCGGGTTCTTATCGGCGTAAATCCGGCGGAAGAACTTGATGACGGACTTCCCGTTGATAATGATCGAGGTATTGCTCTGTTCGAGCCCCATAAATTTCGATGACTCGTACGGGGTGCCCCGAAATTCCGTGCTCTTGTGGTACCGCACGCGGGTGGTGTCGTTGGGTTCCGCCATCAGGATGCGTTCGTAGACCAGCCGTCGGAATGCCTCCAAATTGACTGCATCGATGATAAAGCCCTCCTGGCCGCGGATCGCCAGGGGCAGGATCCGGTCTCTTTCCGCAAAGCTCTCATCCGATACAAAGGCAATAGGCAAAAAATAATGCTGGTAGAAGGCCTCCTCGAAATTGACCTCCAGGAGCAGGCCGTAATACACCTCCTCGTTGTGCTGAATCCTGAAGTACTCCTGCAGTTCGATATACTTCATCGTGCTGGACTTGCCCCCGTACCAGCGTTGCTGCACCACGTAGTTTTCCAGCACATCCGAAAGGAAGACCTCCACGAACCGCTCGTCGTCCATGAGCTGTTCCCAGGGGATATCAAATTGGAGCCCTTCCACCTGGACGGCTTCCTGTGCCGGGGCCTCCGCGCTATCGGACCCTTTCTGCTGCTTTGCTTCTGCTGCTTTTTTCGCCATGACCTATCTTCTGATATGAAAGATATGGAAAGGAAGGCCGGGATGCAACTCCGCGTAGTTCCATTCCTTGTCCCATCGATAGCTGGTCTGGGTCATCAAATCCACCACTTCCAGGGCCCCGCCGGAATTCGGCCCCATGGCTTCCCAGGGGATGCGCACAAACCCGCTCTGGCTGCCGAACTGGTCCAGGCTGATAACCACCAGGATTTCATCCTGGCGCAAGTGATCCCACTTATAATAGGCCAGCATCTGCGGGTTTTCCAGGCCGCAGAAATAGATGTTGTTGGTCTGTTGCAGGGCCGGGTGTTCCCGGCGGATGGCATTCACCTTGGAAATGACGTGCGTCAGTTTGTTTTTCACCCCCCAGTCCCAGTGGCGGATCTCGTACTTCTCGCAATCCAGGTACTCCTCCTTGCCGGGCAGCGGGGCATTGGCCATATACTCAAAAACGGGCCCGTAGATCCCAATATTCCCCGAGAGCGTGGCTGCCAGCCCATAGCGGATCAGGTGGATCGCTTCCCCCGCGTTCTGCAGGTGGTGCGGGTTGATGTCCGGGGTATTCGGCCAGAAGTTCGGCCGGTAGTACTCCCGCATATCCGTTTGGGTGAGCTCCACCATATAGTCGATCAGCTCCTGTTTGTGCTCCCGCCACGTAAAATAGGTGTAGGACTGGGAAAAGCCCTGTTTGGCCAGTTGCTGCATGATCCTCGGGCGGGAAAACGCCTCGGCCAGGAACAGGACGTCCGGGTGTTTCTTTTTGACTTCGGCAATCAGCCAGTTCCAGAAATAGTAGGGTTTTGTATGCGGGTTGTCCACCCTGAAAATCGTTACCCCGAAGCCGACCCATTGGAGGGTTACTTCCAGCAATTCCTTCCAGAGCGCCTTGTATGCGGGTGTTTCGAAATAAAAGTTGACAATGTCCTGGTATTTCTTCGGCGGGTTTTCCGCGTACTGCATCGTGCCGTCCGGCCGCTTGCGGAACCATTCGGGGTGCTCCGCAATGTACGGGTGGTCCGGGGCTGCCTGGAAGGCCAGGTCCATGGCGATCTCCAACCCGTGTTCCCCGGCTTTCCGGACCAACTGCCGGAAATCCTCCTCGGTTCCCAGTTCCGGGTGGATGGCCCGGTGCCCGCCGTGGCGCGACCCGATGGCCCAGGGGACCCCGCAGTCCCCTTCCTCCGCCTCGGTGGTATTGTTTTTGCCTTTCCGGTTCTTTTCCCCGATCGGGTGGATCGGGGGGAAATAGACCGTGTCGAAACCCATCTCCGCAATCCGGGGCAGCAACCGCTCGCAATCCGCGAAGGTGCCGTGTTTTCCGGGGGTCGGGGAAGCCGAACGCGGAAAAAACTCGTACCACGTACTGAACTCCGCCTTCTTCCGGTCTACGTAAACCTCCAGGGGTTCCGTGGTATTTGCCAGCCGGCGCTCCGGGTGCTCCATAAAGAGCTCGTGCAGGCGGTCGGAAACCGCGGCCTCCACCGCCTGGTCGTACCGGTCTGCATCCTCAAATACCGGGATCAGGTCCCTGGCATAAGCCCGGTCGGCTTTTCCGGCATCTTTGGCCAGGTGTTCCAGGTATTGCACCCCGTCGAGCAATTCGCTCCGGACGTGCTGCCCGTCCCGGATCTTTGCCCCGATCCCGTGTTGCCAGTTCAGGGCGTAATCCACCCATCCCCAGACCTTGTACTGATAGAATCCCTGTTTGGCAACGGTAAAGGAGGCCTGGTAACGGTCGTTTTCCAGGGGCAGCATCCGCACGCTGTCCCAACGCCGCTCCGATTGGTGTTTGTAGAGTACCTCGGCCTGCATTACGTCGTGACCGTCCGGAAGGATGTCGGCGGATACCTCCACGGTATCCCCTACCACCCGTTTGATAAAAAATTTGCCGCAGTCCAACTGGGGCCTCACGGCATCGATAACTACGCGTTCTTGTCGGAACATATTTGTCTGCTTGTTTGTCTGCTTGGTATGTCTCTAAATGTAACCAATTCCTGAGATTTGGCGAAACCCGCGGGAACCCGGGCCAATTAGGTGCGGGCGAGCCGGAGCCGTTGAACGCAACGCCACGGCTTTACCTGTTTGAATACACCCGGTATTCCAGCGGCTCCAGTACCAGTGTATCCCCGGGCCCCAGAAATCCGCTTTGCCCACCGAATATCCGCTTGTACTCCCCGGAATAGCCCAGCCCGCCCAATACGGCCTCCCTCGGGTGGGTCGAAAGGTTTAAGACGACGACTACCCGGTCTGTTTCAAAACCCCTTGTAAAGGCATAGACCCAACGGTCCACCCCCGTCGGGATTTTAACCACGCGCCCCCCTCCCTCCGTATTCCAGAGGGCCCGGTTGCGGTGCCGCAATTCATTCAACGCCTTGTAAAAATCAGTATACGGGTAGTCCCCCCAGGAAATTTCGTCTTTCTCAAAAAAAGCCAGTTGGCGGTCCATGGCGGCTTCCTGCCCGGAATAAACCAGGGGGATCCCCCGAAGCGTGGCGGCAATGACGGCAAAGACAAGGTGGGCAGCGCCCATACGCCGGAACTCCGTTCCCGCCCAGGCGTTTTCATCGTGGTTGGAAGTAAAATACATCTTCAGGCCGCGCCGGTACCTTTCCGCCTGCCGGCTGAGTTGCCGGTCGATTTCCAGGGCATCCGCTGTGGCTGTTGAGTCCTCCCCGGGCGATGCCGCTATATTCCCCTGATCGAGTTGCCTTCCCCCTGCTGCGCCCCCCAGGCTTTTGGCTATTTCGTTGAACAGGTGGTGCATGTCCCAGCCGTAATCTGCGGTGAAATACCCGGAATTCACCAATTCGGAGTCCTCGGCTTCCGCCAGCATAAAAAGCGGCCTGATCGCATACAGGGTCCGCGTACACTCCTCCCAGAAATCGACCGGGACACCATGGGCCACGTCCGCCCGAAACCCGTCGATCCCGGATTCCCGGACCCAATAGGTCATGGCGTCTATCATCGCCTGGCGCATCTCCGGGTTTCCATAGTCCAGGGCCGCCACGTCCGTCCATCCCCAGGATTCCCCCGTGACCGGGTTCACCGGGTCGATTATTTTACCACTATCCCCCCGGATATACCAGTCCGGGTGCTCCCGGATCCAGCTGTGGTCCCAACCCGTGTGGTTTGGCACCCAGTCCAGGATCACGCGCATACCGAGGCGGTGGATCTCCTCCACGAGCTGGCAAAACTCCTCGAAAGACCCGAAATCCGGGTTTGTAGCCAGGTAATCTGAAAGTGCATAGGGGCTGCCCATCGGGCCTTTCCTTCGTTCCCGGCTAACGGGTTGCACCGGCATAAACCAAAGGATATCGACCCCCATATCCCGCAGCCGCGGTAAGTGGTTCCGGAACGCGGCAAATGTACCCTCCGGCGTATATTGCCTCAGGTTCACCTCGTAGAGGTTCGACCACTGCAACCAATCGGGTACCGGGGTGTCTATGGCAGTATTTGAAGCGTCTTCCATTTGTTGGCAGTTCTTTTCATCGGGTTGATCTCGCGTCACCGCCCCTGGCGGCGGCTCCGTGTGGAAACCCCCAGAACCCTTGCCACAAAGCACCGGGCGATCAGCTTTTGGTCATCCCGGCCAAATCGATGGCGCGCCGGTCGCGTACCCTGAGCGTCAGCAATCCCGACAGGATCATCGCCAAGCCGCCCACAACCAGGGCATACACGGGCTCTCCCCCGAACAGGCCGCTGACCAGGAACCCAAGGATCGTGGCAGCCACCATTTGCGGGATAACGATAAAAAAATTGAACACCCCCATGTAGTATCCCATTTTTTTCGGGGGCAGGGCGCCGGCGAGCATCGCGTAAGGCACCGAAAGGATACTGGCCCAGGCAATTCCCACGCCGACCATGGACAGGAGCAGCCAGTCCGGGTCGGTGATGAAATACACGGACATCAGGCCCAACCCGCCCAGGGTTAGGGCAATCAGATGGGTGATCTTCCGGCTCGTCTTCCTGGCCAGGACCGGCAGGAGGAACGCCACTACAGCGGCCACCCCGTTATACACCCCGAAAAGCACAGTTACCCAGTCTGCCCCGTCATTGTAAAGTTCGGAGGTCGTATCCCGGGTGCCGTAGACATGTCCGGTAACCGCCTGGGTGGTATAGATCCACATGGAAAAAAGTGCGAACCAGGAAAAAAACTGGACCCAGGCAAGTTGTTTCATGGTGTCCGGCATATTGAGCAGGTCGGACATGATGGTCACAAAACCATTGCGGCCCTTCCGGCGCCGAATAGCAGACGCCGCCAGGAAGAGGATGCCAACCAGGGCAAAGCCCACGGTGAGGACATAGAGTTCTTTTTGCAAATTGTAATAATACGGGATGGCCGTAGCGAGCAACCCCGCGGCCAGGAACATGATACCATACTGCCGCAACCGGGCAATCCGCCGCTCGTTTTCCTCCGGAGACAGGTCGGGGGCGGGGAAATCCCGGTTCTCCTCGAATTGCTCCAATTCTTCCGGACTGTATTCGCGGGATCGCCAGACGGTCCAGAGAACCGCAGTCAGGAAGACGACCCCCCCGACATAAAACGACCATTTTACCGAATCCGGGATCACCCCTTCCGGTGCCGTATTGCTGATCCCCAGCCAATTGGTAAACACATAGGGCATCACGGAGCCCACCACGGCGCCCAAACCGATAAAGAAACTCTGCATGGCAAAGCCCAGGGTTCGCTGGTCTCCGGGAAGGTTGTCCCCTACAAAGGCCCGGAACGGCTCCATGGCGACGTTGATGGAGGCATCCATGATCCAAAGCATTCCCGCTGCCACCCACAGGGCAGGTGAATTCGGCATGATGCACAGGGCGATAGAGGCCAGGATGGCCCCGGCCAGAAAATAGGGGCGCCTGCGGCCCAGCCGCGTCCAGGTGCGGTCGCTGAAATACCCGATGATAGGCTGCACCACCAGGCCGGTAACCGGCGCTGCTATCCAGAGGATGGGGATCTGGTCTATTTCCGCCCCGAGGGTTTCAAATATCCGGGAGGTATTGGCATTTTGCAGGGCGAATCCGAATTGGATACCCAGGAATCCGAAACTCATATTCCAGATTTCCCAGAAACTCAGGCGTTTTTTCTTCATGGGCGAGTCGTTCTCGATTCAATTGGCTGGCCGCCTTGCCGTTTGGCGTGTGCGGCACTTAAATATAGGGAAAATCCCAGCGGAAATACCCCCGGCTGCGATAGGTGGCAACCTCCTTCCGGGGGTATTCGGGGACCCCGTCTCCCCGGTTTTTTTACTTTTTCCAAACCCGTTGGAATCCACCAATCCCGGTATACGACGTCCTTAAATAACATTTTTGGAACGCTTTTTGTCTTTACCTTGTGAAAACGGGACCTTTCCAGTTCCGTCAAAACCAAAAAAATCGATCATTATGCAAAAAATCAACGCACTTCTCAGTCTTATACTGGTCCTTGTAATCAGTTCCTGTGAGGGTCCTGCCGGCCCTCCCGGCCCCCCCGGTTTTGATGGGGTAGACGGGCTCGACGGCCTGGACGGTGTCAACATCCTGGGCCAGGTTTACGATATCACCGGTGATTTCACCCCCGGAAACGACTACAGTCTCTTCTCTGAATTCGCAGTGGATGCGCCGTCGGTGGAAGTCTTTGAAACGGATGTGGTACTGGTCTATATCCTCTGGGACCAACTCGACGACCCGGACGGCGGCGCCCCGATTGACCTGTGGCGCCTCCTGCCCCAGACCCGCCTGCTGGACCAGGGTATCCTGCAGTACAATTACGACCACACCTTCCTGGATGTGAGTATTTTCATGGAAGCCGATTTTGACCTGGGCACCCTGCCGCCTGCGGATACGGATAACCAGACCTTCCGGATCGCGATCCTCCCCGCCGACGGGGTAAGCCAGGCAGGAATCGACGTGGCCGATATGCAGGCTGTCCTGGACTACATGAATGTACAGGCAGCGGATATCCCCGTGGTTTCCCCAAAATAACCCGGGGCAGGACGCGGGCAGGGCGAATCGGATGCCCCATGGCACTGCGCCATACCATCAACGAAACACCCCCCGGCATTCCCGGGGGTTTTTTATGGCGTATATTTGAAAGGAATGCCCGACAGTTTCGTCGAATAAAAAAACACCTCTATGAAATTGAAATACATCTGCTTCCTGATTGCTGCCCTGCTCCTTGCGAGCTGCCGGGGGCAATCCGGGGAAAAAGACGCTGCAACGACCCAGGACGGGCCGGCCGTAGCCGAAAATTTTAAAGTACAGAAACCCGAAGCCGAGTGGCGGGCGGAATTGACGGAACTGGAATTCTACATCCTGCGCAAAGCCGGAACGGAAAACCCCGGGTCCAGCGACTTGCTGAATAACAAACAGGCCGGGACCTACGTCTGCGCCGGTTGCCAGACCCCGGTTTTCCGGAGCGAACACAAATTCGATTCCGGGACCGGCTGGCCGAGTTTCGACCGGGAAATTGAGGGCAATGTGGCCTATAGTGTGGATACCGCCTTCGGGATGACCCGGACGGAAGAACACTGCGCGGTCTGCGGTGGTCACCTGGGCCATGTTTTCGACGACGGCCCCCGCCAAACCACCGGTAAAAGGCATTGTATCAACGGTGCCGCCCTGGACTTTATCCCGGCGCAATAAACCCCCGGTAGCATTCGGATGGGTTTCGTACCTTTGCCCGTGAAAAATCAGCGAAACAATTCATCTATGAGCAGCTTTGACGTACTAGTTCTCGGCAGCGGGCCCGGCGGGTATGTAACCGCCATCCGCGCATCCCAACTCGGTTTTAAAACCGCCATTGTAGAAAAGGAAAGCCTGGGGGGCGTTTGCCTCAACTGGGGCTGTATCCCCACCAAGGCGCTGCTGAAATCGGCCCAGGTGTTTGAATACCTGCAACATGCAGGCGATTACGGCCTCAGCGTGGAAGGCGCCGATAAGGATTTCGGGGCCGTGGTAAAGCGGAGCCGTAGCGTGGCCGACGGGATGAGCAAAGGCGTGCAGTTCCTCATGAAGAAGAATAAAATTGAAGTGCTCCAAGGTTATGGCACGCTGAAACCGGGGAAAAAAGTAAGCGTCAAAGATGCCGACGGCAAGGAAACCACCTACGAGGCCTCGCATATCATCATCGCTACGGGCGCGAGGAGCCGTGAACTCCCGAGCCTCCCCCAGGACGGGAAGAAAATCATCGGGTACCGCGAAGCGATGACCCTGGAGAAGCAACCCAAAAAGATGATCGTCGTAGGGAGCGGGGCCATCGGTATCGAATTTGCCTACTTCTACAACGCGATGGGCACTGAGGTAACCGTGGTGGAATTCCTGCCGAATATCGTCCCTGTTGAGGACGAGGAAGTTTCCAAGCAACTCGAACGCAGTTTTAAAAAGGCCGGGGTCAAGGTGATGACTTCCTCGGAAGTCACCAAGGTGGATACATCCGGGGACGGGGTCAAGGCCACCGTCAAGACTTCCAAGGGGGAACAAACCCTGGAGGCAGACATCGTGTTGTCGGCTGTGGGAATCAAGACGAATATCGAAAATATCGGGCTCGAGGACGTGGGAATTGCCACGGACCGCGACAAGATCATGGTCAATGACTATTACCAGACCAACATCCCGGGATACTATGCCATCGGCGACGTCACCCCGGGGCCTGCCCTGGCGCATGTGGCCTCTGCCGAAGGCATCCTGTGCGTGGAGAAAATTGCAGGTATGCACGTAGAACCCCTGGACTACGGCAACATCCCCGGTTGTACCTATTGCATGCCGGAAGTGGCGTCCGTCGGGATGACGGAGGCCCAGGCAAGGGAAGCGGGATACGACGTGAAGGTGGGTAAGTTCCCGTTTTCAGCCAGCGGCAAGGCGAAGGCCTCCGGAAACCCGGATGGTTTCGTCAAGGTGATTTTCGATGCAAAATACGGGGAGTGGCTCGGTTGCCATATGATTGGGGCCGGGGTCACCGACATGATTGCCGAAGCCGTAGTGGGCCGGAAACTCGAAACCACCGGGCACGAAATCCTCAAAGCGGTGCACCCGCACCCCACTATGAGCGAGGCGGTCATGGAAGCCGTGGCAGATGCCTATGACGAAGTAATCCACTTGTAATACCCCGGTCCGGCCGCGCCCCTATGCTATCGATTTTCAGGATTCTCGCAATTTTGGAAGGCATCAGCTTCCTGCTGCTTTTCGGCCTTACCATGCCGCTGAAATACTGGGCGGGTATTGGTGAGCCCAACCAATATGTAGGGTACGCACATGGATTCCTTTTTATCGGGTATGTGGCGCTCGCACTGGTGGTGTGGAAGGAACAGGGATGGGGGTGGAAGATCCTCGCCTGGCTTCTGCTGGCCTCCCTCCTGCCCTTTGGCACGTTTTACCTGGACAGCCGCTTTCTCGGCAAGGTCTAATCCGGGAGGAAACTCCGGATAGCCAGGTCGTAGCCTTTGAGCCCGAATCCAAAGATGACCCCTTTGGCTCCGGGAGAGACATAGGATGCGTGCCTGAAGGACTCCCTTTCCGCTACGTTGGAAATATGGACTTCCACCACCGGGGTTTCCACAGCCCTGACGGCGTCGCCAATCCCGACTGAGGTATGGGTATAGGCGGCGGCGTTCAGGATGATGCCGTCGTAATCAAATCCCGTTTCCTGGATCTTGCCGATAATTTCCCCTTCGATATTCGACTGGAAGTATTCGAGCTGCACGTCATTGAACCGAAACTGCAATTCGCTGAAATACGCTTCAAAGGTGGTGTTGCCGTAGACCTCCGGTTCCCGCTTGCCCAGCAGGTTCAGGTTGGGTCCGTTGATGATGATGAGCTTCATGGGGGTAAATGTAGCAAAAAACCGCAAGCGGCCCGGGCAGCAGCATCCGAAGTGGATGCATCAAACAAAGCCGGAGCCAGCGCGAAATAGCCAAAATGGAACGGGACCTGCGCGGAGCCGTTGTCTTTGGGAGGGTAACCGTTATCTTTGGGAGGTGAACTGGGAAGAGGCCATAACGGATTACCTGCACTACCTTCGGCTGGAAAGGGGGCTTTCCGAGAATTCCGTTCGGAGCTACCGCAGGGATGTCCGCAAACTGGCCGGATACCTCGCGGAAAATGAACCGGGTATCACACCCAAATCCATCGACCGAAAAGATATCGAGGCCTTTATCCACCATGTTGGCACCGACCTGAAGGCCCGTTCGCAGGCCCGGCTGATCTCGGGGCTCAAGGGCTTCTTCGGCTACCTGATTTTTGAAGGGTATCGCAAGGACAACCCCATGGACCTCATCGAGGCGCCCAAACTGGGAAGAAAGCTTCCGGACACACTCTCCGTGGAAGAAATCGACCGCCTGGTAGCGGAGATCGACCGGTCGGCCCCGGAGGGCGAACGCAACCTGGCGATCCTGGAGACCCTTTACGGATGCGGGCTGCGCGTTTCCGAGTTGCTGGGGCTCCGCCTGAGCGATTTATTTTTTGACGAGGGCTTTATTAAGGTAACCGGCAAGGGCAGCAAAGACCGGTTTGTGCCGATTGGGCCCTATAACCGGGAATGTATCCTCCGGTATATCCGCGAAGTACGCCCCCACCAACAGCCGCAAGCCGGCTTTGAGGACGTCGTGTTCCTCAATCGACGGGGCCGGGGGCTCAGCCGGGCCATGATTTTCACCATAATCCGGGACCTGGCCGCACGGGCCGGCCTCCGGAAAAACGTCAGCCCGCACACCTTCCGGCATTCCTTTGCCACCCATTTGTTACAGAATGGGGCGGATATCCGGGCCATCCAGCAAATGCTGGGACATGAAAGCATCACCACCACAGAGGTTTATATGCACGTAGACCGAACCCACCTGGCCGAGGTGGTCCGGGAGCACCATCCCCGGAAATTCAGCTAGGGCGACATGGACCCGGGAATTCCTTACCTCAGGAACGCTGAATTCGTATCTTTAGGCATTCCAACAAAACACAACCGATGAGACAGATTTACACTTTGATCCTGGGGGCTGCCTCCCTGGTGGCTACCGCCCAGGAAGACGTTATGAACCAACTGGATGCCCGTTCCGGGGAGTATGCCGACATCGCCCTGCAGATATGGGACTGGGCCGAAATGGGCTATCAGGAAGAACAGAGCGCCGCCCTGCTCCAGGAGACCCTGGAAGACGCCGGGTTCAGCATCCGCAAAGGCGTAGCCGGCATCCCGACGGCATTTGTAGCCGAATACGGGAGCGGGTCGCCGGTAATCGGGATCCTGGGCGAATACGATGCATTGCCCGGTTTATCCCAGAAGGCCGTCCCGAAAAAGGAACCGGCCGGCGGGGTTGCAGGCCATGCCTGTGGCCACCATCTATTCGGAACGGCGTCTGCAGCCGCAGCCATTGCCGTCAAAGACTGGATCCGGGCTAACGGGGGCCAGGGGACCATTCGTTTTTACGGGTGTCCTGCCGAAGAAGGCGGGTCCGGGAAGGTGTACATGACGCGAGCCGGGCTATTCGATGACCTGGATGCCGCCCTGCACTGGCACCCCGGTTCCATGAATGCCGCCAATGCGGGTGCCGCCCTGGCCAACAAATCGGCCAAATTCCGCTTCCACGGGGTTTCGGCCCACGCAGCCGGGTCTCCGGAACGCGGCCGTTCCGCCCTGGACGGGGTGGAGGCGATGAACATGATGGTGAACATGATGCGCGAACACATTCCCCAGGAGACCCGGATCCACTATGTGATCACCGACGGCGGCAAGGCCCCCAACGTGGTGCCGGACTTCGCGGAGGTTTACTACTACGCCCGCCACAACACCCGGGACGTGGTTGTCGAGGTATTCGACCGGATCGTGAAAGCTGCGGAAGGGGCTGCCCTGGGCACAGGCACCACCATGGATTATGAAATGATCGGGGGCACCCACGAGCTCTTGCCGAACCTGGCCCTGCAACGCATGATGTACGAGAACCTGGTGGAGATCGGCGGGATGACCTATACGCCCGAGGAAAAAGCCTTTGCCGAGCAGATCGCCGCCTCCCTGGGGCAGGAGTCCCTGGATGCCGAGACAGCCGCCACCGTGATGCCGTTCCGCGAAACGGCCCGGGCCTATGGTTCCACGGATGTGGGGGATGTGAGTTTTGCCGTACCAACCGTGGGGCTCAGCACAGCCACATGGGTCCCCGGCACCCCGGCCCATTCCTGGCAGGCAGTAGCTGCCGGCGGAACCTCGATTGGGCTGAAAGGCATGATGATCGCCGCCAAGACCCTGGCAAAAACCGCCATCGACCTGTACGAAGACCCGGAAACCCTCCAGGCCGCCCGGGCGGAATTCCTGGAACGCCGGGGCTCCGACTTTAAATATGTCCCGCTCCTGGGAGACCGGGAACCCGCGCTGAATTACCGGGACTAACGCGATACTTCCGGGCTGAAGGGATCCCCCGGGATCCCTTTTTTTAGTTTCCGGATGTAACATTTCGCCCAATTGGGCTACCAATCTTTACGATAACCAACCCGCGTGACGAAAGAACTGGAACATCAATTTGTTTCCGAACTGGAAGCCAACCAAAATATCGTGCACAAGGTCTGCAGCCTTTACACGGATAACCGGGAGTCCCACAACGACCTGTTTCAGGAGATCACCATCCAGCTCTGGAAGGCTTACCCGAAATTCCGGGGAGACTCCAAGTTCAGCACCTGGATGTACCGCGTGGCGCTGAATACGGCCATCACGCTGTACCGAAAATCCAGGAAACAGCCTAAAACGCAGGCCTTTGATACGGTACTGTACAAGGTGAAAGCCGAGGAATACGACCCAACACAGGAACGGCAGCTCAACCTGATGTACAGCGCCATCCGGGAACTGGGGGATATTGACAAGGCCCTGGTATTCCTGTACCTGGAGGATAAAAACTACGCCGAGATTTCGGATACCCTGGGCATCAGCGAGGTAAATGCGCGCGTAAAGATGAGCCGGATCAAAACCAAACTTCGAACCATTCTCAACCCCTGAAGCTATGATGGATGAACTGGAATTACTGAAACAGGACTGGCAGAAGCGGGAGAAGGAAATGCCCCGCCTGACCTATGACGAGATCCACCGGATGATCTGGAAAAAATCCTCGTCGGTGGTCCGCTGGATTTTCTACATCAGCATCATCGAATTTATTGTCCCCCACCTGCTCTATCTCCTGCCTTCCTTCCGCAGCGGGATGAATTACGACGTGGCCGGCAGCCTGGGGATCCGGATCCCGCTGATTGTACTAACGGTCATCCAGTACGGGGTGGCCCTCTATTTTATTCTGCAATTTTATAAGCGCTACCGGGAAATTTCCGTGCTCGACAGCGCAGGCAAACTGATGAACCGCATTATCCGCACCCGGAAAACCGTTCGGAATTACGTGGTATTCTGCCTGAGCATGATCCTGGTATTCTTCGGCGTGTTTATCTGGGGGATGGTCTTAAGCGACGATCTGATTGAAGCGCTCCACCTGCATCCGGACGGCCAGGTAGACCCGGATCGCCTGAAATGGATTGTGGTGGGCATTATGTCGGTGGCCGGCATCGTATTTACGGCGGTAATGGGCGGGATTTACTTTTTGCTCTACGGGCTGCTCACCCGGAAGTTGTACCGCAATTACAAAGACCTCCGCCGCATGGAGGGTTAACCGGCCCATCCGGGGCAGGCGTTTTCTATCCGGGGCAGGACTCTTATGAAGTTGCTGTCTATTCCCCGACGGGGGTCTTGGCTTTATTCGGGCGCCACCGTCGGTTTTTATGGTCCGCCTCATAGGCCTTGAGCTCTTCCATAGGGATCACCTTCAGGAAAGACGGGTGCTGCTCAATGGCGTATTCGAGTTTTTCGATAATCGCATCCACCGATTCATTTTCGTAATCGATCTCCAGCGGTGGTTTGATAACCATGGACTGGAGGATCCCCTTCTTTTTGATGTACAGGCCTTTTTTGTCGAAGGAGCGACGAAACCCGTCGATCACAACCGGGACCACCACCGGCTTGTATTTTTTGATAATGTGGGCCGTCCCCTTCCGCAGGGGTTTCCACGGGGTCGTGGTGCCCTGTGGGAAGGTGATCACCCAGCCGTCCTTAAGGGCGGTGCCGATGTTGGTGATATCGCTCATCTTTACCTGCCGCTTGACGTTTTTGCCCTCCGCCCGCCAGGTCCGCTCAATGCTGATTGAACCCGCATAGGCGAGAATTTTGGTCAGCAGACTCTTTCCCATGGTCTCCTTGGCGGCCACATAGTAAATATTGAGTTTCGGGTTCCAGAGATAGCCGATGTTCTTGATGGAGTCCTCCCGCCCGCTGAGGCTCGCATTAAAGACGTGGAACATGGCCACCACGTCCGCAAAGTAGGTCTGGTGGTTGCTGACAAAAAGCACCCCGGTCTCCGGAAGGGAGCGAATGACGTCCGAGCCCTCGATCTCCAGTTTGTTGAAGCCTTTGTACCGCTGGTGCGTAAACAGCCCCATGACGCGGATCAACCACTTTTTCAGGAACAGGATATGTCCGAATGGATTCTTTTTAAATAATCCCATAGGAAGGCTAAAATACAAAAATAGGTTCAGAGCACCTCCTTCAGGAGGCTTTTCAGCTCATTGAGCATCATGGCTGTCGCCCCCCATACCACATGGCCGTTCAGCAGAAAGGCGGGTACCTCAATGTCCGTTGCGTACGAGGTTGTCATCCGTCGCACCTCCAGGAATTCCCTGGAAAGCAACTGGTTCACAGGGACTTCGATCAGCTCGGCCACCTCGGACTCCTGCCGTCGGAAATCCGGCCGCCCGGCACTCAGGCCCACAAACGGGCTGACCTCAAAATTGCTGGGAGGAATATATACCGGGCTCAGCGCGCGCACTACGCGGACCTGCCGGGGGGGTACCCCCACTTCCTCCCGGGCTTCCCGCAGGGCGGTATGCTGCAGGTCCGGGTCGTCTGCCTCCTCCTTGCCGCCGGGCAGGGCAATCTGGTTGGAGTGGACCCCCGGGTAGGACGGCCTCCTAATGAGCAACAGGCGGGTTCCCGAATCATGCCCCGGGTAGAATAACACGAGCACCCCTGCTCTGCGGGGCGATTTTCGCTGTGAATCCAACCCCGCGAGTTCGCGGATCCGCAATTCCGGGGCCATGGCAAGATGCGCCCTGCTGCCCGGTAGGGGAAGATTTTCTATTTTTGAAAGCGAACTGGAAAAATCCTCGAAATTCATGACTTTACTCAAAACGGCCGTCCGGGCACTTGTGCTTTTGGCCCTCCTGGCCGGCTGCAGGGAACAAAGTAAACAAAATAAGCCCGAATCGCCCGATCCGGGAACGGTATCGACAGATAGTGCAGCCCGGGATACGACCGGCGAAAATCCCGTAGGAACTGCCGGGCAGCAGGTGGCGGATTCCACCGACGCCTTTGAGCTTACCGAGGAGAATGCCATCGATTTCTTTTTCGACTACCAGAAAGACCTGCAGGCAAGCCGGGTCCGGTTGACCACGGACCTCGGGAGTTTTACCATCGAACTGTTCGACAACGTCCCCTACCACAAAGCCAATTTCATCTACCTGACCCGAAAAAAGTACTTCGACAGTACAATGTTCCACCGGGTCGTAAAGGATTTCATCATCCAGGGGGGCAATGCGGACAATGTCAAAACCGCCCGGAAACGCTCGGATATCGGCCGGTACCTGCTGCCCCCGGATACGCGGAAGGGCCATCGGCACCACCGGGGAACCGTCTCCATGCCGTCCAGCGAAATCGATAACCCGCACATGCTCGCTTCGCCTTACGAGTTTTTTATCGTGGTGACGGATCCGGGCTCCTACCATTTGGATGGGGAATACACGCCCTTTGGCCGGGTGGTCGAAGGCATGGATGTGGTGGACGCTATCAACCAGGTGGAAACGGACGACGGCGACTGGCCGATGAAAAACATCTACATCCGCAAGGCGGAAGTGCTGGATTGATTAACCTGCCGGACCGCGGTCCCGGTAGATATTCGGCATCCCGATATGGAAGCGTACCGCGAGCAGCCGGATGAGGATGACCGTCAGGATACCCGCGATGTTGCAATAACCCGGATCGATCCCCCCGGCCAGGAGGACAAAGAACAGGATGCCCCCGGCAATACAGGCCGAGGCGTAGATTTCCCTGCGGAAGATGACCGGGATTTCATTGCAGAGGATGTCGCGGAGCACCCCGCCGAAGCAGGCCGTAATGGTACCCAGGGCAATGCAAATGACCGGCGACAACCCGGCTGCCAGGCCCTTTTCAATCCCCACGAGCGTGTAGAGTCCAATCCCGATCGTATCGAACAGGAAGAGCGATTTGCGCAGGTTCTTCAGGCGGTTCTGGAAAAGCACCGCCAGGACGGTGGTCAGGAGGATGACGTAAACGATATAGGCGTGGCGCATCCAGTCTACCGGGACTTCGCCGACGAGCAGGTCCCGGATGGTCCCGCCCCCGATGGCGGTAACCATGGCGATGATTCCGACCCCGAAAAGGTCCAGGCGCTTTTCCATGGCTACCAGCACCCCGGATATCGCAAAGGCAATCACCCCGAGCATATCAACCGTCGTATAGAGCATCGTGATCTTTTGGCGGCAAATTAAGGAAATTCGACAGAGGCGCAGGATTCGATGGAGTTTTGTACCTTTTAAACCGACACCAAATACCAACTATGCGAAAGATCGAAATCAAGACAGGCCCCAAACTCGAAGACTACCAGGCTTACAGCAGTTTGAGGGGCACTGTGGACTCCTTTTTGGAAACCGTCCCCCAATATGTAGAAAAACTCAAAGGAAAAACCATCTGGATGATCAATTCCACCGCCACCGGCGGCGGGGTGGCAGAAATGGTCCCGAGTCAAATGCGCATCATGCGCGCCATGGGCGTTTCCATCGAATGGATGGTGATTGAGACGGACGATGTGGAATTCTTCAATATCACCAAACGCATCCACAATGCCATCCACGGCAGCGGGGACGGAAAATTCAGTGAATCCGACCGGGACCCCTATGAGCGGGTAAACCGGCACAACCTCCAACAGGCCCTGGACGTCATACAGGACGGGGATGTGGTGGTGATCCACGATCCCCAGCCCATGCCGCTGGCGGGCATGCTCAAAAAACACCGGGATGTCCGCTGCGTCTGGAGGTGCCATATCGGGCTGGACGAATCCAATGAGGTTACCCGGGCCGTATGGAGTTTCCTGCAGCCCTATTTTGGCGATTACGACCATTTTGTGTTCAGCCTGCAGGAGTACGTACTCCCCGAAATTTCCGGGAGAACCGCACTGATTCCCCCGGCCATCGACCCGCTGAGCCATAAAAACCGCATGCTCCAGATGCACAAATGCCTGAGCATCCTGGTGCAGGCCGGCCTGATTGAATCCAGGGAACCACGCCTTTACAACGCCTACAAACACCAGGTTCGGCGGGTGATGCCAGACGGAAGTTTCGGGCAGGTCAACCACCCGGACGATTTTCAGCTTATCTACCGCCCGATAATTACGGAAATTTCCCGTTGGGACCGGCTGAAGGGCTTTAAGCAACTCATGGAAGCCTTTGTCTATATGAAGGAAACCAATGCCCGCCGCACGGATAAGGATGCGCTGGACTACAAGCGGATTCATATGTCTCGCCTGGTACTGGGCGGGCCGGACCCGCTTTTTGTGACGGACGACCCCGAAGGGGCCGAAGTCCTCAAGGAACTTATCGAATACTACCAGTCGCTGGACGGGGAGATCCAAAAGGATATCGCCCTGATGCTCCTCCCCCTGGACAACCCAAAGGAAAATGCCCTGATCGTGAATGCGCTGCAGCGGTATTCTGTCATCGTAGTACAGAATTCCATCCAGGAAGGTTTCGGGCTGACAGCCACGGAAGCCATGTGGAAACGCACGCCCGTGCTCGTTTCCGGGGCCGCGGGCCTGAAATTCCAGGTAAATCACGGGGAAACCGGGTCCATCAACCCGGACCCAACCGATATCCCGCGTCTCGCCGCCGCCATGGAATACATGCTCAGCCACCAGAAAGAGCTCGATAAATGGGGCTTCAATGCCCAGACCCGGGTGGTGGAACGATTTACCCTTTTCAGCCAGATCGAATCCTGGCTCCGATTGCTAAGTGCCGTTTAGGCAAAAAATTTACTTCCCAACGACTACTACCGATGACCCGACATCCGAAAATCCTTGCCCTTACAATACTATTACTCCTGGCGTGCACCCTGCACGCTCAGGAAAACCTGCGCATCGATGCCAACCGCCTGGAGGCGACGCTCATGCAGCTCGCCACATACGGTCGGGATGCCGACGGACAACCCAACCGGGTGGCTTTCAGCGACGGCGACCTTGCCGGGCGCGAGTATGTCCGGGGACTGATGCGCGAAGCCGGGTTAACCGTACGTACAGACGCAGCCGGGAACCTGATCGGAACCCGCCCGGGAACAGAACCGGGCCTTAAACCCCTGGCGATGGGGTCGCATATCGACATGGTCCCCAATGGGGGCAATTACGACGGTTGCGTGGGGTCCCTGGCAGCCATCGAGGTAGCGCGTACGCTTCACGAAAACAACCGGCTTACCCGCCACCCCCTGGAGGTCATCGTCTTTTCCAACGAGGAAGGAGGGGTGATGGGTAGCCGGGCCATGGTCGGGGAATTATCTCCCGGGGCGCTCGCCGTGGCGAACAGTACCGGCTACACCATGGGCGAAGGCATCCAGCGCCTGGGCGGTGACACGCTCAGGCTGGACGAGGCTCGCCGTGAAAAGGGAAGCCTGGCGGCTTTCCTGGAACTGCACATAGAACAGGGGGGAATCCTGGACCGGGAAGGAGAGGATATCGGAATCGTCGAAGGAATCGTCGGGTTAAACTGGTGGGACGTCACTGTGCGCGGAATGGCAAACCACGCCGGGACCACCCCGATGGACCTGCGCAGGGATGCCCTGCTCGCCGCCGCCCGGTTTATCCAGGCGGTCAATGAGGAAGCCCTGGCCATGGACGGCCAACAGGTGGC
Source organism: Robiginitalea biformata HTCC2501 (assembly GCF_000024125.1). NCBI lineage: Bacteria > Pseudomonadati > Bacteroidota > Flavobacteriia > Flavobacteriales > Flavobacteriaceae > Robiginitalea > Robiginitalea biformata. The sequence goes on along the minus strand of NC_013222.1, from coordinate 2,015,083 downwards.
AACCGTGGGTCGCATCCGGGCCTACCCCGGGGCTCCGAACGTCATCCCCGGACGGGTGGTGCTCAGCCTGGAGATCCGGGACCTGTCTACCGACGTCATCCAGGAACTCTATCGGAAAATCCGGGATCGGGCCATCGGCATTGCGGCCTCGTCGGGGACGTCATTTGAATTTGAAGCCCTGGACACCACCGGGAAACCCGCGCTGACAGCACCCGCCATCCAGCAGGCAATCTCCGGGGCCGCCGGCCAGCTGGGCCTGAGCAGTCGGAAAATGCGGAGCGGGGCCGGGCACGACGCCCAGGATATTGCCCTGATCGCACCCGTGGGCATGATCTTTGTCCCGAGCCAGGGGGGTATCAGTCATTCCCCGGACGAATTCACCTCGGCTGCCGATATGGCCAACGGCGCCAACGTACTGATGCACACGCTGCTGAAACTGGACCAGCAAGACAACTAAAAACCAATGATTCCCAGTCCTATTGCCGGGAACCCGACCTGCCAAAAGCGTTGGACGAGGACTATCCGAACGGGTTGGCCCGCCCTGAAAAAATCAGTTATCTTTACGCGTATCATTTACACGTATTTTATGAGAATTTGGATTATCGCCGGCCTGTTCCTGATGGCCGCCACGGGATCGCACGCCCAGGACATGGTTGGTTTCAGCCCGGAAGCTGCCAGAAAACAGCAGCAAATTGAAGCGGCTTTTGACGCCGAGCTTCGGGTAGCAAACCTGGACGACTGGATGAAACGGATGGCCGACCGGCCCCACTGGGTGGGAACCGAGGCCGGGGCCGAGAATGCCCGTTGGATGAAAAAACAATTTGAATCCTGGGGGTATGATGCACGGATCGATACTTACCAGGTCCTCTTTCCCTACCCCCGGGTTCGCCTCCTGGAGATGACCGCCCCGGAACCTTTTACCGCTGCCCTGGAAGCGGTGGCCGTTGAAGGGGATCCGTATACGGCCCAGGGGGATGCCCTCCTCCCCTCCTACAACGCTTTTTCCACGGACGGGGACGTGGAAGCGGAACTCGTATTTGTCAATTACGGGGTACCGGCCGACTACGAGGAACTGGAAAAACTCGGGATCGACGTGAAGGGGAAGATCGTCATCGCAAAATACTACGGATCCTGGCGGGGGATCAAACCGAAACTGGCCGCTGAGAAAGGCGCCATTGGCTGCATCATCTATTCCGATCCGAAAGACGACGGGTATTACCGAGGCGACGTCTACCCAAAAGGTCCTTTTAAAAATGCCACGGGTGTGCAGCGGGGTTCCGTCATGGATATGCCGCTCTACCCCGGGGACGTACTCACGCCTGGCTACGGGGCTACCGAAGATGCCGAACGGCTCGACAAAGAAGAAGCGCCGACCATCACAAAGATCCCGGTACTGCCTATTTCCTACGCGGATGCAGAGCCCCTGCTGAAAGCCCTGGGCGGACCCGTAGCCCCGGATTCCTGGAGGGGCGCCCTCCCACTAACCTACCACATCGGGCCCGGTCCGGCAAAAGTTCGCCTCAAGCTGGAATTTGAATGGTCGCTGCAACCCGCCCACAACGTTATTGCCACGCTCAAGGGGAGCGAATTCCCAGACCAATGGGTCATCCGGGGCAACCACCACGACGCCTGGGTCCACGGCGCCGCAGACCCGGTTAGCGGGATGGTGGCCCTGATGGAAGAAGCCCGGGCTATCGGGGAGCTCGCCAAAGATGGCAAACGCCCTCGCCGTACGGTGGTCTATTGCGCCTGGGACGCTGAAGAGCCCGGGTTGATTGGCTCCACGGAATGGGTGGAAGACCACCTGGCCGAACTGCGCGAAAAAGCAGTGGCCTATATCAACACCGACGGCAACGGCCGGGGTTTCCTGGGAGCCGGCGGATCCCATTCGCTGCAAACCCTGGTGACGCAGGTGGCCGGGGATGTCCCGGACCCGCAAACGGATGTTTCGGTAAAAGAACGGCGGATAGCAGCCCAGCTTACCCGGGGTGGCGATGCCGAATTCGCCCTTTCCGCCCTGGGGTCGGGTTCCGATTATACCCCGTTTATCCAGCATGCCGGAATCGCATCCCTGAACCTCGGTTTCGGAGGTGAAAATGCCGGGGGGGAGTACCACACCATCTACGATACCTATGCGCATTACACCCGGTTTAAAGACCCCGGGTTCCGCTACGGGGTGGCCCTGGCAAAAACCGCTGGCCGGATTGTCCTCCGGCTGGCCAATGCCGAAATCCTGCCGTTCGACTTCAAACCCTGGCATGCCACCGTCAACGAATACCTCGAGGAGGTAATGCAAACAGCCGATAACCTCCGGGCAGAAGTAGAAAAACACAACAGTCTCGTGGAGCGCAACGCGTACCGCCTCGCGGCCGACCCAACTGAGCCGACAGCAGACCCCGAACTCAAAGCCGCGGTCCCCTACCTGGACTTCTCCCCCTTGCAGAATGCCCTGGCCGGCTTGAAAGAAACGGTTTCCGGTTTGTCCGGGAAGGATTTTACCAAGCTCGCACCGGCGGGCCGGAAACGCCTGAACGACCTTTTGATGCATGCCGAACAACAATTGACGGATGCGGAAGGCCTGCCCCGGAGGTCCTGGTACAAACATCAGATTTACGCTCCCGGATTCTATACGGGTTACGGGGTAAAAACCCTCCCCGGCGTGCGGGAGGCCATCGAACAGAAAAAATGGGACGAAGCCCGGGAACAGATAAACCGGCTGGCCGGGACCCTGGACGGCATGAAGGCGTACCTGCAGCAAATCCATGACCTGGCTCCCTGAATGAATCCAAACTAAACTAAACAACTATGATTTCTCTTTTTCGGGAGTTCGCTCCCCTTCAATTTGCGTGCGCAAGGCGCCGGGTCCTGGGTGCATGGATCCTGGCAGGCGTATTGCAGGTATCCTGTGACTTTGGGCGGGATATCCCTGTGGAAGAAGCCGTCGTCCGGAGCCAGGGCGACCAGGTAGCCGAAGCCCTGGCCGAGAGCGGCCGGGCAGCAGTGGCGGCCAAGGTTGCTGAGGGGCTCGAACTCAGCCTCTGGGCCACGGATTCCCTGGCCCCCGACCCGGTGGCCATGGACATTGACGACCGCGGACGGGTATATCTCACCCGTACCAGCCGGCAGAAAAATTCGGAGTTCGATATCCGGGGACACCGGGACTGGATAGAGCGGTCCATCAGCCTTCAATCCGTGGAGGACCGGCGGGCCTTCCTCCGCGCGGAATTCGCCCCGGAGCGCAGCGAGGAAAACTCCTGGCTCAAGGACCTGAACAACGATACCATCCACGACTGGCGCGACCTGACCGTGGAACAGGAAGAAATCTGGAGGCTGGAAGATACCACCGGCAACGGTACGGCGGATATTTCCACCCGGATCCTTCACGATTTCAACGAGGAAGTCACAGATGTAGCCGGCGCGTTACTCGTGGACGGCGAGGAGGTCTACGTAGGCGTTGCCCCGGATATGTGGCGGCTGACCGATGAAAACGGGGACGAGGTCCTGGATACCCGGGAATCCCTGGCCCATGGGTTCCAGGTGCATATCGGCTTTGGGGGCCACGGGATGTCCGGGGCCGTGATCGGGCCTGACGGCAAACTCTACTGGGGGATCGGCGATATCGGCGCCAGCATAACGGCTAAAGACGGGTCCAAACACCATTACCCGAACCAGGGCGTCATTGTGCGCTGCAACCGGGATGGGAGCGATTTTGAAGTGTTTGCCCGCGGGCTCCGCAACACACACGAATTCGTATTCGATGCGTACGGGAACCTGATCACCTCCGATAATGACGGGGACCACCAGGGCGAAAGCGAACGCCTGGTTTACCTGGTGGACGGGTCGGATTCCGGATGGCGGACCAACTGGCAATTCGGCAAATACACCGACCCTAAAAACAATACCTACAAAGTATGGATGGACGAGAAGCTCTACCTCCCCCGCTGGGAGGGGCAGGCAGCTTATATCCTGCCCCCCATCCAGAATTTCCACAACGGCCCCACCGGGATGCAATTTAACCCGGGAACCGCCCTGGGCAGCAAATGGCGCGACAAATTCTTCCTCGTCGAATTTATCGGCGACCCGGCCCGTTCGCACATCTGGGCATTCGACCTGGAACCGGACGGCGCCGGCTTCCGCTTAAAGTCCGAACAGGACGTGTTGAGCGGCATCCTGCCGACGGGTATCCGGTTCGGGCCCGACGGGGCCCTGTACCTCGCAGACTGGATCAACGGTTGGAACACCAAGGATGCCGGGAGGGTCTGGAAGCTGGATGTCAAAGCTTCCGAAAACGACCTGGCGGCCCAGCGCGCCGAAACCCAAAATCTCATGGTGATGGATTATCCGAAGGCTTCGGAGGATTCGCTCTCGGTTTTACTCGGGCACGCAGATATGCGCATCCGGAAGAAAGCCCAGTTTGAACTCGCCGACCGGGGCCGAAGCGGCTTCCGGACTTTCCGGGATGCCCTGGCCGACTCCGCGAACCAGTTCCGAAGGATCCATGCCATTTGGGGCCTGGGGCAACTGGCGGCCCGGGACGACGACCGGGCCGAGCCGTTGCTGGAACTCCTCGGCGATACCGATCCTGAAATCATCGCCCAGGCGGCCAAAGTCCTGGGGGATATCCGGTACGAAGAAGCGGGCGAAGTACTGGTGCCGCTGTTGAAGGACAGTGTTCCGCGGGTGCGTTTCTTTGCCGCACAGGCCCTGGGGCGAATCGGCCATAAACCTGCCATAGAGCCCCTGTTGGAATTTCTGGCGGAAAACGACGACCGGGATGTTTACCTGCGGCATGCCGGGGTGCTTGCCCTTGCCCGGATCGGGCAGGCCGAACCCCTGCTGGAACTGGCCGGTCACCAGGACCCGACCCTCCGTCTGGCTGCCGTGCTGGCCCTCAGGCGCATGCAGCATCCGGGCATCGCACGATTTCTGGAAGATTCCGACGAATACATCCTGGCAGAAGCGGCCCGTGCAATCCACGACGACTGGTCCATAGAGGAAGCCCTCCCCGACCTGGCCGCCCTGCTCGACCGGGAGGGGCTGCAGTCGGAACCCTTGCTGAGACGGGCTATCAGCGCCGCCCAGCGCACGGGAGATACCACAGACCTGGACCGGCTGATCCGGTTTGCACGGCGGGATGGGGTTGCGCCTGTCCTGAGGGGAGAGGCCCTCGCAGCCGTGGGAACCTGGGCGCATCCTTCCGTCCTGGATCGGGTAGACGGACGCCTTCGCGGCGAGGTTAAACGGGATTCCCTGCTGGTGATTTCCAGGATTGAAAAGGAATTGCCAACTTTTCTGGCCAACGATGACCCGCAGTTGTTAATCGGGGTCACCCAGGTACTCTCCAACCTGGGGATCAGCAGCTACAACCAACGGCTGAAGTCGCTATACGACCGGCATGGCAACCCGGGGGTCCGGACTGCTGTCCTGCAGGCCCTTGGCTCAGTAGGCGACCCGGAAATGGGGAGTTATTTGAAAAAGGGCATGCGGGATGCCGAGGCCGGGGTACGGACTACCGCGATTGCGCTATTGCCCCTGCTCGACCTGCCCCGAAATGAACTCCCGGACATCGTCTGGCCCATATTCCGCAGCGGGACGATCCGGGAACAGCAGACGATCCTGGGGTCCCTGGCGGAGATGCCAATCGGCAAAAGCGGGCCGGTGCTGGAAAACCTGGTGGCCCAGGCCGCAGCCGACCGCCTGGATGCGGGTGTGATCCTGGATCTTATTGAAGCCGTGGAATCTACCGGGTCCGAGCCCCTCGTTGCCTCCCTGGAAAATCTCAAGCGACAGGGGTACAGTTCGGATGCCTACCGGGCCACCCTGGAAGGAGGCAGCTGGTGGGCCGGCCGTACCGTCTTCACCAGCAACCCTGCCGCCCAGTGCGTGCGCTGCCATGCCGTTGACGGGGCCGGTGGGCAGGTGGGCCCTCCCCTGGACAATATCGGGGCAATCCTGACGCGGGAACAGATCCTGGAATCCCTTATCGAACCCGGGAAGCGGATTGCCCCGGGCTACGGCTCGGTCTCCCTGACCCTGACGGATGGGCAGAACATCACCGGGTTGCTGCTTGAAGAACACAGCGACCACCTGCTCCTCAGGGGTGCCGAACCGGAACCTATCGAAATCCCGCTGGCGAGGATTTCAAGGCGTACAAACCTGCCTTCCTCCATGCCGCCCATGGGGCGGGTGATCAGCAAGCGGGAGCTCCGCGACCTGATCGAATACCTGGCCTCGCTTAAAGAAAATCGCAGCGGCACCTGATGAAGACCCTGGAAAGTCATCCGGCCACCCGGCCTGCTATATGGCTCCCCCTTGCCCTGGCGCTATGCCTGGGCGCCTGCCGGGGCCGTAAAGAGCCACAGGCCGAAACCTCGGTTGCCGTGCCTGCCGAAAGCCGCTATCTGGAAGCGGGGAAATTGGCAGCGTATGACGAGGCATTTTTCGAGATTGTCCCCAGGGGGAGCCGGCTGGAAATCCTGGCGGAGGGACACGACTGGACGGAGGGCCCGCTATGGGTGGATGGCGGGGGCTACCTGCTGTATTCCGACATCCCGCGGAATGCCATTTACCGGTGGGACCCGGAGACCGGCAGCCGCACCTACCTGGAGCCCTCGGGATTTACAGGGGAGGATTTCAGAGGATCCGAACCGGGTTCGAACGGATTGTTGCTGGATCCATCCGGCAACCTGGTACTCTGTCAGCACGGCGACCGTAGAATTGCCCGCATGACAGCTCCCCTGGACCGTCCGGCGGATACCTTCGAAACCCTCGCGGAAACTTACCGGGGTGCCCGGCTGAACAGCCCAAACGATGCCGTCTACGATTCAAAAGGCGTACTCTATTTCACCGACCCCCCTTACGGCCTGCCGGGGCTTGTGGATGACCCCGGGAAGGAGTTGAATTTCCAGGGCGTTTTCAGGCTCGAACCCGGAGGGGAACCGGAATTGTTGACCGATGCCCTGAGCCGCCCGAACGGAATCGGGCTTTCCCCGGACGGGTCGCGGCTGTACGTTTCCAATTCCGATCCCGACCATGCAATCTGGATGGTCTATGAGCTTTCCGAAAATGGCTCGTTGTCAAATGGGCGAATCTTCTTCGACGCAACCGACCAGAATCCTGCAGAAACCGGCAATCCGGACGGGCTGAAGGTGCACCCTTCGGGCCATGTCTTTGCCACCGGCCCAGGAGGCGTATTGGTTTTTGGGCCGCAGGGTACTATACTCGGGAAAATATTTACCGGGGAAAAAACCTCTAATTGCGCCCTGAATGCCGACCAGAGCGCCTTGTTTATAACGGCAGATTCCTACCTGCTCAAATTGGATTTAAAAGCGGAATAGACCGGGCTTCCCGGCCAGGCACCCCTTGGCGGGTACTATTTTTATTGACCAGCTGATTGCTTTTATGTATCTTCATGCGATACAGACCCTTACAGCCCTTCGGTTCCCCAGGCTGCGACAAGAAATGCTTCTGCAACCGCCTAATTCGCCTTCCGATGAAAAACAAGCTGTATCCGGGTATTTTTGCCTGCCTCGTCCTTCTGGCTGCCTTCCTGATCCGCCAAACTGAAAAATCAAACGTATTGCCCAAGCGATCGGCAGCTTCCATCGGCGCCCTGAAATGTACGGTAGCCCGATTTATGCTCGAACCGGTGGACAGTTCACGTCAAATTGCACCTTTGTTCGAAAATCTCGGGACCCACTCTATGCCCGTATACAATGCGCCGCCCCGGGCCCAGGCTTTTTTTGACCAGGGTCTGCGGCTGACCTATGCATTCAATCATGCCGAAGGACACCGTTCGTTTATGGAAGCGGCCAGGCTCGCTCCGGCTACGGCCATGGCCTACTGGGGACAGGCCTATGACCTCGGCCCGAACATCAACGATCCGGCTCCCGATCCGGAGCGAAAAACCAGGGCCTGGGAGGCACTCGAAAAAGCGAATCTTCATGCGCCGCAAGCCAGTGACCTTGAACGGGATTTGATCCGGGCCCTCAATGCGCGTTACAGCCCGGATACATTGGTTGAAACCTCGCTGTTGAATAGTGCGTATATGGATGCCATGCGGGAGGTTGCCCTCCGACACCCGGACCACCCGGACGTATTGACACTTTACGCTGCCTCGATCATGAATACCATGCCCTGGTCCTATTGGGATATGGACGGCAAGCCGGCTCCGAACACCCTGGCGGCAAAGGCTGCACTGGAAAAAGCAATACAGTTGCAACCGGACCACCCCGGGGCCCATCACTACTATATCCATCTGATGGAGCTGCCGGACCCGGACCGCGCAGTAAGCAGTGCCGAGAGCCTGGAGGGGCTGATGCCAGCCGCCGGACATATCGTTCACATGCCCTCCCATATTTATATCCGGGTCGGCAGGTATCAAGATGCCGTACGGGTGAACAAACTGGCCATCCTGGCCGACGAGGATTATATTTCGCAATGTTATTCCCAGGGCATCTATCCGCTTGGATACTACCCCCACAATATCCACTTCCTCTGGTCGGCGGCAAGCCTTATCGGGGAGAGCGTCACAGCCATAGATGCGGCAAAGAAAACTGCAGAGAAAGTACCCGTTGGGCAAATGGGGCAATTGCATTTCCTGCAGGATTTTGCCTCCACCCCTTTATTGGCGTATACCCGGTTCGGGAAATGGAACGATATCCTGACCTTTCCGGCACCGGGCCCCGGAAACCTGCACCTCAGCCTGATGCGGCATTATGCCCGGGGGATTGCGTTTATCCGGAAAGGGAATGCTAAGGAAGCCCGGGAGGAGCTCGAGGCCATCGATGCCTTAATCCGGGAGCCGGAACTCGCGGAAATCGTTGCGACTGCCAACAATTCTTCGGATCGGATAGCGGGGGTGGCCCGTGCCGTGGTAGCCGGGGAACTGGCAGCATTGGAAGGGGATTACGAACAGGCGGTGGCCCACCTGGAACAGGCGGTGGCACTGGAGGACGACCTCACCTATACGGAGCCTTCTGCCTGGCATATCCCGCCCCGCCAAAACCTGGGCGCCGTCCTGATGTTAGCCGGGGACTTTGACCGCGCGGAAGCGGTGTACCGTTCCGATCTTGAAAAACTGCGGCAAAATGGCTGGTCGCTTTACGGGTTGACACAGGCGCTCGAGGCCCAGGGGAAGAAAGAAGCAGCCCGGGCCATTCAGCGGGAATTCGACTCGGTTTGGCAATCCGCGGACCTGACGATCAGCCGGTCGGTACTTTAAATGCTGGGAGAGCCCGGGGTTATTCAGAATAAGTCCGGCACCTGTTTCCGCGCCGCCTCGAATTCGGACATCATTTGCCTCACAATTTCCGCTGCAGGCAGGATGTCCCGGATAATTGCGGAAACCTGGCCGATTTCTAGCTCCCCTTCCTCCAGGTCCCCCTCAAACATGCCGCGTTTGGCACGAGCCCGGCCCAGCAGGGTTTTCAAATCTTCCGGAGTGGCGCAGTTGGCATAGGCCGATTCGATATCCGAGTAAAACTTGTTCTTCAACAAGCGGACCGGGGCCAGTTCCTTCAGGGTCAACCGGGTATCCCCTTCTTCGGCCTCCACCACGCGTTGTTTGAAGGCCGGGTGGGAGGAAGCTTCCTCGCTGGCGACAAACCGGCTGCCAACCTGAACCCCGTCGGCCCCCAGGACCATGGCTGCCAGCATGGCCCGCCCGGTGGCAATGCCGCCGGCCGCCAGCAGCGGAAGATCCACTTTTTCCCGGACCGAAGGGATCAATGCCATGGTGGTGGTTTCATCCCGGCCGTTGTGCCCGCCTGCCTCAAATCCCTCGGCAACCACTGCATCCACCCCCGCCTCCTGTGCCTTGAGGGCAAATTTTACGCTACTGACCACGTGGACCACGGTGATCCCCGAGCGCTTCAGCGCAGCTGTCCAGGTTTTGGGGTTTCCCGCAGAGGTGAAAACAATCGGCACCCCTTCATCCCGGATGATATCCATCACCTTGTCAATGTCCGGGTAGAGCATCGGGACATTCACCCCAAAGGGTTGATCGGTAGCGGCCTGGCACTTGCGGATGTGTTCCCTCAGGATGTCCGGGTACATACTGCCGGCCCCGATCAGCCCCAGCCCCCCGGCATCCGAAACGGCGGCGGCCAGCCGCCAGCCACTGGCCCAGACCATCCCGGCCTGGATAAGCGGGTATCGGATATTGAATAGGCGGGTAATTCGATTGTGTGGCATAGTACAATTATTATTCGTGCCGCCAGAAGGCGATATGCTCCCAGCCGGGGCATTCTGCAAGGCGTATTATTCGGGGTATCCCGTCAGGCAATCACCCCGGAACCGATAAGTTCGTCACCGAGGTACCAGGCTACAAACTGCCCCTCGGTAATAGCAGACTGCGGTTCCCTGAAATCGACGTACAACCCCCCTTCTATTTTGTATAATGTGGCCTGCTGAAGTGCCTGCCGGTAGCGAATCCGCGCCTGCACCTCCATGGTCTGGTCGGGGTTGAGCGACAGGTCGGGGCGCACCCAGTGCAATTCGTCATCTGCCACAAACAGCGTCCGGCGATACAAGCCCGGATGCGATTTGCCCTGTCCGGTATAGATAATGTTTTTCGCCACGTCCGTCTGGATTACGAAGAGCGGGTCCGGGGTCCCCCCTACATCCAGTCCTTTGCGCTGGCCGATTGTAAAATAGTGGGCGCCCTGGTGGAGGCCAACATCCCGGCCGTCGGACGGGTCATACACCGGCTTCTCCGAATAGAATGCGAGCTCCTCACGGCGGTTCGAAAATTCAGGGACTTCCCTGAGGTACTGGGGTGCCGTGGCGGGGATTTCCACAATGCGGCCTTCCCGCGGCTCCAACTGCTGTTGCAGAAACTCGGGCAAGCGGACTTTTCCGATAAAACACAGGCCCTGGGAGTCCTTTTTATCGGCGGTAACCAGGCCGTTTTCGGCAGCCAGGGCGCGCACCTCGGATTTCTGGAGGTGGCCGATCGGAAAAAGGGCCCGGGAGAGTTGCTCCTGGTTGAGCTGGCAAAGGAAATACGATTGGTCCTTATTGGCGTCCGCCCCGGCGAGAAGCCGGTAGCGAACCTGACCGTCGGGGCCTGTGGCTTCGTCCTTCCGGCAATAATGGCCGGTAGCCACAAAATCCGCCCCGAGGTCCATTGCAATCTTGAGGAACAGGTCGAACTTGATCTCCCGATTGCACAATACGTCCGGGTTCGGGGTACGGCCCTGCTGATACTCGCGGAACATATAATTTACGATCCGCTCCTTGTAAGCAGCACTCAGGTCGACGGTCTGGAAAGGGATGCCGAGCTTTTCCGCTACTATGAGAGCGTCGTTGCTGTCGTCCAGCCAGGGGCATTCCCTGGAGATCGTCACGGAGTCATCGTGCCAATTCTTCATGAATAATCCGATCACCTCGTAGCCTTGTTGCTTGAGCAGCAGCGCCGTCACGCTGCTGTCTACGCCCCCTGATAATCCGACAACTACTTTCCTGGTCGTTCCCATAACGCGGCAAAATTACAAAATATTCCCGGGTCCGAAGCGGGGGCCAACCTACGGGCGCAAATGTCATTAAATAGCGCCCAAAAGCGGAATGCCTGTTAAACTTTTATTAAGCTGGTGATATTTTTGTTTAGTGTTTTGTAGGTTTGGTTAAACAATTTGTTATTCCTAAAAATCCTGCTATGAAAAAGTTTGCGTACAATCTATTATTCCTCCTTGGAGGAGTCGTCCTGCTGGGCCTGGCGGCCTGTTCAAGCGACGACGACGGCAACGGAATGCCGGAAGTGGAAGCAGATATTGTGGCGACCGCACAGGCAACTGCCGACCTGAGCAGCCTGGTGGCTGCCCTCTCAACCGCTGATGAGCTCGACAACACCGATCTGATCGGCATCCTCAGCGGCCCGGGGCCCTTCACAGTCTTTGCCCCCTCCAACGCCGCTTTCGGCCAGCTCTTCAACTCCCTGGACGGTTATGACAGTCTGGATGATTTTGACACGGACGCAGAAAAAGAGCTGCTTGCTTCCATCCTGACCTACCATGTAGTAGCCGGGGTAGCCGCCCAATCCGGCGACCTTACGGACGGAGCCAACGTCACTACCGTACAGGGTGAAACGCTGACCACTTCCCTCTCCGGGGGCGTGTCCGTCGTGGATGCCACCGGGATCCCGGCCAATGTTTCCACGGCCGATGTACTCGCCTCCAACGGCGTGGTCCACATTATCGATAAGGTCTTACTGCCCCAGGCCGTCCTGGACGCGCTTGAGGAAGCTGCCGCCGATCAGAATATCGTGGAGCTTGCCAATGCCACTGCAGACCTGTCCGCACTGGTGAATGCCCTGATCGAAGCCGATCTGGTGAGCACCCTGGAAGGAGAAGGCCCCTTTACTGTCTTTGCCCCGACAAACGACGCATTTGCCACTTTCCTCAGCGTCAATGGGTATACAAGCCTTGATGACATTCCCAATGAGGTACTGGTACAGTTATTACTGAATCATGTAGTGGCCGGGGAGGTTGCTTCCACTGACCTCTCCACGGGCTACATATCCTCATTATCCACTGCCGGCCCGGATGCTTCAAACCTCAGCCTGTATATCAATACGGAGGGCGGGGTGGCCATCAACGGCGTTTCCAACGTAAGTACGGCCGATGTATCGGCGTCCAATGGAATTGTCCACATAGTGGACGCGGTTATCGACATCCCCACCGTCGTGACATTTGCCACGGCAGACCCGACGTTTGCCCCCCTGGTTACGGCCCTGACCGATGGCACAACGGCCACGGATTTCCCGACAGTCCTCAGCGGTGACGGCCCCTTTACCGTATTCGCCCCGACGGATGCCGCTTTCCAGGCCCTGCTGGACAGCAACCCGGATTGGGATACTGTGACCGATATCGACGAGGCCCTGCTGACCTCCGTCCTGAATCACCACGTGGTAAGCGGAAACGTCCGTTCGGGCGATCTAACGGACGGCATCATGCCGACAACCCTTGAAGGCGATGCCATTACCATCAACCTGCCGGGTACAGGCGGCAATATCGCCGACGTCACCGACGGGTCCGGAACCTCCGGGATTGGTATAATCGCCGTGGACGTTCAGGCCGGCAACGGCGTGGTCCACGTACTGAACCAGGTGATGATACCGGACACTTCCAACTAGTTCTCCCAGCATCATTTCACAGAACTACCCTGTCCGGAACAGGGTGGTTTTGCCTTGTTCTGAATCCACCTGCCGGGCATACCTCAGAAAGCCGAAAGTTAGCATACAGATTCTGCGAATTGACAACTTTTCTTTTCAGTGCCCAAAGGGAATCCCCATATTGTCAGTCCCAAATCTTACCATTGGCTGGTCTGCCAGCTACGGAAAAAGCCCCCGACAATTGTCAGGGGCTTTCTTTCTTTCAGGCCTGCGGGGATGGAGCCGCTCATTCGTCCAGCAACTCGATGATCTCGTAGCCGTCGGCAACCTCTCTGTAGATCGCATCGTTGAGTTCGTAGCTGGCAAGGCCATTCATATCAATGGCCTCAGCCTCTTCCGGGAGCTCGGGAACCACAGCGCCCACCGGGGTGGGCACCACTTCGAACCCGTCATCCGCTTTTTTGTAGAAAACCCCTTCGGCGAACCAAAAAGTCCGGCTCCTGACCACGAGGCGGATCGGTTTTACGGCCAGACGGCGAATGCGGAATCCCACGGGCGGGAAGGCGCGCACATAAACGCCGCGACGCGCCAGGTAATAACGCCCCCGAACCGGGTAATAGTTTACGTTGCGCCAGACGATAGTCCGGGTGCCCCGGGGTAGTTTCCGAAGGGTCCGTCGTACCGCGCGCCGCTTCTTGCGGCGAATCTTGCGTTTGGCCGGGCGGTCTACCTCTACCACGGCAACGGTTCGGCTCGATTGGGCTGCCGTTTCGGCAGGTGTCCACAGGAGGAGTGCCAGGATCATGGCAACTGAAACATGGAAAGTTTTCATAGCGATTATCTTTTGGATTATTGGAAATTGGACTTTCAAAACAACCCGGGGATTAATCCGCCCCCTTACAATTCGATGAAATGCACATTTATTTCGGGATAGTCCGCAATGAACCGCGGCCGGCTGGCGATAAAAATTCCTAACCAGCCGGCAAAAAAAAACCCGGCCAGCCGGCCGGGAATTATTATTATACAACTTGTTGAAATTGAATCCGGGGAAAGGGGCTTACTTTTTCTTCTGCTTCTCAGCTTCCTCCATCATTTCCCGCATCTTCCGCTGGAATCGGTTCTCCTTCCGGGGTTTCTTTTTCTGCTCCTGGATCTGGGCGTGGATTTTCTCCTCGTCCAGGATCACGTTTTTGATCACCAGCATAATGCCGATGGTAATCAGGTTGGAAACAAAATAATACAAACTCAGGCCGCTGGCGTAGTTGTTGAAGAAGAACAGCATCATCAGTGGTGACAGGTACATGATGAACTTCATATTGGGCATCCCGGGCTGCGTTTGCATCTGCTGGCCGGTTGTCATCATCATGTAAAAGAAAATCGCCACGGATGCCAGGATCGGGAACAGACTCACATGGTCCCCGTAAAACGGGATGCTGAAGGGCAGCTGCGCAATGGTGTCATAGGAAGACAGGTCTTCCGCCCACAGGAACGACTTCTGCCTCAGGGCAAAGCTCGTTGGGAAGAACATGAAGAGCGCGTAAAAAATAGGCAACTGCAGCAGTGCGGGGATACAGCCGCTGAGCGGACTCACCCCGGCCTTGTTGTAAAGCTTCATGGTGGCCTGTTGTTTTTTCATCGCGTTGTCCTTGTACTTCTCGTTGATCTCGGTAATCTCCGGTTTCAGCACGCGCATCTTGGCCTGAGAAAGATAGGACTTGTAGGTGACCGGCGACATCAGGATCCGCACGATGATGGTCATGACCACGATAGCGATCCCGAACGGCAGGAAGGATGCCAGAAAACCGTAGAACGGGGTAAATATATACCGGTTGATCCAACCAAAGATCCCCCATCCAAAGGGGATGGAATCCGCCAGGGCCAGGTCTTCGTACTGCTCCAGCACATCGATATCCGTCGGCCCGAAATACCACTGCATGGAACGGCTTAGTTCTCCTCCCGTTACGGGGAGTTCGGATGCGATGGAGAACTCTTTGGTAAATGCCGTTTCGCTGCTTTCCTCCTCTACCAGGTCGTTGGATGTGAGCGTTACGGTATCCAGCGGCTCGTCTACTGCCAGGATGGAACTGAAAAAGTGCTGCCGGAAGGACATCCAGCGTACCTCGGATTCAGTTTCATCATCCTCCCCGCTGGCGGATAATTTGCTGATATCGTCCCCTTCGTGCCGATACGTCAGGCGGGTATACCGGTTTTCGTACATGACGCTCGGGTCGTGGCGGATGGCGCGCAGGCTCCACCGGAGCGGGACGCCTTTTGACGCGGACAAGGACAACCCCTGGGAGCGGATGTCAAAATCCAGGAGGTATTCCCCCGGACGGATCGTATAGCGGTATTCCAGGAATTGCCGGGGGCCTGCCATCGCCTTCATGGAGAGCACGCTGTTCTCCCCTTCCCGGCTCAGGGTGGGTTCAAAAAAGAGGTCCCGCGTATTGAGCACCCGGTTATCCGAGGTCGTGATTTCAAGGGAAAATTGTGCATTACCCTCCCGAACCAGGTAGACGGGCAGGGAATCGTGGTTGACGAATTGCTTCATGCGGGCTTCGACAATTTCCCCTCCCTTGTTGGAAATTTCCAGGGAGAGTACGTCGTTTTCCAGCAGGGTGGTACCCTCCACGGCCGGGGTATATGAGAAAGCCCCGATCCGGGAGGCATAGGCCGCCCGGGCAAGGGAGTCGTTCCCCTCCGGAACAGTAGCTGCGGGGGTTGCCGCCTGCTGCGGGGCCGCCGCTGCCTCGGCCCTCCGGATGGAATCCTGCACCTGTTCGGTAGCCTGTTTCTGGGCCTCCACCTCTTCCGGTGTCGGCTGGTTCGTGTAAAACCAATAAATCAGGATTCCGAATATGAGTACGAATCCGATGATGGAATTGATATCCAGTTTTTTTTCTTCCATGTAATTCTTTTGTCAGGACGCGGTGGCCGCAACACCCCCGGATTGTGCCGGGGGGGGTGCAAATATACGGCCAATCGGGAAGTTTATGCCATACTGGCATTGGTTCGTTGCATTTTATATTGGCGGACCGCCTGGACAAATCCCACGAAAAGCGGATGCGGGTTGGCCACGGTACTTTTGTACTCCGGGTGGTACTGCACCCCGATAAACCAGGGATGGGACGGCAGTTCTACAATTTCAACAAGCCCTGTCTCCGCATTGATCCCGGAGAATACCAGGCCGGCCGCTTCCATCTGCTCCTTGTAGTCGTTGTTGAATTCATAGCGGTGGCGGTGGCGTTCGGAAATCGTGGAGGCCCCGCTGTACATTTTGTGCACCAGGGTGTCTTCCGTCAGTTCACAGTCCCAGGCTCCCAGCCGCATGGTCCCCCCCTTATTGACAATTGTCTTCTGGGCTTCCATCAGATCGATGACCGGGTGGGGGGTCCGGGCATTCATCTCTGTGGAATTCGCATCGTCCAGCCCCAGGACATTCCGGGCAAATTCGATCACGGCCATCTGCATCCCCAGGCAGATTCCCAAAAACGGGATGTCTTGCTCCCGGGCGTACTGCACTGCTTTGACCTTGCCCTCAATACCCCGCTCCCCGAATCCCGGGGCCACCAGGATGCCGTCGAGCTCCTGCATTTTCTTTTCCAGGTTGTTTGTGCTGATGTGCTCGGAATGGATGGAGACCACATCCACTTCCACCCCGTTGATGGCCCCGGCGTGGATCAGGGCTTCCTGGATGCTTTTATAGGAATCCTGCAATTCCACGTACTTGCCAATCAGGCCCACCCGCACCACGCCCCGGGGGTTCTTGAGTTGCTTCAGGAATTCCATCCACTGCGTCAGGTTGGGCTCCGGGCTGACAGGAAGGGCGAGTTTCTGGAGGGCAACCTTATCCAGACCTTCCTCGTGCATCAGCACGGGTACGTCGTAAATCGTATTCGCATCGATCGACTGGATGACCGCTTCCTTTTTTACATTGCAGAACAGGGCGAGTTTCTGCTTGATTTCTTCCGAGAGTTCGTGTTCCGTCCGGCAAACCAGGATATCCGCCTTGATCCCGCTCTCCATGAGCGTTTTTACCGAGTGCTGGGTAGGTTTGGTCTTGAGTTCCCCTGCAGCCGACAGATAGGGCACCAGGGTCAGATGGACCACTATGGCATTATTCTCCCCCAGTTCCCAGAGCAATTGGCGAACCGCTTCGATATAGGGCAGGGATTCGATATCCCCCACGGTCCCGCCGATTTCGGTGATGACCACGTCGTAATCCCCGCTGTTGCCCAGGATCTGGATCCGCTCCTTGATTTCATTCGTAATGTGCGGCACCACCTGGACGGTTTTCCCGAGGAATTCCCCCCTCCGTTCCTTTTCGATGACGCTTTGGTAAATCCTGCCCGTGGTTACGTTGTTGGCCTGGGAGGTCCGCACATTCAGGAACCGCTCGTAATGCCCCAGGTCCAGGTCCGTTTCCGCCCCATCGTCGGTGACGTAACACTCTCCGTGTTCATAGGGGTTGAGCGTACCCGGGTCTACGTTGATGTACGGGTCGAGTTTCTGGATGGTGGTTCTCAGGCCGCGGGCCTGCAGGAGTTTGGCCAGGGAGGCTGCGATGATGCCTTTACCCAATGAAGAGGAGACTCCCCCCGTAACGAAGATGTATTTAGTAGCTGCCATTGGCGGAATGTATGTTACGGGATTCAAAGTTACAAATTACCTGAGGAAATCAGGGGTTCTGCCGGGGAAATTCTTTCCGGATCCGGGCCAGCATCCCCTCCAGGCCGTTTTCCTTCATCCCGAAGACAATCTGCAGGTTCCGCCCGAGTTTCCCGGGCGGAAATCCCTTCCCGCGGAACCAGACCAGGTAGGGCAACGGCAGCTCGTACAGCAGCCTCCCTTTGTATTTGCCAAAAGGCATCCTGTAGTGGGCGAGCTCGATGAGTTCTTTCCGGGAGGGGGTGGAGTGGTCCATTTGCAGCGGGTTCCGATAGCCGTAAGGCCTAATTTCAGGGCCTGATACCCCGTATCCGGGCAAATATAGTATCTTTAAATCACAGAGAAACCCGACCAAATGGAACGCAGAAAATTTATTGGCCGCAGTGCAGCGGCCTCAGCAGCTTTATTTACGCCGGTTGCCGGACAGCACTTACGGGAGGCGTCCCCGCAACCCGAATCCGGGAAGTCCGAAACCGGTGCATTCAAACCGAAACCCACCGAAGGAGTTATCAATCACAGCGTGTGTTATTGGTGCTACGGCAGCATCCCCCTGGATACGTTCCTGGGGAATATCGCGGAATTGGGCATCGGGGCCATCGACCTGGTGGGGCCCGAAGAATTCCCCCTGCTGAAAAAACACGGGATCCACGCCTCGATGTGCTGGGGCGCCGGCAAAGGGATTGTCGAAGGCTGGAACGACCCCCGGCTCCACGACGAACTGGTTGCCGACTACAATGAAAAAATCCCGATCATCGCGGAGGCCGGATATACAAACCTGATTTGCTTTAGCGGCAACCGCAACGGGATGAACGATTTGGTTGGGTTGCAGAATTGCGTGGAGGGCCTGAGTAAAATTATGCCCACAGCCGAAAAGTACGGCGTTGTCCTGCAGATGGAACTCCTCAATTCCAAAGTGGACCACAAGGACTATATGTGCGACAATACGCTCTGGGGGGTGGAACTTTGCCGTCGCCTGGGTACGGACCACTTCAAACTGCTATACGACATCTACCACATGCAGATAATGGAGGGCGATGTCATCCGCAACATCCGCGAATACCATCCGTACTTCGGACACTACCACACGGGCGGGAACCCCGGCCGGCACGAAATTGACGAAACCCAGGAGCTGTATTACCCGGCAATTATGCGGGCCATTGCTGCCACCGGTTTTACGGGCCACGTGGCACAGGAATTCATCCCGTCCTGGGAAGACAAACTTGCCGCGCTGAAGCAGGGCATCGAAATCTGCGATATCTAGGCCCGGGGAGGTTCCGGGTAGGATAACGGGAAACAGGGTGTTCTCCCGGGCTACTTTAAGGAGTGTCGGGGCCGGCGAGCATCCCGGCAATGTCTTCGTTCCACCGGAATTGGGCCGCGCGGTTCCGCGAATAGTCCGTTTCCCGGTCGTAGCGGTTCTGGAATTCTGACAACTCCCGGTTGATATCCGTGAAGATTCGTCGTACTTCGGCTTTGACGTTCCCGGTAAAGACCCCTTCTTTCAAGCGCTTCCTGAATTTCCGAGCAAATAGTTCCGAGATGTCGAAGTGCAATTGTTCGTGGCTGAGCACCACCTCATCGCAACTTTCCGAATGGTACCAGGATTTATCCGGGTAGAAATAGGTGTCCACCCGAAAATCCAGGGAGTATCGCTCCCCGGAACCTGTGGCGTTGTAGCTGTAGGTGATCCCGCTAGCCGTGGTGGCAGCTATCCGTCTGCTTTCCGGCGGTTCCGCCCGGAAATCACTCCAGGCCAGCCGGGTTTGCGGGTGCCAGAGGATGGCGTCTTCCCCCCGGGCGCTCCCCTCCCCCTGGGCCGATGCAAGTTGGCAAAAACCCAAAAGGAATACGAGGCGGAGCTGTTTTATTGCGTCCAATGGAACCGGATATCCTTTTCGATGTCTTCGTGCAGGCTCAGCATCACCGGGCAGGTACGCCCCGTGCGTTCCAGGATTTTTCGGTCCTTTTCCCCCACGCCTTTGGGCAGGTACAAATCCACTTCAATGCGCGAAATTCTGCGGGGGGCAGCCGACATATGCTTGGTAACTTCAGCCAGGGAACCCTCGAGGGCCACGTCCATATCCCGCGCTTTAATCCCCATCACCGTGAGCATGCAATTTGCCAGGCCCGTAGCCACGGTATCCGTGGGGCTGAACGCCTCCCCCTTGCCGTGATTGTCCGTGGGGGCGTCCGTGAGGTAGACACTTCCGGAGCGCAGGTGGGTACACTCGGTGCGCAGGCCGCCCATATATACTACTTTCGATGTCATGGCCCCTGGATTTCGCGGATTTGCAGGCCGTCGTACATCAGGATGTACGACGCGGTGTTGTAATATCCGGATTGCAGTTTTTTGATATAGTTGAAGGTGTTCCCGCTGTACCGGGTGGCCCCGATCTGGTCCGCAGCCTCAAAGAGGTCCAGCTTATAAGCCAGCCGGAGCAGCAAGTCCATCCCCAGGTCAAAACCCCGGACGGCGTACCGGTCCGGTTCCCCTCCGAACCGCTCGCGGTAGCGGCGTGTAAAGGAAGACGGGGAGACATCCCGGTAGACCGAAGGAAAGGTAAACCTCAGGTTCGCCAGGTGCGTTGCCGAAAGCTCTTTGTGGTCGAATGCCCGGCCCCGGTTTGTGGTAAACATCCGCACCCGGGTTTCCTCCGTATTGGCCGAGTTCAGGATGGAACTTACACTGGAGGCGATCCGGTAGTTGTCGGTTTCCAAAAAGACCCAGTTCTCACGTTCTTCAGACAGGGCCTCCATGAATGCCTCCCGGTCCAGGGAAATATTTTCCTCCTCTTCCCGGAGCGGCACGAGTTCCGCTGCGGGGAATGCTTCCAGAATCTCCGATTCCACTTCCCGGTGGGCCTGATCGGAGATCACCAAAATGTTCTGGTCGGTAACTTGTTCCTTCATGTAGTCGAGCATCCGGCGCCTGAGCTCTGCTTCCTCCGTATAGGTGTGGAAGATATTCTGCAGGGGGAACTCCCCGTTGATCGGGACCGGGGCAATTACGGGAACATCCAGCTCCGAAGCCCTGGCTGCCACTTCCCGGATGGAGTTGGGCTCCAGGGGCCCCACAATCGCGCTGAGGTTCTCCAGGTCTTCCTGCAAAAGCAAATTGCGGACCCGGTTGGCACTGAGCTGCGTGTCAAAGGTCTTTACTTCTACCGAAATTCCCATGTCCGCTACGGAATCCAGAGCGACCAGAAAACCGGAATACAGGCCCAGGCTGTACTTCAGGGCATTGTTGTTCCGGATCCGTTCCTGTGTCTTCTCCGGATCGGACAGGTCCAGGCGGTCCAGGCGGAAAGGGAAAAGCACCAAAAGCCGCGGCCGGTTGCCCGTATCGATGCTGTCCCGCAGGTCAAATTCGTCGATGACCAGTGCATTTTTCACCTCCAGGCCTTCTGCCCGGTCCCGGGGGAGTTTCAGCACCATCCCGGCTTTCAGCCCGGTGGCGAGTTCCGGGTTGAGGGCACGGAGTTCCGGGTACCCGATCCCTAATTTGCGGGTCAGGGAAAACTCGGTCTGTTTGGGTTTTACCTCGTAAAAAATATAATTGGAGGCATTCACTGCCGTGGTATCCGCCTTTTTCTCGGGGAGTCGCAGCTTCATGCCCTCCTGGAGGTTGCCGCGTTCCAGGATTTCCGGGTTGAGCCGGATGATTTCCTCCCGGCTGATCCCGAATTCCTGGCTCAGGCTGAAAAGTGTTTTCCTGGGGGGTACCGTATAGGAGCGGTACACCTGGGATTCCTGCTTCTCGATTCCGGAACCCGGTAGGCGGGGTACCTGCAATTCCTGGCCTTCTGCCAGGTAGCTCGTGCTGCGGGGGAGGCCCGGGTTGAGCTGCAGCAGGCTGTCGATGGTAATCCCGTATTTATGCGCAATACTCCACCGGGTTTCCTTGGCCTGGACGGTATAGGTTGTCAGGAGTTCCTCCAGGGCTTCGGCCTCCCGGTAACTCTCTGAAAACTGGGGGATCCTGAGGACCATCCCGCGTTGGAGCGGACGGGAATACAGGTCCGGGTTATAGCGTTTGACCTCCTCCTCGCTCACCTGGTAGCGTTGGGTAATACTGAACAGGGTTTCCTTTCGCCTCACCCGGTGGGTACGGAAGGTGACCTGTTCCCGGGCCGTAGAATCCGGGTCGGATACGGTTGGGCGGTTTAAAACGGTATTGCCGGCACGCCCGGGGATCACCAGGATGGTATTCGGGCGGAGCGTCCCGTCCGGGTCTACTTCCTTGTTGTATTTCAGGAGCTCCTGGGGGCTCACCTGGTATTGCCGCGCAATGGAATAGAGGGTTTCCCCCCGCTTCACGGCATGGGTGCTGAATTGCTGGGCTTTTACCTTGCAGCCGATGGACAGGGCGCAAAGCAGCAACAGCAGGTACTTACACACAACGTTCATGTTATTCCCATTCTATGGTAGCCGGGGGCTTGGAACTGATGTCGTAAACCACCCGATTCACCCCGGGCACCTTATTGATAATGTCATTTGAGGTCTTCTGCAGAAATTCGTACGGCAGGTTGACCCAGTCGGCCGTCATTCCATCCGTACTTTCCACTGCCCGTAAAGCTACGCATTTTTCATAAGTCCTTTCGTCCCCCATCACCCCCACGCTGTTGACCGGGAGGAGCATGGCCCCCGCCTGCCAGATCTTGTCGTACAGGCCCCATTCGCGGAGTCCGTTGATAAATATATGGTCCACTTCCTGGAGGATGGCGACCTTTTCCCGGGTAATGTCCCCAAGGATGCGGATTGCCAGTCCCGGACCCGGGAAGGGGTGCCTCCCCAAACGCTCAGCCGGGATATCCAGGCTGGCGCCCACGCGTCGCACCTCATCCTTAAAAAGCATCTTCAGTGGTTCTACCACCTTCAGCTTCATAAAGTCCGGCAGGCCACCCACATTGTGGTGACTCTTGATGGTTGCAGAGGGCCCCCCGGTAGCCGATACCGACTCGATAACATCCGGATAGATAGTTCCCTGCCCCAACCATTTTGCATCTTCCACCAGGTGGGCTTCGTCGTCAAACACCTCGATAAACACCCGGCCGATGATCTTTCGTTTCTTCTCGGGGTCCGATTCCCCTTCCAGGGCATCCAAAAAGCGTGCCGAAGCGTCAACGCCCTTAATGTTCAACCCCATATCCTTATACTGGTGAAGCACTTCTTCAAATTCATTCTTGCGCAGCAGCCCGTTGTTCACAAAGATGCAGTGCAGGTGTTTCCCAATGGCGCGGTGGAGCAACATGGCCGCCACCGTGGAATCGACACCCCCGGAAAGGCCGAGAATAACTTTTTCGGTCCCGATCTTCTCCTTGAGTTCCGCCACGGTGGTCTCCACAAAGGCTGCGGGCGTCCAGGTTTGTTCCAGGCCGGCGATATCCACCAGGAAATTCCTCAGGATCAGGCTTCCGGCCGTGGTGTGGTAGACTTCAGGGTGGAACTGGATCCCGTAGATCCGTTCGTCCGGCATCTTGAATGCGGCATTCGGCACGTCGTGGGTACTGGCCAGAAGCACCGCCCCGTCCGGCAGTTGCTGAATCGTATCGCTGTGGCTCATCCATACCTGGCTACCCACCGGGACATCCTTCAGGAAAGGGTCCTGGGCCACGTGGGCAAGTTTAGCCCGGCCGTACTCCCGCGTTTTCGACGGGGCCACATTTCCCCCGTTAAAATGGGCAATGTACTGGGCGCCATAGCAGATGGCCAGGATGGGTTTATGGCCTTTGATCCGGCTCAGGTCCGGGTGGGGGGCGTCGTCCGACCGGGTGGAAAAGGGGGAGCCGGAAAGGATCACCGCTTTGTAGCCGTCGAGGTCGCCGGGCAGGTTGTTGTAGGGTTTGATTTCGCAGAATATATTCAGTTCGCGGACCCGCCTTGCGATCAGCTGGGTGTACTGGGAACCGAAATCCAGGATGAGAACGTTATTTTGCATGGGCAAAAATAGCAAAAACCCGCAAGGACTCCTGCCGTTTTTTCAGGAGAGTTTTCCCAAGGTTATCGACAATTTAAAGGTTCTCCCAGGGGGTTTATACCGACTAACTGCCAGCGAGTGCCAGATTTCATACAATTAAACAATCGGTAGATATAATTGATATTTATATCCTGATTAACAACACATAAAGTGCTTTCCTACAAATTTAATATTCCTGAAATATCCTTAGGATTGGTGTGCTGACCGGAGCGGACGGGCCGGCCTCTTCCTCAAAATTTTCCTGTTGGCAAAAAATACTACTTTTAATCCACTACAGAGAAAATCATGAAGTGTATTTCGTTTGTATTCCTGCTGTTGATTCCAATTGGCAACGGGCAGCTCGTTGCCCAGGATTCCCTGCAGCTGGACAGCCTGCAGCGCGTCTATCGTTCCATGCCCGAGGATACCGCCCGGGTCCGCCTGCTGGGGGAACTCTACCAGGCCTACGTGTACAGGGATGTCGACCGGGCCGCCCAATACGCCAGGGAAAGGATTGCCTTATCCAGGAAACTGGAATATACCGAGGGCCTCGCCGCCGGGTTCTACGATCTGGGAGGCTATTTTAAAAATACCGGACAAAACGATTCCGCCATGGCCCGGCTTGCCGATGCCCGGGAGCTTTATGAGTCGCTGGACGACACCGTGATGCTCATCCGAATAGACCATACCCGGGCAATCCTGGAAATGGAGCTGGGGCGCTACGATTCGGCCCTGGCCATCAGCAACCGGAATATGGTTAAGCGGCAGGAGCTCGGGGACACCCTGGGGATGGCCATTGAGCGGGTATTCCGCGGCGGGATCTACGAGAACAAAGGGTATTTCAACCTGGCCTATGAAGATATCCTGCAGGCAGTAAGGCTCTACGAGCACCTGGACAACCCGTTGCGAATGGCGGATGCCCTCAATAGCCTTGGGTCGCTGGAATCCACCATGAAAAACTACCGAAAATCCCTGGAATACAGCGGGCAGGCTTTAGAAATATACCGTCAGCAGGACGACAGGCTGTTCCAGGGGGTGGCCGCCAACGCAATCGGTCAGAGCCATATCCTCCTGGAGGAATACCGGGAAGCCATCCCGTTTCTGGAAGAAAGCATTACCCTGAGCAGGGAGATGCAAGTCCCCGTCATTGAAGGCGCAGCCTTGCGGAATTTGGGGCGCGCCTACATCGCACTCGGTCGGGGAAATTCCGGGCTGGAACTGCTGGATTCGGCCATTGCCGTACACCGACGTGCGGGCCGGCCCATCGCCCTGGTCCGATCCCTGGGTTACGCTTCCGACGCCTATACGGAGGCGGGGCGGCCGGTCCGGGCGCTCGACTACCTGGATGAGGCCATCCGGATGGTGGATACGCTCGGGGCCCGGCCCCATTGGTATGATTTGTTCAAAAGCCGCTCGGATGCCCTGGCCCAGTTGGGCAGGTACCCGGATGCCCTTCGGGCGGAAAAGGAATTCAGCCAGCTGCGGGACAGCGCCCTGCAGCGGGAACGGGTCCAGCAGGTAGAGGAATTGCGTACCCGGTTTGAAACAGAGAAGAAAGAGCAGCAAATTGCCATTCAGGAGCGCGAAATCGATTTGCTGGAGGCCGAGGCCCGGGTGGGGAACCTGCAGCGGATACTGCTCGGGTCCGGGTTGCTGTTGTCCCTGATCGGGTTCTATGGCGTACGGCAAAAATGGAAGCGAACCCGGGCGGAAAAATCGAAAGTGGACGCCGAACTCGCATTCCGCCAACGGGAACTGACCACACACGCCCTGCACCTTGCCCGCAAGAACGAACTCCTGGAGAGCTTAAAATCCAAGGCCCGGGAATTACAGGAATCCAACCGGTCCGGGGGCTACCGGGAACTGATCCGGACCATCAATTTTGACCAGAGGGACGATGCGCACTGGGAACACTTCACCCGCTACTTCGAAAATGTGCACAAAGACTTCAGCAGGAATGTCCGGGACCGTTTCCCGGATGTGACCAAAAACGAACTCCGGTTTATGGCACTGATGAAGATGAACCTGTCGTCCAAGGAAATCGCCACCATCCTCAATATCTCGCCGGACGGGGTTAAAAAAGCCCGGCAGCGATTGCGCAAAAAAATGCAACTCGCCCCGGAGGAATCCCTGGAAGCTTCGGTAAACGCCCTGTAGGCAACTGGGAGCACCATCCGTTCAACCCCCCGTGACTATTGGGCTTGTGGCCTGTACCCCCTTTGTACCCCCTCCACATTTTTAACCGGGAAACCGAAGCCCTATGTTTGATCGTCATCCAGGAAACACCTTATGACAACTTGTTTTGTGGTCTTGTCCCGGAGCGTGCTGCAGAACCCTCCGGACAGGGTCCACAAAAGAAAATCAAATGCAAACCACAAAACAAATTCCAATGAAAACAATCAAAAATTCCAGGTGGCTGATTCTCGTGCTTTTGGCCGGTACACTCGGCCTGTCATGCAGCAAAGACGACCCCGGAAACGGGGATGGCAACGGGGGCAACGGACTCGAGCAACGCAACGGTCTCGATGAGTCGGAGGTAGCCGCCGACCCCGGGGCAATCGGGTTAAGCGTGAGTGCCCGTTCCCTGGCGCGGAAAGGATATCACCCGGAATTGGCGGCCATCCGGATCCAAGGGACGCATAGCGCGTTGAGCGCCGAGGTAGTCATCGATGCGGATACCCAGATCGGTGCCCTGTCTTTTGAAAACGAGGACCTGAGCGAATCCGAAAGGAGGGACCTGAGCGACGGGGTGCCGCTGACCGTGGAAATCCGCAACGCAAACGACAGTGTCCTGGCTACCAAAACTTTTTCGAAAATTTCGTTTACCTCCTCCCCGTCCCTGACGCCCATTGACAATGAGGCGCTGCCGGATAAATTCCGCACGGTAACCCTGCGGCCCGGCGTGTACTACTACCTCCAACTGGTGGATGAGGACGGAACAGAAATATACGGGGCCCCGGCATCGGATTCCTACACCAACGGCACCAACCTCTCCACACGGATCAATGTGCGGCAGGCGGATGAACTGGACTACAATTCGGAATACGTGGACCTGTATACCCGGTTCCTTTTTACCGAGATGCCCGGGCAGCCCGGGGTGTACTCCATCGGTCTCCGGGATAAAGACACCCCGGACAACCTCCTCTACATGTATATCAAGGTCGACAATTCCCGCGTATTAAATATACAAAGCCGGGCAAACCGGGCCCGGAACGGCGACAATACCGACCCCACCCAACCCCCGAATTACGCGTTCCGGATTGAGAAAACGCCGAACGGCCTGTTCACGATCACCCCCACCGAACAAAACCGGCCGCTCGTGTTGAGCGAAAACGGATTATACCTGCATTGCGCCCCGGGCAGCGAAAACGAGACGCCGGCCTATTTTCGGATCCTGGCTTTCGATATTGACTGGGAAATCCAGTCCCTGGAATACAAGCACCTGCAACCCATACTGCCGCCTGCAGGCACTTCCTTTGCCTACAATAGCACGCTGGTGAATTGCAGCAGCGGGGAGCTTGTACAGGAAGTCGGCGTCAACCAAACCCGGGAGACCAAATCGGTATTCGGATGGGAGGAGAGTTTTTCCCTGAGCAGCAGCCAGGAGTATTCGGTAGACGTGTCCATGGAGTCGACGATTTCAGCGGAATTTTACGGGGTCGGGTCTTCGGTGAGCTCCTCGGTATCCGAAAGCTACACCACCACGCGTTCCCAGACGAATACGAGTACGCAATCCGCGGCGTTTGAAACAACGGAATCCATTGAGCTGTCTACGAGGCGGAGCCTGACTGTGCCGGCCAAAAAAGCCACCCTGGTGTCCGACATGTACCAATCCTATGAAAACGTACGCGTGCCTTTTGTCCAGCGTTTCCGGATCAAGGGAGCCTACCAGGGCGACAATTCACCCCTCACGGGAGACGAAATCATCACGCAGTTCGCCTTCAACCAGTTCACCGGGGTGATTACGGAAAAAGGCGCCGATTACATCGAAGTTACCGTACGGGGCACCAATACGATCGACGAGCTCATCGATACGCAAACCGTGGCACGGGATGTCCCCTCCGAATGCAATTGACCCCCCGGCCCCGTTTCCGGGAAGGTTATTGAAACGAAAAACCCCGGCGGGATCCGCCGGGGTTTTCGTTCTCCCGGCCTCCCGGGACAAAACCAACCTAAACACATGAACTAATTATGACACAAAAATTATTCATCAAAAGCGCCTTGCGCTGAGGAAATCGCTCCCGTTGCAGTCTGCTGCCCCGGGAAGCGATTGATTCCTTTTTCATGGCAACTTTGGTATATAAACAACCAGCGAACGTTTTACCCTACCCCGCATGGGTATTTTTTTTAATTTTAACAAAATACCCTTCCCATGACCCAGCAGTACTGGACTGAAATCTGCGACGAGATCGATGCCGGAACCCGGCTTTCCGATCACCCGTTTCGCTATGCAACCCTTGCCACGGTTGGGCTTGAAAAGGTTCCCCGACTTCGGACAATCGTCGTGCGGGAATTCGACCCCGAACAGATGCGATTGACTTTTTTTACGGATGCCCGTTCCAAAAAAATGTTGCACATCAAGGAAAATAACAAGGTAAGCCTGCTGTATTACCATCCCGAAAAGTTGCTGCAACTGCGTATCGAGGGCATTGCGTACAGGGAAAAGGACGACGCCCTGCTGTCGGCCTATTGGGAAGGGATCAGGGAAGCCTCGAGAAAAGATTACACCACGGAAGAGCGGCCGGGAGCCGAAATCAAGGGCCCGGACCAGGTAGATTACATGCAGGGCAGCGAAAACTTCGCGGTTGTCCGTATCCAACCTTTTCGGATTGAATACCTGCAACTCCGGCGCCCCAACCACATTCGCGTTCGGTTTTCCCGAACCGACGATAGTTGGTCAGGTGATTTCCTGGTCCCCTAGCGTATCGAGGATAATCCGGATATCCTCCTCGGTGGTATCCGGGTTGATAAAACAAAATCGCAGGACCGTCTCCATGCCCCCGGTCCCCCGCCATTTGGTGGGGGTTACCAGGGAGATTCCGGCCCGGTGGTTCCGGTAGGTCCACTGGTTGTAGTCGTCCGGGTTCCAGCCCTTGCGGCGAAACAGCACGCAGGACAGGCTGGGGGCGCGGACCAATTCCAGGTCCGGGTACTCCCCGATAAGTTCCCCGGCGCGAACAGCAAGCCGGATGCCTTCCTCAACGGCCTCTTTGTACCTGTCGGTTCCGTGGGTTGCCAGGGAAAACCACAGCGGCAGCCCGCGGAGCCGCCGGGTGAGTTGTATCTGGTAGTCGGCCGGGTTAAAGCCGTGGGCCCCTTCGTCTTTAAAAATATCCAGGTAGGAACCCTCCTGGGAGTGGACCCGCCGCGCCTGTTCGGGGTCCCGGTAAATGATGGCACCGCAATCGTAGGGGGTGAACAACCACTTGTGCGGATCGATGGTCACACTGTCCGCCTGCTCAATCCCCCGGAAGAGGTGGCGGACGGAATCGGCGGCAAGGGCTCCGCCCCCATAGGCGGCATCCACGTGGAACCAGAGGCCCCGGTCCCGGCAAACCCGGGCAATCCCTTGCAAATCGTCTACGATTCCCGCATTGGTGGTACCCCCGGTAGCCACCACGCCAAAAAGCCTTTCGCGTTCCGCATCGGACAATGCCGCAATTGCCTTTTCCAGGGCTTCCCCGCTCATCCGGTCTTCGGTATCCACCAGGCGAATGTCCGCGTCAATTACCTTGGCCATGGCCTTAATGGAACTGTGGGCGCCTATGGAGGCCACGATGATCCCCTTGCCATGTTGCGTTCCACCCCCTTCCCGCCAGACTTCCCGGGCGGTAACCATGGCCGACAGGTTTGCAGCCGTCCCCCCGCTGGTAAATACGCCAAAGGCACCCTCGGGCATCCCGGTCAGGGAAACCAGCCAATCCATCGCCCGGTTCTCGCAGAAAATCCCCCCGGCGCCTTCCATCCAGTAGGCCCCGTGTATGGAGGAGGCCGATGTGACCAGGTCAAACATGATGGCCGCCCGGGTGGGGGCGGCCGGCACAAATGCGAGGTGGCGGGGATGGTCGATAGGGACAGTAGCCTTAACGAGCACGTCCCGGAAAAGCCGGAAGGCCTGTTCGCCCCCAATCCCTTTGGCCGTTACGGTCTCTCCCACAAGTTGCTTTAAATCCTCCTCTTTTTTGGGGATGCCCAGTTCCGGGTCCCGGACCGTGATCCGGTTGATGGCGAATTTCATGACGTCCAGGGTCATTTCGACCGTGTCGATATCCAGCGTGTGCATGTTTCGGAATTTTAATGCAAAGATACGGCACCCGATCGGGGCCGTAAGGGGTCAGCGCTCGTAAATCAGGATGGAGAATTCGGGATGCAGGGGGTCAAACGCCCCGAGTACGGAGGGGACCCACTGGCTTCCGAGCTCGAGGTAGCAGGCGGCGAAGTTTCGCGTCCGTTCCTGCAGGCTGCCGTTGGGGAAGAGTTCGCCCTGCAGGGCCACCAGTCGGTTTACGTGGTCCCGGAGCTTGCGTTTCTGGGCTTTGAGCAGGCGTTTCTCCAGGTGGTTGAGCCCGTTGATCTGTTTGGTTTCCTGGGCCTTAACAGCCCCCAGGAAGGAGGCATCCGTTTTTTCGGCCAGGGCATAGAGGTCGCGGAATTGCTTCCGGAGGTGCTCCCGCTGCGGGGTAAAATCGATGTCGATCCCGGAAATGGCCCGGACTTTCCGGTTGATCAGCTCGTTTTGTTCCAGGAAGAGCTCCTGGAGGGAGACCCCGAGTTTTTCCGCTTTTCGGGCCTGCTTGTCGGAAAGGACCAGGGCGGAATTGCGCAGCATCAGGATCGGAAAAGGGATTTCTGAAGCCTCAAAATACGATTTGAGTTCCAGCCAGTAGGCAATCTCGCCTCCCCCGCCGATATAGGCGATATTGGGCAGGATGACCTCCTGGTAGAGTGGGCGCGTGATGACGTTGGGAGAAAATCGGCCGGGGTGTTCCCGGAGTTCCTTTTTCAGGGCCTCCCGATCCATCCGGATATCAGTTTCCAGCACCCCGTATACGCCGTCCTCTTCCACAATCCGCTCCCGGAGTCCGTCCCGCATGTAAAATAAATTGATCTCCCGGGGAGTGACCTGTATCGGGTAGTCCGGGTCCGCGGCCTGCAGGCCTGCAGCCTGGTCGGATACCTGCCGGTGGGCCAGCCCTTCCAGCATGTCGGTTTCCATATGGGGGGCAAAGAGGGCTTTCAACCGGGGATCGTCCCCGTCCAGCACCACCAGGCCTTCTTCGCCGAACAGGCGATTCGCCAGATAGCGGGTGGCAGCTGCCAGGTTCGGATGTTCCAAATAGGCGGCTTCAAACAGCTCCTTGAGTTCCCGGGCGCGATCCCCGGGCCCCAGGTCCTGCATAAACTGTTCGGCCAGCACCTCGAGGCCGTCCGTTTCCATACGGCCGACAGGCCCCCCGGCTTCCCGGTTCCACCGGAATTCCTTCCCTTTGAAATTAAAGTGGTTGATCTCGTCAAAATCGTGGTCCTCCGTGGCCATCCAGTAGACGGGCACGAAGATATGGTCCGGATAGGCCGCCTGTAATTTGCGGCAAAGCGCGATGGTCCCGAGGATCTTGTAGTGGAAATAGAGCGGTCCGGTGAACAGGTTGAGCTGGTGCCCGGTTACCACGGTCACCGTTGCGGAATCCGCCAGGGCGGCGATATGGCTTTTGGTGGCAGGGGAGGCGCTGAGCCCCCGGTACTGGTCTTCCAACACCGTACAGAGGGTACTTCTGTGTGATTCCGGATAGGTTGCGAGTTTCTCCAGCAGCTGCTCC
Organism: Robiginitalea biformata HTCC2501; assembly: GCF_000024125.1. Classification (NCBI taxonomy): domain Bacteria; kingdom Pseudomonadati; phylum Bacteroidota; class Flavobacteriia; order Flavobacteriales; family Flavobacteriaceae; genus Robiginitalea; species Robiginitalea biformata. Next base: position 1,983,531 of record NC_013222.1, on the reverse strand, counting down.
CGGAATGCGCCCAAATCCGGGGATCGGCCGTAAAACGGCTCCAACCCAGGGACTGCGTCCAGGTAATCCGTGATCAGTTTTGAAAAGAAACCCGTATCCTTAAAGGGAATGCCTTCCTTGCGCATGCGTTGGTTTGAACAACCCCAAAGATAACGCTCCCGTGCCTTGCAATTCCTAAAAATACGTTAAGAAACCCGGGGCGGCAGCACCCCGGGGCGTAACCAGGGGTGACGTATTGTGGAAGTTTCCGTAGATTTGGTCCGCCGGCAAACCCCGGTCCCAAACCTGAATTTATGAAGCATTGTTTTGCGCTTTTCCTGTCGTTTTTTACCGCCATCGCCTTTGGGCAGGAATTGCAATCCCCTTCCGAGTTCCTCGGTTACGAATTGGGGACCCAGTTTACGCGCCACCACCGCGTGGTTGAATATTTCCGCTATGTAGCCGACGCCCGCAGTGAGCAGGTACTCCTGGAACAATACGGGGAAACCAATGAGCGGCGACCGCTGATTACGGCCACCCTGTCTTCCGCCGCGAACATGCAGCGCCTCGGTGCCATCCGGGAGGCGCACCTGGAGGCGCTGGAAGGGCAGGGCTCTCAGGGGCCGGCCATTGTCTGGCTGAGCTACAATGTGCACGGGAACGAAAGCGTCAGTACGGAAGCATCCATGCAGACCCTGTACGATTTACTCACCACGCGGAGCAGCTACCTGGAGAATACCGTCGTGATTATGGACCCGTGCATTAACCCGGACGGACGCGACCGGTATGTGAACTGGTACAACCAGTTCAAGAACACCCCTTACCAGGCAGACCCGAACAGCAAGGAACACCATGAGGGCTGGCTCAGCGGCCGCGGGAACCATTATATGTTTGACCTGAACCGCGACTGGGCCTGGCTTACCCAGAGGGAAAGCCGGGAGCGCCTGGTGGCCTACAATCGCTGGATGCCCCATGTACATGTGGATTTTCACGAACAGGGGGTGGATGCCCCCTATTACTTCGCCCCGGCGGCAGAACCTTACCACGAGGTGATTACCGAATTCCAGCGCCGATTCCAGGATACCATCGGGCGGAACCACGCCCGGTACTTTGATGCCAACGGCTGGTTTTACTTTACCCGGGAGGTCTTTGACCTGTTTTACCCGAGCTATGGGGATACCTACCCCACCTACAACGGCGCCATCGGGATGACCTATGAACAGGGCGGCAGCGGCCGCGCCGGCCTGGCCATTCGCACCTCCATCGGCGATACGCTGACCCTGAAAGACCGGATTGCGCACCACCTGACAACCGGCCTGAGCACGGTGGAAGTAGCCTCCCGCCATGCCGGGATGCTGGGCAGCGAGTTCCGCAAGTTTTACGGCAGCCCGAAGAATTTCAAATACAAGAGTTACGTACTCAAGGGAGACCGGGACAAACTCGCCGCCCTCCGCGATTTGCTGGAACAGCACCAGGTCCGCACCGGGAGGGCACGCGGCGGCTCCGTACGCGGGTTCCGCTACGATACCGGCCGCAGCGGCAGTATGCAGGCGGGTCCCGAGGCGCTGGTAGTTCCCACCGACCAGCCGAAAGGCACGCTGGTTAAAGTGCTTTTTGAGCCGGATGCGCGCCTGAGCGATTCCCTGACGTACGATATCACCGCTTGGTCCCTGCCCTACGCCTACGGGCTCCAGGCCATCGCCTCGGAGTCGGCTGTTGCCTATGACAGCCCGGCCGATTTCGGGGATGCAGCAGCACCTGCCCCAGAATCCGGGGCCTACGCCTACCTGACCGACTGGGACAGCATGGATGACGCCCGGTTCCTGGCCGCCCTGCTGAAGGAAGGCTTCCGCGTGCGAAGGGCTTCCAGGCCCTTTCAACTGGAGGGCAGGAACTGGGCTGCCGGAACGCTGATCATCACGGCCGGGGACAACCGGCACCACGCGGACTTTTCCGCCCGGCTGGAGGCCTTGCGTATGGCACACGGCCGGGAATTGACACCTGCCGGCACCGGACTGGTGGATTCCGGCAAGGACTTCGGATCGCGCTATGTGGATGTGGTCAGCAACGTGCGTGTGGCTGTCCTTTCCGGCGAACCGACATCCACCCTGGACTTCGGGGAGGTATGGCACTTTTTTGAACAGCAATTGCACTATCCGCTCACCGTTCTGGACACCGATTATTTTGACCGGGTAGACCTGGACGCCTATGACGTGCTGGTCCTGCCGGACGGCAGGGGCTACCGGCGCTTCTTAAACGAAAAACGGGTGAAAGGCCTGAAAGCTTGGGTGGCCGCAGGCGGCCGGCTGATTGCCATGGGCGGTGCCCTGGATGCCCTGGGAGGAGACTCGGGATTCTCCATCGAACCAAAAAAATCGGATGAAGCCGCCGGGGAAGAGGCGGCGCCGGGAACGGACCCGTTGTCTTTTGAAGCGGGACAGCGCGAACGGATCCGAAGTGCCATCACCGGGGCCATTTTCAAAACCCGGGTAGACCCGACCCACCCGATGGCTTTTGGCTACGGGGATTCTTACTTCAGCCTGAAACTCGGCAGCAGTTCCTACGAACTTTTAGATTCCGGCAATGTCTCCTACCTGATGGGCCAGCCGGTACCCGTAGCGGGGTTTGCAGGGAGTGAGGCTTTGAAAAAGTTGCCCAACAGCCTGGTATTCGGGGTGGAAAACCACGGGCGGGGCCAGGTGGTCTATATGGTGGACAACCCGTTGTTCCGCGGCTTTTGGGAGAATGGGAAACTATTCTTTGCTAACGCCCTCTTTATGGGGAATTAAATAAATAAATCCACGAAATAACCCGGCCTTTAAAGCCGGGTTTTTTTATTGGGTCAGCCCACAATGTCCGGTGGAAATTCCCCGATCCCCTGAGGGCTGTTGAGCAGGACCTCATCCAGGTCCACCCCGTCCACCGGGACCACGCGCTGCGCTTCCGGATCCCACTGAATCCGGCGCCCGAGTTTCCAGGAGAGCCCCGCCATATGCGCCGAGATGGCCTCCTCAAACCCTTCCTGTATGCCGCAACTCACAGCTCCCCCATTGCGCAGGGCGCTCAGCCATTCCCGCATATGGAGGAAGGTGGAATCGACGCGCTTCCCATCGATATAGGTCCACATGAGCCCCTTGTCTGCAAAATACTGGGAGGTGGCCGAAGAGACCCCGTCCAGGGCGGTTGCTGCCGGGTTATAGCGGTATATCGGGGATTGCGGCTGCATTTTGCCGGTCTCCAGGTAGTCTGCATAACGCGTGGAGCGGCCGTCCGGCCAGATGGTGAGCTGGTTGCCGAGTTCCATACTCCCGTCGTGGCCCATCAGCATGGTGGGCCTGCTCAGGCCGTTGCCCAGGGTGGCGCTGTAGACAAAGGTCATCCCCTGCTCCTTCCCTTTTTGCTGGCTGCTGCCTGTGCTGAAATCCGGGAATTCCATGGAAGCCTGAAGCACGTCCGGGACATTTCGCCCGTCCCGGTGCGTATAGATGCCGCCGGAAGCCATGACGGAACGGGGGATGCCCATCCCAAGTACACAATTGAGCCGGTCGTAGTCGTGGGTGAGCAGGTCGCCGGACAGCCCGGAGCCGTAGGCCCACCATTTGCGCCAGCGAAAGAAATGGTTCTTGTTAAAGGGTATTTCCGGTGCACTTCCAAGGAATTGCGCCCAATCGATGGTATCGGGCCCCGCTTCCGGGTGGATGTCGTAATTCCAGGCTCCGTTGTCGTCATTCCGGTTGGTGTTGGTGGTGATCAGCGAAACATGGCCCAGGATGCCCTTTTCCACGATGTCGCGGGCCGTCCGGAAACTCAGGGTTTGCCGGTGTTGGTGCCCCACCTGCAGGACGGCCTGGGAATTCCTGGCTACATCCCGGAGTTCGTAGGTTTCCGAAAGCGTATGGGTCATCGGTTTCTCCACATAAACGTGAACCCCCCGACGGAGCGCCTCCATGGCCATGGGGGCATGCCAGTGGTCCGGGGTGGCAATCACCACGGCTTCCACCTCCCCGCTGGAAATCATCTCCTGGTAGGTGCCGTAGCGCCGTACCGTATGGGTTTCGTCCGAGAAGGAGCGTACAGCTTTCTCGGCCCGGACATCGAATATATCGCAAACCCCGGTAATCCGCACATTCAGCGGCTCCTGGTTCTTAAAATCCTCCAGGGCGGTAAAGGCCTCCCCGGCTTCCCGGGCCAGGGCTTCCGCCTCCTCCATCTCCGCGATCCATTCGTCTGTGGCAAAGCCGAGCGACCGGCAGAGCTGTTCCCCCCGGATACCAAAACCAATGATGCCGATTTTCACAGGCTCCCCGCCGATTCCCTGAACCGCTGGGGGCAGGCTCGGCTGGATATTGAGGCTCTCCAGGATAGCATTGCGTTCTTTTTTGCGGCCGACAGTACTCGCGGCACCAGCCCACCATACGGCTCCGAGGATCGGGATTCCGCCCAGGCCCATCAGTGCTTCTCTGCGTGTCCATTTCATGATATGCGCGTTTTAGGTTCATTCTGTGTGTTTTTCGACCACAACCGGGGCAGGCCAAATAGCGAGCCGGTCGGTTGCAGGAAGAGCAGGTAGCAGGCAGCGGCCTCGATCAGGTTTTTGTTGACCAGCCAGTAACTGCCCTCCGTATTGAGCTGGGGGCTGCCGGGAAGCGCCGGGTGCGCCAGGTAGTACAACAGGAGCATGCCGATTCCCGCCAGGGCCCCGGCTTTCTCAAATACCCCGAGGATCAGCGTAACACCCACCAGGATCAGGGCTACCCAATTCAGGGTGTCTACCCAGGGGAGCAGGGATTCTGAGGCCAGAGAGGTAAAAACCGGTTTCAGCGGGCCCTGGGCGGTGGCCAGGTACCCGAAACTGGTCCATTCCGGGTTGTAGAGTTTGATCACTCCCTCGTACAGGAAATGCCATCCGATCAGGATCCGGAGCACCACCAGCCCTCCGGCCAGCCTCCTGCTGTTTTGAAATTTTTCCATGATTCTATCTGTTTTTTATGGTTAATGTGGTTTATGGTTGGGCCTTTTACGGAATAACGCCAGGACGGGGTTTAAAGCTACTGCTATGGTAGAGTGCAAACTATGATACATATCAGCTTTCCCGCATCCCGGTTTTCCGCATCTCAGATTATCGCGCCCGCCGGGCAATTTCGGAGACAGCGGCCACCAAATGCGCCATCTCCTCCGGGGTATTGAAGACGTTTGGGGTAATCCGGCAGCCCTGAACCCCCGCCCCGTCGATGGCTACCGAATAAATCCCGAAATCTTCCAGAAGCGCAGTTGCAAGCCCGGCCGGCGGGAGTCCCTCCACCCCGACATTTGCAATGGCACAGCTGCGTTCCGGGGATTCCGGCGTATTGACCCGGACGCCGCGAACAGCCCGCAGAGGCTCGGTCCAGGCGCGTTGCAATTCCCGGAGTCGCGCCGCTTTCCGCTTGATCCCTATATGCTCCAGGTAGTCCATGGCCGCATCGATGGCCAGGTCGGTATGCACCGGGTGCGTCCCCGTATGGTTCAACCGGGATATATCATCGGGTTCCCTGGGGTGCTCGGCGAGCAGGGGCCAGATTTTCGGGATGTGTTCCCGGCGGATATAGAGCATGCCGGCGCCCAGCGGGGCCGCCAGCCATTTGTGGAGGCTCGAGCCGTAATAATCGCATCCCAGGGCCGGGATGTCCACCGGGAAATGCCCCACGCAGTGCGCCCCGTCTACCAGTACTTCCACGCCGTGGCGGTGCGCCATGTCGCAAATTTTCCGCACCGGCAGGATCTGCCCGGTGATATTGACCATGTGGCACACCATTAGCAGGCGCGTGCGGGGGGTGATGGCCGATTCGTAAAGGGCGACGATTTCCTCGTCCGAGGCCGGGTGCATGGGCAGGGACAGGACGCGGTTTATCACGCCGAACCGTTCTGCCACCAGGCCGAACTGCATCTGCATGGCCCCGTAATCCTGTTCGGCGAACACTGCCTCGTCCCCGGGTTGCCAGGGGTACCCGCCGATTACCATGTCCAGGGACTCCGTGGTATTCCGCGTCAGGATGAGTTCTCCTGGGGTGCAACCGAGCATCCCGGCCAACCGGGCCGCCACCCGCGCTTTGTTTTCCCATTGCACGGTGCGCATATAATACGCCCCTTCCCGGTTGACCATGCGGATATTTTCCAGGTAGGCCTCCAGGGTGGGCCGGGGAATGATGTTGTAATACCCGCTTTCCAGGTTGATGTAGTCCGGTTTCAGGTCGTAGTCCGACCGGACCCTTTCCCAGAACCCGTTCTCCCCGCCTCCGGAAACTGTACGGGCCTGAATCGGTGCCCCGGCACCCTGCTGTCCGGGTATTTCACGCGGTCTCCCGGAGGGCGAATGGCGCCCCGCCAGTGCACCGTCTGGCAGGAAGATAAAAGGAGAGGCCGCCGTAAGCTGCCCCAGGCGCTTGAGGAAGGTTCGTTTTTCCACGGGAGGAAGTTTTGGTTAGTGTTTCAAGTTAAGAAATCTTTGTATTTACTTTTGCCTTCCCGGGGATTTTGACCTTCCGTATTTACCCTAAAAATAGTATCTTAGAGTATGAAAAATCGCTATCTAATCGGGGTGCTTGGATGGTTTATCTTCCTGGCGGCCCCGGCTGTTCTCGGACAGGAAAGTACCGGGGAGGAAATTGCCGGGGAGGAATCCGGTTTCCGGCAATACCGGGGCGAGGTGCTGGACGCGGAAACCAATGACCCGCTCGTTTTTGCCACCCTGTCGCTCAGCCAGTACAATATCAGTACGGTGACCAATTCCGAGGGCGGTTTCCTTCTGAAGGTCCCCGAGGAGATTTCCGAGGCCGTTGTGGAAGTCGCTTTCCTGGGCTATGAGACCCGCAGGATCCCTTTGCTGCAATTCACCCCGGAGGACAATGAAATCCGGCTTGAGGTTTCCGTCACCACCCTGCCGGAAGTGGACGTGGTAGTGCCGCGGGACGCAATGACCCTCGTAAAGGAAACCCTCCGAAAAAAGGGGGAAAACTATTTTGACAACCACACCCGGATGACGGCATTTTACCGGGAGACCATCAAAAAGAGGCGGCGCAATGTGTCCCTCTCCGAGGCGGTGGTCACCATCTACAAAACCCCCTATACCTCCCTGCGCCAGGACGCCATGGAGTTGTACAAGGCCCGGAAGAGCACGGATTACGACAAACTGGACACCGTAGCCCTCAAATTGCAGGGCGGTCCGTTCAACGCGCTTTTTGTGGACGTGATGAAATACCCGGAATACATTTTTTCGGAGGAGTATATTGAATATTACAATTTCTACTTTGAACGCAACACCCGGATTGACGACCGGTTGATTTTTGTTATCGGATTTGAGCAGAAAAAGCATATTGCCGACCCACTGTATCGGGGGAAGCTCTACATAGACGGGGAAAAGAAGATCCTGACCAGCGCCATATTTTCGCTAAATATTACGGATGAACAAATGGCGAGCCGGATGTTTGTCAGGCGCAAGCCCTCAAATGCCGAGGTGACCCCCACGGAGGTATCCTACCGGGTGGATTACCGGGAGAAGAACGGGCGCTGGTATTACGGATACAGCAATGCCCTGTTGGAATTCAAGATCAACTGGGACCGGAAACTATTCAATTCCGTCTACAGCCTGAGTTGCGAAATGGCCGTTACGGACTGGGAAGCCAATGAGTCGGGCAGCCTGCCCCGAAACCGGGAGCGGGTTAAGACCTCGATCATCCTGAGCGACGAGGCCATCGGGTTTTCCGATCCGGATTTCTGGGGGGAATACAATATCATCGAGCCCGATAAGTCTATCGAATCGGCCATACGTAAAATCCAGCGGCAATTGCGGCGGGAAGAACGCAGCAGCCCGGGTCTAACCCCCTGAAACGATCCGGGGGCAGGGCGGAACCGAGCCGGAAACTCAGCCGGAAATTACCCGGGATCGCAATGATTGACCAACCCCTTCGGATATGAACAATTGTTAATATCTGCGGTTGATAAGCTGTAAACTATTTTAAGTGTTAATTTTTTGGAAATGAGAAGGTTTGCACCTATATTTACTAGGTGATCAAGTAGGGGTTATCAGTCCATGGTAACGGTGAAAGATCATTATAAAGTCAGCGTTCTTTATATTGTTGAATAACCCATCGCACACAGGGCCTCAGTGCCCGAAGCGAAACGGTGAGCCACTCTAAGGAGGCTGTTGCTTCCGGGGTTGGTGGGACCTTATGCGTTACATGGAAAACTCAGGTTTACCCTGTAAGTCAAAAGGACTAAGCAACAAGAAGAAACATCTGGCGGGTTGCGATTTTCGGATCAACACACCAGCGATGTTTCAAACGTCAAACGGCACAACGGCAACCAAGTGTTGTTTTGGAAGGCGAAACGCCTGACAGAGAAAGTTGTTAGCTGTTTTAGAAAGCCATATCAATTGTACCCGTTACAGTGATATGGCTTTTGTTATTTCCGGCTTTTGCGGGTGGCGGACCCGCCCACATGGGCCGCAGCTGGCAGAATTGGCCCGCCCGGTCTGCTTTGCCGAGTTAAAATTGTATATTTGCTCCGCTTTAAAACGATCGAATATACATGGCGACCATTCACTATACCAAAACCGACGAGGCCCCGGCCCTGGCAACTGCATCCTTCCTCCCTATCGTACAGGCATTTTCCCGTACTGCAGGAATCGATATCACCACCAAGGACATTTCCCTCGCCGGTCGGATACTGGCCGCTTTCCCCGAGTTCCTTTCGGAAGCCCAACGCATCCCGAATGACCTGGAATTCCTGGGCGAATTGGCCAAACAACCCGAAGCCAATATCATCAAACTGCCGAATATCAGCGCGTCCATCCCCCAACTGGAGGAGGCGATTACCGAATTGCAGGGACAGGGATACGCCATCCCCGACTATCCGGCCGAAGCATCCTCAGACGAGGAAAAAGCCATCAAAGCCCGTTATGACAAGATTAAAGGAAGTGCGGTAAACCCGGTGCTCCGGGAAGGTAATTCGGACCGTCGCGCCCCGAGGCCGGTCAAAAATTTCGCCCGCAAAAACCCGCATAGCATGGGCGCCTGGAGTGCAGATTCCAAAAGCCATGTCGCCACCATGTCTTCCGGCGATTTCAAATCCAATGAGAAATCGGTGACCCTGGGCCAGGGGACGCGCCTTCGCATTGAATGGGTAGGCGCCGGCGGCGAGACCCGGGTATTAAAAGAAGATATCCCGACCCTGGACGGGGAGATCGTAGACGGGACCGTCATGGAAAAGAAAGCGCTCCTGCAGTTTTTGGAGGAGCAGGTAGCCGACGCCAAAAAATCGGGCGTGTTGTTTTCCGTCCACCTGAAAGCCACCATGATGAAGGTCTCCGACCCGATTATTTTCGGGCATGTCCTGCGCACCTACTTCCAGGAGGTATTCCAACGGCACGATGCCACCTTTGAATCCCTGGGTATCGACGCCAACGACGGGCTGGAAAACCTGCTCGGGGATCTGGAGCAACTGCCGGAAGACCAGGCGGCTTCCATCCGCAAGGAAATTGAAACTGCCATGGAACAGGGCCCGTCCCTGGCCATGGTCAATTCCGACAAGGGGATTACCAACCTCCACGTGCCCAGCGATATCATTATCGACGCTTCCATGCCCGCCATGATCCGGAATTCCGGCAGGATGTGGAATGCCCAAGGCAAGCCCCAGGACACCAAGGCGGTCATCCCGGACAGCAGCTATGCCGGCGTGTACCAGGCCACCATTGACGATTGCAAGGAAAACGGGGCCCTGGACCCGAAAACCATGGGGACTGTCCCGAATGTCGGGTTGATGGCCCAGAAGGCCGAAGAGTACGGTTCCCACGACAAAACCTTTGAAATTGCCGATCCGGGCACCGTGCGCGTGGTTGACCAGCACAGCGGGGAAGTTTTGATGGAGCACGCGGTCAGTGCCGGGGACATCTGGCGGATGTGCCAGGTTAAAGACAAACCCGTGCGCAACTGGGTGGAACTCGCCGTAGAGCGGGCCCGCCTGTCAAACACCCCGGCCGTATTCTGGCTGGATCCCCAACGCGCCCACGACCGGGAACTGATTGCCAAGGTAGACGCCTACCTGCCGCAGGAAACCCGGAAGGAGTTGAATATCCGGGTACTTTCCCCTGTGGAGGCCACCCGCTATACGCTCAGGCGCATCCGGGAGGGCAAGGATACGATTTCGGTAACGGGTAATGTCCTTCGCGATTACCTGACAGACCTTTTCCCCATCCTCGAAGTGGGGACCAGTGCAAAGATGCTTTCGATTGTCCCGCTGATGAATGGCGGGGGACTGTTTGAAACCGGTGCCGGCGGATCCGCTCCCAAGCACGTGGAGCAATTCCTGGAGGAAGGACACCTGCGCTGGGATTCCCTGGGGGAATTCATGGCTTTGGCCGTATCCCTAGAGCACTACGGACAAAAGAACAACAGCAAGAAGGCCGGCATCCTGGGGCGGTCCCTGGATGAAGCCACCGAAAAATTCCTGGAGGAGAACCGATCTCCCTCCCGGAAGGTCAACGAACTCGATACGCGCGGCAGCCACTTTTACCTGGCGCTCTATTGGGCCAGGGCCCTGGCAAAACAGGAGGAGGAACCCGCATTGGCCGGGGCGTTCCAAAAGGTTGCCAGCGACCTGGAAGCCCAAACCGACACCATTCTGCAGGAGTTGCTCGACGCCCAGGGGCAACCGCAGGACATTGGGGGCTACTACCTGCCCGACGCTGAAAAAGTACGTCGCGCCATGCGTCCGAGCCGTTCCTTTAACGCCATTTTGGAACAGCTTTAATTTTAGGTTAATACCGGGCCGCAGTGGGGTTGGTAGCTAATTTTCCGTATTTTTAGGAAAATAAAAATTGCATGAATCCCAGATTCCGGCTCCCGCCGGTATGTGTCCTCCTTTTCTTTGCGACATGCCAGTTATTCGCCCAGGAGCGTTACACCCTCAGCGGTACGATTTCCGAGGCGGGCTCCAACGAAACGCTCATCGGCGTAAGCATCCTGGTGCCTGAATTACAGACCGGAGCCACCACCAATGAATACGGCTTTTACTCCCTGACCCTCCCCGCCGGCACGTACGATATCGTCGTACGCTACCTGGGCTTTGCCGATATCCGGCAATCCGTGGACCTGCTGGCCGACAGGCGCCTGGATTTCAGTATGTCCGAGGAGGCCGAAGAACTGGACGAGGTGGTGGTGACCGAACAGGCGGAACGCCTCGACATCCGCGAGCCGCAGATGAGCGTGGCTACCCTGAAGACGGAGACCATCAAGAAGATCCCCGTGGTCCTCGGGGAGGCGGACGTCATCAAATCCATCCTGTTGCTCCCCGGGGTAACCAACGCAGGGGAGTCCTCATCCGGCTTCAACGTGCGCGGCGGGGCAGCCGACCAGAACCTGATCCTGCTCGACGAGGCCACCATCTTCAATTCCTCCCACCTTTTCGGCTTTTTCTCGGTATTCAACCCGGATGCCATCAAGGATATCAAATTATTCAAAGGGGGTATCCCGGCCCGGTATGGTGGGCGGGTATCCTCCGTCCTGGAAATCTACCAGAAAGAAGGGAACAGCAAGGAATTCCAAATAAACGGGGGCATCGGCGCCGTGGCCAGCCGGCTGCTGGCGGAGGGACCCATAGTCAAAGACCGGGCCGCCTTCCTGGCCGGGGGACGGGCTTCTTATGCCCACCTGTTCCTGCCGCTCTTCGACATCGACAACAAAGCGTATTTCTACGACCTGAATACCAAGTTAAACTATCGGCTGAACGACCGGAACAGCCTGTATCTCTCCGGGTATTTCGGGCGCGACCTGTTCAGCATCAACGACTTGTTTGTCAACACCTACGGAAATGCCGTGGTAAATTTCCGGTGGAACCACCTGTTTTCGGACAAGCTTTTTGCAAACCTCTCGCTGATCTACTCGGATTACTACTACGGGCTGGAACTCGACTTTGTGGGCTTTGAATGGAATTCGGGCATCCGCAACTTCAATGTCAAATACGACCTGAAGCACTATGTGAGCGACCGGTTGCAGATCAATTACGGCCTGCATAACACCTACTACGTGTTCAACCCCGGCAAGATTTCCCCCAACAGCGAGGAGTCCGGGATCGTGGAGGAGCAACTCACCAAAAAATACGCGAACGAAAACGCGTTGTATGTGGACGTTTCCCACGATATTTCCCAGCGCCTCAGCCTGGGGTACGGGTTGCGCGTCAGCCAGTTCAACCGGTTGGGCCAGGACGAATTCTACGTTTACGAGGACGACAACCCCGTTTTCTTTGACCCGTTTACGCTGGTGTACCGGGAAAATATCCCGATCGATACGGTGTCGGCCGACCGGTTTGAAACCCTGGACAAATTCCTGAACCTGGAACCCCGGGTGTCCGTGGCCTATACGCTCAACGAGAAGAGCTCCGTCAAGGCGAGCTATATGCGCATGGCCCAATACCTCCACCTGCTCTCCAACACGAATTCCCCTACTCCCCTGGATGTCTGGACCCCCAGCGGCCCCTACACGCGTCCACAGATTGCCGACCAGGTGGGACTGGGGTATTTCCGCAATTTTGCCGATGGGGAATACAGCCTGGAAACCGAGGCGTTTTACAAGGAAGTGCAAAACCGGATCGATTATATAGACGGGGCAAACCTGATTGCCAACGATGCCATCGAACAGGTCATCCTCAACGGGGAGGCCCGGGCCTACGGCTGGGAATTCCTGCTGCGGAAGAACACGGGGGCCCTCACGGGCTGGATTGCCTATACGCTGGCCAAATCCGAACAGCGCACCCCCGGGCGGGAGCAGGTCACCTTTATGAACCGGACCGTGGACGAGCCGGGGATCAATTTTGGGGAGTGGTACAATACGCCCTATGACAAGCGGCACGATGTAGCGGTTTTTGGCAGTTACGAAATTGACGACCGCTGGAGCCTGAATGCCAATTTTATCTACCAGACGGGCCAGCCCACGAATTACCCGGTGGGCCAGTTTGAATTTGAAGGGCTCGTGGTGCCCTATTACGGGCTGCGGAACCAGGAACGCCTGCCGGATTACCACCGGCTGGACCTCTCGGCCACCCTGCGCCCGCGTGTTAATCCGGACAAGAAAGTCCGGGGCGAATGGGTCTTCAGCATTTACAACGTGTACAACCGGATGAATGCCGCGTCCATCAACTTCCGCCAAAACCAGGATACCGGCCGGAACGAGGCCATCCGCACGTCCATTTTCGGCATTGTGCCGTCGGTAACCTATAATTTCCGTTTCTGAGATGATCACACCCTGCTCCTTCCGCATCCCCTTCCTGCAGACCTGGCTCCTCCCGGCGTTCCCCCAGGTATTGCTGCTGGGGTTGCTATTGGTGAGCTTTTCGGCCTGCGAGGACGTCATCGAAGTGGAGACGCCCGTGGAGGACCCGCGCCTGGTGGTAGAAGGCCTGATCCGCGTGGATACCACCCAGGAGTTTGTCCCGGTGGAAATTCGCCTCACCCAGACGGCCGGTTTTTTCGATACGGTACAGCCTGTCAGCGATGCCACGGACGTAGTGATCCTCTTGCAGGAAATCCGGGACGGGGCACCCACAGGGAATACCTTTTCCAGGGCCCTGGCGGAGGTGGACCCCGGAAGCGGCGTGTATGTCCCCGACCCCACTTTTGACGCCGACCAGCGGCTGCGGGTTTCCACGGTTCTCGCTGCCGACTACGTATATACGCTGATCCTCACCTGGCAGGGGCGCCGCTATGCGGCAGTGACGGAATACGTGCCTTCGGTCCCCATCGACCGGGCCGAACCGGGCAACCGCACGCTGTTTGACGAGGACGAGACCGAGGTGGTAGTGGCCTTTACCGATACGCCCGGGGAAGGGGACTACTATATCTTCGATTTTGGCTTCGGGGAGTTCCTGCCCTCGGAGGACTCGTTTTCGGATGGGGAACAGCTCGAATTTTCATTTTTCTACGACCAGTCATTCGATCCGGGGACGGAAATCGATATTTCCATCCTGGGGGCCGACCAGGTATTCTACAACTACATGCTCCTGTTGGTGGAACAGGCCGGGGACAGCGGCAACCCGTTCCAGACCCCCGTGGCCACCGTCCGCGGGAATGTCTTTGATGTCACCGACCTGGACAATATCGACAACGCGGACAATACGGGCCGGCCCGATGTATTTCCCCTGGGCTTTTTTGCCATCGTTCAGGAATTCAAAGCCACGGTTACGATTGAATAATTGGAAATCCCTCCATTAAGAATATGATGAAACACCCCGTCCCCTCCTACCCCTTCCCCAATTATTTCCGGGCGGCATGTCGCCTGGCCTTCCTGCTGTTTCTGGCCGGTTGGGTTGGCGGGTGCGAAGAGGTGGTGGAACTCGAAACCCCGGAGGAACCGCCCCGGCTGGTGGTGGGCGGGCTGCTGCGGGTGGATATGGAAGAAGCCTTTATCCCGGTGCGGATCCGGCTGACGGAAACGAGCGGTTTTTTTGGCTCGCGGCCCGTTACCCGGGCCGATGCGGCAATCATTACCGTCAACCGGTACGACGGGGAGACCCTCGTGGAGACCTTCAATTCAAACCTGGCCGAGGAGGCCCCCGGAACCGGCATCTATATCCCGGACCCCGATGCGCTATTCGACCAGCGGATCCCGACCATTTTCCTGAATGAGGAAGTCCAATTCATACTCCAGGTTCGTCATCAGGGGCGGCAATACCTTGCGGAAACCTGGTTCCAGCCCGCTCCGCCCATCGATTTCCTGTTGCAGGGAAACCGGACCCTGGACGGCGGGGACGAAACCGAAATCATCGTATCCTTCACCGACCCTGCTGAACGGGAAAATTATTACCTTTTTGAATTTGGGGAGGCCCGGTACCTGGTCACCGAGGACACCTTTTACCAGGGCCAGTTTTTCCAATTTTCCTATTTCTACGAAGACCCGCTCCCGGCAGGGACCGAGCTCGAAGTGCACCTAATGGGGGCCGACCAGCAATTCTACAACTACATGGGTTTGTTAATTGATCAGAGCGACCTGACGGGGCCGTTCCAGGCGCCCGCCGCCACCGTCCGGGGCAATGTTCTAGACGCCACGGACCTGGACAACCAGGACCGATTTGACAACACCGACCGGCCCGATATCTTTCCCCTGGGGTATTTTGCCGTGGTACAGGAACATACCCGCACCCTTACGATCCGCTGATTGGGTGATCGGCAAAATACCGGGCCACTGCCTCCCGTACCAATTCCCCCGCATGTGCCATGTTCCACTGCAGATCCCGCCCCGGGTTAGCCGCCTCGATTACCGCTGTCAGGCCCGCATCCCTGAGGGCTTCCCGGTTGGCCGTACAGGTGCCGCAAACCGCATACACCGGGATGCCGTGTTCGGCACCCAGGGCCGTTACACCCTGGATGAGTTTGCCTTGCAGGCTCTGGGAATCAATCCGGCCTTCCCCGGTAAAGATGCCATCCACCGCAGCTTCTTCGAGATATTCGGCGATACCGTTTAACCGGAAGACAAAATCGGTTCCCCCTATAAACCGGGCCCCGAGAAATACCTTCAGGCCGTAGGCCGTCCCCCCGGCTGCCCCGGCCCCGGCCTCCGTCCCTGCCTCCAGCCCCAGTTGGCGCGCAACCACCTGGTCCAGGTGGCGCAAACCGCGGTCCAGCTGTTCGACGGCTTCCGGGCCCGCCCCTTTTTGGGGAGCGTACACACAGGCCGCCCCGTTGGGGCCCCACAACGGGTTGGACACGTCGTTCACGGCAACTACTTCCACCCCTTTCGGAAGGACTTCCCGGGGCGCGACCACCCGGGATACCTCCCCGAGGCTTGCGCCCACAGGCCGGAGCAGCCGGCCATCCGCACCGAGGAATTCAAATCCGAAAGCGGCAGCGATACCCATCCCGGCATCGTTGGTGGCACTGCCCCCCAGCCCGACATAAACGCGTCGGGCACCCTGACCGACAGCCGACCGGATGAGTTGGCCGGTTCCCAGGGTGCTGGTTTGCAGCGGGTCGCGCTCCCCTTCTTCCAACAATACCATCCCGGAAGCGAGGGCCATTTCCACAAAGGCCTCCCCGGACGCCGGATCCAAGAGGTATTCCGCCCGGATTTCCCGGCCCAGGGGGCCGGAAACGACCTCGGTATGCAGGGATACCTCCCGGGTTGCCCGGACTGCGTCCAAAAATCCGTCGCCCCCGTCCGAGGCGGCAAACCGTCGGAATCGGGCAGCGGGTTGGTGCTGCCCCAGGCCTTCGGCAATGGCGTCGCAAACTTCGTCGGCACTCAGGGAGCCCTTAAACTTATCCGGGATCAGTACGAGGTTCATAATAAGCGAGGCGTTTTATTTTACGCGCTGTCTGTTCCCGGAATATAACTATTCTGGTTATTTTAGGGCCTGTAAATGAGCAATTCCCGGGGGAAACGTTTCCCCCGGGAATTCCCGACCGCCCTCCGGCAAGTGCAGCGGCGGCCGGCAACTGAGAAAACCAACCCATGCCCACCGATAAACGCTTATTGATGAAAGGCCTGCAACGGCTCGCCTACACCCTGGGCCTGATGTTCGCCGGCCCGATTGTCCTCTACCAGGCCTTTAAGAACGAAGACCACCCCTTCTATATCCCGGTACTCGTGGTGGGGGCCATCCTGGCCGTCGGGGCCGTGGCCATGGGGTTCTTCAGTATCAAAACCCTTCTGGACGCCCTGTTCGGCGGTAAAAAACCCTGATACCCGACACATCCGGGGGCCTGCCCGGGGGCCGGGAATCCCGGTTGCCCAGATGCCGGGGAGGTAGTATCTTTGCGCTCTCAGAGTACCCGCACTATGATTGAAATTACGCTCCCAGACGGGAAAACCGTCGAGCATCCCAAAGGATCCACCCCCCTGGACGTCGCCCGGGGCATCAGCGAAGGGCTGGCGCGCAACGTAATCAGCGCCCGCTTCAACAACCGGAAGGTGGAAGCCGCTACCCCCCTGGAAGAAGACGGGAAACTCATCCTGTACACCTGGCGGGACGAAGAGGGGAAAAAAGCCTTCTGGCACTCCTCTTCCCATGTCCTGGCCCAGGCCCTGGAGGAATTGTACCCCGGCATCAAACTGACCATCGGCCCGGCTATCGACAATGGGTTTTACTACGACGTGGACCTGGGTGAGCACACCATTTCCGAAAAGGACTTTCCGGCCATCGAGAAAAAAGCCCTGGAAATCGCCCGCGGCAAACACGATTTCCGGATGCGGGAAGTCTCCAAAAAGGATGCCCTGGCCTACTACAAAGACGAGAGGAACCCCTACAAGCTGGAACTTATCGAAAACCTCGAGGACGGCGACATCACCTTTTGCGACCACGATACGTTTACCGACCTGTGCCGGGGCGGGCACATCCCGAATACGGGCCTGATCAAGGCCTTCAAGGTGCTCAATGTGGCCGGGGCTTACTGGCGGGGGGACGAAAACCGCCCGCAGCTTACCCGGGTCTACGGAATTTCCTTTCCGAAGCAGAAAGAACTCACCGAGTACCTCCACATGCTGGAGGAAGCCAAAAAAAGGGACCACCGCAAGCTGGGGAAGGAACTGGAACTCTTCACCTTTTCCCACAAAGTGGGGCAGGGCCTGCCGCTCTGGTTGCCCAAGGGGGCTGCCCTGCGGGAGCGACTCGAGCAATTCCTGAAGAAGGCCCAGAAAAAAGCCGGGTACGAGATGGTGGTCACCCCGCATATCGGCCAAAAGGAACTGTACGTCACCTCCGGGCACTATGCCAAATACGGGGAGGACAGCTTCCAGCCCATCCACACGCCCAGGGAAGACGAGGAATTCCTGCTCAAGCCCATGAACTGCCCGCACCACTGCGAGATATTCAATGCCACGCCGGTTTCCTACCGGGATCTCCCCAAGCGGTTTGCGGAATTCGGGACGGTATACCGCTACGAACAAAGCGGGGAATTGCACGGGCTTACGCGGGTCCGGGGCTTTACCCAGGACGACGCCCATATTTTCTGCACCCACGACCAGCTGGACGAGGAGTTCAAGAACGTCATCGACCTGTCGCTCTACGTCCTCGGCTCCCTGGGCTTTGAGAATTTTACCGCCCAGGTATCCATCCGGGACCCCGAAAAACCCGAGAAATACATCGGGGAGGTCGAAAATTGGGAAAAGGCGGAAGCCGCCATCATCCATGCCGCCACGGAAAAAGGCCTGGATTTTGTCATCGAACCCGGGGAGGCGGCTTTTTACGGGCCCAAACTGGATTTTATGGTCAAGGATGCCCTGGGTCGCCAGTGGCAGCTCGGCACCATCCAGGTAGACTACACGCTGCCGGAACGCTTCGACCTGACCTACAAGGGGAGCGACAACGAATTGCACCGCCCCGTTATGATCCACCGGGCCCCCTTTGGCAGCATGGAACGCTTTGTAGCCCTGCTCCTGGAGCACACAGGCGGGAATTTCCCCCTCTGGCTCACCCCCCAGCAGGCTATCGTACTGCCTGTCAGCGAAAAGCACGAAAATTATGCGCAAAAAGTTTTAAATTCCCTGGAAAATCACGAAATTCGCGCCCTCCTCGACGCCCGCAGCGAGACCGTTGGCAAAAAAATACGGGAAGCGGAAATGGGAAAATACCCGTTTATGATCATCGTCGGGGATCAGGAAATGACGGACGGTACGATTTCCGTACGCCGGCACGGGGGCGAGGACCTCGGGTCCATTACGGTGGAAGCCCTGTCCGGCTTGGTAAAAGAGGAAATAAATAGTACCTTAAAGTCGTTTTGAATTACGTTTAACTAAAATTAATAGCCATAGCAATACGCAGAAGATTCAGGCCCCGGCCGCAGAGGGAAAACAAAACCCCTCACAATATCAATGAAAAGATCAAGGCGCCCGAAGTACGCCTTGTGGGAGACAATGTCGAAATGGGCGTATACCCGATACGGGAAGCCCGTGCCCAGGCAGAGGAGATCGGCCTCGACCTGGTGGAAATTTCCCCCACTGCAGATCCACCGGTCTGCAAGATCATGGATTACAAGAAATTCCTTTACGAGCAGAAGAAGCGCGAAAAGGCAATGAAGGCCAAAGCCAGTAAGGTGGTGGTCAAGGAAATACGGTTCGGCCCCAATACGGACGACCACGATTACGATTTTAAGAAGAAGCACGCGGAGAAGTTCCTCAAGGACGGCGCCAAGCTGAAAGCCTATGTTTTCTTTAAAGGCCGCTCCATCGTGTACAAGGATAAAGGAGAGATATTGCTGCTCCGCCTGGCCCAGGATCTGGAAGATTACGGGAAGGTGGAACAGATGCCGAAACTCGAGGGCAAGCGGATGACGATGTTCATCGCCCCGAAAGGCGGCAAAAAATAATGTGAGAAAGTAACCTTAATAGTTAACAAAGCGAGACAATGCCCAAGATGAAGACCAAGTCCAGTGCCAAGAAGCGGTTTAAGCTGACCGGCACCGGGAAAATCAAGAGAAAGCACGCTTTTAAGAGCCACATCTTGACCAAGAAGTCCAAGAAGCGCAAGCTGAAGCTTACGCATTCCACGCTGGTACACCCGGCCGACGAGGACAATATCAAAGAACAACTGCGGTTGAAATAAACCACCGCACAGGTAGTACGTTTAACCATGGAGTCAGGCCCTGAAAAGATCCCGTATTTGCGGGGCGCCTGCTACAAAAAAACAAGAAAAAAATGCCAAGATCAGTAAATTCAGTTGCCTCACGGGCCCGTCGCAAAAAAGTGATGAAGCAGGCCAAGGGGTATTTCGGCCGGCGTAAGAATGTCTGGACCGTTGCCAAGAACGCAGTGGAAAAGGCGATGCTTTATGCATACCGCGACCGCCGCAACAAAAAACGCAGCTTCCGCTCCCTGTGGATTGCCCGTATCAATGCCGGCGCACGCCAGCACGGGATGTCCTATTCCCAGTTTATGGGCCGGGTAAAAGCGAACAATATCGAACTCAACCGGAAAGTCCTGGCGGACCTCGCCATGAACCACCCGGATGCCTTTAAGGCCATTGTCGATAAGGTCAAATAGATTTACGGAAACTTTCTCACTGGAAACCCCGTCGCTCAGCGATGGGGTTTTTTTATGCCCATGACCTGGTTCCTGGTTAGCCGGCAAAATGCCCTAAACCCCGCTTAGGGTAAGCACCAGCCAAC
Source organism: Robiginitalea biformata HTCC2501 (assembly GCF_000024125.1). Lineage (NCBI taxonomy): Bacteria > Pseudomonadati > Bacteroidota > Flavobacteriia > Flavobacteriales > Flavobacteriaceae > Robiginitalea > Robiginitalea biformata. Next base: position 1,963,427 of record NC_013222.1, on the reverse strand, counting down.
GACCCGAAGCGGCGTCCCGGTGCTCGCAGAGGTAAACCCCCTGCCAGGTGCCCAGGTTGGGGCGGCCGCCGGTAACCGGCATGTGTACGGAGGTCCCCAACAAAGAGGCTTTGATGTGGGCGGGCATATCGTCGGGGCCTTCCAGGGTATGCTGGTAATAGGGGGCATTCTCCGGGACCATCGTATTGAAATGCCGCTCAAAATCGCCCCGCACCGTGGGGTCCGCATTTTCGTTGAGGGTGAGGCTGGCCGAGGTGTGCTTGATAAAGACCTGCAACTGGCCGGTCTGTACGGAGCGGATTTCGGGCAGGGCCTCCAGGATTTCTGAAGTTACCAGGTGGAAGCCCCTGGGCCGCGCCCTCAGGCGGATTTCGCGTTGGATATAGATCATTTTTTGATGATATAACAATTAAACAATGCTTTCCGCACCCGAAATGTACGGATAAAAAATACCTTTGCAGCTTAAACTCCGAAGCCATGGACTTACGCGATATCCGGATGGTCGTCACCGATATGGACGGCACGCTCCTCAACCCCGAACACCAGGTGAGCGACCGGTTCTTTGAACTCTTCCACCACCTGCAAGGAAAAGGGATCCGTTTTGTAGCCGCCAGCGGGCGGCAATACCACAGCATGGTGGACAAACTGGAGCGCATTGCCGGGGACATCCTGTTTATCGCCGAGAACGGCGCCCTGGTGCGGGATGGGGACAAGACGCTGCTCAGCACTCCCCTGCCCGCAGACCGCCAGCGGGAGATCCTGGGCCGGGCCGGGCGCATCGACGGGGCGCACCCGGTGCTTTGTGCGGCCGGAAAGGCTTACGTCCGGGGACATTCCGGGGAATTCCTCCGCGTCCTGGCCGAATACTATGCCGAATTTTCTGTGGTGGATGAGTTGGAAGCCGTGGACGACCCGGCCATGAAGGTGGCCATTTACCATTTTGAGAACTCGGAGAAGTACATCTACCCCCCCCTGCAGGACCTGGAATCCGATTTGCAGGTGAAGGTCTCCGGCTCCAATTGGGTGGATGTCTCCCACCCGAATGCCCACAAAGGGTATGCATTATCACAAGTGATGCGGGATGCCGGGGTGCACGCCGGGCAGGTTATGGTATTCGGGGATTACAACAACGACCTGGAAATGCTTGAACTCTCGGACTTTAGTTTTGCCATGGCCAATGCGCACCCGAACGTGCTTAAGCGCGCCCGCTACCGGACGCTGAGCAACTCGGAACAGGGTGTGGAACACGTGCTGGAGCAGCTGGCGGAGCAACTCTGACCGTACTTCGTGCCCGTTGCATTGCCGGCGCTGGCCAGACAGGCCGGGCCGCTCTGAAAACCCGAAAACTCAGGTCTTCTGCTTCTTCTTCCGCGCCGCGGGAAACAATACATTGTTCAGGATGAGCCGGTACCCGGGGGAATTCGGGTGCAGCTCCAACTCGGTTTTCGGGTCGCCCACCCGGTGCTGGTAGTCTTCCGGGTCGTGGCCCCCGTAGAAGGTAAAGAAGCCCCTGCCCTTGATTCCGTGGATATAGCGGGCCTCTCCATTCAGCCGGTTCTCGCCGAGCACCAGAACCGTGGGCTTCACCTCAGAACGGGTAAAGGCCGTGGTCTGCCCCATAAACCCTTTCACCAGGGCCGTGTGGTTCTGGCAGAGCATCGTAGGTACCGGGTCCCATTTGGCCGAGAAGTCCATTAGGGAAAAATAGTCGGATTCCCGGGGCACATCTTCCCGTTTGCTGGTCATGTCGATGGAGGAAAATTCGTAGCGGAGCGGGTTGCGCTCCAGGGTAAAATTCGTAAAGGCAAAGGTGTTGGAATAATCCAGTTGCTGCTGGTAATTGGGTTCGGAGGGGTCCCCGTCGAACATGGGTTCGCAGATATCCACTCCCTGGGCTGCCAGGGCGATGTCGAAGCTGTCCGTGGCCGAACACATGGCAAACATAAAGCCGCCTCCGATGACGTAGTTGCGGATCTTCATGGCCACCGCCCCTTTCTCCTCGGAGACCTTCTCATACCCCAGCCGCCGGGCCAGGGCTTCAGCCTGCTGCTTCCCCTCGATATACCAGGGGGCAGCGCGGTACGCCCCGTAGAACTTCCCGTATTGTCCCGTAAAATCCTCGTGGTGCAGGTGGAGCCAGTCGTAGAGCGGGAGTTTGTCTTCCAGGACTTCCTGGTCGTAGACGGTTACATAGGGGATTTCCGCATAGGTGAGCACCATGGTGACCGCATCGTCCCAGGGGGCATTGTCCTTGGGGGAATACACGGCAATCTTCGGAGCTTTCTCCAGGATTACCGCCTCCTGGTTCTGGGAAGGGCTGGCAATCCCGTCGAGCACGGATTGGGCCTGGGCATCGCTGAGCACCTCAAACGAAACCCCTCGGATCCGGCATTCGTTGCGGATGGGCTCCCCATCCGGCAGCAGGAAGGAGCCGCCCCGGTAATTGAGCAGCCATTGCACTTTTTGCTGCTTGCTGAGCACCCAGTAGGTAATCCCGTAGGCCTTCAGGTGGTTCTCCTGGCTCTCCGCGTCCATGGGGATCAGGATCATCGAGCCCCGGGAGGCCAGGCAGGTAAACAGCAGGGCCAGCAACAGAACCGGCCGGGTTATCCGCAACAGCGCAATGTTCTTGAAACGTTTGGGGAGGGAATTAAGGGAAATTCTATTAAAAAGGTACGTCATCGTCTTCCGGGTGTCCGCCCTGGGAAGGATCGTTCATGGAACTGCCAAACGCCTGGTCGGCACTCGGGAATTCTTTGGCCTGGAACGGGTTCTCCCCCTCGGCATTCATCTTGGATTGAAACTCGAATGGAGAATCAAAGTCATCCAAATTATCAAATTTACCCAGTTGCGCAATGAACTTTAACCTAATATTATCGAGGCCGCCATTCCGGTGCTTGGCCACGATAAACTCGGCCTGCCCCTGGGTGGGGGTGCGTTCCTCGTCGTCCCACTCGTCGATCTTGTAGTATTCGGGGCGGTAAATAAACGACACGATATCCGCATCCTGCTCAATGGCCCCGGACTCCCGCAGGTCGGAGAGGATGGGGCGTTTGCTGCCGCCACGCGTTTCCACGGCACGGGACAGCTGCGAGAGGGCAATCACCGGTACGTCCAGTTCCTTGGCCAGCGCCTTGAGGTTCCGCGAAATGGTGGAAATTTCCTGTTCCCGGTTGCCGCCTTTCTGGCTGGCGCCCCCGGTCATCAGCTGGAGGTAGTCGATGACGATCAGGCGGATCTTGTGCTGGGAAGCCAGTCGCCGCGCCTTGGCCCGCAGGTCAAAGATGGACAGCGATGGGGTGTCGTCTATAAATAGCGGCGCCTTCTCCAGGGCCTTCACCTTGACGTTGAGCTGTTCCCATTCGTGTTTTTCGAGCCGGCCCGTCCGAAGTTTTTCGGAGGAGAGCCCGGTTTCCGAAGAGATCAGACGGGTAATCAGCTGAACGGAAGACATCTCCAGGGAGAAAAACGCCACGGGTATATTCGAATTCACGGCGATATTCCGGGCCATGGACAGGGTCAGGGCCGTTTTACCCATACCGGGACGTGCCGCAATAATGATCAGGTCGCTCGGCTGCCACCCTGAGGTGAGCTTGTCCACCTTGTCAAAACCGGACGGGATACCGCTGAGGCCCTCCTTGTTGGAGATTTCCTCGATTTTTTTCTTGGCCTGCATCACCAGGTTCTGGGCCGTCTCGGCCGACCGCTTCAGGTTGCCCTGGGTAACGTCGTACAGACGGGATTCCGCGTTGTCGAGCAGGTCAAAGACATCCGTGGACTCGTCGTAGGCCTCCTCGATGATCTCGTTGGAGATCTTGATCAGCTGGCGCTGGATGTACTTCTGGAGGATAATCCGGGCGTGAAACTCAATGTGGGCCGATGAGGCCACTTTCTGGGTGAGGGTAATCAGGTAAAAATCGCCCCCGGCGAGCTCAAGCCGCTCATCCTGCTTCAATTGGGCCGAAACGGTTAATAAATCTACCGGTTCGGAAGATTCGAAGAGTTTGAAGATGGCCTCGTAGATGTACCGGTGGGCGTCCTTGTAGAAGACATCCGGGTGCAGGATGTCGATCACCTCGTCCACCCCTTTTTTGTCAATCATCATGGCTCCGAGCACAACTTCCTCTAAATCAACTGCTTGTGGCGGTATCTTCCCTTTCTCCAACGGGATGATGGCAGCTTTTCCAATTTTTCGTCCGGCAAGCGGGCTCGATTTTTCCATGAGGATAAAAGTAGGGAATTAACCTTAAGTTAACAGGGCGCTCCGTTTTGGGATATTCACCGCCTGTCCACAATCGGACTGTTAATAAGTTACGGTTTTATGTTGATAACCGAAAATTTCGGGAAAGCGCGCGGACCGGTTTACCGGAAACTGCGGGATGCGACCTGTCAGCCTTTGAAAACTCCCATGGAACTGTATTTCTCCATGCGCGTTTCGACCAGCTCTTTTGGTGATAACTTTTTGAGCTCCTGATAGTGCTTTGCAATCTTGTTGCTCACGATGTCAAAAGCCTTCTCCCGGTTGCTGTGTGCGCCGCCGGCGGGTTCCCGGACAATTTCGTCGATCAGTTTCAGCCGCTTCATATCCGCCGCGGTGAGTTTCAGGGCGTCAGCAGCCTGTTCCTTGTATTCCCAGCTGCGCCAGAGGATGGACGAGCAGGATTCCGGGGAAATTACGGAGTACCAGGTGTTTTCCAGCATGAGCACCCGATCGCCCACGCCGATGCCCAGGGCGCCTCCCGAGGCCCCTTCCCCGATGATCACTACGATGATCGGGACTTTCAGGCGGGTCATCTCCAGGATGTTCCGGGCGATGGCTTCGCCCTGTCCGCGCTCCTCTGCCTCGATGCCCGGGTAGGCCCCGGGGGTATCGATAAAGGAGACCACCGGCAGGCCAAACTTTTCGGCAGACTTCATCAGGCGGAGCGCCTTCCGGTATCCTTCCGGGTTGGCCATCCCGAAATTCCGGTACTGGCGGGTCTTGGTGTTGTACCCCTTCTGCTGGCCGATGAACATAAAGCTCTGGTCCCCGATCTTGCCGAGGCCGCCGATCATCGCCTTGTCGTCCCGCACGGTGCGGTCGCCGTGGAGTTCCAGGAAGGTATCCCCACAAATGGCGCGGACGTAATCCATGGTATACGGGCGGTTGGGATGGCGGGAGAGCTGTACCCGTTGCCAGGGGGACAGGTTTTTGAAGATCTCCTTCCGGGTCTCATCGAGCTTTTTCTCAATCTGCTTGCAGGTTTCGGTGACGTCCACGTCGCTTTCCTCACCGATGATCTGACACTTCTCGAGTTGCTCTTCGAGCTCTTTGATCGGGAGTTCAAAATCCAGGTATTCCATGTAGTGTTCCGTTAGGGGGTTCTCCGGGGCAAAGATAAACGATATTCGCAAAAAAGCACATCCGGCCTGGAGCTTGCGCCATATCAACCTTACCGCTTGGCCTTCTGCAGCATAAAATACCCGAGGACCAGGAAGAATATATTCGGGATCCCCACTGCCAGCAGGGGCGGGAACCCGGATTGCTCGGCCAGCGTCCCGAAAACCTTGTCCATAAAAATATAGATAAAGGCCACCCCGATCCCGAAGGCCAGGTTCACCCCCATCCCGCCGCGCCGCTTGATCGAGGAGACGGCCACCCCGATAATGGTGAGTACAAAGGCGGTGACGGGCAGGGCCCACCGCTTGTATTTGACCATCACGTAGGTATTCACATTCGAGGCTCCTTTGCGCCGCTGGTCGGCGATAAACTGGTTCAGTTCAAAGAGGTTCTTGGTTTCGGCGATATAGGATACCGGGGTGAGGTCGTCTATCTGGAAGGCGAACAGCGTGTCCAGGCGGCGCCGGGTCTCCACGATCTCCGTGTCGCCCCGCAGGTTCCGGCGCGTGTAGCTCGTGAGCCGGTAGAGGCTGTCCTCTTCCAGCCAGCGGATATTTGCCGAAGAAATCTTGTACTCGAGTTCCCCGTCCTCCCCAAAGTGCTCGTAGGTAAAATTGTAGCCGATCTGCCGGGCCGGGTCAAAGCTGCTCACGTAAATGTAGTCGCTCTCCCCAAGCTGGTTGAAGATGTTGCTGGTTACCCGGTCCTTGGAGCCTTTTTTCAGGTATTTGAACTTGAACTCGTTAAAGCCCTTGCTGGCCGAGGGGACGATGAACATCCCCATGAGGAACATCAGCACCGCGATGATGCTGGCGCCGATCCAGTAGGGCCTCAAAAACCGCCCGAAGGAAACCCCGGAGCTCAAAATCGCCACGATCTCCGTGTTATTGGCCATCTTGGAGGTAAAAAAGATGATGGAGAGGAACAGGAATATCGGGAATAACAGGCTTCCGATATAGATGGTGAAATTCCCGTAATAGATCAGGATTTCCACCAGGGGGGCCTCGTTGTCGATCATCTTGCCGATCTGCTCGGCCAGGTTCAGCATAATGCCGATGGGCACGAATAACAGCAGCATGAGCCCGAAGGTGGACAGGTATTTTTTCAGGATGTACCGGTCGATGATCGTCAGCATATCACAGGCGTTTATCCAGTTTTTGCACCATCTCGCTTTTCCACCCGGCAAAAGTGCCGTCCAGAATCCGCCGGCGCGCCTCCCGGACGAGCCAGAGGTAGAACCCCAGGTTGTGCAGCGTGGCGATTTGCTTGCCAAGATACTCATTGGCCGCAAAGAGGTGCCGCAGGTAGGCCCGGGTGTACTCGGTATCCACAAAGGTGTGGCCCATCGGGTCCAGGGGCGAAAAATCCGCCTCCCATTTCTTGTTCTTGATGTTGATGGTCCCTTCGGAGGTAAAAAGCATCCCGTTGCGGGCGTTCCGCGTGGGCATCACGCAGTCAAACATATCCACCCCCAGGGCGATGCATTCCAGCAGGTTGGCCGGGGTCCCCACCCCCATCAGGTAGCGGGGCTTTTCCGCCGGGAGGATATCGCAGACCACCTCGGCCATCCCGTAGAGTTCCTCGGCCGGCTCCCCTACCGAGAGGCCCCCGATGGCGTTCCCGGGGGCACCCGCATTCGCGATGTATTCGGCGGAAGCCTTCCGCAGGTCTTTGTAGACGGACCCCTGGACGATCGGGAAAAACAGCTGGTCAAAGCCGTAGAGGGGGGGCGCCTCCTCCAGGTGGGCCATACAGCGGTCCAGCCAGCGGTGCGTCATGTCCATGGAGCGCTTCGCGTAGCGGTAATCGCAGGGATACGGGGTACATTCGTCAAAGGCCATGATGATGTCCGCCCCAATGCTCCGCTGCAATTCCATGACGCGTTCCGGGGTAAACAGGTGGCGGGACCCGTCGATATGCGACTGGAACTTTACGCCCTCCTCCTTAATTTTCCGGGTGCCCGAGAGCGAATACACCTGGTAGCCGCCGCTGTCTGTGAGGATCGGGCGGTCCCAGCCCATAAACGGGTGGAGCCCGCCGGCCGCCTCCAGGATCTCCATCCCGGGACGTAAAAACAGGTGGTAGGTGTTCCCCAGGATCACATCCGGGTCAACGTCGTTGCGCAATTCGCGCTGGTGGACCCCCTTGACGGTGCCGGCCGTCCCCACGGGCATGAAGATGGGCGTGCCGATTTCCCCGTGGGCCGTTTGAAGCACCCCGGCGCGCGCCTTGCTCCCCGGGTCGGTATGTTTAAGCGTGAATGCCACTGGTTTTGTGTTCTGCGAATCGCCCTGGATTCTCTGGGGCCAAAAATACACAACCCCTGCGGCTTTCCCCCTTAATAAAAAAATAAAGTTCTGCCGGGCAATCCCGGCGTTTGCATGGGCTTCCCGCATACGCCAGCCCGTGCATCCCGTTCATAAGTAATGGCAAAAGAAGTTGTGAAGCCGGGGGAATGCCATTATTTTTGGGCTCAGAAAATCGATCGACATGGCTGAAACCAAGGAATTAAAGGCGCTGGCGACCCAGGTGCGGCGGGACATCCTCCGCATGGTCCACCAGGTCAACTCGGGCCACCCGGGCGGCTCGCTGGGCTGCACGGAATTTTTCGTGGCCCTCTACTACGAAATCATGGACCTGAAGGACGGGTTCGACATGGACGGGAAAGGCGAAGACCTCTTCTTCCTCTCCAACGGGCATATCTCCCCGGTCTGGTACAGCGTACTGGCGCGGCGGGGCTACTTCCCCCTGGAGGAACTCGGCACCTTCCGGAAGATCGATTCGCGCCTGCAGGGGCACCCCACCACCCACGAGGGGCTCCCGGGCGTCCGCGTGGCCTCCGGGTCGCTCGGGCAAGGCATGTCCGTGGCTATCGGCGCGGCCCTGGCCAAAAAACTCAACAAGGACAACCACCTGGTATACAGTCTCCACGGAGACGGGGAACTGCAGGAGGGCCAGAACTGGGAAGCCATCATGTACGCGGGCAGCAAGGGGGTGGACAACCTGATTTCGACCATCGACCGGAACGGCCAGCAGATTGACGGGCCCACCGAAGAGGTGATGCCCCTGGGCGATGTCTCCGTCAAACTCGAAGCCTTTGGTTGGGAGGTATTGGAACTCCCGGAGGGCAACGACCTGGAAGCGGTTCTCGCCACCTTGAAGGAAGCCAAATCCCGGACCGGAAAAGGCAAGCCCGTGGCCATTGTGATGGACACGGTGATGGGCCACGGGGTGGATTTTATGATGCACACCCATGCCTGGCACGGCAAAGCCCCCAACGACGAACAACTGGCCACGGCCCTGGAGCAGAACCCGGAAACCCTGGGCGATTACTAATAGCAACCCGACGCACGCATGAAAACTTACACGGATCAAGGAAAACAGGATACACGAAGCGGCTTTGGCGCGGGAATGACCGAGCTCGGGCGGACAAACCCCCGGGTGGTGGCCCTATGCGCAGACCTGGTGGGGTCGCTCAAGATCGAGACCTTTATTGAGGAAAACCCCGAGCGGTTTTTCCAGACGGGCATTGCCGAGGCGAACATGATGGGGATTTCAGCCGGACTGACTATTGGCGGCTACATCCCGTTTGCCAGCACGTTTGCGAATTTCGCCACCGGCCGGGTCTACGACCAGATCCGCCAGTCGATTGCCTATTCCGGCAAGAACGTAAAAATCTGCGCTTCCCACGCCGGGATCACCCTGGGGGAAGACGGGGCCACCCACCAGATCCTCGAGGACATCGGGCTGATGAAGATGCTCCCGGGCATGGTGGTGATCAACCCCTGCGATTTTAACCAGACCAAGGCGGCCACCCTGGCCATCGCCGAGTACGAAGGCCCGGTGTACCTGCGTTTCGGGCGGCCGAAAGTGGCCAATTTCACCCCGGTGGACCAGGAATTCCACATTGGGAAGGCCGTACACCTGCAGGAAGGCTCGGACGTAACCATCATCGCCACAGGCCACCTGGTCTGGGAATCCCTGGAGGCCGCCCAGCGGCTCCACGAGCAGGGCATCTCCGCGGACGTCATCAATATCCACACGATTAAGCCCCTGGACGAGGAAGCCATCCTGGCCTCCGTAGCCAAAACGGGCTGCGTGGTCACCGCCGAGGAGCACAATTACCTGGGCGGCCTCGGGGAAAGCGTCGCCGGGCTGCTGGCGCGCAGGCATCCCACGCCCCAGGAATTCGTGGCCGTACAGGATACGTTTGGGGAAAGCGGAACGCCGGACGACCTGATGGCGAAATACGGGATTGACAATAAAGCCGTGGAAAAGGCCGTTTTAAGGGTGTTAGAACGCAAGGCCTGAAAGTTTGGTATCCTTTTTGTTTCCATCCGACAAACCGGCGGGAACAGGGAAGCCTAACTTCACGCCATAAAAACGAACACCTTATGAAACGCACACTTCTCAGCTGCCTGCTGGGGCTCTTCGCCCTGTCGGCATTCGCACAAAAAGACCCCGGATTCGGAATCAAGGCCGGGTTGAACTTCAACTCGAACGGGGATTACAAATTCGATTCGGCCCCCGACCTGAGTTCGGACACCAAGATGGGTTACCACCTCGGGATTTTCGGCCAGTTTGGGGATAAAGTCTTTTTCCGCCCCGAGCTGATTTATACCAAGACAAAATCCGAATACGACGGCTCGGACTTCGATATGAGCAAGCTGGACCTGCCCCTGCTGGTGGGAATCCGGATCCTCGGCCCAGTCAAAATATTTGCCGGCCCGGACCTGCAATACATCCTGGATACGGATTTTGACGAAATCACCCTGGGGGACGTGGAAAACGATTTCACGGTTGGCCTGCATATCGGCGCCGGGGTGAACCTGGGGAATATCGGGATCGACCTGCGGTATGAACGGGGCCTGAGCAGCAACGAAGCGGAAGCCGTAGGGCTGGAATCCGGGCGTATCGACACGCGCCCCAGCCAGTTTATCCTGGGCCTCTCCGTTAAGTTGTAGCGCATGGATAACCGGCCTTCAGGCCGGCGACAAGGCATCTCTTAAAAAGGAAAATCCCCGCCACTGGCGGGGATACTTCTTTCAGGGCCGGACTAATGGCACTTTTCAGGCCGCTTTGTCTGCCCGCGTGAATGGCCCTGGACCGGGCTCGGGCAGGTAGCGGGCCTTAGTTCGTATCCGGGTCCAGGTAATCCGGGATGCCGTTGTTGTTGGAGTCCGGATAGGTAATGCTGCCGTCCGCATTGATGATGATTTCCTCCCGGGTGGGCGTTCCGTCCCCGTCATCGTCCGAATCCAGGAAATTAACCGTCAGAAACGCCCCGAATGCGTTGCGTTCGGCCTCCTCGTCCGTATTGTCGTTATACAGGTAACCGTCCCCGTCCAGGTCTTCGTCGATGGAAGGGATCCCATCCCCGTCGTGGTCCGTTCGCTTCACAGAAAAGACCTGGACCGTAAAGATCAGCGGGCTGTAAGTGGGGATGCCGCCTGCGCTGTTGTTGAAAAACCCCAGGCCGGAGGGCATGATGATCAGGCCTACCCCGGCATCCTGGGCACTGACTGTACCGTCCGGGTTAGCAGTAATGGACGATGCCGGCTTAAAGAACGGCATGCCTTCCGTAAATCCGCGGGCACCCGAAAGCGGGCCCTGCAAACCGGCCAGGTCAAACCAGATGGGCTCCACGAAGGTGCCGTCAAAGGACTCCCCGTTGAGCAGGCTGCCTTCATAGGTAAGCAAGACCGAATCGGCCACGGTAGGCGCTTCTTCAGGCCCGCCACCGCCAACGCGGGCCTCCAGGTAGTAAAACGTATGGAGGACGTCCGCCTGGTCTTCCAGGCCAAATTCGTCGGCAGAAACCGAAATCTGTTTGCTGGAAACCTGGGCGCTCAGGGGTTCCTTGTCGGCATTCGCCCCGGCAATCGTATCGATCACAACCCGGTAGTCGAAATCCGCCGGCGGGTTCTGGAATTCCTCGTAATTGTAGAAATGCGTTTGTAAAAACTCCTGGATGGCGGCCTGGTCTTCCGGCGCCACCTCGGCCAGGGTGCGGGGCGGGACTTCAACAATCCCTCCGTCATCATCATTGCTGCATCCGATCAATCCCGCTGCCGCCAGCAGGCAAAGCCCGTATTTTTTCCAGGTCATAGCCGTTTTCTTAAAGCCCGCAAGATACAATTTTCCCCTATTTTTGCCGGGAACCTTAACAAAGATTTTCAGCGATGCGCATCGATAAATACCTCTGGTGCACCCGGTATTTCAAGACGCGGAACAAGGCCACCGAGGCCTGCCGGAAGGGCCTGGTGCGCATAAACGGGGACACGTGCAAACCCTCCCGGGAAGTCCTTCCCTCGGATAAAATCACGCTGCGCAAAAACCAGCTGGAGATGCAACTGACCGTGCTGGACATCCCGCCACAGCGCGTGGGGGCCAAATGGGTGGGGATTTACCGGCAGGACACCACCCCGGCCGAGGACCTGGAGCAACACAAGCTCATCAGGGCCACCAAAGAGTATTACCGCAAAAAAGGCACGGGCCGCCCCACCAAGAAGGACCGACGCGACCTGGAGGCCTACAGGGAGGACCCGGATGACGACTGGGACCCGGACGCAAAGACACCCTGACGATATGACGGATTTGGACAGGGATTTCTGGGAAGATCGTTACCGGGCAGGCACAGACCGATGGGACCTCGGGGGGCCTTCCCCGCCCCTGACGGCTTATATCGACGGGCTCACCGACCAGGAACTGCGCATCCTGGTGCCAGGGGCAGGCCGGGGGTACGAGGCCGAGTACCTCTACCGTGCGGGCTTCGAAAACCTGACGATTGTGGACCTGGCCCGCCGGCCCCTGGACGACCTCAGGCGCCGACTGCCGGAACTCCCGGCCGCTGCCCTGCAACAAACGGATTTTTTCAGCTTCCGTGGAGGACCTTTTGACCTGATTTTGGAACACACGTTTTTCTGCGCCCTCCCCCCTGCCCGTCGCCCGGATTACGTGCAGGCCATGCACCGGCTCCTGGTCCCCGGCGGACGGCTGGCCGGCCTGTTTTTTGACTTCCCGCTCACGGAAGACGGCCCCCCGTTCGGCGGGTCGGAAACCGAATACCGCAACCGCTTTTCCTCCCTGTTCCATATCCGCAAACTGGAGCGCGCCCGGAATTCCATCCCGCCCCGCGCCGGTACCGAACTGTTTTTTATCTTTGAGAAGAAATAAGCCGCCGATGGAAAACCAGATCCTGACCCACGAGCAGATCCGCCACAAGATCCGCAGGATTGCCTACCAGATCTACGAGAGCAACGTGGAAGAAAAACAAATCGTCCTGGCAGGGATTGAAGGAGGCGGGCTCGATTTTGCCCGGAAAATCCAGGCCGTGCTCCAGGAGATCACCCCGGCGGAAATCCTGCTCTGCAAGGTAAAAATGGATAAGGCCAACCCCCTGAAGAGCGGGGTTACCACCTCCCTGAAACCCGAGGAATACGAAAACCGCTCCGTGGTGCTGGTAGACGATGTCCTGAATTCGGGCAGTACGCTTATCTACGGGGTACACCACTTTTTAAAGACCCCGACGCGACAGCTCAAAACGGCTGTCCTGATCAACCGGAACCACAAGCGCTACCCGGTAAAGGCCGACTTTAAAGGGCTTTCCCTGTCTACCTCCCTGCAGATGCACGTTCGGGTAGATTTCACCCCGCGCAAAAACGGGGTATTCCTGGATTGATTCTGTAAAAAGGTTCAGGAAACCTTTTCGAGGATCTGCGCCGCCAACTCTTCCGGACTGTGCTTGTCGGCCGGCAATACATGCATGGCCCGGGCGTAAAAGGGCGCCCGTTCAAACAAGTGCTTCCCTATGAATTCCGGTAACTCCTCCGGGTGCAGGTGGGCGATCAGCGGCCGGCTTTCCTGCCCCTGCCGCAACCTGCGGGCCAGTTCCGGTACGGATACCTGCAAATAGCAAACAGCATCCGCCTGGGCGAGCAACAATTCCATGTTCCCGGCATAACAGGGCGTGCCGCCCCCCAGGGCCAGGACCCCGGACTCCCCGGACTGCAACCACTCTTTCAATAATCGGTGTTCCTGTTTCCGAAAATAGATTTCCCCCTTTTCCCGGAAGACCTCCGGGATGGATTGCCCGAGCCGGGCCACGATGTAATCGTCCAGGTCCGTGAAGGAAACCCCGAGGTTCTCTGCCAACAGCCGGCCCACGGTACTTTTCCCGCTTCCCATATATCCTACCAGTGCAATCCGCATGCAATTCCGCTTTTTTGTCCCATATCGCCACGGGGTGAAAACCTCAAATATCCGGCTTTTTGGACAAACCCGAAATTCTTTACCCATTCACTTGAAAAATGAATAATAGATATTATATTTGCAGCCCGAAACCGCTTCACAGCGGTTCATTTTTTAATAAAACCGACCTGGTAGCTCAGTTGGTAGAGCATCTCCCTTTTAAGGAGAGGGTCCTGGGTTCGAGCCCCAGCCGGGTCACGATCAAGCGCAAAACCCCCGCCAGAAATGGCGGGGGTTTTTGTTTTCAGAGGAAAGCCAAGCTGGCTTGAGCTTTTCGATGGAAACAAAAACCCGCCAGGCGGAGCCTGGCAGGGTTTTGCATTTGCAGGACGGGACGGCTGGGTCAGGCGAACGCAGTGAGCCAACCCCAGCTGTTGGCAATTTGAAGATTTGTCGATTTGAAGATTTGAAAATGGAATCGCAAAGCTTCCGGCAAGCGCAGCTTGCGGGGGTTTTGCATTTGCAGGACGGGACGGCTGGGTCAGGCGAACGCAGTGAGCCAACCCCAGCTGTTGGCAATTTGAAGATTTGTCGATTTGAAGATTTGAAAATGGAATCGCAAAGCTTCCGGCAAGCGCAGCTTGCGGGGGTTTTGCATTTGCAGTTCGCCAGCGCACCAGCTGGCTCCTCACTGCAATAGGTCCGCAGGACCTATTAACGGGCGTTCGGCCCGGGTCAGGCGAACGCAGTGAGCCAACCTCAGCTAAATTCAATTTTTTTGTCAACTTTTTATTGTTAATAAATTTTTATTCTATTGATTTTCAGGCTATTTAACTTCTTTTCTTGTACACTTTATGATTTTTATCATAATAAAACCATTTACTTTTTGTCTAGTTTTATGGCTGATTTCAAGACTTCGCAATCCATAAAATTCAATCGATGCCTACATCTACAATCCACGAGCCTACGCAGACATTCACCCAGGAAGAAGCATTTGAAGCTTCCCTGGCTTATTTTAAGGGCGACGACCTGGCTGCCCGCGTCTGGGTGACCAAATATGCCCTTAAAGATTCCGACGGGAATATCTATGAGCGTACCCCGGACGATATGCACCGAAGGATCGCCGGTGAAATCGCCCGGATCGAGGAAAAGTATCCGAACCCCCTTGGGGAGGAAGAAATCTTTGACCTGATCAAAAACTTCAAATACATCGTACCCCAGGGCAGTCCGATGGCAGGCATCGGCAATCCCTATCAGATCGCTTCACTTTCCAACTGTTTTGTCATCGGAACAGACGGCAATTCGGATTCGTATGGGGCTATAATGAAAGTCGACCAGGAGCAGGTACAATTGATGAAACGCCGGGGTGGGGTTGGACACGACCTTTCTCATATCCGGCCCAAAGGCTCGCCGGTGAAAAATTCGGCCCTGACTTCAACGGGGTTGGTTCCCTTTATGGAGCGCTATTCGAACTCCACCCGCGAAGTTGCACAGGATGGTCGACGGGGAGCCTTAATGCTTTCCGTTTCCATCAACCATCCCGATGCGGAAGACTTTATCGATGCAAAAATGGAGCAGGGCAAGGTAACGGGTGCGAACGTTTCCGTGCGTATAGACGATGCTTTTATGAAAGCTGTTGAAATGGACGGGCATTACACCCAAAAATTCCCTATCCACAGCAGCGATCCAAAATTTTCCAAAAAAATAAAGGCATCTCAACTCTGGAAAAAAATAGTGCACAATGCATGGAAATCAGCCGAACCGGGAATTCTGTTCTGGGATACAATTATTGACGAATCAGTACCGGATTGCTACGCTGACCTGGGTTATAAGACCGTATCGACAAACCCCTGTGGTGAAATTCCACTTTGCCCCTATGATTCCTGTCGCTTGCTGGCAATCAATCTTTTCAGCTATGTAGAAGAGCCCTTTACGGAAGAAGCGTCCTTTAATTTTCCCCTCTTTAAAAAACATATTGCGGCAGCACAACGCATCATGGACGACATCATCGATCTGGAGCTCGAAAAAGTAGATGCCATTTTGAAGAAAATCGAGGATGACCCCGAGTTGGATGAAACCAAAATGGTGGAATACAAACTCTGGCAGAACATCAGGAAAAAGGCTGAGGAAGGCCGTAGGACAGGTATAGGCATTACCGCAGAAGGCGATATGCTCGCTGCCCTTGGTTTGCGTTATGGCAGCAAAAAAGCCAATGAATTCTCAGTTGAAGTACATAAGACCATCGCCCTGGAGGCTTATCGGGCCTCGGTACAAACTGCCCGGGACCGCGGTGCCTTCGGGATATTCGATGCGCAGCGCGAAAAGGAAAATCCATTTATCCTCCGGTTAAAAGAGGCCGATGAAAAACTGTACTATGAAATGCTCGAACATGGCCGGCGGAACATTGCGCTTTTGACCATCGCCCCAACGGGTACTACAAGTTTGATGACCCAAACTACTTCGGGTATTGAACCCGTTTTTCTTCCGGTCTACAAACGTCGGAGGAAAGTCAACCCGAACGACAAGGAAGCACGCGTCGATTTTGTGGACGAGGTGGGCGATTCATGGGAAGAATATCTCGTATTCCACCACCAGTTCAAGGCCTGGATGATTACCAAAGGCTACGATACGGACAAAAATTACAGCCAGGAGGAGATCAATGCCATCGTTGAAAAGTCGCCCTACTACAAGGCCACCTCCAATGATGTGGATTGGCTGAGCAAGGTACGCCTGCAGGGTGAGGTGCAGAAGTGGGTGGACCACTCCATCAGCGTTACCATCAACCTGCCTAACGACGTTTCGGAGGAACTGGTCGGCAAACTCTATCTGGAAGCCTGGAAAGCCGGTTGCAAGGGCGTTACCGTATATCGCGATGGTTCGCGTTCGGGGGTTCTCATATCCAACGATGACAACAAGGAGGATTCCCAGAATACCCTGACGGCCTTCCCCACCAAGCGACCGCAGACCCTTGAGGCCGATGTCGTGCGTTTTCAGAACAACAAGGAAAAATGGATCGCCTTTATCGGGCTTATCGACAACAAACCCTACGAAATCTTTACAGGGCTGGCCGATGACGAAGATGGCATCCTGATTCCCCGTTGGGTGGAGAAGGGGCTGATTATTAAAAACAAAGATGAAGACGGAAATTCCCGTTATGATTTTCAATATAAAAACACCAGGGGCTATAAAACGACGATCGAAGGATTATCCCATAAATTCGATCCCGAATACTGGAATTATGCCAAACTGATATCCGGTACGCTTCGCCATGGCATGCCGATCGAAAACATTGTCGACCTTATTGGCAGCCTGCAACTCGATAGTGAACAGATCAACACGTGGAAAAACGGCGTGGCACGGGCTTTAAAAAGATATGTGGCCGATGGCGTGGCAGCCAAAGGCCAGAAGTGCAGCAACTGCAAGTCCGCGAATCTGATCTATCAGGAGGGTTGTTTGACCTGCACCGACTGCGGGTCTTCTAAATGCGGGTAGTAACAGCGGAGACAGCGAGCCCCCCGCCATATGTACCTGGCCCTATGCCCCTTCCTAAAAGATAAAAGTATGGATGTATTTCAGGAGGATGGAGCGGTTCGCGGTGCGTGGCAGGTTGGGGGTGAAAGCCATCCGGTCTGTATTCAGGCCCGAATTGACTACGATCCATAGGTCCTGGCCTTCCCGGAAATTCCAGCGGAATCGGACGTTGTACGAAAGCAGGTCCTGGGCCCCGTTGTATTGCAATAGGGCATTCGTGGAAATATGCCGGTTGAGTGCCGTTCCAACGCGGAGGCGGGCAATATGGAAGTTTAATATTTCGTTCCGGTTGTCAAATATCCCGTAGTTATAACTGTATTCGAGGTTCAGCTGGAAATACTTCGACTGGTACCAGGAAGGAGTCAACGTCAGGGTGTGCAGCCAGCCATCGTAAAATGTACCGGTTTCCAGCACGGCCCCTGTCCGCACCGTCCGGTCGACCGCCATGGAATACGTGCCGCTGATCCGGTAGAAATCATACATGCCCGGCGGGATGACCACGCCTTCGGCCAGCGGAAAATCCGTCAGGATGTTTTCGTAGACTTTTTTTACCAGGACACTGCCACCGTCCAGGTTACGCCTGGAAAAGGACCATTCTGCGCCATACTCAGAAGATAATACATAGTTGCTCGAATTGTCCAGGTAGGCATTGCCCAGAGCCTCCAGCTTGTGCCAGATAAAGGGGCCGGACTCCCGGAACCAGGTATGCGACAGGGCCGTCGTGCCGTATTTGAAGTCGCTCCGATCCACAAATCCTACCCCCGGGTTGTAATTTGGGCCGGAAAATATCGCCCCTACCGTATAACCAAAGCCCCTGCGGCGCCTGCGGTTCATCTCCAGGGCCAGTCGCCCGCTTTTAAAGTCAGCGGCTGCCTGGTCCACAAACCGGCTGTCAAAGGTCTGAGCCCATTGGAGTGTTAGGTAATCGTCCCCGGCCACGCGGATCAGCCCATCCACGCCGTAAGCCAGGTTGCTGTTGCCTTCTGTGTCAATCCGGCTGGTGAACATGCCGCCCAGGTAACTGTTCCTGTTAAAAACGCGCTTGCGAAGGCGAAGTACCCCGAAGTTTTCCGATGGGATGGTATCCTGCCGTTGGGTCTGCATATCCAGGACAGCCAGGTCCCAGGTATTCATCCGGCCAATCAGGCGCACCCCGCCATAGATGGGAACCTGTTCCCCAGTAGCTGTCAGGCCAATCCGACGGCTGAAAAACAACCGGCTCAGCCCCCCGGTTCGAAAGTCAAATATGGAGGCCCGCTCCTGGAAAAACTGGCGTTTCTCAGGAAAGAAAAGAGAAAACCGGGACAGGTTCACCAGCTGGTCGTCGGCTTCGGCCTGGGCAAAATCCGTGTTGATCGTAAAATCGGCCGTCAGGTTGTTGGTAATGGAGAACTTCACATCCCCGCCGAGGTTTCCTTGAAATTCCCCGCGTTGGTCATAGCCCGTCCCGGAATCATTCAGCGCATTGATTTGTTCATGCCCGGCCAGCACATAGGGCGTCACATATAAGGTTTTGATGGGTTTGATGCCCGTGAGGACAATTTTTTGGGCCAGGGAAGGTCGCAAAAAGGCAAAGTTGGTCTTTGGAGGCACCGCCGGAAAAACCAGGCGTTCGAGTTTGCGGGCCACCTTTCGCTGGACCGTTAGGCCCATAATGACCCGCCCGTCGGTATCTTGGAACCGGAGGCTGCTGAAGGGTATTCGTATTTCGGCAAACCACCCCTGATCGGTGACTGTGGTCTCCGCATCCCAGAAGGTATTGAAATCCCGGTTCAGCCATGTATTGGACGAGATGGTGCCCCCGGTACCGTCATTGGAAATTTCCAGGTCATTGCGGATACCGGCAGGCGTGGTGGTGAACACATAGGCCGTTTCATTGTCGTTGTAGGTGTCCAACAGGAGTTCCAGGTGGTCGGAACCGGAAATCCGGTCCCGGTAGAGCGAGGTAGCCCGCACCCCGTTGGGATCGCTGTCGTAGGCACGCATGGAGCAGTAGAAATAGGTGTCGTCGTAGGCCAGTCGAATTTCGGTGCGTTCGGTTGGGGCTTCCCCCGCATTCGGCTCGTACTGCACCATGGGAAGCGTGGAGATCGCATCCCAGGCCGGTTCGTCCACCCGGCCGTCAAATACGATCCCGTCTACCCTAGGAATTGGCAGCGGTTCCGGGGATTGCCCAAAAAGCGCAGGGCCTGTCAGGCAACCCAGAAGAAATCTCAAGCATCCCTTTGTTTGCATAAAACATCAAGGTACCCATATTACCCGCCAGGGGATAGCTTTCTTTAAGGTTTTTTCAAAGACCTGTAACAATTTGCCGTCTTATTCGTGAAATATATTGGTAGTCGTCCACTTGCCCATCCGGGCTTCCCGGCGGACGGTCGCCACCCATCAATCAAAAATCAAACAATCATGAAGTATTTTACCTGTATCGGTGGCTTGGCTTTGCTCTGCCTCACCGGTTGCGGAGACGATACCGCACCGGAATTGACCCAGAAAGTCCTGATCTATGAGAAATCGAATTGGGACGGCAGCAACAAAGGGCAAATAGCGGTTTACTTTGAAGAAGCCACCAAGCTCGAATCCTTTAAATGGCACAAAGGGAACAACCAGGCGACCATTGTCCGGGCATGGATGGATAGCTCCAGCCATACAGTCCGGCGCTTTGAGGCACTCCGGGTGGATGCCACCGGGAACGAAAACCTGTCCGCCGTCCTGGAGACGCAGCCCGGGGGGTCCATGGATATCCGGTTGGGCGATCACCGGCAGGAATTCCAGAACGCCCCGTCCCAATGGCACAGCTACGATTTTGACTTTGCAAGTCTGGGGTATGCCTTCCGGTTCCTCCGACAGGGAACTGACCCCATTGTTTTCCACATCCTGGACCTGGATCTGAGCGAATCCCCACCCGTCCTGCGGGACTTCGGCAATGTGGAGATGACATTCCAAGGGGAAGAGAATCTCAAAGGCCGGAAGCTGCTCGCCTACCGGATCGACGGGATTGGCCTGGACAACCGCGGCGGGACTATCCGCTTCGATAAAGAGGAAGGCTACCTCCACTCCTTTGAAATTCAGAAGCCCGATGAACCCGGCTATGATTCCGGGAAACTGGTGCTCCAATCGGTCACGTCGATGAACAAGGCGGAGTGGAGGAATTTTAAGTACCGGCAATTGCATGCAGACACAGTTTCCCATTAAAGTTGCATTTTCCCAATAAGGTGTAAGTTTATGGTACCTAACAGCTTTTCACCTTAACATGAAAATTCTAATGCGCCGTTTATCCTTGTTGTCCATACTGGTTGCCCCCGTTATGGCACTCGGGCAACTCATCACCGTAACCGGGGAGATACACCCTGAGGATATGGGGGTGTCCCTGATCCACGAACACGTGCTGGTGGACTGGATAGGGGCGGATAGTACCGGCTACCACCGCTGGGACCGGGAAGCGGTTGTTGCCCGTGCCCTGCCCTATCTGGAGGAACTCCGGCAATACGGGGTCCGGACCTTCCTGGATTGCACCCCGGCCTACCTGGGGCGCGACCCGTGGATACTGCGAGCATTGTCCGAACAAACAGGGATCCAAATCCTCACCAACACAGGTTACTACGGGGCCCGGGACAACCTGCACGTGCCGGAAAGCGCACGGGAGGCCACGCCCAGGGAGATTGCCGCCGTATGGATCGAAGAATTCCGGGAGGGGATCGACGGTAGCGGCATCCGGCCGGGTTTTATCAAGATCTCAGTTGCCAACCGGGATACGCTTTCCGCCTTGCACGAAAAGATCGTTCGGGCAGCCGCGTACACGCATCTGGAAACGGGTATGGCCATTGTCTCCCACACCGGGGGAGACGGGCCGGCCATGGCACAGATCGGGATCCTCAGGGAAATGGGGGTATCCCCGGAGGCCTTTACCTGGACACACGCCCAGAACGGGACGCCGGAGGGCTATCAGGAAGCAGCCCGGGCGGGTGCCTGGATCTCACTGGACCATCTAAACGCCGGCACCAAAGGCCGTCAGGCAAATCCCGGAAACCCCGGCAACCTCGATTGGTACGTGCAAACGCTTTCGGAGCTGAAGCGCCGGGGCTTGCTGGACCACGTCCTGTTGTCACACGATGCCGGCTGGTACGACGTGGGGGAGCCGAATGGCGGCGGTTACCGGGGGTATACCGACCTGTTCACCCACCTGATCCCCCGCCTGCAAGAAAATGGCTTTACCCGCGGTGAAATCGACCAACTGCTAAAAGACAACCCCCGTCGGGCCTATGCCATCCGGGTGCGGGCTCACTAATTATTCATTCGGCCAGTCAATGAGCAGGCCCGACAAAAGATTATATCGTTGCGAACAAGGACTGGGATGCGCAGCACCGTCGCGCCTTTGAACTGAGTTTTGGGAAAAGACCCGCAGAGGAATTAAACGACCCGCGGGCCCAAGACCCGGATTACAAGGGTTTTGAGGGGCATCCCTACCTGGGGGGCGGGGGTGGTACGCGGGTTGCCCCTGTAGGGAATCGATAGGCAAACAGGGGGTTGAGGGATTATCGGGGGCGTTCCGCCCGCACAAACACCCTGAAGATGAGCGTGCCCAGGAGCACGGCCAGCACAAAGGCCACCAGGATGGCCAGTTTGGCCTGCTGCAGGTAATCGGCATTTTCAAAAGCCAGATTCCCGATAAAGATCGACATGGTAAAGCCGATGCCCGCAAAGGCAGCCGCCCCGTAAATTTGCGGCCAGGTGACCCGTTCCGGGAGGCGGGCAATCCCCAGGGCTACCGACAGGCGCGCCAACAAGGAGATGCCGGCGAATTTACCCGCCACCAACCCCAGGATAATGCCCAGCGACAGCGGCTCGAGGAGGCGGCCAAGGTTTTCGGCCTCCAGGGTGAGGCCCGTATTGGCCAGGGCAAACAGCGGGAGCACCACGAAATTCACAAAGGGCTGCAGGGCCTTCTCCACGGATTGCAGGGGCGGCACAATCTTGCGGACGGCCTTCTGGATGATCCGCACCAATTCCAGCTTCTCCTTTTTGATAAAGTCGGAATCCGTGGCACGGCGTTCCCGGAAGGTTTTGATCAGGTTCTCGATATTGTGGGCGAACTGCTCCTCATCCATCCCGGCCCGGGCCGGAATGGCAGCTGCGGTAATCACCCCGGCAATGGTGGCGTGTACCCCGGAGAGGAAAAACCCCGTCCAAATGCCCAGCACGCCCACCAGCCCGTAAAAGAACGGGTTCCGCACCCCGATGCGGTTGGCGATCACCAAGACGAAAAACGAGACAAAGGCCCAGAGCAAACTGCCAAAGACAATCTGGTCCGTATAAAATAAGGCGATGATCAGCACGGCGCAGAGGTCGTCTACCACGGCCAGGGCGGTCAGGAATATTTTCAGGGCGAAGGGTACCTTTTTATTGCCGATAATCGTCAGCAACACCAGGGCGAAGACGATATCCGTCGCGATGGGGATCCCCCAGCCCGCTGCGGTATCCGCGCCCTGGTTGAGTCCCAGGAAAATGAGCGCCGGGAAGAGGAGCCCGCCCAGGGCGCAGATAATCGGCAGGGCCGCCTTGCGCAGGTTGGAGAGTTCCCCGGCAATCAGCTCCCGCTTGATCTCCAGGCCGATGACAAAAAAGAAAATGGCCATCAGCCCGTCGTTGACCAATTCGTGGAAGGTGAGCTCCAGGTTGGCCCCGGCAACGCGGACCTCCAGGGTGTACTCCCAGAAAGCGTGGAATTCGTGTGCCCAGGGGGAATTGGCCAGCACCAGGGCAGTCACCACGGCGCCCACCATCAGCAGGCCGTAGGAAAGGTCGCCTGAAAACAGCGGGCGGGTAAGCCGCTTGAACCGGGCCCAATGGGAATGTGAGGGTAGTTCATTCATAAATCGGTGCCTATGTTAACAAAATAGCGGTATTCCACCAAAGGCCCGGGGGAAAAATCATCCCGCAGGCATTTTCCCTTGCAATCGGACACACTATTGGCAGGAACCGCGCACAAATCCCCCGGGAATTTTGTAAGTTATAGGGACCTCTGCATGCGCTGTCCCGGCGGTCTGCTTGCAGAATACGCCGGAAACACAAAACCTGCAGGAAACACAATACCCGCTGGAAACACAACACCCGAGGGAAACACAAAGCCCGAGGGAAACACAAAGAAATCCGAAGAACCCAATATTCAAATCCCAGTAACATGTCAAAAATGAACGTCGCCCAGAAACTGATTCACGCCCACCTGCTGGAGGGCGAAATGGAACCCGGCTCGGAGATTGGCCTTAAAATCGACCAGGCGCTCCTGCAGGACGCCACCGGGACGCTCGTGCAACTGGAGCTCGAAGCCATGGGCCTGGACCGGGCCAAGACAAAAGTAGCCGTCCAGTACGTGGACCACAACCTGTTGCAGACGGATTTCCGCAATGCGGACGACCACCTGTTCCTGCACTCGGCCGCCCAGAAATTCGGGCTGTGGTTCAGCCGGCCCGGAAACGGGGTGAGCCACCCGGTGCACATGCAGCGGTTTGGGGTGCCCGGGGCTACCATGGTGGGGTCGGATTCCCACACCTGCGCCGCGGGAGCGCTCGGCATGCTCGCCATCGGGACCGGGGGCCTGGACGTGGCCGGGGCCATTGCCGGGCAACCCTACTTCGTGAAGATGCCCAAAATCATGGGGGTCCGTCTCACGGGCAAACTCCCGGACTGGGTGAGCGCCAAGGACGTAATACTGGAAATGCTCCGCCGGCACGGCGTGAAGGGGGGCGTGGGGAAAATTATCGAATACCACGGGGATGGGCTCCAGGGCCTCAGCGCCATGGACCGGCATGTGATCGCCAATATGGGGGCCGAACTCGGGGCCACCACCACCGTCTTCCCCAGTGACGGGGAAACCCGGCGCTACCTGAAATCCCAGGAGCGGGAATCCGACTGGGTGGAGCTCACCGCGGATGCGGGTTGCACCTACGACCTGGAGGACGAGATCGTCCTGGACGAACTGGTGCCGCTGATTGCCTGCCCCACAAGCCCGGGCAACGTGGTGCCTGTGGAGGAAGTGGCCGGAAAGCCCATCAGCCAGGTGGTGATCGGTTCCTCGGCCAACCCCGGGCACCGGGATTTCTGGATTGCCGGGGCCATCGTAAAAGACCGGCTCGTGCACCCGGAGGTCTCCTTCGACATCAACCCGACCTCCCGACAACTCATCCAGAACATGATCGAAAGCCGGGCCTTTGCCAACCTGATCAAGGCCGGGGGGCGCTTCCACCAATCCGGTTGCATGGGGTGCATCGGCATGGGCCAGGCCCCCGCAAGCGATACGATCAGCCTGAGGACCATGCCCCGGAATTTCCCGGACCGCTCGGGTACCAAGGACGACCAGGTGTATCTCTGCAGCCCGGAAACCGCGGCCGCCTCGGCCCTGACGGGTAAAATTACAGACCCCCGGACCCTGGAGGAATCCTACGGCATGTCCTACCCGCAATACGAGGCCCCGGAGACCGAAAAGATCCACGAGGAGCTCTTGGTGGCCCCCACAGAGCACAAGGCGGAGATCAAACTCAAAAAAGGGCCCAACATCCAGTCGCTGCCGGAAATGGACCAGCTGCAGGAGGCATACGAGGTGCCGGTGCTCTTGAAAATGGGGGACAACATCTCCACAGATGAGATTATGAAGGCCGGGGCCGAGGTCCTCCCCTTCCGGAGCAACATCCCGGAAATCAGCAAGTTCAGCTTTACCGTTATCGACGATACCTTTTACAAGCGGGCCATGCAGGCCAAGGAGAAGTACGGGGGCCATGTGGTGGTGGCCGGGGAGAACTACGCCCAGGGAAGCAGCCGGGAGCACGCAGCCATCGGGCCGAAATACCTCGGGCAGGTGGCCGTAATTGCCAAGGACTACGCGCGGATTGCCTGGCAGAACCTCATCAACTTTGGCATCCTCCCATTGGAATTCATCAACCCGGAAGATTACGAACAAATTGAGGAAGGGGCAGTCATCCGCTTCAGCAACCTGAAGGAAAGCGTCCGGTCCGGCAACCCCATCACCGTGCGGGTGCTGAACAAAAACAACGAAGTGGACCTCCCGCTAACGCATAAAATGACCCCCCGGCAAGTAGAAATCCTCACCAAGGGGGGCATCATCAACGACTTCCGGGAAAAACTGGCTTCTTAGCCTCGGATGAACGGGGCGCCCCCTTCCCCACTGCAACCCACCTGCAGGGAATGGAGGTACCTTCCCGTCATGCCGACGCGATTCCGACTCTCCGCTTACCAGTTCAAGGGGCGCGACTACCTGCGGGTGACCTTCCGGTATTCCTTTGCGGCCAAGGAATGCATCAAACAGTTCCCGGGTACCCGCTGGGACCCCACCCTGGGCTTCTGGCATCTGCCGGACCCGAACCACGCCAAGGGGCTGATCCGCCACCTCAGGGAGGCGGGATATATTGTTTCCGGACAGGGCGAAGTGGAAAAATTCAGGGAACGCCTGGCGCGGGAAGCCAACCCTACGCTGCTGGATACCTACCGGCAGTTCCTGAGGGGAAGGCGCTACAGCGAAAGCACCATCGCCTCCTACGGGACCATGGCAGCCCAGTTTTTGGAATTCCTGGGCGAGAAACCGCCGGAAAAAGCAGACCAGACGGACGCGGAGGCCTTCCTGCAGTGGCTGGTACTCGAGCGGAAGGTTTCCGTCAGCACCCACCGGCAGGCCATCAGCGCCCTGAAACAACTGGAGGCTTTCCTGCCCGCCTGCCACCTGGAGGCCAAGGGGCTTGTGAGCCCCAGGAAGGACCGGAAACTCCCGGGCGTTTTGGGGAAGGCCGAGGTGATGCGCCTGCTGCAGCAAACCCGGAACCTGAAGCACCGCACACTCACTGCCCTGCTCTACGGATGCGGCCTGCGGGTGGGCGAACTCATCAATCTGCAACTGGCCGAAGTGGACATCCCGCGACGGCAATTGCTGGTCCGGGCCGGGAAGGGCCGCAAAGACCGGCGCGTGGTCCTGCCCGAGCGGCTCCTCCCCCTGCTGGGAGACTACCTCACGGCCTACGCCCCGTCGCGCTACCTGGCCGAAGGCCGCCCCGGGCAGCAGTACAGCGCCACAAGCATCCGGGCCTTTTTAAAAGCCAACAGCCGCCGGGCCGGCATCCTCAAAAAAGTCACCCCCCACATGCTGCGACACTCCTACGCCACCCACCTGCTGGAACAGGGCGTGGACATCCGCTACATCCAGGAACTTCTGGGCCACGCCCGGCCGGAAACCACCATGGTCTATACCCATGTCTCCCGCCAGGACCTCTTGGACATCCAGAGCCCCCTGGACCTGCTCCTGCCGGAAACAACCCCGCCCCCCGATAAAACTACCTCAAACCTGCTGTTATCCCGGAGGGGGGATGGTTTTTAATTTTATATCTTGGGGTTAAAACCAGTTGTGGTTAATGTCAAAAACAGAAGATTGAATGAACAAAACAATATTTGAGATTACCAAAATGGATTGTCCATCTGAAGAAAATCTAATCCGAATGAAATTGGACGACATTTCAAGTATTGTGAATTTAGACTTTGATATTTCTAACCGAAAACTGACCATTTTTCACAGCGGTGAAATTGACCAAATCGAAAAATCAGTTCTTGAACTGAATTTGGGCGGAAAGGTTATCTCTACCGAACAGACCAACCAAACGGAATTTAATGAAAACTCAAACCAGAAAAAATTACTCTGGTCTGTACTCGGAATAAATTTCGTCTTTTTCTTCATCGAAATGACAACTGGAATAATCTCAAAATCAATGGGATTAGTTGCCGACAGTTTGGATATGCTTGCCGACAGCTTTGTTTACGGAATTAGCTTATTTGCGGTTGGAGGAACATTGACGAGAAAAAAGAGGATTGCAAAACTCGCTGGATATTTTCAAATAACACTTGCTATCATTGGATTTGTAGAAGTTTTAAGGAGATTTTTTAAAGAGGAAGAACTTCCTGACTTTTTGACAATGATAATCATTTCGATTTTCGCACTTATCGCTAATGGAGTTTGCCTTTATATTTTGCAAAAGTCAAAGAGCAAAGAAGAGGCTCATATGAAAGCGAGTATGATTTTCACATCAAACGATGTGATTATTAATTTAGGAGTAATAATAGCTGGGGTTTTGGTGAATTTGTTGGATTCAAACAAACCTGATTTGATAATAGGAACAATCGTTTTTATTTTGGTTATACAAGGTGCATTTAGAATATTGAAATTAAGTAAATAAAACACTAACCACAACAACGGGTATACCCCATTCCGTACTCTTCCCCACCTTTAACTTTTTCCCTAAATTGACCTGAAATCAAACCCGGAAACATCCCGGTTCCAGGCTTGTTTTGCTCGCCGTCCCTGAGGCGCCATCCTGAAGTAGCCGTTACCCTCCACGAGGAAACATCAGGCTCACAAAGGAAAAAGGCGCCGCCCGTGGCGCAAAACAAGCTGCGGAACGGAGCATACCCAGGCACGTTGTGCGGCAGCGGAAAAAGACAACAAAGAGTATTAGAAGAAATAAAATGAAATCAGAAAACAAACTAACAGGACTTGGACTTTTAACAGCAATTTCGGCTTCCCTTTGCTGTATTACACCTGTTTTGGCTTTGTTGGCAGGGACAAGTGGACTCGCCTCGACATTTTCTTGGCTTGACCCTTTGCGACCGTATTTAATCGGACTGACAGTTTTGGTGCTTGGGTTCGCATGGTATCAAAAACTGAAACCGCAAAAACAAATTGACTGCGACTGCGATACAACTGAAAAAACTCCTTTCATTCAGACAAAGAAATTTTTAGCTATTGTGACAGTTTTTGCAGGACTAATGCTTTCATTTCCAACTTATGCAAACGTATTCTTCCCACAGACAGAAAATACAACAGTTGTCACCGACCGATCAAAAATTCAGACAGCCGAATTCAAAATAAACGGAATGACTTGCTCGGGTTGTGAAGAACACGTAAATCAGGAAGTAAATAAACTGACAGGAATTATCCAGACTACTGCGTCTTACGAAAACGGAAATGCAATCATTGAATTTGACCAGGCCCAAACAGGCATTGAAGAAATAGAAGAAGCCATTGAAAAAACAGGCTATTCAGTAACGGACAAGAAAGAAATTAAATGAACATAGAACTACAATCAATAATCACTTGCCCCAACTGCGGACATAAAAAGGCGGAGACTATGCCGACAGATGCTTGTCAATTCTTTTACGAGTGTGATAACTGCGAGAAAGTATTAAAGCCAAAACAAGGCGACTGTTGCGTGTATTGTAGTTACGGAACAGTGAAATGTCCACCAATCCAACAAGGGACAAGTTGCTGTTAAATGATGAAGTTGAAAAAAATAAAAAAGCCGACCGCACAACAACGGCTATAGCACATGCCCTTCGGGACACGTGCCATAGCCAAACCGTTAGGGTATATTAAAAATGAAGAAAGCATTTAAAATTTTACTCTGGGTAATTGTTATTGTAAATGCCACGGCTCTATTTATAACACTTCTGGATATGTGGCCAGATAATCCATTAAGTGATTATAAGGTTTTACTAGTGGTCTCATTCTTTGCATTTGGTGGAATTCTTCGTATAACAAAAAAGGGAAATCCTAAGTAAAGACTCAATTTTAAAATTCAAGGTTTATGGCGTTGTGTAACATACCCTAACAACGGGTATACCCCATTCCGTCTTCCTCCCCACCTTTAACTTTTTTCCCTAAATTGACATTAAATAAAACCTGGAAGTTTCCCGTTTCAAGGCTTGTTTTGCTCGCCGTCCCTTGGTGCCTCCTTACTCAGGCCGTCGTCGGGTCGGCACGCCCAGAGGCGCAAAACAAGTTGCGGAACGGGGCATACCCGGACACGTTGTGTGCAATATGCACTAGAATAATCTTTAAATGAAAAAAGGTCAAGAATTAGCAAACAGACTCCGAGAGGTTATCCTAGATGGAACATGGATTGCCAATACAAATTTTAAAGATCAAATAGAATTTATAGATTGGACGGTTGCCGAAAAAAGGGTTGAATCTTTTAATACAATATCAGAGATTGCCCAACATGTCCATTATTTTATTTACGGTATAAAAAACGTTTTCATCACTGGTAAACTTGAAATAAAGGATCAGTTCAGCTTTGAATTTCCTGCTATCCAATCGCAAAACGAATGGATGGCTTTTCAAGGTAATTTCTGGAAGGACACGGAGAAACTTGCTGAAATACTAGAAAAAATTTCCGAAGAACAACTTAACAAGGACTTCGTTGATAAGAAATATGGAAACTACCTTAGAAATATTGATGGCCTAATTGAACATTGTTACTATCACTTGGGACAAATTGTATTGCTAAAAAAGATTATCAATAAATAATTCTACTGCACACAACATCGGGTATACCCCATTCCGTACTCTTCCCCACCTTTAACTATTTTCCCTAAATTGACCTGAAATCAAACCCGGAAACATCCCGGTTCCAAGCTTGTATTGCTCGCCGTCCCTGGGGCGCCATCCTGAAGTAGCCGTTACCCTCCACGAGGAAACATCAGGCTCACAAAGGATAAAGGCGCCGCCCGTGGCGCAAAACAAGCTGCGGAACGGAGCATACCCGGACACGTTATATGTAAGCTGAAAAACTGCTCAAGTACGATATACTATAGAATTTTAAAAGATCATTGAATGGGTGGTGAAGGCAGCATGTTAAGTGCTATCGTTAGCTTAAAGAATAATCGGGCAATTCTTAAAAAGCGGAAAATACGAGAGCTTAAGGATATACTCTATGAGGTTTCCGGAAAAACAGAAGTGGAGTTCAAAAAGCTTTCACATGCAGAATTTGAGATTCTTAAAAGTCAAATTCGCAAACAAGCAAAAAAAGATGCTCAATGGGAAATTTTGGCATACATTCTCGCCTTTTTTTTTACAGGGCTAATTGTCTGGGCGGTAATCTGGCTTTTCAAATAATGCAATTATTGCCTACATATAACAGCGGGTATCCCCCATTCCGTCCTACTCCCCTCCTTTAGCTTTTTTCACTAAATTGACTTAAAATCAAACCCGGAAGCTTTCCGTTTCCAAGCTTGTTTTGCTCGCCGTCCTTTGGGCGCCATTCTGAAATAACCCTGGTCTTTAACGAGGAAACACCAGGCTCTTAAAGGATACAGGCGCCGCCTGTGGCGCAAAACAAGCTGCGGAACGGGGCATACCCCGGCACGTTGTGGTTAATGTCAAAAACAGAAGATTGAATGAACAAAACAATATTTGAGATTACCAAAATGGATTGTCCATCTGAAGAAAATCTAATCCGAATGAAATTGGACGACATTTCAAGTATTGTGAATTTAGACTTTGATATTTCTAACCGAAAACTGACCATTTTTCACAGCGGTGAAATTGACCAAATCGAAAAATCAGTTCTTGAACTGAATTTGGGCGGAAAGGTTATCTCTACCGAACAGACCAACCAAACGGAATTTAATGAAAACTCAAACCAGAAAAAATTACTCTGGTCTGTACTCGGAATAAATTTCGTCTTTTTCTTCATCGAAATGACAACTGGAATAATCTCAAAATCAATGGGATTAGTTGCCGACAGTTTGGATATGCTTGCCGACAGCTTTGTTTACGGAATTAGCTTATTTGCGGTTGGAGGAACATTGACGAGAAAAAAGAGGATTGCAAAACTCGCTGGATATTTTCAAATAACACTTGCTATCATTGGATTTGTAGAAGTTTTAAGGAGATTTTTTAAAGAGGAAGAACTTCCTGACTTTTTGACAATGATAATCATTTCGATTTTCGCACTTATCGCTAATGGAGTTTGCCTTTATATTTTGCAAAAGTCAAAGAGCAAAGAAGAGGCTCATATGAAAGCGAGTATGATTTTCACATCAAACGATGTGATTATTAATTTAGGAGTAATAATAGCTGGGGTTTTGGTGAATTTGTTGGATTCAAACAAACCTGATTTGATAATAGGAACAATCGTTTTTATTTTGGTTATACAAGGTGCATTTAGAATATTGAAATTAAGTAAATAAAACACTAACCACAACAACGGGTATACCCCATTCCGTACTCTTCCCCACCTTTAACTTTTTCCCTAAATTGACCTGAAATCAAACCCGGAAACATCCCGGTTCCAGGCTTGTTTTGCTCGCCGTCCCTGAGGCGCCATCCTGAAGTAGCCGTTACCCTCCACGAGGAAACATCAGGCTCACAAAGGAAAAAGGCGCCGCCCGTGGCGCAAAACAAGCTGCGGAACGGAGCATACCCAGGCACGTTGGCTACAACTAAAAGATTGAAAATATTCCTAAGATGACAACAAAAATAATTACGCTAGTAGTATTATTTATTGCAAGCTATTGGGGCTTATTTGCATTACTCGCTACGATATTGAATGTACCATTCAAACTAATATTCGGTTCTAATAATAAGACAGGAACTAAAAAACTATATTGGATTGGACATCTCATTTTGGTTGTTATTATTTTCTATGTATGGCAATTGATAACTTCTAATTCGCCAACATTAACCCTAGTATTAATTCTCTTACTTTCAACTTTGCTTTCAACTATTATCTCAAAAAAAGAAAGACAGTTATTGGCGAAGGATCAGATTAATGATTCTAATAGAGCAAAATCAGCATTTATCTGGAATGTTATTTTGATTTACACGATTGGCCTGATTTCAGGAAATTTCGAATTTGTGTGGTGGTGAAAAACTGTAGCCAACAATGGGTATGCCCCATTCCGTCCTCCCGCTCACCTTTAACTTTTTTTCCTAATTTCACTTTAAATCAAACCCGGAAACCTTCCGTTTCCAGGCTTGTTTTGCTCGCCGTCCCTGGGGCGCCATCCTGAAGTAGCCAAAGTCCTCATTGAGGAAACACCTGGCTTCCAAAGAATGAAGGCGCCGCCTGTGGCGCAATACAAGCTGCGGAACGGGGCATACCCGGACACGTTGTAGGTAATGGTTTGAAGGAGTTTAATTTAGAAGAATGTTTATGAAATCGATGACATGTAATCAGTTGGGAGGAGCTTGCGATAAGGTATTTCGAGCCGAAACATTTGAAGAAATTTCAGAGATGAGTAAGAAACATGGTATGAAGATGTTTCAAAAAGGTGACAAACCCCATCTAAAGGCTATGGAGAATATGAAGAAGCAGATGAAATCCCCTGAAGACATGAAGCATTGGTTTGAACAAAAGCGCAAAGAGTTTGAAGCGCTTCCAAATAATTAAAAGCACTACCTACAACATCGGGTATGCCCCATTCCGTCCGCTCCCCCCCTTTAACTTTTTTCCCTAAATTGACCTGAAATCAAACCCGGAAACATCCCGGTTCCAAGCTTGTATTGCTCGCCGTCCCTGGGGCGCCATCCTGAAGTAGCCGTTACCCTCACGAGGAAACATCAGGCTCACAAAGGATAAAGGCGCCGCCCGTGGCGCAAAATAAGCTGCGGAACGGGGCATACCCGGACACGTTAGCTTTAATTGTTTTGCGAAATGTTTGATATAAAAGGCGGTTTAGCGATCTTTTTAATTATAGCAAGTTTAATTCTACTTGTTCTCAACTTAATTAATGGAGGTTCTATCTACTCGATCCTCTCAAACATTTTAATAATTGCAGGAATGGTGTTTGTTCTTATTGCAAAAAGGAAATCAACCGATAAAAGGTAAACTAAAGCTAACAAGGGGTATGCCCCATTCCGTCCTCTTCACCACGTTTGACTTTTTTCCCTAAATTCACTTCAAATCAAACCCGGAAACATCCCGTTTCCAAGCTTGTTTTGCTCGCCGTCCATGGTGCCTCCTTACTCAGGCCGCCGTCGGGTCGGCACGCCAGTGGCGCAAAACAAGCTGCGGAACGAGGCATACCTGGACACGTTGTGCTTCATTATAACCAACCGCTAACCAATGATAAAATTCTTTCGGAAAATCCGTCAAAATTTACTCACTGAAAATAAGCTCAGTAAATATCTGATTTATGCTATTGGAGAAATCATACTTGTGGTAATTGGAATATTGATTGCGATTCAGATTAATAACTGGAATGAACAATCAAAAACACAAAAGTCAGCTGACATACAGCTTAATCAACTAAGCCAAAACATCTCAGATGACCTTATTCAGCTAGATGCACTTAACGAAGTCATCAAAACTAATGTGATAAAAAGTCAGATGCTATCTGATCAGTTTCAACAAATAATACCTTTTGACTCATTAACAACAAGTTATATCACTGCAAGCTTATTTGAACAAAACTTCTATGCTAATAGCACCGCGTATGACAAACTAAATAAGACTGGAGAGTTTTCCATTTTACCAAAAGACTTACAAATGGAAATCACTGCGTATTACAATTTATTGTATAGAATTAAAGAACGTGAAGAAATCACCAACACATTCATAAAAAAAGAAATAGAACCTTATTATTTCAATCACTACAGTAAATATCACAGAAAGGGAAGTAACAAACATCCTTTATTAGAAGATTATTACCAAAACGATAAAAGAGAGGCAATACCTTTGGATATTAGTGCTATAGCGAATGATGATAAAATGGCCACAATAAATTTTGCCAGATTATATCAAATAAAAATTCAGCAAGAATTTTATGAAGAAGCATTACAACAAGGCACAAAATTAAAGGCATCTATTGATGAACATTTAAATTGAAAAATAAAATAACGAAAGCACAACAACGTGTATAAAATCATAGCGGCTAATCGCTACTGCGCTTCATACACTAGTCCGTTGGGTACAAGCGCAAAACGAAATGGAATTAGCTGAAATATAGAAATGGGAATACTGAAAAAAATATTTGGAAAAAAGGCTGTAGTGGTTGAAAAAACTACACCTAAGGCTTCTGAATATTTAATCGATATTGACCCAAACTCAGATTCTCTGTCTAAAGCGTTTAAGGACTTCTATCAAAACCACTTTATTAATGCTTATGGCCTTTCAAGGAATGAAGTAGATACATACTTCTTTGATTCAATGTCGGAAAATGATAAAGAGATTGCAAAACGACTCATTCGCCAGAATTTGAGACTGAGACAATCTCACCTTTTCAAAGCTGCAGGAATTTTAAAGGATAAGGAAGCTCTACCAATTTTATACGACCAATTAAATACTAATACCGATTTAAGTTGGCTTTTAGTAATTGGACAAGCAATATGGCGGATTAACGGAGATGACATTTATTCAAAGCTATTAAGGCAACTAAAGGAGCACTCGTCAGACACTATGCGAGAAGCTCATTTCGATCAAATAGTTGACCTAAAAAATAAAGAGAGTATTGAAATGCTGTTTAGTTACTTAAGCGACAAAAGCAGACTTGTGCAGTCTATGGCTATTTCAAAACTTAATTTCTTGTCGGCAGGGAAACACGAACAGAAACAACGATATGACAAGGAATATTTTATGTCAAAAAAAACAGATGAAAAATTCAAAAATGATTTACTCGTAAACCTTAGAAAAATAATTTAAAGCCAGCATCTAACACTGTATATAGCAAATAGAGCGTGCAGTGATTTACGGAAGTTCAGTGCTATTTACAAACACCGCCAAATCGTTGATTTGGCTTTTAAAATGGATAAGATAAAAACAAAATACAACGCTTTGGCTCAGAGCAAACTTGAAAGTTTATCACTTTCTACTGCCCTACTTGCCATATACTAACCGTTGGTAATAAATTAGAAGTATGAGTACCGCTAGTAGTAATCCTTTTGAAGACTCCGCATTAACTACAATTCTGGTTGTGTCAGATATGGCAAAATCAAAGAAGTTTTACGTGGATGTATTAGGGGCTAGAATATTTCGAGAATATGGCGGTGACTCGCTAGTGTTGGAGTTTTTAAAAAGTTGGATTTTACTGGTGACTCCCGGTGGACCAACTGAGGATAAACCAGACATACAATTTATTCCGCCGGAGGATAAAAATACAGTAAGTCATTCCTATACAATTAGGGTAAAGGACTGTAGGAAATCTTACGAAATTTTAAGGGATAAGGGAGTCGATTTTATAACGCCACCAATAGATAGAGGTGCTGAGACAAGATGCTTTTTCAGAGATCCTGATAGTCATTTATTTGAAATAAGTGAATATCGAGCATCAAAATTAAATGTATAAAACAATTACCAACAAAACCTAAACTGCATTATAACGCAGTTTAGCCAAAACCGCCAGCAATTAAAAAACCAACCATAGTGAAAAGAACAATAGTCCATTGGATAATTCTATGCTTCTTGCTAACGACTTCTTGCTCAAAGACTTTGACTTCGATTCCAGATAAAACAGCCGAAGAAATTTCGGCTATCTATCAAATACATAAAGATGTTTCTTACGGAACTGATGCAGAACAGAATATGGACATCTATCTTTCCAAAGAAGCAAAGTCTTATGGAAAAAATAATTACACAATTGTCTTCCTACACGGAGGTGCATACTATTTAAGTGACAAAAGTGCAGAAGAAAGATACATCGAACCTTATTTAAAAAAAGGGTTGAATGTTGTTAATATGAATTACCGATTAAAAAGAGGAATTCCAATTGCAACCACCGATTTAACGAACGCTTTAAATTTTCTAAAAGCAAATAATAGCGACTACGACTTGAACTTGAATAATATTATTTTAACTGGTTTTTCTGCGGGAGCACAAATCGCGACTAATGTTGGATTAGCTCAAAATAACAAGTCCTTTCCTGATAAATTAATCGATGGAGTAACTATTAAAGCTGTAATAAACTTTTCAGGCCCAGTAGATGACTTAGATGAGATTGAAAAAATCTTTATTGATTTTGATTACGAACCTTTCAGTAAAGCGGGTAAAGCGCTTTTTCCGTCAGATGGCTATGCAAAAAAAGAGGTTGTATCCGTTTACGAACCCATTACTTATTTTGACGAGAAAGACCCATCAGTGTTTTTGTGGCACGGAGGAATGGACAATCAAATTCCACCTGAAACATTTGTTGATTTCACATCTAAATTGCGTAAAAATAATGATGTTGTGAGTTACATACCCGATGGAAAACACAGTCCTACTGAAAAGGAACTAAAATCTGCATACACAAAAATATTTCAGTTTTTAGACGATTTAAAAAATAAATAACTGCTGGCAACGTCAGCAATAGCAAATGCGGGCTGAATGCTTAAAATGAGGATTTTGCAACTAAACAACATGCAGTCCGGTGGACAAAGATTCGGTTTCAAAATCCCGCACATACCATAGCCAGGGCCGTTGGCAACAAACTGTTATATGAATAAGCTAATCGCATTCTTGATCATCGTTCTATTTGTTTCTTGTAATCAAAGTAAGAAACCAAGAATCGACTTTGATTCGGATAAAGTAATGATCAGACTTTCGGAAATTCAAATCGAGCCTGAATATCTCGAGGAATATCTATCAATATTAAAGGAAGAAGCAAGAGCATCAGTTGAATTGGAGCCTGGTGTAATTTCAATTTTTCCAATGTATCAAAAAGAAAACCCTACCCAGATCAGGATTTTAGAAATCTACGCAGATGAAGATGCATATAGAAAGCATTTAGAATCACCTCACTTCAAGCAATATAAAACAACAACACTGAATATGGTGAAATCACTGAATCTGATTGATATGAATTACATCGACGAGGCAACGATGCCTTTAGTCTTTAAAAAAATAAAATAACCAGCAAGAGCCAGTTGCCAACAACGGGGATCCCCCATTCCGCCCACTCCCCCACCTATAACTTTTTTCCCTAAATTGACATTAAATCAAACCTGGAACGGCACACCCAGGCACGTTATATTACATTATGACCAACCAATAACCAATGATAAAATTCTTCAGAAAAATTAGACAGAACTTACTTTCAGAAGGAAAGACTGGGAAGTATTTGAAATATGCAATTGGAGAAATTATTCTTGTCGTTATTGGAATTTTAATAGCATTATCAATCAACAATTGGAATGAACACAGGAAGAACCGAATACTAGAACAAGAGGTTCTTAAGGATTTGAAGGAAGAATACGTTCTAAATCTATCCCAACTGGAACAAAAGATTGATATGCGGAATGCAATTATTCAAAATTCCATAGATGTCCTCAACTACGTGGATAATTCGGAATTCGATGTTAATAGAGATACACTTATTCATAAAATAAGATACCTAGGATTAGACCCTACTTTTGATCCTATTCAAAATGATCTTATCACTTCGGGCAAAATTAGATTGGTACAGAACAAGCCTTTGCGTAAACTGTTATCAAGTTGGACTTCTGATATACTTGCTTTACAAGAGATGGAGCTCCAATGGCAAACTCTAAAAACAGATTTGAATATACCGTATCAAATAAGTCTAGGGATTTTTAGAGATATGGTACATTCATCTTACGAATCTAGTGGAAGACCGATTTATCTCGTAGAAAAAAATAATGATATTGACGGAAGATTATTTGTCGGGAAATCGCAGAAAACACCAAGCTCAGAAAAAATATTGCAAAATGCGCAACTGGAATCTATGATGGCTAATGCTATTGCTCAATGCCATTCGACAAATATGCAGGCATTGGCATTAAAAAAGAGAATTGAATTGATAATCGATCTGTTGAATAAAGAAATTCAAAAATAACGAAAGTACAACAATGGCTATAAGTAATTGCTAGTCCTCGCAACTACTCATAGCCGAGACCGTTGTGTTTCATTATATTCAACCATTACCTAATGACAAAATTCTTTAGAGCAATAAGACAGAATATGATTCGGGACAATAAGGTCATTCAATATCTTCTGTATGCTATCGGAGAAATAATACTGGTGGTTATTGGAATTTTAATTGCCCTTAGTATCGATAATTCGAATGAATTAAAAAATACCCGAATTGCTGAGAAAGTCTATCTGAGTGAAATAAAGAGTGATTTAATTCAAGATACATTACTGTTGTCTCAAGTCATTAATGATCACAAATGGCGAATTGCCCAATTAATGTCTCAAGACTCAACCATTGACTTTATTTTCGAGGAAATTATTGGTGAGCTTCCTAAAGTGGAAGGGGTTTCTCAATTGGAATATATCTTCTTTACAGACAGACAATTTCGACCAAAAATTGGAACATACAACTCAATGATCTCTGAAGGGGAATCGAACATTATAAGCAATCGGGAGTTATTTAATTCTATTCAGAATATCTACGAATTGGAAGCCCAAGATATCATTACTATTGGAGCAGATATATTGAATCGTTCTACTGAATTGAGAAATAAATATGCGTATGAAATTAAATATGGTGAATATGGCTCACCCATTCAGATTACTGATAAACGAATATTAGCTGACATTTATATTTCATCGGGACTACTAAATTACTATACCAGGCAATCGGTTTTATTAAAGGGTAGAATCACAGAGTTAATTGAGCTGATTG
The DNA here is from genome assembly GCF_000024125.1 of Robiginitalea biformata HTCC2501. Lineage (NCBI taxonomy): Bacteria > Pseudomonadati > Bacteroidota > Flavobacteriia > Flavobacteriales > Flavobacteriaceae > Robiginitalea > Robiginitalea biformata. The sequence goes on along the minus strand of NC_013222.1, from coordinate 1,924,936 downwards.
ATAATGAATACGCTTCTTTGGAATAGCAGTTGGCTCGCGTAGGAGTATGTATTCTTAGCCTGGCACCGGCCTAATTTGAAATTTGAGCGTTTCATAATTAAGCCTTTAGTAACTGTAACAAGTTTCATTCTTTCAGGACGTATTGTTAAAAGTAAAGAATGAAAAATCTATTTCCAGTTGTACTTGCCCTTTTAGTACTCAGTGCCTGTAACGACTCAACTACATCCAGCAGTACCAACCAACCAACTCTTTCGGATTATCAGCTGGGTGAGAAATGGGTCTGGAAATATAAGGGTGTGACTACTGAAGGCGAAGTACGCTCAGATGGCACAGATACAAGAGAAATAGTACGTTTTGACGGATCCCTGGCTATGACTATTGGTAAAGATACCATACCCGTTGCCGAAATCGTTAAACCGGAGGAAAGCGAAACACCGAAGTACGACTGGCCTCTCGAAGTGGGTAAAAAATGGAAATACGAAAACAGTTGGACCAGTCAGGATGGAACTACCGGAAACCAAAGTCAGGATGCCGAAGTACTATCCTACCAGGAAGAAACAGTAGAAGCGGGTACGTATATGGCCTATACCATAAAGTACACTGGTAAAATCACCAATTCCAGAGGGTATAGCGCAAATGAAACCGAAGTTTGGTTGTATGCGCCTGCTGTAAAAAATTTCATAAAACTCACTCAAGATCAAGGTGATTTTCACTACGTGGAGGAATTAATCGAATATTCAAAACCAAACTAAAAAACGAAGCACAAAAACGTGATCATGCAATAGCGGTTTGAGTGCCTGCTCGAACCGCTATTTTGTTTTAAATAGGTTATCTTATGTATTGAAAATTAGTTGCATGAAATCCGCTACTGCTCATACACGAGGCCGTTGTAAGCAATGCCAAAAAAACTAACGGGAACAAAAAACTGACCAATTTGACTAGAATACGATTATTTTACCTCGCGATATTCCTGTTTGTTTTTTTAGGGTGTAAGTCCGAAAAGAGTCCACCAGAATCACTCGCTATAAACCTAGATGATGTGGAATGGGGAGAAGCAGGTGACGGAAGTATAGCACCAGCAGGAACGCGGACAGCATTGCAATCAACAAATCCAAATACTGGCGGAATTAGTTATTATGCCTGGTTTCCGGCAGGGGGATTTTTTGATGAGCATTGGCATACTCACGATGAATACGTTGTTTTAATTAGCGGAGAAGTAACAATCAAACTTGGAAAGGAGATTTATAACCTTAAACCTGGTGCCTTCATAGTAATTCCAGGTGAAATGCCTCACTATTGGGATATACCAGAGACAGGAGATGCAATTATTTTGGTAAAAAGAGATGGACCGCCTGATTTTCACTTTGTTGATAGATAATATGAATATTCATATAAGGTCTGATATTTAGACTTATCGAATCCGAATAATTCGCTGATTATTGAATTAAGTCTTCGAAATAAAATAGTGCTGTCGAAAAATGAATAGCACGTGCTGGCAACAACGGATATCCCCCATTCCGTCCACTCACCCACCTATAACTTTTTTCCCTAAATTGACATTAAATCAAACCTGGAAGTTTCCCGTTTCCAGGCTTGTTTTGCTCGCCGTCCCCTGGGCGCAATCCTGAAGTAGCCAAAGTCCTCAGTGAGGAAACACCTGGCTCCCAGAGGATGCAGGCGCCCCCGTGCCGCAATACAAGCTGCGAAACGGGGCATACTCCGGACACGATGACAGTAACCTAAAAATCTATCGTCCATTCAAAAAAAAAGGAGATTTAAATGAAAAGAATAATCTTGATTTTGACATTGTTTACAATTGGTTATGATATCTCTTACGGACAAATTATAGATATGCATATGCATAGCTATACAGAAAAAGACTTTTGGGTTGGAACAGCACGAAATGGCCTGGAATCAAGTAAAACGGCAAAAGAAACACTTGAACAAACGATCCAAAAAATGAATGAGCATAACATTGAATACGCAGTTGTTTGTGGCTCACTCGAAAGTATAGAACTTTATACAAAAACAGACACACGATTTATACCTGCATATCAAGATAGCGAGGAGGAACTAATTCCTATAAAAGAATTTGAGGAATATGTAAAGTCAGGAAAAATAAAGGTCTTTGCAGAGGTAATGGCTGTTTATAAAGGGAAAACACTCGCTGATTCGATTTATCAACCCTATCTGGAAATATGCGAGAAATATGAAATTCCTGTTGGATATCATTCAGGAGGCAGTTTTCCAAATGCCCAGCAATTAGGATGGCCAAATTATAGAATTAGCCTAGGCGACCCCTTTTTGATTGAAGATGTTTTGGTTAAATACCCTAAACTGAAATTATATCTAATGCACGCAGGAGAAAACTTCTATGAAAACACCTTGAGAATGATGGATGGTTATCCAAACCTTCACGCAGATTTAGGAGTAGAAATGTGGTTGCATCCTATGACTAAAGACTTTGCTGTAAAATTTTTGAAATCTGCTAAAGAATACGGACTTCTTGACAGGGTAATGTTCGGTTCTGACCAAATGGTTTGGCCAAATGCAATTACAAATTCGATTGACTTTTTAAACGATTTAGCCTTTTTGAATAAAGAAGAAAAGGAAATGATATTCTATAAAAATGCAAAGAAGTTTTTGAGTATCGATGAATAATTTTAAACCAAAAAAGGCAACTGCCAACATTGGCTATAAGTAATTGCTTGTTCTCGCCTACTTCTGAAAATCCCCGCGGATTTTCAGTTTGGTGTGTACTTGAAACGTGAATCGCTTAACCATGCAACTACTCGTAGCCGACACCGTGGTAGCCACTTTGAAAAAAGAAGAGTATGAAAGTCAAACAAACAATTTTATCAACCTTTTTAATAATCTCAATCATTATGACAGGTTGTAAATCTGACAAGTCTGAATATGATAAAATGGTCGAATTTGGACAAAAGTACACTGATGCCTGGAACAGTAAGGTTCCTGAAAAAATGGCTTCATTTTACGCAGAAGATGGATCACTAACAGTAAACAATGGAACACCAGCAGTAGGAAGAAAACAATTGGCGGAAACAGCAAATTCATATATGGAGGCATTTCCCGATCTGGAATTAACAATGGACAGTCTGACAAAGGGAAATGGGACTTATAGATATTACTGGACATTCAGGGGAACCAATACCGGACCAAACGGGACTGGAAATAAAGTTGATTTTAGTGGATTTGAAGAATGGACAATGAATGAACAAGGACTTGTCCAAAAATCAATCGGAACATACGATGCGGAAGAATATAATAAACAGTTGAATGGGAATTAATAAACTGGCTACATCAACGGGTATCCCCCATTCCGTCCACTCCCCCACCTAAAACTTTTTCCCTAAATTCACTTTAAATCAGTTTCGGAAGCCTCCCGTTTCCAGGCTTGTTTTGCTCGCCGTCCCGTAGGGCGCCATCCTGAAGTAGCCCAGATCTTCAATTGAGGAAACACCAGGCTCCCAAAGGATGCAGGCGCTGCCTGTGGCGTAAAACAAACTGCGGAACGGCTCATACCCCGGCAAGTTGTACTTAATTTCAGATAATGGGAAAGATAACCACAAGCAAATTAATGGGTTGAACTCTTAATAAAAGAAATAAAGAAGATCATTATGAAAGAAATACTTGAAGAATATGCTTTGATTGCTGAAATCATATCGGCCCTTGCTGTTATCATTTCATTGATTTTCGTTGGATTACAAATAAGGAGTAATACAAAAGCAACACAAGCCTCAACTTTTCATGAGATTGCGGCCCTGGATATTCATCTACTTCTAAGTTTAGGTTCTTCAAAAGAATCATCAAGAATAATTTCAACTTTCCGAATGAATCCAGATGCCTTAACCGAAGAAGAACATAATCATGGTTTTCACTTATTTGCTGCAGAAGTAAGGCACGTTGAGAATCTATTTTTGCAGAACGAAAACAAAATGTTGAGTAAAAAAATTGGGAATCTAGAAAATCATTAGTCGATGGAATGGTACTAACTCCGGGCTTTGGAGCACTTTTAGAAAGTCCGAATAAACAATTTTTTGACGGCTATTTTATTCAATACGCAGAAAATTTAAGAAAAGAGCACTTAAAAAAGGATAGCGAGTTTGAAAATAAAAACTAAGCACAACAAGCGCTATAAGTAATTGCTTGTTCTCACCTACTTCTGAAAATCCCCGCGGATTTTCAAATCCTCATTCGAATAGGATATCAGTTTTTCTAGGCCTGTAACGCAAAGAATGAAATATCAATCAGTCCCAACAAAATTGGCCCTTCCAAAAAATCTTCGGTTGACGAAGTTATTGAGATTAGAACCAAACCGATAATTAAACCCAAACCGGGTATCGATGTTATACGCTGAGGGCAGGGTTACCCTCCCGCTTAAAATATCCTGTTCGGTGAAGTCTCCGGATGCCAGGTAAATCTGGTCCTTTACATAGTTGCCTTCTGCCCTTACGTAAAAAGATAAATTCCCGGTAACGCGGACTTCCGCCCGAATATTCAACCCGGTGGACCAGGAGTTAAAATCATCCAAATAATTTCTCCAGCGATAGCCCACCTCCAGGTTTCCCCAGCGTTTATTGAGCCCCAGGCTGGTTCTTAAACTATGGAGGACCCTGGTTTCTTCGAGAACCCCGCTAATCGTTTCTTCGACATACTGATTATTCCTGAGTTCCACCCCGTAGTTCACCCTCAGAAATCTGGAATTCTGCACGGATTCCGGGAAAAAATTGTACTCCACTGCCGGCCGGAAGCTGGCCTGGAACTTATAATTAAGCCGGGTGTTCTGGCGCCCTGCCAAATCATATCCATACGACCATTGGGGTGAAACAGACTTCACGAGCTGGTGGCTGAATCCAAATTCGGATACATCAAAATTATTCTCAACGTCATCGATGATCTGGTTCCCGTCTTCATCGAGCACCGGATCGCCATTCTCATCCACTCTCGGCACTTTTTGGATGGTTCTTCTCAGCCTTTCATCGATCCTCCCGGACAGGGACAGTTTCCACTTATCCGTTATACGGTTAATATTGATGTTTCCACCAATATTGATGTCACTGCTCAATTCCTCAACTTCAATGTTCGCATCGCTCCCCACATTAAACACCCAGTAATTCCAGGGATCCACGTTATCCTGTATGGAATCTCCTTCAATGCCGGAGCCAGTCTTCATATTGATTTCAATTTCCTCCCCGGCTTTGGTTTTCGCAACATAGGGAGCCAAACCCAATTTGATATACCGGGTTACTTTTTCCCGCACTTCGAAGTCGGTGTCCGTCTGTCTATTATCTACATAGAGCGTGTCCGACCTTCCTGCGTGGATGTTTTGCTGACCTATGAAAATCAGTTGGTATTGCCTTCCACCCCCACCGGATCTGTTCCGGTTAATCAGCAGGAAGACATCCGCCCTTTGATTGTCCCGGTAGAAGTCCACGGCCGTAATTTCCGTTCGGATATAATCCAAATCACAGCCTCCATCCCACCGTTCACAGCCATCGATGAACACCCCGAGTTTATTGGGAGGGCTGGAATTATCAAGTAATGTTTGACTGATTGCAGGAGGATGAAAGGAAAGAATTGCCAGAATTGATAAAAGGGGGACTATTCTCATTTGATCAGAGTTCATTCAAGTTGATAGTACGCTTAAGCGCCATAAAATGCACGTTGCCAACGAGAAAATTACGACTTACCGCTATTGCCTGAAAAAAAGTGAATATTTTAAAGGAGAAAGCAAAGCAGATGCTTGTTGACTTTGTGCCAACAACAAAAGTAAGCTAAAGCGGATTCTTTCGGGCATGTTAGCAGCACAGGACATTCAATGGCCCCGATTAATCCGTCAAAGGATAGTTTTTAAGAATAATGAGAATACAAAAAAACTCGCGGCGCTTTGCCAAGAGCCATATCCAGACCGTTGGCGGTCATTAATAAACAATTAAAATCTGAAAAATATTAAACCGGAAACCTTCAATAAGGACACTGCAGAATCGAAAAGGCTAATCCTGCTTCCTCGCCCTTCTATTCCTGCTGCTTCTGAAATTTCTTCCATTTCTCGTTAGGTAATTCAGCAATCCCATTGCCAGGGCAAGAAAAATAACAGGAACGAGAATGTATAAAGCCTCCTTGGGAATATCCATGAGTTTAAATTACGAAAAATCAGCCTGAATAACTAACATGCTTCAAGTTGCCGGAAATGCCCAAATGCCAACATCGGGCATGCCTGATTCCGTCCACTCCCCACCTATCCTTTTTTTCCCTAAATTGAACTGAAGTCAAACCCGGGAACTTCCCGGTTCCATGTTTGATTTGCTCTTCGGAGGCGGAGGCAGATACCTACACCGTCACGTCGGCCTCCATTATGACCAACCAATAACCAAATGATAAAATTCTTCAGACGAGTTAGGCGACAATTACTTGCTGAGAATAAATTCTCCAAGTACCTGCTTTATGCCATAGGGGAAGTTGTGTTGGTAGTGATCGGTATCCTGATAGCACTGCAAATTAATACCTGGAATCAAGAGCGTATCAATTCCAGGGAAGAGCAACGCATTTTCCGGGATCTGGCGGAGGAATTGGAATACAATAAATTTCTGGTAGAAAATGGGAGAAGTAAAATGATGGAAGTAGTCTATGCCGCAAAACGATTACTGGCCGGGATAAACAATGAGGATTCTACCTATAACGAGGAATCCCTCAACCAGGATCTTGATAAAATTACCTGGGTTTGGGTATCCGGAAGGCCAACCACCCTATACGACGTGCTTAGCTCCTCCGGCGATTTTAAGTTAATCTCTTCCCCTGAACTTCGCAAAAAACTGGCCGACCTGAAGCGCAATCAGGAATCCCTGATAAAGTTTGAAAAGATCCAAAGTGATTATGTCGATTTCCAACTTAGGCCATTTTTAAACCGGCATGTAGACAGGACCACTATTAGGACTATTCTCGTGGAGGCCAAATTGATTACCACCAAACATTCCTCGGTCTTTGAGCCAAATAATCCGGGCCTGGCACACAATAGGGAGTTTGCCAATTTACTAACCGACGTCATTTTTTTCACCACGAGGATTGAAGGAAACTACAACCGGATTGAGGACGACATTTCCCATATAGATTCGCTTATACAGGCCAAATACCCGAATTTAAATCCGGATTCCTATATCCCCTATTAAACGCTACTGAAACAAATGGCTGATGATCAATTTTTTCCGAAATATCCGCAAAAAACTCGCTGAGGAAAACAAACCCGCAAAGTATTTAAGGTACGCAATTGGGGAAATATTCCTGGTGGTCGTCGGCATCTTAATTGCCCTCCAAATAAATAATTGGAATCAAAACAGAATTGAAAAAAAGGTAGAAAAACGCTTACTGCAGGAACTTTTTGTAAATCTTGAATACAACGAACAATCCTTAAAATCGGACATAGCAGAAGAGTACAAAGCCGCACGATCGGTAAATCAGGTACTAATTATCCTGGAAAATCGATTGCCCTACCACGACAGCATGGATTATCACTTTGGCAGAGCTCAATATTCGCCAGATATCGTGCTGTCCACAACGGCATTTAGCTCTATAGAAAGCCGCGGTTTTGATATCGTCAGCTCGGATGGCCTGCGAAATGCAATTATCACGCTTTTTGACAATGATTATAAGTCCCTGGTAGCGAAAACGGTTCGCCTGGAAAACCAGTTTTGGCCCAGTTCCCTTTTACCTTTATATCACAAGTACTTTCGGTTAAAATCCATGGAAGGCAGTCCGTTTAATGACGGCCTGGATTCTACACCTGTGGATTATGAAGCGCTTTTAAACGATCAGCAGTATCACAATATGATTAAACACAGAGGCGGGTTTAGGTACCAGGCAGCAGCTTTGAAAGAAGATGCACTTGAAAAAACCGTTCAACTTAAAAATCAAATAAGGGAATATTTGGAATGAGAAAAAAAACGAAAAGCTGACAACGCGTATACTGTTTGCTGGTGCACAATATTCCCGGACACATTGTGCATCATAATGACCAACCGCTAACCAATGATAAAATTCTTTAGAAAAATTCGTCAAAAACTGCTGGCCGAAAACAAGCTCAGCAAGTACCTCCTCTACGCAGTTGGAGAAATTGTACTTGTGGTGATAGGAATATTAATCGCATTATCCATTAACAATTGGAATCAAACCAATTCTGAAAAGAAGATTGCAGAAAATTATATCGAGAGTTTAATAATCGAACTTAACTCAGATTTGAATTATTACAAGTCTCATAAGTTGCGCAATATGAGCCAGATAACACAAATAAATGATATACAAAATGCGTTAAATTCTATAGGAGTCAATAATTCAAAAGAAGATTTTATTTTAAAATTAATGGATGTGATGGAACCATTTCCATTTTCTCCGAAAACCGCAACGTATACCGATTTGGTTACAAGTGGCAATATGGGATTGATTCAACCGGAAACGATAAGGCAACGAATAATCTCTCATTATAATCTTGTAGATCAGATGACATTACATGTTAATAGAGAAATTGATTACAATTGGAACCACCTCCATCCATTCTTTAATGAGAATGGATACTTTGAGTGGAGAAATAACCCTAAAATATCTGTGGATTCCACAATAATTAAAAAACGGAAACACTTCCCAATCTTTGAACTTGAGAAGTCATCATTGGAATTTAAAGCAGTTGAAAATAATTTATATTTCCGCCAGCTAATGCTAACAACACGGTCCGGAAATCTTGATGAATTAATGACTTCAACCCAAGAATTAATTGACGTCCTCAATAAGAAATAAAATAACTATAGCCGCACAACCTCAAATTTCACCCAGGCACTTGAAGCATATCTCTATTTCTCCGGGAGTGTTTAAATAAAGTTCTAAATCTTTGAAAAAAGAATTGGAGGCATAAAAAAGCTAAACAATGAAAATAGCTGTAACATCCGCCAGCGGCCAGTTAGGAGCTGCCATTACCCGAGCCGTTATCAGGGAAATTGGCAAAGAAAATGTGGTGGCCATTGCGCGTACCCCGTCCAAAGCCGGGCATTTAGGGGTGGAAGTGCGCCAGGGCGATTACAACAGCCGCGAAGATTTTAACGAAGCGCTGAAAGGCATCGACAAGGTGTTGCTGGTATCGGGTATGGACGAACCACGAAAACGCATACGGCAACACCGCAATGTAATAGAAGCCGCAAAGCAGAATGGCGTGCGTAAAATTGTGTACACCAGCATTGTTGGCGATGATGAAAACACCGCATTCAGCCCCGTGGTGCAAAGCAACCGCCAAACCGAAGAAGATGTACGCAACTCTGGTTTGGAGTATGTGATTGGCCGCAACGGTATTTACATTGAACCCGATTTAGAGTACATTGACACTTACGTGAAAGAAGGCGGCATCATAAATTGTGCAGCCCAGGGAAAATGCGGCTATACGAGCCGCGAAGAATTGGGTGTTGCCTACGCGCAAATGCTGCTGAACGACCACTTAAATGGGGAGACGCTCAACCTGGTGGGTGAGCCGATCACGCAAAATGAATTGGCGGAATATATCAATCAGGTGTATGGAACTTCGCTATCTTTCAAATCGATTTCTGTAGAAGCCTACAAAAAAGAGCGCCGGGCAGCTTTGGGCGATTTTCTGGGAACTATTATCGCAGGGATCTATGAAGGGATCCGCAGCGGCGCCAACAATGTGCCATCTGATTTTGAAAAAGCTTCAGGCAGACCGCATAAATCTACTCTGGAAATGATTCAAGCATTTAAAGAAAACTAAACGCTGCCTCTCGCTGAATTTGTCGGGTTCGTTGTAGGCAGGACGGATTCATAACCCGGGGCTTAAGATGAAATAGCCGGATACATCGTGAACAGAAGAGAATTTTCAGTTGATATTGAGGCCGATAAAGCCACTATTTGGAAAGCCCTTTGGGAAGAAAATTCCTATCGGGATTGGACCAGTGTTTTCTTTGAAGGGTCTCATCTGGTAGCAGATAGTTGGGAAGAAGGAAACCATGTACATTTCCTGGGGCCTGACGGCAGTGGAATCTATAGCCGGATAGACAAGCATATTCCGAATCAAATAATTCGATTCAAGCACATCGGATTGGTGGAAAACGGAAAGGAACTCCCCTTAAATGATGAGGTAAAAAAATGGTCGGGAGCAACCGAAATCTACAGGATAGTTGAAGGAAAAAAAGTGAATACGCTTGTCGTTGAAATAGATATTATGGATGAACATCTAGAATCCATGACAAATGCATTTTCCAAAGCATTGGAGAAGGTGAAAAACAACTGTGGCTAACTAGAGACCAACCCCATTCCCCCGCTCCCCCACCTTCCATATTTTTCGCGAATTTCACTTTCAAATCAAACCCGGTGATCAAAGAATTAACCGGCTTAAGTGGGCTCCGGCTGAGGCTCGCTTTTGCCGATGTTAATTTTTCCTGCAAGGCAGGAAACCAAAAGTTGTTCTTCGCCTCCAGGCACCCTGCATTTGTTGCTAAATCCAATATTCACAAGCAACACTATTATTATGATTCGCAAAAACCCTTCACCCCTGACATATCATTGCGGTAATGCTTATGAGGTATCAGAAGTATCAATGGTTTCACCATCTTTAGAGTAAGCTACCATCAATAGCACTGCTCGGATGATAAGCAGCGTGCTAAAAATAAATACCTCAATTACAATTATTGGGTTCCGAAGGCGTTAATTATTTGATTCTAAATCTTATAAGCTTATGATCATCTTTGGATTGCGCGCCAGTAATATCGGCTCTGTTTCGGTAGAACAGTCTTCATGTTCTTATTGTCAAAATACAGCAACACAAAACATCACCCAATTTGGTAAATACTTCCACATTTTCTGGATACCTGTATTCCCTGTTGGAAAAAGTACTTTTAGTGAATGTGTGCATTGCAAAAGAACTATCCGAAAAAAAGAATTTTCCCCGGAATTGAAAAATACCTATGAAGGTTCCAAATCTCAGATAAAAAGACCCTTGTGGCACTGGGCGGGCCTAATTATCCTGGGTTTATTGTTTGCCGCCGTATCTATTCTTTCAACTATCCAGTAGGTTCTTATTTGCAACTTAACGCTTTATCAATGTCGGTCCGGGACCGGTAGCCGGAATATTTAAACTTATGGAAAACGCTTCCAAATTCTGGATCCAATTATTGGTATATCCTAAGGAATTCTTCAAATCTCATGTTCTAGAAAATAAACTTAAATACTTCAATTTTGCAATTGTTGTCTTCTGTCTTGGGTATGGAATAGACCGGTTAGAAAAGCAACTGGTTAAATTTGAAATTAGAGGAATCCTCGATAAGTTAGAATTTATAAATACATGGACTGGGTTTTGGCTGGTATCCCTGGCAATAGGAGCCATTGGCGGTTATATCCTATACCTCATAGGCGGTTGGTTTTATAATGTGCGGGTTAAATGGTCTGCAGGTGAAGGAAACTTAGAAAAATCCAGAGCACTTTACCTCTATTCAAACTTCTTCATAAGTCTGTTTATCATTTTAGACTCTTTGATTGAAACAATTATTTACCCCATTCCCTATGATCCCTACTCCTATCTGCAATCCTTTGAAATAATTGCAATCCCATTACTCTTTTTCTTCATTTTTCATAGCATATATATCAGCTATGCAGGCGTTACTACGATAACAGATGTAAAAAAAGGCAGAGCAATCATTTGGTTTTTAGTCCTTCCCATTTTAGTATACCTGGTTGTATATATTGCTTTGATTTCTATACTGTACAGCTACTTTTAATAAATTGTGCCCCCGCAACAACAATAATCTATCGCTTCGTTTAACTTCTTTGAAATTCCCTACTTTTAAATAAACAGGGAACTGGCTTAAATTCACACAAACTGGGGAGTCTTTTTTGGCGTTGCTGTATTCTCCCCCTGGAGGGAAGGAATTGCCGATGCGAAGCCAGCCCTTATTCAAGCATCGTATCATGAAGCTCTTTATAGTTGGGGGAACGGGTAAAACAGGCAGGAAATTGATTGAGCAGGGACTTGAGCGGGGGCATGTTATAACCGCGCTGGTTCGAAATCCCGGGAAAGTCAAAATAAGCAATCCGAATCTGAAAATAATCCAAGGAAATGTGCTGGCCCGGGAGAGTTTCGAATCATCCCTTAAAGGACAGGACGCGGTGCTTTCAGCACTTGGGCATAAAAGGTTCATCATTCCGACAAACATCTTATCGAAAGGGACGCATAACCTACTACTGGCCATGAATACCCACAGGGTCAGGCGGCTAATTTGCATCACCTCGCTTGGCGTGAATGACAGTCGGTTTAAACTCGGTTTGTATTATACGCTATTCACAATTCCCGTAATCCTTTACTTTTACTTCCTGGATAAATCCAGACAGGAAAAATTGATCATGAATAGCGACCTGGACTGGACCATTGTCCGGCCCGGGCAATTGACCAACGGAAAAAAAAGGACGAATTACAGACACGGGCTGTCGGTTGGAAGTTATATCCTGACTAAAATGATCTCCCGGGCAAGTGTCGCGCATTTTATGTTGAATCAACTCGATGACGAGACTTATATCAGAAAAACACCGGGAATAATCAATTAACGCATGTAGCCAATACAATTCTAATAGTAAGGTTTGTGCCTGTGCACGCCGCCGCACCATCAACATTGGATTGCAGATTGGGATTCTGACTAATGAACCCTCCAAACCCATGAATAACCGGGCCTCCGGGTTCCAGACCCTGGCCGGAAGCGTCATGTAAACCTTAAGCAGACAGATGAATTTTGAAGAATTAATCCGGGATGTCTACCATCAGATAGCGAATATGGAAGATCAGGGGGAGGTGGCATCCTACATCCCCGAATTGGCAAAGGTGGATCCCGCCAACTTCGGGGTGCACATTTCCACAATTGATCATCGCCATTTCGGCTCAGGCAACTGTTATGATAAATTTTCCATTCAGAGTATTGCGAAAGTCCTTGCCCTGGTGATGGCCTATCGCATTGTGGGCGATGAAATATGGAACCGGGTGGGCGTTGAGCCATCGGGCACAGCTTTTAATTCGCTTGTCCAACTTGAAACTGACAGGGGCATTCCCAGGAACCCGTTCCTGAACGCAGGGGCAATCGTGGTCTCGGACATACTATTAAGTAAACTGAAGAATCCACGGGAAGATTTTATCGCCTTTGTTCGAAGCATTACCAACAACACTTCGTTGGATTATTCCAGGCGAATCGCCCAATCCGAAAAAGAGGTAGGCTACAGGAATGTAGCCCTGTGTAATTTCATAAAGTCATTCGGCCAAATTAACAATGAACCCGTGGATGTCCTGGATTTCTACTATGACCTCTGCTCCCTGGAAATGAGCTGTCAGGAACTCTCCGGGTTATTCCTGTTTTTGGCCAATAATGGTTGCGATGTAAAAAGCAAGAATCCTGTGTTGAGCGAAAGCCAGTCCAAAAGAATCAATGCGCTGATGCAAACCTGCGGATTTTACGACGAATCCGGGGATTTTGCCTTTAAGGTGGGGCTGCCCGGGAAAAGTGGTGTTGGTGGGGGCATTATTGCCGTACATCCCGATCAGTATGCGATTGCGGTTTGGAGCCCGAGATTGAATAAAAAAGGGAATTCCTACCGGGGGATGAAATTTTTGGAGGAATTTACCACCCGGTCTGAATTATCCATATTTTAGGACGGCTCTTTGCGATATATCTATCACATGCCAATAAGAAAACCGTTGGCACAGATCAAAAAATGAAAAGAAAATCTGAAATATTCGGACTCTGTATCGGATGGTTCGCGGTGCTGTCCCAGTTTGTTTTAATGATCCAGAACCGACAAGCCGATATCACTGAAACGGTGATCCGTTTCTTCAGCTTTTTTACCATCCTGACGAATATCCTGGTCGCCTTGTTCTTTACGGTTTCCGCCTTAAAATCAAAGAGCCGGCTTTCCCGGGTGCTGTTGATGGATGGTTCCATAACGGCAATCACTGCACTGATACTCATCGTGGGATCGGTTTATCAGCTAGTCCTAAGAAGCATATGGGAACCCACCGGGCTGCAATTAATTGTCGATGAACTCTTACATACTATTACGCCCTTTTATATGCTCGGCTATTGGTTTTTTAATGTGAATAACGCGGACTTGCAGCTAAAAGCCGTTTTAAAGTGGTTAGGGTATCCCCTGGTGTATATTGCGTTTATTACGATCCGAGGTGGTTTTTCCGGTTATTATCCCTATCCGTTTTTAAATGTCAGTGACATCGGATATGAAAAAGCATTATTGAATACGGCCATTATTTTTGCCCTCCTGCTAGTGCTATTTATGGCCTTATCCTTTCTTGGTAAAACTGTCATTAGAACAAGGCGCATTTAACTCCTGACCCTACAATTTTGAGGTGAGAACTTTCAGTTCTCGACCCGGACAATGACCTGCTGGCCGTGCCAGGTAGTGCCGTTAGTCAGATAGAGAAACAAACGATATAAATTAAGAATATGACAGGGATAAGATTATCGATTGCAATTTTTTTAATCGCTTTTTGGGGTTCGGATGTACCTGCCCAGAGTCCTCCAAAAAACAGGGTGATCATATTAACCGACATTGAAGCGGACCCGGATGACACACAATCCCTGGTCAGACTTTTTCTGTACTCCAATCAGATAGATATTAAAGGGTTGGTAGCTACTACTTCCTGTTGGCTTACCGATGAAGTGAATCCGGAATCTATAGTCAAAGTAATTGAGGCATACGGTAAGGTCCAGCCTAATCTGCTTAAACATGAAAAGGGTTTTCCAGGCGAGAACGAATTGCTGGGCCTCGTAAAGAGTGGGTTGCCAAAATACGGGATGACAGGTGTTGGCGAGGGCCTGGATTCGGAAGGTTCAGAATGGATTATTCAGGAATTGGAAAAAGATGATGACAGGCCTTTATGGATTTCTGTATGGGGCGGAGTAAATACTCTGGCGCAGTCTCTTTTCAAAATCGAAAAAACAAATAGTAAGAAGAAGGCCAAAGAGTTGATCTCCAAACTCAGGGTATATACCATTTCAGACCAGGATGATAGCGGTCTCTGGATCCGGAACAATTTTCCGGATTTATTCTATATCGTGTCACCTGGCGACGACTATGGAAGTGCCACCTGGACCGGTATAAATGGTGTTTTTAATGGAATCGACAACAGCACCATCAGCAATGCATGGTTATCTGAGCATATCCAACAAGGGCACGGCCCGCTCGGTGCGGCATACCCTGACGTTTCCTGGGGCGTGGAAGGGGATACACCCGCATTTTTATCACTGATTCCAAATGGGTTGAATAACGCCGAACACCCCGAATGGGGAGGCTGGGGAGGTCGCTACGAATTGTATCAGCCAGATTTTTCAAAAACAAAGGAAGGGGGTTCTATAGTCAGAATTGGCCCTGAAACAAGACCCATTTGGACAAATGCCACAGACCACTACATACGCTATATCCCTGATGCATATGGACGGAGTGTAAAAAAAGACACAACTGTTTTCAACGGGTACAAAGAAACCCTATGGCGGTGGAGGGACGATTTTCAACATGATTTTGCAGCGCGAATGGATTGGAACATAATGCCATTTGAAGAAGCCAACCATCCGCCCATACCCATAGTATCACACCCTGAAAAAATGAGCGTGAAATCCGGGGAATCTTTTATGTTGGATGCTTCGAATTCAACGGACCCTGATGGTGATAGTTTGAGTTTTTTATGGTTTCCTTACCCCGAAGCAGGCACTTATAAAGGGGAGTTTGAACTCAGTCAACCGGAAAATGCCCATAGAATTCACGGAGTAGCTCCCAGTGTAAATAAGGCCGAAACGATTCATATTATTCTGAGAGTGACAGATAAAGGAACGCCGTCCCTGTCCAGATATCGTAGGATCATCCTACAAATAGAACCTAAATAGTAGAAACACAAACCATTGTGCCTAATTAGAACCAACCGCTAAACAATGATAAAATTCTTCCGGAAAATCCGACAGCACCTAATATTGGAAAATCGTTTCAGAAATTATTTTATGTATGCGGCGGGGGAGATTATTCTGGTTGTCATCGGCATCCTTATCGCCCTGCAAATCAACAACTGGAATGAAGGCCGAAAAACGGAAGCCTTTGAATTGGAAATGCTTCGGTCTTTCAAACTGTCGTTACAATCGGACATGGCCGATATAGACGGTAATATTGAAATCCACAAAAGAAGTCTAAAAGCATGCGACTCAATTCTAGGGTTTTTGGAGTCTTCTGATGAGATCGATGAGGAAACCCTGTCTCGCCTCTTTTCTGAGGCCTTTTTCTCCACCCGCTTCGTGTATTCCACGAGTGCTTTTGAGTCGTTGAAGTCACATGGCGTTAACATCATCTCCGACAAGGTCTTACAAAAGAAGATCGTTGATGTTTACGATTCCCGGTATCGATTTTTTGCAGTTTCCGAGAATGACTTCATGGATAACTACTGGTTTGGTCTACAGCGAATTTATCCTACCCGATTTGAAGCGGGCCTGAATTACGACCTCAATTCCCCGGGGTATCCGGGAGACTTGCGCCCCGTAGACGCTGATGCCTTGAAAAGTGATGCGGAATTTATCTACTATCTTAAGACATTTAGAAATCTGACAAATCTCTTTATTAACTTTCAATACCGAGGTTTGCGTTCCGATGTGTCAGAACTGCTGGACTTAATAGATAAAGAATTAGAGAAAAGAGAAGAATAACCAGCGACAGCGAAACTTTGCGTTTCGTAAGCAGGCCCCCGGGGTCCGCTCCGATACCAAAAGCGCATTCACTGGCATTAACCACATGAAGCGAACTCTGTGGTTGATTCTATTTTTTCCTTTTCAATTGTACATTCGTTTACTGGCATTTTGCTTGGGCAGAGCATAAGCAGTATGGAATCAACTGCTTGTATTAGCCGCAACCCGTTAAGAATGATGCATACAAACCCAGTTCCAATGAGTAAGAATCGAAAAAAGCAGCTATTCAGGATAGTGCTATTTGCTGGCACGGCAATCTCCCTGTTCTTTGTACCATGGCTTTTGGTGAAGGCGTGGATACTTCCGCTGCCCGATACCGTCCAGGATCAGTTGGACCAGGCCATTGGCCACGGATTTGACGGTATGGTTGTGTATGTGGACCAGGCGGGGCAACCCCCGCAGTATTTCGCTTCGGGCTGGCACGACAGGGACGCCCGGATACCTGCCAGGCCCCAGGCCCTGTTTAAGATTGCCAGCATCAGCAAATTGTACGACGCTGTGGCGGTTACCAAACTGGTGGCCGGCGGACGGCTTTCCCTGGATAAGACCCTCGCTGATTATTTACCGGAACTCGTGGGAACAATCGAAAACGCAGACAAGATCACTTTGAGGCAGATGATCCAGCACAGAAGTGGCATTCCCAATTTTACGGACGCCCCGAATTTTTGGGCCGATCCAACCGAAACCTTCGAAGAAAGCCTTGCCCTGATTGAGGGCAAACCGGCCAACTTTGAACCCGGAGAAGATTATGAGTATTGCAATACGAATTACCTGCTGATCAATAAGATCATGGATGACGTGCTGGGGTTTGAAAACTTCCGATTCATCCAGGAAGAAATCCTGGTGCCGTTAAACCTCAACAACACTTTCGCTTCCCTGAGCAAAGTAAATACAGAGGATGTGATGAGTGGGTATCATGTAGGGTATCCCCATGATTTAAAGACAAACGATTTTGGCATGCACGCCACCGCAGAGGACGTGGGGACTTTCCTGAGGGCATTGAACGACGGATCGGTATTTGAACAGGGGGAACAGGAAATCTATGCTTCCGTCTATGAGTATGAACATTCCGGTTGGGTTCCCGGATACCAGAGTTTTGCAAAATACCATAAAGATTTGGATGCTGTTATTGTTGAATTCTACAGCACCACCGACCCAAAACTGTACAATTGGAACCTGTCTGAAATCATCAATAACCGAATTGTCAAAATCCTGAAAAGGCGGCAAAAGTCGTAACCGGTTCCATATGGCAGAAAAATACCCGGAATCCCTCCCTTACGGCGCCATGTAACAATAGCGGTATCCCCTCGTCTAAAAAGAGTAACCAAACCAATATGCCCAAAGACCGGCCCGGGGGTAAAAAAGCCTGGAAAACCATCTTTATTTTCCTGGCAATTACTGCCATTACAAGTTCGATATTCCATAACGCAATCGTCCATTTATATCCTTCCAGTATATACATTGGCGCACTTATGTGGTGTCCGGCCTTGGCCGCCTTCGTGACACTTAAATTAACAGGAAGATCCGTCTCTACGCTTAATTGGCATTGGGGCAACTGGAAATACATTCGCCTGTCGTATTTCGTTCCAGCCTGCTACGCCTTGCTGACCTATCTGCTACTCTGGGTTCTTGGATTTGGCGGATTGGCCAGTGGGGAATTGGTTTTGGACTGGGCCAGAGAACTTGGGTTGATGGGAATAGGGTCACTCACTCCGGCCTTAGCGGCAATCATCGCTTTTGTCTTATTGGGAACTGTTGGCGTAATACGGTCCATGGCAACGACCTTAGGGGAAGAAATCGGATGGCGCGGGTTTTTTATTTATGAATTGCGGAAAGTGCTTCCTGTGACGGGCGTTTCGCTTTTCAGCGGAATTATCTGGGCATCCTGGCACTGGCCACTTATCGTGTATTAAGGGGAAAATGTCGCGTTGGAAATGACCACGTTTTATGTGGTGATTATTTCGATGTCGTATATCATGACCTATTACACTTTTAAATCCAATAGCCTTTGGCCGGCCGTAATCTTCCACGCCGTAAGCAATGTATATATTCAAAAGATATTTCCGCCGGTCACAACTGAGGTCGAAGGTGCGGAATACTGGCTTGGTGAATACGGGATTATGTTTGCAATTGTAACTTGTGTATTTGGCATATACTATGGGCGAAAGGCCATTCGGGAGAAATTGTGATAGGATTCACGGGCCCGGTAATGGGTTTACGCCTTTCCGATCCTATACCCCCCTTGAACTTTTTTCCCTAACTTTAATTGGTTATACGTCGGTTTTATAAGGAAAGAATACTAAAAACTTTCTGCGGCACCAGGTATAGCTATATGCTTATAGGACGGAAAAACCTGGCTGCTGCTTTTTTTTAGAACCAGCCAGGCATATAACGTTGTAAATCCTACTCAAGAAGGCACCTATGAATCCAACGGGAAAACTCCTTACAATTAAGTTGTTTCACACCCTTACTTGGATCTTTTTTGTAATTATAATTTTATATGTGCTTTATTCGGGCCTTGCGAACCGGGTTAATCGCTATGCCTGGCTTGGCATTGTATTGGTTATCGGTGAAGGAATAACCCTTCTGGTTTTCAAAATGTTTTGTCCCCTAACCAAAAAAGCAAGGAAATACTCGGACACCGACAGGGATAATTTTGATATTTTTTTGCCCAATTGGCTGGCAAAGTATAACAAGCTGATTTTTACATCCATTTTTTATTAGGTGTATTACTTGTGGTTTACTGTGCGGTCTCGTGAATTTAACATTCAAACATTGATCGAGGAAATAAATAACTGGTTTGCCCAATACCCCATCCTTGCGAGCCTCGCTAAGTACCTGGTATGGATCGTACTGATATTCTCAATCGTTACCTGGGTTAGAAGGGTTCTCAAAAGGCGGCTCCCGGATAATTCGCTTCGCTATAAATCTCAAAAAGGCATTGAAATTATCGGCTATTTCCTTGCTATCCTGGTTTCCATTACATACTTCTCAGGCAGCATAAAGGACTTTGGGCTGGCCATTGGCTTACTGACGGCTGGCATAACAATAACCCTACAGGAACTGATTTTGAGTATCGCCGGGTCCTTCTACATCTTCTTTGTCCGGGTGTACAAGCCGGGCGACAGGATTGAAATAAATGGGATTAAAGGAGACGTCATTGACATTGATAGTATTTATACCACCATGATGGAAATAGGTCAGTGGATCTCCAGCGATAACTACAGCGGACGTATTGTTAAACTAAGCAATGCTTTTGTCTTTAAGGGCCCGGTATACAATTATTCCAAAGACTTTCCCTTTGTCTGGGACGAATTCAATCTGCCGATACGATACGGATCCGATATGGAATTGGCGAAAGATATCGTAATATCCGTCGCACAGAAACACCTATCGGAATTCGTGAGGGCATCGGTGTCTGAGTGGAAACATGTTGTGGAAAAGTATTATATCGAAAACGCACAAGTAGAGCCCACATTGGCTATCACAATGACAGATAATTGGATTCAGTTTAACCTGAGGTACATCGTTGACTACAAAAAAAGAAGGTTTACCAAGCACCTGCTGAATGAAGAAATCGGAAAACGAATTCAGCAGACAAAGGGGAAAGTTCTTTTGGCTTCCGCAACGTTTGAAATCGTAAATATACCAACGGTAAATATCCATGACAAAACGTCAACAAACAAGAAAAACTAAACGCATTAACATTTGGGCAAGGTGTTTAATCATTTCCAGAGATAACCGTACGATCGGCAGTACAAGTAGATTCGCTGCGGTGTTGGCAAAAAATAATACGAATTGAAGAAAAGAATATTCATTCAGGGAATACAGTTCGATGAGAAATCGTCCTACCAGCAAGGTCCCAAACTCGCGCCCCCGAAGATCCGGGAGGCCTTGTACAGCGGTTCCTCCAATTTGTATACCGAGGCCTTAACTTCGATTGAAGATTCGCGGGTTGAGGACAAAGGGGACTTTGAAATCGACGGGTATTTCGACATCGAGGCAATTACCGCAACGCACCTGGGTCAAAACGCCAGGGTCCTTACCCTGGGCGGGGACCATTCCATCACGTATCCCATCATCAGGGCGTACTATGGGCAGTATCCGAAATTGGATATCCTCCATATCGATGCGCATAGCGATTTATACGACAACTACGAAGGCGATAAGCACTCCCACGCCTGCCCGTTTGCCCGGATTATGGAAAACGGGTTGGCGGCGAAGCTGGTCCAGGTTGGCATCCGGACCCTGAATCCCCACCAGGCAGCGCAGGCAGAAAAATTTGGGGTGGAGGTGCATCAGATGAAAGATTTGGATTTGTCTGCACTGCCCGAGTTCAGCAATCCGCTATATATTTCCCTGGACATGGATGCCTTTGACCCCGCCTTTGCCCCGGGGGTATCCCACCACGAGCCCGGGGGATTGACTTCCCGGCAGGTCCTGGACCTCATCCGGCGAATCGATGCGGAAGTGGTGGGGGCGGACATTGTGGAATACAACCCAAACAGGGACTTCCAGAATATGACGGCTTTTTTGGCAGCCAAGATGATGAAAGAAATATTGGGTAAATTGATGCAATAATAACCCTACCCCTCAAACCGTAAATTATGAAAGTCACACTCATCAGCATCCCCGTGCAGGACCAGGAAAAAGCCTTGCAGTTTTACACCAAAAAACTGGGTTTCCTCAAAAATAAAGACATCCCCCTGGGTGGCGGCAACCGCTGGCTCACCCTGGTTTCCAAGGAGTGGCAGGACGGGCCCGAATTGTTGCTGGAGCCGGCCCCCAACCATTTTGAGCCGGCCAAAGTCTATCAGGATGCCCTGATGGAAGCGGGTATGCCCTGGACGCAATTCGACGTTGAGGATGTGGATGCAGAATACAAGCGCCTCACCGAACTCGGCGTAAGCTTCAGCGTGAAGCCAACCGAAGCGGGTACCGTAAAGTATGCCGTATTCAACGATACCTGCGGCAACAATATCCAGTTGGTGGAGGAATTGTAAAAACACATCCCGATTAAAGCCGCCGGAAAGTCGCCGAGAAGCCAACAGGTTCCAATCCATGGGGGTGGACCCTCAATGCGCAGGATTCGTATTGAAATCATCGGAGGCCGCATATAATAACCGGCAAAAAATACGTTACAGGTAAATGATGTTGGGTAGAATTAGAAATAGCGGTACCATCAAATACCTGTGGGGGCTCATGGGGCTTTACCTGCTCAACATCAGTGTGGACACGGCAGACCCCAACCCGGACCATATCACAGAGGATTTATCCTTCAATGACCAGGAGAGTATTATCGAAGTGCTGGTTGAGATGGTATTGGGGTTTGAGGACGCCTTCAAAGAACACTGCGACCCGGATCACGAAGAACATAACGCGGGAAAGAATGTTAAAATCGACTTCCTGGTTTATGAGATCCAATCTGTCCACCAGGCAGCAACCCACCCTGCCGAAAAGAGCAATCGGTTTCCCGACTACCACGCCCGATTGACCAATGGCCACAAGGTAATAGACAGCCCCCCACCCAAAGTTTGATTTGTTTTTATGGGTTACCTCCCCTTTCCGCAGCGGACAAGGGGCAGCTTTTCATTCACTTAAAACAAATCAAAAATGAACATCAAAAAAATAAGGATGTCAATCCTCTTATTGGCATCTTCTGCAACGTGTATGGCCCAACTCACGGATGCAGAAAAAGACAGTCTCTACATTCACCAAATCGAAGACCAGAAAGAACCCGATAAGGTACTGCACGCCGAACCGCTGTATATTGACCTGATCCGCGATTTGGGAGCCCGAAAAGGCGAAAAAGAATGGAACCTGGGGTTGGGACTCACCGATAATTTAAGATTCGATTCCTATGAGGGGTTGATTGAATATGAATGGGCCCCTGCAGACCGATTGGGTTTGGAGGTGGAGCTTCCCTTCACCTTTTATTCACCCGTCAATGGCACTGCTAATGACTCGGTCCCGTCCAACCGGCTGAATAGCATAAAAATTGCAGCCCAGTGGTCCTTTTTTGTCAACGAGCCCATGGCGACATCCATGGCATTTGGGTACATCAATGAATTTGAGCTATCCGACTTCAGGGCCTTTGGAAAACCTTTCCTGAGAGGAAATATATACAACCCCTTTTTGGTTGTTGCCAAACGCTGGGGGAACAACTTCCACTCATTGATCTACACGGGTCCGTTGGTTGAGCAGGATTTCAGAACAAACCGGTTCCATACAACCTATGATGTCAATACCAGTTTCCATTATATGATTCCGGGGACAAGGAACTTCATCGGGGTGGAATTTAATAAATCAATCAGCCGCGGAAACTTTGACATGACCATGAGACCCCAGATGCGGTTGGGTATTGCCGATAATTTACTGATTGGAATAGTCGCGGGGATCCCAGTTAGCAGGGAAAATGAACGATTGAGTTCGTTTGTCCGGTTGATCTGGGAACCCGGACATCCAAAACGATAAGCGATACTATCTGCAATGTACAAACCGTGAATTGGCTAAAGATTCAAAATGCCTGATTCAGCGGTCTCAGAGTGGCGTGCGGGCGGACAGCATCAAATCCTGAAAGCCCGCACTCGCTTATTGAGGGCCTGGTGAATCTGCCACCTGGTTGAAGACTTATTGAAGTTAAGTACTGCACATGCCGTCCGTATTTTTGGTATATTCAGCTACAAACAAAACCAATAAAATGTCAAACAATCAAAACACCAAAATCATCGAATCCATTTATAACGCATTCTCCACCGGCGATATGCCCACCGTCCTGGGCTTGATGCATCCCGGCATCGAATGGAACGAGGCGGAGAGCAATTCCCTGGCAGACGGCAATCCTTACAAGGGCCCGGAAGCCGTCCTGGAAGGCGTATTTGCGCGCCTGGGGGAAATCCACGAATATTTTGGCCTGAAGGACATTCAAATTCACGGGATGGACGACAACAAGGTCCTGGCCACGCTGCGCTACGAGGCCAGGGTGAAGGAAACCGGTACGGCCTATAATGCCCAGGCCGCCCACCTGTGGACCCTGGATGACAACGGAAAGGTAATCGCCTTCCAGCAATTTGTAGATACCAAGAAGCTGGCAGACGCCGGGGCGTAAAACAGCTCCTTTTTATGCCCATGGTTCAATTCTTTCGAAAAATCCGCCAACAATTGCTTCGGGAAAATCATCGGGACCATCGATTCACAAATTAGAGCTTAAAAGCGCTGCGTGCACACCCCGGGCAGGGCCATCCGCCCTTCTGTCCATCAATCCATTCCTTCCATGGCCCCGGTAAGCACCTCCACAGTCCGTGCGAAGCTCTGTTCGAGCATCTGCTTCGCATCCCACTGCTCCCAGTAGCCGCGGTTGAAGAGCTCCACGGAAAAACCGCCCCGGAAACCGGCCTTGTATAGCTTTGGGATCACCTCGTGGAATGGGCAGGCGCCCTCCCCGGGCAACACGCGGTCCGCATCGGTGAGTTCGTTCCAGGCAGGGGTAGCGGGGTAATCGTTCATATGCATGACGGGCATCCGGCCGCCGTTCAATACGTCCAGGGTCTCCCAGGAATTGCCGCCCCGGTGGACGTGGTAAATGTCCAGGAGCATGGCCGCCTTCGGGTGGCCTGTAGCGATGGTTATCTGTGCACAGTCCGATACCCGGTGCAGGGCGCCCATGCCCCAGAGTTCCAGGAGCGGCACTACGCCGGTTGCGTCCCCGAGTTCCAGGATGGCGCGGTATCGCTCAGCGTATTCGCCAAATTTGGCCGGGTCGAGCCGATCCATGCCCATCACCGGGGTGGCGATGTAGCCACCGCCCAGGGAGGCGATGATCTCCATCTCTTCCCGGAGTACCTCCAGGGCCTTGGCCCGCTCCTCTGCATCGTCATTGCACCACTGGGAAAAACCGATGATATTCTCCAGCAGCAGGTTGCCGGCTTCCAGCTGCTCCTTCAGCTTTGCAGTCGTACCCCCTTTCTCCAGGTAGGCCCGGATGTCGCGCATCCACAACTCCGCCCCGTCAAACCCTGCCGCGGCGATCATATCTACCTGCTCATCCACCGGAAGTTCATAGGCCATCAGCGTGGAGGCATTCAGGCTGACGCGGAAGGGCAGGTTGTGCTTGGCACGAATGTCCCTGTCAAGCGGCTGACTGCCGGGACGGAAATTGGGCTGTGCCCCGGACAGGTGGATATCCGTGGCAGCCGACCGATCTCCCGCTTGGGACGGGACCATGGAAAGCCCCATACCGGAGGCCAGGCCCAGGGAGGCCGCCAGGCCGGTTTTCAGTACGTTTCTTCGGGAGTGGGAGTTGGTAGGCATATCGGCTTATTGGTTGGGTTAGCAGGAAATTTGTCTGAGTGGCCCAATGTACTAAAATATCTGAGATCCGGTTACAAGCCCTCCCCCGTCATGAATGCCCAGTTCAATGAGATGAAAGCCTTGTGCAATTCACTGATTGGATTGATCGACGGGGAATTACAGCACGAAACACTGTGATACCGGCTCCCATGCGGCCTGCCTTTTTGTTATATTATCATCCCGGGATTCCCGGCCATAGCCCCGGGGCATTTCCGGAAGGAAAAATGTCAAATTAAAACCCACTAGATGAATCGATCCAATTACACCACCTTCGTACTTATGTTGCTATGCTCGGCGATATCGATGTATGTCACCATGTACTTCAACACCTATGAATTCAGCCACGTCTTTTTCAGCTGGACGCGTCTGTATATGACATTGATCGGGATCGGGGGTATGGCCATTATCATGTTCCTGTTTATGCGCCATATGTACAAAAACAAGCAAAAGAACATTGCCGTCATTTTGGTCAGTGTGTTGCTGATGGTCGTGTCCACCTACCTGGTGCGGCAGCAAATCCCCATCGGCGACGTTAAGTGGATGCGGGCGATGATCCCGCACCATTCCATCGCCATCCTCACCAGCAACCGGGCCGACCTCAAGGACCCGGAGGTCAAAAAACTGGCCGAAGAAATCATCAAAGCCCAGGAACGGGAAATCGCCGAGATGAAGCGGATGATTGAACGACTGGAAAATGATTAATTTAGTCAGGTACACTATGTAAGCGCCATATGAAAACATTATCTGCCGCCCTGCTGGTGGTCCTGGCCATCTCCTGCAAGGATTCCAAACCCGGGGTTTCAGCTGACCAGGCGGAAACGGGATCCGGGAAAATCGCCTTCGTCACAGACAGGGACGGAAACCCGGAGGTCTATATCATGGATGGTGACGGGGCAAACCCGGAGAACCTGACCCGTCACGATTCTTTGGATTTCAGCCCTTCCTGGTCTGCGGATGGCACCTCCCTGAGCTTCTATTCAAAAAGGGACGGCAATGCGGAGATTTATCGCATGGACCTGCAAACACGCCAACTGACCCGGCTCACCAACCATCCGGCCACAGACGTCCTCCCCGTACCTTCCCCGGATGGAAGCCAGATTCTGTTTATGAGCGACAGGGATTCCCTGAGCCGGAATGTATACGTAATGGATAAGGACGGGTCGGGTATCCGGCAGCTTACCAGAAATGCCGCCTATGAAGAAAGCCCCGAATGGTCCCCGGACGGTTCGCAGATTGCATTCACCCGCCAACTGCGGGATTCCTCCGATACGTCGCACGCCGGCAATGGAGAAATATTCCTCATGGATGCGCAAGGCGGCGGGGTAAAAAGGCTGACGGACAAGGAAGGCTATGACTCCGGGGCCAAGTTTTCCCCGGACGGCTCAAAAATTGCCTTTTACGGCGCCCAGGAAGACCAATGGGACCTGTATACCATCAATGCCGACGGAACAGGCCTGCAGAACCTCACCAACGACGCTATCGAATGTTATTCCCCCGACTGGTCGCCGGACGGGGAATGGCTCGTGTACACGGCAGGCTCAAAAGGGAATTACAACATTTGGAAAATCAATATCCGCACCAAAGAACGGGTCCGGCTAACCCGGACGTCCGGCCGGAATGAAGCGCCGTCCTGGGGCAGGTAACTCACTGGATATTTGCATTTTGCGAAGGAGGATGTTGTAGTCCCGTCTCAGTGTTTGACGATTAAACAATTCCCGGAACCCGTCCATCGGGTTTGTCGGGTACCTTCCCCTTCCGTCCAGTATCCCGTAAAAGTGGTTGGCGAATCAAAGACAAAGCGGACGCGCCCCCAACGGCTTCCGCCCTTGCGGCCCCAGGTACCTTCATACACCCATTCACCATTTTTCTGGTGTAATTCCCCGGAAAGGGTTTTATCCCGGCTGCCGTAATAGCCCTCAGACCAATTGACGGCCCCGTAGGAAGACTCCCAGACGCAATTCAGGTTGGGTTTCCCGCCTGCCTGTAA
Source organism: Robiginitalea biformata HTCC2501 (assembly GCF_000024125.1). Lineage (NCBI taxonomy): Bacteria > Pseudomonadati > Bacteroidota > Flavobacteriia > Flavobacteriales > Flavobacteriaceae > Robiginitalea > Robiginitalea biformata. Next base: position 1,897,819 of record NC_013222.1, on the reverse strand, counting down.
CGAGGGGGTTCCCGCAGGGTCTGCCTGGAACACATAGATAACCTTGTGCAGGCCGGAACCAATTACAAATTGCAAGGCGGTTTGGGCAACATCCTTCTTGGGTTCATAGACCATGGGAACCACCGCGGTGCGCTGCCCGGGATTCCAGTCATTCACCCCGGTATAACCATTGTACCCTTTCGAAATATGTATATTACCGTTATATACATAATCCGGATAGGCCGCTATATTGGGTACGCCCCCGGCTCCCTGCAACGCAGCTATTTTCCATTTTCGCGTGCAGGGTGTATTGCAATCTTCACAGGCCAGCGTTGCCAGGAAGGTCTCCCCTGCCTGCAACTGAGTAAGCGATTTTGAGAATGTCACCTTAATTTGGTACCCCCCGACACAGCCACCGCCGTAATCGATGTTAAAAGCCATAGTGCCGCCGCGTTCGTTCATATGCGCTTCCACTGAAAATCCCGGACTGGGTTCCTGCAGGATATCCACCAGCCGGACCGATTGACCTGAAAGTAACTGGAACGAAATCACGCTCGCAATAAGCAGTATCCATTTTTTCATATCGAAAACTTTAATCTGGGTTGTTCATAGTTCTTCGCCCTACCAGGCAGATCACTCCCTGCAGATCACTCCCGTTACAGGGCCGGTTCAATGGTCACCGTCACATCCACCGTAATCCCAACCTTAAAATCGACCGGGTTGTTGACCAGGGTAGCATAATAGCCGATGATAAACCCTGCAGAATTCCTTAAGCCGTTTTCCAGGGCACTGAAATCATCTTCCAGAATAAAAAACTCGTTCCGGAAATCCGCTTCTGCAATCCGGGTTCCCTGTTCCGGGAGCGGGTAGGTGTGGACTGCCATGGCACTTGCGTCCACGAGACTAAATCCTCCCTCCAGCAGAAAAGCCTCTTCGTTGCCCACAAAATCCTTGTAGTTATATCGGATTCTGTTCACCCGGATCTTCTTGATTTCGGCCCCTTCGGCCAGGTATTCGGCAATATCCGGGTCGTTGTCGATGCGATAGGTGGCCAGGTCGGTTTCAACGGAAATCGCATCGTTGGAATCGCTTACCGCTGTTTCACTTACTATTTCAAGATCCCCGGCAAATGATATTGGAACATCGAATTCCAGCAATTCTTCCACGGCCTCACATCCGAGGAGCGGCAGGGAAACCAGCATCAGGATCGGTACAATTCTTTTCATGATTCTTTTGATTTAATAGACTGAGTGAAATTTAAAACACCTGTCAATTGAAAAACCTACCTAATCCTAGGTATTTGAATAACAACGCCATAGAGTACTTTTGGAAATGGCTGCCGCAGAAATGCAGTACATCATTATTTTGTAATTTAAGATCGTATGCCTGCAAAGAATATTTGGATTGCCCTATGGCTGCTTCTCTCTGGAACGAGCCTAATTGCCCAGAAAGCCGACCCCGGCTTGCCGGACAGCCTGCTCCGGCAACTCGCCCTCACAACCGACAGCGCCCGCCGAGCCGGGATTTACCTGGAGCTTTCCGGGTGGCATGAACGCCGGGATGTCGCATTGAGCCGGAAATTCGCCGAAATGGCCCTGAATACGGGAACCGATTCAATTCAGCCAGAAGCGTATAATAAAATAGGCCGTTCCTACTTCTACCAAAACCAACCGGATTCCGCTATCGCCTTTTTCTTGCGCTCTACAGAGGCCTTCGAAGCCCGCGGAAACCCGAACAAAGCAGCTGCTGTCCGAATCAGTGCCGGGGCGGCACAAATGCGACAGGGGCGCTATCAGGAGGCCCTGACGGCATTTTTTGAAGGCCTTGGGTATTTTGAATCTGCCCGGGATAGTATGCAAATGGGAAAAACCTATAACAATATCGCCACAATTTACGGGGAACTCGGCGATGTGGACCATGCCATCGAATACGGGGAAAAAGCCCTCGCTATCTTCCGTCAATACGGGCTTGCGCAATTCCGGCTCATCACCCTGCCAAACCTGGCAGGACAATACGCACGGCAAGGAGATACCCTCAGGGCAAGGACCTACTTCCGGGAGGCGGAGAAACTGGCGGGGCAGATGGACGAACCCTTCGCACTGGCCCGGATTTACAACAACCTGGGCAACCTGTACCTGGATTCGAATCGGGACTCCTCGGAATACTACCTCAACCGGTCCCTGGAAATTAAAACCCGGCACGGCATTGAAGACGGGATGGGCACGCTCTACAACAACCTCGGGTACCTATACCTGAAGCAGGGCCGCCCCACTCAGGCTGCCCGGTACCTGGAGCGCGCCCTGGACCACGGGCGGGGGGCAAATTCGGCTACCATTTACACGAATCTTGCACAAGCTTACGAAGCCGCCGGGAACAATGTTCGGGCACTTGCCAGCCTCAAACGGGGCATGGCCATCAAAGACAGTCTGATGGAGGCAGACTACCGAAAATCACTGGCCGAACTTTCCTCCAAGTACGAGTCTGAACGAATGGCCGCCGAAATGCTCTCGCTCCAGAACAACTACCTGCAAACCGACATCAGGCGAAAGCAGAACCGGAACCTGTTGTATCTGGCTATCGGAATCCTGGTACTGCTCGGGGTCACCACCTATTTTATGGTAAAAAACGCCAGGCGTAAACGCATTATCGCCGAGCAGCAAAAAGAGCTTGAGCACCAACGGGCCGAGTCGCTGGTGGGCGAACTGGAAACGGTCAGTCTCGACAGCCTGATTGAGGGGCAGGAAAAAGAACGGCAACGGATTGCCGAGGAACTGCACGATAGCCTGGGCGCCAACCTCTCCGCCTTGAAGCTCTATGTAGAAGAGGTCAGCGGGGCGGACCCGGTCCTGCATAAGAAGTTGCGCATGGCCCTGGACCAGTCTTATGAGGATCTCCGGAACATCTCGAGAGGGAAAAACGGTTATGTTTTGATCGACAACGGATTGGTGCCTGCGGTTCGGGAAATTGCCCGTCAGTTAAAGTCCTCCCGAAAAATCCATGTGGAAGTGACCAACATCGACCTGAACAAGCGCATTCAGAACTCCAGGGAATTGCAACTCTTTCGCATCCTCCAGGAGCTGCTGACCAATACGCTCAAACACGCAGATGCCAATCAGGTAAGTATCCAGTTTTCGGAGGATGACGGCCAACTCCATGTGGTATACGAAGATGATGGCAAAGGCTTTGATCCCGGCAAGGTTAAGAAGGGCCAGGGCCAGATAAATATCGAAAACCGGATCCGTAAAATGGACGGAAACCTCGTTGTGGAATCCGAACCAGGGGAAGGAGTCAACGTAATAATTAGTGTCCCGATATGATACGGATAGCCCTGGTTGACGACCACCGCCTCTTCCTGGAGGGGATCCGATCCATTCTGGACAGAGAGATTGGGCTTGAGGTACACGCCTCGGTGGGCCAGGGCGTCGAACTTCTCAATTTGCTGAAAACCACCCGAGCAGATGTCGTACTGACGGATATCCGAATGCCCGGGATGGACGGACTTTCCCTGACCCGTCAAATCTGCCGTTCCTTCCCTAATACCCGGGTTATTGCCCTGACAATGCTGGATCACGAACAGGATGTAAAGGACCTGCTGGACGCGGGCGCCAGGGGCTACCTGGTGAAAAACGTCGAAAAGGAGGAACTTGTCCAAGCGATCCACACGGTGGCCCGGGGAGACTACTATCTCAGCCGGAAGTTCCGGCCCATCTACAAGAACTGGAAATCGCAGGAGCCCCGCCAGGAATCGGTTCGCCTCACCCGCAGGGAACGTCAGGTCCTCGAACTCATCGCCCAGGGCAGGACGAGCCAGCAAATCGCGGAATCGTTGAAGTTGAGCCGGTTTACCATCGATACGCACCGCAAAAACATCCACAAGAAAATGGGCATCCGAAGCAATATTGGCCTTCTTAAAGCTGCCTCCAAATGGCTTGGCCAGGCACCACAGGATACGGATAACCGCCAGTGAATAAGGATTTCGTAGTATATTCCCAATTAAATTCATCTGCTTACGCCCTTGAATTAATTTGAACAAACCGATGCGCTATCTGGCACCCACCTATTTTTTCGATTATACGAGCCAGCCCATCCGGGAGCTGGTGGCCGAATTCCGGGAGGGCTCGCGGTCCGAAAAGGAAATGGCCGTGGGGCTCTACACCAGGGTCCGCGACAATTGGAAATACGACCCGTACCGCATCAGTTTGGAAAAAGCGGATTTTCGGGCCAGCCGGATAGCGGGCCAGGCCAGCGGGAACTGCGTGGAAAAATCCATTTTGCTCATTGCCGGCCTCCGGGCCCTGGGCATCCCGGCCAGGCTGCATCTTGGGAAGGTCAAGAACCACCTGGCCGCTGAGCGGCTGAAGGAGAAGTTCGGCTCGGATGAGCTGACGCCCCATGGGATGGTCAATGCCTGCATCGACGGGAAGTGGCTGAAAATGTCCCCGGCCTTCAACCGGGAACTATGCGAAAAATTTGACGTGGAGCCCCTGGAGTTCGACGGGGAAAACGACTCGTATTTGCAGGCCTTCGACAGCGAAGGCCGCCTGTTTATGGAATATCTCGAGGATTACGGACACTTTGAGGACGTCCCCCTGGATTTTATGATCAATAACCTGAAAGCGCATTACCCGCATATCTTCGATACGGACAAAAATAAATCGGTTTATCGGCTATAGGCAGAATTACCAGCTGCCCATACCCGCAACAATCTAACACCACACCTCTATGATCTACAAGCAGAATAGTGTACGTGCCGGCAGCGTAGTCCTGCCCCTTGTGCTGTGTATGTTGATCTCCGCGACAGCCATTTCCCAGAAACCCCGGGCCCGGGACCTGGGCATCCCGTTTTCCGGCCAACCCGGCAAACTGAATGCCATCACCGACGTGGCCGGTGTAGAGGTGGGGTATGCCACCATCATCTCGGGCGAAGGCGAAAATGTGGTCGGTAAGGGGCCTGTGAGGACCGGGGTTACCGCCATCTTCCCCAGGGGGAAGGCCAAAAAATTCAGTCCTGTATACGCCAACTGGTACAGCCTCAACGGCAACGGAGAGATGACCGGCACCACCTGGGTAACCGAGTCCGGGTTTTTGGAGACGCCCATCATGATCACCAATACGAACAGCGTCGGGACGGTGCGGCAGGCCGTGCTGGAATGGTACGTGGACACCGACTGGTACCGGGGGGAGCCCTGGTGGTACACCTATCCGGTAGTTGCGGAAACCTACGACGGCTTCCTCAATGACATTTACGGCTTCCACGTCAAAAAGGAACACGTGATGGAGGCGATAGACAACGCTGCCGGCGGGTCCCTGGCTGAGGGAAATGTCGGCGGGGGCACCGGGATGATGTGCCTGGGCTTCAAGGGCGGTACCGGCACGGCATCCCGCCAATTCCGGATCGGGGAAACAGAATATACCCTTGGGGTGTTGGTACAGGCAAATTTCGGGGCCAAATTCAACCTGACCATTGCCGGGGTGCCTGTAGGCAGGGAGCTGATCGACACGCTCAATTACGAGCTGAAAAAGCCGCCCATGTCATCGAGGCAGGAAGGGGACGGGTCCATCATTGTGGTGGTGGCTACGGATGCCCCCCTCCTCCCCCATCAGCTTAAACGCATTGCCCAGCGGGTCCCCCTGGGGATCGGCAATGTGGGTGGCCGCGGGTCGAATGGGTCCGGGGATATCTTTATCGCCTTTTCCACGGCGAATGAACAGGCTTTTAACCGGGAGGCAACCGTTCAGGTGGAAACCCTGCCCAACGATCAGATGAACCGGCTTTTTCAAAGTACGGTGGAGGCTGTGGAAGAAGCTATCGTCAATGCGATGGTCGCCGCCGAGGATATGGAGGGCATCAACGGCAACAAGGCCTATGCAATCCCACACGACCTGCTGGTCGAAACGCTGCGGAAATACAACCGGGTCGGCAACCCGGACCCCAGGTAGAAAGGCGGGAGGGCGAATTAAATTGAGTACCTTTCCGGGAAAATCCTCCCGGATATGGCGCTCTTTACATCTTCGCGGGAAAAACGACGCTGGCTTTGGGTCCTGGCTGTAATTGCCGCCATCTACGGTACGCTGTTTATGGGACAGCCCCTGGTCCGGGAATTGCGGGACCAGGATGTACAGGCTGTATTTTTCCTGATCGGGATGCTACTGGCGGCGACGGCCGTCCTGATCCATGGCGGCCGGCCCGAAACCAGCCGGTATGAATTGGTGGTAATCCTCGGTATTCTGGCGGTCTATACCATGTTTGTGTTTCGGCTGGGAGCACCGGAACGCAGCCACCTGATCGAATACAGCGTACTGGCCATTTTTATCCACCGGGCGCTGTCCGAAAGGGCCCGGCACCGCAAACCCGGTCTGGCCCCCTCGCTTTTGGCCGTGATCCTCGCCTCGCTGGTCGGGATACTCGATGAAGGCATCCAGTGGTTTTTGCCCAACCGGGTCTTCGACCCCGAGGATATGTTCTTCAATATCATGGCGGCCGGCATGGCGGTAGGCGCGAGTTCCCTGCTGCTCTGGGTGCGGGGGAAGCACAAAAGAAAACGCAAGGGCGGGTAACGCCGTAAGTTGCCCTGCGGGTTTTAACCCGGTTATGGTTTATTTTATTTGTTTTAGACCGATAAAACTAAAGGCCAAATGAAATTATTCCGGACGCACCTGTTGGCTGGCTGGCCGATAGGTTGCACGGGGATCCGGCCGGAAAGAACTAATTGGAAACAACATGAAAGCCTTCAACCGAAAAAAACACTGGGAAAACATCTACCGGACCCGGGAACTCAAAGACGTGAGTTGGTTTCAGCCAACCCCGGAGACCTCCCTGTCGTATTTCGAGGCTTTCGAGGTGCCGACCACTGCCCGGATCATCGACGTTGGCGGCGGGGACAGCCTGCTGGCAGACCATTTGCTCGAACGGGGCTATTCAGACATAACGGTTCTGGACATTTCCGCTGAGGCCATCAACCGTGCACGCGAGCGATTGGGCCACCAGGCCAACCGGGTGAAGTGGATCGTGGCCGATGCAGCCAATTTTACCCCATCAGATACTTACGACTTCTGGCACGACCGGGCTGCCTTTCATTTCCTTACGGATCCCGGGGACATTGCCGGCTACCTGGATTCGGTCCGGCAAGGCCTGAACCCGGATGGTATCCTGGTAATCGGGACATTTTCCGTAAATGGCCCTGAAAAGTGCAGCGGCATCCGGGTAATGCAGTATTCCGGTCAATCGATGGCCCGGCTGCTGGAGCCGGACTTCGAGAAGATCCGCTGTGAAACCCTGGATCACCGCACCCCCTCAGGGAGTATGCAGAATTTTGTTTTTTGTAGTTTTAGGAGGAAGGCCCACCGGAATTCCCAATGAGCACCCTGACGCGATTTCAAAACTATTTCCTTTATACCAAAAGCAACTGGTGGTACTGGCTGTTTTCCATTTTTTGCCGATTGTCCCTGGCCTATGCCTTCCTGGTGGCCGGCGGGGTCAAGATTTTCGGGGAGCGGTTTGCCAGCGGCCTGTCCGAAATCCATCCCATGGGTGCCTACCTGGAGGCCCTGCACCATACAGGCTATTATTACACCTTTATCGGGGTGGCGCAAATAGTCGCCGCTATCCTGCTGCTGATTCCGCGGACCGTGGCCCTGGGCGCCCTGCTGTACTTCCCGATCATCCTCAATATCTGGGTGTTGTCCTTTGCCGTCCGGTTCGAGGGGTCCTTTGTCACCTCTCCGCTGATGGTACTGGCCAACCTGTTTTTGCTGGCCTGGCATTACGACAAATTCCAATACCTCCTGCCTTTCTGGAAGCCCCCGGGAATCCCGGTTTTCACCCGGCCAAAAAAGTACTCTAAAAAGTTCCCCTGGAAATTTTTCCTGGCTGTTTTGGCCCTATCGGCCGGCACCGTCCTTTTTGCCCTTTTCGGGCTCGAGGTGATGCCCCGGAATTCCCTCAAGGACTGCCAGAGCCAATTTACCGGGAGAGCGAATGAACTCGCCGGAAACGACTTCTGCGCGTGTATCCACAAGGAAGGGGGCTCGCTCGATGCGTGTTTGATGCGTTACGAGGAAGCGCTGGCGAAATGATATCCCGGGCAGGACGCACTGTAAAATCCCTCGAATACAGTTTTTACGACCTGAATAAAAACGCTATTTTCATGGTGCAGGATATGCAGGTCCTCCAACTCAAAGGCTACAGCCCGGTAGAATTTACCCCGGGATAATCCGGATAAAATTGTGCGCATGAAACCTGTCCCGATTAATTATATCGAATTCAAGGCGGCCAACCTGGAGCAGGTCAAATCCTTTTACAGCAGGCTGTTTGGCTGGAAATTCACCGATTACGGCCCGGAGTATACCGCTTTTACCGATAGCGGGTTGGAAGGCGGATTCAGCAAATCGGATGAGGCGGTCACCAACGGAGCCCTGGTGGTGCTCTACCATCCGGATCTCGGGGCCCTGGAGTCCAAAATCCGCAAAGCCGGGGGGAAGATTACCCGGGGAATCTTTTCGTTTCCCGGGGGACGGCGTTTCCATTTCCTCGATCCCGCCGGCAATGAACTGGCTGTTTGGTCGGACCAGGGAATCGAAAACGGAGATTGATGCTGCCTGTCCATGAAACCTCATACCGATTGAAATCCGCATACGCGCTACTGGTGTTGCTGATCGCAACGGCTTGCGGCCAACAAAGCAGAACGCCCGGTTTGCTGACCGCCGCCATCCCGGGGGAAAGGATGGCCTGCCAAAAAAGAATCGTCGGCGACCTTTCCGGGGCGAACCCTTTGGGAAGCGGGGACTTCCTTGCCAGCAGATGGTCGCCGGGGGAGCGATCCACCGCCCGGGCCTACCTGAAAGAATTAATAGGGACCCTGGGTGTCGAAGCCCGGGAACAAACCTACACCTCCCCGAACCTCAACCCGGCCATCGACCTGATCCTGGAACCATTCCGGGGGACAAATATCTACGGAGTCCTGCCGGCAACGGGAACGAGCGACTCCTATATCGTCCTGGGGGCCCATTACGATTCCGGCAAGCGGAATGCCCCGGGAGCCATTGACAACGCCACGGGGATTGCCCTGATTTACGATGTGGTCCGGGAATTGGCCCGAGAGTCCGTTCGCAACCGAAATATTGTGCTGGTGTTTTTTGACCAGGAAGAGGAGGAACTCATCGGCAGCAAGGCATTTGTCCGGTTGATGAAAAGGGAAGCCTGGGACGTACACAGCGTCCATTGTTTCGACATGGTCGGGTGGGACGCCGACGGGGACCGCGCCATGGAGGTATTTTCCGCGAGCGATTCGCTTTTGGCAGCCTACCGGACGACTTCCCGGGAACTCGGCCTCCCCCTGAAGGAGATCCGGATCGACCCGGTAGGTTACGACAACAATGCCACGGATTTCGATGCTTTTGTCCCTGTCGGACACCCCGTTATCGGGGCGGGCGAATGTTATTACCACAAAGATTCAACCCCCTATAAGGACACCCCCGGGGATACCTTTGACACAGTTGATTTCGATTACCTGCTGTCCTGCACCAGGCGGGTGGCAACCATCCTGAAAAAAATGACTACAGAATGACCGCGGAAAAACAGCGTATCCGGAAACTCTTCGGGGAATATCCCCGATACGGGCTGGTACTGGCCAACAGCCTGCTATTCTTCCTGTACAAAGGCGTAAGCTATGCATTGATAGGAAGTTACATCCCGCTGCTGGTCTTCCTCGGGGTCCTGGCCCTCTGGTACTACGGGCTGTCGGCCTCCGGCCTGGGAGCCCGGCGGGTTGCGCGTTTCTGGGCATTTGTACTGATCCTATGGGCAAGCGTACGCCTGCTGCTGGCCGGGGTGAACCAATTTATGAAACCGGTCCCGGAAGGCCATGTGGCGGCCCAACTGGGCCTGGGAGGCACGCTGTTGAGCCTGGCGGTGTTGTTTTGCGGGATCTACCTGTGGAAATTCCGGAAATCTGTATTCCAGTGACCATGAGATCCGGCGGAACCTGCCCCCAGACCAAGTATCCCGCACCCTTTCGGGGATTCCCAATTAGTCAGCCTCCGAAATAAAAAAACCCCGGTATCCGGGGTTTTATCGATAATCATTAAAATATCGGAATTCAGTAACCGTCAATTATTTGGCCAGTTACTCCAATTGGAACAGAAACCTGCCTTATCGGTTTTCTCAACTACCCGATTGACCCCGGAATAACCGGCATTCATTAACGCCCGGGGTGAGAAATGTACTTTGCCGTTGGCCTCAGTCCGGGTTACTTTCCCAAAGTGCGCCTGGCTCAGGGCATGCCCTACTTCGTGCAAGGCAACCGTCTGGAAATCGACCCCGCTACCGGTGGCCACCACGTCCTGCCAGTTGAAGGCATCGTTGTAATACACTTCCTTGATGGCCACATCTCCCTTGCCGTCCTGGTTGATATCCTCTATATAGGTCAGGGTAAAGGTCACCCCAAGGATAAAATTACCCCCGTTTACATCGACCAAATCAAAAAATGCCTTGGGCAACACGCCCGCGTGCACGATAACCCCCGGGAAGAATCCGGAACTACCCCCGAAGCCGAAGAAGAAATTCGAAACAAAACCGATATCCGATGGAAAAACGCCTGCATTATAGATACTGAAACCGTCTGCACACGAGACGTTGTCCCAGGTAGCCATAACCGCATCGATGGGAGCCAGTACGTTCAGGCCGGAAGCCGTAGAGGCTTGCGTCCCGTCAACAATATAGGGTATGTCGGTACCCGGCAGGGCGTTCCGCGGGTCGTTTGGAACGAAATCCGAAGCCAGGCGTTTGTTGCCGGTATCCTTGAAAAATACAGTCTGGCCGGCACCCTGGGCCGTGAAGTATTCCATTTTTTCAAGCTGAATGCCGTATGGGATAAGCTGCTCGTTGATCAGTGCCACGTCCTGTTGCAGACCGCTGGACGATTTGCCGCTCTGCATCCGTCCTTTTAAATCCACGGGCATGCCGCGAAGGCTTTTGATCCCCGGGATCTCCACGGGTGTCATCTCCAGGTCGAAAGTAGCCTGGGTAGCCTCGGGGACTTCGGTCAATTCCCGTTGCTCGCATCCTGCGAGCCAAACAAGCAGGGCGCCTGTTAAAAACAATCTATTTTTCATGTATTTAAAGTTTTGCAGAGGGAATCCCCCTGCGGTTGATATTTCCATAAGATTATGCTTTTTCCGCCTAAAAAACAATGGGTTATCAAAGAACTTATTCCTAATTTACCCAAAAAACCCACCAATTGATTCCCTATATTTGGTGGAACTATTCCCAAATATCGAGGGCCAATCCACAAAGCCAGACGATGACCACTTTCCGACAGATAAACACCGGCACCCTGGAATTCGATTGCCTTGAGGCCGGCGACCCGGCCGGTGAAGCCGTGATCTTCCTTCACGGTTTTCCCGAAACCCATTTTATGTGGCGGCGGCTGATGGCCGAACTGGCATCCGAGGGCTTCTACTGCATCGCCCCGAACATGCGCGGGTACAGCCCGAATGCCTGCCCAAAGGGCGTTGCCCATTATGGTATCCGCCACCTGCGGCAGGACGTCGCGGATTGGGCCGATGCCCTGGGGATCGACCGGTTCCATCTGGTAGGCCACGATTGGGGAGCTGCTGTGGGCTGGCAGGCGACATTCCACTTTGACCAGCGCATCCTGAGCTGGACAGCCCTTTCGGTGCCCCATGGCCGCGCCTTTGCCAAGGCGTTGAAAACGGATAAGGTACAGCGGAAGAAAAGCAGCTATATCCGGTGGTTCCTGCTACCCCGGATCCCCGAATGGATGATCCGAAAGGACGATTTTGCCAAATTTCGCCGGCTTTGGAAACGGAGCGCCCCGGAGGAGGTCGAAAATTACCTCTCGGTATTCCGGAGGAAGGCCTCGCTCACTGCAGCCCTGAATTATTACCGGGCGAATTTCGGAAGGAGAAAAATGAAGCCCACCGGCCCGGTTTCCGTACCCACGTTGTTTATTTGGGGAAACAGGGACCTGGCAATTGGAGCCTTTGCAGCCAGGGCTAATGCCAATTACGTTGACGGGCCGTATACTTTTCTGGAAATAGACGGGGGCCACTGGCTGATACAGGAAAATTACCCGGAGGTGGCCCGGGCCGTCCGCCACCACCTCCTGAAATACAAAACCAAATGATCCGGGCTTACTGATGAAAATGATGCCCCTGCTATTTGCCACATTAACGATGGTCGGGATGGGGGGTCTAATGGCCCAGGAGCCCGAAGCGCCCTTTGCTTATTTCGGGCAGAAAACCCCGGATACCATCCCGGAATTATTTGCCCCGGGCCTGGTTTCCCGGAAAGACCGGCACGAATTCGGTTCGGTCTTTACCGCGGACGGCCGCGAATTTTACTTTGGGGTGGATACCGGGGAACAATCGGAAATCCATATGGTGCGCTGGGAAGGGGGCGTATGGGGCGAACCGCAGAAACTGTTTGCCGACAGCCCGTTCAGCCATAACGACCCGATGCTTTCCCCGGACGGCAGTCGCCTGTATTATATCTCCGACCGGCCCGGTACTGAGACCCGGCATAAAAAGGATTACGATATCTGGTTTTCACTTCGCGAGGGAGGCGGCTGGTCTCCTCCCATCAATGCCGGCTACCCGGTCAACAGCCCGGCCAACGAATACTACGCTTCCTTTGCCGCCGACGGCTCCCTGTTCTTTGCATCCAACCATGGTGCCGGTACGGAGGCATTGTACAATTACGACATCTATCGCTCGCCGTGGAAGGACGGCTCCTTCCGGACACCTGTCCAACTCCCTGCAGCCATTAACACGCCGCACTATGAGGCCGACGTGTTCGTCTCGCCGGATGAATCCTACATGATTTTCTGTGCCGTACGCCGGGAAGGTTCCGGACAGGGCGACCTGTACATCAGTTTCCGGGGGGGCGACGGACTATGGTTGCCCGCCGTGAACCTCGGGGAAACCATCAATACGCCCGGCCACGAATTGTGCCCGTTTGTGACGGCCGATGGCAACTACTTTTTCTTTACCCGGGACGGGGACATTTATTGGGCAGACTCGCAGATATTCAAAGGCTTGCGCAAAGACTGAATCCGCAACGGACTATAAACTGGAATACGGGAGCGGCTTTAGGAAGACGCGGGTGATATCGTCCATCGCATGAGCGTATTCCTCCAGTTTCGATATCCGTTGCCACTCCGGGTGCGGACCGAATCGGGCCCAGGCGGCTGCATGGTGCTCCCGGTCGCGGAACGCGAGCATGTAGGTCAGGCAGGGCATCTGTTCCCCGGCGATATTCGCCCCGAAGAAAACCATCGGCAGGCCGACATCTTCAAAGATATCAAACTCGCTGTCGTTGAACATTTTGACTTTCCGCCTGAGGGCATCCTCATTATAGCTCTCGTAAATCCGCAACTCAAATAACCCCGTACCTGATTCCGGCGAAGCCAGCTGCGGAAACCCGGTAGTGGACTGGATCAGGTTGGAGGTGATTCGCTTGTAAGGCATGGTTTGCGGATCTGCCGTCAGGTAGTCGCCGGCATCTTCTAAATAGGTTGCATCTTCTTCAAGGGCCTCTTTCGAATCCTGGAAGGCCTGGATATCGTCATAGGCGATCAGCAGGTAAATCTTTTTCGGGAGGGCGTCCCCGGCTTCCTCAAAGGCCCCCACGTGGCGCACGCCCTGCCGACCGAGGGCCGGGATCAGCGCGTGCTCCAGGTAGTTGTGCAACACCTCCGCCGGGCGGAGGAATTCCAGTTCGTAAGTACGAAGCTCGTATACTTCTTCCTGGGCCGCCAGCCTCAGAAGGGTTGAGCATAAAAACAGGGTGGATAATACAAGGATCCGGTTCATTGTAATAGGTGCGTTTCGTTAGTTTGTCGTTTCCGATCACAGGCCAGGGAACCGCCCGGTCGGAACGGGACGCTCGCCTGGAAGGCTGCAGAAAGATACTACAAACCGCGCGGCAACCGGCCCCCTGGGCCTGAAAATCTACCCGGATCCCTCCTGCCACCCAACCGGATCCCACCTGCCACCCGATAAATCTCCCCCTCCGTCTACTGTGAATTCTTCACAGGAATGGCCCGAAAACGGATGCAAAACGTGTCATTCATCGAATAAATCTGCATTTCATGTACGATCCGGTTAAATTTGATCGTTGTATTTTCCTACATAACACGTAGTCTTTATGAAACGAGGTGTACTTTTTTTCGCAATACTTGCCGGCCTGAGCCTGATGCTTTTCTCATCCTGCAGTAAACCGGATAACGGAGAACTGGATCGTGGAACCTTTATCCGTTTCACCATCGACGAAACGGAGTACTACTTTGAGAACCTCACAACCAGCCAATATACCGACAAGAGCAATTCCAACGGCACGGCGCGAATCTATCCCGAGTCACCCAACGCAGCCCGCATCGCCCCTGAAAACACGCCCATTACGCTTTACCTGCCGATGGATGTCAGTAAAGGCGCCCACGAAGTGATGCAGGACGGCAAACCCACGGCCTACAAGGTAGCATTTGCCGCCTCGCTTTCCGGAAGCAACCTGGACTTTGCACACGAAGGCCGAATCATTATCTTCAACGTCACCGAACACTATGTGGAGGGCACGTTTATCGCCCATGTCACTTCCTCGACCAGCAAGGAAGAAGTAACTCTGGCAGACGGCCGTTTCCGGGCATACCTGAACTGATTCTGAGGTTGCGCACCGGGCTATTCTGCGGCCCGCCCGGATGACAATCCCGGGGACAGGGTGCGCCCTGCACCCTTTGATGGTTTCGCTTTCAAGCCCGTAATTTCTTCAGTATCTTTTGCGTGTAAAATCTCCGGGCCTCCCAGCGCCTGGCAAAATCCTGAACCAATGAAGCTCCCTATCCCGGCCCGAAGGGCAAGGTCTTATTTCCTTTTACCTACATTGCTGGCGGCTGTCTTCCTGTCGCGTTGCACGGACAGCACCGCTCCGGAGGCATCTCTGACGGCAACCCTGGGCAACGACACGCTCGTTATTGAACAAATACGCATGCACCCCGGCCTGGTGGAAGCTGAAGTCCTGATTCGCAGCCCCCGCACAGAATACCTGAAACAGACCCTGGAATTAGACGATGAAGGGGATATCATCGAATTCCGTTCGGAAGCCTATCCCGCGGATCGGCTGCAGGGCGACCCCGATCGGATTGAGACGCTAACCCTGGAGGGGGACAGCCTGATACGCGTGATCCGCACGGATTCCTCCGAAAGCCGGCAGGCATTTGCCTACCAGGCGGGTACGCTTCCCTGGATGGATATGGTTCATTGGCCCTATGAACTCGCCGTGCGCCAGATGTCGCGCGACGGTCTGGAAGAGGTCCGCCAGCCGATGTTTACCGGGAGGGGAACGGCAGAATTTGTCATCCGGAGCGAAGGGACCGACTCTGTTTCCGTTCAACACCCGTACCGGGGTACCATGTACGCCCGGACGGATCAATCGGGGGCCCTGGAACACTTCGACGCTACCGCCACCACCCGGAAACTGGTCGTGAAACGCGGGGAACCCGTAGATCTTGAAAGTCTGGCCAACCGCTTCGCCTATTCCCCTATCGGGTCCCTGTCGGGGGAAGGACGCACCGAATCCACTGTCCAGGGGGCAAATATCGTAATCACCTTCGGCCAGCCGGCCCGCCGGGGACGCCTGCTGTTTGGCGGGATTGTCCCGTGGAATGAGCGCTGGCGTACAGGGGCTAACCGGGCCACCCACTTCCGAACAGACCGGGACCTGGTGTTGGGCGGGCTGGACGTACCCGCCGGGGAATACACGCTGTTTACCATTCCGGCCCCGGATGGGGGTACATTGATCGTCAACCGGGAAACCGGGCAGAACGGCAACAATTACGACCCCCAGCAGGACCTCGGACGGGTGCCCATGGAAATCCGGGAGCTGGAACCGAGTGTGGAAAACTTTACCATCGAGGCCGTTGAAACGGCCGAATCCGGTGAATTACGGCTGATGTGGGGGGAGACTGTATTTGTGGTTCCCTTTCGGGTAGTGGGTCCCTAACCTGATGATTATCATATTTTTCCGGGGATAGTACTTGTAAATTGATGGTCTAAAGTCCATCGCCATGCAAGTCAAAAAACATCCCAACGCAGATTTGAACCGCAACAGCGGCCTGTATTTTGTGATCGGCCTGACCCTGGTACTCTTTGTAACCTGGCGGGCCCTTGAATACAAATCGTATGAACAGCCCCATGAGGAATTAATCCACATGGTAGACGTCCCCATGCTGGACGAGAACGTCCCGAAGACGGAGCAAATTCGAACCGCCCCGCCCCCACCGCCACCGGCTGCCCCCGAAGTAATCGAGGTGGTGGAAGACACGGAGGAAATCGAGGAAACCCTTATTGAAAGTACGGAAATGACCCAGGAAACCGTCGTGGCCGACGTAGATCTGGAAGCTTCGGATATTGAAGTCGTCGAAGAGGAAGAGGAGATCTCCGTCCCCTTCGCGGTGATTGAAGAAGTCCCCGTATTTCCGGGTTGCGAAGGGGTATCCAGGGAGGAGCAACGCACCTGTTTCCAGCAAAAGATACAGGAACACATTGCCAGGAATTTCCAATATCCGGAAACCGCAACCGAACTGGGTATTCAGGGCAAGGTCTACGTGTTGTTCTATATCGGCACGGATGGTCAGGTTGCCGGAATCGAGACACGCGGACCGGATAAAATGCTGGAGGCCGAAGCCCGGCGGATCATCGCGTCCCTCCCCCAAATGAAGCCCGGCAGGCAACGAAACAAAAATGTCCGGGTCCCGTATAGCATCCCCATAAATTTCAAGCTGCTGTAGCCAATTGTGCACCCGGAACCGTAATTTTGCCGGTGGGCACCGGTTGCCCGGTTGTCGAACCCCGTAAATCCCAGGCATGTGTGGCTGACCTTTCTGATTACCGGATATATCCTGCTGGCCCTGACGATCATCGTCCGCCTGCTGCTCCATGGGGTCCGGCCCTCAAAAACCCTGGCCTGGCTCCTGGCGATTTTTACGCTTCCCGTCGGGGGGATCCTGCTCTACCTGCTGGTAGGCAGGAACAGGCGTAAATTGAAGGTATACCGGCAACCTCTTCGCACCCCGCTCCCGGTACCCCTTAGGGAAACGCCGCGTGCTGAGGAGGCCCAAAATGGCGGGGCTCGAATCCAGGGGCACCCGGAACAGCCGGCCGCCCCCGGGATTCAGGGGCACCCGGAAAGGATGATCCAGGCTATCATCGGGGAACATACGGGATTTCCGCTTACTGCCGGAAACGAGGCCACCCTCCTCAAGGACGGGCAGCAGACCTTTGAGCGCATCTTCCAGACCCTTGAAGCGGCCCGGGAGACGATCCATCTGCAGTATTACATCTTCGAAGAGGGCGAACTGGCAGAGCGCCTGTTCCGGCTCTTTGCCCGGAAGGAGGCGCAAGGGGTGGAAGTCCGCCTGCTCTACGATTCGATCGGGAGCTTCTCCCTGAGCAAAACCTACCGGGAACGATTGCGACATGCCGGGATCGAAGCCCATGCCTTCCTCCCTTTCCGATTCGGCAAATTCCTCCGGTCCCTCAACTACCGGAACCACCGAAAAATCATTGTGGTCGACGGCCAGACCGCCTTTACGGGGGGGATCAATATTTCGGACAAATACCTGAAAGGAGATGAGGACCTGCGGATGTGGCACGACATGAACCTGATGCTGCGGGGCCCGGCGGCTGCCCACCTGGATACCGTTTTCCTCAATGACTGGGAACTGGTCACCGGCCGCCGGCTGCCACTGCCCTCCCCCCTCCCCGTAATGGAAGGGGTCCCTTATGCCCCCGTGCAGGTGCTGGCTTCCAGTCCGGATGACGACTTTCCACTGATGGAGCAATTGTACTTTGCCATGATCAACGGGGCGCGGGAATCCATCTATATCACCAATCCCTACCTGATCCCCAGCCAGGCTATCCAACTGGCGCTGCAAACGGCCGCCATGGGAGGTGTAGATGTGCGTATCCTGCTGTCGGACCGGACCGACAGCCGGCTGGTTACCTGGTGCGTGCGATCCTATTTCCAGCAATTCCTGAAGGCCGGTATCCGGATCTACCTGTATCCCGGCGGGTTCCTGCACAGTAAGATACTCACTGTCGACGACCGGCTGGCAACCATCGGGACTGCCAATATGGACAACCGGAGTTTCCAGCACAACTACGAGGTGAATGCGGTGGTATTCGACCGGCAGACAGCCATTGGCCTCCGGGAGGATTTCCTCTCGGACAGCAGCCAGAGCATGGAGCTCGACCCGGATACCTTCAGCCGCAGGCCCTGGCGCCACAAACTCGCCGAGGGGGCAGCGCGCGTGATGAGCCCTTTGCTTTAAGATAGGCTGGGGAGCGTTAAATTGTAAAATCCGGCTCGGCTTAACCGGTTTCCTAGAAGATATCCGTACCCAACAACACCTGGTTGTGCTCCATCCGGTTGCTGATCATCCTTATGTAATCCCGGATGGCCTTCTCCGGGTTGCGGGGGTTGGAAATCAAAATATTGTTCCGCCATACCAGGCTGCGTTCTTTTCCGACGCAAATGCAGTACAGGGAGGTTTCCGTGTAATAATCTGTGGGGGCTTCGTAATAGGCCTTGTCAAAATAGATATCCTGGTGGACCACATAGTCCCGGCTGAATCGCTCGTAGGCAGCACCTATTTCACCGAGGGACTGCGCCAGGTTCGTATGCCTTTCCGTACCGACCACCTTGGTCAGGAGGATGGCGTCGAAGTCCTTGTCCAGGAGTTGTTGTTCCACCCGGTCGAGCTCTTCTTCGGTTTGCGGGGTTTGGGTAAAGGCCACGTCGAACAGGTCGATACTGCGGACGGTCTCAATCCCCTCACCGGAGAAAACCTCCCGGAGGCGCGTTTCAAAATCCTCCCGTACAGCCATATCCGGGGTGATGCCCACAACCAACAGCTTATTGGCGTGGAAAAGTACCCGGTCCGGGTCCTTGTATTCGGATTCGAGCTTCAGGGAACTGCATCCCAGGATCGCCAGGGAGGCAATGGCCAGTAAGGTACTACGTGTATTCTTCATCTTGGATCTGGAATTTGCCGGAGCCCAAACAGATAGTCTGTGTTTCGGTCTCCTGGATATTTCTACAAGTTATCGCGATGTAACCCATATTCTCATGATATATATCAGGCGCTTAAAAGCGAACGCTTTCGCCCAGGTTGGGTATCCGCGCCACCCAACCCCGCTCCGCAAACAATTTGACGCGCAAAGCATCCGCCGCCGTGGGTTCCCCGTGTACCAGGAAGATATGCCCCGGTTGATTTTCCATCCCGGCCGTCCACCAGAGAATCTCTTCCTGATCCGCATGGGCCGACAGGGATTCGTAATGGTGAATGCCGGCTGCCACGCGGATATATTTTCCAAAGATCTTCAACTCCCTCGCCCCTTCCAGTAAATTCCGGCCCCGTGTACCTTCCGCCTGGTAGCCCATGAGGAGGATACGGGTTTCCTCCCGGTCGAGCAGCTGTGCGAGGTAGGTGAGCACCCGCCCCCCGCTGAGCATGCCGCTCCCGGCCACCACTACCTTGGGCCGTGGATCGTCGATTGCCTTCCAGGTTTCCGAATAATCCGAAACTATCAGAAATTCCCGTTTCATTTCCTGGAAATCCGACCGGGACAATTTGTGCCAGTTCGGAAAGCGACCAAAGAGTTCAAAGACATTGGTCCCCATCGGACTGTCTATATATACCGGCAATCGGGGAATTCGGTTGCGTTGCCGGAGCTTGAGTAAGATGAGCATAATGGCCTGCAGGCGCTCCACGGCAAAACTCGGGATAATACAGGTGCCGCGGTCTGTAATTGTCCCCTTGATTTGAGCGGCGAGTTCGGCCTCCATATCCAGGTCCGGGTGCAACCGGTTCCCGTAGGTGCTTTCGAGCAGGAGTACATCGGCGCGCCGGGGGCGTCCCGGCGGAGGCAGTAGCAAATCCTCCCTGCGGCCAATATCACCCGAGAATACCACCCGCGTCCCCCCGGCATCCATCTCGATAAAGCAGGAGCCCAGGATATGGCCGTTGGGAGTGTACCTCACGCGCCAGCCGGGTACCGGCAGGGCAATCCACTCCCCGGTCTCCACAGAGCTGAAGAGCGGGAGCGTATTGGCCACATCCTCCAGCGAATAGAGCGGCTCGGGTTTTGCATGGCGGCTATACCCTTCCTTCAGGGCCTTTTCAGCCTCCTCCATCTGTATCTTGGCGCTGTCCTCCAGTATGATCCGGGCAATCGCCAGGGTGGGGCGCGTCCCGTAAATCTTTCCCCGGAATCCCTCTCGCACCAACCTCGGCAGCAGGCCAACATGGTCCAGGTGGCCGTGGGTCAGGACCACCGCAGCGATATCGGCAGGGGGTATTTCCCAGGATGCGCGATTCAAAGCCCTGAGGGACTTCAGCCCCTGGAACAGGCCGCAATCCACCAGAATCCTTCCCTGCTGGTTTGAAATGAGGTATTTGGACCCGGTGACGCATCCCGCAGCCCCCCAAAAACGCAATTCGGTTTTCATCATTTGTCCTTTTTGCCGCAAAGCGCCTCAAACTCTTTAATAATCCGGCCCTTGCGATTATCGGAAACCCCCAGGTGATCCAGGAAATGGGGTGCCCGCAGCAGCTGGCGCCCCAGGACAACCTCCCGTTCCAGCAGGAATTGTTTTTCCCTGGCACTCAAGAGGACACTGACGGTAATCGGGTACAACCGGTGCCGGTCGATCCGGTCTTTCAGCGCATTCCCCCGCGGATGGCCCCAGCTCAATAAATACATCCCCGAACATTTCCCATAGGCAAGAGCGTCCGAGGTAAAGCGGGTGTTGGTGACCACCCAGGCCGGCTTTAATACCCCCTGCCCGGCCCCCGAAACCGACGGCCCGGCGGCTACGTCCCGATACCTGGAGTGGATGTACAGGGGAATCCGCACGGAGCAGTTCCTGCCGTGTTCGGAATGGAACTTGCACTCAATCAGCGTCAGGGAATCCCCGTTCCTGGCCACCACATCGATTTCATGTCGCACGCAGGCCCCCTGGAATTCCCGGTTGGTTTCCGTTTGATACCCCGAATGGTTGAGCAGGGCGCTGATGAATTTTTCAAATGGGAACCCCGTGGGCCCTAACTCATAGATCGCATTTTTCAACTTATACCGGGAGGCAAAGGTGTTCTGCGCAGCCCGTAGCAACGCAAAGGCCCGGTTGTGGATCTCCCGGGTGGTCATCCCTTCATAGAGTTCTTCGCCCAGGGTCGCCACAATGGAATCGACCGTTTGGGCATCTGCCCCGCTGCGCATCAGGGAACGCCGCAATTTCTTTTCAGAATACCGGACTTCCTTTCCCGAAGACTTCCTGATTTTCTTCCCGGGGTTCGACACCGCGTTAGTTTGATTGGTTCTTACCTTCCTTTTCCGGGGGCAGGACAAGGAATGGGATTCTAGTATGCAGCCCAATGCGGTCCACGACGGGACGAACCAGGAAGTTCTCCAGGGCCGTGTGCCGGTTGCGCACCATCACCAGCAATTCCACAGGATGTTCCCCGGCAAAGGCGTTGATGGCATCCGCCACCCCCTGGGATTCCGTTTCGGTAAGCGCCATCTGCCCGCCAAAACGCCCGAGCAATTGTTCCCTGGCGCGTTGCCTTTCTTCTGAGCTGTCTGCTTCCGTAAAGGCGTGCAACACGTGGAGCCGGGTTTTGGGCTGCCCGAGAAAATGGTTGAGGACCGCCAGGTTGAGCTGGTCATAGTCAACGGCGTAGTCCGTGGGGAAGAGGATGTTCCGGATATGCCGGACTTCTGCCTCTTCCGGAATCACCAGAACCGGGCAATCGGATCGGTGCAAAACGCGCACCGCATTGGATCCGAAAAGGACCTCCCGGGCACCGGTAGCTCCCTGCGTGCCCATGGCGATCAGGTCGAGTTTTTCCTTTCCCGCCATCTCATTTAATTCGGAATCCAGGGCATTGAAGGCAGCATGCGTGTAAAATTCGTGCTGCGGGCCTGCGTCGGGGGACAGGGCCTCCCGGAAATCCTCCAGCTTATCCGTCACCCGCTGCCTGTAGGAATCCCCCAGGCCAATCTGCCCGGGGCTGTGGATCAGGTATTCGGCCCGTAAAAACGAAGGCGTATAGGTGTGGACCAGGAAAAACGTACAGGCTTCCTCCCGGAACAATTCCAGTACAAAACGCGCCGCCCGGGCGGCATGGGGGGAAAAATCGGTGGGTATGGCAATTCTAAGGCTCATGGTACAGGCGGTGATATCCTTAAAGATAGGGAATTAGCTGCCGGGCAAATATGATATCGGTCATGGATTTCCTCCGGGAACTTTGTCTATTTTTGATAAACTCCAACGGATATGAAAGCATCATTTTCAGACCTGATTCGTTCCGAAAACCCGGTACTGGTAGATTTTTACGCGGACTGGTGCGGTCCGTGCAAGACCCTCGCCCCCATCCTGAAAGAGGTGAAAGGCGAACTGGGCGACCGCCTGCGGGTTGTGAAAGTAGATGTGGACCGCAACCAGGAGGTGGCCGGCAGGTACCAGGTCCGGGGCGTACCCACCATGATCCTGTTTAAAAATGGAAAAGTGCTCTGGAGGCAATCCGGGGTGTTGTCAAAACCAGACTTGCTTCGTGCCCTTGAACCCCTGCTGGCATCCTAGCAGTCACCTCCATTACGGATACTATGAAAAAAGTCAAGCGAATTCTTGCGGCCGCCTGTTGGTCCCTTGCTATTTTATTTCCCGGCTGTTCGGGGGAATCCGGGAAAATGCGGCCGACAATCAACACCATTACCGAATCTGTATACGCCTCGGCAACCGTGCAGCCGGACAGCATGTACAAGGTGCATGCTGCAGTTAGCGGCATCCTGGAAAAAAACCTGGTACGGGAAGGCGACCTGGTGCAAACGGGCACGCCCTTGTTGAAGATTACGGATCGCTCCCCGGAGCTCAGCCGGGAGAATGCGCGCCTGCAGATGGAACTCGCGGCATCCAACTACCAGGGAAGCACCACCCCGCTGAGAGACCTGGCATCCCGTATCGAAACGGCACGGCTGGCTTATATCGACGACTCGGTGAACTTCCGGAGGCAGGAAAAACTCTGGTCCCAGCAGATTGGTTCCCGGGCAACCTTTGAAAATCGGAAACTCGCCTATGAACGCTCCCGGAACCAACTCGATCAACTGCAAACCGAATATGCGCGGCTGGAGCGGGAACTCCGTACGAAAATGGAACAGGCGCGGAATTCCTACCGCTCCTACCAGGCAAATGCCGATGAGTTTACCGTGCGTAGTTTTATTGACGGGAAGGTGTATGCCCTCTTTAAGGAACCCGGGGAACTGGTGGTACCCAACGAACCGCTGGCCACCCTTGGAAAACCGGACTCCTTTGTAGTGGAGTTGCTGGTGGACGAGGTGGATATTGTCCGGCTCCGGACGGGGCAGGAGGTCCTGGTAAGCCTGGATGCATACCCCGACGAGGTGTTCCGGGCCGGGCTCACCCGTATTTATCCCCAGAAAGATTCGCGCAACCAGACATTCCTGGCGGAAGCCCGGTTTAAAGCGCCGCCCAATCAACTCTACCCGGGGCTCTCGGGCGAGGCGAATATCGTCATTGACCGGCGGGAAAACGCCCTGACCATCCCCCGGAACCTGCTGCTGGCAGGCGACAGCGTCCTTACCGAAGACGGGATGAAAAAGGTCGTCACGGGCCTGCAAACCCTGGACCGGGTGGAAATCCGCTCCGGCCTGGATGCCGGCACCAACATCCTGAAACCCGAACAATGAAGCAATGGAAACTTATACTGGGCATTGCCAGGACCCACCTGCTAACCAAGATGAAATCGACGGTTACGGCTTCCCTGGGAGTGACTTTCGGCATCGGGGCCTATATCACCCTGGTGAGTTTCATGACCGGGCTCAACGGCATGCTGGACAGCCTCGTCCTTAACCAGACCCCCCATATCCACCTGTACGACGAACTGGAACCCACAGCCGTCCAACCCATTGAACGCAGCCTGGAATTTTCCGGCGACTTACTGAAGATACGCTCCGTCAGGCCAAAACCCGGACAACTGAAAATCCACAATGCCCTGCCCATCCTGGAAACCCTCCGCGAGGACCCGCGCGTACTGGGCGCCACCCCCCAGCTGGTCGCCAATATTTTCTACCTCTCCGGCAGCCTGGATCTCGGCGGGGTACTGATAGGCGTGGATATTATGGAAGAAACCCGGCTATCCAATATGGGCGACTACATTGTGGAGGGAAGCCCGGAAGCCTTGCGCAATACGGAAAATGGCATCCTGCTGGGGATTGGCCTGGCGGAAAAGCTGTCGCTTTCGGTGGGCGACCGCGTGCAGGTAGCCACTACCGAAGGCGGGGTCTTCCCGCTGAAAATCGTAGGGCTCTACCAAAGCGGCCTGGCAGAAGTAGACAACGCCCGGAGTTTCGCCCAGATCGGCACGGTACAACGCATCCTGGGGAAGCCGGTCAATTACCTTACAGACATCAATGTAAAACTCCAAGACATTGGCCTGGCCGTACCCATGGCAAGGGAATTCGAATCCCAATTCGGGGTCAAGGCGCGGGATATCCAGGAAGCCAATGCCCAGTTCGAAACCGGCACGAGCATCCGCAACCTGATCACCTATGCGGTTTCCATCACCCTGCTGATCGTGGCGGGCTTTGGGATTTACAACATCCTGAACATGCTGATCTATGAGAAAATGAACGATATAGCCATCCTGAAAGCCACTGGTTTTTCGGGCAATGATGTCCGGAATATCTTTATGAGCCAGGCGCTGCTCATCGGCCTGGTCGGGGGAATCCTCGGCCTGGTGATCGGTTTTGGCCTGAGCCAGCTCATCGATTCCCTGCCCTTTAACACGGAGGCATTGCCCACCATACGCACTTTCCCGGTTAACCACAATCCGCTATACTACGGCATCGGGATTGTCTTTGCGCTGATCTCAACATTCATCGCGGGATATATGCCCTCGGCCCGGGCGAGACGCATCGATCCCGTGCGTATCATCCGAGGAAACTGACAGGCAAATGACACCGGTAATCGAAGCCAGACATATCGACAAGTTTTTTACCAGCCCCGTGGAATTCCACGTCCTGAAGGATATCACATTTCAAATACCGCCGGGGGAATTCACCAGCATCATGGGGAAATCGGGGTGCGGGAAATCCACCTTGCTGTATATACTTTCCACCATGGATACGGATTACCGGGGGGAATTGCTGCTCAAAGGGGAAGTACTCAGCGGGAAACCGCAGAACCGCCTCTCGCGGATCCGAAATGAAAACATCGGGTTTGTCTTCCAGTTCCACTATCTGCTCGGGGACTTCAGCGTGCTGGAAAACGTTATGCTGCCGGCCCGCAAGCTGGCCCGCAAAAGCGAGGAGGAGATCCGGCACGACGCCCATGAAAAACTCCGGATGCTGCATATTGAGCACCTGGCTTTAAAAAAAGCCTCCCGCATCTCCGGGGGTGAAAAGCAACGGGTGGCGATAGCCCGCGCCCTTATCAACGATCCGGCCATCCTGATGGGGGACGAACCAACCGGGAACCTGGACAGTTACAACTCAGAGAACGTATTCCAGATTTTCAAGCAACTCAAGGAGGAGAAAGGATTGTCCCTGCTGATCGTTACCCACGACGAGGACTTTGCGAGCCGTACCGACCGGATACTCGAAATGGACGACGGCAGGATCGTTGGCGGGAACCCCTGAGGATGGCGCCGTTATTCATACCGGCGAACCTTGCGCCGGAGTTCCAGGATTTCCTGTTGCAAATGCTCCATTCTGTCCAACAACTGCTGAACGGCCCTCAGGCCCTGCGGGCCGATATCCAGGTCGCGGTGCAGCCGGACCATGCGTTCCAGCACCTGTAATTCGTCCGGAGGGATGGCCGGGGCTTCCCCAACTTTTTCAATGCGGACAAGTTCCACTTCCTGTAGCTCGTAAATAAATTTTTCGTCCAGGCAGTGGCCCTGGCAAAAGTCCCGGAGCAGGATGTATGATTCTTGGGTCATGGCGCTACAGATTCGTTTTTTTGAGTTCTTCGAAGAGCTGGCGTTGCCGGTCGGTCAACTTCTCCGGCAGGGACACCTGGTAGGTCAGGACCAGGTCGCCAAAACGGCCTTCTTTCTTGTATACCGGGAAACCTTTCCCTTTCAGCTTTACGCGGGTATCATTCCGGGTGAGCGGCTTGACGTTCATTTTGGCCTTGCCGTCAAATGTGTCGACGGTGATGGTGCCCCCCAGTACTGCGGTCGTCAGCGGGATTTCCACGGTTCGGTACAGGTTGGCGCCCTCCCGGCGGAACGGGGTGGAATTTCGCAGTGCGAAGGTGATATACAAATCCCCATCAGGCCCTCCATTGCGGCCTTTGCCCCCATATCCGCGGATCCGGATGGTCTGCCCGTCTTCGATCCCGGCCGGGATGGTAATGCGGATATTCTTCCCGCCAACCGTCAGCGTCCGTTGGTGGGTCTCGTATACGTCGCGTAAATCGAGTTCCAGCCCCGCCCGGAGGTCCGGCCCCCGGAAACCCCTCCCGGCGGATGGCCCTTCCCCCCGGAATCCACCAAACATGGACTCGAAAAAATCCGAAAAATCGTTGGGGTCGCCCCCGCTGTAGGTATAGCCCCCAAAAGGGTCTCCCCCAAACGGTTCGCCGCTTTGCGGGCCGCTCCGGCTCCCCCTCGCCTTCCGGGCCTTTTCAAACTCCTCGGCGTGCTGCCAGTCCTTGCCGTACTTATCGTATTTCTTGCGTTTCTCAGGATCGCTGAGGACTTCGTGCGCCTCGTTGACTTGTTTGAATTTGATCTCGGAACCGGCATCGTCGGGGTTCAGGTCCGGGTGGTATTTCCGGGCGAGTTTCCGGTAGGCCTTTTTGATCTCGCTTTCGCTGGCCTTCTTGTCCACCCCGAGGACTTTGTAGTAATCGATGAATTCCATGAATGCTTTCAGCCTGTTTGGAATAATTATACAAAAAATTCACTTGATCTTCACAGCTCCCCAAGCATGTTGTAGATGGCGTATTGTGAGCGGACCAGCGGCTCCCCGGGCTTGGGGGGCCGATAGGGGTTTTTGCCGTCGGCATCCTGGATACGCGCCTTGACGTTATCGGCGAGCTGGATTTCCAGTACCCGGTTCAATTCTTCGAATACCCCGGTGGAATGGACTGGCACGAGGACTTCCACGCGACGGTCCAGGTTGCGGGTCATCCAATCCGCACTCCCCATATAGAGCCTGGGGTTGCCGCCATTTTCGAAGCGATATATCCGCCCGTGTTCCAGAAACCGATCCACCACGCTCGTCACGAAGATCTGGTCACTCAGCCCCGGCACCCCGGGCAACAAGCAGCAAAACCCCCGGACGAGCAATCGAACCGGCACGCCGGCTGCGCTGGCCTCGTACAACAGGTCAATCATCCCGCGATCCTCCAGGCTGTTCATTTTTGCCGTGATGCCGGCTGGCAGTCCATCGGCGGCATTCCGGATCTCCCGACGGACCATTTCGGTAAATTTCGCCCGGGTATTGAAGGGGGAAACCAACAATTTTTTCAGGACGGGCTCCCGCCGGGTATCCTTGAGGAAATTAAAAACGGCCTCCAGGTCGGATGTCAGGTCTTCCCGGGCTGTCAACAGGGCGTGGTCCGCATAGATCCTGGCAGTTTTCTCATTGAAATTCCCGGTGCCGAAATAGCCATACCTGCGGTGGGAACCATTCGATTCCCGTGAAATCAGCAATACCTTGGAGTGCACCTTGAGGTTGGGAAAACTATATATTACCCGGGCCCCGTGCTTTTCAAAGGCCTTTCCCCACTCCAGGTTGTTCTCCTCGTCAAACCGGGCCTTGGCCTCCACAAAAATGCTGACCGCCACGCCGCGTCGGGTGGCCTCAATCAAGGCCCTGGCCAACCGGGATTCCGAAGCGATGCGGTAGAGCGAAATATCGATACTGCGCACCCGGGGGTCTGCCGCGGCCTGCTCCACCCAGCTGATTATCTGTCCAAAGTCCTGGTAGGGGAAGTGGATCAGCACATCTTCCCGGTCTAGTACTTCAAACAGGTTGCTGCCCGGAGCAAACTGCGGGTGCCGCAATGGGGGCATTGGCCTGTACTCCAGGGAATCCCCGGCCGGGTTCGGGAAATTCATGAAATCACTGAAATTGTGGTATTGGCCCCCGGGAACCAGATCGAGCCGGCCCAGGCCCAGGTCCCGGCGGAGCGACTTCACGAGTATATCCGGCATGCGCGCGTCATAAAGCAACCGGGTAGGCTGACCCCGGGATCGTTTTTTCAGGGACCGTTGGATTTCCTCCACCAGGGATTGCTCCACCCCATCTTCATCCAGGTACAATTCGGCATCCCGGGATATTTTTATGCTGTATATCCCATCGGGATCAGCTTCCAGGCCGGATAGCCCGGATAATACAAGTTTTAACAGGTCTTCCAGGATTTGGAAGCGATATACGCCTGAGCCCGGCAGCGGCACAAAGCGTTTGGGAAACGCCGTGGTAGCAGGGAAATAGAGCCACTGAGCCGAATCCGGGTCGCGCAGGACCAGGTAGGAATCGCCATCCCCGAGGAAAGGCTTCCCGCCCGACGGACTGAGTTTCATATGGAAATCGCCGGCGATCTCCTCCCAAAAGAATTGCCCCGCCCATTCCCGGTCCCCGGGCGAAAGCTCGCGGTGGTCCACCAGGTAAACATCACGCTCCTCCAGGGCCGGTAGAATTGACTCCCGGTAGATCCTCCCGAACGCCTCCTGTTGGCGGTGCACCTCGGAAAGGATAGCCTTCAGGGTTTTGTTGGGGCGCATGGAAAGTCGTTTGCGCAGGTGTTTATCCACTTGCTTCAGCTGGCGCAACTTGGAGACGCGGACACGAAAGAATTCGTCGAGGTTGGACGAAAAAATAGCCAGGAACCGCAGCCTCTCAAATACGGGTACATCCGGGTCTTCCGCTTCCTGTAATACGCGCTCGTTAAACCGCAACCAGTCGATATCCCGATGGCGGTACCGGGATTGCTGTTTTTCCGGGGTAGGGTGTTTTTCCATAATGCGCCTGAGGCAACCTGCCGCCTGGCAGTTTCCCTGTTTTAATTAATAATTAGGGGTGGCAAGTGATTATCGCAGGTGAAATTACCAAATAACCCGGTTCCCCCTGAATCGAAAAGCACTGTTTTTGGCAACCAAAAGGCCGAACCCGCCAACTTTCGCAGAATTCCTTTAAAAAGGTTTGGCAAGGAGGGAAAAAGGGGGTTATATTTGTGCCGCTTATTCCAGGCCACGTGGCGGAATTGGTAGACGCGCTACCTTGAGGGGGTAGTGTCCTCTGGACGTGCTGGTTCGACTCCAGTCGTGGTCACTTAAAGCGCGAACCCCGCTCTCGAAAGAGAGTGGGGTTTTGTTTTTTCCAGAAGCCGTCAAGAGCTCGCTCTTGTAAGGGGTCTGGAAAAAACAATAACCCAGCTGGCATAGCCAGCGGGGGGTGAGGATTTTCAGGCGGGAGCGCATTCTGGAGCACCGAGCGCAGCGAAGGTACCCCAGTCGATCCGAATGATATTCGCATTTCGCCCGATTCCTTACCTTAGGCCCTTGAATCCGAAATGCCAATGGGAAAACAAATCGTCGTTATCGGCGGGGGTATTATGGGCCTGTGCAGCGCCTACTACCTGTACCGCGACGGCCATGAGGTCACTGTAATCGATCAATCCGGCATGGATGCCGGGGCGTCGTATGTAAATGCCGGGTTCCTGACACCCAGCCACATCGTGCCGCTGGCAGCCCCCGGGATGATCCGCAAAGGCCTGATGTGGATGTTTAACAGCAGCAGTCCCTTCTACATGAAACCCCGGTGGGACCCGGAGTTCTTCAGGTGGGCCTGGTACTTTTACCGGTCGGCTACCCCGGGCCGGGTGGCCCGGGCGATGCCCCTGATTGCGGAGATCAACGTCCTCAGCCGGGAACTCTATCAGGAACTCCGCAACAGCGGCGACCTGGGGGACTTCCAACTGGAACGCTCGGGCCTGTTGATGCTTTACAAAACGCTGGCAGCCGCCCATTCGGAACGCCGGGTAATGGACCGCGCCAAAGATCTCGGTTTGGAAGCCGACGCGCTTACGCGAAAAGAACTGGACGCCCTGCAACCCGGACTGAGCCCGGATATTGAAGGTGCCATCCATTACCTGTGCGACGGCCACACCACGCCCGTGGAAATTATGCCAAAACTGAAGGCTTTCCTGGAAAAATCCGGGGTGCGCCTGGTACCGGGAACACCTGCGGATGGATTCACGACAAAATCCGATCAAATCCTCTCTGTCACTTCGGGCCAACGGGAATTTCCGGCGGACGAAGTGGTCCTGGCCGCAGGCTCCTGGAGCCCGGAACTCGCCTCCCGCCTGGATCTGAATCTCTCCCTCCAGGCCGGGAAAGGCTACCGGATAGACCTGCATCGGGAAACCCCGGTGCGCTACCCGGCAGTCCTGATGGAATCCAAGGTAGCCGTAACACCGATGCGCGGTTTTACGCGTCTGGCCGGAACCATGGAATTCTCGGGCATCAACCACGATATCCGGCCCAACCGGGTGGCCGCTATAGCCCAGTCTGCCGCTGCCTATTACCCGGAACTTCGGGTCACTGATGAAGAGATGCAACAAGCTGCCTGCGGGCTCCGGCCGGTAACCCCGGATGGCATGCCCTACATCGGCAGGACTTCCCGTTGGAAAAACCTCTCCCTTGCCACCGGACACGCCATGATGGGATGGAGCCTCGGACCGGTCACCGGGAAACTGATCGCCGAGGTGATATCGGGCAAAAGCCCCTCCCTGTCCCTGGAATCCTTCAGTCCGGACCGCCGATTTTCATAAAGTGTTGAACCTTTAAAAAGTATTGCCAGCGCCGGAAACAACCGATTTTATCGATATTTTAACGCCCGGGGTGTACAGCGTATCCCTAATTTTAATACTTTTGTTTAAGTTTCTTTTAAAATAAATGAACAGCGTTAAGCAATCTTTCGGCATCCGGGACCTTGAAAACCTCAGCGGGATCAAGGCGCATACTATTCGCATTTGGGAAAAGCGTTACAACCTGCTGGAACCCGAGCGGACGGCAACCAATATCCGTACGTACAGCCTTTCGAGCCTCCAAAAACTCCTGAACGTTACCCTGCTGTACAACAACGGCCTTAAGATTTCGAAGATTGCAGAAATCCCCGAGGAGGAAATCCCGCAGCATGTTCGGGAACTGGTAGCCGAGAAGAGTGTCAAGAGCCATGCGATCAATGCGTTTAAACTCGCGATGATCAATTTTGACCTCTCCATGTTCCAACGGACCTACGCGAGCCTGTCGGCGGAAAAGTCGTTCCGGGAAATTTTCTGGGAGGTCTTCCTGCCGTTGCTGGACGAACTCGGGCTGCTCTGGCAAACCGATACGATCTCACCTGCCCACGAACATTTCATCACGCACCTGATCAAACAGAAAATCTATACCTGTACGGAAAAGCTGCACACCATAGAACCCACCCGCAGGGATAAGACGTTCATCCTCTACCTCCCCGAAAATGAAATCCATGAAATCGGTTTGCTGTTCCTCAATTACGAATTGCTGATGCACGGCTACCGGACGGTTTACCTGGGCCCGACCATTCCGATGGAAAACTTGTCGGACCTGAAGGGTTATGTGGAGCACCCGGTATATATATCCTACTTCACGGTCCTGCCGGCCCTGGAGGACATCCCCGATTATTTGGAAACATTCAGGGAGGCGCACCTCATGATAAACGGCAGCGAATTATGGATTCTGGGGCGGCAGGTACAGGATCTGGAAAAAAGCCAGTTGCCGAAAGGCGTCCGCGCTTTTAATTCCATCGAAGAACTGCTGACGGGGGTATAAACAATAGGCGAGTATACGCACATGCACCAAAAAATTGCTGTTATCGGATCGGGCTTTTCGTCCCTTTCGGCCGCCTGTTATCTGGCCAAAAGCGGATACAGCGTGCATGTTTACGAAAAAAACGAACAATTGGGAGGCCGCGCCTCCCGGTTGGAACGCGACGGGTTCACTTTCGATATGGGGCCCAGTTGGTACTGGATGCCGGATATTTTTGAAAAGTTTTTCGGCGACTTCGATAAATCGCCGGAGGAGTATTATCAACTGGACCGGCTCGATCCGGCCTACCAGGTTTTTTTCGCGGATGAAACCGTCACCATCGGCGGGGCGCTCGATCAGATATGCCTGGAATTCGAACGCATTGAACCCGGCAGTTCGAAACCCCTTAAAAAATTCATTCAAAAGGCACAATCGAACTACGATATCGCCATCAACCAGATGGTCTACAAACCGGGCGTTTCCCCCCTGGAACTCGTAACGACCCAAACCGTTCGCCATATCGGCCAGTTCTTCAGTACAATCAGCCGGGAGGTACGGCGGGAATTCAAAAACCCGAAGCTCGTATCCATCCTGGAATTCCCCGTATTGTTCCTGGGTGCCAAACCCTCGGTGACCCCGGCATTTTACAGCTTTATGAATTTTGCGGATTTCGGTCTGGGGACCTGGCACCCCAGGGGGGGGATGTACCGGGTGGTCCAGGCCATGGTGGAACTCGCGGAATCCCTGGGGGTGGAGTTTCACTTAAACGCCCCGGTAGATGGTATCCTGCTGCAAAACGGCCAGGCAACCGGCATTACCGTCAATGGAAAGGAGGTCCGGGCGGACGGCGTGCTGAGCGGGGCGGATTACCACCATACGGAACAATTGTTGCCCAAATCCCATCGTCAATACACCGAATCCTGGTGGGACAAACGGGTGTTCGCACCTTCCGCACTGCTATTCTATATCGGATTTGATTCCAAATTAAAGGGGGTGCAACACCACAACCTGTTTTTCGATACGGATTTCGGGCAGCATGCACGGGAAATTTACGACGACCCCAGGTGGCCGGAATCCCCGTTGTTCTATGCCAATTTTCCCTCGGTAACAGACCCCGGCATGGCCCCGGATGGAAAAGAGACCGGGTTTTTCCTGGTTCCCCTGGCCCCCGGACTTGAAGACACCCCCGCATTGCGCGAGGAGTATGCGGATCGGATCCTCAATCGTTTTGAGCGCCTCACCGGCCAGGAGGTGAGAAATAACATTATATTTAGAGAAAGCTTCTGCGTGTCGGATTTTGCCAGCCGGTATAATTCCTACAAGGGGAATGCATATGGGATGGCCAATACGCTGCGACAAACGGCGTTCCTCAGACCCCGCCTGAAAAGTAGCAGGGTCGGGAATCTGTATTTCTCCGGGCAGCTTACGGTTCCGGGACCCGGTGTTCCGCCCGCCCTGATCTCCGGAAAACTAGTTTCCGAAATGATTGTCAAACACAACAGGTAACGCAACGATGAAGGCACTTTTCGACACCGTCTCGGAGGCTTGCAGCAAGCTGACCACCAACCGGTACAGCACGTCCTTCTCCCTGGCCACCAAAATGCTGGCCAAGGGGATCCGACAGGATATTTACAACATATACGGCTTTGTCCGCTTTGCCGACGAGATTGTAGACTCGTTCCACGATTACGACAAGGCAACCCTCCTGAGTCGGTTTGAGCGCGACCTGGACCTGGCCCTGCAGGAACGCATCAGCCTGAACCCCATCCTGAATGCCTTCCAGGCCACCTATCACAAATACGAAATCCCCCGCCACCTGGTGGATTCCTTCCTCAGGAGCATGCGGATGGACCTCCACAAGAAGGTGTATCGCAGCGAGGAAGAATACAAGGAATATATCTACGGTTCAGCCGATGTGGTGGGGCTGATGTGCCTGTGCGTCTTCGTCAAAGGCGATAAGGAGCGCTATGAGCAACTCCGCGAATCGGCCATGGCCCTGGGATCGGCTTTCCAGAAGGTGAATTTCCTCCGCGACCTGCGGGCGGATTACGACGGCCTGGAGCGCACCTATTTCCCGAATACGAATCTGCTGGAACTCGATGAGGAGTCGAAAGCCCGGATCGTGCAGGAGATTGAGGAGGATTTCAGAAAAGGCTACCGGGGAATCCTCAAACTCCCCGGGGATTCGAAGTTCGGGGTATATATGGCCTACCGCTATTACTCAAAACTTCTGCATAAACTGCAGCGGACTCCCTCCGTGGAGTTGCGGCATGCCCGGATCCGGGTCCCGAATTATCAGAAAGTCGGGCTGCTGGCCCGTTCATATGTAAAATATCGGTTAAATTTGGTATGATGACAGTCTTGATTTGGATCGCAATTTTCCTGGCCACCTTCTGCTTCATGGAATTCATGGCCTGGTTTACGCATAAATATATCATGCACGGTTTCCTCTGGAGCCTTCATAAGGACCACCATAAAAAGGACCACGACAGTTGGTTTGAGCGAAACGACGCCTTCTTTCTATTTTATGCGATAGTCTCCATGTCCTTTATCGGGGCCGCCGTGAACACGGGATTCTGGCAGGGGTGGCCCATCGGCCTGGGCATCCTCGCTTACGGGATTGCCTACTTTATCGTACACGATATCTTTATCCATCAGCGGTTCAAGCTCTTTCGCAATGCGAATAACTGGTACGCGCGGGGTATCCGCAGGGCCCATAAAATCCACCACAAGCACCTGGGAAAAGAGGAAGGGGAATGCTTCGGGATGCTGTTTGTCCCATTTAAGTACTTCCGGAAGACCTGACCGCCCCCCCTGCCTAATTCTCTTGCAAATACCGCCAGCTGGTCTGAACTGTCCAGCGCGGGGGTTACCGGGCCTTAAGCCTCGTTTTCTAGTCCCCGGAAAGAAGCCTGTCGAGCAGTTCCCGGCTTTTGCCGGAATCCCAGTCCACCAGCTTGTCTTCCGCCACTACGATAAATCCCTCCCGGTCGATGAGGTACGAACTCGGCTGTTTGGAAACATCCAGGGGAGCGGGTTCGCCGACGATCCGGTAGGTAACCGGAAAGGTGAAACCGTGCTCCTCCATAAAGGCTTCCACGGGTTCCCGTTCCTCATCCGTTATGATGTAGAATTGCACGCGGTCCCCGTACGCTTCGTACAATGCCTGGATACCTTGTAATTCCGGCAGGCAGGGAAGCCGCCAGGACGCCCAAAATTCTACCAGGACCACGTGGCCTTTTGCCTGTTCGAAATTAAAAAAATCCCACTCCGCATCCTTGAGTTTCCAGTCATAGGTGGGGATCCGCTGCCGCTCCCCGATTTCGATCGGGTCGGGGGCGAAAGAAAACAACTGCATAAGCCAAACCTTAGAATACGTCCCCAGGGGGGTGACAAAAAACGAGAGGACAAAGCCAATCAGGAGGATGTTGAAGAAAGTTTTTCGGCGGATTTTCATAGGCTGTTCCCCGGGAATAAAAAAGCCCCCGTTTCCGGGGGCGTCTCAGTTCGTGCCGGTATCAGGCGTTTTCCTTTTTAATCACATTCAGGGCCGATCCTTCTCGGAACCAGGCAATCTGCGTGGCATTATACGTGTGGTTTGCCTTGATTGTGTCCTTGCTTCCGTCCTGGTGGACCACCTCGAGGGTCAGGGGCTTATCCGGCGCAAAATCCCGGATATCCGTAAAGTTGAAGGTATCGTCCTCCTGGATTTTGTCGTAATCCGACTCGTCGGCGAAGGTCAGCGCCAGCATCCCCTGCTTCTTGAGGTTCGTTTCGTGAATCCGGGCGAATGATTTCACCAATACGGCTGCAACCCCGAGGTGGCGCGGCTGCATGGCCGCGTGCTCCCGGGAAGACCCTTCCCCGTAATTGTGGTCTCCCACCACCAGGGTTTTAATGCCCGCGGCCTTGTAGGCGCGCTGGGTGTCCGGCACCCCGCCGTATTCGCCGGTGAGCTGGTTTTTGACAAAATTCGTCTTTTTGTTGAAGGCATTGACGGCGCCAATCAATGTGTTGTTCGCGATATTGTCCAGGTGCCCCCGGAACCGCAGCCATGGCCCGGCCATAGAAATATGGTCCGTGGTGCACTTTCCGAAGGCTTTGATCAGCAGTTTCATCCCCTGCAGGCTTTCGGGGGCGATCGGCTCAAAGGGATCCAGCAATTGCAAGCGCTCTGAATCACCGGCAACCTTCACCTCCACGCTGCTGCCGTCTTCTTTGGGCGCCACATACCCGGCATCCTCCACGGCAAAACCTTTCGGCGGCAATTCGTAGCCCCTCGGCTCGTCGAGCTTTACTTCCTCCCCGTCTTCATTGATCAGCGTATCGGTGATCGGGTTGAAATCCAAACGGCCCGCAATGGCAATGGCCGTTACCAGTTCCGGGGAACCCACAAAGGCCAGCGTATTCGGGTTGCCGTCCGCCCGCTTGGCAAAGTTCCGGTTAAACGAGTGGACAATCGTATTCCTGGGGCCGTCCGAGGCGTTGTCGCCGTAGCGGTCCCACATACCGATACACGGGCCGCAGGCATTGGCAAATACCGTGGCCCCGATATTGTTGAAGGTATCGATGTACCCGTCCCGTTCAATGGTGTACCGGACTTGCTCGGAACCCGGAGTAATCGTAAAATTGGATTTAGTCTTCAGTTTCTTGTCGGAAACCTGCTGGGCCAGGGAAGCAGCCCGCGAAATATCTTCGTAGGAGGAGTTCGTACAGGATCCTATCAGGCCGTACTCCACGCGGAGCGGCCAGTCGTTCTCCCTGGCAGCCTCCCCCATCTTGGAAATCGGGGTGGCGAGGTCCGGGGTAAACGGCCCGTTCAGGTGGGGTTCTAGGGTATCCAGGTCAATCTCGATGACCTGGTCAAAATATTTTTCAGGCTCCTGGTACACGGCCGGGTCGGCCGTGAGATACGGGGCGATCTCCTTAGCCGCGTCCGCCACATCGGCCCGGTCCGTTGCCCGCAGGTAGCGGTCCATGGAATCGTCGTAACCGAAGGTGGAGGTGGTGGCCCCTACTTCGGCCCCCATATTGCAGATGGTGCCCTTGCCCGTACAGGACATGGAAGTGGCCCCTTCCCCGAAATATTCAATGATCGCTCCGGTTCCGCCCTTCACGGTCAGGATATCCGCTACTTTCAGGATAACGTCTTTGGGGGCCGTCCACCCGGACAGCTTACCGGTCAGTTTCACCCCGATGAGTTTCGGGAATTTCAACTCCCAGGGCATGCCGGCCATCACATCGACGGCGTCTGCCCCGCCGACCCCGATGGCAACCATCCCAAGTCCGCCGGCATTTACCGTATGGGAATCCGTCCCGATCATCATCCCACCGGGAAATGCGTAGTTTTCCAGCACTACCTGGTGGATGATCCCGGCCCCGGGCTTCCAGAAGCCGATACCGTATTTATTGGAGACCGATTCCAGGAAGTCGAAAACCTCGTTGCTGGTTTCATTGGCGCGGATCAGGTCTTTCTTTGCCCCAACCTTGGCCTGGATCAGGTGGTCGCAGTGCACCGTGGTGGGGACGGCAACCGAGGGCTTTCCGGCGTGCATAAATTGCAGCAGCGCCATTTGTGCAGTGGCATCCTGACATGCTACGCGGTCCGGAGCGAAGTCCACGTAATCCTTCCCCCTGACAAACGCCTGGGAGGTCTTTCCGTCCCAAAGGTGCGCATAAAGGATTTTCTCCGAAAGGGTGAGCGGCCTTCCGACCAGTTCACGGGCCGCATCGACGCGTCCGGGAAAGGCCTTGTAGACCTCTTTAATCATGTCTATATCAAATGCCATGTGCTATTGGTTTTTACTTGTTTGCCTAGCTCCAAAAATAGTAAAAACCCAAGGGAATTGAAACTATAAAAGCGCCAAAACACCGATTTCATGCGACCTCAGCGGCGATTTCGCTTCAGAGTAACTGTCCGATGATATCCTCATCGGAGATTCCCTCCGCCTCCGCTTTGTAGTTTCTGAGGATGCGGTGCCTGAGGATGCCCATCGCAACTGCCTGTACGTCCGCGATATCCGGGGAAAATCTGCCGTCTACGGCCGCATGGGCCTTGGCGGCCAGAACCAGGTTCTGGGAGGCCCGGGGGCCCGCACCCCAGTCCAGGTACTGATTCACCAGTTCGGACGCCCCGGGCTGTCCGGGACGGGTCTTGTGGACGAGCTCCACGGCATAACGCACCACGTTGTCGGGAACGGGAATGCGACGGATCAGGTGCTGGACCTCCAGGATTT
Source organism: Robiginitalea biformata HTCC2501 (assembly GCF_000024125.1). Classification (NCBI taxonomy): domain Bacteria; kingdom Pseudomonadati; phylum Bacteroidota; class Flavobacteriia; order Flavobacteriales; family Flavobacteriaceae; genus Robiginitalea; species Robiginitalea biformata. Next base: position 1,859,727 of record NC_013222.1, on the reverse strand, counting down.
CATCGGCCTGGAACAAGGTGCGCACCTCGGTGGTGCGGTCGTCCGTGGTAGTCTGCACCACGGTGATTTCCTCTTCCACGCTCGGGTACTTCAGTTCAATGGCAAACATGAAACGGTCGAGCTGGGCTTCCGGCAGCGGGTAGGTCCCCTCCTGCTCAATGGGGTTTTGGGTGGCCAGCACAAAATAGGGCTGGTCCAGCTTATATTGTTTCCCGGTAATGGTCACCGCCCGTTCCTGCATGGCCTCGAGCAGGGCAGCCTGCGTCTTCGGGGGCGTCCGGTTGATTTCATCGGCCAGGATGATATTGGCAAATACAGGGCCCTTTACAAAGATAAAATTCCGGTTCTGGTCCAGCACCTCGCTTCCGAGGATATCGCTGGGCATCAGGTCCGGGGTAAACTGGATCCGTTTGAAGTCCAGCCCCAGGGTTTGGGCAATCGTATTTACCATGAGGGTCTTGGCGAGCCCGGGTACCCCGATCAGCAGGGAATGCCCCCCGGTGTAGATACTCCAGAGGATCTGGTCGATCACCAGGTCCTGGCCTACGATGACCCGTGCAATTTCCTTTTTCAGCGCCCGGTGTTTTTCAACCAGCCGTTCAATGGCAGCTACGTCCGACATGTTACTGCTTTAGCCAGTTATTCGAGAAGTCGCATTGCCGATACTCCCCGTTGACACTGATGTACGTGTCGTCTATATGTTCGGCGATCCAGTCGGTGATGGCCCGGAACTGCTTGTCGCGCAGGGCCAGTTCCTGGATCTTCAGGTAATCCCTGGAGAAATCCGCCTCGTGTTCGTCGAACCGGTTGGTCACCATCAGAATCTTGTAGCTGGCCGTGCCGCCCCGGGGGTCTTCCTCCAGGATGGGTCGCGATATTTCGTTGTCTTTCAGGTTCCGGACCTGGTTGTAGAGCGCCGGGTCCATACGCGTCAGTTCAAAGCGGGTATCGAAAGTCTCCGGGTTCCGCAACTGCCCCCCTTCAAACTTGGTTTCCTTTTCGTCCGAAAAATTCCGGGCGGCCTCGGCAAAGGTATACTTGCCGTCAATTACGTGCTGGCGGATGGTGTCCAGTTTTTTCCGGGCCTCCTCCAGGGCGGCCTGGGGAACCTCCGGCCGGATCAGGATGTGCCGCACATCGAGTTCCTGCCCGCGGATCTTTTCCACCATGAGAATATGGAAGCCAAACTGGGTTTCAAAAGGTTCCGAGATCTCCCCTTCCTGCAGGCTGAAGGCCACGTCCTTGAATTCCTTGACAAACTGCGTCTGCCGGGTCATCGTGTACATCCCCCCATTGCTACGGGAGGCCTCATCCTCCGTATAGAGGATCGCCTTTACCCGAAAATTCGCGTCATTATCCTCCACATCCGCCTTGATGGCGTTTAACTGGTCGATGACCTTTTGTTTTTCGGCCTCCGGGACCTCGGGCTTGATGACGATCTGGGCAATCTCCAGCTCGGCCCCGAATACGGGTTTTTCATCCTCCGGGATGGACCGGAAAAACTGCCGGACCTCCTCGGGGGTCACTTTGATGTCCCCCACTACTTTCTGCTGCATCTTCTGGGAGAGCATCTGCAGCTTATTGATTTGGAAGAGTTCCTCGCGGAGGTCCTCGGCGGATTCCTTGTTGTAGAATTGCAGCAATTTCTCCATGGAACCGAGGCGCTGTTCGAGTTGCTGGAGGTAGCGGTCGCTCTGGGCGTAGACCTCGTCATCGGAAACCAGGATGCTGTCCTGTACGGCCTGGTGCGCATAGAGGCGGTCCTCCATCAACTTGCCCAGCAGGCTGCAGTCGTCAATCTCTGCGTCGGTAGCCCCCTGGTTCTTCAGGTCGATCATCGTTTTTTCCACATCGGAGTCCAAGATCACGTAATCCCCCACCACGGCGGCAATCCCATCGAGCTTCCTGCGCTCACCGGTAGTGGCCGGCGGGTCCAGGGAAGCCAGTTCCCGGGGCGCAACATCTTCCTGTGGGGGTTCTATCTGGGTATCCGGGATGGAATCGCGTACCTGCGCCTGCAGGCTCGAAAGGCCCAGGGCAAATAATACTATCCAAACGCATCTATTCATTCGCTTCATAAATCTGTAATTCTTTTTGTTGAATGGCTTCGTCGATCAACTCGTTTTCCAGACGCCTGAGGTAACCCAGCTTCCTGCGGTTGAGCAGCACCTGTCGGATTGTGGGCTCTATGTAGGATAGCGGGGCTATGGCATCTACTTCCATGACGTCCCGCACTTCAGCCAAATATACCCCGGCATCGTCCTCGAGTTCAAAAAATTGTGATTTTTTTAAGTATTCGCCCTCATTTTCAAAGGTCAGGGGCGGGATCTCCTCGATAACGCGGGAGGCAGGCACCCAGATGGAATCGTTAAAATTCAGCTTGCGGAACTGTACCCCCACGCTATCCAGAAAGCGCTGGTCTTCCGAATCAAAGCGCCTCAGGCGCTCGGTGACCTCCTCCCGGTTGATAAACTGGGGGGGCAGCTCCAGAAACCGCAGCTGCACAATTTTCTCCTGGAGTCGGAAGTTCTCCTTCTCATTTTCGTAGAATTCCTGCAGTTCCACGGGGTTCACCACCGTATCCGCCTCCTGGGCGACGAGGGCCTCCTTGTAGGCCCGGGTATAGAGGTCCGCCCGGTATTCGGAAATCAGGGCCTCGAATTCCTCGATCTGAGCAGCGGGCAGGTTCATCCGCGCCTTTTGCATCAGGAGTTGCTCGGTAGCCCAGTTGGTAATCAGGTTGTTGACAAGCGAGGCGCTGTCCGAAGGATTCAGCCCGGGGTCCACCAGGGGGGCGATATCTTCGCGGTACAGAATTTCTTCCCCTACCCGCGCCAGGGGTGTCTTCTCGGTTTCCTTGTTAAACAAAGAATCGCAACCCCAGAGGGCCATCGCAGCGATCGCGAAAACCGGGAAGGACCAGGTAAGACGGGTGGCGGGTATCTCAATGCGCATCGGGCAAAAATAAGAATATCAGGCGCATGGGCAAACCGCCCCCCTGTGGATTAACACATTTTTATCAGCACCCCAAAAAAGGTAAAATTTAGTACCTTAGGGATTAAAGCGCTCCCATGAAATACACTTGCGAAATCACCATAGACCTGCCCAGGGACCGCATGGTGGCCATACTGGATAACCCGGAAAACATGAAACACTGGCAACGGGGCCTGGAGTCTTACAAACAAATTTCCGGGCAACCCCGACAGGAAGGCGCCCAGATGGAGCTCGCCTACCAAATGGGCAAACGCCACCTGGTGATGGTGGAGACCCTTATCAAGTACAACCCGCCCCATGAATTGCACACCACCTACGATACCAAGGGGGTGCACAATATCCAGAAAAACTATTTTAAGGAGGTGGATGCAAACACCTCCAAATGGATTTCCGAATCGGAATTCCAGTTTTCCTCTTTCGGGATGAAGCTGATGGGGTGGCTGATGCCCGGGGCGTTCAGGAAACAATCCCAGAAGTATCTGGAGGATTTCAAGCGATTTGCGGAAACCGGGGAGTCCGTAGCGGGCCAGTGACATGAAAGGCGACAAGACAGCATGCAACAGGCACTTCCAAATACTCTTTTGGGCGGCCGTGCTGATGGTATCGGGCTGTACAGGAACCGGGCGCCAAACAGACAGGGACCCGCTGGAAACCATCCTGGCCTCCGACGACCCGGCCATCGCCCGGGTGATGGCAGACCCCGATAAATTTGAGGTACAGGTCCGGTATACGCGAATATTCAGAAACGGGGATTCCGTCCGGCTGGCGCCCTACGACTACCGGGTGGACGCAACATCATACCACTACCCGGCCAGCACAGTGAAGTTCCCGATCGCTGTCCTGGCCCTGGAGAAGCTCGCACGGCTGGACAGCCTGGACCGCCATACGAGGTACTACATCGAGGGGGACAGCGTGGAGGAGACCTTTGCCGGGGATATCCGGGCTGTTTTTGCCGTAAGCGACAACCACGCAAACAACCGGCTGTTTGAATTCCTGGGGCAGGATGCCATCAATGCGGGCCTGGCGGAAAAGCAGGCAGGCCCTGCCCGGATATCGCACCGGTTGGGGTACCACCGGGACGAAACAACCACACAGCCCCTGGTAGTTTATCGCAACGATACGGTGACGGCCCAGTCCCGCCCGATTCAGAATCAACCCCCAAAAAGACTGGAACTCACAGGGATTCGCAAGGGATTCGGGTATATGGAGGATGGCAGGCTCGTTGAAGAACCCTTCGATTTCGGCCTGAAAAACTACCTGCCCCTAACCACCCTGGACGGCTTGTTGAAACGCGTGGTCTTTCCTGGGAATTTCCCGGAGGGGCAGCGATTCCGGATTACCGGGGAACAACGGGAATTCCTTCTGGAGGCGATGTCCCGGTTGCCCAGGGAAGCCGGATACGAGGAAGCCCTCTACCCGGACGGTTATTGCAAATTTTTCATGTTTGGCGACTCGGAGGCGCGTATCCCCGAAACGGTCCGGATCTACAACAAGGTGGGGTTTGCCTACGGGACATTGACGGACTGCGCGTATATCACGGATCGGGAAAACGACGTGGAATTCCTGCTTGCGGCCACTATCCTGGTCAATGAAAACGGGGTCTTCAACGACGACCAGTACGAGTACGAGGAAATCGGCATCCCCTTCCTGGCAGCCCTGGGACGGGCGGCACACGCCTACGAACTAGCTCATAAAGCCAATTGATATGGAAGGTTTGTCCTTTGAGGAATTCACCAAAAAGATCTATATCGCCGCACCGCTCGGACGGATCTACACGAGTTGGGCAACACAAGCGGGCATTTGTTCCTGGTTCCTCAAGGAAGCCGCCTACCATGCGCCCGACGGCAGCCGACGCGGCCCTGAAGAGCCGGTGCAGGCCGGCGACCGATACGCCTGGAAGTGGCACCAGTTTGACGGAGAAGAAACCGGCACCCTCCTGGAAGCCGATGGGAAACAGCACATCGCCTTCAGCTTCGCAGGCGATTGCCGGGTTCGGGTTAGCCTGGAGGAAGGCGCGGGCCGGGTCCTGGTTTGCCTGAGGCAATACAACATCCCCACAGACGAGAAAAGCAAACTGATGTACCATTACGGCTGCAGCACGGGATGGACTTTCTGGTTGGCCAACCTGAAGGCCTGGCTGGAACACGGCATCCTGCTAAACGACCGGGGAACCGACCTCCTGGAAGATCCGCGGGCCGGGTATGAATTTGTTAATATCTGATCAGGCGCCGGGCTCCGCGGGGGTTACTTCGCCACGTTTACCGAACGTGTTTCCCGGATTACCGTGACTTTTACCTGCCCCGGGTAGGTCATATCCGTCTGGATCTTCTGGGAAATTTCAAACGACAACTGGGCAGCCTTCTCGTCGCTGACTTTTTCGCTTTCCACAATCACGCGAAGTTCCCTTCCCGCCTGGATCGCATAGGCCTTCTGGACGCCCCCGAAGCCAAAGGCAATTTCCTCCAGATCCTTGAGTCGCTGGATATAGGAGTCGAGCACCTGGCGCCGTGCACCCGGCCGCGCCCCGCTGATAGCATCGCAAACCTGGACCACCGGTGCGATCAGCGATTTCATTTCAATCTCGTCGTGGTGGGCGCCGATGGCATTGCACACGTCGGGCTTTTCCCCGTATTTCTCGGCCCACTGCATCCCGAGGATGGCGTGGGGGGTTTCCAGTTCGGTTTCCGTGTTCGGCACCTTGCCGATATCGTGCAACAAGCCGGCCCGTTTGGCGAGTTTCGGGTTCAACCCGAGCTCGGCAGCCATCACCCCGCATAGTTTGGCAACCTCACGGGAGTGCTGCAGGAGGTTTTGGCCGTAGGAGGAGCGATACTTCATCCGCCCCACCGTCCGGATGAGTTCCGGGTGGAGGCCGTGGATGCCCAGGTCGATCACGGTGCGCTTCCCTACCTCGACAATTTCCTGTTCAATCTGCTTTTCGGTCTTGCGGACAATCTCCTCGATACGCGCCGGATGGATCCGGCCGTCGGTGACCAGCTTGTGAAGGGACAGACGCGCCACTTCCCTGCGGACGGAATCAAAACAGGAGAGGATGATGGCCTCCGGGGTGTCGTCCACGATGATTTCCACACCCGTTGCGGCTTCCAGTGCCCGGATATTCCGGCCTTCCCGCCCGATGATCCTACCCTTGACGTCGTCGGATTCCAGGTTGAAAACCGAAACGCAATTCTCGATAGCCTCTTCGGTGCCGATGCGCTGAATGGTGTTGACGATGATTTTCTTGGCTTCCTGCTGGGCAGTCATCTTGGTTTCCTCAAGGGTGGTCTGCAGGTAGGCCATGGCATCCGTCTTAGCGGTTTCCTTGAGAGACTCGAGCAACTGGCCCTTGGCTTCTTCGGCCGAGAGGCCCGAGATTACTTCGAGCTGTTGAACCTGGCTGTTGTGCAGTTTTTCGAGTTCCCCCTGTTTCCGCTCAAAGAACTCCCGTTTGCTGGCAATTTCCTCCAACTGCTTTTCGAGTTCTTCGTTCAGTTTTTTGTTGCGCGCCAGTTCGCTGCTTACCTGGGATTCCTTGTCGCGGGTCCTTTTCTCGGCTTCCGTGATCTTCTTGTCTTTGCTGAGGATAACTTTTTCGTGCTCTGCCTTGAGCTCCAGGAACTTCTCCTTGGCCTGGTAAATCTTTTCTTTTTTGATATTCTCCCCTTCGGCCCGGGCATCCTTCAGGATGGCCGCGGATTCCTTTTTGGCCGCGGCAATGGTCTTGGAAGCCTGTCCCTTTTCAAGGAGCTTGGCAATGGCAAAACCGATCCCCAACCCAACCACCAGGGCGATGGCTATCGTTGTAATGTCCATGATCTGTCAATTTAGTTTGCGGTTCCGGCAGTGTCACCTGAATCAGAATACGCCTCCGGGCAACCCCCGAAAGCATAAAAAAAGCCCACATTGATGGAAGTTTTGTACAAACTCCTATAAACAGGTTTAGGGCTAACAGATTGCTCAAGGATCCTTTCAAAGAAGGCTTGCTTTTACAACCTAAACTCACCCTTTCTAATTAAAGTAATGTTGAGTTTGTCAAAAAAATAATACCAATGTGGGCAGTATCTATTGCTATGTAAAAGAACTTATTGCGCGCTCAGCGTGGAAGCGATCAGGCTGTCCAGCGACCGGAGCCGTTCGACTACTTCCTGGTTGTCTTCCTGTTTCTCAATGCCCCCCTGCTCAATTTTAGATGCAAACTGCAGTGCGCACATGGCCAGTACATCCTGTTTGTCGCGGACGGCGTAATTCTGTTCGAACTTTTTGGCGAGTTGCTCAATATTCTTGGCCGCCTTCCGAAGGCCCTCTTCCTGGGCCGGGTCGATCGTCAGCGGGTATACGCGATCCGCTATGGATAGCTTTATCTTGAGCCTCTCGGTCATTTGTTTGAACTTGGTCGCTATTCAGCCAATTGAACGATGCACTGGTCCAATTCCCTGATTAGCGCATTTATTTTGAGCTTGGCTTCTGATTTGTTGGTTTCACTGCCCAGCATCGAATTCGCCATTTTCAGGGAATTGTATTTCTCTTCCCACTTGTCGGCTGCTTCCCGGGCGGTATCCCGCGCTTCCTTAAGCGCGGCAACTTCCCCTTCCAAGTTCTTCCTGCTCTGTTGCAGCAACTCGAGTTTCCGCAACAGCTTGCTGATCTTGTTCTCGAGGGAGTCAACGATGTCGACCATTTCGCTCACCGGGCAGAATTCAATGCATTTACACAAAGTTAACACTCCGGGGGCGACTTCGCAATACTTTTTGCAACTATTCCGCCCCTGCGGCGCGTAAAGCCGCTGACGGCGGGGCATACGCCACCCGCAGGCTTCGTTTTTACCCGATGTTGCATTATTGCGGCCCGAATCCTTAATTTCGCAGGGAATTCCCTTGCTATGACTCGTATCCTCCCCTTGCTATTCCTACTGGCATCCCTGTATGCCCCGGCGCAATACGCCCCGGCCGAAACCCGGTTCGACCCCCCTCTGGATATCCCCATCATCCTGGCTGGGACTTTCGGGGAGTTGCGCTCAAACCACTTCCATGCGGGCATCGACATCAAGACCCAGCAACGCCAGGGCCTGCCGGTCCGGGCCATTGCGGATGGTACGGTCAGCCGGATTAAGGTTGGGCATTGGGGGTACGGAAAAGCCCTGTACATTGCGCATCCCAACGGATATACCTCCGTCTATGCGCACTTGCAGAAATACGGCCCGGGCATTGAGGAATACGTCAAGGACCTGCAGTATAAACGCCGTTCCTATGAGGTGGAGACCTTTCCGGACTACGGGGAAGTACCTGTTAAAAAAGGGGATATCATTGCCTATACCGGCAATACCGGGGGTTCCTCGGGGCCGCACCTGCATTTTGAAATCCGGAGCAGCGTGGATGAGAAACCCACAAACCCCCTCTTGTACGGTATCGACGTCAGGGATGCCACCAACCCGACCCTGGAGGCGGCATTTGCCTACCCGCTGTCCGATGGGGCCCACGTTAACGGGGTTGGCCAACGCGTGGAATTGCAGATGCGCAGGCAGGCAGACGGCACCTACCTGGCGGATACCCTGGTGGCCTCCGGGACCATTGGCCTCGGCGTACAGGCCTACGACCGGCAGGACCTGGCAGCCAACCGCAACGGGGTGTACCGCATTCGACAGGAAGTGGATGGGGCTACCCGCACGGATTTGGTTTTTGAAAAATTCTCCTTCGGGGAAACCCGGTACATCAATACGCTGATCGACTATCCGTACTACGCCACGACCAACCGGCGGGTGCAGAAATGCTTCCGGGATTCCGGCAACCGGCTCAGCCTCTATCAGGAAATCAAGGACGACGGGAAGATCCGGGTATCGCCCGGGAGCCGGCACGAAATACGGATCGAAATCTCGGATCTGGCAGGGAACGAAACCATCCTGACCGTTCCGGTGCGGGGCGAATCGGGAACCCCGTCCGGGGGGGATGAGCTGAAAACCCCCTACTTCATCCGGGCGGATAAACCCGCGAGCTTTGACCTGGGCAGGGCGCAGGCCTATTTTCCGGCCGGCAGCTTTTATCAGAACACCTACCTGGAACTTGGAAGCGACGGGGATACAGTGAAACTGCATAAGCCCACCGTGCCCCTCCACCGGAATTTCACCCTGAGTTTTGATGTTTCGCACATCCCGGAGGCCGATCGCGCCCGGATGTTTATCGCCCGGCTGGATTCGAGGGGCAACCCCGGATACACCCGGACGTACAAAAGGGGCAACACCTTCAGCATGCGCAGCAGGGAACTCGGGGAATTTACCCTGGCTACCGATACCCTTGCCCCCACGATCCGGCCCCGCAATTTCAAGCACCGGCAGTGGCTTACCAACTATCGCTACCTGAGCCTTCGGATTGCAGACGACCTCAGCGGCATCGCTTCCTATTCGGCCACGTTGAACGGCAAGTGGATCCTGATGGAATACGAGCCCAAGGACGGTACAATCACCTATAACTTCGACGATCGTATCGGCGATGCCCGGGAGTGTGAACTGGAGGTGGAAGTAACCGACAACGCGGGGAATATAAGCCGGTATTGGGCGACCTTTTTCCGGCGGTAACCTCCCCTGCCAGAAGGTACGCGCCGGGTTGTGATAAGCCGTATTTTTGCGTACTTTTGCAGCATAATTGCATCCGGCCCAACACGTTGCCGGATATCCAACACCCCAACCCCGTGTTGCCTCTATGAAAAATTTGCTGGTAGCCTTCCTGATAATCGCGGGTACTGCGAATGCAGTTGCCCAGAAAAACATCTTCCAGAGCAATCGTTTTGACGAATTGAGCCAGGACCACCAGGTGCTTGCCATCATCCCGTTCTTCACCCACCTGGACCTGGATGAGGAGCTCAGCCGGAGCGAAAAGCACCGCCTGGAGCAAAAGGAGGGGTATGCCGTGCAGGATGCCCTGGAAACCTATTTCGGGCGTGGCAAAAAACGCAAAAAATTCAGCGTGGACTTCCAGAACAGCAAGGATACGAACGCGCTGCTTGCCCAGAACGACATCTCATACGACAACATCGACCGGTATACGATCCGGGAACTCGCGGACATCCTGGGAGTGGACGGCATCATCAGCGGGAACCTGGATGTCAACGTATTGCTTTCCGATGGTGTCCCCTCTGACTTCAGTTTTCTGGACTACCTGTTGGGCGATGCCGACTACGGCAGGATCGGCATCAAGATCAGCGACGGGAAATCCGGAAAACTCATCTGGAAATACGAGCAGGAAATCAGCCGGAAATCCGGCAAGGACACCGACGATTTGATCGACAAGATGATGAAGAAGGCGGCCCGGAAATTCCCCTACGACAAGGAAGGCCGTTAAAGAAAAAAGACCTCCGGCAAGCTAGACCGCCTTGCCCACCTGGGATTCCACAAATTCTTTCAAAACCCCCACCGTATAGTCCAGTTCCTCCCGCCCGTTGTAATGCGAAAATGAAAAGCGCAGGGAAGGCTTCGCCATTTCCTCCTCGGGGAGGATTTCCGCCAGGACATGGGAGGCACCCGTACTGCCGGACTGGCAGGCACTCCCTTTGGAACAGGCAATACCTTTCAAATCCAGGTGGAACAACAGCAACTGCCCCTGTTCTTCGCTCAGCGGCAACCGCACATTGACCAGCGTATAGGTGCTCCTTTCGGGATCGGCCGACAGACCGTTAAAAGCCACCCCCGGGATGGAATCACGAAGCTTGTCGATGAAGTATTTTTTAAGTCCCACAATGTGTTCCCTTTCCTGTTCCAAGTTAGCGTAGGCGGCCTCCAGGGCGGTCTCCAGGCCCAGGATGTTGTGGTAGGCCTCGGTCCCGGCCCGGTACCCGCGTTCCTGTGACCCGCCCAAAATCAGGGGGCCCAATCCCGTATCCTTGCGGATGTAAGCAAATCCGACACCCTTCGGGCCGTGGAACTTGTGGGCCGCAGCAGTGGCAAAATCCACCGGCGTTTGCTGTACGTCCCAGGGAAAATGCCCGATGGATTGCACGGTATCCGAATGGAACAATGCCCCGTGTTGGCGGCAGATCGCGGAAACCGCCTGCAGGTCGGTCAGGTTGCCGATTTCGTTGTTGACGTGCATCAGGCTAACGAGCTTCCGGCTGTCATCGGCCTGCAGTAATTTTTCGAGGGCTTCCAGCCGGGGGTTGCCGTCCGCGTCCAGGGGGACATACTCCAGCCGGATACCGGATTCCCCGGCCAGTGCCTGGGCGGTGTGCAAAACAGCGTGGTGTTCGATGCGCGTGGTAATCAGGGTCCGGACCCCCAGGTCGCGGACAGCGCACCGCAGGATCATATTATCGGCCTCGGTACCCCCCGAAGTGAAGATGATCTCACCAGGGCGGGCACCCAAGCGGGCCGCGATGGTCTTCCGCGCCTTTTCGATGCCCGTTTTGGCGCTCCGGCCAAAGGAATGCGTAGAGGATGGGTTTCCGTAGCAACCCTCCAGGGCTTCGCACATGGAAGCGATTACTTCTTCCCGGATACAGGTGGTTGCCGCATTGTCCAGATATACTTTTTCCATGGCGCGCAAAGCTTGGTTTTTAACAGGCCAAAAGTACCGAAATTAGTTAAATCCTCCTAAAATTACGGGGAGACACTTGGGAGATTCAGGGTCATTTCAGGTATCTTTGGCATTGTGAAAAAAGCCCTGATATTTCTTTGTGCCGGTTTCCTGTCTGCCTGTTCCAGCGGGGACCTCGAAATCGAAACCATCGATTTTGACGAGGTTGCCATCCAGAACTGCGGTACGGCAACCACCGCGACGGAGCTATTCTTCAAAATCGACAATTCCGAAGCGCTGATCCTGCAACTCGAAAGCGGCCTGCTGGCAAATGCGGATTCCGGGGGCGAAATCGAATCGGCAATCCCGGGAAATTCCCAGCTGACCTACCGCCTGTTCGACGATGCCGTCAGCAGTTCGTATTTCTGCGGGGAAATCCCCCCGGCAACCCCGGTGGTACTGCAGGAGGTAGAAGCCGAAGCGGGGAGCGTCCTGATCACCACGGTCCGGGACGCCGCGGATACCACGCTCTTCACACACGAAATCCGCCTGGCCGGAGTGTCGTTTATCACCTCCAACGGGGAGCGCCTCACCAATATCAGCGTGGAGGAATTCGGGACGGTTACCACATCTTCCAATTGAATTCCGAATCCAGCAATTGACTTCTAGTTAAAAGCCTCCTGGGGGATATAGATTTCCGTGGCGCCCAGGCCGTAGGAGCGGTAATCGGCCTCCCGCACTTTCAGGTGGTCGTATCGGCGGAAAAGCGTCCGCAATTCGGCCTTGAGCACCCCCTGGCCCACCCCGTGGATAAATACCACTTTCTGGATTCGTTTGCTCAGGGCAAACTCCAGCTGGCGGCGCGCGGTTTCCATTTGTATATCGAGGATTTCATATGTGTCCAGGCGCTGCGGGGCCGGGTGAATTTTTTCGATGTGCAGGTCCACCTCCAGGGCCGGGGCGTAGCGCGCCTTTTTGCTTCCGGTCCGGAGTCCCTTCCGATTCGGCTTTTCCTGCGGCTTCTCCGAGGCCGCCGAAGGGGGTACCGGCAGGGAGGCACCTTGCGGGATACGGACGACGGCCTCAGGGGCTGCCGTCATTTCAAACCCGTCCGGGGTGCGAACGCGAATTCCCTCCGGGGTGACCGACAGGACCACGCCCTCCAGGTCTTCATCCAGCCACTGGACCCGATCGCCCGGTTCAATGCTTTCCATCGTCCTCGGGATTAGAGGTTACCCCGGCCGCGGGGGCATTGGCGGCGACCAAATAAATGGTGGGTTTTATTTTCATTGCCCAAAAATAATAGTAATTTACCGTTCGGAAATCCCGGGACGGTCTTTTCCCTATGATACAATTAGCCATTTTTTCCGAAGCCGACATGCTCCCCTGCCTGAGCCAGCAAATCCTGGGCATTTCGTGCCCCGGCTGCGGCCTCCAACGCGCTGTTGCCCTCCTGCTGCGTGGCGAACTGATCGAATCCTTCCTGATGTACCCTGCCCTGTTGCCCCTGATGGCCCTGTTTGCGGCTATCGTGGCCGACCGGCTGGCCTGGGTCAGGAATGGCACGCAGCTGATTACCTGGCTGGCGGGTATTACAGTGGCTGCGATCCTCGTGAATTTCCTCCTGAAACTAAACCTTTAAACCAACAATACCACTAAACCACCGCTACCATGGAACAAAGAAAATTACCGAATGTAACCCTGGCCATTGTATTATCCATCCTGGGCTATGTCTGTTGCTGCATCTGGGGGCTTCCGGCAATCCTCCTGGGTGTAATCGCCTACCTGCTGCTTCGGTCGGACTACAAGAAGTACCTGGAGTCCCCGGAGGTCTACACAAATTACAACCAGTGGAAAACCGCCCGGATACTCGCCATAATCGCCATTGTCCTCGGTGTGCTTTATTTTGGTTTTATGCTGTTCCGCATCCAGCAACTGGGAGGATGGGATGCCATGATGGAACAATCCCGCGAAATGATGGAACAGTGGGGGTTTGAGGAATAACCCCCGGTGGACGGTACCGACCGTCCGCCACTGCCATATCCCCCCGGCCGAGTACGATAACCTATTAAAACAACCACCAGCATGAACGAAATGGAAAACCAACCCCCAAAACCGAGCAATTACCTGGCCCTGGCCATTATCTGCACGGTCTGCTGCTGCCTCCCGGCGGGCATCGTGAGCATCATATATGCCGCTCGGGTAAACGAGACCTATGCCCGGGGCGATTATCCCCTGGCGGAACAGTATTCCCGGAGCGCACGTACCTGGGGGATTGTAGGCCTGGTGGTAGGGGGAATCGGAGTAATCATCTACCTGGCCATCTTCGGCTTCAGCATCTTTGCCGGGATCATGGAAAATGCCCGCTACTGATCGCAAAATAACGTGGTATGCCCTTGGAGGGGTAGCCGCCGGAGTATTCCTACTGCTGGTTTACTACCATATGGACCCGGAAGGCGGGTCCTTTCCGGCCTGTCCCTTCCACCAGCTCACCGGCCTGTTGTGTACGGGCTGCGGCAGCCAGCGCGCACTGCACGACCTCACCCGCCTGGATCTGGGCGGGGCATTTGGCCATAACCTGCTGTTCCCCCCGGCCGTATTGCTTCTCGGCTGGCACGGCACGGAACGCGTGGTGCGAAATTTCGGAAAACGGTTCCCCAACAGCCCGCTGGACCATCCCCGGGCCCCCTGGGTGGTGCTGGCGCTGGTACTCTTATTTACCGTGTTGCGGAATCTGCCGTGGGAGCCCTTCAGGTTCCTGGCCCCCTAGGCGCAGGGCGCACACCCGCCACCGGGAATCCTTCAATAAAACAGGTTGTGCAGCTTTGGGTCAGTTTGCGACTTCGCTCATGAATTTTAGGCGGTAGAGCCGGAGTTCCTCATCCTCGTATTCCCCGTCAAATTCTTTCAGGGCTTCCTCGATATCGTCCGACTCCGCCTCCAGAAAATAATCGTGGATTTCTTCCTGTTGGTCTTCGTCCAGGATATCGTCGATGTAGTAGCCCAGGTTCAACCGGGTACCGCTGAAGACAATTTGTTCCATCTCCCGGACGAGCTCCGGCAATTCCAGGCCCTTGGCCGCTGCGATGTCGTCCAGCGGCAGTTTCCGGTCTACATTCTGGATAATATAGAGCTTGAGGGCCGAATTTGCACCCGTGCTTTTTACCACCAGGTCCTCCGGTCTCGTGATATTGTGTTCCTCCACGTATTGTGAAATCAACCCGAGGAACGGTTTGCCGTATTTGCGGGCCTTGCCTTCCCCCACTCCGTGTATGTTCACGAGTTCCTCATGGCTGACGGGGTATTTCAAAGCCATATCCTCCAGGGAAGGGTCCTGGAAAATCACAAAGGGCGGCACTTCCAACTTGGCAGCTTCTTTGCGCCTGAGGTCCCGCAGCAGCTTGAGCAGCGTATCGTCCCCCGTGCCGGAACGCGGCCGGACTGTGCCGCCGGAAGGGCTTTCCTGGGCCTCGCTGTACCGGTGGTCACGGGTCATCATAAAGGATGTCGGGTTTTTCAGGAATTCCTCACCGGACGGGGTAACGTGCAGGATGCCGTATTGTTCAATTTCCTTCTTTAACAAGCCGGCTACCAGGATTTGCCGGACCAGGGCCATCCAATAGTGTTTGTCCTTGTCCGCCCCGGAGCCGAAAACCTCTTTGCCGGCCGTCTTATGGGCTGCGATCAGGGCGTTGGACGACCCGGTAAGCGTCTTGACGATTTCCTTGGCCTTGAATTTTTCATTTGTTTCCTTGACGGCCCGGATGATTTTTACCACGTCGTCCCGGGCTTCCACCTTTTCCTTGGGGTTCCGGACGTTGTCGTCCATATCCGCCCCTTCGCCGTTGACCTCGTCGAATTCCTCCCCGAAATAGTGGAGGATGAATTTCCGGCGGGAAACAGATGTTTCCGCGTAGGCGACGATCTCCTGCAACAGGGCGTTGCCGATTTCCTGTTCGGCCACGGGCTTGCCGGCCATGAATTTTTCGAGTTTCTCCACGTCCTTGTAGCTGTAGAAAGCCAGGCAGTGGCCTTCGCCCCCGTCCCGGCCGGCCCGGCCGGTTTCCTGGTAGTAGCTCTCAATGCTCTTGGGAATGTCGTGGTGAATCACATAGCGCACATCCGGCTTGTCGATCCCCATGCCGAAGGCGATGGTAGCCACGACCACATCCACCTCCTCCATCAGGAACATATCCTGGTACCGGGAGCGGGTCTTGGCGTCAAAACCGGCATGGTACGGCACCGCGCTGACCCCGTTTACCTGCAGCACCTGGGCGAGTTCCTCCACCCGCTTGCGGCTCAGGCAGTATATAATACCCGATTTCCCGGCGTTTTTCTTCACAAACCGGATAATGTCCGCATCCACGTTCTTGGTTTTGGGCTGTACCTCGTAGTACAGGTTCGGGCGGTTGAAGGAAGCCTTGAATACTTCAGCTTCCGGGATACCCAGATTCTTGAGGATGTCTTCCTGTACCTTGGGGGTTGCCGTCGCCGTCAGGGCGATAATCGGGATGTCGTCTCCGAGGCGGTCGATAATGGATCGCAGATTCCGGTATTCTGGACGGAAATCGTGCCCCCATTCCGAGATGCAATGGGCTTCGTCTATAGCGACAAAGGAAAGGGTTACCCCCTGCAGGAAGTCCACGTATTCCTCCTTGGTCAGCGATTCGGGGGCCACGTACAACAATTTGGTGACCCCGGAGGTAATATCCTCCTTCACGGCTTTGACCTCACCCTTGGTCAGGGAGGAATTCAGCACGTGGGCCACCCCGTCGTTGTCCGAGACGCCCCGGATGGCGTCCACCTGGTTTTTCATCAGGGCAATCAGTGGGGATACCACTATGGCCGTGCCTTCGCCGATCAGGGCCGGCAACTGGTAACACAGCGACTTCCCTCCTCCCGTAGGCATTATGACGAAGGTGTCTCTGCCCTGGACAATATTTTTAATTACGTCTTCCTGAAGTCCCTTAAACTGCGAAAACCCAAAGTATTTCTTCAGGGACGCTTTCAGGTCGGTCTCATTCAAAATCATGCTTCATGCTCTTTCTGCAAACATCACAATCCCGGGGCCCCGGGTATGCCGTATCCATTGGATGATACAGGGTGGTCTCGGCAAATAATGTGCCGAATGTGAAATGCGGGGGAATTGAATTTGTTTCTAATAAGTTTATGTAATTTTGTTTTCTTAAATATAGCACATTCTTTTAAAAACAATCCCTCTTTTGTATACATTTTAAGGATTGGAAACCGCTAGTGTTAATTAATGCAAAACCTTGAAGGACAGTAAGGCTATACTCGAAATAGCGCGTCAAACAATCGCCCTGGAAGGCGATGCCATCCACCACCTTGCCACCCTGCTTACGGAGGATTTCTCCCGGGCGGTTTCGTGCATTCTCGAAGCTGACGGCCGCGTGGTGATCACCGGTATTGGCAAAAGCGCCATTATCGCCTCCAAAATTGTGGCGACCCTGAATTCCACCGGTACCCCGGCCATCTACATGCACGCAGCGGACGCCATTCACGGAGACCTGGGCACCATCCAGCAAAACGACGTGGTCATCTGCATTTCAAAGAGCGGCAATACCCCGGAAATCAAATTGCTCGTCCCGTTGATCAAACAGGGTGGCAACCCGCTGATCGGGATGACGGGCAGCCCGGATTCCTTCCTGGGCCGGCGCGCCGACTACTGCCTGAACACCTATGTAGAAAAAGAGGCCTGCCCAAACAACCTGGCCCCGACTACCAGCACAACAGCCCAATTGGTGCTGGGCGACGCCCTGGCTATCTGCCTGCTCGAACTCAGAGGGTTCAGCAGCCGGGATTTTGCACGCTACCACCCCGGAGGGACCCTGGGGAAAAAACTCTACCTGCGCGTGGGGGACATCGCCGCGCAAAACCAGGTGCCGCAGGTATCCGGGGATACACCGGTCAAGGATGCCATCGTGGAGATTTCCGAGAAAATGCTCGGGGTCACGGCCGTGATGGACGGGGACCGGGTTGCCGGGATTATCACGGACGGGGACATCCGGAGGATGCTCAACAAACACGACAATATTGCCGGACTGCGCGCCCGGGATATCATGACCACCGGGCCCAAAACGGTCGATTCCGAGGTCCTGGCTGTCAAAGCGCTGCAAATGATGGAGGAAAATGACATTTCACAATTGCTGGCCACCCGGGACGGCAGGTACATCGGGGTGGTCCATATCCACAACCTAATCAAGGAGGGCATACTTTAATGGCAAAGAAAGAACGCAAGGACCCCAATGAAATGTCCTTTCTGGACCACCTGGAAGAGCTGCGCTGGCACCTGATCCGGTCTACACTGGCCATCGTGATCCTCGGTGTGGGGGCATTCCTGATGAAGGACTTTATTTTCGACACGATCATCTTCGGGCCCAAAAAGATGAGTTTCCCGACGTACCGGCTCTTTTGCGATATCGCCACGAGCCTGGGCTTCGATTCCGCCTTCTGTGCAGATTCCCTGCCATTTACCATCCAGAACCGGACGATGGCCGGACAATTCTCCGCGCATATCTGGACTTCCATATGGGCCGGATTTATCGTGGGCTTCCCCTACGTGCTCTACGAGATCTGGAAGTTCATCAGCCCGGGGCTCTATGAAAAAGAGCGCAAGCACTCCCGGGGCTTTATCCTGATAGCCTCGGCATTGTTCTTTATGGGGGTCCTCTTTGGCTATTACGTGGTAGCCCCCCTGTCCATCAATTTTTTGGGCACCTATCAGGTCAGTGAGGAAGTGCTGAATGAAATCGATATCAGCTCTTTCATCTCCACGGTGCGGGCAGCGGTCATTGCCTGCGGAATCATGTTTGAACTGCCCATCATCATCTTTTTCCTCACCCGGGTGGGATTGGTTACCCCGGAGATCCTCCGGAAGTACCGGAAGATTGCCCTGGTGATTGTACTGGTCCTCTCCGCGGTGATCACCCCGCCGGACGTGGCCAGTCAGATCATAGTGGCCGTGCCCGTCCTGATCCTGTATCAAATCAGTATTTACATCTCCTCTGTCGTGCTCAAACGGCAGGCAAAAGCCCAGAAGAATGCCAGATCAAGTCGATGAATTCAACGCCTACCGGGAACGGATGAACGAAAAACTGCTCAACAGCGACAGCCGGCTGATGAAGCGGATGTTTAACCTGGACACGAACGCCTACGCCCCGGGCGCCCTGGACGTGAAGACCAAGGAACTCCTGGGCCTGGTGGCCTCGACGGTCCTGCGGTGCGACGACTGCGTCCGGTACCACCTGCAAACCCTGTACAAACACCAGGCCACCAAGCAGGAAGTCATGGAAACCCTGGGCATCGCCACCCTGGTGGGCGGCACCATCACCATCCCCCACCTGAGGCGGGCGGTAGAATTCTGGGAAGTCCTGGAAAACAAGGGTTAAAAAAATCCGAAAATGGCACCGACCCCACCCGAAAAACTGTAAGTTTGGCCCACGTCCCATGAAACTCCGAGCCGAAAATATCATGAAATCCTATCGCGGCCGCCAGGTCGTTAAAGGGATTTCCCTGGAAGTCAACCAGGGTGAAATCGTCGGGCTCCTCGGCCCGAACGGTGCAGGCAAAACAACGTCCTTTTATATGATCGTGGGGCTGATCAAACCCAATGGGGGGCGCATATTCCTGGACCAGACGGAAATCACGAAATTCCCGATGTACAAGCGGGCCCAGTACGGGATCGGCTACCTGGCACAGGAGGCTTCGGTATTCCGGAAGCTCAGCGTCGAAAAAAATATCCTGAGCGTCCTGCAGCTCACGGACCTCAGCAAAAAGGAACAGCACATGCGGATGGAAAGCCTGCTCGAGGAATTCGGGATCGGCCACATCCGTAAAAACCGGGGGGACCTGCTCTCCGGGGGGGAGCGCCGACGGACCGAAATTGCCCGTGCTCTGGCTACCGACCCCAAATTTATCCTGCTGGATGAGCCCTTTGCCGGGGTAGACCCGGTTGCCGTGGAAGATATCCAGCGAATTGTCGCCCAACTTAAAAACCGGAACATCGGCATCCTGATCACCGACCACAATGTGCAGGAAACACTCGCCATCACGGAGCGTTCCTACCTGATGTTCGAAGGAGGCATCCTCAAGTCCGGCCTGCCCGAAGACCTGGCTGCGGACGAAATGGTGCGGAAGGTCTACCTGGGCCAGAACTTTGAACTCCGGAAGAAAAAACTGCTTTTCTGATTCGGTTGCCGGCTGGCAGCCCATCGGCGGATCGGCGGATCACCGCGGCGGAACCGCCGCGTTATTCATTTCGGTTGGGCGAACAGGGAAAACAACACGTACATCAGGATGATCAGCGGAACCGCCAGGAACTGCAGGGTCAGCAGGGCCACCCCGGACAGGATCAGGAAGATGTACTTATACCCGTTGTCCCGGAAGCTCCAGGTATCAAATTTCAGGGCAAACAGCCGGATGGGTGCATTGAGCAGGTAAACGGATAAGATCGTCACGGCAATCAGCACCCAGGGATTCATCAAAACAGCGCTTACCGCATCGCTGCCGTTATAGAGCAGAATAAGCGGCAGGCTGAGGATCAGCAGGGCGTTTGCCGGGGTGGGCAGGCCCGTAAAACTGCTCACCTGGTCTTCGTCGATGTTGAAACGGGCCAGGCGCCAGGCCGAGGCCAGGATGATCGCCAGACCGGTAAACGGCAGCCACGCGTGCGGCCAGTCGCCGGTTGAAAGTGCTTCGGTAAAAAAACTATTGCTGCTCCATCCCCCGCTGACAGACATCCCGAGCAACTGGCACATTACGAGCCCGGGAACCAGCCCGCTTGTGACCAGGTCGGCCAGGGAATCGAGTTGGATGCCCAATTCGGAGGAGACCCCAAGCTTGCGGGCCACCAGCCCGTCCAGGAAATCGCAGATCACCCCGAGCATAAAAAAGGCGGCCGCCCATTCCAGGCGGTCGAGAACGGCAAATACAGCGGCGATGGAGCCGGCCAGCAAATTCAGCAGGGTAATGATATTCGGCAGGTTTCTCATATATCGGTTGGGCTTGGAGCCGGCGGTCCGGGCTTCCGTTATCGTAAAATTAGTACAATTCGCAGAATATGCCGCCACCCTGCGGATACCGGCTGCCGGCGACATTGGAAGTTGCCGAAATATATTGGATATTTGTCGGCAATCCAACTTATCCCGGGCCTACAGCAAATGAACCATTTCCGAATCTTTCTCGTTTGTCTCTGCGCCTGTATGGCAGGGGTTGCTTCCGGACAGCAGGCTGTGCTCGGCCCCGACGCGCGGATCAGCGTAATTACCTGCGGGCCGGGTACCGACCTCTACGCGCAATTCGGCCACAGTGCCTTCCGGGTTCAGGATCCGGCACAGGGCCTCGACTGGATATACAATTACGGCACCTTCGATTTCGACACCCCGAATTTCTATATGAAATTTGCCAGGGGAAAACTCCGTTATGCCCTGAGCCGTACCGATTTTGCCAATTTCCTGTACACCTACCAGCTGGAGGGCCGGTGGGTCAGCGAACAACTGCTGGACCTGAATCCCGGGCAGAAAACCGCATTATTTGAATATTTGGAGCGGAACAACCGGCCCGAAAACCGCTACTACCAGTACGATTTCCTGGCCGAAAACTGCGCGACAAAGATCCCGGACGTACTCCGGGAAGTGCTCGGGCCGGGGCTGGACATGGTGTCCGGCTTCTCAGGCGACGGCCGTACTTACCGGGAACTCATCCAGCAAAACCTGCAGGTCAATTCCTGGTCCAGCCTGGGCATCGACCTGGCCCTGGGAGCCGTAGTGGACAGAAAGGCCTCCCCCCTCGGCTACAGCTTCCTGCCGGAATACGTCCGCCAACTCGTGGGGGACGCCACCCTGGGCGGGGAACCCCTTATCCTGAGGGAACGGGACATCCTGGACCTTCCCAACCCGGTAAACATTCGCTACTTTACCGCAAATCCGCTATTCTGGGCACTATTCCTTTTGGTGTTTACCGCAACCATCAGCTGGATCGATTTCCGGAACGGCTCCCGCAGCCGCTGGTTGGATTTCCTGCTTTTCCTCACCACGGGGCTCGCCGGTCTCCTCATCGGCTTCCTGTGGTTTTTTACGGACCACACCTCCACGGTTTGGAATTTCAACATCCTTTGGGCCTTTCCGGTCAATGGGTATATCGCCTTCAAACTGCTCCAGAAAAGAAAGCCGGACAACCGGTTGCGGCGGTACCTGATAGCTCTTCTGGGTTTAATGGGGGTCTGCCTGATCTTATGGGCCACCGGGGTACAGGCGTTCCACCCGGTTGTGGCCATCCTGTGGTCTGCGCTGGCCCTGCGCTACCTGTTGCTGATCCACCACCTAAAAAAACCGGCATGAACCTGCTCAGTGCCGAAAATCTGGCAAAATCCTATGGGGAGCGCACGCTGTTCTCCGGGCTGACCTTTGGGGTCAACCAGGGGCAAAAGGTTGCGCTTATCGCCCGGAATGGCACGGGTAAAACGACACTGCTGGACATCCTGGCCGGCAAGGACAGCCCGGACAGCGGATCGGTCACCTACCGGAAGAACCTGCGAAGGGCCTACCTGGAACAACACCCCGACCTCAACCCGGACCTGACCGTGGCACAGACCCTGTTCGACACAGGCAATGAAACGGTGCGGATCCTGGCCCGGTATGAGGAGGCCCTGGAACATCCGGAAGACACCAGGGGCTATCAACGGGCATTCGAAGCGATGGAGCGGGCCAATGCCTGGGACCTGGAGACCCGGTTTTCCCAGATCCTCTCCCGCCTCCGGCTCCACGACCAGAAACAACGGGTTTCCAGCCTTTCCGGCGGGCAACGGCGCCGGCTGGCCCTGGCGCACGCCCTGATCGAGGAACCCGAACTGCTCATCCTGGACGAGCCCACCAACCACCTGGACCTGGACATGATCGAGTGGCTGGAGGAATACTTCGCCAACCGCCCGGTAAGCCTGTTGATGGTCACCCACGACCGGTATTTCCTGGATCGGGTCTGTACGGACATCCTGGAACTCGAAGGGGGCGAACTCCACCATTACCCCGGCATCTACCAGGACTTCCTCAGGGAAAAAGAGGCGCGGGAACAAATTGCCTCCACCACCGCCAAAAAAACCCGTTCCCTGTATAAGCAGGAGCTCGAATGGATGCGCCGGCAGCCCAAAGCCCGTACCACCAAGTCCAAATCGCGGATCGAGGATTTTGAAGAACTGAAGAAGGAGGCCCTCAGCCGGCGGAAGGAACGGGAAATGGAGCTGGAGATCAATATGGAGCGCCTGGGCACCAAGGTGGTTGAGCTGCACAATATCTCCAAATCCTATGACGGCCGCGAATTGTTCAGCGGCTTTACCTATCATTTTAAGCGGGGGGAACGCATTGGCCTGATAGGCCCGAACGGCAGCGGGAAGACCACGTTCCTGGACCTGGTTACCGGAAACCTGGAAAGCGACACCGGGAAGGTGGTCCACGGCGAAACCCTGCAATTCGGCTATTATACCCAACACGGCCTGGAGGCATCCCCGGGGAAGAAGGTGATAGACGCCGTGCGGGAGTTCGGGGACTACATCCCGCTGAAAAAGGGGCGCCAACTCAGTGCCCAGCAATTACTCGAACGGTTCCTCTTTGACCGCAAAGCACAATACGACTATATAGAGAAACTCAGCGGGGGCGAACGCAAGCGTCTCTTCCTGTGCACCGTACTGATCCAGAACCCCAATTTCCTGATCCTGGACGAGCCCACCAACGACCTGGACATCGTCACCCTGAATGTCCTGGAGGAGTTCCTCCTCGATTTCCCGGGTACGCTCCTGATCGTTTCCCACGACCGGTATTTCATGGACAAGGTAACCGACCACCTCTTTGTCTTTGACGGCAAGGGCGGCATCCGCGACTTCCCGGGAAATTATTCCGATTACCGCCTGCAGGCGGAGGTGCCTTCCGGAGCGCCTGCGCCTGAGGTATCCGATGCAGCAACGTCTGTTACCCGGGATACCCCTGCCAATTCCGGGGCCAGAAAAGGGAAAAGGAACTACAACCAGGAACGGGAATACCGGCAGCTGGAAACCGAAATCGGAAAACTGGAGGCGCGGAAGCGGGAAATCGAAACGGGATTCAGCGATCCGTCCCTCCCCGGGGAGGAGATGGACCGGCTTTCCCGGGAATTATCCGATTTGCTGCAGGAACTGGAAGAAAAGACGGCACGCTGGTTTGAACTGGCCGCCATCGAAGAATAATCTGCAATATCGAGCCATGCTCCAGAGATTCCTTTACTGGCTCCGGGCCAAAAACCGACACGGGACGCATTCGCCCTTTATCTACAGTTTCCTGGACCAGACCTATTACCGGCAGAACAGACAGGGGCTGCCTTCCTCGCTCTGGCTGCTGCACGCGGCTCTCCGGCATTTCAAGGCGGAGTCGGCCTGGGCGTCAGAGCCCGCCGAAAAGCTGGTCAAAGAGCTTCAGGCGGAATTCCCGCAGCTAGTCTGGAAAGGGGCCCCTCCCGCGGACCTTTGCCTCTTTGAATCCCCGGGAAATGCGCTTTTGGAATGGCTGGAAAAACCGGGGAATTTCAACCGCCGCACCGTGGCGTATGTCGGCGGGTTGCGCGAGCCCGGTGGGCAGGTGGCCTGGAAAAAGGCCCGATCCCTGCCGCAGGTTCGCGTCAGCCTGGAGAATTTCTCCGCAGGACTGTTGTTTTTCAGGCACGGACAGGCCAGGGAACATTTTAGAATCCGGAATTAAACCATTAATTTTATGAGTCATGGATAACACCATTTTCTACATCCTCGGCGGCCTGCTCCTGGTGTACTTCCTGATCGCCACTTTTAACAAGAAAAAGGGACGGAAACGGAAATCGCGCAATTTTATGGAAGGCCAGCGGTTGCGGGACCGGTACAACGACGACCGGAATTCCGACCTTCCCCGGAAGGAATAAAAATCGCCTTATGAAAATATACACCAAAACGGGGGACGGAGGCACTACGGCCCTTTTCGGGGGCACCCGGGTTCCCAAGCACCACATCCGCATCCAGAGTTACGGGACGCTCGACGAGCTGAACAGCTGGATTGGCATGCTGCGGGACCAGGAGGCCTGCCAGCCGCACACCGAAACCCTGCTGGGTATCCAGGACCGCCTGTTCACCGCCGGGGCCATGCTGGCCACCGATCCGGAGAAGGCAACACTGAAAAGCGGGAAGCAGCGGCTGCAAATACCTGAGATCGAGGCCGGGGACATCGCCTCCCTGGAGACCGCCATTGACCAGCTCGAGGAGAACCTGGCCCCCATGACGCATTTTGTCCTGCCCGGCGGGCACCCGGCGGTGTCAACCTGTCACATCGCGCGGACGGTTTGCCGGCGCGGGGAGCGGATGACCACCCTGCTGGCCGAGCAAAGTCCGGTTCCGGATACCGTCCTGGCCTACCTGAACCGGCTCTCGGATTACCTTTTTGTGCTGTCCCGCAGCCTGGCGGCAGCTACCGGAACGATTGAAAAAAAATGGATTCCCGGGTCGGGGAGCGAATAAAATCGCAATTTCCCCGTTCTATTTTTGCCCAATTGTGATTTTTATTGTAATTATTATAAATAACAGTCGAAATCCTTGGCTGTTTTTGTTTAAAAATTATTTTTGCAAAAATTTTAAAATCAATCTACTGAGATGTATTGGACACTAGAATTGGCATCCTATCTGAGCGATGCGCCCTGGCCGGCCACCAAGGATGAATTGATAGATTATGCCATCCGCACCGGGGCTCCCCTGGAAGTGGTAGAAAACCTTCAGTCCATGGAAGAAGAAGGCGGGGAGATCTATGAATCCATCGAAGAGATTTGGCCGGACTACCCGACGGAAGAAGATTACCTCTGGAACGAGGATGAATATTGATACAAGCGGCAAGTCGCCATCCAAAAGCCTCATCTGAGGCTTTTTTTTATGTAATTTTGGCAGCCCCGGGCGTTTCTTCCGATAATTCGGGAAACTGGAACATCTTTTGCACGATTGCGGGTGTAATTGTCCCGGGAACGGGGCCCGGATTTCCGCTCCGCCCGCCAGGGGTATCCCCGCACCGGGCGGCCCTAAAAAATACCAGATACTATGAGTTTTATCAATACGGTCCTTAAGGCTTTTGTAGGCGACAAGGCCAGTAAAGACGTCAAGGCACTCCAGCCCCTTGTCGAGAAAATCAAATCCCATGAGGCGGCCATGCAGGCGCTTACCCACGACGAACTCCGCCAGAAAACGGCCGGGTTCCGCCAGGCGATTCACGAGGGAGTAGCCGATTTACAAGAGCAGATCGAGGCGTTGAAGGCCGAGGTCGGCAACTCCACGGACATCGACCTGAATGAAAGCCTCTACGGACAGATCGACGATCTGGAGGAACAGGCCTACCAGCGAACTGAAAAAATCCTCGAGGACCTGCTGCCGGAAGCCTTTGCCGTAGTAAAGGAAACCGCCAGGCGCTTCAAGGAAAACCCGGAGATTACGGTTACCGCCAGTGAATTCGACCGGGAATTGTCCGGACGCGCGGATTACGTTAGCCTGGACGGAGAAAAAGCCGTATGGAAAAACTCCTGGGATGCAGCGGGTAAGGAAGTGACCTGGGACATGGTGCACTACGACGTACAGCTCATCGGCGGGATCGCCCTGCACCAGGGCAAGATTGCCGAAATGCAAACAGGTGAAGGGAAGACGCTGGTGGCGACCCTGCCCGTATACCTGAACGCGCTCTCCGGAAAGGGCGTCCACCTGGTGACGGTAAACGACTACCTGGCCCGTCGGGACAGCGCGTGGATGGCCCCGATATTCGAATTCCACGGGCTTTCGGTAGACTGCATCGACAAGCACCGGCCGAATTCCGAGGGACGCCGCGCGGCCTACAATGCGGATATCACCTACGGGACCAATAACGAATTCGGTTTCGACTACCTGCGTGACAACATGGCACATACCCCGGGCGACCTCGTGCAGCGCCCCCACCACTACGCCATTGTGGATGAGGTGGATTCCGTACTGATCGACGATGCCCGGACGCCGTTGATTATCTCCGGACCGGTCCCCGAGGGCGACCGGCATGAATTCAACGAGCTGCGGCCCAAGGTATCCGAACTCGTGCAGAAACAGCAGCGCTACCTGACCGGGGTGCTGGCAGAAGCCAAAAAGAAAATCGCCGAGGGCGACACCAAGGAGGGCGGCCTGCTCCTGCTCCGCGTTCACCGGGGACTCCCCAAGAACAAAGCGCTCATCAAGTACCTGAGCGAAGAGGGCATCAAACAGTTGCTGCAGAAAACCGAAAATTTCTACATGCAGGACAACAACCGGGAAATGCCCACCGTAGATTCCGAGTTGTTGTTCGTCATCGATGAGAAAAACAACCAGATTGAACTCACCGACAAGGGCATCGAATACATTTCCGGGGACCAGGAAAAGGATTTCTTCGTCATGCCGGATATCGGGAGCGAAATAGCGCGGATCGAAAGCCAGGAACTCGATATCGAGGAAGAGGCCGAGAAAAAAGAAAGCCTTTTCAAGGATTTTGCCGTAAAAAGCGAACGCATTCACACGATGACCCAACTCCTCAAGGCGTATACGCTTTTTGAAAAGGACGTGGAATACGTGGTGATGGACAACCGGGTGATGATCGTGGACGAGCAAACCGGTCGGATCATGGACGGACGCCGGTATTCGGACGGGCTCCACCAGGCCATCGAGGCCAAGGAAAACGTCAAGATTGAGGCGATGACCCAGACATTTGCCACCATCACGCTCCAGAACTACTTCCGGATGTACAACAAACTGGCCGGGATGACCGGTACAGCTGTAACCGAAGCGGGCGAATTCTGGGAAATCTACAAGCTGGATGTGGTGGAAATTCCCACCAACCGGCCTATTGCCCGGGACGACCGGCAGGACCTCATCTACAAGACCAAGCGGGAAAAATACAACGCAATCATCGACCAGGTAACCGAATTATCGCAGGCGGGGCGGCCCGTACTGATCGGTACCACCTCCGTTGAAATTTCCGAATTGCTTTCCCGCATGCTGAGTATCCGCAAGGTGGATCACAACGTCCTGAACGCCAAATTACACAAGAAAGAGGCGGATATCGTGGCCGAAGCAGGGAAACCCGGCGTGGTGACCATCGCGACGAACATGGCCGGCCGGGGAACGGATATCAAGCTGACCGAAGAGGTCAAAAAAGCCGGCGGGCTGGCCATTATCGGGACCGAACGCCACGACTCACGCCGGGTCGACCGGCAGTTGCGCGGTCGTTCCGGCCGGCAGGGAGACCCCGGGAGCTCGCAGTTCTACGTTTCCCTGGAGGACAACCTGATGCGGCTCTTCGGGTCCGAGCGGGTGGCCAAGATGATGGACCGCATGGGGCTCAAGGAGGGGGAAGTCATCCAGCACAGCATGATGACCAAATCCATCGAACGCGCCCAGAAGAAAGTGGAGGAAAACAATTTCGGCATCCGGAAACGGCTGCTGGAATACGACGATGTGATGAACGCCCAGCGGGAGGTGGTTTATAAACGCCGCCGTCACGCCCTGCAGGGCGACCGGCTGAAGGTGGATATCGCCAACATGATCTACGACACCTGCGAGGTGATTGCGGAAACGAACAAACTGGCCGGGGATTACAAGAATTTTGAATTCGAGCTGATCAAGTATTTCTCCATCACCGCGCCCATCGACGAAGCGGAATTCAATAAGCTGGGATATCAGGAAATGGCCCAGAAAATTTACGCGAAGGTTTACGAGCACTACCAGGAAAAGATGAAACGGGCCGCCGAGATCGCCTTCCCGGTAATCAAAAAGGTCTACGAGGACGACGCGAATAAATTCGAACGGATCGTGGTGCCCTTTACGGACGGGATCAAGACGCTCAACGTGGTGACCAACCTGGAAGCCGCCTATGAGAGCGGCGGGAAGCAACTGATCACCGATTTTGAAAAAAACATCACCCTTGCCATCATTGACGATGCGTGGAAGACGCACCTGCGCAAAATGGACGAACTCAAACAATCCGTCCAGCTGGCCGTTCACGAGCAGAAGGACCCGCTCCTGATCTATAAATTTGAAGCCTTTGAGTTGTTCAAGGCGATGATCGAGAAGGTGAACAAGGAGGTGGTATCCTTCCTTTTCAAGGGCGAATTGCCGTCTTCGAACACCCAGCAAATCCAGGAGGCCCGCCAGGTTCGCAAGCCGAAGGAAAACCTGCAAACCAGCAAGGAGGAAATCCCGAACAGCGACGAACTTGCAGCCCGCAACCGCGCGGCAGGCCAGACCCAGGGGCAGCGCCCGCAGGTTACGGAGACCATCGTCCGGGAGAAACCGAAAATCGGACGGAATGAGCGCGTAACCATCAAGAATATCGTTTCTGGACAGAACAAAACGCTGAAATACAAACAGGCCGAACCCCTGCTGGCCAAAGGGGAATGGGTGCTGGTGGAGGATTAAAGCCCTCCCGGCATATAGTTGTAACAGGAGCGGCCCCGGCAGGGGTCGCTTTTTTTGTGGCATTCTTTCCCCCCGTTTTGATTTTATCGCAAAACATAGCTAGCTTTACCGTGATAAAGCGCTGTTCCCAGCAATCACCCAACCTGGCCTATGTCCGAGAAGCCGATTTTCATCAAAATGAAAAAGAACGAGAAGCACCGGGAGCGGCTTCAGGACAAAACCCGGCTGTTGTTCCGGGTAAACCTAATCGCCTCGGCCTGTTGCCTGGTCTTCGCCATCCTCTGCTGGCAATTGATGGACATCGTACGGGTCATCCCGCAGGTAATGGCCGGATTCGCGGTCCTGAACGGCCTGAACCTGCTCCTCCACCGCTTCCACAACAAACTGGTAATCACCTATAATATCGCGTCGATCATGGCGCTTTTGGGTTCTGTCGCCATTGTACTCTACAGCGGGGGGATCAACAGCCCGTTTATTTTTATCCTGGCCCTCATCGTCTTTGCCGGGTACGTGACTACCCGGGCCTACGGGCAGGTCTACCTGGCCATCAACCTGCTGATTGTCGTCCTGATATTTTCCCAGAGCGTAGGCGGCGTGGGCCTGGGGGAGAATGTCGTCCCGGAAGGGTCCCGCAACTTATTTGCTTTCCTGAGCATCCTGCTCTCCGTATACCTGTTGGGCGGCGTTTTCGGGCGGAACCTGCTCAGTGCCCACCACCGGCTCTACCGCTCCAAAGGGGAAATGGAACAGCGGATGCAGGAAAAGGAAATCCTCCTGAAAGAGGTGCACCACCGGGTAAAAAACAACCTGCAAACGGTTTCCAGCCTGCTTAGGATGCAGAGCCGCAGCATCGAAGACCCCGATACCCTCAGCCTGATCCGCAGCAGCCAGAACCGGGTAGTGGCTATGGCGATGGTCCATGAAATGCTCTATATGCGGGAAGACCTTTCCAAAATCGAATACCGTTCCTACGTTCAGGAACTCGGGGAATACCTGATACGTTCCATCAAAGGGCCCCAGAATAAAATCTCCCTGAAGATCGATATCCCGGAGATCGAGTTGGGTATCGACACAGCCATCCCCCTGGGTCTCCTGATCAACGAGGCCGTCACCAACGCCCTCAAATACGGTTTTAAGGACCAGGACGAAGGCCAGATCAGCATTGTGCTGGAAAAGGAGGACAAGACGGACTACATCCTGCGGATCGGGGACAATGGCGTGGGCTACCCCGAAAGCGTCTCCCACAAGACGACCAAGTCGCTGGGGCTTAAACTCATCTACAACCTGAGCCGGCAACTGCGGGGGTCGGTGATCCGGGACGCCTCCAAGAAAGGCACCAATTACATCATCCGTTTCCGGGAGGTGGCCCATGCGCCCTTCCATACGATTGCCTGAGGGGGCGTATCGGACAATATCCCTATCTTTAGGCGCGTAATTCAAAAGCCTTACCAACCCATGCGAAATACACTTGTAATCCTGCTGCTGGCATGCAGCACCTGCCTGTTTTCTCAGGACTATTTCCTCAAACAATACGAACCCTATAAATCCGGCATCCCTTCCCCTGAGGAATTCCTGGGCTACGGCATCGGGGAATACCACACCCGCCACGACCGGATTGTCCGATACCTGGAGGTTCTCGCTGAGGCTTCGGACCGGGCGCAGATAGAAACCTATGGGCATACCCACGAGCAACGGCCGCTGGTAATCCTTCGAATCAGCTCGGCAGAAAACCTCGGGCAACTCGAAACCCTCAGGGAGCGCCACCTGGAATTTACCAACCCGGATACCCCGTTCCGTGCAGACCCGGACCTGCCGGTATTTATCAACCTGGGGTATAACGTGCACGGCAACGAGCCCTCCAGCTCCGAGGCGGCCCTGCTGACGGCCTATATCCTCGTTGCCTCCGAAGACCCCCGGGTTGCGGGCTACCGCGAGGAATCCGTGGTCTTTCTGGACCCCACCATCAACCCGGACGGACGCGACCGGCATACCCAATGGGCCAATTCCTACCGGGGCAACCCGCTGGTATCCGATCCACAGGACGCCGAGCACAACGAATACTTCCCCGGGGGCCGGACCAACCACTACTGGTTTGACCTGAACCGCGACTGGCTCCTGGCCATCAACCCGGAGAGCCGGGGCAAACTCAACTGGTACCACACCTGGTACCCGAACGTGGTGACGGATTTTCACGAAATGGGGACCCAGAGCACGCATTTTTTTGAGCCGATGAAAGTCAACGGTTCCCGGGACCCGATCATGCCCCGGGAGAATTACGAGGACCTGAACGAACTCTTTGCCGGCTATTTTGTCCAGGCCCACGACAGCCTGGGCTCCCTGTACTTTACCAAGGAGGTATTCGACGGGACGTACCCGGGTTACGGCTCCTCCTACCCGGACCTCCAGGGCGGGCTCGGCCTGCTTTTTGAACAGGCGAGTTCCCGCGGACACTCCCAGAAGACCGCCTACGGCAAAATCACGTTTCCCTTCACCATCCGAAACCAACTGGTCTCCGGAATGGCAACGGTTCGGGCAGCTGTAGAAAACAAGGACTACCTGCAGCGCTACCAAAAAGAATTTTTTACCAGTGCCCTGCGGAATGCCGCAGCCGGGCGTGCCCGGGCCTACCGCATCCCGGCCAATCCGGACAAAAACCGGATGAAGGCCTTCCTGGACAAGCTCCTGATCCACCGCGTAAAAGTCTATGAAGATGGTCGCGGCGGCTTTGTAGTCCCCGCCGGACAGCCCCAGTACCGGATGGTGCAGACATTTTTTGAGACGTACCGGCAATACCGGGACAGCGTATTCTACGACGCCTCCGCCTGGTCGGTTGCCAATTTCTACAATATCGACTACCGGGCAGAGCGGAATTTCCGGCTCGGGGAAGCGGTAACCAGCCTAAAAGACCTCTTCCCGGTAACCCCTGTCGAAAAATCGGAATACGCCTACCTGATCGATTGGAACGACTACAACGCCCCGGCCCTGCTCCACGAGCTCCAAAACAAGGGGCTGGTCCTGGCCAGTTCCTTCAAACCGTTCACCACCCGCACGGGGGGAGCGGAAAAGCGCTTTGGATACGGAACCCTGGTCCTGCCCGTCCAACTCCAGTCAAAATCCCCCGACGAAGTATACCAACTCCTGCGCGAAGCCCAGGAAACCCATCAGGTCCCCGCATTCGGGGTGGCCTCGGGGTACCACCTTCGGGGCATCGACCTGGGGAGCCGCTACGTAGCGCCCCTGGAACAACCCAAGGCAGCCATGCTCATCGGTGAAGGGGTCCGCTCCTACGAAGCCGGGGAAGTCTGGCATTTGCTGGATACCCGCGTCCATATGCCGATTACAAAAATCCCCCTGAGGGATTTTGGCGGTGCTTCCCTGGACGACTACAACACGCTTGTCCTGGTGAGCGGCCGCTACAGTTTTTCGGACCGGGAAGAAAGGAAAATCAAGGACTGGGTGTCCAAGGGGAATACGCTGGTGGCCATCGCCGGGGCTGCCGAATACGCCATCGAAAAAGGCTGGGTGAAGGAAAAGCTGACCGAGAAGGAACAGGATACCACCGCAGCTACTGAGCGGAAACCCTATGTGGATGCCCCGGAAAACCTCGGCAAGGAAAGCGTGGGCGGGGTGATCCTGCAGGCAGACCTGGACCGGACGCACCCCCTGGCTTTTGGCTATACGGATTCCCGGATCCCGGTGTACAAAAACAACGAGGTCTGGTTGCAGCCGTCCAAAAACCCCTATGCCACCGTCGCTGCCTATACGGAGAACCCGCACCTGGACGGATTCCTCACCCGGGAAAACCTGGAGGATTACGCCAAGGGGTCCGCTTCCCTTTTGGTGAGCCCCCTGGGAGGCGGTCGCGTGGTGCTGTTTGCGGACAACCCGAATTTCCGGGGTAGCTGGTACGGCACAAACCGCCTGTTCCTCAATGCGCTTTTCCTGGGGAACCACATCCGGGTGCCCGATTAAAATAATCCCGGGCAATTTTCCAATGCGCCGGCTGCCGGCGCCCTAATCCAAAACCAACCCGCTAATACATCCAGCGACACTGAAAACCACGTCCATGCAAAAAGCAATCCTATTCGCCCTGCTCCTTTTGGGAGGAGCGCTCTCCGCACAACAGCCGCTCTCCGAAGGCCCTTTTGACCAATTGATCATTCGCGGCGCCACCCTGATCAACGGCAACGGGGCACCCCCTATCGGGCCGGTGGATATCGTCATCGAAAAAAACCGGATTGCCCGGGTGGCCAATGTGGGATTCCCGGGGGTGGCCATCGATCCGGAGAACCGGCCGGAACTGCAAGCCGGCGGGCGGGAAATCGAGGCAGCAGGCATGTACGTTTTGCCAGGTTTTGTCGACATGCACGGACATATCGGGGGCCGGGCCCAGGGGGCGGAACCGGATTATGTCTTTAAGTTATGGATGGGGCACGGGATTACCACGGTTCGGGAACCCAGTGGCCGCGGGGTCGATTTCACCCTGGATTTAAAGCGGAAAAGTGCCGAAAACCAAATCATCGCACCCCGGATCCTGGCCTATACAGGCTTTGGCCAGGGGCACGACGGACCCGTCAGCACGCCGGAACAAGCCCGGGAATGGGTACGGGAAAACGCCGGGAAAGGGGCGGACGGCATCAAATTTTTCGGGGCGGAGCCGGCGATCATGCAGGCCGCCCTGGAGGAGAATAAAAGACTGGGGCTGCGATCGGCATGCCACCACGCTCAATTGGCCGTTGCCCGCTGGAATGTGCTCCACTCAGCACGGGCCGGGCTGACGAGCATGGAGCACTGGTACGGTTTACCCGAAGCGCTGTTTGCAGACCGGACGGTACAGGACTATCCGCTGGATTACAACTACGCAAACGAACAACACCGGTTTGAGGAAGCCGGAAAACTCTGGGCCCAGGCAGCTCCCCCCTACTCGGACCATTGGAATGCAGTGATGGAGGAATTGCTCGCCCTGGACTTTACCCTGGACCCGACCTTCAATATCTACGAAGCGAGCCGGGACCTGCACCGGGCCCGTCGGGCGGAATGGCACGAGGAATATACCCTGCCCTCCCTCTGGCGGTTCTATGCGCCCAGCAAGGTCTCCCATGGCTCCTATTGGCACTATTGGGGGACGGAGCAGGAAGTTGCCTGGAAGGAGAACTACCGGCTCTGGATGACGTTTGTGAATGAATACAAAAACCGGGGGGGACGGGTTACCGCCGGTTCGGATTCCGGTTTTATCTACCAGCTCTACGGGTTTGGGTATATCCGGGAGCTCGAATTGCTCCGTGAGGCCGGGTTCCACCCGTTGGAGGTGATCCGCGCGGCCACCCTGAACGGGGCGGAAGCCCTGGGAATGGAAGGGGAAATCGGCAGTGTGGAGGTGGGGAAACTCGCCGACCTGGTAATCATCGGGGAAAACCCCCTGGAAAACCTGAAAGTACTTTATGGTACGGGAGCCATCAAACTGACTGAAGCCAATGAGGTGGTCCGCGTTGGCGGGGTCAAATACACGATCAAGGACGGGATTGTCTACGACTCAAAGGCGCTGCTGGAGGATGTGCGCAATCAGGTTCGTCAGGCCAAGGAGTCCGAGGGCTGGGAGTTGAAACAGCCCGGAAAGGACTGAAGCCGCCTTTCGGCGTTGCCGGGAGGTTGCCGGACAGCCATGGCTTCCCGGGAATTCGGAACCTGAGGATCCTTATTTACGCACCCGTACGGGCTTGAGCTTGCGAAGGGACAACATCAGGATGCAGGCGATGCCTGCCAGGGCAATCAGGAGTAGTATCATAGGGTGAAGATACGGTTTAAACTTCCTGAAAATACGCCGGAATTGCCAGTTTTCTGTTAAATTCGGGACCAACGACCCAAATATGGGGTAAACAACCTGTCCATCCCGGCAATTCCATTCCTTTCGTGCCGGATACCCGGCGGATTTTGTATCTTTTTACATCCCAAATTCCCGCCTATGTCGTACATGCTGCTCCCATTGAGGTATCGAAACGCTCTGAAATTGCTCGCTTGCTTATGCCTGGTGGGCGCATATCCGGTAGCCCACGGCCAGGCAACCGCAGAGGCATCCACCTTTTATACCTGTCTCAGGGACTCCTATCAGTCCGACGGCTCCGTTCTTGACAGCCTGATGTCCGGTTATGAAGCGACCCTGGTTGAGCTGGAACTCCTGGAGGGTACCGCCCCAGCCGATTACAGGGGACTCCTGCAACGCATTGCCTCCGGCCAGCGGATCGAAGCGGCGATGCCGTTCCGATTCCGCGACCGCCTCCGGGCCCTACCCGTCGATTCCACCGCATGGCGTGCCTGCCAGCTGGCCCTGGAGCGTTTCCGTTCGGACAACCCGGAAGCCATGCTCACCCGTTTCCTGGACCGGCGGGACGTGCTGGTTACCGAAGGGATCCGTGCAGACCTGCAGGCGTCCTCCCTGCTCGACATCCTCGGGGAAGCAGCCTTTGAACACCCCTTTTACCGGTTGCAAACCTATTACCTGATCGACCTGCAGGCCGGATCCGCCGCCCTGCCCGACCTGTTGCCGGAAACCGTTAGCGGCCAGGCAGCCCGGTATGCCTCCCGCGGGGCGAATATCCTTCGGCTTTACCTGAATGAGCGGACTCAAACCATCGTGGAAGACCAGCTCGTCTCCCCGGAGCGGCTGGCCGAACGCGTCCACCGGCACGCCCGGGAATTCGGCCGGGAAGCCCTGTACGTGGTGGAATTGGAGCTCGATGTAAAATACCGGCAGTACGTCTACCTGAAAGACCGGATTGCCCGCGCAGTCAATGAAGTGCGGGACGAGTATTCCCGGAGGGTCTTCGGCAAGACGCTTACAGAGGCTTCGGAGGCAGAAAAACTGTTGCTGGAAAACCGCTTCCCGATCCGGGTGGTCCTGCCCTAATAAAAAAATCCGCCGCCCTGTGAGGGCGGCGGATAGTTGGAATCTTTGATAATTCGCCGAAAACAGCCGATCAATCCATTTCAAGGAAGGCTTCAAAGTCGGCGAGTTCCAGGGTCTCCCCTCCCTTTACTTTTGGCTTCAGCGATTCAAACTCCGCCTTGCCTTCTTCAAACCGCTGGCGGATAAGTTCCAGATTGGCCCGGTCGGCAGCAGTTGGCGCGTCGTAGCTGCCGGCCACCTTGCTGTAAAGGTCTGCCATTTTTTCCCGCAGTTGGGGCTCGGCGGAACCTACGTAATTGTCGCCGGTGGTGATGACCAGGGTCTCCTTCAGGGCATTGAGTTTCTTCAGTTCCCGGGTGTCCCCGGCCGCCTCTGCCTGGGCGATATAGGCGTCCAGCTGGTACACGAGGTAGGCCAGGTCCTGGGTCATGTCGTAGAGCTCCATGGTGGTTTCGTATTTCCGGGCCCGGGCTTCATCGGAAATCCCGTTGTCGGCATATACGAGCTCAAAGGGGTATTCATAGGTGTCCCGGCCCTTGGTGATGACTGCCGTATAGGAACCTGCCGGTACCGTCGGGGAAGTAAAGCCCCCGAAAGAGAAGGTTTTGGCACGGGCCACTTTGGGCTGTTTTCGGACGTATCCCCAGTTGACGATATTGATTCCCTTGGACTTGCCGGGTTCCAGGTCCAGCACCTTGTTCCCGCTGGCATCCCGGATCTCCATGGTCATCTTCCCGAAAGTATGCCGGCTTTTCATGAAGTATTTGATCTGTGCCGCCCGGCTTCGGTTGCCACCGACAAATTCGGTGGATACCGTGGAACTGCCAAAGCTGCTGGTTTCATCAATCACGGTAGGTTCGCCCTCGAAAAAATGCAGCGTCTCCCCGAGCACCTCCGCATTGATTTCACGCAAGGGGGAGATGTCGTCTATGATGATCACGCCCCGGCCGTGCGTACCGAGCACCAGGTCGTTGGTGCCCTTGTGGAGTTCCAGGTAATGTACGGCAACCGGGGGCAGGTTGTTCCGGAACGGCGTCCAGCTAAGCCCCCCGTCCAGGGTGACGAACAGTCCGAATTCCGTACCCAGGAACAACAGGTCCGGGTTTTCGTAATCCTCCTGCAGGCTGCGGGCGAATCCCTCAACCTCATCCGTGATAATCGAGGTCCAGGTATTCCCGAAATCCGTGGTTCTATACGCATAGGGGGTCATATCGCCATGGGAATGCCCCTCGAATACCGCATAGGCCGTGCCGGCGTCGTGCACGCTCGCCTCAATGTGGTACACCCAGGTATTGGCCGGGAGGCCCGGCACATTTGCCACCGTGTTTGTCCAGGTCTTTCCCCCGTCCCGGGTCACCTGTACATTCCCGTCGTCAGTACCCACCCAGATCACCTGCTCGTCCCGTGGCGATTCGGCAATGGTAAAGATGGTGGTGTGGTTCTCCGCACCGGAATTATCCATGGAGAGGCCGCCGGAGTCCTCCTGCTGCTGTTTGGCAGGGTCGTCCGTGGTCAGGTCCGGGCTGATCACCTCCCAGGTATCCCCCATATCCTCGGACTTGTGCAGGTACTGGCTGCCCATATACAGCCTGTCGGGCTGCGTGGGGCTCAGCGCCATAGGCGCATTCCAGTTAAACCGAAGGTCTTCGGCCCCCGGGGAGGGTTGCGGTTGGATCGTCTTGATCAATTGCTTTTCGGTATCCGTCCGCCATACGTTTTGCGCGCCCTGCATTTCCGAATAGATGACCGGTTTGGTGGCGTGTTTGAGGACCCGGAATCCGTCGCCCTGCCCGATAGACGTCCAGTGGCGCCCCCGGATCCCGCCAGGAGCCGAGGTCGGGCCATACCAGGAACCGTTATCCTGCAGGCCGCCATATACATTATAGGGCGTCGCATTGTCCACACTGATATGATAGAACTGGGAAAGGGGCAGGTCCTCGGTGATCTCCATGGTATTCCCCCCGTCCCAGCTGCGGTACAGGCCCCCGTCCGTACCGGCATAGATAATATCCGAGTCCACAATGCTGAAGGCCAGGTCGTGGATATCCGAGTGCATATTGCCCAGGTTCCGGAAGGTCTTCCCGCCATCCCGGGAAACCGAGCCGCTCAACCCGGCTTTCAGAACGACGTTCTCATCCCGCGGGTCCACGACGATACGCGAAAAATAGAACGGCCTGACGGTTATTTCGAAGTCGTTGTTGAGTTGCGACCAACTGGCTCCTGCATCGTCGCTGCGATACAGGCCTTTCCGCTCGGGTTGCTCCGCCTCGATGACCGTGTAGAGCACCTTGGGGTTTGACGGGGCCGCCGCAATGGCCAGCCTTCCCAATTTGCCTTCGGGGAAACCGTTGTGGATTTTGTTCCAGCTCTGTCCGCCGTCGACTGATTTGTACAGGGCACTGTTTCCACCGCCGGACTCAAACGACCAGGGGGTTCGCCGGAATTCCCACATGGAGGCGTAGATGGTATTCGGGTCGGTGGGATCCATCGCCATGTCGGCCACCCCGGTCCGGGGGTCCACATAGAGGATCTTCGTCCAGGTGCTCCCGCCATCCGCGGATTTATAGACCCCGCGTTCTTCGCTGTCGCTCCAGAGCGCCCCGAGGACGCCCACGTAGATTTCATCGGGATTGTCCGGGTTGATCAGGATATTGGCGATCCGCTCGCTGTTTTCAAAACCGAGTTTCTCCCAGGTGGCGCCGGCATCCCCTGAGCGGAACAAGCCGCATCCCACCGAGACGCTGTTCCGGGTCCAGGTTTCCCCGGTTCCCACATAGATCGTGTTATCCGGGTCCGTGGGGTCCAGGGTCACCACGCCGATGGATTGGCAATGGTCTTCAAATATCGGGGCAAAGGTGGTACCGGCATCCCCGGATTTCCATACGCCCCCGCCGGCCGAAGCCACATAGAGGACGCGGTTGTTGGTCGGGTGGAGTTCCAGGTCGTTGATACGCCCGCTCATCAGGGCCGGGCCAATGTGCCGGGCCCTCAGGTCGCCGAACAGGTTGTCGGCACGGAGGGTATCGCGTTGCTGGCCTGCCGCCGGCAGACATACGGCGACGGCAAGCAGCAGGAGCAGCTTGGATAATTTCATGTTGGGAGGTTACTGGTTTAACACCGGGTTAGTCTTTTGCTTCGGTCATTTCTTCGGGAAAGGCAAAGGCGGCCGCATCCACCTCCGGGTTCAGCTCAATGCTGTCCATGGATATCGGTTGCGACTGGCCGTTCTTGATCCCCTGGGACATGGAAAAGGGAAAGTACAACCCGTCCACTTCCTGGTAGTCGCTGAAGGTGATGTACTGGGTTTGTCCCTTCATCGGACCCTGGTGTACCTCGGATTCCATGACGATGGGCACGTAATTTTCCGTATCGAAGTAGTAAAAAGACACATCTTCCCTGGTTTCCCCGTCAATCGTCAGGGGTTCCCTTACCAATTTGATCTTGTAGGTTTCCGTCCCCTCGATGGTTTCAGTTCCCACGAGTTCCACGGTGTACCCCTTGGATTCGTAATCCAGGAAGGAATCCGGGAAGTCGTTGGTATTCAGTTTGAAGTTCGCTGTGGACTCCGCATCGCTCTTCTCGGGCTTCATGGTCTGGAAATTCGTCCCCCAGAGGGTTTCCCCGTCAAAGACGCCTTGCTTGAGTTCCTGTCCCTGGAATTTGATGACGGTCATCTGCCGGCCGTCGGCCATCTGGTATATTTCCAGAGGGATTTCCATCCCCTGCTGGTTCACCTTGGCGGTTATCTTCATCCCCTCCAGGTTCCTGAAGTTCTCCTTCCCGCCGATATTCTCAAAGTAGGTATCCAGGATTTCGTCGGCGGTCTGGGCCTGAGCCTGGAAGCCGGCGGTTACCAGGATTGCCAATAATACGTAACGCAAATTTTTCATTTTCTGTGGTGTTAAGAATTAGTCAATATATATCGTTAGTAGTAAAAGTTGCCAAAGTGTTTCATTTTCTTCGGGAAAATTTACATTGTGGTACCGCAATTCGCAGAATAAAGCC
This sequence comes from Robiginitalea biformata HTCC2501, assembly GCF_000024125.1. Taxonomy (NCBI): domain Bacteria; kingdom Pseudomonadati; phylum Bacteroidota; class Flavobacteriia; order Flavobacteriales; family Flavobacteriaceae; genus Robiginitalea; species Robiginitalea biformata. The sequence goes on along the minus strand of NC_013222.1, from coordinate 1,819,874 downwards.
TCGTGGATGCAGGATACGCACCGGCTGATCCGCTCCTCCCACTCCGGCAGGATAATTCGGCCTGGTTGTTCAGTACGCTGCCTTTGGGTTACAGGTTATGTCCTGCCGGGTGCGAATCTGCGCCAAACACGCGTATCAAATCCCTTCTTTCCTCAAAACCTGCAGCGGGGGGCTGCTGATCACCGACCGGCTGTTGAACAGGCCGATAGCCAATACCATGAGGCAGATGCCCGGTGCCACGACGGCAAACGGCACCCAGGAAGGCACAAAGGAAGTCTCAAAGATATTCAGGGCGAGCAACTGGGTAGCCACCAACGCCAGGAACACCCCCATGACGCTGCCGATCCCCCCCAAAAATATGTATTCCAGGGCCGTAATCCGGACAATCTGCCGGGATTCCGCCCCGAGCGTCCGCAAGAGCACGCTTTCCCGGATACGCTGGTATTTGCTGGTCCTGACAGCGCCCAGCAGGACGATCAGGCCCGTGAGAATGCTGAAAAATGCCATAAACCGGATTACCCAGCCGATTTTGTCGAGGATGTCGGAGACCACCGTGAGCAACTGGCGGATGTCCAGTACGGTGATATTCGGATAGAGGCGGACCAGGGTCTGCTGGAGGCTGGCCGATGTACCCGCATCCGGCGCCCGGGTCGTCAGGACGTGGAATCGGGGGGCGCTTTCCAATACGCCCGGGGGGAAAACCACTGAAAAGTTGAGTTGCAATCGGCCCCAGTCCACTTCCCGGATGCTCGCCACCTCGGTTTCCATCAGGACGCCCTGGACATTGAAAACAAGCCGGTCGCCGATGGTAACCTGGGCATCCCGGGCCACGTTGTCGGACAGGGATACCGGGATCGGGCCTTCGCCCGAATATTCGGGGGTCCACTCCCCTTCCCTGAGCGTTTCCGAGCCAATCAGCGAATCCCGGTAGGTCACACGGAATTCGTGCGAGAGGATCCACTGGTTGATGGTAGAAGTCGTGTCTTTGCGGATTTCCTCCACCCTGCGGTCCTTGATCCGGTCCAGGCGCATGGTCACGATGGGAATGTTTTCGATAACCGGCAGCCCCTGGTCGCGGGTGGTGCCGGCAACCGCCTCCTGTTGTTCGGCCTGGACATCCAGGAGAATCAGGTTCGCCTCGGGGCGCTGGTCCTCAACTTCCGCCCGGATCAGCAACATATCCTGGGTAAAATACAAGGTGCTGATCAGGAAAGTCCCGATCCCGATGGCGAGGATGAGTACCAGCGTCTGGTTATTGGGGCGGAACAGGTTCAGCAGGCTCTGACGCGCCTCAAACCCCCAGGAGTGCGGAAAAAACTTGCGGATCAGCCGCATACACCCCCAGGCCACCCCGGCGAGAATCAAAAAGGTCACCGCGATGCCGGCCACAAAGCCCAAAGCGCGGAGCGGCTGTCCGAGCAGCCCGGTGGATACCCCCCAGAGCACCAGGAGGATCAGAAAAAGGACCAGGGCCGTCAGCCTTTTGGAGATGCGCGAATTCTTCATCCCGATCCGCAGGGCCGCCAGCGGGCTGACAAACCAGGTGCCCAGCAGCGGCAGGAGGCCAAAAAGCACAGCCATAACCAAACCGAGCAGGATACCCAGGACCACGGGGCCCCAGTGGGCGCTCCAGTCGAGTTCCAGGGGCAGGAAATCGGCGACAAACATCGGGAATACCTGCTGGAGGGCCAACCCGATACCGGTCCCGAGCAGGCCGCCCAGCAGGCCGATGCCGCAGATCTGTATCAGGAAAACCTGGAAGGTCTGCCGGCGGGTAGCCCCCATGCATTTCAGGATGGCGATAAACTGTCGTTTCTCCCGCATGTAGATGTGGACGGAACTGGCAATGCCGAGACAGCCGAGCAACAGGGCCACGAAGGCCACCAGTTTCAGGAAACGGCCGACATTCTCAAAGCGCCGGCCCAGGCGCTGGCTCGTATCTGTGTGCAGGTCCACATCGGCGTTGTTCCGGTCCATGACCGGGTCCCATTCCTCATAGATAGCTTCGATATCCGCACCTTCGGGTGCCTTGAAGTAAAAATTGTACTCTACGCGGCTTCCCGTCTGGATCAGGCCGGTTTCCTCGATTCTCCAAAAGGGCATCCAGATAACCGGAGCTACAGAAGTAGTGACGGCGGTATTCCCCGGGGCGGAGATAATCCCCCCGGAGATTGGGAGTGTCAGGTTGCCGATCGTCACGGAATCCCCGGCCCGGAGGTTGTACTGCGTCATCAGGGACTCGTCCAGGAGGGCGCCCCCCGGTTCGTTCTGATAACTTGCAGCCGCATCGGCCGGTTCTGTTTCCAGCGCGCCGTAAATGGGGTAGCCTGCCTCCATCCCCCGGATCCGAACCAGGCGGGTCCCCTCCCGGTCCGGGAAGGCCACCATGGAGGCAAAATTCACCTCCTGCCAGTACTCCCCGGGAACCTGCCGGATCGTGTCGAGCAATTCCGGGGAAGGGGCGTGGTCCATATCGATGAGGTAATCGGCCCCCATCAGTTCTTTAGACTGTCCGGCAATGGTATTTTCCAGGGTGAGGCCAAAATTCTGAATGGCCACCAACGCCCCAATCCCCAGGACGATTGCCCCCATAAAAAGGACGAGTCGCTTCAGGCTGGCACGACCGTCGCGCCAGGCCATCCGAAATAGCCAGCGCACTCCTGCTGTTTGATTTCCCCGTTGGTTGTGCTGCATCAGGCGGGCAATTCTTCGCGTTGGTAAACCTTGCCCCCTTTGAGCCGAAGCATCCGGTCGCAGCGACGGGCCAGGTCCATATCGTGGGTGACGATGATCAGCGTGGTGCCCGCCTCCTTGTTCAGGTCAAAGAGCAATTGCACCACCCGGTTTCCGGTTTCCTCGTCCAGGTTCCCAGTCGGTTCGTCCGCAAAAAGTACCTCCGGCCGGTTTGCAAAAGCCCTGGCCAGTGCCACCCGCTGCTGTTCCCCGCCGGAAAGCTGACTGGGATAATGATGCACGCGTTCCCCCAGGCCTACTTTTGCCAGGAGTTCCCGTGCCTGTTCGCCCGCCTGTTTTTCGCCCCGCAATTCCAGGGGTACGCTCACGTTTTCCAGGGCGGTGAGGGTGGGCAACAATTGGAAGTTCTGGAAAATAAAGCCGACCTTCCGGTTTCTCAGCACAGCCCGTTCGTCCTCGCTGAGGCTTTCCAGGGAAACCCCGCAGAGTTCCACGGTGCCCGCGTCTGTGGCATCCAGGCCGGCGCAAAGTCCCAGCAAGGTGGTTTTCCCACTCCCGGAGGGCCCTACAATGGCGTAGGAGGTCCCTTCGGGAACCGAAAAGGTAATATCATCCAGGACGGTTAGTTCGCTCCCTCCGCTGTCATAGCTCTTCCGAAGCTCGCGAACGTTTAATATATTTGACATAAGTCGCTATTCATTGGCGTTTTCAAGGCGCGTAAAATACACATTACAAATTAAAACACCCCCCAAAAACCCATGTCCGGACTCTTAAAGTTTCGTTATATTTTATTCCTTTTCCTGCTGGTAGCCTGCAAAGGCGAACCATCCGAAAAACAAGCTGAAGAGCTTCCAGAAAACGCGGCTTCCGAGGAAGAGGCTCCCGGGGAAAGTTCCGGGAATACGATTCTTTTCTTCGGGGATTCCCTTACCGCCGGCCTGGGCCTGGAGCCCGAGCAGGCTTTCCCGGCACTAATCGGAGAACGCCTCGATTCCCTGGGGTACGACTACCAGGTAGTCAATGCCGGCCTCAGCGGGGAAACTACGGCAAGCGGGGCCAACCGGCTGGACTGGGTACTCCGGCAACCGGTAGCTGTATTTGTACTGGAACTCGGCGCCAACGACGGGCTCCGCGGCATCCCCCTTTCCGAAACGCGAAAAAACCTGAAGGATATTGTGGAACGCGTCCGCGAATCGGATTCTACCACCCGCATCCTTTTGGCCGGCATGCAACTGCCACCCAACATGGGGCCGGCCTACACCACGGAATTCCGTGAAATTTTCCCGGAGCTGGCCGCCCAACACAACTTGCACCTCATCCCCTTTTTACTGGACGGCGTGGGGGGTATCCCCGAACTCAACCAACAGGACGGCATCCACCCTACGGCCGAAGGCCACAGGATACTCGCGGACAATGTCTGGGAAGTCCTGGGGCCGGTATTGCAGGCGGAAGCTTTGCAGGCGGGGCAGCCCGGGGGGGATCAAACTCCGGGTACGGCCAGTGATACCAGGCCTTGATCAGGCAATCTGGTAGTGTTTTTTCGTGGTGAAGTTCAGGGCCTTCTTAACCCGGGAATCGCTGCGGCGGTAGAGGCGGGCAACTTCCTGCTTTCCGGCAGTGTCGACGGACGCAGTGGAAATACTAATCTCAGTCATCTGAACGATTCCCATTTCGATGGCTTCAACTTTTTTCCCGGTGTTGTCCTGGGCGTTGGCCAGCAGTCCGAAGAAGAGTACAAAGAGGATGGTTGTGAATGTTTTCATGACTTGATTTCCTTATACTAAGATAACCCCGCGAAGGGGGTATATCCGGAAATGAGTCGCTGAAAACCCCATATTTTTCGGTATCCAACCGACAAACGGTCAGGGTGTAAAAAATCATCGACAAACGGTTCGGGCCCCAAATTCGGGACAGCGAAAGAATTGGTCGTTAATCGATGAAAAACCTGTAGGCGTTTTCTACCTGTGCCGTGAGATTCATACAGGAATCCGTGGGATACCTCCGATAAACCCTGAACCCTTTCCGCCTTTAAACTTGCGTCCATCTGAGGGTTTCTCAAGGACAGAGGGGACTGGGATTGATCAGGCCATCTGGTAGTGCTTCTTGGTAGCGAAGTTCAGTTCCTTCTTAACCCGGGAGTCTTTGCGGCGATACAGGCGGGCAACTTCTTTTGCAGTACCGGTAGTGGCAGCGGCAGCAGGGGCGGCAATCTCTGTCAGCTCAACCAGTCCCATTTCGATGGTAGCGGCTTTTTGCTCCCCGCTGTCCTGAGCGTTGGCGAGCAGTCCGAAGAAGAGAACGAAAAGGATGGTTACAATAGCTTTCATGACTTGGTTGCTTTACACTATTATAACTCCGCAGTCGGCATTTCACCCGGTTGTGAATCGCTGAAATCCCCTTATTTTTCGGTATTCGACCGATAAACGGTCAGGGTGTAAAAAATCATCGATAAACGGCACGGCCCCCAAATTCACCTGGGCGACGGAACGTGCATTTCGTCGGTATTTTTAACTAGGGTAAGCCAAGGAAAAGGGCCGGATCCGGGCAATTCCTTTCGAAAAAGGCGCGGTTTCCGGCATCGGTGACCCCGGGATAGTCCCCGGAGTAGCCCTGCAGGTCGTGGATGACCTTGAAATGCAGGTGGGGCCAGTACCCCCCGTTATCGGATTCCCCGCCCAGATGCCCGATGATCTCGCCGGCACGCACTCGCCGGCCCGGGCGGAGGCCCCGCAGGTCATCCGGGCTCAGGTGTCCGTACAAGGTGTGTATCGGGCCGCCTGCCGTCTCGTGTTCCATCAGGATTACCGGCCCGTAGTCACCGGCACTTTTATGGTTTCCCCAACTATGGACCCGCCCGGCCTTTGGGGCGCGTACCGAGGTGCCTTCCGGGGCCCAGAGGTCCAGGCCCAGGTGGAGGGTCCTCGCAGCCTGGCCTGTCGTCCCGAAATGGGCGTACGCCGCATACAGGCTCCGGTTCTCCATATACCCCCCGTACGCCACCCGGGCTCCGCTCTCCCTGAAAAAACCCTCCAGGTAGCCGCGGTACGCCTCCGGGCCCAGTCCTCCCAGCTGGATTCGCCGGTAGGCTTCCGGGCTGTAGGGAATGTCCAGTATGGGGAGTATCCGGGATTTCACAAGGCGAATATCGCGAAAATCCCGATTCACCGGTACCCGGACCCACGGATGCCACCCCATTTCCTCCCGGTTCCGCGGGAAATGCCCGGATTCCCTGTAAGTATCCGGGATGGGATGCGACCATTTTAACGGCGGGCCTCCATGAGGTATTCCTTTAACAGCGATTTAGGGGTCTTCCTCGGTGTCCCTTCGTATATTGGGAACTGATACAACCTGCCCTGAAAAAAATTGTAACTACTATGAAAAACATCAAGAGAAGCCTGTTGCTAACAGCCGGGTTGATCCTGGCCATTTCCTGCCAGACCAAAGCGAAAAAGGGCGAAACTGCCGAATCGGGTCGCCAGGCTACTGCCCCGCAAATGGAAAAAGAAGTCCCACAAGACCTCTCGGCCTACGAAACTGCCTATTTTGCCAGCGGTTGTTTCTGGTGCGTTGAGGCCATTTTTGAGAGCGTCAAAGGCGTTGCAGAAGCCGAATCGGGGTATGCGGGCGGAACGGAGGAAAACCCCACCTACGAGCAGGTCAGCTACGGGCGTACCACCCATGCAGAGGCCGTGAAGGTATACTACGACCCGGAAGTGGTGAGCTTTTTTGAACTCGTCCAGGTATTCTTCGGGTCCCACGACCCGACCACGCCGAACCGTCAGGGACCGGACCGGGGCCCCCAGTACCGGTCAATCGCATTTTACGAAAATGATTCCGAGCGCCAGATTATCACCGCCTATATGGAGGCGCTCGAAGAACAGCGGGTCTACGACCGGCCAATTGTGACCGAGGTATCCCCCCTCACCCAATTTTACAAGGCCGAGGAATACCACCAGGATTACGAACGAAAGCATCCGGATAACCCGTACATCCAAAATGTCTCCGTCCCGAGGCTCAACAGGTTTAAGGCCAATTTTCAGGATTTCCTCAAAGAGGACATTCATTAAGTAAACCGGGTTTCGGCCCGTCCGGGGAATCGACTTTTCGGCCTGCCCGGGGAATCGGGCTTCGGCCTGCCCGGAGATTCGGGCTGCCGGGCGCACAGCGGGGTTTGCTGCCGCGTTAAGGAAAGTGGGTCAGCGATTCAGTTTTACGTCGCTGTAGGAGGCATTGATAACGATGGAACTTCCGGCGTCTCGGGCAAGGTGGTACCCTTTACGGGTGCCCGTGGTCGCCGATTCGGTGCCTTCCCAGATGATGTAACCCGGGTAATCCACGCGGGAATCCCGCTTCTGTACGCTGATCCGGTAGGAGCCGTCGGGAAGTTGCACGGCCAGTTGCCCGTTGTCTACGGAAATGGTCATGTCCTTGAAATCTTCGGAAATGTACCCGATGCTTACCCCCCCGAGGTTGTTCCTGATAGACGCCTGCCGAAGCAGCCGGTCGATGGTCACCTGGGATGAAGTGGCCGACAAGTCGAGCCGGCCCACTTCATTTAGCTTCACATCCTCCGAAAAATCCGCGCTGAGGCGGCCGCTGTTCCACGCCTTCACGGCGATGGGGGAATACCGGGCTTCCACAAAGGTCTGTTCCCCCTCGATAGTCGCTGCACTCAGGCTGGCATAATTCAGGGTGGCCCGGATGTTCAGCGAGTTTTCGGCCAGTTTCACCTCCCCGTGCCGCACATTCAGTTTCAGGCGGGCGCCTTTGGGCATTTTGATCCGGATGGTTTTCTTGATGTTGTACTTCCCGTTTCCGGATTCCCCCTGCATAAAGAATACCCGCGAACGGTCCCGATCCTCCCGGACGCGTTCCCGCGCCTCGGCCAGCTTCGCCCTGGCTTCTTCCCGGGCGCGCTGGGCCCGCTCGCGCTGTTCGGCCCGCTGTTCCATCATTTCCGCACGCCGCTCCATTTGTTCCTGGCGCCGCTCTTCCTGTGCTTCTATCCGGGACTCCATGGCTTTGGCGCGTTCTGCCACCCGCTTGGACCACTCCTCCAGTCGCTGCTGGTATTCCTTGTCGAATTTCTTGTCGAATTCCTTTTTCCAACGCTTCATATACGCCTCACCTTCTTTCTCAAAAGCCTCGTAGTCGAAACTCTGGAAAGGGATGGGCGGCATGGGCGGCAACTCCATTCCCTCCAGGACGGGTCCGATATCCGGGATCTGGATGTCCGCGAGGATCGGCTCGATATCCGGGATCTCCGGCATGACGAAATCCATGTCTCCCATGTTGAAATCCCCGTTAAATCGAAAGGACCAATTATTCCCTGCGCGGGTACTCACCTCAACCCGGGAGCTGTTGCCCAAAATTTCTACCCCGCCGTTTTCAAAATAGGCGGCAGCTTCTTCCTCGGTGGCGCCTTCCAGGGTGATCACAGCTTCCACGGACACTTCATTCCGGTTCCAGGTCTCGAATTCGATGTCCGCATGGCTTGTATTGAGGGCCACTTCCACATCCGGTTCCACACTGAAAGACTCCTTGTACGTTTTAGACTTTTGGGCGTACCCGGCCTGCCACCCCAACAGGAGGGCAAGGATCAGCGTTTTAGACGCTGTTGCTACTGACTGATTCATTCTTTGATTGTTTTAATTCGTTCAACTTCTCTTTTAACCTGGTCAACAACTGCAACCGCAACTGGAAATTCCTGATCATGGCGGAGATGGTCTCTTCATTAGGTCCGATTTCATTCAACTCCACCACCAGGTTTTGGTATTCGGTATCCAGTTCCCGCAGTCGCTTCATATAATCGTCCGCCACGGCCTTGTTCTCATCCGAGATATCCAGGTTCGCCAGCTCCATATGGATACTGGCTGTATAGTACTGCTCCACCTTGCGCAAATCCGGGGAAAGATCCCCCAGGGAAAAGCCGCTGGTGGTCTCTGTACTGTCCTGCTGCACTACAGGCTCCCCCTGGGCCGGCAAGTCGGGCTCCTGCCGGAAGAGCCAGAACGCAACCCCGAGCAAGGCCGCCACCGAGGCAGCCATACCTATCCAGAAAAAGCGGTTCCCGCGCTTCTCCGGGAAGGCCTCCTCCAGGCGCTGCTGAAACCGGGATTCGTGGCCTGCTGGCATCCGGTATTCCCGCCTGCGTTCATTCTCGAATAGTTTCTTAAGATTCTGCGACATGTCTTTTACCTTTTAATAGTTCCCTGAGGTACCCCTTCCCCCGCATCAGGCGGGTCCTGCAGGTGTTCTCCCGCAGTTGCAGGATTTCCGAGATTTCCGAGTGGTCGTATCCCTCCACCAGGTAGAGCTGTACGACATACCGGTAATTCTCGGGTAATTCTTCTATAGCAGCTTTTACATCGTCTACCCCCAGGGCGGATTCCACCTCCCAGTTTTCCGCCTCGGTTACCTGCAACCTGTTTTCCTCCAGTTCCACAAAATGCTGCCGGCGGGCTTTGAGGAAATCGATACAGCGGTTTACGACAATCCGTTTCAACCAGGCACCGAAGGTCACCTCCCCTTTGTACTGGTCAATTTTACGGAAGGCCTTGATAAAGGCTTCCTGGGTCAGGTCCTCGGCATCGGCCTCATTCTTGACAAACCGCATAGCCACGCAGAACATGCCCTGGGCATATTTCCGGTAGAGGGCCATTTGCGCCCTGCGGTCGCGATTCCGGCACTGTTCGATCAGGTCGTTTGCCAATAAGGTCGGCGTTTCCAGTTTCGATTGTTTTAGGTTGCTATCTAAAGGACGAGGGCTTCCGTGCAGCGTTTCAAAAAAGTGTACTTTTAATGAAATTTTAGCATTTGCGTTGGAACAAGTTACTGTAAAAAACGACCACCTGTGCCTCGGGGTTTTGAATTACGGGGCCATCATCCAACGCCTGCAATTCCGGGATGCCCGGGGCCGATTCACCGATGTAGTGGTGGGCAGGGACGCCCCGGAAGACTACCTGGATGACCCCGCCTTCCTCGGGGCCTGCGTGGGGCGTTTTGCCGGGCGGATCTCCGGCGGCCGGCTGCGAATCGGAAACGAATACCACCCGATCCCCCACCGGGACGGCATCACCCTCCACGGGGGAGAACGCGGATTCGGCAAGCGGTACTGGACCATCGAATCCCATTCGGGCGACGGGGACACGGCGGAAGTACAACTGGCATATACCAGCCCGCACGGCGAAGAGGGATTTCCGGGCGAATTGCGAACCCGGTTGATTTACCGGCTCACCGGGAAAACCCTCATGGTAAGGCACGAGGCCGAAACGGACCGGCCCACGGTGGTCAACCTGACGAACCATTCGTATTTTAAGCTGGATGACTCTGATTCCATCGACCACTACCGGCTGCGCCTCGGGTCCGGCAAGCGCCTGGAAACCGATGAGCGCCTGTTGCCCACAGGGCGCATCCTGGAAGTTGCCGGCAGCCTCTACGACTTCATTCAGGAGCGGGAAATCGGCGAGATACGGCTCGACACGCCCTATGTACTGGATCCGGACGGGCCTGCCGCAGTCCTGTATTCCCGGGAATCCGGGATTCGGATGGAGGTCAGCACCAACCAACCGGCCCTGGTGGTTTACACCCCACCCCATTTCGCGGGTATTTGCTTTGAGACCCAGGGGTATCCGGATGCCCCGAACTTCAGCGATTTCCCGGGTTGCGAATTGCATCCTGGACAGGTATACAGGAATGAAACCCTTTTTTCCTTTGAGAATTTCTGACCCGTTTCGGGCTATTGACCTGTGGGCAGCTCCCAATTGCATCCGCTCATAGCCGGGGGGAATTATCCCCGGGCAACCCCGCGGGGTTGCCCGTGATTTACTACATTTAGGCAACTTAAAACCAGACCTGATGAAAATTTTCAAATGGATCGTTATCGTCTTCGGCGCCCTGCTGCTCCTGTTTTATTTTTTGGGCATGCCCTACCTGCGGGAGCAGACAAAAAAACACAGCCCGGAACGGACGGCCCAATACGAGGCGGCCGGCATAACCCTGGAAGTCAATTATTCCAGTCCTTCCAAGAAGGGCCGGACCATCTTCGGGGAACTCGTTCCCTACGACGAGGTCTGGCGCACCGGGGCCAACGAACCCACCACGTTTACCACCAGCGGAGACATCTATGTAGGTGGCAAGCCGCTGCCGGCAGGAACCTACTCGCTCTGGACGATCCCGGGACGGGAAGCCTGGACCATCATCCTGAACGAAGAGGTGCCCGATTGGGGGGTAACCCTGCTGAGCGGGGGCGACAAAACCACCCGGGACCCGGAACACGATGTGGTTCAGGTAGCGGTGCCCGCCCTGGGACTCCCGTCACCCGTAGAGGATTTTACCATTGAGTTCGACGTAATCAGCCAGGACGTATTCATGCGCCTTGCGTGGGACCAGACCGAAGTACTCGTGAAAGTAAACCCCTGACCTGCGTGGCGCCTACCCAGAAACCAGACGGCGACAAACGGGGACGGCCGGATTCGGCCCGGACGGAATCCGCCCGCGGTCGATCTTCCCGCCCGAAACCCGGACCGAAAGACCTCCTGGAGGGGATTCGCACCTCGGACCGGACCGCCCTGGCGCGGGGCATCACCCTGGTGGAAAGTACCCTGCCCGACGACCGGGAAGCAGCCAGCGAACTCGTAGAAAGCTGCCTGCCCTTCTCAGGCAACAGCATTCGCATCGGGGTAACGGGCGTGCCCGGTGCCGGAAAGAGCACGTTTATCGAAAGCCTGGGGGGCTATCTCACCGGCAGGGGCCTGAAGGTGGCCGTCCTGGCAGTAGACCCCACCAGCAGCCTGAGCAAGGGCAGTATCCTGGGAGACAAAACCCGGATGAACACCCTCAGCCGGGACGAACGCGCTTTTATCCGCCCGTCGCCTGCCGGCACCTCCCTCGGGGGCGTAACCCGCAAAACGCGGGAAACCATCAGTCTCTGCGAAGCGGCCGGCTATGAGGTCATACTGATTGAAACCGTGGGGGTGGGCCAAAGCGAAACCGCCGTTCACGGAATGGTGGATTTTTTCCTGCTCCTGAAAATCGCCGGGGCCGGGGACGAACTGCAGGGGATCAAAAGGGGGATCGTGGAAATGGCCGATGCGATCGTGATCAACAAGGCGGACGGGGCCAACCGGGAGGCTGCGCGCCGTGCGCGATCCACATTTGAACAGGCCCTGCACCTCTACCCACCCAAGCCAGACGGCTGGCGGCCCGAAGTCCTGCTCTGTTCCTCGACGGAGCACACCGGGATTGAAGCTATTTGGGACCTGATAGACAAATTCCGGGAAAAGGGCAGAAAAACCGGGGCCTTTCAGAAGAAACGGGAACAGCAGTACACCGCGTGGTTCCGGCAGGCGGTATCCGAGCAACTCCTGTCGGGCTTCTATGAAATCCCGGGGGTAGGCCCCGCTTACGATGAGCTGGAACAACAGGTTGTGGCCCGCAGGACCAGCCCATTCCGCGCCGCACAGCAGCTGCTGGACCAGTTCGGCCCCAAACGCTGAAGCCGAAAAAAGGTGTACATTTGAACCCGAATCCAACGCCTGTTCCATGGAGGTCCTGACCCAATCGCTCCTTTCGATCGTCGTTCCGCTCTACAACGAGGAAGAAAATGTCCGCCTGCTCACCGAAAAAATCCACACCAGCCTGGAAGGGTACAACTACCAGATTGTGTATGTGGATGATTTCTCGACAGACGGTACCCGGCAGGCGGTACGCCGGATGGCCGACCCGAAAGTACACCTGGTCTGCCTGAAAAAGAACTACGGGCAAAGCCTCGCCCTGGCTGCAGGGCTCGACTACGCCCAGGGGGAATACATCATTACCATGGACGGCGACCTGCAGAACGACCCGGCCGATATCCCGCTGATGCTGCCCTTTGCCCTGAGCGGAGAATACGACGTGGTCACAGGCATCCGTCAGAAGCGCCAGGACTCGCTGATCAAGAAAATCCCCTCCAAAATTGCCAATTTCCTGGTGCGCCGGGTTACGAAGCTCGACATCAAGGACAACGGGTGCGCCCTGAAAGTATTCACCCGGACCATCGCCAAGGACCTGAACCTCTACGGAGAAATGCACCGGTTTATCACCTTGCTGGCCTTCCTGGAGGGCGCCCAGATCAAGCAGGTACCCGTACGCCACCACGCCCGCCATGCGGGGGTATCCAAATACGGCCTGGAACGGGTCTTCAAAGTCATCGCGGACATGATGCTGCTGTTGTTTATCCGGAAGTACTTCCAGCGCCCCATCCACCTGTTTGGGATTTTCGGGGTCCTGCTCATCCTGCTCGGCCTGGCGATCAACGTGTATTTGCTCGTGGTGAAGTTTGGCTTTGGCCAGGATATCGGGACGCGACCGCTCCTGATCTTCGGCATGATGTTTATCCTCGGGGGTATCCAACTCTTCACAATCGGCATCGTCATGGAATTGCTGATCCGGACCTACTACGAATCCCAAAGCAAAAGGCCGTATCGCATCAAAAATGTATTGATCGGTGGGGAACCTGCGTAAAAAGGGCATTGCACTGCTGAAACTCGTTTTCAGTGCGCTCCTGCTCTATTTCGTCTTCCGGCGGATCCCCTTCCGGGACGTCTGGGATACGGTGCGTTCCAGCCAATTGGGATACCTGGCACTCGCCCTGTTGTTTTTCTGCATTTCCAAATTGGTTGCCGCCTTCAGGCTAAACCGGTATTTCCGGGAAATCGGGATACCGCTGACGGAAAAGGCCAATGGACAGCTCTACCTGCTCGGGATGTTCTACAACCTCTTCCTGCCCGGGGGGATCGGGGGGGATGCCTACAAGGGATATATCCTGCACCGGGAATTTGGCACCCGGGTACGCCGGGTGGCGGGGGTCTTGCTGCTCGACCGCCTCAGCGGCCTCTACCTGCTGGTGTTTTACAGCGGCGTGCTGCTGCTCTGGCTGGCCCCCGAATGGCTGGAGCCCTATGCCGTCTGGCTCGGCCTGGGCCTGATTGCCAGCTTGGCCCTGTACTGGTGGTTGCACGGCCGCCTTTTCCCGTATGCGCAACCCGTTTTCTGGCATGCACTTTCCTATTCGGCGGTGGTTCAGGCCGCCCAACTGGTAACCGCCTACCTCCTGTTGCAAGCCCTGCAGGTGGACGCGGGCACCCCCGCCTACCTCCTCCTCTTTTTGCTGAGCAGTATCGCGGCCGTCCTCCCCATCACCATTGGGGGCATCGGCAGCCGGGAATTGCTTTTCTATTACGGGGCGGCCTGGTTTGGACTGGATGAAGCCACGGCCATCGGGCTGAGCATGGAGTTTTTTATCATTACGGCCCTGGTGTCCCTCACGGGCATCTACTTTCATTTCAGGAAACCGGCGTTGCACCTTCGGGAAGCCTGAATCAGGGGGCCGCGGGCGCCAATAAAAGCAAGTAGCGCTTGCCGACCACCTCTTCCCGCGTTTCCGGGTTTACGAAGCGTGCCTGCAGGCGGGTGATGCGAAACTGGTCGGCGACGATTTCCCGTTCCCACTCCCAGCCCGATTCGGCCAGGCTCCGGCGTTTATCTTCATCCACGTAGACCCACCTGCCGGCCAGGTCGGTGCGGTTGCCGCCCCGGACAATCCGGACGGGCTGGCGACTGTAAAAGTCCAGGGCCCAGGTGTGCTCCTCACTGAATTTGAAAATGGGCGGGTTTGCAGGAACTTCCCGGACAAAATTCCGGGCGAGTTCGGAACCCGCCTGGTATTGCAACAGGGACGGGTAGAAATGGGCATTCATCACTGCATTGATCCCGACACTGGCCAGGACGCTGATTACCGCCAGGCGTACCAGCGGATCGGCCATTTGCCGCCAGAGTGCGATGCCCGACCCCACAAGTACCAGGACCAGCGCAACGGCAGCTGCCCCCGGCAATGGAAATACCCAGAATACAATCCCGGAAACAGCAAGCAAAACTATCCCGAATATACCGGCCTGCAGGCGGGCAGCGCGCCTGAGCCATTTCCAGTGGCCTTTCTTTCTCCGCGCATCGAGATATCCGGCCGTCAACACGGTAAAAAGCGGTATCAGGATATTCAGGTAATGGGGGAGTTTGAACTGCGCAAAACTGATGATCAGGAATATGATGGCAATGCCCCCGAGTGTAAGCACCTCCGGGACACCGGGATTCCCGCTGGTATTTTCCCCCGCAGCCCCTCCCGGTGCTTCGGCATCGGGTGGGGCCGGGGCTGTTTTGTTCCCCGCGAAACGGCGCGCCATTCGGTAGGCCCGGTTCCCGAAGGCTGCGAGCCCCATCAGCGTCCAGGGCAAAAAGACCCAGAGGAAGGTGTGGAAAAAGAAAAAGTAATCGCTGCTGTTCTTGCCAACCCCTTCCCCGCTGAGCCGCTCAAAACTCTGCTCCCAGAAAATAAACAGAATGCCGCTGCGGTTTCCCCGTCCGCGGATGACCTTCTCCGGATGCAGGTCGAATTGCTGGTAGTAAGCGTAGAGCATCGGGCTGATGGCCAGGGCAAATACCAGTAGCCCCCAAACCAGGCGCAGGTCGGCCAGACGGTACCACCGGCGGGTATACGCCACATGGCACAACAACGGCAGGGCGATCACCACCAGGGCAATCTGCCCTTTGGTGGAAAAGGCGAGGCCTGCCGTCAAGGCTCCCCACAGCAACCCCCGGGTACTCCCCAGCTCCAGGTACCGGAGCAATTGCCAGATAGACAAAGCGGTAAAGCCGGTAAGTACGGCATCTGTCCGCACATCGATCACGGAAAGGACGATGGTCTGGGCACTCATGAAGATCAGGGCCGCAAGCCGTCCCGCGTTTTCGTTGTAGAGCTCCTTCCCGATCCCGTGGCAGGCCCGTGAGGCGGCGAGGGTAAGCAGCAATGCCGGCAACCTGTAGGCCCAGTCGTGGATACCGAATAGCTTATAGGCCAGGGCTGCAAGCCAGTAGTGCATGTGGGGCTTGTCCAGGTATTGCTCGGTCCCTTTGATCAGGTTGACGAAGTCGTTCTCCTGGACCATCCGCATGGCCATAACCGCAAACTGGGCAGAATCGTTCTCCATGAGGGTTGCCGGCAGTCCGCAGACATAAACGGCGAGCATCCCCAGGAAACACCCCCAAAACATCTTCCCGCTGATCATTGGAAAATTTTTGATCGTGCCATTTTAAACAATCGCGCAAACATCCAGCCGAATACCCCGCCCACCAAGCAGCCGGTCAGGACATCCAGGGGATAATGGACCCCGAGGTAAATCCGGCTGAAGCCTACCGCCAGGGCCCAAACGATCAGGAGGGCGCCCCATCCCCGGCGACCCGACCCCCAGCGAGTTGCGAAGAAAGCGGCGAGTGCCATGGCATTCGCGGCATGGGCGGAAAAATAACCGAACCGCCCGCCGCAATTGGCCTTGACGAGCCGTACCATCCCCTCCAGGGAAGGCTCGTAGCAGGGGCGCAGCCTGCCCACCCCGTATTTGAAAAAATTGGCCAGCTGGTCCGTGCAGGTAATCAGCAAGGCCACAAATACCAGTAACAACAACAGGGGCTTCCACCCCAGGTCCCGCCAGGCCAGCAGCAACAGCAGTACATAGAGCGGGATGGCGAGCCACTTGTCGGACAGGATAAGGAAAAAACCGTCCCAGGCCCCGGTGCCCATGCCGTTGAGTTCCAGGAACCAATTGCGGTCCAGATCCTGTAGCTGCTGCCACATATCAGTCGTCGTATCGGGAAATTTCGCGGTCGTAAAAATCGACTGCTTCGGTGATAAGCGACTCTGCAGACGCTTCGAGTTCCTTCTGGTCTTCTGCCGAGAAGTCCTCCAGCCATTCCACCTCGTCGTTTTCCAGGTTCAGGATAAAGCGGGGATATTCCGTATGGACGACAAACACGGCTGTCGGGTGATCCGTATTGTCTGCTAACAGGAACCGGGGTAAGTCCATAGATTGATGTTTTTTCTCAATTCGTTCCGGGGTAGGCCATCAACCGGCACCGGTTGGTCAGGGATGTTGGCCGATGAGCCGACCCGTCAGATACCGGAACCGAAGATACAACATTATTGAGGAGGCGGTAAGCCCGGCCAGCAAACCGATCCATATCCCCGTGCTCGCCAGGGCCGTATGCAACCCGAGGAAATAGCTAACCGGGAATCCGATCAGCCAGTAGGCGATAAAGGTCAGCAACGTGGGGATACGCACATCCTGTAATCCCCGCAGCGCTCCGAGGACCACTACCTGCACGCCATCGGATATCTGGAAGACCGACGCCACGAGCAAGAGCCGGGCCGCCAGTTCCACCACTTCCCGGTTATCGGCAAAATTCACCGTGTCGTCCAGGTCCAGGTACAGCGTGGGGAACCAGTGCCTACCCAGCAGGAACAGCAAGGCAAAGCCCGCCATCAGGAGCACGGTCATCAGGAAAATCGACGTGGCAATACGCCGCAGTTCCGGGAAATTCCGGAGGCCCAGTTGGTTGCCAACCCGGATCATGGCAGCCACCCCGAGGCCGGTACCGAACATAAAGGTCATGCTGCTCAGGTTCAGGGCAATCTGGTTTGCCGCCTGGGGGTTTTTCCCCAGGACACCGCTCAGCCAGATAGCAGCGGTAAAAATGGCTACCTCAAAAAAGAATTGCAGGGCCGAGGGGAATCCCAGGTTGATAATTTTTCGCAGCATCCGCTTGCCGATCTTGCGAAAGGCGAGGCGCTCAACGTACCCGGCAAAGGCCGGGCGGCGGCGGAACAGGCCCCACAGGATAAAGCACATGGCCACACGGGCCACCAGGGTGCCGACGGCCGCTCCGGTAACCCCCATGGCCGGAAACCCCAGGTGTCCGAATATCAATAGGTAGTTCAGCCCGATATTGATCACGTTGGCCACGATGGTGGCATACATCGGATAGCGCGTCTGGGAAAGCCCCTCCGAGAATTGCTTCAGCGCCTGGAATACGATGAGCGGGATCAGGGAAAGGGCTACCAGGTCGATATACGGCTGGGCAAAAGCCACCACTTCAGGGGGCTGCTCCATCAGGTACATGAGCGGCTTGGCCAGGAGTACCGCCGCAAAAAGGACCAGGCCCAGCAGGCTGCAAAGGACCAGGCCGTGCTGGAGCACCTGCCTGCCCTCTCCCCGGTCGCCCCGTCCGTCCGCCTCCGCTACCAGGGGGGTGATCGCAGTCGAGAACCCGATGCCGAGCGACATGGCGATAAACACAAAACTGTTCCCCAGGGAAACCGCGGCGAGTTCCGCGGTACCCAGCTGGCCCACCATGATATTATCCGCAAAAACGACAAAGGTATGCCCGAGCATCCCGAGGATTACCGGGGACGCCAGGCGGAAGTTATAACGGAATTCGCGGGTGTATTGCTGCAGCAAAACGGGATGTTAGCAGTTATCGGGCCGCATGGCTCCTCAGGGTTGTTTCTTGGCTTCTTCCCAGTGCACGTCCATTTCGGCCAGGGTCATATCGCTGAGTTCCCTCCCGGCCTCCCGGGCCCGGGATTCCAAAAAGTCAAAGCGCGCCATGAATTTCTTGTTGGTCCGTTCCAGGGCATTTTCTGGGTTGATCCCGAGAAAGCGGGCGTAGTTGACCAGGGAGAAGAACACATCGCCCATCTCGGCTTCCAGGGCATCCGCATTGCCGGCGCGCCGCTCCGCCTCGAGTTCGCCCAGTTCTTCACGCACCTTGTCCAGGACCTGTTCGGGCTGTTCCCAGTCAAAGCCCACCCCGGCCACCTTCTCCTGGATCCGGTTGGCCTTGACCAGGGCCGGCAACCCGGCGGGTACTCCCTGCAAAACGCTTTTCTTGCCTTCCCGCAACTTGATGCGTTCCCAATTCGCCTTAACATCCGCCTCGTCGGCCACCTCGGTGTCCCCGTAGATGTGCGGGTGGCGGCGGATCAACTTCTCGCAAATCGCCTCCGCCACGTCCCCGATATCAAAATGGCCGGTTTCCGAGCCGACCCGGGCGTAAAAAACAATATGCAGCAACAAGTCGCCCAACTCTCCCTTGACCTCCTCCAGGTCATTGTCCAGGATGGCATCCCCCAATTCGTAGGTTTCCTCGATAGTCAGCTGCCGGAGGGTCTGCATCGTCTGTTTGCGATCCCACGGGCAGCCTTCCCGCAATTCGTCCATGATGGTGAGCAGGCGATCGATGGCCTGCAACTGTTTTTCCCGGGTGTTCATAGGGCCCTGTTCTTTCGGCAAAGGTACAAATCCGGGGTTTGGCGGCGAATGGAATTTGGCGTAATTTTAATGGCAAACCAACCGGATCCATGTACGCATTGCGCTTCCTGATTCTCCTCCTGATATTTTCCTCATGCCAACCGGAACCCGGGTTTGATGTCGTTATCCGGGGCGGACAGTTGCTCGACGGCAGCGGCAGCCCGGCCATCCGAGCCGACCTGGGAATCCGGGGAGATACCATTGCAGCCATCGGGGACCTTTCGGGACGGAAGGCGAAAACCGAGATCGACGCCACCGGGCTCCACCTGGCCCCGGGGTTTATCAATATGCTCAGCTGGGCAAACGTATCCCTCCTGGAGGACGGCCGCTCGCAGAGCGATATCCGGCAGGGCGTCACCCTGGAAGTACTGGGCGAAGGACGCTCTATGGGGCCCCTTAACGAAGAGATGAAACGGGAGATGCGCAACGGGCAACAGGACATTACCTACGACATCCCCTGGACCACCCTCGGGGAATACCTGCAACACCTGGAAGAGCGTGGCGTATCCACAAATGTAGCCTCTTTTGTGGGCAACGGCACGCTTCGGGAATACGTGATGGGATACGAAAAACGGGCGCCCACCCCTGCGGAAATGGATTCGATGAAAACCCTGCTCCGCCGGGGGATGGAAGAAGGGGCCGTAGGCCTGTCGACCTCCCTGATTTACGTGCCGAGCGGACACGCATCCACGGGCGAAATCACCGACCTGGCACGGGTGGTATCGGAATATGGAGGCATGTATATATCGCATATCCGCAACGAGGAGGACAGCCTGCTCCACGCGGTGCGGGAACTCATCCAAATTGCGGAAGATGCCGATGTGCCGGCCGAGATCTACCACTTCAAGGCTTCCGGACAGGACAATTGGGACCTGTTGGACAGCGCCATCGCCCTGGTGGAGGACGCGCGCAGCCGCGGCCTGGAAATTACCACGGATATGTATATGTACAATGCGAGTTCCACGGGGTTAAATGTGCTGCTGCCGGCCTGGGCCAAGGACGGGGGGCATGAACGTACGATGGAATACCTCCGGGACCCGGAGGCGAGGCAGCGGATGATCGAAGAGGTTAAATTTCACGTCCCCCCGGAGAATATCCTGCTGGTGGGGTTTCGCAACAAGGACATGCGCCACCTGATCGGCAAAAATCTGGCAGAAGTGGCCGCGGAGCGCGGTATCCGGCCCCGGGAAGCCATTGCCGACCTCATCTTTGAGGATGACAGCCGGATTCAGGTGGTCTATTTTTCAATGAGCGAGGAGAATGTCGAAAAAAAACTCGCCCTGCCCTATATGGCAATATGTTCGGATGCGGGCTCCTATACGAATGAAGGGGTTTTCCTGGAACAGAGTACGCACCCGAGGGCCTACGGCTCCTTTGCGCGCCTCCTGTCCCATTTTGTCCGGGATCGCGGGGTCATTTCCCTGGAGGAAGCCGTCCGCCGACTCACCTCCCTGCCGGCGGGCAACCTGAAACTCCGGGGGCGCGGACAGCTCAAACCCGGATACTTTGCCGACGTGGTGGTTTTTGACCCGGAGCGGATCCAGGACCGGGCCACCTTTGAACAACCGCACCAATACGCATCCGGGGTGGAACACGTCCTGGTAAATGGCGTCCCCGTGTTGCAAAACGGGGAGCACACCGGCAATTTCCCCGGGCGTTTCGTCAGGGGGCCGGGATATCAAATGAAAAAACCATAAAACGATGAACCGAATAACGAACGGGCTGGCCCTGACCGCCCTGGGGATCCTGCTTGCAGGTTGCGCCAGCGAGACTGGCCTGATTGAAGAAGGCGCCGAACTGCAGCTCGTCTCCGAGGCATTTGAATTTACGGAGGGCCCGGCAACTGCCCCAGGGGGAGACGTGTACTTCACCGACCAACCGAACAACCGGATTCACCGCTGGGATGCGAAGACCGGGGAAATCAGCGTATTCATGGAGCCGGCGGGCCGGGCAAACGGCCTGTACTGGGATAACGAAGGCAACCTCCTCGCTGCGGCCGACGAGAAGTTTGAGCTCTGGCGCATTGCCCCGGATAAGTCCGTGAAAGTGCTCACGGATAATTACCAGGGTGCCAAATTCAACGGGCCGAACGATATGTGGGTCCACCCGGACGGCACCATTTATTTTACCGACCCCTATTACCAGCGCCCCTACTGGGAACGGCAGGAAAAGGAAATTGAGGAGGAGCGGGTCTACCGGATCCCTGCAGCCGGAGGGGAGCCCCAGCTGGCAGCAGACGGCCTGGTACAACCCAACGGGATTATCGGGACTCGGGACGGAAAGCGCCTCTACGTCGCGGATATCGGCAACAGCATGACGTACCGGTACGATATCGCCCCGGACGGCAGCCTGGAAAACGCCACCCTGATGATTACCATGGGCTCTGATGGGATGACCCTGGATGAACAGGGGAATATCTACCTGACCGGCCGGGGCGTGCACATTTTCAGCCCGGAGGGCAAAAAACTCCATCATATCGAGGTGCCCGAAAGCTGGACGGCCAACGTAACTTTTGGGGGTACGGATGGCAAAACCTTGTTTATTACAGCCATGGATGCCGTGTACACGCTTCGGATGACCGTGGCCGGGATGCATTGGCAGCCCAAATGACCCCATCCCCCTGATTTTCAATAAATGTTAACGGACCTTCACCCATGATGAGAACTACCCTGACGATCCACTGGTTGCTACTCTTTGTTATGCCCGGCCTGTTTGCCCAGGCAGACAGTATTCCATTGCCCTTCGACCCCGCCCGGGGGGTGGAATGGACCGGTAGTGAGAAACACTACTACAGCGACATCTGGCAAACCGAGGTGGTCACAAACGTGTCCGCACCCAGCATGCAGGTTTTCCGGCCCGGGAAGGGGGCGGGCAATTCGGCAGCCGTAGTGATTGCCCCGGGCGGGGGCCTTTACGGGTTGAGTATCGAAAGTGAAGGCCGGCAGGTAGCCCAATGGCTCGCGGAACGGGGTTTTACGGCTTTTGTGCTCAAATACCGCCTGGTGCCCACGGGTGCCGATGGCGTTGCCGAAATCAGCCAGCTCGGACAGAATGACCCGACCGGCCTGATGGCCAATGTGGGTAAGGTACTCCCCTACTCCATCCAGGACGGGCTGAGCGCGTTGACCTGGGTCCGGTCTCATGCCGGGGAGTACGGTCTGGATCCCGAAAAAATTGGATTCATGGGGTTTTCGGCCGGCGGGGCAGTTACCCTGGGTGTCGGCTATTCGGCTTCCGGGGACAATGTACCGGACTTTTTGGTGCCGGTTTATCCCTGGACGGATGCCTACCCGGTGGCCCCTGCCCCGGAACATGCCCCGCCCCTGCTCGTAATTTGCGCCACCGACGACCCGCTGGGCCTTGCAAAGGGCAGCGTGGAACTCTACACCGCATGGCGGGAAGCCGGGATCCCGGTTGCCCTGCATATGTACAGCCGGGGCGGTCATGGCTTCGGGATGCGGGAACAGGGATTGCCGTCCGACAAGTGGATTGAGCGTTTTTACGATTGGGCCAATGTCCATATTTTAGTGCCTGAACAAAAACAACCAGGCGAATGACACGCATTTCCCCGAATTCTCCCGCCAAGGACATGGGAGTCCTGCTCGCATTGCTTGCGATTTTAATCCAATGCGTCCCTGCATTCGCCCAGGACCCCGGGCGTTTTGAACAGGAAGTCGCCTCCATCACAGCCCGGAACGATAGCTTGTGGAACCCCTATCGGGCCACCTATCTGTTTACCGGCAGCTCGAGTGTCCGCATGTGGGAAAGCCTGGACCGGGATTTTCCCGACAGGCAGGTAATCAATACCGGGTTCGGGGGTTCCCAGGCTTCCGACCTGCTTTTCTACCTGGATCCCCTGATACTGAATTACCGCCCGATGGTGGTTTCCATCTACGAAGGCGACAACGACCTGGCAGAAGGAAAAAGCCCCGGCCGCGCCTTCCGGGATATTGCGGAAATCCTCTCCCGGATCCGGTCGCGTTACCCGGGGATGCCCGTGGTGTTGATCTCCGCCAAACCGAGTATCAGCCGGTGGAAGCTACGGGGAAAATACGAGCGATTTAACCGGAAGTTGAGCCGGCTGGCAGAAGCGGACCCCCTGACCCGCTATGCCGATGTCTGGACACCGATGCTCCAGGCGGACGGGTCCCTGAATGAAACTTTGTTTATTGAAGACGGACTGCATATGAATGCCGAAGGATACCGCATCTGGAAATCTGTTTTGGGTCCGCTGATCGGGCAATCGAATTAATAAAAACACCACGCGCTCCAACACCACGCGCAAACAATTGAACATAGCATGAAAAACCTGAAATGGGGCAGTGCCCTGATCCGAATTGCCCTGGCCGGTTGGCTGGGAGTGGCCCTGTGGGCATGTGCCGATGAGCAGCGGCCCCGTATTGAATTTCCAGAAACGGATTTGGCGGAAGCCGCCCTGATCCCGAAACCCCTGTCCGTGGTACCTACCCACGATGCTTTTGGCCTTGACCGGCACGTGGCGATCTACAGCGGGGGCGCCGCAGGCATGGCCGAGGTGGCGGAAACCCTCGCAGGCCATATTGAGGCGCGTACCGGCCTGAGGCTGCCCGTGGACAATGAAAACAAAGAAGGGATCCACCGGGCGATTTATTTCAACCAATCCCCTGCGGACGGGCCCGAAGGATACCAGTTGTATATCACCCGCGATTCCGTACTGATCAACAGCGCGAATGCCGAGGGGGCCTTCCACGCCGTACAGACCCTGCGGCAGCTGATTCCGTCGGCAGCCAATGACACCCTGACGGAATACCCCATCTGGCCGCTTCCCACTGGAAAAATCACCGATAAGACGGAATTTGCCTACCGGGGGGCCATGCTCGATGTGGCCCGGCATTTCTTTTCCGTTTCCGACGTCAAAAAATACCTGGACGTGATGGCCTATTACAAACTGAATGTCCTCCACCTGCACCTGACGGACGACCAGGGCTGGCGGATCGAAATCAAATCGTGGCCGAAACTGACCGAAGTAGGCGGCAGCACCGAAGTAGGAGGTGGCCCCGGCGGGTATTACACCCAGGAGGAATACAAAGAAATCGTTGCCTATGCAGCGGAGCGGTTTATCACGATTGTGCCGGAAGTGGACATGCCCGGGCATACGAATGCGGCCTCTGTTGCCTACCCGTTTTTGAACGGGAACGGGAAAACCCCGGCCCTGTATACCGGGACGCAAGTGGGGTTCAGCACCTGGGACACGCGTAAGGACACGGTTTATGCCTTTATCGACGATGTTATCCGGGAAATTTCCGAGATGACCCCCGGGCCCTACTTCCACATTGGTGGAGACGAAAGCCACGTCACTGCAAAGGACGATTACATCTATTTTGTGGAGCGGGTGGAACCCATCGTGCGGAAGTACGGGAAACGGATGATCGGTTGGGACGAAATTGCCAATGCCTCCCTGGACAGCAGTTCGGTAGCCCAATTCTGGGCCGATGAGGAAAACGCCCGGAAAGCGGTTAACCAGGGGATGCAGGTGATCCTCTCCCCGGCCCGGAAGGCCTACCTGGATATGCAATACGATTCCACCTCCACCTTCGGGCTCCACTGGGCCGCCTATATCCCCGTGGACAGCGCTTACATCTGGAACCCCCAGGCCTATGCGGCCGGAATTGCCAAAAAGGACATCCTGGGGATTGAAGCCCCCCTGTGGTCGGAGACGATATCAGAACTCAGCGAACTGGAGTACCTGGCATTCCCAAGGCTGCCCGGCTACGCAGAACTCGGATGGACGGAACCCGCCCAGTTATCCTGGGAGGACTACAAGCACCGCCTGGCCGCCCAGGCGGACTATTTTAAGCGGATGGATATCCGGTATTACCCGTCGGACCGCGTACCGTGGCCGGACGAGTTCCCTGAACCGGACCTCAAGGACTGACCCGTTCCCGGCAGCCCTTCCGGGCGTTCCGCCTGCCACGGATATGTGGGGGCTTTCCGCATATCCGGCCAGACGGCATCCAGGGTTTCCGCCTCGTACATCCGTCCGTTCTTGACCACATATCGGACGGTATTCGTATTGCGCAGGTCGTCCAGCGGATTCGCATCCAGGATAACCAGGTCTGCCAGTTTTCCGGCTTTCAGGCTGCCCAGGTCGCCATCGAGTCCCAGGGAACGGGCCCCCAGCAGGGTGGCTACCCGCAGGGCGTCTGAGTTTTCCATACCGCCGCTGGCCACGGACCATAACTCCCAGTGGTAACCCAGGCCCTGCAACTGGCCGTGGGACCCTATCCCGGCCAATCCCCCGGCGTCTACCAGGTCCTTCATGAATTCGGCGTGCTTCTCAAAGACGTGTTCCTCGTCCATAAACCAACCCGGGCGTCGCCGGGATTTTGAGGCGAGTTCTTCGTAGGGCGTGAAGTGCCGGATTTTTGAATCCCCCCAAACGTCTTCGGTAGCGTAGAAATAGTTCTCCGCCCAGGGCCCGCCATAGGCCACCAGCAAGGTAGGGGTCACCGCCATCCCCGCATCCGCAATGGTGCGGACCACGTCGTTGTAGATCGGGTAGATGGGCAGGGAGTGTTCGTGCCCCGGGTACCCGTCCAGGAGCTGGGTCATGTTCAGCTTAAAATCCAGCCCACCCTCTGTGGTGGGCATCAGGCCGAGTTCTTTGGCCGCCATGATCACCCATTGCCGGTGCTTCCGGTTCCCGGTCAGGTACATCTTGATGGTCTTCGTATCGTAGTATTCGCTGTACTGCCGCAAAACTTTTTTGGTGTGCTCCAGGCTGGTCAGCTTATAGCGCCAGTACCCCACCCCGGGCCCGGTGCTGTAGATCCGGGGGCCCGGCATCATCCCGGCATTGACCATGTCCGAATAGGTCAGGACATCCGTGGTGGCTGTCTGGGGGTCGCGCGTGGTGGTGACCCCATAGGCCAGATTGGCCCCGTAGATCCAAATCCGGTTCTTGTGGATGCCCCAGGCCGGCCACATATGTGCGTGCGTATCGATAAAACCCGGGACAATTGTCTTCTCGCTCATATCCCTTACCTCGGTCCCCTCCGGGATTTGCAGGCTCCCCGCCGGACCCAGGGCGGCGATGCGGTTGTCCCGGATGAGCAGGTCCCCGGTTTCATGGACCGTATCCCCTTCCATGGTAATCAGGCGGGCTCCTGCAAGCAGCAGGGTCCCTTTGGGGATATCCTGACGGTATTTCAGGGGGATGCGAAACTCGTCTGCTTCGAAAACCGGTTCCTCCTCATCCTTGTCCGCCCCGTTTACGGAATCTTTTTTCACCGGGTTTTCCTTTTCGGCCTTTTTAACGGCTTCCAGGCTGTCCCGGAATTGTTCCCCGGCGGCGAGGTCATAGGTAAAATGGCTGGCGCCCAAAGACCAGTGTACCTTACCGCTATCCCCCGACCAGGCCGGGAATTCCCCGCCCAGTTGTGTGAGCTTTACTGCCGGGAATGCGGCATCCCCGGGCTTGGCTACCGAAACGGTGGGTGTTTTCCCATACCGGGGTACGTGCACCGAGTAGATGTCGTTGTTGATTTGTGCCAGGGCCCGCTTCCCGTCCGGGGAAATTCGCACTTCGGCCGGGCGGGAGGCCTTGTCGTCTTCTTCTCGCAAGCCGGAATCCGGGGGCAGCAATCTGTGTCCGCCATGCCCGGACTCCGTCAGGATATCCCGGGACCCATAGGTCTCAATCCCTTTGAGGATCAGGTGTTGTTTTTCGTCCGTCCCATCCCACCGAAGCGACAGCAACCCGCGCTGCGGGTGGCTCAGGTAGATCCGGTCGTCCCCCCTGGTAAAATGCGGGGTTGTCCGACCCTCTGATTTGTCGATCAGCGTTTGCGCCCCGCCATCGGACGGGATCCAGACCAGGTCTTCCCGGCTGCCCCTGGTGTTCGGGCCCGTCCCTTCGTCATAAGCCTGGGCATAGCCCCGTAGGAATACGATGCGGTCCGAGTTGTAGGACCAGGCCGGCTGGGAATAGATACCCGGGACGCGGGTTATGGCACGCGCTCCCCCGCGCCCGTCAGTGCGGACCTTGTAGAGGTGCCCCCCGCCGGGTTGCCAGCCTGAAAAAACCAGTTCGCCCCCATCCGGGGACCAGGCCGGTTGCGCCTCGGTAAATTCGTGGTCGGTGAGTCGCCGGGGGGCCCCGTCCGGGAGCTCCATCACATAGAGCCGGTTGAGGGCCGTAAAGGCCAGGTGTTTCCCGTCCGGGGAGGGAACGGCATCCCGGATCTGCGTTACGGGGAGTTCCGGGGCGTCGGAAATCGGGTATTTGAAATCCAGGCGCGGGCCCAGGTCCAGGGAGACCGGGGCTGTAAAGGGTATTTCGCGAACGGAATTGTCCGCAATGGACAGGGCCCGGATCTTCCCGCCATAGGAGAGGAAGAGCTCTTTGCTATCCGGGGAAAAGGCCATGGCCGGGAGTACCCCCAGCGGGGCGATGGATTCCTGTTCATCCCGCTGCACCGGGTAGGCGAGCCAGCGCTCCTCCCCGGTTTCCAGGTTGCGCAGCCGCAGCCCGGTGTGTTCTTCATAGCGGCTCCCGAACACCAGCCATTTCCCGTCCGGGCTGGGCGTGGGGGTAAAAGCCGACCCGTATCGGGAGGTGATTACCGCCGAGCCGCCGTCCTCCATATCATAGGTACCTATCTGGTATTGGGGCAGTTGGGCATTGTAATTCCAGGCGCCCGTCCGCCGGGAGAAGTAGATGCGTTTGCCATCCGGGGAAAAGGCCGGGTCGATGGTTTTGAGATTCTCGGGTTTGTCCAGCAACTGGCTCCCGCCGCCACCCTCCCTGTGATACAGGTGCAATTTGATGTTGCGGCGTCCGGCAGCCCCTACCACATAGGTCCCGTCCGGCGACCAGTCCGCTGAGAAGTAGTGTTTGTTCTCCGATTTTGTAAGCTGGGTTTCCTCCCGGGATTCCAGGTCCATGATCCAGATATTCTCGGAGCCGCTTTTGTCGGAAATATACAACAGGGACTTGCCGTCCGGGCTGAACCGCGGATGCACCTCATAAGGCAGGCCCCGGGTCAGGGCGGTGGCCGTGCCCCCGGTTGCCGGGATGGTGTAAATATCGCCCATCAGGTCAAAGGCAATCGTTTGCCCGTCCGGGCTGACATCCAATGAGATCCAGGTTCCCTGTTGGGCCTGAAAGGAAATTTTGCGGGACGGCTCCAGGGGGAGGCCTTCCTCTTTCTTTCCGGCGGTATCTTTTTCGGTGGAATCCTTCCCTGAATTCTGGGAATGAGCAGTCAGGAGAAATAACCCGGTGAGCAGCAGCAAGGCCCTGCGCACAAAGAATTTGGCAAACATTTTAAACGTATTAGCGGTTTCTCCGCTAAATATAGGGAATTATGCCCCCTGTCTGCGGGGGTCGACCTGCTCTTTTCCCGGATCGGCCATGCGGTTCAACAGGGGTTTCCCATACGTCGCCGGGGTCTATCCTTTCTTCCCGGGTGTGTTTGCGGGGGCAGGTCCGCTCCCGTCTGCATCCGCTTCCTGGCCCTCCTCAGCAGCGTCCGGGTCCGAAAAATCTTCAAAACCGTTGTCCAGCAACAGGTTGTACCATTGGATCACCTTGCGGATGTCGCTCGTGTAGACGCGGTCCTCGTCGTAATTCGGAAGCACCTCAAAGAAATATTCCTCGAGCTCAAGTTTTCCCGCCTTGTGGTTGATGGAGGTGTTGCCCCCGTCCTCCTTCTTCTGGATCCTGGCAAAAACCTCCCGAAGCGGCAGCTCCTCATCCAGTGTGTAGATGGCAATTTCGGAGAGGACGCTTACATTGCCGGTCATCCCGACGCTGATCTTCCTCCCGTCAGCCAGGGATTCGGCCACAAAGCCGGAACGGGTTTGCGTTACCAGACGAAACAGGCCCGGCTTTCCGGCGATGGACAATATCTTATCTAAACTCATAAAGTGATTTTCGGCTGCAAATATGCTAAAAATTAAGTCTACCGCCCCCGTTTTACGGCCGGGAACCGCATCTTATAATCAATCTGTACCTTCCCTTTGGAAATGTTGGTCAGTTTCCCCTTGAGCAGGCGCTTTTTCAGGGAGGAGATGTGATCCGTAAAAAGGATCCCCTCAATGTGGTCGTACTCGTGCTGGATGACCCGGGCCAACAACCCGTCAAAGGTCTCCGTATGCTCCTTGAATTCCGCATCCTGATAGCGGAGGGTAATCGTGTCCTGCCGGGTGACGTCCTCGCGGATATCCGGGATACTCAGGCAACCCTCGTTGAAAGCCCATTTCTTCCCGGTCTCCTCCTGCATCTGCGCATTGATAAAAACGCGCTTGAACGCCCGGAGCTTTTCCTGCTCCTCGGGGGAGAAATCCTCGTCCTCCGCAAAGGGCGAGGTGTCGACCAGGAACAGCCGGATGGGCCGGCCCACCTGGGGGGCTGCCAGCCCCACTCCGTTGGCCTGGTACATAGTTTCCCACATATTCTCGATCAGGGTGGCGAGTTCCGGGTATTCCGGCCCAATCGCTTCGCATTTCCTGCGCAGTACCGGGTCTCCGTATGCGACTATTGGTAAGATCATAATTCTTTGCTGCTTAAATACGATTGCAGGATCAGGGTGGCGCTGATTTTGTCCACGGCTGCCTTATCGCGTCGTTTCTTTTTCTTCATCCCTCCTTCTATCATGGCCCGGACCGCCATTTGCGAGCTGAACCGTTCGTCCTGCCGGCTCAGGGGTAGATCCGGAAAACGTTTTTTTATACGCTCAATAAAGCTGCGGATTTCGGCTTCGATCCCGGACGGGCTGTTATCCATCCGACGCGGCTCCCCGATCACAATTCGTTCCACCTGCTCCTCCCCCATATAGCTTTCCAGGAAATCCAGCAATTCCGGGGTCTGTACTGTGGTCAGTCCGGAAGCGATCATCTGCAACGGGTCGGTCACGGCAATGCCGGTTCGTTTCTGCCCATAGTCCAAAGCGAGTATCCTGCCCAAATAAATTTTTTGGCAAAAATAACGGATAAATCGTTACAGGTATAAATCCGGCAGGACAATTGGGCAACAGCAGCTATCTTTGCGCAAATTCTAAAGACCCGATGGACACGTTAAAAACCAAGATCGAAGCCGCCTGGGAAAACCGGGAATTGCTCAAGGAAGCAGAAACACAACAAGCGATCCGGGAGGTCATCGACCTGCTCGATGCCGGGGAATTGCGCTGCGCCAACCCGGGGCCTGACGGCTGGGAAGTCCAGGAATGGGTAAAGAAAGGCGTCGTACTGTATTTCCCCATCCAGAAAATGGAAACCCTGGAAGCCGGGATTTTTGAATACCACGACAAGATTCCCCTTAAGAAAGGGTATCGCGAAAAAGGCATCCGCGTGGTTCCCCATGCAGTAGCCCGCCACGGTGCATACATTGCCGGGGGGACGATCCTGATGCCCAGTTACGTGAATATTGGCGCTTATGTGGACCAGGGTACGATGGTGGATACCTGGGCCACAGTGGGCAGTTGCGCACAGATCGGGAAGAACGTTCACCTGAGCGGCGGCGTCGGGATCGGCGGGGTCCTGGAACCCCTCCAGGCCGCCCCGGTCATCATCGAGGACAATGCCTTTATCGGCAGCCGGTCCATTGTTGTAGAAGGCGTGCGGGTGGAACGGGAAGCCGTACTCGGGGCCAACGTGGTGCTCACGGCATCCACGCGGATCATCGATGTCAGTGGGGCATCCCCTGTGGAATACAAAGGTCGCGTTCCCGCCCGTTCCGTAGTAATCCCCGGCAGCTATACCAAGGAATTCCCGGCCGGGACCTACCAGGTGTCCTGTGCGCTGATCATCGGGCAGCGCAAGGAGAGTACGGACAAGAAGACCTCCCTGAACGACGCGCTCCGGGAATACGACGTCGCGGTCTGAGGCAAAAGGGCCGTTCACAGGGGCCCCGGTAGGACCGGGCGTTCCGGAAATACAGCGCCGGGGAAGCTCTTTTTTGGCAAAAATTATACTAATCGGGCCGATTTGCTGTTATAACTAGGCAGCCCTTAAATCCATCCCGATATGCGTGTCCCTCAGAAGGAAACACCCGAGATATCCGCACTCATCATTACCTACAACGAAATCGAACAGATAGCAGCCTGCATCGAAAGTATCGATTTTGTATCGGAAATCGTCGTGGTGGACTCCTACAGTACGGACGGCACCTATGAGTACCTGCAGGCCCATCCCCGGGTACGCGTCATTCGCCATGCCTTCAGGAATTTTACCGCCCAGAAGAATTTTGCACTGATGCACGCCCGCCACGACTGGGTCCTGTTCATCGATGCGGACGAACGAATCCCGGCGGGCCTCCGGGATGAAATCCTCGGCGAGCTTTCGAATCCCGGGAACGAAACAAATGCGTATTGGTTCTACCGCAAATTCATGTTTTGCGGCAAACCGCTCCGGTTCAGCGGCTGGCAGACCGATAAGAACATCCGGCTCTTCCGCCGCAGCAAAGCACGTTATTCCTCCGAACGGATTGTCCACGAGCGCCTGGAAGTGGAAGGCCAAACCGCCTGCCTCTCCGAGCGAATGATTCATTACTGTTACCAGGGGTATTCCGATTACAAGGGCAAAATGCAACTCTACGGCCAGATGAAAGCCCTGGAGGCGTTCCGGAAAAACCGTCGATTCACCTACCTGAAATGGGTGGTCAAACCCCTCTGGAGGTTCCTCTTCAATTTCATTTGCCGGCTGGGCTTCCTGGACGGCTACCGCGGGTTGGTTATTTGCTTTCTCGGCGCCCTGGAAGACGTACAGCGCTACCGCGTGCTTCGATTGATTGAACGGGAGTACCGGGCCGCACAGTACAGTCTGCCCCGCCTCAGTAAAAAAGGCTTCCTGGTAAGCGCCCTGACCCCTCAGCAATAGGGAGCGGCTTCACTACACGTGGCATTTCCCGTCGCCCCATTTACAACTCCGCTTGATTTCCGGCCCGTTGTTGCCGATATAACAACGCCACTCCCAAAAACCTCCCAGGTTCGCAAAAAATAAAAATTCATTTTGTTCATACTTTGAGAATGCTTTTTTTCGTTCTCTGAAAGTAATCGGAATCGTACGCACCCATGAATAAGGCCGAAGGTAACACCCGGTTGACCGCGCTCATTATCACCTACAACGAAATCGGGTATATTGAGCGATGCCTGGAATCGATTGCCTTTGCGGATGAAATTGTGGTAGTGGATTCCTTCAGTACGGACGGCACGTACGAATACCTGCTGGAACAACCCAATGTTCGGGTAATCCAGCATCCCTTCGAAAATTTCACCCTGCAGAAATCCTTTGCGCTGACCCAGGCCTCCAACGACTGGGTCCTGTTCCTGGATGCGGATGAGGTAGTACCCGGGGCCTTGCGCCGGGAAATCCAGGATACCATTGCAGGCAATACCGACCACGCAGCCTTCTGGTTTTACCGGCAATTTATGTTTGCCGGCAAACCGCTAAGGTTCAGCGGCTGGCAGACCGATAAAAACTACCGCCTGTTCCGACGGAGCAAAGCCCGGTTCACGGACCGGAAAATCGTTCACGAAACCCTGGAAGTAGACGGGTCTTCGGGAATCCTGCAGGAGCGCCTGATCCATTACTGCTATAAGAACTACGAAGACTACCGGTCTAAAATGCTGCATTACGGCCGGCTGAAGGCGCGGGAAGATTTTTTCAGGGAGAAAGGCTTTAATTACTTCTTTATGATGTTGAAGCCCCTGTGGAAATTCTTTAACCACTATATACTCCGCCTCGGGATCCTGGACGGCCGAAAGGGTATGGTCATCTGTTACCTGAACGCACTGGGCGTCCTGGAGCGATACCGGGAATTGAAGAAGCTCGAACAGAAAAATGAGCTGGCCTACTACTTGTTGATGCCGTAGTGCGTCCAGACGTGCCTGCCGCGGCGCGTTTCCTTTCGTATCGCCGCGTTCTTGGCCAGTGTCTCCGGCGTCTTGTACCCCCGCTTGTGGTCCAGGTGTACACACACCGCGCTGTAGCGCAATTGTTTCGGCCGGATTCCGAAGTTTACCAGCCGCTCGCCCAGTTCCCGGTCCTGCCCCCCGTACTGCATGCGCTCGTCAAAACCATTGACATTCAGGATGTCCTTTTTCCAGCCCGATGAATTGTGCCCGTTCCAACTGGCATTGGTGGGGGTGAGCCGGTTGAAGAGCCTGGAAGCCAACCCCCTGACGATCAGTTTCGTGTTCTTGAAAGTCTTCGGGATTCCCTGTTCCTTGAGCCAGTGGATATTGAAGCAGCGTTGCTTCTCGATATCCTCCCGGGTAATGGCCAGGGAGATATTCATCGGGAGCATGTAATAGCCCCCGGAAATAAAACATCCCTTTTCCTTGTTGAAGTGGTGGACCTGTACAAAATCGTTTCGCGGGATGCAATCCCCGTCGGTCATGATGATGTACGCTGCCCGGCAGGCCAGCAGCGCCTTGTTCAATATCCGGGATTTCTGGAATCCGTCATCCTCCTGCCAAACGTGGAGGATGTCGTAGAACACCTCCCCCCGCATCCGGTCAATCAGTTCCCGGGTGGCCTCCCGGGAGCCGTCATCCGCAATGACAACCTCAAAGTCCCTGAACAACTGGCAATTGAAGCCGATCAGCACTTTTTCCAGCCATTTCTCGGCATTGAAGGTGCTGATGATTACCGATATTTTTGGTTGATCCATAATCGAAAATACGCAAAAGCAAAAATAACGAACGCATATTGCATATTTTTGTCCGAAGCCTGGAAATTGCCCGGAATTTTCCGGAAACCGACCTGAGATGAAAGTAAAGGAAATCCCGAAATCGCTGTACCGCCAATTCCGGTTGCGGGCCACTCCGGTTAAAAAGCTGAAAAATTCCAGCCAGCCGGAAGCCCCGCTTGTGGTGTCCCTTACCTCTATCCCCGAGCGGATCCGATCGGTAGACCTGGTCATCCGGAGCTTGCTGAAACAGCGTTTGCTGCCGGAGCAAATTGTACTTTGGCTCCCGGAATCCCTGCAGGGGCACATACCGGATAGCCTGAAATCCCTGGAACACGGACGTTTCCGGATTGCTTTCAGCCCGCTCACCTGCCCGCATAAAAAACTGATCCACAGCCTGGAGGAATTCCCCGGCAACCCCATTGTTACCTGCGACGACGACTTGATGTACCCGCCGGGCTGGCTGGAAAAGCTCTACCGGACGCATCTGGAATATCCGAAGGACATCGTCGGGCATCAGATTCGATACATCCGCTATGCGGAAGACGGGACGCTGCTCCCCTACCCGCAGTGGGTAGTGCCCCCGGACGGCGGCAGCAACCCCAAGGCGTTTATGGCAGTTGGTGCGGGGGGCGTGCTCTACCCGCCGGGCTCCCTGGACCCCCGGGTTCAGGACCGGCAATTATTCCTAAAGCTCAGCCCGCGGGCCGACGATCTCTGGTTCAAGGTTATGGGGCTCCTGGCAGGCACCCGGGTCCGGGCTGCCCTGGAGGCTTCAGGGGAACCCGTCCCCATCCTCGGTTCCCAGAAAACTTCATTGAAAAAAACGAATATCAATAAAGACAAAAACCGCGTACAGTGGGAGCAACTAACCGAATATTTCGGCCTGCACCCCCTATAACCGGGTATCCGGCAAAACAGGGGGTACGCGATGAAAACCGCTATGAAGAATATATTGGACAACTGCCTGCAAGTTCTTGAATCCGGGGGGCTGATCCTGTATCCGACCGATACGGTCTGGGGCATTGGGTGCGACGCCACAAACCCGGAAGCCGTTGCCCGGGTCTACACCCTGAAACAACGGCCGGACAGCAAGGCGCTCATCTGCCTGGTGGGGTCCGGGCGGCAGCTCGAACAGCTCATCCCGGAAGTCCCGGACGTGGCCTGGGACATTATGGACCTCTCCGAAAAGCCCGTTACGATCGTATATGACAACCCGCAGGGTGTGGCGCCGAACCTGGTGGCCGCAGACAACTCGCTGGCGGTACGCATTGCATCGGACAACTTTTGCCGCGAGCTGCTCCGGCGCTTCCGCAAACCCCTGGTTTCGACCTCGGCCAACCTGGCAGGGCAGCCGACGCCTGATTCCTTTTCCGGGATCGCCCCGGATATTTTAAATGGTGTGGACTATGTGGTACCTTTGCAACAGGAAACCGAGCTCCGCACGCCTTCCTCCATTATCCGGCTGAAGGCAGACGGACAGGTGCAGGTGATCAGAAAATAACTATGTCCGAGCCCTATTACAGAGAAGCCCTGGATCATCCCATATTTAAGAAACTCTCCGATACGGCCAGGGAACTATCCCTGGAGACCTATGTGATCGGCGGGTTTGTCCGCGACTATTTCCTGGGCCGCGAACAGAAAAAGGATATCGACATCGTGGCCGTGGGCAGCGGGATTGCCCTGGCGGAGAAATTGGCCGCCGGTCTCCCCGGGAAGCCCAGGGTGAGCGTATTTCGGAATTTCGGGACCGCCATGGTCCGGCACGGCGAACTGGAGCTGGAGTTTGTCGGGGCCCGCAAGGAGAGTTACAACCGGGACAGCCGGAAACCGGCCGTGGAGGACGGAAGCCTGGAAGACGACCAGAAGCGACGGGATTTTACCATCAACGCCCTGGCGCTGTCCCTGAACCCCGAAGACTTCGGTAGGTTGCTGGACCCGTTCGGAGGGATGGACGACCTGGAGGCCGGGCTTATCCGAACGCCCCTCGCCCCGGCCGAAACCTACAGCGACGATCCGCTGCGCATGATCCGGGCCATCCGGTTTGCCGCACAACTCGGCTTTCGCATCGAACGGGATTCCCTCAATGCGATCGCCTCCCAGCACGAACGCCTCCGCATCGTTTCCATGGAACGCATCGTGGAGGAGCTTAATAAAATATTACTCACGGAAAAACCGTCTGTGGGCCTTGGACTCCTATTTAAAACCGGCTTGCTACGGCATATCCTCCCCGAGCTCGTCGCCCTCCAGGGAATTGAGGAAAAAGAAGGGCAGCGCCACAAGGACAATTTCTGGCATACCCTGGAAGTTGTGGACAACATCTCCAAAAACACAGACAACCTCTGGTTGCGCTGGGCAGCCCTGCTGCACGATATCGGGAAGGCCCCCACCAAGCGGTTCGACAAGAAAGTCGGCTGGACCTTCCACAGCCATGAATTTGTCGGGTCCAAGATGGTGTATAAGATCTTCAGGCGCCTCCGGCTGCCCCTGAACGAGAAGATGAAATACGTCCGGAAGCTCGTGATGATGAGTTCCCGCCCGGTTGGTCTGTCCGGAGACGACGTCACCGATTCGGCTGTGAGGCGGCTCGTCTTTGATGCCGGGGACGATGTGGACGACCTGATGACGCTCTGCGAGGCGGATATCACCACCAAAAACCCGCGGAAGCAAAAACGCTACCTGGAGAATTTCGGGGAGGTGCGGCAGAAAATCGCGGAGGTCGAGGAACGGGACCGGGTACGGAATTTCCAGCCGCCCGTAAGCGGGGATCAGATCATGGCGGCTTTCAACCTGGAGCCCTCCCCGGAAATCGGCCGGGTAAAAGACGCCATCAAAGAGGCCATCCTGGAAGGTGAAATCCCGAATGAAACCGGGGCCGCCTGGCAGTTTATGCTGCGAAAAGGCCGGGAAATCGGGTTGGAACCCACCCCGGAGGCCTTGAAATACACCCCCGAAAACCATGCGTAACAGGCTGAAGAAAAATTACATCCGCTTTGCGCGCACCTCCCTGGTACTCGTATATCTGGTCATTTTGGCCGGGGCAGTGGTGCGCATGACGGGAAGCGGGATGGGGTGCCCGGACTGGCCCAAATGCTTCGGGTACCTGATACCCCCCACGGAGGCCTCCCAGCTAAACTGGTCCCCGGGCAAAGCCTTTGATAAAGGGCAGGTGATCATCCGGGACGAAGCCCTGCTGCTCGCCCGGGCCGACTTCGTCACGGGTACAGATTTCGAATCCGGGAACTGGGAACCGTATACCCGGCACGATTACGCGGTCTTCAACGCCGCCCATACCTGGACGGAATACATCAACCGCCTCCTCGGCGCGCTGGCGGGCCTCTCCATCCTGATCATGGCCGGGTGTTCCCTGGCCTGGTGGCCCGAGCGAAGGTCCCGCGTGATTTTTGCCTGGCTCACCGTACTTGCCATCGGGTTCCAGGGGTGGCTGGGGGCGACGGTCGTCTACTCGGTCCTGGCACCCGTACGCATTACGCTGCATATGATGATGGCCCTGGTACTCGTGGGCATGCTGCTGTGGATTGTCTTCCGCAGCGAAGAGGGCAGGCGCGTCCGCACCTATGACCGGTTAACCGCCCGCCTCTGGATGGCAACCGTGGCCCTGAGCCTGTTGCAAATCCTGCTGGGGACCCAGGTCCGCCAATATGTCGATGACCAGACGGATATTCTGGGATACGGCGCCCGGGACCAGTGGCTGGCCAACCCCACCTGGGTATTTTATGTCCACCGCTCCTTTTCGGCCCTGCTGCTCCTGCTCCACCTGTGGGTCGCCTACCGGATTGCCACACTCCGCCTGGGGTTCCGGAAAATATTCCCCACCCTCGGGGTCCTTTTGCTGATACTGGTGAGTGGCCTGGCCATGGCTTACCTGGATTTTCCCTGGGGCTCCCAACCGATCCACCTGGTGATGGCCTCGGTACTCTTTGGCCTGCAGTGGTATCTGCTCCTGGAAATGCAAAGGGCTGCCCGTGCCGGTATTTCTTTGTAACTTTGCCGGAATCTCAAAACGATCGCGCAGATGGTATACAAAATCCGGATCATACTGGACGCCCAGGAGGATATTTTCCGGGATTTGGAGGTAGAAGCAGACAGCAACCTGGAGGAATTGCACAATGCAATCTCCCAGGCTTTCGGCTTTCTGGGAGAGGAGATGGCGTCATTTTACACCTGTGACGAAAACTGGAACCAGGAAGAGGAAATCCCGCTGTTCGATATGAGCGAGGGCGGAAATGATATCCGGCTGATGCAGGACACCCCGATGGCCGAGGTCCTCAACGAGGACGAACCCAAATTGCTGTACGTCTACGATTTCCTGAATATGTGGACATTCTTCGTGGAACTGGCGGATATTGCCGAAAAGGAAGACGGGAACAGCTATCCGAACCTGTT
The DNA here is from genome assembly GCF_000024125.1 of Robiginitalea biformata HTCC2501. Lineage (NCBI taxonomy): Bacteria > Pseudomonadati > Bacteroidota > Flavobacteriia > Flavobacteriales > Flavobacteriaceae > Robiginitalea > Robiginitalea biformata. Next base: position 1,781,924 of record NC_013222.1, on the reverse strand, counting down.
GTTCAGCTTTGGAGAATTGCCCGAATCCCCGCCGGAAAAGCGCTTTGAAGCCGAATCGGAAGGTCCCGTGGAGGATGAACCCTTTGGCAGTTACGACGACCTGGATTTTGACGAAAACTGGAATTAGCCCTGCCTTCCCGCGGCATTTCCACATCCTGCCATCCCAGAATTTATTCCCAATTTAAACCGGCACCCGCATGTTAAACCTGTATGCAACCCAAATCGAAACCGTTTCCCTCCACCGCGTGGGAAACAAACACCGGGCAGAGCCCCTGTTCCTGTCCGAGGCCCCCTATCGCCTGAATGATGAGATCGGCGGCCTGCTGAAGGAGTACTTTTTCAAACCTTTCCGCGAAAAAGAAGAAAATTACTACTGTTTCAGGCATGAGGCCGACCTGGAATTCCACCCGGTCTACCAGGCAGCCTGCCAGGTTTTCGATAACCCGGGCCGCCTTCACGAAGTGAGCCGGGAAATCGCCCGCCATCTGTTTTCCCAGTCCAATCACCCCCATATCAAAAGCGGCGAGTGTTATGTGGCCTACCTGACGGATGTGATGCTGGACAACGAGAAAACGGATGCCCTGGGGATTTTTAAGAGCGAGGTCAAACAGGACTTCCTGCAATTTGAGGAGCAGGGTGCCAACCTGGATATGCTGGTCCGTCAGGGTGTCAACCTGAACCGGCTGGACAAGGGCTGCCTGATCTTTAACCGCGAACGGGAAAACGGCTTCAAGGTCCTGTCCTCGGACAGCAACCGCTACGACGCGAAATACTGGCTGGAGGAATTCCTGGGCCTGGCCCCGCTCACCGACGAGAACTTCTACACCAAAAACTACCTGAAATTCTGCCAGAATTTTGCAAAGGATGTCGTCCTCCCGGCCGAGGACAAGCAACAGGAGGTCCTGTTCATGAACCGGGCGGTGAACCATTTTGCCAAGAACGATGATTTTGAGGAAACGCGGTTTTTGAACGAGGTGATGGACAACCCGGAACTTATCCCGGAGTTCAAGCACTACAAGACCGAAAAAGGGCCCAAGTACAGTATCGAGGACGTATCCAACTTCCAGATTGCCAACAAGGCAGTAAGCGATTCGCGGAAGAAGATCAAAAACGTCATCGACCTGGATACCAATATCCAGATCAAACTAAACTTCATCAACCCGGATTCGGCCGAGAAATTCGTCGAAAAAGGCTGGGACGAGGAGCGGCAGATGTACTACTACCTGGTGTACTTTAACCGGGAACAGAAGAGCTGATCCGCCAACCTTTCGGGTTCCGGCATATTACGCGGCACCCTTTACAGGGAGGTTTTGCGTACTCCCCGGAATCAAATCTCGATTTTCCGTTCGATAATCTGTTTCATGCTGACGTCCTGGTAGTTCCGCTTGACGAAGTCCAGGGCCAGGGCAAGCACCTCCCCCATGGTTTCGCTCTTCTTGAATTGCATGTCCAGGGTGAGGTCGTAGATTTCGGATTTCAGCTGATCCACATGTGCCGGCACGGAAATCGCGTCCTTACGGGCGATCCTTATCAGCCGTTTGATGCGGTTCCCGGAACTGATGATCCGCTTGGCGACAATGGAGCGCTCCTCCACCTTGTACTGGTCGACGGAATCGCGGAGTAATTTGTTTTTTACCAGGTCCACCATCGCATTGTTTTCCTTGAAGAATTGCGGCCGGTAAACTTTGAGTTTCCCCTCGTAACTCTGCTGGTCGAAGTCGATGGCCCGGATGCGGTATACCACGTGGTCAAAATCATGCACGGGTACGATCACGTAGTTGTAGGATCGCATATCCCCGAGCAGGCGGATCATGCAGCGTTCGTTGAACTTGACGAATTCCTTGGCGAGCTGGGCCTTTTCAGATTCGGAACAAACCGGCAACATATCCTTGATGAATACGTCCCCGGGGATGCCGGCGATGTGCTCCTCGATGAGCGTGTCCTTGAACACCAGGAAGTTCAGGTTATAGGGCGACAACATGTGCTCCAATTCCAGGCCGTAGATACGGGAGGCATCCGTACGCTTGACGTAGAAGTAGGTGAAGTTGTCGTTCAGGATATTCCGGACCTTGATGCGGAACGGCTTGGAATTGCCGAACGTACAGTAATCCACGGCGTCCACGTTCAGGTACTGGAAGATCCGGTCGCTCCCGTCCGAATGCAGCATCGAATAGACCCGTTTCAGGCTCAGGTCGATTTCCTTTCGTTCGGAATCCGAATAGTACACCCGCACCCACAACGTGTCCTGGTCGTTCGAATCGTAGACCACCACCGAACCGGAAAAGCGCAGCAGGTCCTCATAGAAAATCGGGATTTCTATGGTCCTGCTGTAATCCGATAAATAGGCATCCAGCTCCGGGATCACGGGGAACGGCGGCTTTTTGCGCGACATGAGTTTCTCCTTGGACATAGAAAGGATTTGGGTTTGCTTGTAACAAATTACGCATTTCTTCGTCAAGTTTAGTAAGCGAACCTAAAACTCCCCGCCGTTGGAAACCATTCTGACTGTCACCAACCTCACTAAAAAATTCGGAGCCCTGACGGCCGTCAAAGACCTGAGCTTCACCATCGAAAAAGGGAATGTATACGGCATCCTCGGGCCCAATGGAAGCGGGAAATCCACCACGCTGGGCATTGTGCTGAACGTGGTAAACCGCACCTCGGGCCAGTTCAGCTGGTTTGACGGGACAAGTACCACCCACCAGGCGCTTAAAAAAGTCGGGGCCATCATTGAACGGCCGAATTTCTACCCCTACATGAGCGCCCTGCAAAATCTCCGGCTGGTCTGCCGGATCAAGGAGGTGCCCTATACGCGGATACGGGAAAAACTCGAACTGGTGGGGCTGTGGGACAGGCGCAACAGTAAGTTCAAGACGTATTCCCTGGGGATGAAACAACGCCTGGCCATCGCCTCTGCCCTCTTGAACAACCCGGAAATCCTGATCCTGGACGAACCGACCAACGGCCTGGACCCCCAGGGGATCCACCAGATCCGGGAACTTATCAAACAGATTGCAGCCCAGGGCACTACCATCCTGCTGGCCTCCCACCTGCTGGATGAGGTCGAAAAGGTCTGCTCCCATGTTGTGATCCTCCGCAAAGGGGAAAACCTCTACACGGGCAAGGTAGACGGCATGCTGGCCAGCCACGGTTATTTTGAACTGAAATCCGCCGATATCGATGCCCTGGAGGCATTCCTTGGAAACCAACCGGAATTCGGCAGCTTCACGCGGGAAAACGGCCTGCTCACGGGGTACCTTGAGGACCCCCTGGAACCGGAAGTGCTCAACGAACGCTGTTTTAAAAACGGTATCCGGTTATCCCACCTGGTCAAGCGCAAAGAAAGCCTCGAACAACAATTCCTGGCCATCACCAACAAACAGGAAGCCCGCAATTCCTAAAATACAACCTGCATGAAACGCCTGCTCCAAATAGAATTCATCAAACTCTGGAACAACCGGGCCAGCCGCTTTTTGGTCCTCGCCTACTTTGGGCTGATTGCGCTGATCGCCCTGGTGACCTCCATCAAAATCGACTGGGGGCCCCTGAAATTCAACGTAGCGGACATCGGGATTTTTAACTTCCCCTATATCTGGCATTTCAACACCTTTATGATTGCCTTTTTAAAGGTTTTCCTGGCCATCGTCATCGTCTCGATGATCTCCAACGAGTACAGCAACAAGACGATCAAGCAGAACCTCATCGACGGGTTGTCCAAGAAAGAGTTTATCGCCTCCAAGGTCCTGACCATCGGCGTGCTCGCCATTGCCTCTACCCTTTTTGTATTCCTGATTTCGCTGGTTTTGGGGCTGATGCATTCGGATTACGATGAAATTGCGATCATTTTTTCCGACCTGGAATACCTGGCGGCCTACCTGGTAAAGTTGTTCGGTTTCTTTGCCTTCTGCTTCTTTGTGGGCATGCTGGTGAAGCGGTCCGCCTTCGCCCTGGGCTTCCTGTTTATCTGGTTTATCGGGGCGGAATTCATCCCCTGGGTCTACCTGACGTCCAAATACACCAAGGGCTACGCGGATTCCATCTACCAGTTCTTCCCTTTCGGGTCCATGTGGCAAACGCTGTCCGAACCGTTTACACGCCTGTCCGTGATCCAGTCGGCCGCCCGGGAAGTTGGGGAGGAAATCGTAAAGGACTACGCAGTCCACGGTTTTCAATTGCTCATCGTCCTGGCCTGGTCCGCGATATTTATCTACCTGTCCTACGTCCTGCTCAAAAGACGCGATCTCTGATATCCGTGCGACGCGATCTTTGATATCCGCAGTTGCGGCATCCAACCGGACCCCGGTGGGCCGTTTATCCGCAATGTCTTCCCCCTGAACGCCTTTCGGTCCGGGATCCGGGAATATTTCGTAATTTACCCTTCCTGGACCGATGAAAATGTTTCAAAAATTGCTATGTGTGGCCGGGCTGCTCTGCGCGCTCGCTACCCGGGGTCAGGAATGCCCCCAACCGGTCTTCCCGGCAGACGGCCAAACGGCTGTTGCCGTGGATGCGAGTATCCAGTGGACCGCCGTTACCGGGGTTACCGCCTACAGCCTGACCATCGGTACCACCCCGGGTGGGACGGAAGTCCTGCCGCTGACCTCAGTGGGGCTTGCCACCTCTTATGCCCCGGCCCGCGGCCTGCCGGATAACCAGGAGATTTTTGTAACCCTGTACATCTTTAACCTGACCCAGGGAACAACGCCCTGCACATCGTTTAGCTTTACCACCGAAGACGTCACCACAGCACCCGGATGCACGGTGCTGCTCAGCCCCACTGACGGATCCCGGAATGTCCCGGTGGGGACGGACATCCGCTGGGCGTACAGCCCGACGGCCACCTCCTACACCATTTCCATAGGCACCAGCCCGGGCGGCTCCGACCTGGTTGACGGGGCCACCGTTGATGATGCGCTCCGCTTTGTGCCGCCCGCCGACCTGCCGGAAGAACAGGATATCTACGTCCGTGTGGTGCCGCAAAACGAAAACGGGGAACCCACCGGCTGTTCCGAGTCTACCTTCAGGACCGGCCCCCTGGCCACCCTCCCCGGCTGCTCGGTGCTCCGTTACCCGGCGGATGGGGAATCCAATATCCCCCTGTCCCCGGTCCTGGAGTGGGATCCGGTACCCGGGGCCACCGGGTACATCGTGTCCATCGGCACCTCCCCGACCACCAACGATGTCCTGGACAGCGCTGATCTTCGCAATGTCACGGAAACCGACGTCATCAATTTTTTGCCGAATACCATCTATTTCGTCCGCATCGTTCCCTATAATTCGGCCGGGGAAGCCCTGGGTTGCGGGCAGACGACTTTTTCCACCATCCTGGGATGCGGCCCGTATTTCGACGCGGGCGGAAATCTGGTGGACCTCCATCCGGAAATTACCTTTCCCGCAACGGTAGGAATCTGCCGGGACAACCCGGTCAATACGGTCAGCGCTATCGATGCGGCAGACGGCTACCGGTGGTACCTGGTGGAAGCACCCGGGCGGGAGCGGCTACTGGCGGAAGGCCCGGACTTTGAAATTCCCGGGGAAGGCACCTACCGGCACGAGATCTACAATACTTTCACAGGGGTTTCCGGGGATTTTGAGTGCAGTTCTTCCAGGGAATTCACAGTGGCCGTTTCTGAAGCTGCCATCCCCGAAGACACCGATATCCGGCTGGGTGCCGGGGTGATTCGAATTGAGGCAAATGTATCCGGAATCGGGGATTACGAATTTTCCCTGGGCAATGCCGACGGGCCCTACCAGGAGAGCAACGTCTTCAGCGACCTCCCCCTGGACTCCTACCGGATATACGTCCGGGACCGCAATGGGTGCGGGATCACAGAAATCCTGGTGGAACCGGACCTGACAGCAGAGGGTTTCCCGAACTTCTTTACCCCGAACGGGGACGGACGCAACGACCGCTGGCAGTTTATCCTCCCGGAAAGCGGCATCAGCCCGGTTCGCGAAATCTCGATCTTTGACCGGTACGGCAATTTGATCGCCCGGGTGGACCCTCAGTCCGATGGCTGGGACGGAACCCTCCGGGGAAATCCCCTCCCACCGAGCGATTACTGGTACCGGGCTGTAGACAACCAGGGAGGCGTAGTCACCGGGCATTTTACCTTAAAACGCTGAAACAGGATGGAAACCAGAAGCCTATATTTCCTGCTCTTCGCGCTCCTGTTTGGCCAGCTGGCCCCCGGTCAGACGTGCCCCCAACTTATATCCCCGGCCAACGGGGAGGAGGACGTCCCGGTAGATGCGGCCATCTCCTGGACGGACCCGGGAAGTTTTTCAGGTTTTATCGTCTCCATCGGCACGACCCCGGGCGGGGTGGACATCCTGACCAACCGCACCTCCTCGCCCATCAGCGGGTATAAGCCCGAAACCGGGTTGCCGGAAGACACCTGGATCTATATCAGCTTTATCCTGATCCTGGCGGACGGGACGGAAATTTCCTGTCCGGGATACCGGTTCCGGACGGCCCCTTTTGACCGGCCCCCGGACTGTACGCGCCTGCTGGCTCCCCGCAACAACGCCGAAGAAGTCGCCCTGGGGGAAGAATTAATCTGGGACTACGCACCACGGGCCACGGGGTATCTGCTGACCGTACTGACTTCCCAGGGTGACACGCTGGTGGCCGAACGGGACATGGGGAACATCCTCGATTTCAACCCCCCGGGGAATTTCCCCCCCGAGACGGATATATTTGTACAGATCACGCCGTACAACCGGCTGGGGCCTGCGCCGGGGGGGTGTCCGGCGGAGCGCTTCCGGACCGGGGCTTCCACGGTGGATTGCGGCCCCCAGCGACCGGAAATTCCCGGCTTTCCGGGGGCTGTTGGCCTGTGTCCGGAACTGGGTTATGCGGAGGTATCGGCTCCGGCAGGGGCGGACGGGTATAACTGGTTCCGGGTGGCTGCCGACGGGTCGCAGCAACTCGTTGCGAGCGGCAGAGAAGTCCGCCTGGACGTTACGGGCAACTATTTCCTGGAGGCGTACAACGAAGTAGGCTCTATCAACGAGTTTGCTATCTGCAATACGCTCGTGGAATTTTCCGTGGTGACCACCCCTCCCCCGATGATCCGGCGCACGCAGGTATCCCGGGAAGTGGACGGGTTGCGCATCCAGGTTTTCCTGGAACAAAACGGGGCGTATGAATATTCCCTGGATCCCGTGTCGGGGTTCCAGTCGTCCCCGATCTTCAGCGGGCTGCCCCTGCAGGGATATACCGTCTATGTTCGGGATGCCTTTGGGTGCGGGCAGGTGCAGCAGGAGGTTGCCCGGAGCCTGAGCGCTGCCGATTTTCCGCCCTTTTTCACCCCGAACAACGACGGGGCCAACGACCTCTGGCGGTTTGACCCGCCGCAGGACCTCTCGGACGCCTATGTGGAAACTATCCGGATATTCGATCGATATGGGAATTTCCTGATCGAACTCGACCCGGAATCCCGGGGTTGGGATGGCAATGTCAACGGCAAACCCGTGCCCGCCTCCGTGTACTGGTTTGTAGCCGTTTCGCTCCGGCAGGAGGTGATCCGGGGCTATTTTGCCCTGAAACGATAGGGATGCCCACCGCAATTTCCATCCCTGCCCGAAAGATCCGCACCCCGCGGCAAGATTCTGCTTCCGGGCGAGGAAGCCTCCCGGGGCTTTTGTATTTTTAAGGCATGAAATTCAAGGTAGTTTCGGAATTCCAGCCGACAGGGGACCAGCCGGCCGCCATCGCCCAGCTCAGCGGGGGGATTCGCGAGGGGGATCGATACCAGACCCTGCTGGGGGTTACCGGGTCCGGCAAAACATTTACCGTTGCCAACGTCGTGGAACAGGTACAACGACCTACCCTTGTGCTGGCGCATAACAAGACCCTCGCGGCCCAGTTGTATTCCGAGTTCAAGATGTTTTTCCCGGAAAATGCCGTGGAGTATTTTGTGTCCTACTACGACTATTACCAACCCGAGGCCTACATCCCCACAAGCGGCCTGTACATCGAGAAGGACCTATCCATCAACGAGGATATCGAGAAACTCCGGCTGAGTACCACCTCCTCCCTCCTCTCCGGGCGGCGGGACGTGCTGGTGGTTGCCTCGGTTTCCTGCCTGTACGGTATCGGGAACCCGATTGAGTTCCAGAAGAACGTAATCCATCTTGAACGGGACCAGGTACTGGCCCGCACCCGGTTGATGCACCAGCTGGTCCAGAGCCTGTATTCCCGGACGACAGCGGATTTCCGCAATGGGAACTTCCGGGTTCGGGGCGATGTCCTGGATGTCTTCCCCGGCTATGCGGACCACGCTTTCCGCATCCATTTCTTCGGGGATGAAATCGAGGCCATCGAAGCCTTTGATCCTTATAATAACAAGGTGATCGAAGAATATGAAACCCTGAATATCTACCCGGCCAATATGTTTGTGACTTCCCCGGATGTCCTCCAGGAAGCCATCCACAAAATCCAGGACGACCTGACTGCCCAGGTTGCCTATTTTAAGGAAATCGGCAAGCCCCTGGAGGCAAAACGCCTGGAGGAACGGACAAACTTTGACCTGGAGATGATCCGGGAGTTGGGGTACTGCTCGGGTATTGAAAATTATTCCCGCTACCTGGACGGGCGCGAGCCAGGTACCCGGCCGTTCTGCCTGCTGGATTACTTCCCGGACGACTACCTGATGGTGGTGGACGAAAGCCATGTGACCATCCCCCAGGTACACGCCATGTACGGAGGCGACCGGTCGCGGAAGGAGAACCTGGTGAACTACGGGTTCCGCCTGCCTGCCGCCATGGACAACCGTCCGCTGAAATTCGAGGAATTTGAAGCGCTTCAAAATCAGGTAATCTACGTCAGCGCCACACCGGCCGACTACGAGATGCAGCAGAGCGGCGGGGTGTATGTGGAACAGGTTATCCGCCCTACCGGCTTGCTCGACCCGGTTATTGAGGTTCGGCCAAGCGAAAACCAGATCGACGACCTGGTGGAGGAAATCCAATTGCGGGTACAGCGGGACGAGCGCACCCTGGTCACCACGCTCACCAAACGGATGGCCGAGGAACTGACCAAATACCTGACCCGTATTGACGTTCGCTGCCGGTACATCCACAGCGACGTGGATACCCTGGAGCGGGTGGAAATCATGCAGGACCTCCGCAAGGGGATTTTCGATGTGCTGGTGGGGGTCAATTTACTGCGGGAGGGGCTCGACCTGCCCGAGGTATCCCTGGTGGCCATCATCGATGCGGACAAAGAAGGGTTCCTCAGGAGCAACCGTTCGCTGACCCAGACGGTGGGCCGGGCAGCCCGCCACCTGCAGGGCAAGGCCATTATGTATGCGGATACCGTGACGGACAGCATGCAAAAGACCATAGACGAAACGAATTACCGCCGGCAGAAACAACTCGATTACAACAAGGAACACGGAATCACCCCCAGGGCCCTGAAGAAAAACCTGGACAGCGTGCTGGCCAGAAACTCGGTCTCCACCTTCCACTTCGAGAAAAAGGAACGCGATGCAAGGGAACCGGACCCCGCCTACCTGACCAAGGAGCAAAAAGAGGAACTGATACGCAAAAAACGCAAGGACATGGAACGGGCCGCCAAGGACCTGGACTTTATGCAGGCGGCCAAATTGCGGGACGAAATAAAAGTGCTGCAGGAGAAAGCCTGATTGCAGGAGAAAGCCTGATTGGAGGAGAAAGCCTGATTGGAGGAGAAAGCCCGATTGCGGGAGAAAGAACATTTATTGGCCCACTTTGAATTCCGGGTGATGTGCCACATACCCTGCCGGCCGGGATTTCCACAAAAAAAACGCCCCGAAACCGGGGCGCTTCCCTAACTAACCAACTAAACAAACCAACCATTATGAGGCCCGTTAGGTGGGCCAGCCATAATTCGTTTACTTGCCAATTTCAATAAGCCGCTTTGGCTTCGGCAAGGCTTCTTCTTTCTTAGGGAGTGTAAAACGCAGGATACCGTCTTCGTAGTTGGCTTCGATGGCCTCCTCGTTTACGGATTCCGGCAGGGTAAAGGCCCGTTTGAAATTCGAATACCAGAATTCCCTGCGGGTATATCCCTTTTCGTCTTCCTGTTTCTCCTCTTTGTGCTCCATGGAAATGGTCAGCACGTTGTCGTCGACCTCAATGTTGAAGTCTTCTTTCTTCTGACCCGGGATGGCCAGCTCCAGGGTAAAGTCGGTCTCCCCCTCGCGGATATTCACCGCAGGCAGGTTTTGGTTGTAGCGATCTACCCCGCCGAACCAGTCGGGCATCATCACGTCGTTCCAGAAGCTTGGAAACAATCCGGTGTGTTTACGTACTAGTGTCATGATATGTAATTTTTTGTTGTTTTAAAATTTCACCCTATAGAGAGCAAACTACATACCGATTGGGAAATGCTGTCTTTATGACATATATGTTGGAGTTATCCCTGCCTTATTGGCAGGTGTCGGTGGCGGCTCCGCAGGTTTGTCGGGGTGTGAACGGCACGCCCCCTCAGGGACAAACAGCTACCTTCCTTGAATTGCCGCAGGCCTTAAATGAAGTGGGCGTTAATTGCAGTGGACTGAATTGTAGCCGGTTTAATTGTAGTGGGCCTTGAAGATATTGATCAAAACGTCCGGGGGGACGATCTTATCCGGGTAGCGGTGCATGATAGTCAGCACCTGCTCGATAGCGGAAGGCCGCAGGCCCATACCCAATCCGATATCGTGTAATCGGCGTATCTCCTCCGGGTGGCGGTCCTTGTCTACATTCATCAGCAGGACGAGCCGGTGGAATTGCAGGATGCGGTCTGCCTGGGTTTTGGGCATGATCTTTTCGACCTGGCTCTCAAAGAGCGAATCGAAGTCCTCCCGGTGCACCCCCAGTTGCTCGGACACCCCCAAAAGAAAGGAATATTCCGAATCCTTGATAGCGGTATCGGCCCGAGCAAAGGAAATCATTTCCGAAAGTATGCTGAGTTTCTCCTCGTAGGTGCTCATAGGCGGGACCGGGTTGGGTGATCGTTACTTAGATAACTCGAAATTCCGGGATTTCGTATATCCGGAACCCGTGGATCCCAACCCTCCGAAAAGGCATCGCCGCATGGTATAATCACATAAAAAATCCCGCAAAACCCAATGACCGGATGCCACCGAAAAGGTCCTGCGGGATTATCCTAAATAGGCTGTCCCTTAGCTGGTAAACCGGATCGGCACCTCATAGGTCCCGCCGCTTTGAAGCCCTGTACCCGCAATGTTGTGGTAGTTCAGCTTGGCCTTTACATAGCGCTCCAGCCGTTCGTTGTCCGTGCGTACGGAGAGGACGACAATCTCATTGTCGTTGTTGACGGTAAAACGCACCCAGGCACTCAACTCCTGATTGTCTTCCAGAACAATGTTGTTGTCTTTTAAAATGTCCCCGATCTTGGCGCACACCTTGGTTTCGGGAGCAATCGGTTCGGTGGTACCCTCTGTTGCCAGGGCATTGGCGGAAAACAAAAGGGCAGCTGCTACGGATAAAACACTAAATTTTCTCATGACGTTGTTTGTTTTGATGATTGATGAATGAAGTTCTTTGATTAAAAAGACGAGTGCTGCAGGCAATCGTTACAATTATTTACGCTTTTAACATTTTTTTAATCGATTTTCTGATAATTCCATACTTCCTGGCGGTTATTTCCAAAAAGACTTCAAAAAATACCTCCGGAATCCTGAGCGTCTGTTCAGCAGACGGTTATCGGATACGAAGACATGGCAAATGTCTGCCCGATCTGCGAGACCGGCAAGGAGGCAGGTGAAATTTCACCCAGGCTTAATACCCGGACGCCTTCCGTATCAATAACAAAAAAAAGGGGTCATGTTCTCGTAACATGACCCCTCCGGTTTGTTTCCTGAAAGAATTTCAGGCAAGCACTTCCTTCACCTTGTCCGCGGCTTCCTGGAACTGAACTGCGGAGTGTACCGCCAACCCGGAATTATCCAGGATCTCCTTGGCGAGTTCGGCGTTGGTGCCCTGCAGGCGCACGATGATCGGCACCTTTATGGCGTCTCCCATATTCTTATAGGCATCCACGACACCCTGGGCCACCCGGTCGCAGCGGACGATCCCTCCGAAAATGTTGATAAGGATGGCTTTGACGTTGGCGTCCTTGAGGATGATCCGGAAGGCTTCCTCCACGCGTTTTGCATCGGCCGTCCCTCCGACGTCCAGAAAATTAGCAGGTTCGCCACCGGCCATCTTGATCAGGTCCATGGTTGCCATGGCCAATCCGGCCCCGTTCACCATGCAACCGACATTCCCGTCCAGGTCCACGTAATTCAGGCCCACGGCACGCGCCTCCACCTCGATGGGGTTCTCTTCCCTCAGGTCCCGCATTTCCGCATACTGCTTGCGGCGGAAGAGCGCATTGTCGTCCAGGGACACCTTGGCATCCACAGCCAGGATTTTATCATCCGAGGTCTTCAGTACCGGGTTGATTTCAAACAAGCTCGCATCGCTTTGCTCATACGCCTTGTAGAGGGAGCTTACAAATCGTGTCATTTCCTTGAAAGCCGTACCCGAAAGCCCCAGGTTAAATGCGATTTTGCGGGCCTGGAACGGCAGCAGGCCGGTAGCCGGGTCTATCTCTTCGGTGAAGATCAGGTGGGGGGTCTTATCGGCTACCTCCTCGATATCCATCCCGCCTTCGGGGGAATACATGATCATCACACGCGATTCCGCCCGGTTGAGTAGTACGGACATGTAGTATTCCTCCGTGTCGCTGTCTCCCGGGTAGTAGACGTCTTCCGCAACCAGTACCTGGTGCACTTTTTTACCTTCGGCAGATGTCTGGGGGGTTACCAAATTCATCCCGATGATCTCCTCGGCGATGGATTCCACCTCTTTCAGGTTTTTGGCCAGTTTCACCCCGCCGCCCTTGCCACGGCCCCCGGCGTGGACCTGAGCCTTGATGACATGCCAGCTCGTGCCGGTTTCCTGTGTGAGCTGCTTGGCAGCATCCACGGCTTCCTTCTTGTTATGGGCCACGATGCCGCGCTGGATGCGGACGCCGAAACTCGCCAGAATCTCTTTTCCTTGGTATTCGTGTAAATTCATGTTGGTTTTATAAGGAGTTGCATGCAAAAATAGCAAACCGCATGGACTTCCCCTAATGCAAATGCCTTCGGGTCACTCCGGCTCAATATCCTTGAAGTCGAGCGGGTCAAAATTGCGGAAATGCCCGTTCATTTCGATGCGTTCCCGCGTTTCATTCAACTGCTGGAGCACCCGGATGGTCTCCCTGAGGTGGTCCAGCAAAAAATCCAGGCGCGCGGCCTCGCCGGGAATCTGCAACAGGCTGTATTCCTGTTCAAAGGACAAACCCATTTTATGGGCCAGGGTATAGCTGTTGAACAGTTCCCGCTTTACCGGGCCAAAGGGCAGGTCCATCAATTCATAGAGTTCCCGGCACGCCTGGTATACCGCTTCGGTCTGAACGGGCACGGCGTCATTCACCGCGTCCAGGAACCGGATTTCGCCCCCCGGGTAGCTTTTACCCTCCAGCACCGGCTGGAAGCGCACCACCCGGAACACCTGCCGCGCCACACAGACGACGTCCATCGAACCGTCTGCATAGGTATTCACGATGTCCTTGAGCTGGACCTCCGTACCATAGGCAATCGTATTCTCGATGTAAACGGGTATCCCGAAGGTCTGGGCCTCCTGCCGGCAGTCTCTGATAAGCTGCTTGTAGCGCTCCTCAAAAATATGGAGAGGGACGGACTCCCCGGGAAAGAAAACGGATTGTAAGGGAAACAGCGGTAAGACCATATTGGGATTTTGCTTAAATCTACAAAGCGGCAACAGAAGATTCAACTTCCCGGGTATTTTATATTTGTTGCATTTATAACAATTTGTTTTAATTTAAAATCACTGTCTGATTTTTTTGACGGTACGGTATAAGTGAATTAGTTTTGCCCAAATTCATTCGATTATGAAAGGGAAGGATCTACTGGGGATTGCAAAGGATTTTGGTGCACCTGTGTACGTTTACGACGCAGGGAAGATCCAGTCGCAGTTTAAACGGCTTACCCATGCATTCCGGGTAGTTCCCAAGCTCAAGCTGAACTACGCCGCCAAGGCTTTGTCCAACCTGTCCATCCTCCGGTTGCTGAACAACCTGGGGAGCGGCCTGGATACCGTCTCCATCCAGGAGGTGCAACTGGGGCTCCTGGCCGGTTACCGACCGGAAGACATCATTTACACCCCCAACGGGGTGTCCCTGGAGGAAATCGAGGAAGCCGCCAGCCTGGGGGTGCAGATCAACATCGACAACCTTTCCATCCTGGAGCAATTTGGCAGTAAACACCCGGACATCCCGGTGTGTATCCGGATTAACCCGCACGTGATGGCCGGGGGCAATTCCAAGATATCGGTGGGCCACATCGATTCAAAATTCGGCATCAGCATCCACCAGATCCCACACCTGCTTCGTATAGTGGAGCTCACCAAAATGAAGATCAACGGGATCCATATGCATACGGGAAGCGATATCCTGGATATCGACGTCTTCCTGTACGCCTCCGAAATCCTGTTCGATACTGCCATGCATTTTAAGGACCTGGAATTCATCGATTTCGGCAGCGGTTTCAAAGTCCCCTACAAAGAAGGAGATATCGAGACAAATGTGGAGGAATTGGGCGAAAAGCTCGGGGGTCGCTTCCGGGAGTTCTGCGACGCCTACGGGCGGGAACTCACCCTGGCTTTCGAACCCGGCAAATTCCTCGTGAGCGAGGCCGGGTATTTCCTGGCCAGGGTAAACGTGGTCAAACAGACTACATCGACTGTATTTGCGGGGGTAGACTCCGGTTTCAACCACCTGATACGACCCATGCTCTACGGGGCCAACCACCATATCGAAAACCTCTCCAATCCCGGGGGCAAGGAGCGCTATTATTCCGTGGTGGGCTACATTTGCGAAACGGACACCTTTGCAAGCAACCGCAGGATCCGCGAGATATCCGAAGGGGATATCCTCTGTTTCCGGAATGCCGGTGCCTATTGCTTCACCATGGCCAGCAACTACAATTCCCGCTTCCGGCCTGCAGAAGTGCTGTGGATGGACGGCAAGGCACACCTGATCCGCAAAAGGGAGAATTTTGAAGACCTGATCCGCAACCAGGTGGATGTCCCGGCGCTGGCCGAGCGGCCCAGGCAGACGGCAGACCCCAACGAGGCGCATAGCAGGGTGAAATAATTCGGCCCTCCGCGCGTTAGTTCTTTAACGGGATTCCGACTATTTTCCCGTAAATTGCGGAAATGATGAGAAAATTACTACCCCTCGTTGTATGGGCGATTTTGATGAGCCCGGTGGCAGTGGCCGCCCAGCAGGTCAATTGGATCAGCTGGGACCAGGCAGTGGCAACCGTTCAGGGCGGGTCCAACGACAAAAAAATATTCATCGACGTCTACACGGACTGGTGCGGTTGGTGCAAGCGTATGGACAAGGATACCTTCCAGAACCCCGAGGTGGCCGCCTATATGAACGAGAATTTCCTGATGGTGAAACTCGACGGCGAGCAGAAAGAACCGATCGAATACAATGGGAAAACCTATAAGTTCGTCCCCTCCGGCAGGAAAGGCTACCACGAATTGGCGGCCGCCCTGCTCCAGGGCCGTCTCAGCTACCCCACCGTGGTATTCCTGGACGAAGAACTCAATATGCTGTCGCCCGTACCCGGTTATCAAAAACCGGATGCCTTCCTGCAGATAGCCAGGTATTTCGGGGATAATATTTACAAGGAAAAAGACTGGCAAACCTACAGCGGTACGCGATAGGAAGCCGGCGGGCTGAAAGGGACCGAAATACCTACAAGAAAAAATAAAAAACCCGGTGGCTACCGGGTTTTTTTATGGGTTTCTAGCGGCTGTAATTGGGCGACTCCTTGGTGATGGTAACATCGTGCGGGTGGCTCTCGTGGATGCCGCTGGAGGTAATCTTGACAAAGCGGGCCGTCTCCTTGAGCGTGGCAATGTCTTTGGCCCCGCAATAGCCCATTCCCGCTCGCAGGCCGCCGATAAATTGATGGATGCTTTCGTACAGGTCGCCCTTATAGGGAACCCGCCCGACGATCCCTTCCGGCACCAGTTTCTTGATATCGTCTTCCACATCCTGGAAATAGCGGTCCTTGCTGCCTTCCTTCATGGCCTCTACGGAGCCCATGCCCCGATAGGACTTGAATTTCCGCCCTTCGTAGATAATGGTTTCCCCTGGGGATTCCTTGGTCCCCGCCAGGAGCGACCCGAGCATCACGGTATCCGCACCTGCGGCCAGCGCCTTGGGGATATCTCCGGTATAACGGATGCCCCCGTCGGCGATAACGGGCACCCCGCTCCCCTTGATGGCCGCCGCCACTTCGAGAACGGCTGAGAATTGCGGAAACCCTACGCCGGCCACTACCCGGGTGGTACAAATGGATCCGGGCCCGATCCCGACTTTTACGGCGTCCGCCCCGGCGTCTACCAGGTACCTGGCGGCTTCCCCGGTGGCGATGTTCCCGACAATGACCTCCAGGTCCGGGAAGGCTTTCTTGACCTCCTTCAGGACCCCGACCACCCCTTTGGTATGCCCGTGTGCCGTGTCGATCACCACGGCGTCTACCCCGGCGCCCACCAGGGCACGGGCCCTGTCGACCGCATCGGGGGTAACGCCCAGGGCTGCGGCAACCCGCAGACGGCCGTAATGGTCTTTGTTGGCAATGGGCTTCTGGGTGAGTTTGGTAATATCCCGGAAGGTGATCAGCCCGATCAGCCGGTTGTCGTCGTCCACCACCGGCAATTTTTCAATCTTGTTTTCCTGCAGGATGTCCTCGGCCTCCGCCAGGGAAGTCCCTTCCCGCGTGGTAACCAGGTTCTCCGAAGTCATCACCTCGGATATCGGCCGGTCGTTGTTCTTTTCAAATCGCAAATCCCGGTTCGTCACAATCCCGATCAGCTCGCCGCCCCCGTTGACGATCGGGATACCGCCGATGCTGTGTTCCTTCATGCTCGCCTTGGCGTCCCGGACAAAGGCATCCTGCGGCAGGGTTACCGGGTCCAGGATCATCCCGCTTTCCGCCCGCTTAACCCGGCGGACTTTCAGCGCCTGCTGTTCGATGGTCATGTTTTTATGGAGTACGCCCATGCCCCCTTCCCGGGCCATGGCAATGGCCATCCGCGACTCGGTAACCGTATCCATGGCAGCGGAAACGATCGGGACGTTGATACGGATGTTGCGTGTAAACTGGGAGGTGATGTCGACTTCCCGGGGCAGGACCTCCGAAAAGGCAGGCACGAGCAGTACGTCGTCGTATGTCAGGCCTTCCCCGAGGATTTTAGAGTGGTGGGCTTCCATGGCAATTAAGGATTAATTGCGTGCAAATATACTACAAATTCTCCGGGCAACCATCCGCCGGTACCCAGGAATTGCCTGTCCCTCAAAGTTCTGTCGGGAGACGTAGAAAATTATTTTTATTTATTCCAAATAAACTTGGAAAACAGGGTGGCAGCAATTAGTTTTGCTTCGCGAAATTTATTTTTAACCAGTCTAAATAAATCAATGAGGCGTATTCTATTCCCCCTGCTGGCCCTCCTGTTCGCGGATGCGGCCGCCCAACAAGCCGATTCGATACAATCCGGCAACACCCCCCTGCAACCCACCATCCCACTGGATGAGGTAATCCTGGAAGCGAAGGTAATCTTTGGCAGTAAATTCCAGGCACGGAACCGCACGGGTTCCTCCTATTATATTTCCCCGGAAGAAATCCGCAAATTCAACTATACGGACGTCAACCGCACCCTGCGGACCGTCCCCGGGGTAAATGTGTACGAGGAAGATGGATTCGGGCTTCGCCCGAACATCAGCCTGCGGGGAACTTCCCCCGAGCGCAGCGCAAAAATTACACTGATGGAAGACGGGGTACTCATTGCCCCCGCTCCGTACAGCGCCCCGGCCGCCTATTACTTTCCCACGATCGCCCGTATGCAGGCGGTGGAAATCCTCAAAGGCAGCAGCCAGGTGCAATTCGGGCCCTATACCACGGGAGGTGCCATCAATATGATCAGCACCGAAGTGCCGGACCAGTTCGGCGCCCGGCTGCGCACCAGCTACGGAAGTTTTCAGAGCGGCCAGCTGCACGCCCTGCTGGGGGACAGTAAAAAGCATTTTGGATATTCCGTGGAGTACCTCAATTACAATTCAAACGGGTTCAAGAACCTGGATGGCGGCGGGGATACCGGCTTCGACAAGAACGACCTGGTCGCGAAATTCCAGGTCAGGATCAACCCGGAGGCCCGGTTGCAGCAACGGCTGGAATTCAAATTCCAGTATTCGGACGAGGTCTCTGATGAAACCTACCTGGGGCTGACCCAGGAGGATTTCGACGCAAGCCCCTTCCGCCGGTATGTCGCCTCAGCGGCAGACCGCATGGATACCGAACACAGCCAGTTTATGCTCTCCCATATCCTGGACCTGGGCCGATCCCTTCGCATTACCACCACGGGATACCGGAACCAATTTGAACGGAACTGGTACAAACTCAACGACGTCACCCTGGGAGGAGAGCGGGAAGGCATCGCGGGTATTCTGGAGAACCCGCAGCAGTTCCAACCCTATTACGAGGTGATTACCGGGGTCGCGGACAGCCCTGAAGATGCCCTGGGCGTCAAGGCCAACAACCGGGCCTACCTGAGTACCGGGGTACAGACCAAACTGGACTACCACTGGAATGGGGAAAATACGTTCCACGACCTGGAGGCCGGGCTCCGTTACCATTTTGACGAGGAAGACCGGTTCCAGTGGGTGGATGGGTACGCCATCCAAAGCGGTACGCTCGTGCAGACCACCGAGGCTACCCGGGGCACGGACGCCAACCGCATCAGCGATGCACGGGCCTTTGCAGCCTATGCCATGTACAAGTTCAAAACCGGCGACCTGACCCTTACCCCCGGATTGCGATATGAAAACATCACCCTTTCCCGGGTCAATTACGGGAGTTCGGACCCCGGACGTACCGGTTCGGACCTGAGCGAGCGGGAGAACCAGGTGGATGTGTGGATCCCCGGGATGGGCTTTAACTACAACCTGGGAGATGTATCCGTTTTCGGCGGCGTGCACAAAGGCTTTTCACCCCCCGGGAACCAGGATGGCCAGGATCCGGAAGAAAGCATCAACTACGAATTGGGGACCCGGTTTTCCCTGGGCGGCCTCTCGGGAGAAGTTGTCGGATTCTTCAACGACTACAGCAATTTGCTGGGAAGCGACCTGGCCGCCACCGGGGGCACGGGAACCCTGGACCAGTTCAACGCCGGGGAGGTGGACGTGGCAGGCCTGGAGCTCCTGCTGAATTACAATTTCCTGCCCGGGAACCAGAATTACCAGTTACCCGTTACTTTCGGGTATACGCTTACGGACTCCGAATTCCGGAACGCCTTTGGAAGCGAGGACGGACTTTGGGGTGAGGTAGCCGAAGGTGATGAAATGCCCTATATTTCCAGACATCAATTCCACACCTCCCTGGGGCTGGAGCACAGCCGTTTTGAACTCCACTTCAACGCGAGGTACAACGGGGCTTTCCGAACCCAGGCCGGCCAGGGCAGCATCCCTGAGGACGAGCGCGTGGCCAGCAATTTCATCCTGGATTTTACGGGGAAATACCATATCACCCCCAATGTCAGCCTCCAGGCCAACGTGGTCAACCTCCTGGACGAAACCTACGCAGTGGCACGGGTTCCTGCAGGTTTGCGCCCCGGCCACCCATTTGGCATCTACGGAGGAATCACCCTACAGTATTAAGGTTCAGGCAACCTTTTGCAGCCATGGAAAGAGGCACCTGCTGATCAATCGGCAGGTGCCTTTTTTAATTACAACGGTTCAAAGCAAACCGTTCAATGATAGCGGGTGAAGATTTCGGTAGCCTTATTATAGGCGGCCTCGAAGGCCATCCAGCGGACCCCGGTATCCACCTGGCGGGAGGTGAAAAATGAAAGCATTTTCTCCGTCGGCATATTGCCGGTGAGTTCGTCTTTGGCCATCGGGCAACCCCCAAAGCCCTGGACCGCCCCGTCAAACCTGCGACATCCGGATTCCCAGGCTGCCTGCACTTTTTCCTTCCAGCTCCGGGGATGCGTGTGTAGGTGGGCTCCGAATTCCACCTCCGGGTAGGCGGGGATCAATTCGCTGAACAGACCGGAAATCGTTTCCGGATCCGAGCTGCCGATGGTATCGGAGAGGGAAAGGATCCCCACCCCCATATCCACGAGCCGCCGAGTCCAATCCGAAACGATACCCGCATCCCAGGGGTCGCCATAGGGGTTGCCGAACCCCATGGAAATATAGGTAACCACCTCTTTGTCGTGGGCCCGGGCGAGTTCCAGGATCTCCGTCAGGATTTTCAGGGATTCGGCGATGGTCTTGTGCGTGTTGCGCATCTGGAAGTTTTCCGAGATGGAAAACGGATAGCCCAGGTAACGGATTTCCGGATGGCGCACCGCATCCTCCGCCCCCCGCACGTTCGCCACGATGGCCAGCAGTCGGGTGGATGTACGGCTCAGGTCCAGGCCGGAGAGCACCTGGGCCGTATCGGCCATTTGGGGGATCGCCCTCGGGGAGACAAAGCTCCCGAAATCCAGGGTATCAAAACCGCAACCGAGCAGTGCCTGCAGGTAGCGGATTTTGGCTTCCGTAGGTATAAATTCCCGGATTCCCTGCATGGCGTCCCGGGGACACTCCACAATTTTTACCCGATCGGACATACTTTTCACGGCTAATGCTGTCTTCTTTCTCCCGGACGGAGACCCGGTCCAATCGCACCGGGGCCTAAAATTACCATTAATTCGCGGAATGCTGCGCCCTAATCGTCCAGCTTACCGGCTCTGCGCTAAATCGCTTGCATTCAACTAATTTTTAACCCGTACACCCAATGGATTATGTCGTCGGATAATCATTGATTAAACTTGTGGTTCAATGGCGGCAGCCCTGCGCGAAACTATCAGACCATGTCCAAACCCCTGATCATCAATTTCACCCCTACCGGGATGATCCCCACCAAGGAGATGACCCCCCATGTCCCCGTTCAGGTGAACGAAATTGTGGAAGATGTACACGAGGCCTGGGAAACCGGGATTAGCATGGTGCATTTGCACGCCCGGGATGCCCAAACAGGTACGCCTACCTACCTGCGGGAGATCTATGCAGACATCATCGGGGGGATCCGCAAATTTGCCCCGGGGCTCGTGGTGTGCGTTTCGCTGAGCGGGCGGAATTTCGGGGAATTCGAACAACGCGCGGACCCGCTTTTCCTGGAGGGTGACCTCAAACCGGATATGGGCAGCCTTACGCTGAGTTCCCTGAATTTCAACCGAACGGCGAGTGTCAATGCCCCACAGATGATCCAGGATTTGGCCCGGACCATGTTGGAGCGGGGCATCCTGCCGGAATTGGAAGCTTTTGATATCGGGATGATCAATTACGCCAAATACCTGGAGCGAAAAGGCCTGTTGAAGCCCCCCCATTATTTCAACCTGTTGCTGGGGAATATCGCCTGTGCCCAGGCCAACCTGATGCAGGCCGGCCTGATGATCAATGAATTGCCTGCAAACTCCCATTGGAGCCTGGCCGGTATCGGGGAGGCCCAACTCCATATGAATTCCGTCGCCATTGCCATGGAAGGCGGGGTCCGCGTGGGCCTCGAGGACAATATCTGGTTCGACAAGGGCCGTACCAAACTCGCCACCAACGGGCAGCTGCTTCGACGTATCCACGCGCTGGCCGAGGCGAATGAACGGACATTGATGTCTGCCGTAAATCTCCGGAAATTGCTGGACCTGCAGGCCGGGAACGGGAAATACGGACGCGCATGAGTGGGGAAGCCTCAAACACCCGCAAGGAAACGGGCCGGTTTTACAAATTGCACCTCATTTGGTACAGGATCCGCCACGGCATGATCCTGCTGAGTATCCGGAACCTGTTGCTGCGATTGAAGATCAATATCAACCCCTATTGGATCGATCGGGAGGGCCTGGACCTGTCTGCGGAACCCCGGCTGCCGGAACCCCCTGAAACGTATCGGCTGGAGGCCGTCCCCCGCAAACAACTCCGACCCCTGTTTGAATTGCTCCGGTATAACCTGGACATGCTTGAGGATCGGCCGGAGTCTCCCTATGAAGCCCTTGGACTCTACAAGGGGGAAGAGCTGGCTGCCTTTACGATGATGCGGTACGGGCAATTTGAACTCAGCGGGAAAAAATTCCTGCTATCGCCCGGGGAGGCCTACCTGGAAAACATGTACACATTTGAGAATTTCCGGGGAAAAAAGCTGGCCCCTTACCTGAGATACCAGTGTTACAAACACCTGGAGGGCAAAGGGATCAGCCGGTGTTACAGCGGAACCCAATGCCTGAATACCGCCTCCCGCCGGTTCAAGGCCAAGCTGAATATCCAACACGAAACTCTCTACCTGCACATCGACCTGTTCAAGCGGTTCCAGCGGACCTACCTGCTCCGGAGATATACCCCTTCGGCTCCCCCGGCGAACTAGCAGTCCAGGTTTGTGGGAATTAAGCAGGTCAGCAGGAATCAGGCAAACAGCAGGAATCAGGCAAACAGCCGGAATCAGGCAAAACAGCAGGAATCAGGCCTGCTCCAGAAGTTTTTGGTTGATTTTTTTCACCAGCCCGGGCCCCTCGTAAACGAACCCGGTCCAGAGCTGTACCAGGCTGGCGCCGGCGTCGAGTTTCTCCAGGGCATCCCCGGCCGAATGGATTCCGCCCACGCCGATAACCGGGAACGCGCCTTTTCCCTCCTCAACCAGGAAGCGGATTACCTCGGTGGAACGTTTGCGCAACGGGCGGCCACTGAGTCCCCCCTGCTCTTCCTGCAGGTACATGTCGGATTTCAGGTCGTCCCGGGCGATCGTGGTATTCGTGGCAATCACCCCGTCGATACCCGTTTCCCCGACAATTTCGATAATGTCCCGCAACTGCGCATCCGTCAGGTCCGGGGCGATTTTCAGCAGGATGGGCTTTTCCCGCGTGGCATTTACCAGGGCGCATTTTGTGTTTTCCCGTTTCATGATCCGAAGCAGCTCGGTGAGCGGCTTCTTCTCCTGCAGCTCCCTGAGCCCCGGGGTATTCGGGGAGCTTACATTGACCACAAAGTAGTCTACATGGGGGAACAGGGTTTCGAAACAGATCATGTAGTCCTTGACCGCTTCCCGGTTGGGAGTCGCCTTGTTCTTGCCGATATTCCCGCCGATCAGGACCCGACGGGTCCCGGCCAGGCGCTCGGCGGCCTCGAAGACGCCCCGGTTGTTGAACCCCATCCGGTTGATGATGGCCTTGTCCGCCCGCAGGCGGAATAGCCGCTTTTTCGGGTTTCCCGCCTGGGCTTTGGGGGTAAGGGTTCCAATCTCCACAAACCCGAAACCGAAATCCGCCAGTTCGTCGAACAATCGGGCATCCTTGTCAAACCCTGCGGCAAGCCCCACAGGGTTGGGGAATTTCAAACCGAAAACCTCCCGTTCCAGACGCGGGTCGTCCAACCGGTACATGCTTCTGAGCAAACCGCCCAGGCCCAGCCGGTGCAGGGTCCGTATAGCGAAAAAGGAAAAATGGTGGACTGCTTCAGGATCGAATAGAAACAACAGGGGCCGAAGCAGAAGCTTGTACATAGGGGGTGCGAATTTCGTCAAAATTACAAACTATCCGCGCACCCTACCAAGCTTCACGGGTGAAAGTCGACAAACGGCCGCACCTATACCGCCCCGGGATTATTCCGGGACCCCGGAACCTCCTCCGGATTCCGCTGCCGGCGCCATCGGGGCCCGCATGACCTCCTGGCAAAGTTCCACATACCGTTGGTATTGCAATTCGTTGAACGTACCGAGCAACATCCGGTCGTACCGGAGCGAATTGGCGAGCATCATCTCCTTGATTTCCCGGTATTTTGTGCCGAGGACCTCCACTTCTTCTGTGGTTTCCTGAGGGTGCGTATTGAGCAGGTCACGCGCCCGGGCCTGGAGTTCGGCATTCTCGGTTTCCAGGGCTTCCGTCCAGCGGTTCAGCTTTTCCTGTTGCGCATCGTTCAGCTGGAAAACCAACACGATAAGTTCCGTATCCTTTCCCCCTACCCCCAGGGCGCATTCCTGGGAAACTGCGGGAAACAGGCAGAAAGTCAGCAGCAGGGTTGTCAGAAATCTTCGGATCATCTTTCTTTGCGTTGTACCCTGCAAATGGCATACAAGCCTCCGTACCGCAGGATCGTTCTTAATACTAACTCCTGATTCCTGTAAAAATTATATGTCCGACCTCCTCGAGCGCTTCCTCCGCTACGTCCGGATCGACACCCAGAGCAACCCGGACTCCGCATCCACCCCCAGCACGGAAAAGCAATGGGAGCTGGCCCGCCTGCTCGTTCGGGAGATGGAGGAAATGGGCCTGGAAGACGTCCGGATAGACGAAAAAGCCTATATCACTGCAACCCTGCCCTCGAATGTCCCCGATCGGTTGCCGGTAATCGGTTTTATCGCCCATTTCGATACGAGCCCGGATTTCAGCGGCACGAATGTCCGTCCGCGGCTGGTTCCGGACTACGACGGGGGGGACATTGTCCTGAATGCCGAATCCGGGATTGTCCTCTCCCCCGAGTACTTCCCGGAACTCCGGCGATACACCGGGCAGACCCTGGTGGTTACCGATGGGAATACGCTGCTGGGAGCGGATGACAAGGCTGGAATTGCCGAGATCCTGACAGCCGCCGAATATCTGATCCAACACCCCGAAATCCCCCATGGCACCATCCGAATCGGTTTTACGCCCGACGAGGAAATCGGACGCGGCGCCCACCACTTTGACGTCGGGGCATTCGGGGCCGACTGGGCCTACACCATCGACGGAAGCCAGGTTGGCGAACTCGAATTCGAAAATTTTAATGCAGCCCGTGCGGTGCTTACCGCTTTCGGGACCAGCGTCCACCCGGGCTATGCTAAAAATAAAATGGTGAATGCCATCACCACCCTGCAGGAAATCCTCTCCGGCCTCCCGCCGGGGGAAGTCCCGGAAAAGACCAGCGGTCGCGAGGGTTTCTTCCACCTCCACCAGTTCCAGGGCGGGATCGAGGAGGCCCGGGCGGAACTGATCATCCGGGACCACGATCGGGAAACATTTGAAAAACGCAAATCCCTGCTCAGGGTACTGGCGGAGGAAACGGCCCGAAAGCGGCAAGCCCGGGTGGAAGTACAAATCGAAGACCAGTATTACAACATGCGGGAGAAAATACTCCCGGTCTACCCCATTGTGGAAGTGGCCGAACAGGCGATGCGGTCCGTTGGGGTGGAACCCCTGATCCAACCGATCCGCGGGGGCACGGACGGGTCCCAACTGAGCTATAAGGGGCTGCCCTGCCCGAATATCTTTGCCGGGGGGCATAATTTCCACGGGAAATTCGAGTACGTTCCGGTTGAAAGTATGGAGAAGGCCGTGGAAGTTATTGTGAAAATTTGCGAACTTACTGCCAGCAAACCGCCCGATTCATGGAAAAATCAGCCAAAATAGCCGCATATTTCGAAAAAGAGGGGCCTTTTCGGGAAGGGATTGCCCGATTGCGCGACCTGGTCAGCGACACGGAACTGGAAGAAGACTTCAAATGGAGCTGCCCGGTTTATACGTTGGGAAAGGAAAACGTCGTGGGGGTACTCGCATTTAAGAACCATTTCGGGCTCTGGTTCTTCAATGGGGTATTTCTTTCGGATCCGCTCGGGGTACTCGAAAATGCCCAGGAAGGCAAAACCAAAGCCATGCGGCACTGGAAGTTTACCTCTGTGGAGCAGATTGACCCCCGGCACGTAAAAGCCTATGTACTCGAGGCCATTGCCAATGCCCGCAAAGGGGTCCGGCTGGATCCGGTCAAACCCAAAAAAACCGCAATACCCCACCTGTTGCAGGCCGCCCTGAATTCCGACCCGGAACTCCAGGCCGCTTTCGGCAACTTGGCCCCCTATAAACAGCGGGATTACGCAGAGCACATCGCCTCGGCCAAACAGGAAGCCACGAAAAAGCGGCGTCTGGACAAAATCCTCCCGATGATCCGACAAGGGGTCGGCCTCCATGACAAATACAGGAACTGTTAATGGGCTACCCCTGTAGGGCTATTGGTTTTCCGATTGCCCGGACCCCCGGACAGGCCCCTAGCGGAGCTCCCAGCCGTTGTGGTAGTCCGCACGCATCAGGCGGTTCGCTCCGGCATCCGTAAATGCCGACTGCCCGGCATCCCACTTGAGTTTCCGACCCGTTTTGTAGGCGATATTCCCCATATGGGATACCCGCGCCGCATGGTACCCCACCCGGATAGGCGCCCGGAGGATTGCAGCATCCCGGTTGCGTACCGCTTCCAGGAAATTTGCGGTGTGCAGGTCCAGGCCATTCCCTTCGGCCGAACGCAGCGGTACCGCTTCCATTTTTGGCTGGTCCGGCAGTTGCCGCCAGCTCTCGTGTTCCACCTCGGGAATTACTTCCCAACCGCCCCGGTCCAGGACCAGGGTGCCATTGTTCCCGATAAATGCAATACCGTGATTCCTGCCGTAATTCCCCCCGTCAATACCCGTGGCGTGCTCCCAGAGGAGGTTGAAGCCATCGAATTCATAGACGGTCTGGAGCGTATCGGGCGTCTCGGAGGCGTCGTCGGCATAGGCAAACTTGCCCCCGGAGGCCATAACAGAATTCGGGGCGGTTGCTTCCATCCCGTATAAGGCATAATCGATGAGGTGCACCCCCCAGTCGGTCATCAGGCCGCCCGCGTAGTCCCAGAACCAACGGAAATTAAAATGGAAGCGGTTTGGGTTAAAGGGGCGTTCGGGCGCCGGCCCCAACCACATCTTATAGTCGACCCCCTCAGGCGCCGGGCTGTGCGGCAATACGGGCACTGGCTGCATCCAACCCTGGTACGCCCACGCCTTTGCCAGGCGGACGGGCCCCAGGGCCCCCGTGCGAAGGAAATCAATCGCATCCACAAAATGCGGCTGGCTGCGCTGCCACTGGCCAATCTGGACCATCCGCCCGCTGCCCTCAACTGCTTGCAGCATCCGGTCGCATTCCTCAATGGAGTTTGCAATGGGCTTCTCGCAGTACACGTCTTTCCCGGCGTCCAGGGCATCCAGGAGTTGCAGGCAATGCCAGTGGTCCGGCGTGCCGATAATCACGATGTCAACATCCGCATTTTCGAGTAATTCCCGATAATCGCCGTACTGTTTGGGTTTGCCGTGCCCCGCCTCGGTAAGCTGGGCAGTTCGGCGCTCCAAAACGCCCTGGTCCACATCGCAAAGGGCGGTTACCTGTACCTCGGGCAGCTTTAAAAAGGAACTGAGGTTTGAAAAACCCATGCCGTTGCAACCGATCAGGCCAATGCCGATCCGGTCGTTCGCCCCCAGAACTTGGGATCCCCGGCTCCACAGGGGCGCGGGCACCAATAAGGCGGAGGCCGCAGCCGAGGCACCCAGGGCCCCTTTGCGGATAAATGATCTGCGTGTTTCCATAGTCCGATGTTCTTGAAAACAAGGTACTACATTGGCAGGGCAAAAAAAAACGCCGGCTGTTGCCGGCGTTTTCCATGCGATTGCGTCAGGGCTTGCACGCCCCGAAGAAGCGGAATTCTAATCCTTGGGGTCGTTCGCCTTTTTGCTCAGTTCCATGGAAATGGCAGAGCGATCGAATTTCATACGGCCTGCCATCGTTTCGATGATGCAGGAGAAGTCCTTGTCGTTCAGGTCCACAACCTTTCCGTACAAACCGCTTTTGGTTACGATCTTATCCCCTTTTTTCAGGGCTTTGGCAAACTTTTTCTCGTCTTTCTGACGCTTGATCTGCGGGCGGATCATAAAGAAGTACGCCACTGCAAAAATCAGGATCATGGGCAGGAACTGCCCGATTTGGTCACTCATTCCGTTGCTGATTTACGAATCTTAGTTCTTAACCGGGCCCACTGCTGCCGTTCCGCCGGCCGCTTTCGGGTTTACGAAGGCCTTGATGCGGAGCATCTCCTGCCCTCCGGCGGTGTTCGCCATAACCGTTACGGTCTTGGTGACCTGCCCGCTGCCGCTGCCGTTGAAGCGAACCTTGATTTCGCCTTTTTCGCCCGGGGCAATCGGCTGGTTGATCGGGGCGTCCGGGGTGGTACATCCGCAACTGGCCGAAGTATTGGTAATGATCAGCGGGGCGGTACCCGTGTTGGTAAAGGAAAAGGTGGTTTCCTGGGGCGTCCCCTGCTCGATAGTTCCGAAATCGTGTTCCTTATTGTCAAAGGTAATGGCGGCCATGTTCTTGGATGCCGCGTCGCGCTGGGCGGCGACCTCGACGTTCTCTGCATTGATCTTCTCGGAAGCTTTCTCTTTGCATGAAGACAGGGCTGCTACTGCAAGCACGCTCAGGAATACTGTCGCTTTTCTCATGATTCTGCTGTTTTTTTTATTAATAGATGCAAAAATACGGAATATTTGATTACATGAGTCCCCGGCCTGTTTTTTTAAGCCTGCCGGCCTCCCGGTATTCGCGGATGAGCTTATCCAGGATGCCATTGATAAAAATGCTGCTCTTCGGGGTGGAATACTCCTTGGCGATCTCCAGGTATTCGTTGATGGTTACCCGTTCCGGGATGGAGGGGAAATACAGCAATTCCGCAATGCCCATCTTCAGCAGGATCCCGTCTATTTCGGCTATCCGCTCCTTGTCCCAATTGGGGGTCTTCCCCTCAATTTCTGCCTCCAGGGCGGCGTTCTTGTTCAGGGTTTTCCGAAGCAGGTCCATGGCGAATTCCATGTCCTCCGAATTCTTGAGGAGGGCGGGGAGCAGGTAGGATTCCGGGGCCCCTTGGTGGAGTTTGCCCAGGTGTTTGACGATAAAGGTATTCACCAACGGGATATCGTCTACCCAGGTGATCCCCTCGTCTTCCAGAAAATCGTAAATCTTGTCGTTCGGGGCGATGAATTCCCGGAAAATGGTCAGAGCAAATGCCCGGTCCCCTTCCCAGGTGGAGGAGGAAGCGGCATATGAGGCGTACTCGGGGCTTTCGGTCAATTGCCTGTAGACAATTTTCACATATTCCTCGTTGAGGTACCACTGCCGGAGTTTCCGTTTGTCGATGGCGGAAGCCAGGCCTGCATGGCCGGAGAGGTACTCCAGGAACTGATTGGCGGCAAGGGCCTGAGGCCCGGGGTGCCCGGATGCATCCTCCTTCAGGTACTTCTTGCGGCCTTTATCGGACCGCGACAGGGCCATCTGGTGGATTTCACGCAGCAGGGCGAGCATCACTACGTAAAGTGTAAAAGTCTGGCCAATGCTTTTTTTCAGGAATTTCTCCTGTGTTTCCGCAGACCCGTCCCGGGACAGGGTCAGCGCATAAATGCTCTGCATTACTTTTACCCGGATTTGCCTTCTCGTTAGCATGTAAAGAACTTTGCTGAAAATCTTGGGGCAAAAATAGGCATTGCATCCGAGTTGCGCCACCCCTTCCGGTTTCTTATCATATTTATAACACAACCATCCGAACCAATCTGCTATCTTTGTCCGCAGGCTGCTGCTTTCCCCGCAGCCTGCGACCAAGCATCCATGAAGGAACTCAGGCATCTCAACAAATATTTCCGGAAATACTGGGTAAAACTTTTCCTGGGCGTACTGATCACCATCATCGCGCGGGTTTTCCAACTGGTGATGCCTTCCTACGTGAAGAATATCGTTGAAGTTGTCGAAAAATACAGCGCCGGGGAACTGGCCCTGGAAGCGGCCCGGTCCGACCTGCTGGAATACATCGCCATCATTGTGGGGGCCGCCCTGCTATCCGGGTTCTTCACCTTCCTGATGCGGCAAACCATCATCAATGTGTCCCGCTACATCGAATACGACCTGAAAAACGAGGTGTTCGACCACTACCAGCGGCTGAGCCTGAACTTTTACAAAAGCAACCGAACCGGCGATTTGATGAACCGCATCAGCGAGGATGTCAGCCAGGTACGCCTGTATGCGGGCCCGGCCATCATGTACGGGATCCAGACGCTGACGCTGTTTGCCTGCCTGATCCCCCTGATGTTTATCAAAGCCCCTACCATCGCCTTTTACGCCCTGGTGCCCCTGCCTGTTCTTTCCGTGCTGATCTACTGGATCAGCCGGATCATCCATCAGCGCTCCACCCGGGTTCAGGCATTCCTCTCCTCCCTTTCCACCTTTGCCCAGGAGTCCTTTTCAGGCATCTCGGTAATCAAGGCCTATGCAATGGAGCCACGAATTAACCGGGAAGCGGGCAGCCTCGCCCTGGAGGGGAAGGACAAGAGTATGGACCTGGCCAAGGTAAATGCGTGGTTTTTCCCCCTGATGATCCTATTGATCGGGGTGAGCAACATCTTTGTCATCTACGTCGGGGGCATGCAATATTTCCGGGGCGAAATCAGCAGCCTGGGTACCATCCTGGAGTTTATCATTTACGTGAACATGCTGACCTGGCCGGTGGCAATCGTCGGCTGGCTCACCTCCATCGTACAACGTGCGGAGGCTTCCCAGAAACGGATCAACGAATTCCTGGACCAGGAACCGGACATTGCCGACCCGGGCACCCCCCCCGTACCTATCCGGGGGAAAATCGAATTCGACCGCGTGAGCTTTACCTACCCGGATACGGGTATCCGGGCCCTGAGGAACCTCTCCTTTACGGTGAACCCGGGGGAAACGCTGACCATCCTGGGGAAAACCGGATCGGGGAAGTCCACGATACTCGACCTGATTGCCCGTTTGTACGACGTGAACGACGGCACCATCCGGATTGACGACAAGCCTGTGGAGGAAATCAACCTGGATTCGCTGCGGTCTGCCATCGGGGCGGTGCCCCAGGACGCCTTCCTCTTTTCGGATACCATTGAAAACAACATCCGTTTCGGGCGTGAACAAGCCGGTCTGGAACAGATTCGGGAGGCAGCAGCCCAGGCAGTGGTCGACAAAAACATCGAGGGCTTTGCCAAAGGTTACCAAACGGTGCTGGGGGAACGGGGAATCACCTTGAGCGGAGGGCAGAAACAACGGGTATCCATTGCGCGGGCCCTGATCAAAGACCCGGTTATCTACCTGTTCGACGACTGCCTTTCGGCCGTGGATACGGAAACGGAGGAAGCCATCCTGGCCAACCTGAAACGGGCCTCCCGGGACAAGACGACCATTATCGTAAGCCACCGGATCTCCTCGGCGATCAATGCGGATAAAATCCTGGTACTCGAGGACGGCCGGATCCTCCAGCAGGGTACACACAGTGAACTCCTCGAAACAGAAGGCTATTACAAAGAGCTATATATCAACCAGCTATCTGGGAAAGAAAACTAGAAAAATGTTGTTCTATTAGCATTTTTTTCACATTTTTGGTGACTTTAACTAACCACTGCTTAAGATTACCATACGATGAGTGAAAATGACCTAATGGATCAGGAGGAAATTAATTCCAAGGTACTCCGCGCTGGCAGGCGCACTTATTTTTTTGACGTTCGCAGTACCCGTGCCGGGGATTATTACCTGACAATCACGGAGAGCAAGAAGTTCACCCACGAAGACGGGTCTTTCCATTACAAAAAACACAAAATTTACCTGTACAAGGAGGATTTTGAAGCCTTTCGGGAGATACTCGGCGAGATGACCGATTTTATCATCGAGGAAAAAGGGGAAGAAGTCATTTCGGAACGCCACCAGAAAAACTACAAACAGGCAGAGCCTTCCCAGAACGGAACCACAGAAGGCACCGGGAAATTCGTCGATGTGGATTTTGACGACATCTGAACCCGGGAAACCGCCTCCGGCAAACTTATGCCGCTTACAAAGATACCACAGGCCCCGCAAGGGCCTTTTTTTTAGCCCCTCCCCGCCGCACCCCTTTGAAATGCCTGGCCCTGTTTGGCGCTGCGCCCCCGGCTGCTTATCTTTAGGCCTGCTAATTCAAACGCGGGGCCAGCCCCAATTTTAATCCGAATCACATGATGAGACAACTTGCAATCCGATTGCTTACCTTCTGTCTGGGCCTCATGGCCATCCACGCCCAGGAAGTACCCGGGCTTGAATACTACCTTCCTTCCGGGATGGAATACAACGCGGAAATACCCACGCCCGAATCCGTAGTGGGGCACCAGGTGGGGGAATGGCATATCACCCACGACAAACTGGTACAATACATGCAAACCCTCGCCGTCGTCAGCGACCGGATTGAAATTGAGGACCGCGGGAACACCTTTGAAGACCGGCCCCTGATCCTGCTGAAGATTACCGCTCCGGAAAACCACAACCGCCTGGAAGCAATCCGCAGGCAACACGTGGCGCTGACCGAGGCAGGTGCCGAATCCCTGGACCTGGACAATATGCCCGTGGTGGTCTACCAGGGCTTCTCCGTCCACGGAAACGAACCGAGCGGGTCCAATGCATCCCTGGCCTATGCGTATTACCTGGCGGCTGCCCAGGGGCCGGAAATTGAGGATATGCTTCGCAACACGGTTATCCTGCTGGACCCGAGCTTCAACCCGGACGGGTTGCAGCGCTTTGCCTACTGGGCCAACACCAACCGCAGCATGAACCTCAACCCGGACGAAAACGAACGGGAATACCACGAGGTATGGCCAGGGGGCCGCACAAACCACTACTGGTTTGACATCAACCGGGACTGGTTGCCCGTACAGCTCCCGGAAAGCCGCGCCCGCATCGAGACGTTCCACGATTGGAAGCCGAACATCCTCACGGACCACCACGAGATGGGCACCAACAGCACTTTTTTCTTCCAGCCCGGGGAACCCTCGCGGGTCCACCCCCTGACGCCTGTTCGGAACCAGGAACTCACCGCCGAAATCGGGACCTACCACATCCGGGCGCTGAACCGGATCGGGTCGCTGTATTATTCGGAGGAAGATTACGACGACTATTATTACGGCAAGGGCTCTACTTTTCCCGATGTAAACGGGAGTATCGGCATCCTTTTTGAACAGGCGAGTTCCCGCGGGCACGTGCAGGAGAGCGACAACGGGTTGCTCACCTTCCCGTTTACCATACGCAACCAGTTCACCACGGCCCTTTCCACCATCGAGGCAGCGCGGAACATGCGAACAAAACTGCTGGATTACCAGCGGGATTTCTACTCCGGGATGCGCGAGGAAAACAACCGGGGTGGGTATGTCTTCGGCGATTCCAAGGACGGGGCCAGGGCCCGCCACCTGGCAGAAATCCTTCGCCGGCACCGTATCGAGGTCCGGCCTATCCGCGGGCAGCAGACCATCGGCGGCAAAACCTATACGGAAGGCCACGGGTACGTGGTTCCCTTGCAACAGCAGAACCCGCAGCTAATCCGGGCGATGTTCGAAACGAGGACTGCATTCAGAGACAGCCTCTTCTACGACGTTTCCGCCTGGACCTTCCCCCTTTCTTTCAACCTGGATTACTCCCAGGTCAACAGCCTGCCGGAGTCCGGTGAGCCGATTACCGACTTGCCGCCCCTGGGCGGAGGCGTCGACAGCCGGAGCGAATATGCCTATCTGTTCGAATGGCACGAATACTATACGCCCAAACTCCTGAACACCATCCTGAACAAGGGGCTGCGCGCCAAAGTAGCCCGGGAACCGTTCACTCTGGACGGCCGGAAATACGACTACGGCACCATCCTGGTCCCGGCCCGGAACCAGTCCATGGATCCCGGTGCCATCTACGACCTGCTGCGCAACGCGGCTTCCGGAAGCGGGATTTCCGTATATGCCGCCAACACCGGGCATACGGTGGGAATCGACCTGGGGAGTCGGGAGTTTGAAGCGCTGAAGCCCCAAAAGGTAGCCATCCTGGTAGGCGACGGTATCCGGTCTTACGACGCGGGGGAAATCTGGCACCTGTTCGATACCCGTTACCAGATGAAACTCACAAAGATCGACACAGACTACCTGGGCCGGGCGGACCTGAGCAGCTATACGGATATTATTATCCCGAGCTCCTGGGGCTCCGGCGCCATAGGGGAAGGAGCTGCAAAAGCCCTGAAGGAATGGGTCCGCGAAGGGGGTACACTTATCGGGTACCGGAATGTGGCAAACTGGTTCAACTCCCAGGAATTTATGAAGCTGAACTTCCGGAAAGATTCCACCCTGCAGGCCAAAAACCTGCGGTTTGACCAACGGGACGAATTTTTCGGGGCACAGGTGACCGGGGGGGCCATATTTGAAGCCCGGCTGGACCGGTCGCACCCTGTAAGCTGGGGGTACAAGAACAACCGGCTCCCGCTGTTCCGCAACACAAACATCTACCTGGACCCGGAAAAAAACAGTTTTGACAACCCAATCCGCTATACGGACAACCCGCTGCTAAGCGGGTATATCTCCGAGGAGAACGCTGCCCTGATTTCAGGAAGTGTCCCGTTCAAGGTGAACCGTATGGGGCAGGGCCGGGTGATCCTGTTTACCGACAACACGAATTTCCGCGCCTTTTGGTACGGGACCAACAAACTGCTGATGAACGCCATCTTCTTCGGCCACATCATGTAGGCAGGGGAATCGGTGGAAACGCTTCAGCGGAACTTGACGTACAGTACATTGAACAGGAAGAGCCCGGGGAGGCACCAGTATGCCTGTGGGGGAGCACCCGTAAGGGCAAACGTCGCCGCGAGCAGTCCCAGGTAGAGCGGGAAAGCGAGGAGGGCGAAGAGATACCGGAAGGTGCTCATGAATTCGGGTTCCCAGACCTTGTTTGCCGCAATCCAGCGCCAGAGCAACCAGGCAGGCAGGTTTAGCGCCCGAAACAGGAAGTCCCAGATCTTGTGGACGCCGTCCTCCCGGTTAGAATGGGTCGGTATTTCCACGGCATGACCGGACAGCCGGTCGTTGATCGGGCCCGGCAACAACCAGTCCGGAGAATCGGCTTCGAGTTCCCGAAGGGTCGCCTCGTAATCGCATTCAGGAGGGATATGCGTGGTGAGCTGTTTCAGCCGGGAGCTGACCGCCGATTTCATTTCCCGGGATACCCGTTGCTCATCGCCCGCTTTCAGGAAGGCTTCCGCGGGAAGCGCCTCGCCGAAATAACAGGCCACCCGGTCCGGGAAACCCGCCGCCCGTTGGTAGTTGAATCCGACCGGCACCAAGTGCAAATCCGTATCCGGATACTTCTTCAGCGTATGCAATACAATCCTAGTAAACCCCTTGCTCAGGGGCCGTACCTGCCGCTTCAGGTTGTGGTTGGCCTCCGGGAACAACAACAAGTCCCCGTTAGCGGCCAGCAGGTCGGCGCAGCGTTCAAAGATTTCCTCGTTCCGGTGGAGCGTGTCGCGGCCATCCCGCAACCGGTATATGGGGATCATCCGGAGCATATCGAAAAACCATTCGAGCAGCCCCCCCTGAAACACATCGGAACGGGTGAGGAAATACGGGCGGCGCCCCCGGATGTACGCGGCAATCAGCAGCGGGTCCAGCAGGGCGTTGTGGTGGTTGGGGAGGAAGACTACCGGCCGGTCCCGGGGAACCCGTTCCATTCCTATCATCCGCACCTCCCGGTAATAACAGAAAAAACCTGCCCGGATCAGTGGTTTCAGGACGGAATAGAGTAGTTTCTTCAAGCGGTACGTTGTTTTTTGAGTGGATTGCTGCTCCAAAATCCGGCGAGCAACAGGCCGGAGACCAGGTGCCAGATCCCCCAGCACGCCGCCACCAGGGCCATGCCCCCCATTCCTCCAAAAAACGTAAAAATCAGCAAAAGGCCCAAACCGGAATTTTGAATGCCGGTCTCCAGGGTGAGGGTCCGGATATCCGCAGGCCCAGTGCCTTTCCCGTGAGGAAACCGGTGGCCAGGGCCAGCAGATTGTGCAGGAGAACCATCCCGAATACCAGGCCCAGGGCCTGGGCCAGTACCGAATGGTCCTTCCAGACGGCGATCCCCACCAAAACGATAAAAAAGAGCAGGGAGCCCCCCCGGAAATACCGCGCCAGGGACCGGGCCAGGCCCGGTCGGAGACGACGGAGCCCCATCCCCGCCAAAAGGGGCAGGGCCAGGAGGAAGCCCACGAGCTGCACCATTTCCATCGGGTTGATATGTACCTGTTGCAGGATCTGGCCGGCCGGTGCGTACTGACCGCCCCAGAAAGCGAGGTTCAGCGGGGTCATTACCACTGCCACCAGAGTGGCAATGGCCGTGAGGCTGACGGAAAGTTCCGTATTCCCCCCGGCCAGATGGGTCATAAAATTGGAAACATTCCCGCCTGGGCAGGCAGCCACCAGAATCATCCCCAGGGCAAAGCTCGGTTGTGGCTGCAGCCATAACACGAGGAGAAAAGTCAGGAGCGGTAAGAGGAAAAACTGGCAGGCAACTCCGCCGCAGAGGGCCCGCGGGGATTTGAGTAGCGAACGAAACCCCGACACGCGGATATCCAGGGCAATCCCGAACATCACCAGCGCAAGCGCGCAATTCAATGCGAACAGGCTATCGCTGTCAAAGGCGATCCGGAGCTGATCGAACTGGACTTCCATCGATCGGTCTCAGCGGACGATGCGTAATTTTTTAACGATGTCCCGGGGGATGGTGCCGGTATACGCCCCATAGGCATCCACCAGGAGCCCTTTGTGGCCGTCCGAGGTTTCAATGGCATAGAGGATCGTGTTATCGCCCGGATTGGTCTTTCCCTCAAAGCGGTAAAACTGGGCCACTTCCAGTTCGGACGCGGGGTACACGCAGGATTTGCGTTTGTTTTCCAACCCGGTATCGCAATAGTTGAGATTTTCCGTGTAACCCTGGCTTTGGAGGGCCTCGACGGCCTCCGAAAGCGTGTCATATGCCTGTTTATCCTTCACTGAATGTGCGTTTTTGGTTTACTATTCCGGGACTTCCCCGCACCAAGAATATAGGGAGAGTTCCGAGAAAAAACAAGTTAATTCATACCTTTAGGGTCCCAGAAAAAAGGCAATTATGGCACGAACTCCCAGCAATATGCTGCCCCTCGGCACCCGGGCACCCGAATTTGAACTCCCCGACACCGTTTCGGGACAGGTCAGAGACCTGCAATCCCTCCAGGGGGAAAAAGGAACGCTGGTGATGTTTATCTGCAACCACTGCCCGTTCGTAAAGCACGTCAACCGCGAATTGGTCCGGCTGGCCAACCAGTACATGCCCAAAGGGATCTCGTTTATCGCCATATCCAGCAACGATGTGGAGAACTACCCGGACGACAGCCCGGAAAAAATGAAGGAAAATGCCCGGCTCCAGGGGTATCCGTTCCCTTACCTCTACGACGCCTCCCAGGAAGTTGCCCGCAGCTACCAGGCAGCCTGCACCCCGGACTTTTACCTGTTCGACGACAAACTCGACCTGGTCTATCGGGGACAACTGGACGATTCCCGTCCCGGAAACGGGATCCCGGTAACCGGCAAAGACCTGGAAGGGGCCATCACGGCGCTGCTAAACGGCGAATCCATCCCGGCCGACCAGAAGCCCAGTATCGGCTGCAATATTAAATGGAAACCTGCATCTTAAAACGCATGACCTCCCGGTTTCCCCCTGACAAAACGGGATTTTGAGATCCGAAGACGTATCCCTTGAATCCCTGGAAACCGCCACCCTCCGGGAATTCCTCCTCGCGGGTGTGCAGGCTTATACGGATCACTATTGCCATTTGTGGCCGGATGGAAACCCGGCGCCATACATCGATCGCAACCTGCGGGGGCCCATCGTGCGCAAAGAAATGACCGACCCGGCATTTCGCCACTGGCTGGTCCGCACCCCGGATGGCGTGGCGGGCATCTGCGTGGTGAACACCGGGGCGAAGTATCCGGGCTTCCACCCGGGGAATTCCCTTTTTATCGACAAGATCTACCTGAAAAAAGCGTATACCGGCCAGGGCGTCGGTACCCACGTAATGGATCAACTCCTGGGTTATTGCCGGCGCTCAGGACTTGCCGGAATCTGGCTGAAAGCAATGGCCAAGGGTCCGGCACGGGAATTTTACCTAAAGGCCGGTTTCCGAAAAATCGGCAATTCCTCCATTCCCTACCCCGAGGTACTGCCCGACGAAGCCGCCATGTGGGTGATGGGCAGGGACGTGTGATTGGACACTTCGACAGGGCGCCTGCCAGGCCTTGCGGCTACCACCCCATGCGGGCCACCAGCGCTTCGATATGGGCCAGGTGGTGGTTCCCGTGCCAGGCATACCGGCCGATATTCTCTTCCAGCGTCGTTGCGCTTCCCGTGTCCGGGTGGATGAATTGACGCCGGAGTTGCCCGCTGTCCAGACCCCGGAGCAGATAAACCAATTTGATGTGAACGGCCTGAAGGTGGTCCAGGGAAGGGCCCACCGGTGCCTTCCGGGAATCGAAAAGTTCCGCCCAGGCCTTCTCGTCGTAGGCCTTGATAGTGGGTGTGTCTTCGGTAAGCCCCCATTTGAAGCGTATATAGCTGTTGTGGTGGCTGTCTGCCAGGTGGTGCACTACCTGACGCACGGTCCAACCCCCCGGGCGGTAAGGGGTATCCAGTTGGTCTTCGGACAAGGCGGACACTACGTCCCGCAGTTTGGTAGGCAAAGCTTCCATTTCGGCGATCCAATCGGACAACTGCCGGGGGCTGACCGCCTCATGGGGGGTGAAATGCCCGATCGGGTATCGCAGTGATTCGAGTTCCTGTTCATTCATGGTTTTCCGGTTTCTGTGGTTATGCGGATCGGGCGGGGAATTCCAATCCCGTTTCCAGGGGTTTAGCCGTAAATTTAATAGAACTTTAACCCCCGGGCAAGCAGGATGCCAACATCAATCTAGTAAATTTATCGGGTAAATAGTAATCACTAAAACAAAATCATATGGCAACTCTTAGACTGGGGGATACCGCCCCGGATTTTACAGCGGAAACTTCTAT
This sequence comes from Robiginitalea biformata HTCC2501, assembly GCF_000024125.1. Classification (NCBI taxonomy): domain Bacteria; kingdom Pseudomonadati; phylum Bacteroidota; class Flavobacteriia; order Flavobacteriales; family Flavobacteriaceae; genus Robiginitalea; species Robiginitalea biformata. The sequence continues at coordinate 1,743,086 of NC_013222.1, read as the reverse complement.
GGGAACCCTGAACTTTTACGATTACCTCGGCGACGGCTGGGGCATCCTCTTTTCGCACCCGGCAGACTTTACGCCCGTCTGCACTACCGAACTCGGGACGGCCGCCAAATTCAAGGAGGAATTCGACAAGCGCAATGTCAAGATGATCGCCCTCAGCGTGGATGGTACGGAGTCCCACCACGAATGGATCAAAGACATCAATGAAACGCAGCAGACTACTGTCAACTTCCCCATTGTGGCAGACGAGACCGAAAGGTGTCCGACCTCTACGACATGATCCATCCGAATGCCGACGATACCTGACAGTGCGTTCGGTGTATATCATCGGCCCGATAAAAAATCAAGCTGACCCTCACCTACCCGGCATCCACCGGCCGGAACTTCTACGAGTTGCTCCGCGTGGTGGATTCCCTGCAACTGACCGCCTACCACAAGGTTGCGACCCCTGCGAACTGGGAGCACGGACAGGATGTGGTGGTGAGTCCGTCCATCCCCACGGAAGAGGCCAAAACGCTATTCGAAAAAGGGGTGAAAGAGGTGAAGCCCTACCTGCGGCTGACCCCGGACCCCACGGCGTAATATTACCGGATTGCCACGAGTTCCACATCGAAGAGCAGGGGGGCGTTTGGCGGGATAACCCCCCCGGCCCCCCGGGAACCGTAAGCGAGTTCCGCCGGGATCAGCAGGCGCGCCTTGTCGCCTACGCGAAGCAATTGGATGCCCTCGTCCCAACCCGGGATTACCTGGCCTTCGCCCAGGAGGAATTCAATGGGGTCTCCCCGGCGAACGGAGCTGTCGAACACGGTGCCGTTCAACAGGCTGCCCTCGTAGTGCACGGCCACGCGGTCGCCCCGCGAGGGCTTCTCCCCGTCACCGGTTTCCAGCATCTTGTATCGCAGGCCGCTCGGGGTGGTTTCAAACCCTTCGGCATGTGATTCCAGCTGTTGTTCCATTTCGGCCTTGGCCGCTTCCTCCTTCTTTCTAACCGCGTCCCGGAATTCATCAAAAGCCGCCAGCGCATCCCAGGACTCAGCGGCATCCCCTACCCGGACAATTTCCAGGGTTTCGATCCGGTCGCCCTGCGCTATGCTATCCACAACCTCCTGCCCGGAGGCCACATGGCCAAAAACGGTGTGCTTCCCATCCAGCCAGGGGGTGGGAACATGGGTGATGAAAAACTGACTGCCATTGGTCCCCGGGCCGGCATTCGCCATGGAAAGTACGCCCGGCTGGTTGTGTTTGAGATCCGGGTGGATCTCGTCGTCGAATTTATAACCGGGGTCGCCGGTACCGGTACCCGACGGGCAGCCGCCCTGAATCATAAAATCCGGGATGACCCGGTGGAATTTCAGACCGTCGTAATACGGTTTGCCGGCATCCCGGGCAGAATTGGGCTGGTCGCCCTCGGCGAGGGCCACAAAGTTGCCCACCGTCCCGGGTGTTTTTTCGTGTGTGAGTTTTACGAGGATCTCCCCCCGCGTCGTATGGAATTTAGCGTAAATGCCTTCTTGCATGTCTCTGGATTTAAGCCGCAAATATAGGGCTTTAAGGCCTATTTCCTAAGGCCGGGCTGGTCCGGCAGGCCGTACCGGTCGCACAGGTACACCAGGGAGGCCATGGCCGCCGCCCCGAGTTCGAGTTCCCGCCGGTTAATGGCCTCGAAGGTATCCGTCTCGGCGTGGTGGTGGTCGAAATACCGCTGGGAATCCGGGCGGAGTCCGGATAAGACGAGGCCCTGGGGTTTCAGCGGGCCGATATCCGCACCGCTGCCCCCGCGAATAAACTGGTGGATCAGGTAAGGTTCGAACAGGGGCTTCCAGGCGACAATCCTGTCAAAGGCTTCCGGGGTGCAATCAAACGAAAATCCCCTCGGGGTAAAGCCCCCTGCGTCGCTCTCCAGGGCAAACACGTGCTTCTCCCCGGCATTCAGTGCTTCCTGGGCGTATTTATTGCCCCCGCGCAGGCCGTTCTCCTCATTCATAAAGAGGACCACCCGAAGGGTCCTTTTCGGCCGGTAGCCGGTAGCTTTCAACAGGCGGAGCACCTCCATACTCTGTACGCAGCCGGCCCCGTCGTCATGGGAACCGTCGCCCAGGTCCCAGGAATCCAGGTGCCCGCCGACAACCATGATCTCCTCCGGGAATTCGCTTCCTCGGATTTCCCCAATCACGTTATAGGACAGTACATCGGCCATCTGCCGGCAATACTGGCGGAAAAAGAATTTGATGCCCGGGTTGAGTTTCAGGGTGGTGCTGAGCAATTCCGCTCCGTTGGTACTGATAGCCGCCGCCGGGATGCGCTGGGACTCGGGAAGGTCGCCGTAGCTCATCGAACCCGTATGCGGGTAATCGTCCAGGCGCAGGTTCATCGATCGGACAATGACCCCCACCGCCCCCATGCGCGCAGCCGCCTCGGCCCCTCCATGGCGCTGGTCCACGCATCCGCCGTAGGCCTGGAATGTATTGATCAGGGAAGCGTCCATCGGGCGGTTAAAGAAGACGATCTTCCCTTCCACCTCTTCCCGGTCCAGCTGCTGCAGCTGTTCAATGCCCTGCACCTCGACCACCCCTGCCTTGATGCCACCGACAGGCGTGGCCACGGACCCACCCAGGGCGCATATCGGGACGTTGTTCGTATTTCCGGGCTCGCTCTCAATATAGGCGAACTCGGAAGTGCCGCGGACCCATTTCGGGACCATCACCGGCTGCAGCCAGACCCGGTCCAGGCCCAGCGCCTCCAGCTCTTTTTTGGTGTATTCCACTGCTTGCTTGGCCCGTACCGACCCGGATAACCGACCGCCTATCTGGTTGGACAAGTGGTTCAGCCAGTCATAGGAACGGCCCCGCAGCAGGGACTCGTCAAAGATTTTTCGTATTTGCAGGGAATCGGCGGACTGGCCGGAAAGGCTCAGTCCGGCCAGGAATAACACGGCTGCCAGCGCCGCGGACTTCCAGTTTCTGCTGCCGGGGAACAAGGTAAACGGAGGGGTCGTATGCATCTGGAATATGAATTTAAATATTAACGGGGTTGATCTTCGGCCGGGTTATCCTTGCCAGGGGCTGCCTGGCCCGGTGCTTCCGCCAGGAGCTGGTTCCGGTAGGAATGCAGGTGTTCCTTGACGTCGTCCGGCAGTTCCGGCTCGCGGATATCTTCAAAAGCTGTAAGGGTCTCCAGCAGGATGGAGGCGACGATTACGCGGGCGGCCCGTTTGTTGTCCGAGGGGATAACATACCAGGGGGCCACATCGGTATGCGTGCGGCGGATGGCATCCTGATAGCATTCCTGGTAGGAATCCCAGAGTTGCCGTTCCTCCAGGTCGCCCGGGGAAAACTTCCAGTTTTTCTCCTTCAGGCGAAGCCGGCGAAGCAGGCGCTGCCGCTGCTCTTCCCTGGATATATTCAAAAAGAACTTATAAATGAGCGTTCCATTCTCAGCCAGGGTCTTTTCGAAATTATTGATTTGTTCAAAGCGGCGGCGCCAGAAGGCGTCGTCAATATCCGCCACGGACTGCACATCCGGCAGGTATTCCCCCAGGATGTACTCCGGGTGGACGCGTGTCACCAGGACATTTTCGTAGTGCGTCCGGTTAAATACCCCGAATTTCCCCCGGGCAGGCAGGGCGATGTAATGCCTCCAAAGATAATCGTGTTTGCGCTCGAGTTCTGTGGGCACCTTAAAACTGTGGACCACCACCCCCCGGGCGTTGAAATCCTTGAATACCTCCCGGATGAGGCTGTCCTTCCCGGCCGTATCCATCCCCTGCAGGCAGACCAGTACGGCGTATTTGCCATGGGCATAGAGTGTGTCCTGGAATTTTCCGAGCCTTTTGCGGATCCTGGCGAGGGCCTTTTTCAGCTCCCGGTCCGACATGCCCAGGTCTTCGTGGGTATCGCCCTTGCGGAGCGTAAAATCACTCCCTGCCAGGTAATCCTTTGCGTAGATGTCCTTCATGGGGTTAATATAGAATAATTGGCGGTCTGTGGCAATTCCCCGGGGAATTTATACCGTTGGACGATGCGGATTGCGGGATAACCCAAACTTTGGCCCGCTGGACGAAAAAAGCGGGCAGCACCTGCCGCACGCCCTATCTTTATCTTCCCCAAATCGCCACCCTGGTGGCACTTATAAACCTACGCTATGACTATCAGGACTCTCTCAGTTGTCTTGGGCAGCTTATTGATGACGGCTGCCGCCCATGCATCCCCCGGATGTATGGATGCCGGTTCCATGATCGGTTTTGTGGAAACCCACCTTCGAAATTCCCTGAAAGCCGAAGAACTCCCCCTGGCGCGATACCACGCCTACAAGGCGATAAACACGATGGAAAAATCCCGGACGCAATTTGAGGACTGCGGATGCGACTACGCCAAAAAACATATTTTTGAAAGCCTGGATAACCTGAAGCTCGCCACCCGGGTCAATTCCCTGGAAGGCACCCGTATCCTGGTTCGACGGGCCCTGAATGGCGCCCTGGCCGGGGAGGAAGCCCTGGAGCTCCACGACGAGCTCCACGACAGCCCGTATGACAGCGATGTCCTGGCCATGAATACCGGCGAGCAGCCAGCCCGCGTTACCTTTGGGGACGATCCGGATGCCGCCCGCAAGATTGAACAGCAGATCGACGAATCCCTGCAGGCGTACCGGGAATCACTTGCCGATGTCGTTTCCGGGGTGCCCTGCCGGGAAGCCCTTGAATTTGTGCGGCGAATCTACGACCACTGCGAAAGGCAATTGCTCCGCGAAGACCTGACGCGCGCCAAGCGCTACTACAATTACCGCACCAAGGAACTCACTGAAGATGCGCTGCGGAAGTTGGAAGGGTGTCCGGAGAATACGGCCCGATAAAGGCCTGCCCGGGACGCCTATTTGCTTGCAAAAAGCCGTACATCCTCCTCGCTGACTTCTTTGCCGCCGAGGATCACCAGGCGCTCCACGACATTCCGCAGCTCGCGGACATTTCCGGTCCAGTCGTAATCCTGTAATAATTTAATGGCCTTCTCCGTAAACCCTTTCGGGGCCGTACCCTGTTCTTCGGCAATCTTACCCGAAAAATGTTCGATGAGCAATGGGATATCCTCCCGGCGGTCATTTAATGACGGGACGCGGATCAGGATTACCGCCAGGCGGTGATAGAGGTCCTCCCGGAACTTCCCTTCCGAAATTTCCTTTTGCAGGTCTTTGTTGGTCGCGGCCACCACCCGGACATCCACTTTGATATCCTTGTCCGACCCAACCCGGGATACCTTGCTTTCCTGCAGGGCCCGCAATACCTTGGCCTGGGCCGAAAGGCTCATGTCCCCGATCTCGTCGAGGAACAGCGTGCCTTTGTTGGCCGCCTCGAATTTCCCCGCCCGGTCCTTGACTGCCGAAGTAAAGGCGCCTTTGACATGGCCGAATAGCTCGCTTTCGATGAGTTCCGAGGGAATTGCGGCGCAATTCACCTCCACAAACGGGGCGCTGCTGCGGGGGCTTTTCTGGTGGATCCAGTGCGCGACGAGTTCCTTCCCGGTACCATTGGACCCGGTGATCAGGACCCGGGCATCGGTGGGGGCCACTTTGTCAATCATTTCCTTGATGCCGTGGATCTCATCGCTCTCCCCGACCATTTGGAAGTTTTTGCTGACTTTTTTCTTGAGGATCCGGTTTTCGGCCACGAGCTCCTTGCGGTCAAGCGCATTCCGCACAGTCGTGAGCAGGCGGTTCAGATCCGGGGGTTTGCTGATGTAGTCAAACGCGCCCATGCGCATGGTCTGCACCGCGGTGTCCAGGTCGCCGTGACCGGAAATCATGATAAACGGCGTTTCGGGCTTGCTCTTCCTGCCGGCTTCCAGCACCTCCACCCCATCCATCTTGGGCATCTTGATATCGCAGAGGACCAGGTCGTACTCCTGTTTCTTCAATTTTTCGAGGCCTTCCGCCCCGTTTTCTGCCTCCTCCACCTGGTAGGCGTCGTTTTCCTCGGTGAGGATCTTCACCAATACGCGCCGGATGGCGGCTTCGTCTTCTATTACGAGTATTCTGGCCATAAACAAATGTTTGCTTGCATTCTGTGGACGCGATGGCGCCCGGTTTCAATGTAAATATAACGCCTGGGATGCGGAAGATTGTTAAGGAAGCAATAAAAGGAAACCTGCCTCAGCGTCCTTAACCCTTGCTCCCGGCCTGCCGCGTGCATCAGGCACTGCCCTCAGGGGCATTCGCGGGTCCCTGCCCGTCTTCCCGGACCGAGAGGGGCGTATGGGCAAAAAAGTGCACATCCCGTTGGGGGAATGGGATAGTTATCCTGTTTTCGCGGAAGAGCGCATCGATCCGGTACCGCATATCGCTCTTAACCCGGGGGTCGGTAAAGGCGTCGTTGGTAAAGAAATGGATGGCAAACAACAGGGCGGAATCCCCGAAATCGTCGAAAGTCACAAAAGGTTTCGGGTTTTTGAGTACGCCCTTTTGCTCCCTGGCGGCCTCGAGCAACAATTCAGTGACCCGCTGGACATCGCTGCCGTAGGCCACCCCCACCCGGACCGCTTCCCGCGTCATCCGGTGGTTTTGGGTATAGTTGTAGATGACCTCGCTCATAAACTTGTGGTTCGGGATCACCAGGACCTTGTCGTCCCGGGTCAGGGCCCGGGTGGAGCGCAACTTGATTTCGAAAACCTTGCCCACCTTGCCGTCTACTTCCACGATATCCCCCACATGGAGCGATTTATCCACCAGGATCATGATCCCCCCGATGATATCCTGGAAAAACTCCTGCAAAGCGAGGCCGATACCCACAAACAGCACCGCAGAGGCGGTGATCAGCAGCGTGATATCGATGCCGGCGGCGCTTACTGTCAGCAGGACCACTACCAGGTAGATGCCATACCGGAAATACTTGAAGACGCTGATGAATTTCATCCGGTCTTCCTGTTCCATTTTACGGGAGTACAGGTTGCGCATCCAGCGGAGTACCAAGGTGGTGCCCACCAGTGCCAGGGTCAGCGACAGCAGCAGGCCGATGGTAATGTCGACGGAATTATCCCCTTCCCCAAAGTGGAGGCCGTAATTCAGGAACTCCCTGGCGGCGTCCCAGAGGTCCTCCTTGAAGAATTCCTTCACGGGCTCGGCAACGGGTTCTGTATTTTCCTGCATCATCTCAGTATTTTAACCATTGGAACAATTCGCGATATGTCGGTTTTTTTCCGTACATCAAAATACCGGTACGGTAAATCTTGGCCGCCAGCCAGACGATCCCCAGAAAGGTGCCCGCCAGCAATGCCAGGGAGGCGACCAGTTGCCAGGGCGGCACGCCCCCTTCCCCAATACCCCCGGGCAGCCGCATCAGCATCACAATGGGCGACGTCAGCGGGAAGATTGAAAAAGCAACAGCTATCGGGCCGTGCGGGTTGGAAAACACCGAAAAAAAGCCCACATAGATGGCGAGCATCAGCGGCAAAATGATGGGGAAGATAAATTGCTGGGTATCCGTTTCGTTGTCCACAGCGGCCCCGATAGCGGCGTAAATGGAGCTGTAGATCAGGTATCCCAGGATAAAATAGATCAGGAAAAACCCGATAAGCAGACCCATGGGCAGTTGGAGGAATTCCTCGAGGATCATCCGGCTCGTCTCGTCTGCCGGGAAGGCGCCGGACGCCATGCCGGCATCCAGGCCGCCGGGCATGCCGCGGGATTCGAGCAATATTCCCGGGTCGATATCCAAAAACAATAAGACGAGGACCATCAGCAGGGAAGCCGAAAGAATCCAGATCAGAAACTGGGTAACCCCTGCCAGGGAGGTTCCGATGATTTTCCCGAGCATCAATTGGAAGGGTTTTACCGAGGAGATGATAACCTCGATGATCCGGCTGGTCTTTTCCTCGATGACCGACCGCATGACAAACCCGCCGTAGATGATGATGAACATCATGATCAGGTAGCCGAAGGCCCCGCCGACAAGGGCCTTGAACTCGTTGATTCCCTTGGCGTTTCGCTCCCCGGCAAAAGTAGCTGTGTGGATTTCATAGCTGCTGCGCACCCGGGCGTACTGTTCGGGGCTCACGCCCAGTTCCTGCAGCCGGTGGGCCCGCAACCCATCTTCAAAAACCGCCTCCACCTGCTCCAGTACGGAGGTAGAGGGCGCGTCCTGTGTATAGAGGAAGGCGTCTTCCGTAACGGCAACCAGGTCTTGCCGGTCCGGCAGGTGGAGCAGGCCGTAGAATCCCATGGAGAGCGTACTGTCCTTGGCCTCCTCCAGGGTGAGGTCGTTAAACCGGATAAAGGAAACCCCCGCCTGGGGCAGGAAGGCATCGGTAAAGAACCTGCTCTGGTTGAGCACGGCCACCTGGCGTTTTTCATTGTCGTTCACCTTGGTGAGGTAGGCGATCAGGACAATCATGCCCACCAGGAGGATTGGGCTCAGGAACGTCATGATCACGAACGATTTATTCCGAACCTTTGCGAGGTATTCCCTCCGGATAATCAGGCCGATCTTACCCATTAGCCTCCTTGTTTTGAACGGTTTCTATAAATATATCATTGGCGGTCGGCACCAGTTCCCGAAAGGAGGTGATGCTCCCTTTTTCGGACAGGGCGTTCAGCAGTCCTTTCTTGGCTGCATCCGGCAGGCGTACCGTGAAATCCCACACCTGTTCCTCCGGATCGAATCGCGCGGTTTCCACCGGGGTGCCGTTCAGGACGTTCTCCGGGGCAACAGACGCCCGCTCCGGAGCCCATTCTATGCGGAACCGATTCTGTTTATACGCTTTCTTGATGTCCGACAACCGGCCTTCCAGGATCAATTGGGAACGATGGATGAGGCCGATATACTCGCATAATTCCTCTACCGATTCCATCCGGTGGGTAGAAAAAATGATGGAGGCGCCCGCTTCCCGCAACTCCAGGATCTGATCCTTGATCAGGGCGGCATTGATGGGGTCGAAGCCGCTGAAAGGCTCGTCGAAAATAAGGAGTTTCGGCTGGTGGAGTACCGTGACGATGAATTGTATCTTCTGGGCCATCCCCTTGGAGAGTTCCTGCACCTTTTTTCCCCACCAGTCGCCAATTTCCAGTTTTTCAAACCAGTACTGCAGGCGTTTGCGCGCCTCGGAGCGGCTCAACCCCTTGAGTTGCGCGAGGTAGAGTGCCTGTTCCCCCACTTTCATGCTCTTGTACAGCCCGCGTTCTTCCGGGAGGTACCCAATCTGGGCCACGTGCTCCGGCCGGAGCGGTTTTCCGTCCAGCAATACGCTCCCTGCATCCGGCACCAGGATTTGGTTGATGATACGGATCAGCGTCGTTTTCCCGGCCCCGTTGGGCCCGAGTAGCCCGAAAATCCGATTTTCGGGAATTTCCAGGGAAACCCGGTCCAGGGCTTTGTGCGGGCCATAGGATTTGCTGACCTCACGTATGGAAAGAATGCTGCTCATGCGGGGCGATGTTTACCGGGCGTTAAATATAGGCATTCGCGGGCTAGGAAATAAACCCTGAGGCACCGCAGACCCAATTGGCGGGACGCGCTTCCCCAGGCTGCGAGGGGCGCGGTAACCGAAGCGTTCAGGGGCCTGCTCCCATAAAACAAAAACCCATCCCCGAAAGGCGTTTCAGGGATGGGAAAAAAATTGCTATGAAAAAGAAAATTAATATTGGAGTCCCAATATCAAATCAAATATACATTTTTATTTTAAAATGCCCTCAAAATATCGCTAGGAGAACATATCTTTCACCTTCTCAAAGAAGGATTTATCGGATTTTTCCGGTTTTGGCGCAAATTTGTCGTCTTCCTGCATCCTTTCAAAAAACTCCCGTTGCTCCTTACTGAGTTCCTTGGGCGTCCAAACGTTTACATGAACCAGCAGGTCGCCGGCACCGTAGCCATTAATGCTTTGGATCCCCTTGTTGCGGAGCCGGAGGATTTTCCCGGATTGGATGCCCGGTTCGAGTTTGATCCGCACCTTGCCCCCGATGGTATCGATTTCCTTAGAGGTGCCCAAAACGGCATCCGGCATGGAGATATACAGGTCGTAATGCAGGTTGTCGCCTTCCCGTTTCAGGGTTGGGTGTTCCCGGGTTTCGATGGCCACCAGCAAATCGCCGGGCACCCCGTTGCCGGGGGCATCGTTCCCCTTGCCGGATACTTTTAGCTGCATCCCGGATTCAACCCCTCCCGGGATTTTGATCGAAACGGTTTCTTCCTGCATCACCAGGCCGTGTGCGTCCGCCCCGTCCGGCCGGGAATCGATAACCTGTCCGCTGCCCCCGCAGGCCGTACAGGTGGCCGCAGTCTGCATCCGGCCGAGGATCGTATTCGTGATCTTGGTCACCTGGCCGTTCCCGCCACAAGTCCCGCAGGTTTTGTAGGTTACCCCCGGGGCCTGGACTTTCCGCTTGACCTTGATTTTCTTTTCAACCCCCAGGGCAACTTCTTCCAGGTCCAGGGTTACCCGGATGCGCAGGTTGCTTCCCTTAACGCGCCGCTGTCCGCCGCCGAAACCGCCGAAGCCGCCAAAGCCGCTGCCGCCGAAGGCACTGCCGAAGATATCCCCGAACTGGCTGAAAATATCCTCCATGTTCATGCCGCCACCGCCAAAGCCGCCGCCTTCGAAGGCCTGGTGGCCGAACTGATCGTACCGCGCCCGTTTATTCGGGTCGCTGAGCACCTCGTAGGCCTCTGCCGCCTTCTTGAAATTCTCCTCGGCCGTGGCGTCGCCGGGGTTGCGGTCCGGGTGAAATTCAATAGCCTTCTTCCGGTATGCCTTTTTGATTTCGGCTGCAGTAGCTCCTTTGGAAACGCCCAGTAATTCGTAATAGTCCTCCTTCATAATCTTAGTTTCCTACGACCACCTTGGGGTGCCGGATGACGCGGTCTCCCAGGGTAAAGCCTTTTTCGATTACATCCACCACCTTGCCTTTCAGGCTTTTATCCGGTGCGGGTATTTGGGTAACTGCCTCGTGCACATCGGCGTCAAAGGTATCCCCTTCGGCCACTGAAATCTCCTCCAGGCCTTTGCTCTTTAAGGTTTCCTTGAATTTGTTGTGAATGAGCGCAACCCCTTGCAGTGCGGCTTCGTCCCCGGACTTGTTCAGTTCTTTCATGGCCCTGTCAAAATCGTCGAGAACCGGCAACAAAGAGACAATAACATCCTGGCCGGCGGTCCGGAACATGTCGGTGCGCTCCCGCGCCGTGCGTTTTCGGAAATTTTCGAATTCGGCAAACAACCTGAGGAATTTCTCTTTCTCTGCTGTGAGCTCCTTTTGCAGGGATTCCAGCTCCCCGGCTTCCTCCTCCTGCTTATCTTGCGAGGCGTCTCCGCCTTCCCCGGAGGCATCCCGGGCTTCCGCGGCGTCCTGCTGATCGATTTCCCGTTCCTGCTGTTCCGCCTGCAAGTCTTCCTGCTGGTCGATATCCTTACTCATAGTACGTGCTGCTTTTCCTTGATTTTCCATTTCTGAGCGGCAAAAGTACTGCCAATTCCACGAAAATGTCAAAATGTCACGAAAAAACTACAGGAGGTCCTCCAGGGCAGGTCGCAGGTTGGCAAATGTGTAGGTGAAGCCTTCCATCTTGATTTTGTCGGCGCAAACGCGCTGGCTGCCCAGTACCAGTTCGGCCCGTTCCCCCATGAGCAATTTCAGTATGGCAGCCGGAACGCGGGGCAACCAGATGGGCTTATTGAGTACTTCGGCTACCTGCCGGGTGAGTTTGGCATTGGTAACCGGGTTGGGGGCCACCGCGTTATACACCCCTTCCAGTTGCTGGTGGACAGCAAACAGGAACATGGCTGCCGCATCCTCCAGGTGGATCCAGGATTGCCACTGCCGGCCGGAACCCAGGGGGGCGCCTGCATAAAATCGCACCGGTCGTGCAATCTGGGGGAGCGCACCTCCTTTGCCGGCAAGGACCAGGCCCAGGCGAAGCATCCCGCATGGCATTTCAAGAGCCTCAAACGCCCGGGCGGCATCCTCCCACTGCCGCACAGTCTCCGCCAGGAAACCTTCCCCCGTATGGGTGGAGGATTCCATATGATAGTCTGTAAAGGAATGTCCATAAATCCCGATGGCCGAGGCGGAGACCAGATATTCCACCTGGCCCTTGCCGTTGGTTTTCATATGCCGGAACAGGGTGTCCAGGCTGTCTGTACGGCTCTGCTGGATTTTCCGTTTGTTGGAAGGGGTCCAGGGCTGGGAAATGGACGTGCCTGCGAGGTTGATTACGGCGTGTACGCCGTCGAAACTCCGCGGGTCGAGCGTCCGTTGGGCGGGGTCCCAGAGAAATCCCCGATACCCGGGTTCCTCCCGGATCTTCTCCTGTCGGGTCGTGAGGTAATGTACGTCCACACCGGCCTCCCGGCACTGCCTGGTAATGGCGGTGCCAACCAAACCGGTAGCTCCTGTAATCAGTACTTTCAAATTGAGAATTTGACCCAAAAGTACTGGTTTTGGGCCGGGAACGTGCCGCATTTAATGCCGATTTAACATTCCCCCGGACGGGCGGAACTCCCTGCCCCCGCTTACGGTTTAAGGGCCCGGAGCATCTCCCGTTTGCCCGGCGGGCCCGGCAGTCGCTCCACGCGGAACCCCGAGGCGAGCATGGCCCGCCGTACACTGCCCTTGGCCGCATATGTCACCAGGCAACCGCCTTCCGACAGCGCTTCATACATGGATTGAAAAACCTTTTCGGTCCAGAGTTCCGGTTGCACCCGCGCCCCGAAGGCATCGAAGTAAACCAGGTCAAAGGCATCGCATGCAGAAAACTCCAGCAGGTTAGCCTGCAATTTTTGAATGGTAAAGGAAGGAGTGACGGGCGTCGGGGCTTCCCAGGGAGCCTCGTGGAGGCTTTTAAAAAGATTTCCCGCCTCCGGATCGTCGAACAGGCTCCCGTAGTCCAGCTCCTGCCATTCCTGCCGGGTAACCGGATAGGCCTCCAGGGCGGTGTATTCCAGCTGCAAGCCGCGACGGGGGGCCTCAAGCAGGCTCAACAGGGCATTCAGGCCGGTCCCGAAACCCATTTCAAGGATGCGCAAGGGTCGGGATGCGTACCGGGCGAGCCCGTTGGCGATAAAAACATGGAGAGACTCCTGCAGGGCACCGTGGAGCGAATGGTACTGCTCCTGCCACCCGGGAATTTGGATGGTACGGGAGCCGTCGGAAGTCCGGATGATGCGGCGTTCCACCTCAATGATAGATACGTACGCCTTCTGCTTCGAATCCAGGCTCCCGGGACACCCCCCGGATCAACCGGATTTCCTCCTCCGGTTTCCCTGCATCCGCCGCGAGGTGCCGGCGCTCTTCCTCAGAAACCTCCGAAATAAAGGCCACCCCGCTAACCACAACTTCCTGCCCGGCGATATCTTTCGGCACAAAGAAACCGTAGTCTTTAAACCGAACCATGACCGGTTCCCCTTCCGGCAGGGCAAGGCGCATCCAGCAACCCTTGGCCTGGCAAACGTCCACCACCCGGGCGCGGAAGACGGAACGCACGGAATCGCGGGCCTGCAGCCCGTCAAAAAGCCGGGCAGCTTCGGGGGCATCGTCCGCCCCGATCGCCCGGGCCTCAGCTATCGGGGCCCCGACGGCCAGAAAATCGGCCCCGGATTGGGTGAAAGCGCTCCCGGGCACCAGCAGTACGAGGAGCAAGGCGCAATACATATATGGATTTCTCATTGCCAGCGGGTTTTTATTTTCGACTCCAAAAGTCCGCAATTTCGGGCGAAAAAAGAAAGCCCCCCTAAAGATATTTCCTTAATTTTACCACCTGAATCCCACGTTATGAGCATCACAATCAATGAGATCCCTGTAAAACGAGTTGATAAATCCCGACTGCCTGAGGTCGATTTTGACAATCTGGCATTCGGCAGCGTCTTTACCGACCACATGTTCCGCTGCACCTACCGGGAGGGCAGGTGGCAACAAGCCGAAGTCGTTCCCTACGGCCCCCTGACCCTCGACCCCGCTTCAAAAATCTTCCATTACGGACAAAGCGTTTTTGAGGGGATGAAGGCGTACAGGGATTCAGATGGCAAAGCCTGGCTGTTCCGCCCCGAGGAAAATCAGCGCCGATTGAATATTTCTGCATCCCGGATGGCCATCCCGGAACTCCCCGACGGGTTGTTTATGGAAGGCCTCAAGGCCCTGTTGGAGGTAGATCGCGACTGGATTCCCGGCCAATCCGGCAGTTCGTTGTACATCCGGCCGTTTATCTTCGCCTCAGGGACGGGTTTTCACGCCTCCCCGGCCGACGCGTTCACATTTATCATCGCATGCGCCCCGTCCGGGTCGTATTTCTCCGGCAAGGTCAGCGTTAAGATCGAGGAAGCTTATTCCCGCGCAGCTGACGGGGGAACCGGGTTTGCCAAAGCCGGCGGAAATTACGCGGGGCAGTTCTACCCCACCCAACTGGCGGCAAGGGATGGATTCCAGCAGGTTATCTGGACGGACGACCACCGGCATGAATACATCGAAGAAGCCGGGGCGATGAATATTTTTGTGCGGATCGGGGATACGTTGATGACGGCCCCCACCAGCGACCGCATCCTCGACGGGATTACCCGGAAAAGCATCCTCCAGCTGGCGGAATCAGAAGGTATCCCGGTGGAAGTTCGCAAGATCAGGGTTGCAGAAGTAGTCGAAGCGTCGAAAAACGGTTCCCTTCGGGAAATGTTCGGTGCCGGGACGGCAGCAGTGGTCTCGCCGATCAGCAGTTTCGGCTACCGGGATGAACTCTTTGAACTGCCGGAACCGGAAGACAGCTACGCGGCGCATTTCAAGAAGCGTATCACGGATATCCAGTACAACCGGGCGGAAGATCCGTTCGGCTGGCGCTACCCGCTGGGGTAACCGCTTATTGGCCGGACCCGTTGAGAACCGCGGGGATGTCCGGGCTGAAATATCCGGGCCCCTTCAGGACTTTGCCGTCCTCGCGATAAATCGGCTTCCCGTCCGCCCCCAACTTGCTCATGTTGCTTTGTTGGATCGCATCGAACACCTCCTCGATTTTCTCTTGCATGCCGTGCTCCAGGATGGTACCGCAAAGGATGTAGAGCATATCCCCCAGGGCGTCGGCTACTTCCACCAGGTCGCCGTTGGCGGCTGCCTCCAGGTATTCTTCGTTCTCTTCCTGCATGAGCCGGAACCGGAGCAGGTTGGTTTCCTCCCCGAGGTCCGCCCGGGGCTCCTCCGATATGCCAAGCCCGAACGCCCGATGGAATTCGGCAACGGCATTTAGTTGGTGTTTCATCAATGAATGGGGTATTTGGATGGTTAATGAATGGAATTCGCGTAAATTTGCGCTAAAAATAACAAGATGTTCAGCCCCGGGCAAATGATCTTCGCCTCGCTCTTCTTCGTCGCTTTCGTCGGGGTTTTGATTGTGATGTACCGGCGCGACAGGAAATGGCTCCGGAAGCAATATAAAGGCACCATTTGGGTGCTTTTACTCTTTATCAGTTTCATAATCCTTTTGCTCCTTCTCAAGTATATCCTCAAAAATTAGGCACCCGCCGTGAGGGAATGACAAAAATATTTGTAATCCCGTCCAAATGAGGGATATGTTACGTATCATATAAGAAATCACGTACTTTTGCGTTATGTTACTAAATAACCTCGGCCAATGACATTATTTATTGCGATTATTTCGGGTCTCGTGTTGGTCAATGCGCTGTTGCTGATCTTCAGTTCGTCCGTTTCGGTCCGCCTGCGCAACCGGATGTCTGCCAATGGCTCCGTGCCGGCTACCTTTAAGATCTATCCGCTGGAATCCGCGGATGCAGATTACCGCAAAGCGGTTTAATCCAAAGTTTTAGTAGTTTTAGGCCCGGACAGGGCCTGTTCCCTCTCCCGAATCTCCCCGATCGGGTTTTTTTATGAAACATTTATTATTGGTTTTTCTGGGCGGCGGCCTGGGTAGCGGCCTGCGTTTCCTGATAGGCAAATACCTCAACCCGGTAATTTCCGGGTTTTACCTGGGAACTTTCCTGGCAAACGTCATCGGGTGCCTCCTCATCGGGATGGTGCTCGGGGCCTCCCTGCGCAACCAATATGTAAACCCGGTGCAGAGCGCTCTGCTTGCTTCGGGATTCTGCGGGGGTTTCACCACTTTTTCCTCTTTCAGCCTCGAACAATTCGGCCTGTTGCGCGACGGCAACTACCTCCCCTTCCTGTTTTATACCCTGGGCAGCCTGGTGGTGGGCTTGCTGGCTGTGGCGCTGGGATTCTGGCTTTCCCGCTGGTTCTGACCTTTTTATCCCGATAATTTTTTACACCTGTAACTTTTTCCCCGGTTTTTGATCGGCAGGTAACAATCCTGCCCTCAGGAACCGGTTTTTCATGCCCGCATGTCGTCGGAAAGGGGCATCTGCATCCCCTTTTTCGTCAATACCATAAAATTTATCCATCATAAAACATATCCCCCAATTTTTTGGGGGTCATTTTATCATAAAGATAAAAATGCCCGCCTATACCCCTATAAAAGGGGGGGTATCTGTGTTTTAATATATATTTGGCCCGATCAACAAAAACTTATACCCATGAAAAAAGTGGAAGCAATCATTCGAAAATCCAAATTTGATGAGGTCAAAAAGGCCCTCCATCAGATTGAGGTGAATTTCTTCAGTTATTGGGATGTAACCGGTGTCGGCAATGAAAAGCAAGGCCACGTTTACCGGGGCATCTCCTACAGCACGTCGGATATTCAGCGCAGATACCTAGTCGTAGTTGTGTCGGACGATTTCCTTGAGCGCACTGTGAGTACGCTTCTGGAAGCAGCGTATACCGGAAACGTCGGGGACGGCAAAATCTTCGTCTCGGACGTGGTGGAAGCCTACCGAATCAGAACAAAGGAAAACGGCCACGCCGGCATCAACTAATCTAACCAACCCAAAGAAATTTATTATGGATACAGGATTATTCACTGCAAACAACGTCTGGATGATGGTATGCACCGCCCTGGTGTTCTTCATGCATACCGGATTTGCCTTTCTGGAGATCGGATTGACGCGCCAGAAAAATACCATCAACATTCTCTTTAAAAACATTTTTATCATCACCGTCGGACTCCTGATGTACTACATCGGTGGCTTTAACCTGATGTATCCGGGCGAATTCAACGGATTCCTCGGGTTTGCCGGCTTTGGCCTGGAAACGGATGCCGCCGGCCTCACGCCGGAATACGCCGACGGGGGATACACCTACTGGACGGACTTCCTCTTCCAGGGCATGTTTGCCGCAACGGCGGCCACTATTGTGTCAGGGGCAGTTGCCGAACGGATCAAAATCGGACCCTTCATGGTCTTTACCATTATCTATGTAGGTCTGGTTTACCCGATTGTCGGTTCCTGGCAATGGGGCGGCGGGTTCCTCTCCACCCTGGGCGGGGACGATGCCGGATTCTACGACTTTGCCGGTTCTACCCTGGTACACTCCGTTGGAGGTTGGGGTGCCCTGATTGCCATCTGGCTGCTGGGCTCCAGAATCGGGAAATTCGATGAGGACGGGAAACCCAAGGCGATACCGGGCCACAATAATCCGCTGGCAACCGCGGGCGTCCTTGTACTCTGGTTGGGTTGGTTCGGGTTCAACGGCGGGTCCGTACTCTCCGGCGATCCGGCTCTGACCTCCCTGGTGCTCACCACCACCTCCCTGGCAGCCGCTGCCGGTGGCGTCAGCGCTTTTCTGGTCTCAACCCTCGCCTATAAGAATTACGACCTGACCATGTTCCTGAACGGAATCCTGGGCGGGCTCGTGGGAATCACCGCGGGGGCCGACCTGATGTCGCCCAATGAAGCCGTAGTTATCGGGCTGATTGCCGGGGCCATTATCGTAGGGGGTGTAGCCCTGATCGACCGGATCCGCCTCGACGACCCGGTGGGTGCCGTAACCGTCCACCTGATCTGCGGTATCTGGGGAACCCTGGCCGTTGGCATATTCGGCGACAAAGCCGGCATGGACCAGTTTCTGTACCAGCTCACCGGCGTGGGCGCTGCAGGCGTCTTCTGCATCGTCACGGCTGCCATCATCATCCTTGCCCTCAAGAAGACCGTGGGAATCCGCGTCTCCAGGGAAGAAGAACTCGAAGGACTGGATATCCACGAGCACGGCATGGACGCCTACTCGGACTTCCGTTTAAACCAACACTAATAGCTAAAAAGGAAAACGGAGCGTTTGGCAGAACGCTCCGTTTATAACCCATTTCCATTGCAATTGTAACTAACAATTTAAAACACTCCGATACCGGAGTATAATCTCTAGCAATATGAAACAGATTAACAACACAATTTACATAAAATTCCTGCTACTGGCAGCCGTCCTGTTTTCCTCTGCTCAGCTGAGCGCACAAGACGAAGAAGCAACCAGCTGGACCGACGGTTTTAGCCTGAGCGGTTCCGTTGACGCCTATTACCGGGCAAATCTCAACGGTCTGAACAAAGTCATGCTCGACGAAAACGGCGATGCGATCGCCTTCCCGTCGGCCCCGGGGAGTTCCTTTGCGAACGATACGGGATTTGCCATCGGGATGGCCAATGCCATCCTCTCCTACGAGCACGGTAACGTCGGGGCGGTTGCAGACCTGGTATTCGGCCCCCGTGGGGAAGACGCCGTCTTCAACTCCTTCGGATCGCCGGCCATCGTCAACCAGTTGTACGTTTACTGGAACGTATCCGAATCCGTCACGCTGACCTTTGGTAATTTCAACACCTTCCTGGGGTACGAGGTAATCTCGCCGGTTGCGAACTTCAACTACAGTACCTCCTATATGTTCTCGTACGGTCCGTTCAGCCATACCGGCCTGAAAGCGGACTTTGCCCTGAGCGACGACGTATCCCTGATGCTGGCGGTTATGAACCCGACAGACTGGACGGAATTCGACCCGTTCGGCTCCCCTTCGTTTGGGGCGCAGCTGGGCTACGCCGGCCAGTTCCTGAACCTGCTCTACGGCAAGCAGGGATTCACCGAGTTCTTTGACACTACCACCGGGGAATTTGTGGATACAGACGCAAAGGCGCTCTTCCAGATAGACTACACCGGAGGCTTTGACCTTTCGGAGGATTTCTTCCTCGGGATCAACGCCACCTACCAGGATACGGACGGAACCGGGTTCTACGGCGTTGCCCTCTACCCGCAATACCAGACCTCCGAGAATTTCGCTATCGGCCTGCGGGGGGAATATTTCTCCGAAATGGAGAATTACGGAGCTATCGGAGCAGTTGCCCCGGATGCCAGCGTCATCGCCATTACCCTCACCGGTAGTGCGACCGTAGGAGACCACCTGATTATCAAGCCCGAGATCCGCTTTGACAGCGCCTCGGAAGACAGCGTCTATTTTGTAGACGGCGATCTGGAAATCGGCGACAGCCTCGCCTCTTTTGTCCTGGCAGCCGTCTATTCCTTCTGATCAATCGATTTTAACGCCGCCCATTTGTTTAGTTTGGTTAATGGTGAGGACCCCTGGCATTTGTGCCGGGGGTTCTCTTTTTTGGGGCACCCGTAGGAGAGTTTAAGGGACTCCGGGAAGGAAGTTTAAGTGGTGTCCGGCCGGGGCTATAAAGGGCAGAGCGCCCGGCCGGCGGTTGTGAGATTACGGCGATTGCCTCAAGGGGGCCTGTGATTTGCGATAGGCCCGGACCCCGGCATAGACCGGGATGTCCAGGTCGTTTACGCTTGGAACAATCGGACAGGAGTATTTCGGGTTGTAGGCGCAATACGGGTTGTAAGCCGTGTTGAAATCCAGCAGGATGGAATCTCCCGCCGGGATACGAAGGTCGATGTACCGGCCGCCCTCATAGGTTTCCTTTCCGTTGGTGGCATCCGTAAACGGGAGGAAAAGGTAATCCTCAAAGCCCTCCTGCATCATCAGGTCCGGGCTCTGGTATACTTCGAGTTCAAAAGGCCGTCCCTGCAATTCAAACCGCAGGATTCCATAGGTGCGCTCCAGGGCCATCCGGTCGGTGGTGGTCGGCATCTCAAACGGCAGGGCCCCGGGGGTCCGAACCAGTTGGGCCATCACCTGATAGGTGGTGTCCGGTTCAAAAAAATCGAGGCCAGGAAACCCACCGATCTGTTCCGGGGATAGCGGGCTTATTTCCGGGTCCCTGAATTCCCCATTGAGCTCTTCCTGAAAGGCGCGGATGGAAGCAAGCCCGCGAGATGCGGGTTCCGGGATATCTGCCGTAACGGATTCGTGGTAGCGCTTGCCGTCCCGGCAGGATTGCATTCCGCCCGCCAGCAACAACCCCCCAAGCACTATCAAGGGTAAGGATTTGTACGAATAACACATAGGTCTGAAAGGTTTGAAAGGGGGGAATTTCAATCCCTAAAAATAACGATTTCCAAAAAGCTACAGAGGTTTTTACCAAATTTCCCGGAAGCAGTTGCAGGTTGCATCCCCTGTCATTCATACCGTTTTATGCAGAAACACCGCCGGCTGATCTCGGGTGGGCAATGACTCTATCGGAAGCGGGGCCGGAGCATTCGTGACACAGCGGGGGAATCTGCAGCGCAGCCGGGGAATCTGCAACGCAGCCGGGGAATCTGCAGCGCAGCCGGGAAATTCCTAGCGCGGTCCGGGTATCCGCAGCGCGGTCCGGGAAACCGAAGCCGCCAACGGCTATTCCGGGATTTCGTATCGGGCTTCCTGCAGGTATTTTTCAACCAGGGCATTGAATTCCGGGCTGATACGCAGCAATGCCGTGTGTTCGAGATCGTACAATCGCTGCCGGTCTGCATACCCGGTCTTCAGCAATTCCTCCAGGTAGAAAAGGGCCGTCCCGAAATCGTCGTATTTGGAGGCAAGGGAAATAACCGTAAGGTAATTGGCGGGCACCTCCGGGTCGATCAGGGTTTTCAGCATATGCAGCAATACCAGCGCATCGTCATCGGGCTGTTCCCCCGCCGTCCGGGCAATCCGGATGTAGTCGTCGGCCAGGGCCCGGAGATAGCCTTCCAGCCGCAGTCCAAGGCGCTGGTCTTCGGGTGAAGCACCCGCTTTGTATTTGGCAATCGTCTCCAATTGGTGCCGCCACCAGCCCAGGTTGTCCAGGTTAAAATTGAGCACATCCTCTTCCAGGTAATAGGCGTAGTCCTGCCGGAGGATTTCCTCTTTAAGGGCGAGGTTGGCGGCTTCCCGTTTGCGGGTCCGATACGCGCTGGTCCGACGCAGGCTTCTCTGGGCATCCTTCAGGTCGCCGGTATCGGCCAGGCCGTCGAAGAGGTCGATGGCTTGTTCCAGCATGTTGTAGGCTACCAGCACATCCCCCTGCTGCCGCATGACATCGGACCGGGAACGGTATCCCTGAAGTGTCTCCCGGACCAATACGCTGTCCGTAGGAATCACCCCGGCCTTAATCGCCAGCAGCGTTAAAGTGGCCACCCCGAGGCCCAACAGGTCCTCGTCGGGCAGGCCCCCGGAACCGTTGTAGTATAGCTGGTGGTGATCCAGGCGTTTGCGGCTGAGCGGCTCTTCGGCAAGCCGCATATTCGGGTAGCGGTAATCCGAACGGCTGAGCAGGGCCACATAATCGAAGGGTTCCCGGGCATTGAGCAGTTCCGTATTGGGCGGCCCGGCCCCGGCAGTCAATACCCCGGATACGGCCCGGACCAGGTTGGGCATCAGGCTCGCGAACTCCCCCCCTTTCCCAATGCCTGCAGCGTAAAGGCGGTCTTTGTCCAGCGGGAGGATGCCGTGGAGGAATTCGAGGCTCCTTGCAAAGCGCAGCACCCCGTCGGTGAGTTGGGTACTATCGACCAGTTTTCGTGAGGCCGCCAGGATATATCCGTTCAGTTCGGCAGCCCCCTGGAAATATCGCAGGGCCCGGTTGGTATCCCCGGAAAAATCACATACAAATAATACGGGCCATGAGCCGGCAGGATCGAAATCCGAGGGGAGGTAAATACTCAAATCCTGCCCGATGGAATCGATGACCGGCAGGTTTTCATTGATGGCTCCCTTCTTGAGCCGGAGTTCCTGCGCCTGGGCCGTGAATGCAGACAGCAGCACGAGGAAAAGGAAGTACGATTTTTTCATAGCAACACCCAATCAAAAACCCCGCCAAAACAAGTTTCCATGCGCTTTAGCGGCCGGGCAGTAATGGGACATTTAAAGATAATCAAATATCCTTTTCTCCGCCACCAATGGGCGGAAGGTCCGAAATCCTGCGGATGGGCGCATTGGAGATCACCTCGGAGAGGATGATATGCGTCCGGGTCTCCCCGTACTGGATCAGCTGGTCAATAAAGCGCTCCAGGTGGAACTGATCCCTGAATACCACCTCCATGATGATGTTCTCGTTTCCGGTGATCCGGTAACAATTGATCACCTCTTCCAGGTTGCGTACCTGCTCCAGGAAGGGTTTGAGTTTTCCCATAAAAGCCCGGAGCATGATGATGGCCTTTAACTGGTAACCCACCCGGTTATGGGATACCTGGGTCCAATACCCTTCAATTACGCCGAGGTCTTCGAGTCGTTTGACCCGCTCCGCCACTGCCGGGGGCGTCAGCCCGATGGAACGGCCAATCCCGGCCAGGGAAGCGCGGGCATTTTTCTGCAGGGCTGCCAGGATATTCCAATGCAGCTTATCGAGTTTAATATTCAAGGTGTTTTTGTTTAAATACTTTAATTATTTAGGAAAAATAATACTTTCCATTTAAATAATTAATTATATCCACTCAATTTCAGCGGTATCTTTATGGAAAATTGAAAGAGAAAATGTCCTACGAGCGCATCGCAAAATTGCCCGTTTATCGCCAGGCCGTGGCATTGCGGACCATGAGCCGCGAAATCGCCTCCTTTGTCACCCATAACAAGGACCTGCTCACACTCGGGCATTCAAACAGCCTGAGGGACCATATTGCCGATTCCCTGCTGACGGATGCCATCCTGATCCCCCAGCACATTGCACGGGCCGAGAATTCTTCTTCCCTGGCCATCCGGCAGCGAAGCGTACATTTTATCAATGTGATGACCCGGAACCTCTACGCATATTGCAAGGGGCTCGAAAAAGACGGGGTGCGGGAAAGGGAATACCTGGACTTGCTGCGCAAGGAGGTCAAGCGTTTCCGGCAGTCTTTCAAGAAATGGCGCAAGAGCGTCTCCTGAACCTACATATTCCGGCGGTACTGCCCGCCCACTTCAAACAACGCCCGGGTCACCTCCCCGAGCGAACAGTATTTGCAGACTTCCATTAAAACGGCAAACAGGTTTTCATTCCGCACGGCGGCCTCCTTGAGCCGATCAAGCCAAACTGTAGCCTGTTCCCTGTGCTGTTTGCGGATGCGCTCCAGGGTTTCGATCTGGGCCTTTTTCTCCGCTTCTGTTGCCCGGATGACCTCCTTGGGGAGGATGGTGGGCGACCCCTTGGAACTCAGGAAGGTATTTACCCCGATAATCGGGTATTCCCCGCTGTGCTTCAGGGTCTCGTAATGCAGGCTTTCCTCCTGGATTCGGGAACGCTGGTACATGGTTTCCATGGCCCCGAGCACCCCTCCCCTTTCGGTAATCCGGTCGAACTCTGCCAGCACGGCCTCCTCGACCAGGTCGGTGAGTTCCTCGATGATAAAGCTGCCCTGGAGCGGGTTCTCGTTTTTGGCCAGGCCGAGTTCCTTGTTGATGATGAGCTGGATGGCCATTGCGCGCCGCACGGATTCCTCGGTAGGGGTGGTGATGGCCTCGTCGTAGGCATTTGTATGCAGGGAGTTGCAATTGTCGTAAATGGCATAGAGGGCCTGCAGCGTGGTACGGATATCGTTAAAATCGATTTCCTGGGCGTGCAGGCTCCTGCCGGAGGTCTGGATATGGTATTTGAGCATCTGTGCCCGGGGTCCCGCACCGTATTTTTCCTTCATCGCCCTGGCCCAGATCCGCCGGGCCACCCGGCCGATCACCGCGTATTCCGGGTCGATGCCGTTGGAGAAGAAAAAGGAGAGGTTCGGCCCGAACCGGTCGATGTCCATCCCCCGGCTCAGGTAGTATTCCACATAGGTAAAACCGTTGGCCAGGGTAAAGGCGAGCTGGGTGATCGGGTTGGCCCCTGCCTCGGCGATATGGTAGCCCGAAATAGACACCGAATAGAAGTTCCGCACCTCGTTTTCGATGAAATATTCCTGTACGTCCCCCATGAGCCGCAGGGCAAATTCAGTGGAAAATATACAGGTGTTCTGCGCCTGGTCCTCCTTGAGGATATCCGCCTGGACGGTCCCCCGGACTGAACGCAGCGTCTCGCTGCGGATCCGGCTGTACACATCGTCCGGCAGCACGTCGGCCCCGGTAAGCCCCAGGAGCCGGAGCCCCAGCCCGTCGTTTCCTTCGGGCAATTCCCCCCGGTATTCCGGTCGATCGACGCCCTTTTCCTTAAAGTAAGCCGCAATCCGCGCTTCCACTTCTTTTTCGAGGCCGTTCTCCGCAATGTACTTTTCGCAGTTTTGGTCGATGGCCGCGTTCAGGAAGAAGGCCAGCAGCATCGGGGCGGGCCCGTTGATGGTCATACTCACCGAAGTCATCGGGTCGCTCAGGTCAAAGCCGCTGTAGAGTTTCTTTGCGTCGTCCAGACAGCAGACGGACACCCCTGCATTCCCGATCTTCCCGTAGATATCCGGACGGTGCCCGGGATCATTCCCGTACAGGGTCACCGAGTCAAAAGCAGTGGACAGACGCTTGGCGGGCATATCGAGGCTGACATAGTGAAAACGCCGGTTGGTGCGTTCCGGCCCGCCTTCGCCGGCAAACATCCGGGTGGGGTCCTCCCCTTTCCGCTTAAAGGGATACAGGCCGGCTGTATACGGATAGCGCCCTGGTACGTTTTCCCGGAGCTGCCACTGCAGCACATCCCCCCAAGCCCGATAGGCCGGCAGCGCAACCTTGGGAATCTTTAAATGGGAGAGCGATTCCGTATGGGTCTCCATGGTGAGCTCCCTGCCGCGGACCTTAAAACGGTATTCGGGCTCCCGATAGCGTTGTTTGAGCGCTTGCCATCCCAGCAGGAGGTCCCAGTTATGCGGGTCCAGGTCCTTCCGGAGATTTTCAAAGGCTTCCGCGAGCGCGTCGAGGGCTTGCCTGCGGGAAGCCGGGATGTCGGCGGTCTCCGCCACCTTCTCCAACTCCCCGGCCAGTAATCCATCCTTCCCCAGCAAGGGCATGTCGCCGTCGGCACCTGCAACGCCCGCCAGGGTACACATTGCCCGGTAGAGGCCGTAGAGCTCATCGGCAACCCGAGCCTGCTGCTGCGCCTGGTGTTCATAGGCCCGGTTGGCCTCTGCAATTTCCGAGAGGTAGCGGGTACGGGCAGGCGGGATGATATAGATCTTCTCCGGTTCTTCCTGTTCCGGGGCATGCGACCCTGTGGCCCATCCCGCACCGGCCTCCCCGAGTTGTTGCATGACCGCTGCGTAGAGGCGGTTCATCCCCGGGTCGTTGAACTGGGACGCGATGGTGCCGTAAACGGGCAGGTCCGAATCGCCGGGTTCCCAGATGCCGTGGTTCCGCTTGTACTGTTTCTTCACGTCCCGGAGCGCGTCCTGCGCCCCCCGTTTGTCGAATTTGTTGATGGCCACCAGGTCGGCAAAATCGAGCATGTCGATCTTTTCCAACTGGGTGGCCGCCCCGAATTCAGGGGTCATGACATAGAGGGATACGTCCGAGTGCTCCAGGATCTCCGTGTCCGACTGGCCGATGCCCGAGGTTTCGAGAATCACCAGGTCAAAACCGGCTGCCCGGAGCACGGAAACCGCTTCACCCACGTGTTTGGACAGGGCGAGGTTCGACTGGCGGGTAGCCAAAGAGCGCATGTAGACATTCGGGTGGTGAATGGCATTCATCCGGATCCGGTCGCCCAGGAGGGCGCCCCCCGTTTTGCGCTTGGAAGGGTCTACCGAAATAATGCCGACGGTCCGCTCCGGGAATTCGGAGAGGAACCTCCGTACCAATTCGTCTACCAGGCTGCTCTTACCCGCGCCGCCCGTACCCGTGATCCCGAGAACGGGAACCGGGTTCAGGGTCTGCGGCAGTTCCCCTGCCAAGGAGGAATAGGCCTCCGGACGGTTCTCCGCCAGGCTGATCATCCGGGCAATGACGCGCGGATCCCTGGCAGCCAGTGCCTTTTTAAGGGGTTGCTCCTCCGGCATGGGGATTTCGGCCACTGCGAAATCGGAGGAAGCCACCAGGTCGTTGATCATGCCCTGCAGGCCCAGTTCCCG
Source organism: Robiginitalea biformata HTCC2501 (assembly GCF_000024125.1). Classification (NCBI taxonomy): domain Bacteria; kingdom Pseudomonadati; phylum Bacteroidota; class Flavobacteriia; order Flavobacteriales; family Flavobacteriaceae; genus Robiginitalea; species Robiginitalea biformata. Next base: position 1,716,935 of record NC_013222.1, on the reverse strand, counting down.
GCCGTCGTCCGGGGAGTAAATGCGCGTAATTCCGTAATCCATCAATTCCCGGATCTCCTCCGGCAGGATGACGCCCCCACCCCCGCCGAAGATGCGGATATGTCCCGCTCCCTTCTCCCGCAGCAGGTCGTGCATATAGCGGAAATATTCGTTGTGGCCGCCCTGGTAGGAGGTCATGGCAATCGCATTGGCGTCTTCCTGGATGGCGCAATCCACCACCTCGGCAACGCTGCGGTCGTGCCCCAGGTGGATCACCTCCACCCCGGTTGCCTGGATAATCCGGCGCATAATATTGATGGCCGCATCGTGCCCGTCGAACAGGGAGGCCGCCGTGACGATCCGGATTTTGTGGGTCGGTTTATAGGGTTTTGAAGCTTCCATAGATTTCCAGCTGGTATTCGATACACTATTGCCGAATTGCCAGTGAAAGGCAGGTTCGGTTTCGGATTTTACAAAAATAAGAAGGGAATTCCCAACCCTGTTAATAATCTTTTATTTTTACCCAAATTCCAAATGGCATGATCGCCACGATCCTTATCCACTGCCCGGACCAGCCGGGCATTATACATTCAGTCACCGGGTTTATCCACAAGCGCGGGGGGAATGTCGTGTACCTGGACCAGCATGTGGAAAAGGAAGACCGGGTATTCTTTATGAGGCTGCAGGCGGATTTCCGCCAGGACACCTGGGAGGAGCCGTCTTTCCGGGAAGCATTCGGCAAGGGCCCGGCCACTACCTACGCAATGGAGTGGAGGCTGTACCTGGAAGACCGGAGCCGGATGGCCCTGTTCGTTTCCAAATACAACCACTGCCTCTACGACCTGCTCAGCCGGTACGAGGCCGGCGAACTGAATGCCACCATCCCCTTTATTCTGAGCAACCACCCGGATTGCGAACCGATTGCGCGGCAATTCGATATTCCCTACTACTGCGTCCCCGTAACCCCGGAATCCCGGGAAAAGGCCGAAGCCAGGCAATTGGAACTGCTCCGGGAGCACCAGGTAGACTGCATTGTACTGGCGCGCTACATGCAGATTATCGGGCCGTCCCTGATCGCGGCCTACCCGAACCGGATCCTGAACATCCACCATTCCTTCCTCCCCGCCTTTGCAGGTGCCAAACCCTACCACGCCGCCTTTGCCAGGGGGGTAAAAATCATCGGTGCCACCAGTCATTACGTTACGGAGGAACTGGACGAAGGCCCCATCATTGCCCAGGACGTCACGCCGGTTTCCCACATGCACACGGTTTCTGATTTTATCGCCAAAGGGCGGGATCTGGAAAAAATCGTACTGGCACGGGCCGTTCAGCTCCACCTGCATCGCAAAACGCTCGTCTACAACAATAAAACGGTGATCTTTGCCTGATGCCATCGGGAATTCCTGCCCGGACCAGCCCAATAATTCACCTCCGCAAGCGTTTAACAAGATACCCCCTAACCGGCGGTATCATCAATAGAGTTCACCATGATAAAAAAAACGCTGCTTTCCCTAATCCTGATTGCGTCGGTTTCCTGCGGGGAACTCCAGCAGGTCATCGACCAGTTGCCGGACGGGGAGGGGATTTCCGAGGCCGAAATAGGCCAGGGCCTGCGGCAGGCCCTGAACCAGGGAATTGAGAACCAGGTTACCCGCCTGGCCCGGGAAAACGGGTTTTACGGGAATGAGGCGGTCCGCATCCTCCTGCCGGAACAACTGCAGAAGGTAGACCGGACCCTGCGCAGCATCGGCCTGGGGAACCTGGCGGACGAGGGCCTCTTACTGCTCAACCGGGCCGCGGAGGATGCCGTAGGACGGGCCACCCCCATTTTTGTGGATGCCGTTTCCGGGATATCCTTTGCGGATGCCCGGCAAATCCTCCTGGGCGATGATGACGCAGCCACCCGATACCTCGAGGGGCGGACGGCAACCTCCCTGTATAATTCCTTTAACCCGGTGATCCGCGAATCGTTTGAGCGGGTAGGTGCCGACAGGGTCTGGGAACAGCTGATAACCCGCTACAACAACATCCCCCTGGTAGACCGCGTCAATCCCGACCTGTCCGATTATGTAACACAGCAGGCCCTTGAAGGCGTGTTCCTGATGATCGAGCAAGAAGAATCCGAGATCCGGTCCAGCATCTCCTCCAGGACCACGGTCCTGATGAAAAGGGTATTTGCCCTGCAGGACGGTTTCGGTACCGGGCAATAGCTTTGGCCCGGGTTATACAAGAGCTTTGGTCCGGGTTATACAATAGCTTTGGCCCGGGTTATACATGATCCGAAGTATTGCCGGTGCAGTCCCGAAAAATTTTAACAACCTGTATACTAAATCCTTGCACGCACCCGTTAGTTTATATAGAGGGAGTGCAATTCTTTAACAGCTTTTTACGATTCCTCCGGGTATAGTAAGAATTGACAACGAGTCTTGCGCAACAACATTTTTTGAGTTAGTATTTTTGAGTTAGTTAGTTTAGAAAGCCCCGGGGTTACGCAGCCCCGGGGTTTTTTAATGCCCGCTTCCAGCGTGCGGCACACCTCACCTACCCCGTTATAAATTGCTCAAGTACAGGGGTAAAAGTTGATCGGGGCTTACCTCTTTTAATAAAATTTTAAGAATTCGCCTGTTAATAAATACTAACTTCAAAGTGCTAATTCATCAATCAATCAAATGAGGCGAATCGTTTTAATGATCATCCTTGCTGTTTGCGGGTTTCAAGGTTATCCTACCGACCCTATCGACTTAAACGCCTATTCGATACCCGAAACGCTATTCCTCCAACAGTCAGACACCGTCTTATCCGGGGCGGAACAGGAACGCACCCTACGGGAAACCGTGCGTTTCTACGAAACGGCCCTTGCCGGCAATGCTGCAGCAGACAGCACCCGGGCGTTGCGGCACCTCGCGTTCAGCTATGCCCAGTTGGAAGAGGCCGGTAAGGCTGCGGAATACCTGCGGAAATACCTCCACAGCGAGTTCCGGCCGGCCGTCCTGGGAAGCGTATTTTTTGACCCGGTTCGGGAAAGTCCCGAGTTTCGGCGGGTACAGGAAACGTATACCCCCCGGCTGAGTGCCTGGACATTTATCTACCTGTACGTGGGGCTGATTGGCTTTTATATCGCCGCCATCCTGTTCCTGCACAGGCGCATCGACCAAACGGCCCGGTTGCTGGTCGGCAGTTTTGTCTTCATTCATTCGGTATTTATCCTGCACATCTGCCTGGTCATATCCAACTACCAATTTGAATTCCCCCACAGCTACCTGATGTCCACAGGGTTTTCCTTCCTGTACGGCCCCCTGCTCTACATGTACTTCAAAAGGACCACCCAGAATTACCGTTTCCGGCCCGCCGACCTGTTGCACCTGCTTCCCACCGTGCTCCTCCTGCTCCTGCTGATCCCCATTTACAACCAGTCCGGCGGCGAGAAACTCGGTCTGATGCTGGATCGGGTCCGCAACGGGATCAACCCCTCAGACTCTGCCAACCTGGTCCTGATCGTATCGGCCAAACTCGGTTCCCTGATGTTATACGGCTGGCTGATCCGGCGGGAATTCATTCGAAAACTCCGGCGGGAGGCCGAACCCGGCCTGAAGACCCGCTGGATGCGCAATATCTACCGGATCCACGTCGCCTATATTGTATGTTATGCCATCTACGGTACACTGATCATTTACCAGGAAACCCCTGGCGGCCTGCTCTACCACGCCCAGGTCCTGGCCATGTCGCTGATGGTGCTCTATGTGGGGTATTTTGCCAGCCTCCGACCCCAGGTATTCAGCCTGGGCCTTTCCCTGGACAAGCCGATCTTCGGCAAATACAAGAAATCCGGGCTCACCGAAAGCCTTTCCTGCGAGCTCCGGGACAAACTCCTGATACTCTTTGACCGGGATGAAATCTATCGAGAAAACGACCTGAACCTGGAGACGCTGGCCGAGCGAATGGAAACCACCCGCCACAATGCTTCGCAGGTAATCAATGAGCACTTCCGGCTGAGTTTCCACGAACTGGTCAACAAATACCGGATTGAACAGGCCAAGCAACTCCTCCTCACCGACTACCAGGGCAACCTGAATATCATCGACATTGCCTACGAGGTGGGCTACAACAACAAGGTCACTTTCAACAAGGCGTTTAAAAAGGATACGCAACTCACGCCCAGCCAGTACCAGGCCCAACGCCGGGAACTCCATGTAAAGGAGGCGTAAACTTTCTTCGGCTTCCGTAAACGTTTATAAGGATTACCCCTGTTTATCGCGCTTCCGGCTACTTTGGCCGGAAATGTGTACGTAAGGCTGCCATCCCTGGGAACTTTTGAAGCCTTTACTCGGACCTTTTCGTATTGGGCACATTTTGGATTACGTCAGTCAATTTTCCTCAGGAGGCAGCCGCGCGTACTTCTTAAAAGCGCAACTATGAAATACAAGAACCATTTGTGTTGCCTGGCGGCCCTTCTGACCCTTTTCCAGCTGCAGGCACAAGACCAGAAAACAATCAGCGGTACCATTACGGACCAGGACAACATCCCCCTCCCGGGGGTCAACATCCTGGTGGACGGCACGGACCGGGGTACCCAATCGGACTTTGACGGGAATTACCAGATCGCCGCAGCGGAAGGCGACGTATTGGTATTTTCCTACCTGGGTCAGCAGACCGTCCGCCGCACGGTTGGCGCATCCGGCGTCATGAATGTGACCATGCAGGAGGACGCCCAGGCCCTGGAGGAGGTAGTCGTAATCGGTTACGGAAACCAGGAAGAGCGGAAAATTATCCAGAATGTCGGCATTGTCAAGGAAGAAGCCATCGAGAACCTGCAGGTCACCTCGGCCGACCAGCTGTTGCAGGGGCAATCGGCGGGTACGCAGATCGTCAACTCCTCCGGGGTGCTCGGGTCGGCCTCGGTCATCCGCGTGCGTGGGGTCAATTCCATTAACTCGGGGAGCCAGCCGCTCATTGTGATCGACGGGGTACCCATTACAGACACCGAGACCAACACGCTGCAGCGCGGCGGGAATACGGGCGTTAACCCGCTTTCTTACGTAAACCCGAATGACATCGCCTCCCTGACCGTCCTGAAGGATGCCGGGGCAACCTCTATCTACGGGTCGCGGGGTGCAAATGGCGTCATCCTGATTACCACCAAGAAGGGCCGCAAAAACCAGCAGGCAACCGTTACCCTGGATATCAGCACGCAATACACCCGGGCTACAGACGTGCCGGAAATCCTCTCGGCCGACGAATTCCGCCGGTTTAAATCGGAGGTGGCCAGCATCCAGCAGGGCACTGAGGTAACACCGGAGGATTTGGGCCTCGGGGCCATCGGGTCCGGGGGCACGGACTGGCTCGCCGGGGTACAGCGGACCGGCATTTCCCAGCGGTACAACCTGGGCATCCGGGGCGGCACGGAAAACACCACTTATTTTATCGGCCTGGATTTCCAGGATGCCGAGGGGTTTATCATCGGGAACGACCAGCAGCGGGCTGGTGCCCGGATCAACCTGGAAACCGAGGTATCCGAGTGGCTGACTGCCGGGATGAACCTCGGGATTACGAATAACCGGCTGAACCGGGTTGGGGTTGAGAACAACACCTTCGCCCCCTTTACCACGGCTTTCCTGCAAAGCCCGGTGGTGGAGGCCTATGACAGCGAGGGGAATTTTGCCCAGTCCGGGTCCTTCATACCGAACATCTTCGCGATTGTGGCATTGGATACGGACGAGCTGAAAACCTTCCGGACCATTGGGAATTTTTATGCGGAAATCACCCCCTTCAGGAACCTGACCTACCGGGCGGAATTCGGAGTCGACAAACTGGAACTGGAAGAATTCCTCCGCAGCGCGGAATTCAATACACCCGGGGGCGTGGCCCAGCAGATTAATGTGGCCGAAGACCGCTGGCTCACCAACCAGACGCTGACCTATGCGAATACCTTCGGGGAATCGCACAACCTCACCGCACTGGTGGGCCTCAATTACGAGGAAACCCTGAACACGCGGACGAATGTTTCAGCCACCGGGTTCCTCTCGGACGACCTGCGCAACCTCGGGTCCGGATCTACCCCCACCGTCCTGAACGGGGACCGGAACCCAAACCGCCTTTACGGGCTCTTTTCGCGCGTCTCCTATGACTACGCCGGAAAATACCTGGTGGAAGGTTCCATCCGCCGGGACGGGTCCTCCCGATTCGGGGCAAACAACCGGTACGGGTATTTCTGGTCGGCCGCTGCCGGCTGGGTCCTTTCCTCAGAAAACTTCATGGAAGACGCCACCTGGCTCGACTACCTCTCCCTCCGGGCCAGTATCGGTACGGTGGGGAACGACCGGCTGGGCTCCTTCCCGTCGCTGGGCCTCTTCAACGCCGGGGCCATCGCCGACTACAACGGCGAGTCCGGAGTCATCCCGAACCAACCCGAAAACCCGGACCTGAAATGGGAGGAGAGCGAGACCATCGACGTCGGTTTTAAATCCGCCCTTTTCGGCGGCCGCCTGAACCTGAATGTGTCCTATTTCAAGAAAACCACCAGCGACCTGCTGTTGAACCAGGTGCTGCCTCCCCAGACCGGGTTTGCCACCATCAGCCGGAATATCGGCGAAATGGAAAACAGCGGGTGGGAATTTGAACTGAGTACGGTCAATGTGCGGACGGAGGATTTTGAATGGCGGACCAACCTGAACCTGGCTACCATCGACAACCAGGTACTCAGGTTGAACGAAGACGCCGCCACCGACCCCCAGGGCCGGCGGATCATCGACGGCCCGATCCAACGCGCCATCGAAGGGGAATCCCTCAACAATTTCTACCTGATTCGCTATGTGGGGGTCAACCCCCAGACGGGGGACGCCGAATGGCTGGACGCCGACGGCAATATCACCACCACCCCGGGCACGGACGACCGGGTGGTAACAGGCAGCCCGCTACCGGACTTCTCGGGCGGTATTACGAATACCTTCCGGTTCTTTGACTTCGACCTGTCTGTACTGATGAACTATTCCTACGGAAACGACATCGTCATCGACGGCCTGCGGTTTGCAGATGGGAACGACGCCATCGGGGGGATTGTAAACATCCGGCGGCAAAACCTGAATTTCTGGCGGGAACCCGGCGACAACGCCTACCTGCCGAGCCCGACAAGCCCGACATTCAACCTGTTCAACCAGCGGTCGTCCCAGCAGCAACTGGACGGCTCCTACCTGCGGCTCAAGAACATTACCCTGGGGTACAACCTGCCGCAACGGGCGCTGGACCAGATCGGAAATATCTTCAGCGGGGTCCGGTTCTACTTCACGGGCACCAACCTGTTCACCATCAAGGGAGACGAACTCGAAGGGATTGACCCGGAGGTGACGGACGATATCGACCCGCTTTTCCAGGGAGAATCCTTCTTTACAGCGCCCCAGTCCAAATCCTATTTGTTCGGCGCAAGACTTCAATTCTAAAAAAACATACTATGAAATCTATCAAGATACTCGCATTACTACTCGGAATCGGCCTGCTCTTCAGTTGTGAAGACCGGCTGGATGTGGTGCCTGAGGACCAGGTAGCCTCCAATACCGTATTCAACAGCCTGGCCACTATCAACGGAACGGTTGTAGGGATCTACAGCAAAAACCAGAGCGGGGACCTCAACGGGATGGCCCAGTTGATGGGGGATTTTATGGCGGACGACGTCAACTTCGTCGGAAGTTTCCCCTCTCTACAGGAAATCGACGAGTTCCAGACCCTGGCCACCAACACCTCTATCGACAATATCTGGCTGGACGGGTATGAACTGATCGGGGCCGCCAACAACGTGATTCAAAACCTGCCGCCCGTGACGGATATTACCGGGCTTGACGAGGCCACAAAAGCGCAGTTTGTGGCCGAAGCCAAATTCCTGCGGGCGGTAACCTATCTGAAACTGGTGAACCTGTTTGCCCAGCCCTACCAGTTTGCACAGGGAAGCAACCTGGGGGTCCCCCTGGTACTCCAGCCGTTCGAAGGCGGGGATATTTCAGCCTTCCAGCTGGAGCGGTCTTCGGTGAATGAAGTCCACGCCCAGATTGAACAGGACCTGCTAGAGGCCATCCCGGACCTCCCGGCCGAAAACGGGGTGCGGGCGGAATCCGGAGCCGCCATGGCGCTGCTGGCGCGGCTCTATCTCTACCGGGAACAATGGTCCCAGGCGGCCGAGATGGCCAACCAGGTGATCGGCTCGGGGAACTACGCCCTGGCAGGCACCTATGACTTCTACGACGACAACCCGGGATCTTCGGAGCATATTTTTGTGGTGGTAAACACCCCGACGGACGGGCCGCAGGAGGCCGCCGGGTCGGACGAAGTGTACGTGAACTTTTACAACCCGGCTCCCGGCGGGCGGGGTGACGCCCCCTTCAGCCAGGATTTGCTGGACGCCTTTGCAGCGGAGCCCGGGGATCTCCGGTTTACCACGCTGTCGCAGGCGGCTACCGATGCCGGGGGCAATGACACCTTTTTTACGCTGAAATATCCGGACGTGGTTAACAACGCCTCGGACGGCATGGTCCTGCGCATCACGGAGATGTACCTGATCCGGGCCGAAGCGAACCTGCGGGGCGGGACCTCCATCGGGGCAACCCCCCTGGAGGATATCAACCTGTTGCGCGACCGGGCGGGCCTCGGGCCGCTGGGGACCGTAGACCTGGACGCCATCCTGAACGAGCGGCGGAAGGAACTGTGCTTTGAAGGGCATCGTCGGATGGATCTGTTGCGCAATAACCGGAATCTGCGTCCCGGGGGAGGCCCCGAGTCCGAGCCCGGGGCAAATAAGGTGATTTTCCCGATTGTTGAGGATGAAACCACAAACAATCCGAATATCACCCAAAACCCAGGTAATTTCTGATTCTGGTTATTCCAACGCGGTTGTCCGTTGCGTCAACCGGGAAATCCGCGCTTTTTTGCGCGGATTTCTTTTATCCCGGCCATTGTATATCCGGGCCATTGTAAACCCGGCGTAAAAATAGGTCGGATGGGTAAAGGTTTATAAGTATTACCCGGAAACAGAAAGATCCGGGCTTTCTTTGAAGTAGTTTAAAACATATAAAGCCTGGCGGCTCCGAGGTCCATACTCCCTAAAAACATTTCTGTCTCATTTTTTAGTGTAGTATTTGAATTAGCTATCTGACACTCGGGGCCGCCATTTTATTATTGGAACTGCCATCCTTAAACTGCACCCCCCTTAAACGGCAGCCCTGCTTATTCTGCTCGACGGTAAATCCCGTCAAAAAGCGTCTGCACGACCTCCCCGCCTTCCAACACTTGCCAGTGCTGCCGGACGGTTCCGTCCTCCCGGGGCGTCCAGGTAATCCGGTTGACCCGGTCTTTGCCGGAAGAGAGCCGGACGGGTTCGGAAGCCAGCACCATGGCGCCATCCTCCGGCCCGCCGCGCAGTTTGAGCACATACCCGGAATTATCGACCCAAAGCTGTTCCCAGGCCTCATCCCCGGAGTTGTAGTAATTCAGGCTGGTTCCGGTTGTGCCATTCCCGGCGGTTTCCCAGTGCTCCTGCAATACGCACCCCCCCTGTATTCTCTCGATCCGGTTGGTCCCCAAAACGGATCCGTCCGGTCCGGTTACCTCCCACTCCCCGATCCAGAAATCGAAGGCACGGTGCATCTCGGTGCAGCAATTGCAGGAAGAGTCAGGTGGGTTCTCCTGTCCCCGGGCGGTTACCAGGGGCATCAGGGCCATTAAAAAACATCCAACAGTTATTCGGATTCCTTTCATAATATATCGCGCTTTCCCTAAAGATACAAAACCCGCAGAGCCCCCGGTGAAGTCCAACCGGCAGGGCCCATTCCGTACGGGCGATTCCCGAAATCGGCCGGAACGGCCCCGTTTTGTGAATAAATCGATAGGTGAACGTTAAAAAATAGACAAATGACCTGATTAATAGTTAAATACCTCCTAAGCCCGAAATCCATGCGCCGGATTTCACCGTATATTTGAAAGAAACTGATGGCTATGGAAAATCAATATTGCAAAGTAGGCGCAATCACCCCTGTGGCAGAAGACCACCAGGGCATCCACATGTTGGAATACCAGTACAATAATTTTGTCCGCAAGGCGGCCGAAGCGGCCCAGTCGGATGCGAACCTCCGGGAATTCTTTGAACTGAAAGCGAAGAAGATCCAGCGGATGCTGCAGAGCCTTATCTGAGCTTCCCGCTTCTCATACCGGCAATCCGCAGGGGTCAGTCCCCGGCGAGAATTTTTGCCATCTGCTCCCTTATGGACGCAGCCTGCTCCGCAGCGCGTTCCGCAAAATCCGGCCCGTTCCCCGCATAGATAATCCCCCTGGAGGAATTCACCAGCAGGCCCACCTGCCCGTTCATCCCATATTTGCAGACATCTTCAAGGCTCCCGCCCTGGGCGCCCACCCCCGGTATCAGCAGGAAATGATCCGGCACCCGCTTGCGGATGGCTGCCAGGTACTCGGCTTTGGTAGCACCTACCACAAACATCAGGCGTTCGGAACCCGCATATTCGAGGCTGGCAGATAACACCTTTTCATACAGGGCTTCGCCGCCGAATGTCCCCGTCTGGAAGTCAAAGGCACCCGGGTTGGACGTAAGGGCCAGCAAAATCACAAATTTATCCTCGAATGCCAGGAAGGGCTCCACCGAATCCCGGCCCATATACGGGGCCACGGTGAGGGCGTCAAAATCCATTTCTTCGTAAAACGCCTTCGCATACCGCGTGGAGGTATTCCCGATATCCCCTCGCTTGGCATCCGCAATGGTAAAATGCTCCGGACAGGTGGCATTCAGGTACCCGATGGTCCGCTCCAGCGACTGCCATCCGCGGGCCCCATAGGCCTCGTAAAAGGCAGTATTCGGCTTATAGGCAACGCAGTAATCGCGGGTGGCGTCGATAATGGCTTTGTTGAAGGCAAAGATCGGGTCTTCTTCCTGGAGGAGGTGCCGCGGGATCTTGTCCAAATCGGTGTCCAGGCCCACACAGAGAAAGGACTGTTTCTCCCGGATGTGGCTGGTTAGCTGTTCTGTGGTCATCGTTGGAATTTGGTCGATTGGTCTTTACTCATCGGGGGGAGTTGGCCGGTTTGTCTGTGGGGGTTGCCGCCCTACAGAATTTCGGAGGCCTCCCGGAGCTTTTCGGTGTTCTCCACCAGCATGAGCTCGTCGATTATTTTCTGGATGTCCCCGTTGATGATATTCTGCAGGTCGTAGAGCGTGAGGCCGATTCGGTGATCCGTTACGCGCCCCTGGGGGTAGTTATAGGTACGGATCTTTGCCGACCGGTCCCCGCTGCTCACCTGGGAATTCCGCTTAGCGGCGTCCTCTTCCTGTTTCTTGGCCAGTTCCATGTCGTAGAGCCTGGAGCGCAATACCTTAAAAGCCTTGTCCTTGTTTTTATGCTGGGATTTTTCGTCCTGGCACTGGGCCACGATCCCCGTGGGGACGTGTGTCAGCCGTACGGCGGAATAGGTGGTGTTCACGGATTGCCCCCCGGGGCCAGAGGAACAGAAGTAATCGATGCGGACGTCCTTCGGGTCGATCTGCACGTCAAAATCCTCGGCTTCGGGCAGGACCATTACCGTGGCCGCACTCGTGTGCACCCGGCCCTGGGTCTCGGTCTGGGGGACGCGCTGTACCCGGTGGACGCCGGCTTCGAATTTCAGCGTGCCGTAAACATCCTCCCCGCTCACTTCAAAATGGATTTCCTTGAATCCGCCGCTGGTCCCCTCACTCAGGTCGATAACGTTGGTTTTCCAACCCCTGGACTCGCAGTATTTCGTGTACATCCGGAAGAGGTCTCCGGCAAAAATGCTCGCCTCGTCCCCCCCGGTACCGGCGCGAATTTCCATAACAACGTCCTTGGCATCCTCAGGGTCTTTGGGGATCAGCTTCATCTTGATGGCGTCCTCCAGCGGGGGTATCGCCTCCCGGGCCTCCTCGAGCTGGAGTTTGGCCATCTCGGCCATTTCCGGGTCGCTCCCGTCGGAGAGGATCTCCTCAGCTTCCGAGATGCGATTTTGCAATTGGATATACTTCTCTCGCATATCCACGATCTCCTTTAAATCCTTGTATTCCTTGTTCAACTGGATGTACCGCTTTTGGTCGGCGATAATGTCCGGTTGGATGATCAGGTCGGAGACCTCGTCAAAGCGTTGCTTTACAATATTCAGTTTATCGAGCATGGGCTGTTGGGATTCCCTGCGAAGTTACGATTTTTAGGGAGATTTTCGGGGGGATCTGCAGTGCCCTCACCGCCCCCGGCCAGGCTACTCGCGGCTCAGCGACAGGCCGCTGGTCCAGTACATGATCCCCGCATCGTCCACGATCACGGCCTCGGTATCCCCCAGGTATTCGATCAGGCGGATCCCGTTTTCCGGCCCCAGGACGCAAAGCGCGTGGGCAAGGGCACTGCTCAGTTCTGCGTTTCGAGCCAACACCGTAGCCTGCGCCACCCCTTCTGCCGGAAAGCCGGTGTGCGGATCCATGATGTACCCGTAGGTGCGATCGCCGCTCCGTACAAACTGGGCATCCGTACGGACGATGGATACGGAGGATTCAATAAGCGGCACCCACCGGAGGATTTGGCCGATATTGATCGGGTCCGATATTCCGAGCAACCATTTATCGCCCGACCCCCGGGTACCCCACGCCGACAGGTCGCCTCCCGCCTGGATGGTGCCCCCGGGCACCTGTTTATCGAGCATCCGGTCCTTGGCCCGGTCTACGGCATACCCCCGGCCAATGGCGTCCAGGTTGATCTTCATCCCTTTTTCCGGCAGGTAGGCGGTCCGGTTCCCGGCATCCAATACGAGGTTCCGATACCCCACCAACGGCAAAACCCCGGCCACATCTTCCGCACCCGGGATTTGCGCCATGGACCCGTCAAAACGCCAAAGGGTATCCAGGGCAGCATCGGTGATATCGAAGGCGCCGGAAGTCAGCTCGGAGATCTGTATCGCCCGCTCCAGCAAACTATAAATCTCGCGGGGCACGCTTACAGGCTGCAGGCCCGCATTGGCATTGATCGCATGGGTTACGGATACGGGATCCCGGCTGGATATCCAGCCCGCCACCTGCCGCATTTCGGAAAGCGCCTCTTCGATATGGATAAACCCGATTTCCTCGTTTTCCGCTGTAACCGTTACGGTTACCTCGGTCCCCAAAAGGCGCTCCGTCCTGCGGACGGTCACCAAAGGGTCCTGTTGCCCCCATACCCCCGGGAGGGCGAATAAATAGAGCAACAAGGCAGCTGATCTCACATATCTCGGTTTAAGCAATTCAAAGGCGGTGAAGTCCGTCCCGCAGCCCGGAGCCCGATAAACCCCCGGAGACGGGGTGGCTCAGTGGGCCGGGGGGTATACGCTCCCCGGGGCCGGTCTGATTGGCCGGGTTATTCAAAGACCCGCAACTGGTCCCCGTTTAACGCAGTCTGGAAAATCTTCAGCGGGTTGCTGGTTACGCTGTTCAGAGGCGTCCCGTCCTGGGCAAATTGCGAGCCGTGGGTTGCACACTGGAAAATACCGCCCTGGCTTTCGACAAAGCGGACTTCGGGGGTCTGCTGGTGGCTGCAAACCTGGCTGGCGGCGACAAAATCTCCGGCAAGGTTTCGGGCAATCACCACATAGTTACGTATGATGAAATCGCCGTTGCCCGAGAGCGCATCCCCGTCCGGGCCGCTCAGGTCGATGGTGAAATCCACCCCGGTGGGTACCGGCTCGGTTTCCAGGCCGGGCCCCTTGGTACATCCCTGTACGCAGGGAAACGCCACGGCAAAGGCGGCACCGGCTCCCAGCGTCCTTAAAAATTCTTTTCTCTCCATGTAATTAGCAATTAGGCAATCCCCTCCTACCAGAACGGTTTTATCAGAAAATTCGTATGCCTAATATTCGAAGTGTCCCTTATCGCTGCGGATGGTGAGTTTCGGGCGGTCGTATTCTTCCACACGGCCGATGATACGGCCTTCGATCCCAAAGGTCGAGGCGATATCGATCAGGTCCTGTGCACAGGTTTCCGGCACATAGAATTCCAGCCGGTGGCCGCAGTTGAACACCTGGTACATTTCCCGCCACCCCGTACCGGATTCCCGTTGGATGAGATCAAACAAGGGGGGGACCGGAAAAAGGTTGTCTTTGACAACATGCAGCCCGTCGATGAAATGCAGGATTTTAGTCTGGGCACCGCCACTGCAGTGCACCATTCCGTGGAGTTCCTCCGGGCCGTATTTCTCCAGGATTTTCGCAACTACAGGGGCATAGGTGCGGGTGGGAGACAGCACGAGTTTTCCGGCGTCCAGGGGCACCCCTTCCACCGGGTCCTGCAGCCCGACACTGCCGCTGTACACCAGGTCTTCAGGCACTTCGGGGTCAAAGCTCTCGGGAAATTCCCCGGCGAGGTCGCGGTGGAAAACGTCGTGGCGGGCCGAAGTAAGGCCATTGCTGCCCATCCCGCCGTTATAGGTTTTTTCATAGGTGGCCTGCCCGAAGGAGGCCAGGGCGACAATAACATCCCCCGGGCAGATCCGGGCATTGTCGATAATCCGGTCGCGGCGCACGCGGGCGGTCACGGTGGAATCCACGATGATCGTCCGGACCAAATCGCCCACATCTGCGGTTTCCCCCCCCGTGCTGTGGATGTGCACCCCCCATTCCCGGAGGTCGGCAATCAGCTCCTCGGTGCCCTGGATAATCGCGGCAATAACCTCCCCGGGGATCTTGTTGGCGTTGCGGCCGATGGTGGAGCTCAACAGGATGGAATCGGTAATGCCCACGCATAGCAGGTCGTCCAGGTTCATCACCAGGGCATCCTGGGCAATCCCTTTCCAGACGGAAAGGTCGCCGGTGCGTTTCCAGTACATGTACGCCAGGGAGGACTTGGTCCCGGCCCCGTCCGCATGCATCACGATACAATACTCCGGGTCGCCCCCCAGATAGTCCGGCACGACCTTGCAGAATGCCTTGGGGAACAATCCCTTATCCACGTTGGCAATTGCTTTGTGGACGTCGTCCTTGGTGGCTGATACCCCGCGCTGGCTGTAGCGCTCCGATGCGTTCGACCCCATGTGTTGGCGTTTGGTTCTCAATTCGGTTTGCGGCAAAAATACGAGAATACTGCAGAACCCCGCCATCCGGCAGGCGGGAATACCCGGCCTGTTTATTTGATGAACAACAGGTCCCGGTACTTGGCCAGGGGCCACTCGGTATCGGAAACCATCCGCTCCAGCCTGTCGGCGTGGTAGCGAATCTCGTCAAAATACGGCAGGACGGACTCGCAGTAGGCCCTGGCCTTTTTTTCGATATCCTTCATCCCGTTGGCCCGTTTGCGCGCCTCGTTCATCGCATCGGTCTTTTTCCGGATAGCCTGCAGGTGTTCCGCCAGGTGTTCCAGGATCCCCAGCTGGGCCTCCGCCATCGTTTTGTGGGCCGCCCCGTAGACATCTTTGAGCCCGGCGATGTTCCGGAGCAGGCTGTTCTGGTAGGCCACCGTGGCCGGAATCACCTTGTTGTACACCAGTTCGCTGAGTACCCGTCCCTCAATCTGGGTCTGCAGGATATAGGTTTCCAGTTCCACTTCCTTCCGCGCCCGGACTTCCTTTTCGGTGAATACGCCCATGGTCCGGAAAAGCTCCAGGGATTCCGGGGCCGTAAGCACCTGCAGGGCCTCCGGGGTGTTGCGGTTATTGCTGAGTTTGCGTCGCTCCGCCTCCTTCTGCCACTGCTCGCTGTATCCGTCCCCGTCAAACCGGATCCGCTTGCTGCTCTTGATGTACTCCCGGAGCACGTTGAAAATGGCCTCGTCCTTTTTCAGTTTCTTTTTGGTGATCAGTTTGTCCACCTCGGATTTAAACTCCCGGAGCTGGTGGGCGACGATCGTGTTGAGCACGGTCATTGGCTTGGCGCAATTCGTCTTGGCCCCCACCCCGCGCATTTCGAATTTATTCCCGGTAAAGGCAAAGGGCGACGTGCGGTTCCGGTCCGTATTGTCGAGCAGAATTTCCGGGATCTTCCCGACCACATTCAGCTTGAGCTCGGTTTTCTCCTCCGGGGACAATTTTCCCTTGGATACGCCTTCGAGTTCGTCCAGTACGTCGGTGAGCTGCTTCCCTACAAATATCGACATGATGGCCGGAGGGGCTTCATTGGCCCCCAGCCGGTGGTCGTTGCTGGCCGAGGCGATGGAGGCGCGCAGCAGCTCTTCATAGCGGTCTACTGCCTTGATCGTATTGACGAAGAAGGTGAGGAATTGCAGGTTCTTCATCGGGGTGGAACCCGGGCTCAGCAAATTGGTTCCCGTATCGGTGCTCAAGGACCAGTTGTTGTGTTTTCCCGAGCCGTTGATGCCCGCAAAAGGTTTTTCGTGAAACAGCACGCGCAGGCCATGGCGAACGGCCACCTTGTCCATGACGTCCATCAGGAGCAGGTTGTGGTCTACCGCCAGGTTGGCCTCCTCAAAAACGGGGGCGAGCTCGTACTGGTTCGGGGCTACCTCATTGTGCCGTGTTTTGACCGGGATGCCCAGCACCATGCACTCGGCCTCCAGGTCCCGCATAAACCGGAAAGCCCGGTCCGGGATCACCCCGAAATAATGGTCGTCGAGCTGCTGGCCCTTGGCGGCCGCCTGGCCGATGAGCGTCCGGCCCGCCAGGATGATGTCGGGGCGGGAACGGGCCAGTTCCGCATCGATCAGGAAGTATTCCTGTTCCCAGCCCAGGGTGGCGTTCACCTTGGACACGTTTTTGTCAAAATAACGGGCCACCCCGGTGGCCGCCTCGTCAACGGCATGCAGGGCCCGAAGAAGGGGCGCTTTGTTGTCCAGGGCTTCGCCTGTATAGGAGACAAAAATCGTAGGGATACAGAGTGTGCTGCCGTAAATAAAGGCCGGGGAAGTCGGGTCCCAGGCCGTATATCCCCGGGCCTCGAACGTATTGCGGATTCCCCCGCTGGGGAAGCTCGAGGCATCCGGTTCCTGCTGGACGAGTTGCCCGCCGCCGAATTTTTCGATGGCGCGCCCGTCCGGCAGCAGGTCAAAAAAAGCGTCGTGCTTTTCTGCCGTGGCCCCGGTGAGGGGCTGAAACCAGTGGGTGTAATGGGTGGCCCCTGCGGCAATCGCCCAGGCCTTCATGGCCTCGGCCACCTGATCGGCAATTTTCCGGTCGATTTTTGAGCCGGAAAAAATGGCGCCTTTAACGCTGGCAAATGCCTCCCGGGTGAGGTACTGGAGCATCCGGTCCTCGTTAAAAACGTGTTTGGCAAACGTCTCGGAACGCCGTTCCGCCCGGTATTCCTGGTGGTATCCGGTCTCCCGGGGCCCTGTATTCTTATGGTTCATGGCGCGTGGTTTCTGTGTAGCCGGTAAAATTACGCAATTCGTATAATTTTCATTAAATATTCCATTTTTTTCAATATCCCCCATCAAAAAAGGGGGTGTTCATAATAATGCATGTTATCTTGATAAATTACCCCCCTTGGATTGTGGAGGGCAAGTGAATTATTATATTTTTGACGGTCGAAAAAAAGTATCAATAAAACTATTTGGAATCATGAGCAAAGCAAAATTAGAGTATATCTGGCTGGACGGATACACCCCCACGGCCAACCTCAGAAGCAAGACCAAGATTGAATCCGACTTCAGCGGAAAACTCGAGGACTGCCCGATCTGGGCGTTCGACGGGAGTTCTACCAAACAAGCCGAAGGCGGATCGTCCGATTGCCTGCTGAAACCGGTCGCTATCTACCCGGACCCGGCCCGCAAGAATGGCTATCTGGTTATGTGCGAGGTCCTCAACCCTGACGGCTCGCCTCATGAGACCAACTCACGCGCCACCATCGATTCCGACGCAAACGACGATTTCTGGTTCGGTTTTGAACAGGAATACTTTATCATGGATTCCCATACAGACCTGCCGCTTGGCTTCCCGCACGGGGGCTACCCGGGGCCGCAGGGCCTGTATTACTGCTCCGTTGGCGGAAAGAACACGCACGGACGCGAACTCGTGGAGCGCCATGCAGATTACTGCCTGGAGGCCGGCCTGAACTTTGAAGGCATCAACCAGGAAGTGGCCTGCGGCCAGTGGGAATTCCAGATATTCGCCAAAGGCGCCAAAACCGCCGGCGACCAGATCTGGGTTGCCCGGTACCTCCTGGACCGCCTGACCGAAGAATACGGCTGGTACATCGAATACCACCCGAAACCGGTCCGGGGAGACTGGAACGGAAGCGGGATGCACGCCAATTTCTCGAACACGCTCCTGCGTACCTGCGGATCCAAAGAAATCTACGAGAAGGTATGCGAGGCTTTCCGCCCGGTAACCAAAGAGCACATCGCCGTTTACGGAGATGAAAACGACCTGCGCCTCACCGGCCAGCACGAAACCCAATCCATCGACGAATTCAGCTACGGCGTCTCCGACCGGGGAGCATCCATCCGGATCCCGATCATGACGGTTGAAAAAGGCTGGAAAGGCTGGTTGGAAGACCGTCGCCCGGCATCTAACGGCGACCCTTACAAGATTGCGGCCCGCATCATCAAAACAGTGGAAAGCGCCGACGTCTAGTAAAGTTCCGTTACCAGGACTTTAAACTGTTCATATACGTACGATCGCAATCCCGGCCCCTGGCCGGGATTGTTTGTTTGGGACGGCTGTTCCCCGGGTGCTTCCCCAGCCGGAGTCAAGGGCCCGGGTAAGGTCGTTACCGCCCCGGGACAGGCTACTGCAGCGTAGACCAGAGGAAGGCCCCGTAGCATGCCAGCAGCACGATTCCGTCCCGCCAGCCGAGCCGCAACCCCTTCGGGAAGAAGACCAGGGGCAGTACCAGGAAGCTGATCCCCAGCATCCAGAACACATCCCGGGTCAGCAACCTGTCGTCCAGCACCGGGACAGGCGCCAGGATGGCCGTGAGCCCGAGAACCGCCAGGAGGTTGAAGATGTTCGACCCGATCAGGTTACCCACCGACATGGCTTTCTCCCGTTTGGCCATGGCGATGACCGAGGCCGCCAGTTCCGGGATGCTCGTGCCCACGGATACTACCGTAATCCCAATCACCCGATCGCTGACGCCCAGGTCCGCTGCCAGGCTCGTGGCGCCCCGTACCAGGAGTTCGGATCCGGCCCAGAGGGCGACACCCCCAACCAGTAACAGCAGGGCCATCTTATACAGTGGCAGGGGCCTGCGGGCAACGGGGAGTTCTTCAACCACGGCGGGTTTCTGGAACCGGAGCAGGTAAATCAGGAAAGCAAACAAACATCCTACCATTATCAGGCCTTCACTGCGGCTCAGCCCGGGACCCGAGGCGAGGAAAAAATAAAACAACAAAGAGGCGGCCATCATCACCGGCCAGTCCGTTACATAAAATGCCGGGCGGACATTTACATGCCCGATCAGCAGGGTCACCGCCAGTACCAGGCCCAAATTGGCCGTATTGGAGCCAACCACGTTGCCCAGGGCGAGGTCCGGGTAGCCCGCCAGGGCCGCCTGGGCGCTGACGATGAGTTCCGGGGCCGAGGTGGCCAGGGAAACCACGGTCATCCCAATCACGATCTTGGGAATGGACAGTCGCAGGGAGAGTTCCACCGCCCCGCGCAGGAGCCAGTGGCCCCCTGCAATCAACACTACCAGCCCGGCAAGGACCAGTATTCCGTCAACCAGTACGTCCATGGAATCAAAGATAGTACTCCTACCGGGATGCCCGACTGCCTGCAGCGCCAGGGTTTTAGCATATTTTAACTATATTTTTAGTTGGGTAACTATTTTTTTAGTTATGTTTGTTTCGCAATCATCAAAAAACGAACAGCCATGCCAACTGCCACATCTTCTCCCTCCCGGAACAGGCTGATTTCTTTCCCGGGGTCCCTGCCAGCTCTGGCCTGTGGAATCCTGATGGCCTGCGCCTGCGGCGGTCCCACCGGCAACTCCAATGACCTGGCCTCATCAACCGGTCTGCCCGAAGGGTTTGAATCGAAAATCGACCAGGTTGTGGCCGACTACCGGGATCTGGAGATTTTTTCAGGCGTTGTCCTCGTAGCCCGCGAAGGAACCCCATTTTATGAAAAAGCATTCGGCCTGGCCGACAGGGATCGCAACATCCCGAATTCCCCGACCACCCTCTTCGACATCGGGTCGATGAACAAAACATTTACTTCGGTGGTGGTCAAGCAACTGGCCGAAGAAGGGAAACTTAACCTCAGCGATAAGCTGGTGGACTATATCCCGGGTTGGGAAGACCCCCGGGCTTCGGACATTACTTTGCTGCACCTGCTCGAGCACCGATCGGGCTTCGGGGATTACCACTCCAGGGGGTATTTTGACCTGCCGCTGGAGGAGCGAAAGCTCGGGCCGATCGTGGAACGCGCCAAATCAACGCAATTGTTGTTCGACCCGGGAACGGGGGACGAATATTCGAACCTCGGCTATGTGATTTTGGGCGGGGTCATCGAAAAAGCGACGGGACGGTCGTACTTTGAGGAAGTCCGCGAGCGGATTGTGGAGCCCCTGGGCATGGAAAACACGTATCTCACCAATCTGGACCGGGTGGCCGACCGGGCGGCGAAAGGCTACCTGTATACCCCCCTGGGCGTCCTGGAGGAAAACGAAGCCGTACAGGACCTGCCCAACCCGGATGGCGGATTTTTATCCACGGCACGGGACATCCTGACTTTTTACCATTCCTATTATTACGACACACTGCTCCTCTCCGCCAAAACACGGGAAACCGATCCCTTTTTTCAATATATCCGCGAATTACCCGAAGGCCGGGCAACCGGAGCCGCCGGGGGCTTTGAAGGCTTCAACTCGGTGTTCCTGCAGGTTATCAGCGACGATTTGAGCATCCTGGTACTGGCCAATATGGACGAGCCCGTAGCCGAACGCATCGGGTCGGATATCCTGGCCCTTTACAGGGGTGAAGAGCCGGCCAAACCCGTCCTTCCAGCAGTCCAACTAGTGCGCCAAAATTACCTGGAACACGGGGTTGATTATGTGAAAAACCACTTCGACAGCCTGACGGTCAATTTCCACCCGACCGACCCGAAAGACCTTATCCTGAACCAGCTGGGATACGCCTTCCTCTACGGGGCAGACGATCCCGATCGGGCCGTGGAGCTGTTCCGCCTCAACACGGAACTCTTCCCCGAAGTCGCCAATTGCTGGGACAGCTACGGGGAAGCCCTCCGGGCCGCTGGCAATACGGAGGATGCCATGGCCGCGTACCAAAAAGCCCTGGAACTCCGGCCCGGCCTGGAATCCGCCGAAACGGCACTTAACGAAATGAAGCGATAAACATGCAAAAACTCACCAACAAGGAAGAAGAAGTCATGCAGCTACTCTGGAAGCTGGAAAAAGCCTTTGTCCGGGAATTGCTCGACGCCTTCCCGGGGCCTCGCAAACCGCATTACAACACGCTCTCCACCATGGTGCGCAACCTGGAGGAGAAAGGCTATGTCTCCCACGAGGCCTTCGGCAATACGCACCGGTATTACCCGCTGGTGAGCAAGGAACAGTACCGCCGCAAGTTCATAGGCGAAACGGTAGCGGATTACTTTGACCACAATTACAAAAGCCTGGTATCCTACTTCGCACGGGAAGAAAAAATCTCGGCGGACGAACTCCGGGAAATCATCGACCTGATCGAAAAAAAGAAACAATAATATGGAAGCATTCAGCAATATGGGGGCATTCGGTATTCTGGAAGCATTCAGCAACGTCGAGGCACTCGGCATGTACCTCCTGAAGGCATCCGCGATACTCGCGTTGTTTCTGGGTACCTACCACCTGCTCCTGAGGCGGGAGACGCTCTTTACGGTGAACCGGCTGTTTCTGGCAGGCGGGATGCTGGCCGCCCTTACCCTGCCCCTGGTGACATTTACCCGGACCATCCGGGTAACCCTCGCCCAGCAACCGGCAGTAACCCTGGACCCGGTACCATCGCCCGCAAATGCGGGATTGGCCGGCTTTCCCTGGGAGAATTTCCTGCTGGCCGCCTACCTGGCCGGGGTTGCGGCCCACCTGCTCCTCATCCTTTTCCAGCTCTGGCGGATCTTCCGGCTGGTGCAGACGTCGAACACCGTGCGCGAGGAGGGTTTCCTGTACGTTCCCACCCACCGCACCCAGGCCCCGTTTTCTTTTTTCCGCTACATCTTTTACAACCCGGACCAGCACAGCCAGCGCGAACTGGCGCTGATCCTGGAACACGAAAAAGCGCACGGCTCCCAGTGCCATACGCTGGATATCCTGTTGGGGCGCGTGGTTTCGGCTATCTTGTGGATCAACCCGATGGGCCGGTGGTACCAACGGAGCATCGAGCAAAACCTGGAATACCTGGCCGATGCCAGCGCCATCCAAAAAATTCCCAGCCTGAAAGACTATCAATACACCCTGCTGAAGGTTTCCGGCAATACCCCGGTGACCTCCCTGGTCAATGCTTTTTACAGTTCACTCATCAAAAAACGAATCCTTATGCTACACCAGAATCAATCCAAAACCACCCACATCCTGAAGCACCTGCTGATCGTCCCGGTCCTGGGGCTTTTCCTGATGGCCTTCAACACGGAGACCCGCTATGTACTGGACCGGGAAAGCCCGTCCGACTACCTCTTTGAAGGGGACGATAAAACGGTGGAGCTCACCATTTCCAAAGATACCTCGGACGAAGAGCTGCAGAAGATCAAGGACAACCTGGCATCGGACGGGATCGACTTCTCCTATACGACCGTGCGCAACGACGCGGGTGAAATCATCGACCTGAAGGTTTCCATGAGCGGCAAAAGCAGCAGCGGCAAGAGCTTCAGCGGCTCGTTCCACACCGAAACGGACAGCCCCATAGAACCCGTCCTGATACGATTTGACGACACACGCAACAGCGTCTCCTTTGGCAGTGCTGACGAGCTCCATTTCGGCCACGGCAAAAAGCACCGCGTCCGCGTACATTCCCTCGGCGACGGCGACGATTCCGATAAAGACGCCATCATCGAGATCCGTAAAATGGACGACGAAGACGGAAATGTGTTCTACTGGAATTCCGAAGGGGAAGATGATGCAGAGCACATTGAAATCAAAATCGTGGACGGGGAGAAGACGATCATTGTCGACGGGGAGGAAATGGACGAGGAAGCGTTCGGGAAACTCCACAAATCAGAAGGCGGGAAACACAAAGTCCGCGTCCACAAGATGAAGAATACGGAAACGGGCACCAACGTCATGATCCTCCGGGATTCCGACGACGAGGCGGATATGGAGATCATCAACGGGGATTCCGGCAGTTTCTTCCTCCTCGATTCCGGGAAAGGGGAAAAACCCCTCTACCTGATAGACGGCAAGAAGGCCTCCGAGAAGCAGGTACGGGAACTCGATCCGTCGGACATTGAGAAAGTTGAAGTCCTCAAAGGGGATAACGCGACAGAAAAGTACGGCCGCAAGGCCAAAGACGGGGTGGTGTCCATCACCACCAAGGATTAACAGGCTTAACCGGCCCGGCACATCCGCCGGCCAAACCACTATTTCAATAACTTGCCGGCCCGGGATTCGGGCCGGCTTTTTTTGCCCCAAAAAGACGGTTTGACGAAAAATTGGCCAAAATGGGCCTGTTTTTCCCTAGGAAACTGAAAAAATCGAAAAAAAGCGCCTACAAATCTTACAGTAATTACGTTTTAGACACTTTATATATTACTTATTATAACTTTATCCAAGATATTGTAGTTTCATATGTAAACATAAAACATCATTTTACTTACAATATCGTATTTAATTTCATTAATTTTTGAAGAATCCCTTGGCGGGACGGTCACCTTTCCGCTATTTTCACGCCACATTCAAACAAAAAACTTCTTAAAACCAAAAACAGGACCATGATTGCACTTGTCAAGTATCTCGTATTCCTAATGATCGCGCTAATCTCGATCCTGTTCTGATTGGCTGCATCTGAGGCAAAAAAAGCCGGGCCGCTCTGAGGGGAGCGGTCTTTTTATTCTGTAAGATTCCTATATTAGGAGTATGCGCAAATCTTTTTTCCGGTTCCTGGCCAAACTAAACAAGTGGTTGCTACCCTCCTTCAGCAAGCGGCAACTGGACCTGGCCAACGCCTCCAAATGGCAACTGGCCCTCATCGGGTGGCGGTACTACGTCACCACCCGCGCCCTGGATTAACCGGTTCAGCAGGGCGATCCCCGTTGCAAACCTTCCTTCAATTTTTGAGATTACACAATGGCCACGGCCACGTTCAATAGGTTATCAGACTTTTCAACGGGAAGCCGTCCAGACGCGTGCGGCCCTTCAGGAAAGAAAGTTCAATGAGGAAGTTGCACTGCACCACCTCCCCCCCGAGCTCCGTGACCAGGTCGCAGATGGCCCGGGCCGTGCCCCCGGTAGCCAGCACGTCGTCGTGCACCAGGATGCGATCGCCCGGCGAAATGCTCTCGGCGTGCAACTCAAGGGCATCCGTGCCGTATTCCAGGTCGTATTCCTTCCTGTGGATGCGATGCGGCAGCTTCCCCGGCTTGCGCGCGGGAATAAACCCGGCCCCGAGTCTATCGGCCAACAGGGGCGCAAAGAAGAACCCCCGGCTTTCGATACCCACCACCTTATCCACCTTGAGCCCATCGGTAAACGCCAACAGGGCGGCCGCAGTTTCCCGAAATGCCTTCGGGTCTTCCAGCAAGGGTGTTATATCCTTGAAAACCACCCCCTTTTTGGGAAAATCGGGAATGTCCCGGATGTAGTCCTTAAAATTCATGTATTTAGCCGCTGGGTTATTTTGCGCTAAATGTAAAAAGAAATATATTTGCATCCCTTTTTGAGGGAAATCCCAAGGCCACGTGGCGCAACTGAATAGCGCATCTGATTACGGCTCAGAAGGTTCCAGGTTTGAATCCTGGCGTGGTCACTTAAAGCGCAAACCCCGCAACACATGTTGCGGGGTTTTGTTTTTCAGGTACGCGTCAGATGCTCGCGTTATTAAGCGGTCATGGGAAACAAAAGCGCACGGCCGTTTCAGCAAATGTCCTAAAAGTTGTGAGTTTAGCGTCCGGATATACTGAAAAGAATTGAGAACTTATAGGAAAGACAAACGTACGAACCATGAAGAAGAAAGGAAAAAAGTCAAAATGGAGAGCTAAGGATAGCGCCCCCATGGGTACCAAAGGCCGAAAAGACGCTGATTTCAGGAACCAGACCACATTATCCAGGGAAAACAGGTTCCCTTGGACCACCATCATCGTCCTGATTTTGATTGTAATGACGGTCGGGTTTGTATTATTTTTTGTGGCGGGGATGAGCTAGGCAGTCAAGTTAAGCCGAATCTAAGAAAGAGGTATCAAACCAGTTCGGTTCCCTCAGACAATAAGCGCCTATTGCCTGATGTAATCACTGTTATACCCGTCAGCCCAGGTCATTCGCACATACTTCACCTCACCCGCTTGGTTCTCCAGGAATTCGAAAAGCGTGTTATTATCCGGCGAAACAAATTGGTTTTCTGCCACGGTAACCAGCCTTTTAGGAAGACCGGACGGACGCGAAAAACTCAGGGAACCCGCAACCAAATCAAACTCCAATAGTTCATCCCCACCTTTATATTTCCCAACAAACGCCTTAATTAGCGAGCTATCCATGACCATGGGATCCAATACCTTTGGCTGGAAAAAGTCCCAGCCGTATGCCGCGGCAACCGCCCGGGTGATATAACTCATCAGCGACATGCCGTTGTCGCTATTGGTCATGATGACCAGTCCCTGACGATGTACGGGGGATGCGACCATATAGCAGGTAAACCCTGAATTGCTCCCCCAATGCTCGATCAGCACATCCGGGCTTTCATCATTATATATCTTTGCAAAGCCCCATCTGGTGGACGATTTGGAAAAAACACTATCTGCCATTGTCTGAGACAGGATGGCATCCCTGCCGGTTTGGTGGTCTTCCAATAGAGTTCCTAAAAACTTAGCCAAATCCGTAGGGGTCGTCCAGATGCCGCCGGCCGCTTTATAGGGGAAGAGTTTATAAGGATAAGGCTCCAGGTCGTTGGAATATCCTGTTGCCATCTGCTGGGACAGGCGGTCCGGAACTGGCTGCTCAAAGGAACTGTAGATCATGCCGCTGGGTTCGAATATCCGTTCGGTGAGGACCGCATTAAAATCCTTGCCGGTCACATCCTCGATGAGCTTTTCCATTACGGAATACCCGGGGTTCGAATAGATTTGTTTCTGTCCGGGGACATATACCAGCGAAACCGGTGGGTCTACCGAAGGTGCTTCCCCCGCAAGCATCTGGGTGATCGTCGGCAACGTTTCGTGCGGAAAGAATGAAGACTGTACATACCGGTCAAAACCTGCCGTATGCCCCATGAGTCGCTTGAGGGTTACTTTTTCTTCTTTGGTGAATGGGTTGTCCGGTACCTGCCATCCCCGGAGATAAGTATTGACATCCTCATCCACGGACAATACTCGCTCCTCTACTAGGTCTAGGGCTGCCATGGCGGTTACGGGTTTGCTCAGGGATGCCCCATTGAACACCGTAGATGAGTTTACCCGTACGGAGTCTTCCAGATTGGCATACCCGTAGGTGCGTTGCCAGGAAACTGCACCATGGTCTATAAAAGCCATGCTGACCCCTGGAATAACATCTTCCTGCATGTGCTGCAGTATGGACTTGTAGGGATCGCTGTCCCTGAGGTAGTGCACCGGGACGAGGTTTTTTTCGATAAGATCAATTTGAGCGATTTGATTATTTAGTGAATCTTGCGAAGTGGCTTTAGGGCGATCCTTTTCCCCGCAGGCTGCAAGGAGTAACAGTAAAATCAGTAATGTCCTTTTCATTTTTTGATTGCTTCAAGATTAAAGATAAAGAAGACTACTAAATGTTACTGTGAACAGCCTGGTACCACAAAAAAAAGTGCCAGTGTAAATTGGAAATTGGATGCGGTCTTTGATAAAAATCACAATATCTATCTCTAAAAAATCAATTCTAGCAGGTTCACAAATCGCAAACCAGGGTTTGCATTTTCAGGCGGGAGCACAAAGGAAAACGGAGCGCATCGAAGGAAACGTGGTCTCACCAAGCAGCAGCTGGAAGATCATCTGCCTGTACCTGGGGCATGCTTCATTTTCACAATTGTTTGCGCATACAGTACAATCAACCCGACATACTCCAACCCAATCAGCCAGAATACCGGATCCGAGAAAAAGGAAAGGTGATCCCCGCCTGCCGGGACGATCAATACCGGGACGGTGATACAGGCGTCGAGCAGGATGGTTACCCCGAACATAAACGCACCCAGTATCAGGCCATTTATACGAAAACCTCCCATATAAAAGTAAGAGGCCCCAAGGGCGGTGGCTGGGATCAGTGCGAGGGTCAGCACCCAATTGGCCTGTGTATCGGGGTTCTCCATCAAGGGGATCATATACGAACAGACGTAAGCCGTAACGCCTATCGCCCAGACGATCAGGGCTGAGATCGTCGCTCTGAGAAATTTCATTTTTTTCATTCCGTTTGTTTTATAAGGCCTGGGGTATCGGTTGATCCCAAACGCCTGTCGCCTTCGTTTTTTCCACGTAGTCCTTAAAATCAGTGGCCTTCCGCCCCAGGACCCTTTCCACATCGTCGGACACTTCCTGGTTATCAGGATTTCCCAACACTTCTTCAAAGAGGTAGCCAAACAACCACACATAGGAATCCGGCAATCCGGCAGCTTTCATGCCGGTTTTGAACTCTTCAATGGAAATGGGTTGGTACCGGATCTCCTTTCCAATTCCGTTTGCCATGGCTGCAACAACTTCACTCCAGGTCATTTTCCGGGGGCCGGTAACCGTGATGGTCTGCCCATTATAGGTATCATCCACGAGCACCCTGGCAACTACATCGGCAATGTCATCCGCATCCACAAAAGGGATCTCGGCATCCGGCATGGGCAGGGCAACCTGTCCAGCCAGTACCGGTTCAAGGAACGCCCCTTCACTGAAATTCTGGTTGAACCAGGAAGCGCGGACCAGGGTATAATTCAGACCGGAATTAGCGACGATCTCTTCGCAGGCCTCGGCTTCTTTTTCTCCTTTGCCCGAGAGCAAAACCACCTTTTCCAGGCCTTCTTTCAGGGCTGCCTCCGTCAGGGCGGAAATAGCCTCCCTGGCCCCGGGCACGGCCAGGTCGGGATAATAAACGATATACGCCCGATCCATACCCTTTAATGCAGGGGCAAAGGTGGCCGGGTCGTCCCAGTCAAATGCGGGATGACTGTTTCTTGATCCGATTCGCACCTGATGGTCCGCTTCCTCAAGCCGTTGGGCTACCCGGCTCCCGGTTTTACCGGTGCCTCCGATAACTAATACATTGTGTTTCATCTTTATAAATATTTCTGGTTACTATTTCTTTGTGATTGCCAATCGATTCCCGGCCAAGTAGTTCATTTGAAAAAAAGTGCCAGGGAAACCCCCAGGAATGCGACTACCGCAAATACGGTCCGTATCCCGTGCAGGCGGTTCCAGCGGGTTTCGTAGTACTCCCGGAATTCCCCGATTTGCTCCGCATTCATTTGGGCGAGATCCAAAACGTCCAACTGGTTGTTCAGGGGGACATTCCCCATTGCCGTCACCCCGAATGTTCCGAGGAGGTACGTAATTGGAGCCCCCAGCACCAACCCGAAAACCAGGCGGCTGGTATGGAACTCATAGATGCTCGCCAGGCTCAGCAGAACCAGGCTTCCGAAGAAAACGAGGAAAAAGGCCGGGTTCAGAATAGCCCGGTTGATGGATTGCATGGTTTCCAGGTAGGTCAGGTCCGGGACCTTCCCGGTCCCGGGTATTACCGATACCGACCAGGCATAGAAAAAGCCTGCGGAGAGGCCGGTCAGGATGACCGAACCGAAGAGTAGGATGGTTTTGAGTGTGATGTCCATGGTTGCCTGAATTTTAACGATGTAAAACTACGGGCAACCCAACAGGCATGCTTGGCACTTTACGCCAATGTTTTGGCAGATTCCGCCAAAAGAAGAAAAACTATTTCCTGTTTCGGAATTCGAGGGGTGACTGGCCGGTCCAGCGCTTAAAGGCGCGGCTAAAGGTACTCTGTTCAGAGAAACCGGTTTCGAAGGCGATTTCCGAAATGCTGCGCCGGGGATCCAGCAATAATTCCCGGGCCACGCGCTCCTGGGTTCGTTGGATAAGATCCCGGAAGGAGATCCCGTTCTCGCGGAGTCTTCGCGTCAGGGTCCGGTTGCTCATTCCCATATGGACCCCCACATCATGGATGCTGGGAATTCCGCTGGGCAAAGCATCCTGAATAAGGTTCTCCACATCCATCGCAACCTTATTGGCCGAAACCACCAGGCCGTGGGTTTCCTCCTCCACCCGTTCCACCAGAAACCTGTTGATGCTCGCGTCCGCTTTGGCAGTCCGGGTCTCCAGATCAGATGTGTGGTACGTTATGGAGTAACCCGCCTGGTTGAAGCGTACCGAACAACTGAATGCCGCGGTATAGCTACTGATGTCGGCGGGCGGGCTGTGTTTGAAAGCTACCTGTATGGGCGAAATATCCGTTTCGGTCATGGCCCTCAAAACTACTACGGTTGCCGAAAGGGTCGCCTCGTTGGAAAGCTCCAGTCCCCTCCGGTGGGGCTCCCGGAGCAAATGGATCACGGAAGTGACTCCTTTTTTTTCCACCTTAAAAACATAGGTATCCGAAAGCAATTTAAAATAGCGTTCGCTGCGCTCAAAGATCTCCCCGGCCCAGGAACAGGTACGCCAGGAGAGGCCCAGAACCCCGTAATCTGCTATTTTCATTTGCTGGCCAACCCGGATGGCGAACCCGGGCCCCAACTCCCGGTCCAGGATTTCATGTAACTCAAAAAAATGGTCGGCGGGCACGGCCTGGATCCCCTCCAGGGCATCGTGGGGCGTCGGCAGCTGTTTCAACGCGCCTTCGCTCACGCCCTCGGCAAGCGCACAGTCTACCATTTTCCGGTACAGGTTGATCGAGATATATTTCAAAGCCAGGGAGCACTTACTGGATTAAGCATCTGTTTGCTATGATTTCCATAAGGTACAAAATACACCCGTTCTGCCGTACTTAAGGCCCGCGAAAAGACGGGTTAAATCCCTGCAGATGAAATTCATGGATTTATATGCAACCGGAAATACTAATGTCAATTACTTAACTTTAAAGAATCAACGATGCCACCTTGAATAGCGACGACCCATACAACCTGATTATAGATAATGTGAGCCGGTTTATCGATTTAACCCGGCTTGAAAAGCAAAAGTTCATCTCCCTGCTTACCCCCATAACGGTCGGGAAACGGGAATTTCTGATGCAGGCCGGTGATATCACTTCCTATGAGTATTTTATCACCAGGGGCTGTCTCAAGGTGTATACCCTGGATCTGGACGGGGTACCGCATGTTTCCATGTTTGCCGTCGAGGATTACTGGACGGGAGACATTGCCAGTTTTATGACCAGGGAGCCTACCAACTACTATATCAAGGCGATAGAAGATTCTGAAATACTGGCAATTTCCAAAACGAACCACGACTTGTTGTACCAGGAAATCCCAAAATTTGAGCGGTTTTACCGCATCCTGTATCAGCGGTCGTTAATCAGTTACATCAAGCGCAGCAACCAGGGAATATCCCTGACAGCAGAGGAACGATATGTGTATTTCAAGAAAAAATACCCCCATATCGTCAGGCGTATATCCCAAAAGGATTTGGCGGGTTATATCGGAATAACCCCTGAATTTATGAGTCAGATCGTCTCCAAAG
The DNA here is from genome assembly GCF_000024125.1 of Robiginitalea biformata HTCC2501. Taxonomy (NCBI): domain Bacteria; kingdom Pseudomonadati; phylum Bacteroidota; class Flavobacteriia; order Flavobacteriales; family Flavobacteriaceae; genus Robiginitalea; species Robiginitalea biformata. The sequence goes on along the minus strand of NC_013222.1, from coordinate 1,686,231 downwards.
TCAACAGAAAGCCCAAGTCTTAAACTACTTTATTTTTTTTCATGCCTCCCAGCGGGAGATTTGAAGCATGAAAAAAATAGCAACCATCTCATCCGCCTTCATCCTTGGGCTTGCCAATTATCTGAATGCGCAATTCACTCAGGCAGAGTTGTTTTCAGGATTCGACAAAACGGATTTCACCCTTTATGCCAGTTACCCCGTCAATGAGAAAGAAACCCTCAGCAGCGCAACCCTTGCCTTTTTTCAAAAATTCAATGATGAAGAAAATGAGGTGTTCGATGAGGTAGGCGTCCAACCCACCGTATTCTGGAACCTCAACAAACGCGTATCCATCGGCCCGTCCCTGTATTACAACAGTATATCGGGTTTTGCACAGCGCCTTACGGCCAAATTCACTGTAAAGACTCCCAGGCTTCTCGTGGTGGTACTCCCCACGGTGGGTCACTACCAGCGGACAAAAAGGGGGTATGCAGAAACCTTTGCCCAAATCCAGTTCAATACCCCGGTGAGCGGGAAGGTATCCCTTTGGATCAACGGTCAGTTCCTTACTGTCTGGGACAACTTGAAGCGGCATTCACGCAGTTTTCAACAATTACGGGGAGGGGTGTCCATCAAAGGGCATCAGTTCGGTATCGGGTATGACCTGGACCAATACGGCCCGAGCCCTGTCGAAAAACATTCTTTCGGTGTGTATTACCGCACCATACTATAAACCATTGTAAATAATTAAGTCATGAAAAATTATGTAAAAATGCTTTCAAAAACGAAACCAAACCTGGGGCCCACCGCGGCCCGGCTGACCCTGGGGCTGGTCATCTTACCACACGGCGCACAAAAGCTGCTGGGACTCTTTGGGGGATCCGGGTTTTCGGCTACCATGGACCTTTTGACCACCCAAATGGAGTTACCCGTAATCGTAGCTTTTTCGGTAATCCTGATAGAATTCTTTGGCTCACTGTCTTTGATCCTCGGTTTGCTGAGCAGGTTCTGGGCTCTGTCGCTGGCCGGCATGTTTACCGGCATCATTTTCACCACGCAGATCGAGCACGGTTTCTTCATGAATTGGTTCGGCAACCAGGCGGGTGAGGGATATGAATACTCGTTGCTGGTCATCGGGCTTGCATTGAGCATCCTTGTCAGCGGAAGCGGCCAATTCTCAGTAGATCGTCTCATCTCCAAAAAATAATAATCATGAAAAAAATAATCACCATCGCAGGGAGCAACAGTCAAAACTCGATCAATAATATGCTTATTGACTATACCTGCAAGTTGCTCGATGATGTTGAAGTAATCCCGATAGACTTAAATGATTACGTGCTACCCATATTCGGGGTGGACTACGAAGCAGAAAATGGGATACCCCCGAGTGTAAAAAGACTGAATGAAGTATTCGACCGCGCGGATGGTTTTATCCTGTCCCTGGCAGAGCACAACGGGTCGTACTCCGCGGTATTCAAGAACACCATCGATTGGTTATCGCGCATCAACACGAAAATCTGGAGGGAAAAACCCATGCTCCTGATGGCTACCTCCCCGGGTGGCCGGGGGGGAGCCACCGTCCTCCAGGCGGCCAGCACGTACTTCCCGTACATGGGCGCCAGCATTACGGATACCTTTTCATTGCCCTCCTTCTACGATCAATTTAAGGACGGAGAAATCAATAATGAAGGAATCAAAAAGGACATGCATTCCAAGGTCGATAAATTTCGAACAACCCTCATATCATAAACAAATTAATTGAAACGCGATTTGGATTACTCATCCTTTGAAGTAACATAAACGTGCTTTATTCGTGTTCTCCATACAATCCGAAAAAATAAAAAAATGAAAAACTCTATTTTATACATTGCCTTTTTTTTACCCATTCTGCTTCTTTCCCAAACCCATCCCGACCAGAAAAAAGTCTTGATGGTCGTAAGCAGTTATGGCAAAGATTTGGGTGCGACCCGGCCGGGATTTGAATTCGATGAGTTTTCGCAAGCCTACCAGATTTTTAAGCAAAACGGTCTTCATATCGACGTGTCCAGTCCTAAAGGAGGAAAGGTGGAAGCGGATAAGTTTAATAAGGAGAAGGCCTACAACATGGCGGCACTCGAGGACCAGAAAATTCTGGAGGTATTGGAAAATACGACAGCAACCTCCCAGGTAGACCCAACCCGTTACGATGCCATCTATGTGGTCGGGGGAAAAGGCGCCATGTTCGATCTGCCCTATGACCCTTCCCTCCAGGACATCATATTGGATCTCTATCGAAGGGACAGCACGGTGATTTCATCGGTTTGCCACGGTCCGGCGGCCTTTGTCAATGTGAAGGATGGTGACCATTACATCATCAAGGGTATTGAGGTCACCGGATTCTGTAATATCGAAGAAGAACTCTTTGGCAAGAAATGGGTTGCTGAATTCCCTTTTAAACTGGAAGATAAACTAAAATCCAGGGGCGCTGTTTTCAGCCAGGCCGATTTCATGCTTTCCCATGTAGCTGTATCCGGCAAATTCATAACCGGTCAAAATCCGTTTTCCACCACCCGGTCTGCTGAGGAGGTAGTGAAGGCCCTGGGAATAAAGCCCACTGAAAGGTCCCTTTACAAGGATGAAAAGAGCATCTACCTAATCCAAGATTTTTTGGACGAAACAAAATCCATTGCGTGGGCAGAACAGGAATTGGCAGAAAACACCGAAGCTTATGATATTCCATTGATCGCTATGTGGGGATACTACAAAATTTTAGCCTCAAAAGAAGATCAAAAGGCTTTGTTGAAAGGCGTTGAAATAGTGGAATTGACCTCTCCACATTTTTATAATGAAAACTTGCAGCTGCTACTTGCTAAAACCCATTTATTATTGAAGAACAGGGAGAAAGCAAGGCAAATCGCAAATGAATTGATTTCGAAGGAGCAATTAAAAAAGGAGGCTGAAAATCTGCTTAAAGAGATAGACTGAAACAGGTAATTCCAATTTTTTAGGTGTTGGTCAACCCGTATATTTAACTGAAAACCTTAATTTATCAGAAGCAAAAATAAGTTCCTTATCAATATAAGGATGGAAGTACCCTACCCTAGACCATTTTTCCTCTAGCACATTATAAAATCCTGTGTTTTTTAAATATCAAAGTCAAAAACTATAATGTTCTTATTGGAGATTCCATAGTCTATGATGAAGAAGTACTCACAGGAGAAAGTGTTGAAGAATTAAATTCATAACTCCCTATGGCATTTGTTTCTGCTACCATCTATAAAAAGGCTATTGCCCTAGGGCAGGAAGAAGGCCTAAGCATAGATTTTACGGACTCCGTTGATCCCGATCTCAAGAAGGATGCACATATCCCAATGGAGTTACTCTTGGAGGTTTACGAAAGAGCTGAACAAGAACTTGTTCCAGGTTTCGGGCTCAGGCAGGGGAAGCAACTTAATTCAAATGATTATGGTACACTGGGTCTGTCCTGGAAGACTTGTTTGAAAGCGACAGATGTTCTCAGAAACGTAAAACGCTATATGGTGTTGGTTACAAATGATGGCAGTATCACCATTGAAGAAGGTTCGGCACGGATAAAATTAATATTAAATCGTGAGGTGTACCGACCTGGTATAAAAACAGCCAATGAAGCGACATTTGTTATGCTTATTGGGGTTTTGCGCGAGGTTAGTGGAAAGCCAATAAAACCACTCCAGGTATGTTTTAAACACAAGAATGTTGGCAAAGTTTCTTTTTCTGAATACTTCGATTGTCCGATTGTATTTGAAGCCTCCCAAAATGCTCTGACCTTTAGATCCGGGGACCTCGATGTTTCTACAATTAAGGCGGATAGCTTTATTCACCAATTTCTTGTTGAGAGAATGGAGGAGGAAAAATCCAAATTGAAGATTGAAGGAGATATTCTAATGAAAAAAATTGACAATTTGCTTAACCAATCCATATCCAGTGGGATTCCAAGTATAGAACAAGTTAGTGAGTTTCTTAATATGAGTGCTAGAACACTGAAAAGAAGGCTTTCTGAAAGAAATCTTACTTTTAGAAAACTCATTCAAAAAAAACAGAAAGAAACTGCTCTGAATTTACTTTCCAACTCAAACCAGTCCGTTGGTGAAATAGCTTTTTTAACCGGGTTTTCCGAACAAAGTGCGTTTAACAGGGCATTTAAAAGATGGACAGGAACTTCTCCAACCGCATATAGAAAAAGTCCATAAACTCAATCCTGTCCCGAAATATCAAACCATTGGCACAAAAAGTCAATAATAAGTTGGGGCTTATAATGAAATTTGCTTCTGATCAAAAGTTGTTTGGAAGTGATGACTATCGTTAAAGCATTTGCAAGTGTAAAACTAATCCGCTTTACGGGGTTGCTCTATCTACTGGTCATCATTTGTGCAGGGTTTAGCCAGGGGTACGTGAGAGGAACGCTCATCGTACCGGGAAATGCTGTGGAAACAGCCAACAACCTACTCCAGAATAAGGGGTTGTTTCAATTGGGCTTAACCACAGACTTGATTGCATTCCTGCTGGATACCGTGATAGCCGTGATGCTGTACAAAATTTTCAAACCCTTTGATAAGACCCTTGCCATGGTTTCATCGGCTTTCAGGCTTATTGCACATCCGGCCATCGGAAGTCTGAATTTATTAAACCACTACATGGCCCTGAAGGTGCTGGAGTCCGACAGCCTGTTAAGTTCATTGGATACAGCACAGGTGCAGCAAATAAGCGCCTCCTTTTTGGACGCCCACCATTATGGCTATCTGCTTGCCGGTAGTTTTTTTGGCGTACACTGCTTATTACTCGGGATTCTCATTTACAGAACCGGGGTGTTTCCAAAGATTTTTGGAGGGTTTATGCTGGGGGCCGCCGCGGGCTATCTCATTGAATCTTTTGGGAATTTTAACGTCCCGGGCTATGAGCACTACACCGCGTTAATTGTCGGTGTTGCTGCGGTCCTCGGAGAGGTTGGATTGACCTTGTACATGCTCGTCAAAGGAGCTACAGAATCTTATAAGAATGTCAGGGTGTCTCAAAAATGAAACCTACGATAATCCATCACATCATACTCTTTGTCGCTATGGCATGTTGCCTGCATCATGCCAGTGCACAGGTAGCCCAAAAAATAGACTTGACCGGGGATGGACAACTTCTGGGCCTGGGTAGGCAGCACATTGTAGAGTCATCTATTTTACCAGAGGATCGCCCGGTTATCATTTCATTGCCCGTTGGCTACAATACTACCTATGCCAGGTACCCGGTGCTATATGTACTGGACGGTTTACAAAATATAAAGCATACGGTTGGGACTGTAGAGCTTTTGGCAGAAGCGGGGTTGATCCCTCCTGTAATTGTGGTCGGGATCGAAAGTTTGGACAGAAATAGGGATTTAACCCCTTCCAATGCAGGACAGGAGGTTCATGGGGGTACTGGAAATGCAGGCATCCCCCAAAGTGGAGGTGCCCCGGAGTTTCTCAGGTTTTTAAGCGAGGAATTGATTCCCTTTGTGGATGCCAATTACAGAACACATCCGTTTCGCATCCTGGAAGGACATTCTTTTGGGGGTCTTTTCGGTACGTATACGCTTATGGAAAGCCCGGGTCTTTTTGATGCTTTCATCATAGAGGCCCCCGCACTCTGGTGGAATAAGGAAGAAATGACCGCACAAGCAAAAATATTTTTCCCTTCAATTGAAAACCTGAATAAGACCGTATACTTTGGTATAGGCGGTGGAGATGGCTGGGGGATGCGCCAGGAACTGACCCGGTACGTTGAAGTAATAAAACAGCATGCCCCCGAAAACTTCAGGTGGCTTCATGAGGAAGTTGGGGATGAAGGCCATATGGCTTCCAGGCTCATCTTAAATTACCGGGGGCTCCGATTTATATTCTCAGATTTAAGCGGTCGCGAAGACTTGATTGATGATTTTAATGCTGTTGCTTTTTTATCCACAGAGGAGCACCTAAAAAACAAATATGGCGAAATGGCGCGCAGGCCGGCTGAAGATTATTTTAATCTGGTCTCAGAACTGGTCAATAAGGACAATGACCTGGGAGCCATTACAGTACTTGAAAGAGCTTCTGAAGCCTATCCTGCCTACATTGGTTTGCTAACGCATCTGGCAAAATTATATGAAAAGACAGGGCAAAAGGAGCAGGCTATTGATGCTTACCTCCTGGGGGTTGAAGTGTCAAAAAAGTATAAGCAGGGGCAGGAAGAGGATCTGTTACTCGAGGTCAGCAGGTTGAGGAAAACGAAAGAATAAATAGCCGTTCATAAATCGTGTTTGGCAATATATCACGTCAGAAGTTAATCGTTCAAACCTTAGATACATTAAAAATGAAAAAAGCAATCTTACCGTTTTTGATAGCCTTGATTACCCTTGCGTGCAACAATGCTGAAGAAGAAAAGGGAAGGGTCCTCATTATAGTATCAAATACCGAACATATGGGAGACCCGGAAAAACACTTCGCCGGTAACAATCTTTGGGAAGTAGCCCCTCCCTATCACGTTTTCGTTTCCCACGGGTACAAAGTGGATTTTGTTTCGCCTACAGGCGGAGAAGTACCTTTTTCCATGGATCCTGTGGGGATAAGCAGTTATGCCATCAAATACGAGAATTTTTATGGCAATGTTGAAAATTCGTTAACCCCCGAATCCGTGGATTCCAAAAACTACGACGCCGTTTTTATCGGTGGTGGATACGGCCCCCTGTTTGATGTTGCCAATAATAAGGGCCTCTTAAAAATAATCGCTGACATCTATGAAAATGGGGGAATCGTTGGCGGGTGCGGACATGGCCCGGGTGCCTTGGCTAATGTTAAGTTGGGCAATGGTGAATTTATGGTGAAAGGCAAAATGGTAACAGGGTTCCCAAACTCTACCGAGGTTACCAAAAGTTGGGCCAAAGAGGGAACCTTATTACCCGCAATGCTGGAGGATCAGTTGAGAAAAAACGGGGCACTATTTCAGACTAAAAGTGATTTGAATGATAAACACGACGTGGTGATCGATGCGCGAATCGTAACGACTATGTTTCTTCCCTCTGCGGCAATAGTGGCAAAGGAAATGATAAGCGAAATTGAAATTAACCAGGGCCTGGGCGGAAAGTAAGCCACGATTCCCCACTGGAATTGACGTACCGCTGTTTTGCCGATAAATAATCAGATTGAAGCCTTTCAAAATTCTTGCTTTTTCCTTTATGACGCTGGGTTGTTTGGCCGGAACCAAGCCCCCACTGGAATCACAGTCAATCGACCTGGTCATTCATATTAATGGGGAGCGCATTGGGGGTACCCTGACGATTCCGGATAATCGCAAAGAGAAATCCCTGGTCATTATGAGCTCCGGTAGTGGACCCCAGGACCGTGATGAGACCCTGTACGATTTTAAAATATTTAAAGTTATAGCCGAGCATTTGGCATCAAAAGGAATCGCATCTTTTCGATATGATGACAGAGGGGTTGGAGGTAGTACCGGCGATTTTGCAAACAGCACTATGGAGGATCTCTCACGGGATCTGGAAGGTATCATGGATCATTTTAAATCGGCAAAAATCCATTCTTTCCAGGATTTTATATTGTTCGGACACAGCCAGGGTGGAATCCTGGCCGCGCACGTTGCGGAGAGAAATGATGCTGTTAAAAATGTGATATTAATGGGCGCGCCAGCCGTACCGCTGGTAGAAGTTGTTCTATATCAGGTCAGGCACGAGTACGAACAGTCCAAAATTTCCGGGTCGCTGATTGAAGCCCATGTGTCGGCACACAATAAATTGATGCGGGCTATCTCGGACAACCAGCATATTGATCAGGCCCATCTCTTGTTAAGTCAAACAACTGAATCCATTCTATTAAAACTGGATTCGGGAGAAGATGAGAGGGATATTCAAAATATCCGGCAGCAAGCGGGCGCCCGGGCTGATCAACTTCAAATAGTATATGGGTTACCTTCACTTGCATCCTTTCTTTACCATGACCCTTCCAAAGATTATGAGCGGTTAAAAGTGCCTGTACTGGGATTGTTTGGAGGATTGGATTCTCAGGTACCCATATACCAGAATAAAGACCGGATGGAAAACGCACTCCTGAAATCAGGGGCTGCGTATCACCTCATAACATTCGACAAAGCCAACCACTTTTTCCAGGAGGCGACAACCGGGAACAGCGAAGAATATCCGATGCTGGCGAAAAAATTTGTGGACAATTTTCTGGATGAAATTTCAAATTGGATCCTAGCGAATTGAATCAAAGAATGGATATGGAGCTTGCAAACAAAGCCTGATATACCTGTGATTTCATCCGTATCAGAGATTTTGAAAAGACTCCATATTGCAACAAAACAAGGATCGACCTGGTCAATTCGCACCAATCAAGTAATATAAATCATGAATCGTTTAAAAATTGACAACCTCAATCTCACATACAAAAACGGTTACAAAGCACTTAATGGAATTTCTCTGGATATTAAAAATGGTATGTTTGGTCTGTTAGGTCCAAATGGAGCAGGAAAATCTTCCTTAATGAAAACCATTGTGGGTTTACAAAAACCTACTTCAGGCTCTATTGAATTTAATGATCTTGATATAGTAGAAAAGACGGATTATATTAAAAAGAATCTCGGCTTTTTACCTCAAGATTTTGGTGTGTATCCCCATGTGAATGCTTATGACTTATTAAATCATATTGCCATACTAAAAGGAATCACCAACAAAGCAGAGCGTCATATCCAGATACAATTTTTATTGGAAAAAGTTAATCTCTGGAATTTCAGAGATAGGGAAGTGCATGCTTTTTCAGGTGGCATGAAACGGCGTTTTGGTGTGGCACAAGCCTTATTGGGTAATCCTCAAATTATTATTGTCGATGAGCCTACGGCAGGACTTGATCCTGAAGAACGCAATCGTTTTAACACACTTCTAAGTAATATAAGTAGTGAAGTTATTGTGATTTTATCTACACATTTGGTTGAGGATGTAAAAAATCTGTGTTCAGAAATGACCATTATAAACAAAGGTCAAATATTAAAATCAGGAAAGCCAAAAGAATTAATTCAGGAATTGAATGGCAAGGTCTGGTCAAAGTCTATTGATAACGACGAATTGGCATTCTATCAAACCAACTTAAATGTTATAAGCCAGCAACTCATAGAGCGACAACCGCAGATTACGGTGTATTCACTGGAACATCCTGAGGGTTTTGCCCCAGTAGAACCGCTGCTTGAACACGTTTATTTTAGTGTTCTTTCCCAAAACAATTCGTTGTGAATGCTATTCTTCAGTTTCAGTTAAAACATAGCATTAACCGATGGGTATTGAGCTTAACAGCTTCAATATTGCTATTGATAGGATGGTTCTGTGGATACAAATTCAACTTATCAGCAGGTGAAGGAATTTTTCTTAACTCACCTTACACTATCGGTTTCATGACGGCTTTACTGAGTCTTTCAATTATATTCCTTGCCATTTTATTCGCCTTAGAGATTTTGTACAAGGAATGGGATACCAAATTTGATATGATGCTGTTCTCATATCCGTTGTCATTGAAAAGCTATTTATTAGGTAAGTTCTCCTTTTTTGCCTCAAAAACACTGTTAAGTTTTGTCATCCTAATCGCAGGGTTTGTTTTTGGTCAAACTTTGCGAACGGGCAATGAAATGCAACCAGGATTTGATTTCTGGTCATACCTATATCCCATTCTGATTTTTGGTGTATTAAACTGCTTCTTTGTGTGTAGTTTTTTATTTATGGTCGCTTACACGACCCGTAATAAACTATTGGTTGTTGTTGGCGGCTTGTTACTATATGTGCTGTATATGGTGTTATTAGTTTTTTCCAATTCACCATTTATGGCAGGAAGTATTCCACAATCGATAGAGGTGCAGCAACTATCATCAATAATAGACCCTTTTGGAGTGTCAGCATACTTCCTTGAAGCCAAACACTTCACCATTGAACAAAAAAACGAATTCGTCATTCCATTTTCTGGATTTCTGGCTTTAAACCGAAGTATTTATGTGCTAGTATCCTTTGTTTTTTTAGCGATGACTTATCGTTTTTTCGCTTTTACAAAAACGGTAAGCAAAAAAGAACTAAAGCGAGAAAGGCTTGTACTTTCAGACGTAATTTCAAAGTCAACAGTAGATAAAACGCCCAATTTAGATTTTAGTGGCCCCTCTATTGTTAAGTCTGCTCTCTCTTTTGCGAAGGTCGATTTAATTTACCTGTTTAAAAGTGTAACCGTTGTAGCCGTTTCTATTCTGTTGGTGTTTTTTGTAGGCATGGAAATGTATGCAGAAATCGATAAAGGCATACGCTTACCCGAGCAATATGCCAGTTCAGGACTTTTAGCCACCTCTATTTCCCAAAGTTTTCAATTGCTCGGAGCTTTCATCCTGGTCTATTTTATTAACGATTTATACTGGAGAAGTCGTGCAACTAATTTTCACTTCATCGAGCACAGTACTTTTTTGTCCAGGTCAAAATTAAAAGGTCACTTAATTTCTGTAAGTACGTTATTGGTCTTTATTACCGCCTTACTCCTTGTTTTGGCATTGTTATTTCAAATAAGTTATGGATATACACATATTGATTGGATAGCCTTTCGGGGCGTTATAGTGTTTAACACCCTACCGCTTATTTTACTTGCGTCTTTTTTACTATTAATCAATAGTGTCCTAAATAACAAATACGTTGCTTTAGGTATTTCAATTCTTACCGTTATAGTTTATACAACCCCTCTGGTTAAAATGGTGTTGCCTTATCCATTATTGCAATTTTTTTCAGGATTTAAAGGGCTTTATAGTGATTTTAACGGCTATGGTATTTACCTAACTGCATTCACTTATCGTTTAATTTTTGGGGTTTGTTTGGTAGGGTTTTTATGGATTATCACTTCATATTTTAAATTGAAGCAATGGACAAAGTTGAACGTAGGTCTTATGGTTTTTTTTACAGGATTAGGCGCTTTCAGTGGTATTGGCTTTATGGAAGGCTATTTGCCAAAAAACGAGGATTCCAAGGTTATGGAGGCCGTTGAATACGAAAAAAACTACCGTCAGTTCCAGGATCTACCGCAACCAACAATTACAGATGTCAACACTAAAATTGATTTATTTCCATCTGAAAACGCTTATGAAATTGAAGGGACATACGTGTTGCGGAATCTATCAGAAAAACCAGTACATAAGGTGTTGTTTAATTTTCATCCGGATTTAAAAATAGAATACGCCAACTTCAACATACACGGCAATGCTATTTCAATTGATACACCTGTTTCGGAAATTGAATTAAGCACACCATTGCTCCCGAATGAGTCTGCCACTTTAGAATTTAATCTGTCGTATCAATGGTTTGCCGTAAACGGTCATCATTCCTTTAATGCTATTGTCGGTAATGGCTCATTTATGAGGATTAGTAATTATTATCCAACACTTGGTTATCAATCCGATCATGAGATTAAAGACGAGCAAAATCGATTGGAATTTCAATTGGGAAAAGCATCGCACATCCATACAATAGATGCCCCTGAAGTCTCTAAGGCTGATTTCATTGATTTAACCATGATAATTTCAACGGAAACAGATCAAACACCAATAGGAATCGGTGATTTTCAAAAGTCCTGGACCGAGAATGGGAAAACGTATTATCAATATGAGGCAGAAAACATACCCTTTAGATTTTCGCTTGCCTCTGCGAAATACCAAAAGAAAAATTTAATACATAGGGGCATTCAGATTGAAATATTTTATAATGAAAAGCATCCTGAAAATGTAGATCGGTTATTGAATAATGCTAAACTGAGTTTAGATTACTGTATTGATAATTTTGGTTCATACCCATATGAAAAAATCAGTTTTGTAGAAGTATCATCTTTTTCAAGTGGGTTTGCTGCGACAGCATATCCAGCCACCATATTCATGACTGAAAATATGATTTTCCATGCTAACGTAAATAGCGATCCAGGTAAAGATGTGATCACTGAATTAGCAGGTCACGAGCTTTCCCATCTTTGGTGGGGAAATAGTCAAATCAACCCCGATAAACGAGTAGGTGCTTCCATGCTTACAGAAACCTTAGCCATGTATACAGAAATGATGATATATAAAAAGATGTATGGCGAAGAGCGCATGGAGGAACGTCTTCATATTCATCAACAAATCTATGAGAACGAAAAGGGGTTATATGGAGATTCACCACTCTATGAGGTGCCTTATGGTGCAACACATATCGCTTACTCAAAAGGAGCATTGGCGATGGTTGAATTGGCTGAAGTACTGGGTGAAGACCAGGTTAATTTAGCGCTAAAAAATTTTCTTGAACACAATCAATATCCAAAAAAGCCAACGTCATTGGATTTACTTGCAGAGTTCTATAAAGTCGCACCAGATGCAAGTGCTAAATCTAAAATTGACGAACTGTTTAAAATGAAATGAAACAAAATACTGTATATTAAACTCCATATTTCCTGTACCAAATGCCTTTCCTTATGTTTAATGATTGTATGTCTATTGTCTTTCAAACAATATATTAAGTGATCATGGACAGGTTCACAAATCGCTATATTTAATTTTTATCTAATTTATAAAGCCACCCTAATTACCATGACGAACAAATCAGAGCTGTTCTCCGATTAGCGTATAAATTTAATAACCCGCTCGGCTATTTCATGGTTTAGAGGTTATCCTGATATAATATCCGTTGGGATCGGTCACCCGAAAATCAGTCAACCCCCAGGGCCTTTTACCAAGTTTCCCCTCAAGCGGAGCACCCGCAGATAAAGCCCTTTTATAAGCCATGTGGACGTCATCAACCTCCAATACTATTTCGACACCGTACCCAAAGGGATTGTCCGACCTGTCGGGATTAAAATGATGATCCTCACTTAAACTTTCCAGAGATCCGATACCCAGTATTACATTACCTTTCCCGATCGGTTGATAGGTACTACTCGATGTTGGCAGCATCTCAAATCCTAATACTTCTCGATAAAATGTAACCGTGGCTTCAATATTGGTTGTAAATAGTTCCAATCTCAGCGTCATTTTTTCATGATTTACTTCATTAGAGTTTAATCGGGCAAAATCAAATTGGGAAGCTCCTACAGCAATCCCTCCAAAAACTATAATAAAGACTATCAATTTAAACATAGTAGCCATATTACTAGAAATTTTATTATCAGACATCTTTTGTAATTTATGTTAGTAATTGGAATAGAGACTCTCTGGATTTTCGGACTTTCTTCCGAAACTGGGTTTCATCCTCTTCAGACCGATATCCCACGGGAGCGATCACTACCGCATTCAACTCTTGTTTATCCAGTCCAAGAATCGCATTGTACTTCTCCGGTTCAAAACCCTCCATGGGGCAGGCATCAATCCTTAAGTCTGCGCAGGCTAATAACAGGTTCGATAATGCCAAATAGGTCTGACGCTCAGACCATGCATGCCATTGAGCATCGCTTTTCGCCGATAAGCTCTTCTTTATAAAATCTCCATAACCGGAAATGTCCGATAAGGGAACCCCCTGGGTTAGGGAGATGTTTTGAATGTACTCATCGATATGCCGGCCATCGCGAGATGTGTAGTTGCAAAATACAAAGAGGTGGGAGGCATCGGTAATCTGAGCCTGGTTCCAGGAAGCTTCCCGCAGTTTCTCCCGCAACTCCTGGTTTTCGATTACCAGTACGTTGTAGAATTGCAACCCGTAAGAGGAGACGGATAAGCGTACCGCTTCCATCAATCGTCCCAAATCTTCCTGTTCTATCTTTTTGGAAGGATCAAATTTTTTGGTGGCATAGCGCCAGTTGAGGTTCTCGAGTAATTTCATGATATAAGGATTTAATTATAATTATTAAGAATGAAGTCTTGGCGGAATCCCAGTTTTTCATAAAGTCCTCGTCCCATTTCGGAGGCTTGCAGGGTAACCAGGGAACTCCGGTAGGAACGGGCAGATTCAAGGGCATGGTACATGACCTGGGTGGCCAGCCCCCGCCCTCTGGCCTTTGGAGATATCCCCATACTGTGTACGCCGGTAACTCCTCCAGTCTGATAAAGAGCCAGCGTCCCTACAGGGATACCTCCATCTTCAATCAGAAAATAATTCACCTTTTTGAGGGTTGAGGCAAGGACGGCTTCAACAATACTATAACCAAAAGCAGAAGCAAAGACACGGCTCCACCATTTGATATCCTCAGGAGTCTTTACCTCTCGAATGACGACATTCGAAACACGAATTGGTACCTTCCGTGGTTCTATGGACATTGCCGTAAGTTGTGACTTCAATCGCAAATCCATTTGTTCTAAATTGGCAGACAGCGCCGCTGAAGGCTTGCCAAAGACCACGAATGTCATATCGGGGTCCATCTGGGTCCGGATTTCGGTAAGAGCACGGCTTGCAAGAGGGTAAGAGTCTTCAATCCAGGCCTTATTGGGCCATTCCGTATCCGGAATTCGGGCAAGGCCATATCCTTCTCCTTCCACTACACCATTAAAGGGACTTGCCGCACAACGCCAGAGCGATGTCAGGTTCTGTATGTTTTCGTGAATTACATCCATGTTATTTAGCGTTAATAAGTAATATGCCTACGATCATCGCAGCCGCGCCAAGGAATCGCTTCATGGTGATAGGCTCATACGGGAGGTTCAACCAACCGAAGTAACCGGCGAATAAGGAAAATAGGAGTTGCCCGCATAGTCCCAGAGCAATCATCCGGGAAATCCCGAGTCTGGGAATCGTGTAGAAATAAAGTGAGATTCCGAGCACACTAAACAGGCCGCCTATTCCCCATAAATACCAGGGAATCTGTCTTGCCTGGTGCAGGGTGGGCCATTCCTTTCCTGCCAGGATTAGGAATGCTCCGGCAAACAGGACACTGAAAACCGAGGTGGAAACAGATGCCACCACAGGCTCTTTTAAAATGGAACTAAGTCTTGAATTAAACCCAGCCTGGATGGCCAGAAACACACCGCCCGAAAAAGCCAGTAAATAAAGCGTTACAGTTTTCATCCCAATCGATTTTAGGCTTAATATGAATTCAGCGTATCGGTATAGCCAGTGGCCTCATAGGTGCTCCACTGGCTCCCCGGAGTTTCAGGGGCGCACCTATAAAGGCAAACTCATAAACCTGATCAGCCGCCAACTCCTCCAGGTTCACGAGTTCCATAAACATGACGCCTCGTTCTGCTAACAAATAGGTATGAACCGGCACCCAATTGTCCTCGCGTTCTGGGGGAAAAGCCTCAAAGCTCAGGTTATCGGCTCCCAGAAGCATGATTCCCTGATCTTCCACCATCCATTTCACGGCCTCAAGACTAATGCCGGCGTAGTCGTGTAGGTAGGATTCCCTATCGGGATACAGGTTTCCCTGCCCTGTGCGGATCAATACCACATCGCCCGATCCGATTTGTATTCTCTGACGTGTCAATGCTTGCTTTAAATCCTCCACTGTAATCCGATAATTTTCGGTGAGACGGTCCACCCCTTTACTCGCCGCAATATCTATTAATACCCCCCTGGCGACTATGGGCGGAATGGTTTCTGCGCCAGCTTTTTGCCATCCCTTATCTCCCAGGTGCCGGTCAGCCGAAAAGCCATTCCAGATTTTCCCATTCAAACCAAAGTGATTAAGCGCATCGATATGTGTACCCATATGCGTATACATGGAAATGGCATCCCCGGTATAACTTACCAACCGGTTCATATCCTCGCCCAGTCCATTCGGATTATCTACCACCGTGCCCCTTGGGGTATGGGTTAGCCAGTACTGGTAGTTTGGATCACCCAGACTATGAAAACTGGGCATGCCCACGAAGTAATCAAAACTCAGATCATAAACACGCCCTGAAGATATTCCCGACAAGGCCTTTAAGCGACTGGTATCCGTCATATGGTTCAGGGTGCCAATTTCATCTTCCGGCCCCCAGGGGCTTTTACCAACCTGATCGGTTTGTGCCTGGGCAATACCTGCTATTAATGACGCAATTAAGACTTTAATGATTTTCATTGGTTTCTGTATTGAGTTCTACTTCTGGGTACAAATTTGAAAATCAGCATATTCATTATTCATAATCTATCTTAAGAAAGCAGCCTTCTCAAAATAGATTACCCTCATGAGCACACAGAAACCCCGGGGAAAGAATTCGGATTCTTTCAACTTCTATCCCATCGCCGCAAATATTCCTTATCTTATTACAGGATTAGCTTCCCGGGAGCTAACCCTTTCTCTGGCTTTCGTTGATACTATGTCTGGAATACAGCTATTAACCGATCCATTATACCGGCCCTTGATCTCGAATATTCGGGAGCTTGTGACCATAGAAGAGACCGACTTGTCAGAATTTCTCCGGTCTTTTGAAGTTGTTCGTCTCGGAAAGAAGCAGATCCTGTTGGAGAAAGGCGAGAGATCGCATCATATGCGGTTTGTTTCCGACGGGTGCCTGCGCGCCTTTTATATGGATGAAAAGGGAAGTGAATATACCATACAGTTCGGTATTTCAGGCTGGTGGGTTAACGATCTATATAGCTACCTATCCAATACCCCCGCCATGGACACTATACAAGCGATACTGCCTTCCGTTGTTCTGCAGATCCATCGTGATGCCCTTGAGTCTCACTTTGACGGTTTACCCCCAATCGAACGTTTTTTCCGCCTGAAAATGCAATCTGCCTATGTGGCTTTGCAAAAACGCACCCTGCGTTCGATGAGTGAACCATTGGAGCAACGATATGCACGTTTTATCCGAACCTACAGGGATATTGAACAAAGAGTCCCTCAATACATGATAGCATCCTATCTGGGTTCCACCCCGGAACACCTTAGTAAAGTGCGAAAAACACTTTTTCATAAATAGGTCTTGGCAAGTTCCCCTTAAGAGCTATTCAATCCGCGCATTACTCTTTTGCGCCATAATACGTGATCTCAGTCCTTATTGATCCGGTTTTCTTAACCTATGTTAAGGAAATCCACCCCTGTGTCCTTTAGTTTTGACTTTCAATTTATAAAACGGTTAGCCACAGATGTTTACATTGCCAGAAAACCCAAAATCTATCCGAATCATTGGTCTAATCGGATGGTTATATGCCTTAATAATAAGCTGTGGGCTTTATGCGCATTTCTGGGTTCGAGCTTCCTGGATAGAGGTAGGCCGGAGATTTGATTTCTCAGGGCGAATCATGATTGAAGAAGGTCCTCTCCGGGTCAGTCTCGCGGCAGATTTGTTGATGGTGCTCTGCGATATTGTGGTTGCCTACCTCCTCTTTGTACTGTTTATATCCATTAACAGGGACATTGCAAAGTTAGCAGCCATCTTTCGCCTCGTTCAATCCGTAATATTGGTTGTGGGCATTATATGGCTCTTACAATTGCTACTACCTTCCGGTTCTGCAGCAAACGCACTGGACCCTTTAAACATATCGGAAAGACAGAACCAGATGAGATCAGTGCTCCAAATACATGATTACATCTATCTCATCGGCGGTATTTTTTTTGGTATTTCCCTGACCCTTTTAGGCCGACTTTTCCTGGACGCGGTTTTTGTACCCGATATCTTGGCTCTTCTGACGATATTGGCGGGGCTTTCCTATATGGTCGATGGATTTATCTTCCTCCTTTTTCCAGAATATACCCTTATCACAGAAACCATGGTCACTTTTGCTGCACTGATTGCAGAATCGCTCTTCTGTCTGTGGTTTCTTTTTATATGGCTGTTAGGAACCCTGAGGGGTAGAGGACGAACCCTAAATCTCCCTTGAATGTATACAGCAACCCTTTATAGAAAAACAGTAAACCCATTGAGATGTGCCATGAGGTTAAGTCTTCTCGTACTACAGGTTACACTGCTACAAGGACAACAACAAACAACTCATTTGGCAGCTATAGATAGTTTGTTTGCCTCTGGGCCTCAAACCAAACTCCCTGGTGGAGTGGTGGGTATTATGAGTGAAGGAAATACGATATATACCAAAGCTTTCGGTTATTCCAGCCTTGAGTACCACATACCCAATACCATCGAAACAACATTTAACACGGGTTCCCTGGCGAAACAAGTCACCGCTATGGCCATCGTGATCCTCGAGGAAGAGGGTAAACTTAGTTATGATGAGGAAGTCCAAAAGTATCTTCCTGAGTTTCCCCGATTCGACCAACCTATTACCATCCGACACCTCCTCCACCATACCAGTGGCCTGCGCAGCCTCCACGACTTGCTTGCCCTGGCAGGATGGCGGGGGGACGATTTCAGAACTAATGATGACCTGATGCGTTTTATACATCTGCAGCGGGAGCTTAATTTTCCTCCGGGAAGCCAGTTTTCATACTCCAACACCGGCTATGTTGTTTTGGCACGCATCCTTGAAAATATAAATGGCGAGGCCTTTGACCAATGGGTAAGATCCAGGATTTTTGAACCGCTGGGAATGGAGAATACCACGATTGAGCCCAATTATCAGAATGTTGTTCCGATGCGAGCTACCTCATATTATCACAGTCATGACACCGTTTATGAAAGAGCTTCTCCATACTGGGGGTATACAGGAGCCGGGAATATGTACACATCTGTCGGAGACCTGCTCAGCTGGACCAGGAATTTCTATGATCCACAAGACGGGTGGGCACATCGATTCCAAGCTTTGACAAGCCTGGACCCTCTCCTTAACGGAGAACCGAATTTATACGGATTCGGGGTTTTCGTAGACCGCCAAAAAGGACGCGACCGGATTCAGCATGCGGGGGTTATTGGCGGATATAGGAGCTTTGTGGCTATATATCCGAAAAATCACCTCAACATTGTAATACTGTCTAATTTTTCCAACACCCGGGTCGGGGAATTGTCGGATGCCATTGCTCACATCCTGCTAACGGATCGTGTGGAAGTCCGCTGGACAACACGAAGGAATAAGCGACCTGAAGCACGGGAAAAAGATACAGTGAGTCTCCAGGCCATAGAAACCCTTGCAGGGACTTATTACAGTCCGGAAGTGGAAACTTTTGTAAGCATCCGCATGCAAAATGGTAGCATATCACTCTATCATCCCCGTCACGGTACTATTCCGCTAAGACCAACACAAAACCAGACATTTAAGGGAGACTGGCCCTTTCAACACATTCGATTTGTTCAAAAAAACGACTCAACCGAGGGGCTGCGAATCTCCAATGGCCGGGTGCATAATCTATGGTTCCGGCGCGTAACCTTACCACCTTATCAAAGGTCTAATCTCAAAGAATGAAGGAATGAAAAAACTGTTTATACCCATCCTATTCCAAGCGGCACTGGCTGTGGGAATGGCACAGATCGATCAGAAAGCCTTACTGGTCATAGACCGCGTAAATGTGATTCCCATGACCGGGGAAGTTATTCTGGAAAACCAACGGGTCGTTATACAGGGAAATGAAATCATCGAACTGGGGCCGAGCGACAGTGAGATGAGTAATAAAGGGGCTACATTAATCGATGGTCGTGGAAAATATTTGATGCCTGGTTTTTCGGAGATGCACTACCATTGGCGCAACCGGGAAGGGGGTATCCAGCGCGATTTTAACCTGATGCTGGCCCATGGGATTACCACTGCCCGCAACATGGGCGAATATGACTGGCAAGACCAAATTACCATCCGGGACCAGGTACGGAGCGGAGACCTTTTTGGTCCGAATTATTATACCACAGGGCCTTACCTGAAGGCAGAAAACTTAGCTGACAGCCGGACCATTTCAGAAACGGTCCGGAACCACCTCAATCGAGGCTACGATTTCATAAAATTGGCCGACAACCTGCCGCAGGAACAATTCCTGGCCTTAATTGATGAGGCCGGCAAGGCAGGAATCCCGGTTATCGGACATGGCCAACGGGAGATGCCTTTGAAATTTTCCGTTAAAATGAGGTCTATCGAGCACGTGGAAGAGTTTGTATATATCTACTCCGACAAAGAACGGGTCGATCCTTTATTTCTCCAGGCTTCACTCCGTCAAATTGCCCAAAGCGGAGTGACCATTGCTCCTACCCTGGTGGTGTTTAAAGACATCCTGCGCTATCTAGACGATCCTGTGTTTAAAAATCTCCCAAGAGTACCAGAGGCTAAATACATGCTTGCCGGCGATTACGATTACTGGGTTTCTGAAGATAATCCGTACCGAAAAGACCTTAAGGGAAAAAATATAAAAGGCAGAGAGGCACTTCCTGTGCTGAGGGAATATTTTGAATGGATGATGGAATACACCAGACTTCTGCACAAGGAGGGAGTCCCCCTGATGACCGGAAGCGATACATTCGGTTTTACAGTGCCAGGTATTTCCCTGCACCGCGAATTTGAATTACTGAACAAGGCCGGCATGAGCCCCTATCAAATCCTGAAGGCCAGTACGGTTATCCCGGCCCGCTACCTGGGCCGTGAAAAGCTGGAAGGGACTGTTGAAATAGGAAAACAGGCTAACCTGGTTTTACTGGAAGACAACCCGCTTGAAGACATCCGGAATAGCCGCAAGATCTCTGGGGTTATCCTTCGGGGAAGGTGGATAGATCGGTCACATATCAACCGGATGTTGGAAGAGGTACAAAAACTGGGACCATTCGCCAGTGGTACACAATCTCATTAATCTTAAAAATTTCATTTTATGAAAATGGTAACGAACGCTTTTCTTGTTTTTTTCTTTTATATCTGCGCTTTTTGCTGGCACGGCTTAGCGGTTGCTCAGAATCTGAATAGTCAAATTGATTCGCTTATTACCGAAAAAATACCTTCAGAAGGACCAGGAGCAGTGGTGCTCGTGGCCCGCGGTGATTCAATCCTTTACCGTAAGGCATTCGGGCAGGCCAACCTGGAATTGCAGGTACCGATGAAACCCGATCAGGTATTCCAGATTGGGTCAATGACCAAACAGTTCACGGCCATCGCCATTCTGAAACTCATGGAAGAAGGAAGACTGCACCTGGAAGACGACGTTCGCCGGTTTATCCCAGATTATCCAACACCCGAAGGTTCGGTAACCATCCACCACTTGCTCAACCACACCTCAGGGATTAAGGACTTCACAAGCATGAGATCCATTATGGAAATTGCCCGGAAGGACCTCAGACCCCAAGAACTGATCGATTTCTTCAAGAACGAACCAATGGACTTTAAGCCGGGAACTCAATTCAAATACAATAATTCCGGGTATGTGCTGCTCGGTTACATCATTGAAAAGGTCTCAGGGAAATCCTATGAAGAGTATATCGAATCGGAATTGTTTACTCCGGCAGGAATGACCGATTCCCGCTATGCGCATTACAGGGAAATCGTCCCCAATCGGGCGTATGGCTACCACAACAGGAAAGGTTACACCAATAAATTGCACATCAGCATGAATATACCCTACGCCTCCGGCGCACTCATGGCATCATCGGATGACCTCCTGAAATGGCAGCGGGCCCTCCAAACCGAAAAGCTGGTGACACGGAGGACTTTGGAATTGGCCTTGAGCCCAAAAAAACTGGCCGACGGCAGCCCAGTTGAATACGGTTATGGATGGCATATAAAGACCATAGAAGGAGCCAAAAGCATCGAACATGGCGGCAGCGTTTTCGGTTTTAAATCGATGGGGGTGTTCCTACCCGAAAAAGACCTCTATGTAGTAGGACTCACCAATTGCGATTGTATATCGCCCACCCAACTGGTACGGGAAATTGCAACAGTTGCCCTGAGTAATAAGCAAGAGACGCAATAACACCAGGAACCGGGGAAAGACCAGATGTAAACCCCTGTTTTGCGTTTCTTTTTAATGAACAAAAACGCCTTATGAGAAACTCTCATGAAAAAGTCGGTATCATCACGGGAGCCAGCCGGGGCTTTGGCCTGTCAACAGCCAAGCTATTGGCGGAGATCCGAAACTACCAGATAATAGGCACCTCCACAACTGGCGCTCATTCCTGTGAACATGCACAATTTAGCGGTTTTGCACTTAATTTGTCCGATCCGGACTCCATCAGGTCTTTTGTCTCTGAAATGGAGGGTATTGAACTCGACTTTTTGGTGAACAACGCTGGCATATTGCTGGAAGAATGGGATTCAACGGAAATTACTCAGGAATTGCTCAGACAAACTTTCGAAGTTAACCTTTTTGGAACGGTGGCCCTTACTGAGGGGCTGCTTCCTCTTTTAAGACCGAAAGCCCATATTATAAACGTTGCCTCAGATTGGGGTTCTTTTAGCGGTTCCTCTTCCCCCTACCAACCGCATTACAAAATGTCAAAAGCAGCGTTGAACATGTATACGAAAGTGCTGGCTGAACGACTCGTCGACAGAAATATAAGGGTCTCTTCCTTTGACCCGGGGTGGATTCGAACCGATATGGGCGGGAGTCAGGCTACGCGAAACCCAGGTGAAGTAGCTTTGGAACTATTGAATTTACTAGAAAGTGATGCCGCAAGTGGTCATTTCTGGCATCGGGGAACCGTCCGGGACTGGTAATCGAACCTGGCTATCTCAATAGATGCCGGTCCTTTTTAAGTACAGGACAATTTATATTGGCATACGGTTTAACCTAAAAATTCAAAAAAGTGGAGGTTCAAATTTAAACCTCACCCAAATAACCGAACCAGACAAAGTCGGATAAAATCCTAATTATATCCAAGTTTGATCAACACAAGGTTTTCAATAATTGGGTTCCCAAATCGCCCGCAATACCACCCGGTCCGGACCATGAGCGCAGCGAGGTACTCCTAAAAACCAGCCCGCTTACAAACCCGCCTACGCATCCGCTACCCCCGGAAAATGCACCGGGAATTCAAACAATTCCAGGTCAAAATACGGCAGGGCCACCAGGAGGTGGTCGAAGATGTCCGCCATGATATACTCGTAGTTCTCCCACTTCTTGTCCCGGCTGAAGGCGTAAATTTCCAGGGGTACTCCCTGGGCCGTTGGCGGCAGTTGCCGCACCATCAGGGTCATCTTCTTGTGGATGGCCGGGTTGTTCTCCAGGTATTCCTGGATATACTTGCGGAAGACCCCGATGTTGGTCAGGTTCCGGCCGTTGATGGCCAGGCTTTTGTCGATATTGTTCTGGGCGTTGTGGGCGTCGATTTTCTCCGACCGGTCCGCGAGGTACGGCCCGATGAGCTGGATTTTCTTCAGGGACTCCACATCCTCCGGGCTCAGGAAACGGATGCTCCGCTGGCTGATATGCAGGGCGCGTTTGATGCGGCGGCCCCCGGAGGCCTGCATCCCCCTCCAGTTTTTAAACGAATCGGAAATCAGCGCATAGGTGGGGATGGTGGTGATCGTCTTGTCGAAGTTCTGCACTTTCACCGTCGCCAGGCTGATCTCGATCACGTCCCCGTCGGCCCCGTACTTCTCAAAGGTAATCCAGTCGCCGATACGCACCATATCGTTGATGCTCACCTGTATGCTCGCCACTAGGCCCAGGATGGAGTCCTTAAAGATCAGCAACACCACGGCCGACGCCGCCCCCAGGGCTGTAAAAAATTTCCAGATGGTCGTATCGGTGAGGATGGCCAGGATGGTCAGGATACCGCCGATCCAGGAAAAGATCATCACTACCTGTATATAGCTGTCCAGGGGTTTGTCGCGCAGGTGGGGCAGCGTCTTGAGGTAATCCCGCGCACTGGATAGTACGCTTTTGATCACAAACAGCCCCAGCAAAACGCCCATCACCATGAGGATACGGTCTACCAGTCGCTGCATGTACTCAAAATCCACAAAGGCCAGCGGCAAAACTTCCATCAAAAAGAGAAGCGGGAAGATATGGGCCACATACCTCGGTACCCGGTTGGCCACCAGGAAATCGTCGAACCGGGTCCGCGTTCGGCGGGAAAGCCGGACGGAAACCAGGCGCAACACCTTCCAGATCAGCAGGTCCATCAGCCAGGCGACCAGCAGGATCACCAGCAACAAAAGCCACAGGTTGATCTGCTGCGCCACCGACTCACTGACCCCTGAATCGACCAGGAAATCGAGCAGGATGTGCGGTAGGTTCTCTTGCATACTTCAATTATAGATTTAAAACTCCAGCCAGGCACCCGAAGCCCCCCAAACAAAAATTGAAGCTCCCGTTGCCTGCAAATCGCCAATGCAAATCGCCAGTGCAAATGTAATAACTTTGAGCAGGGTTGCCCCTCCTCGCTCGGCGCCATCTTGCCGGCTTTTTGGGGGATGATCCAAAATTTAACTAATTTCCCGAACCCTGCGAAACGGCACCCAGCGAGCTCAGGCGAATGCCAAATCCAATGCGGAATGATGAATAATACTGAAGCCAAGTTAAGGGAACGCATCAAGGAGCTGACCTGCCTCTACGAGGTGACTTCCATTATCGTAAACACGAATTTCGACCGGATGGAAGATTCGTTTTCGGCCATCGCGCAATGCCTGCAGCGGGCCTGGCAATACGCCTCAGATGCTGAGGTATCCATCCGGTGCGGGGAATTTGAGGCAAACACTCCGGCATTCCGGGAGGACCTGCTCATGTTGTCCACTGACATCCGGGTATTTAACGAGCCCGAAGGGGAAATCCGCGTGGGATATCCGACACAGAAATACGGGCATTCAGACTTTCTGGAAGAGGAACGGGATCTTCTCCATAGTGTCAGTCTGGCCCTTGGAAGCCTGATGGAGCGTAAAAATATCCGGGAACAGGAAGCCCTGATCCGGCGGCAAGTGGAGCGAACGGACCGGCTGAACATCCTGGGTGAAATTACGGCCGGGATTGCGCACGAACTCAATACGCCACTGGCCAACATCCTGGGTTTTGCCGAATTGATCCAGGAACGGGCTACCGACCCAAAAACAATCGAAGACCTGGACCGGATTATCGAGAACGCCATTTTTTCACGCGAAGTGGTAAAGAAGCTTATGTTTTTTGCCTGCGAGATCCCCCAAAAAGTGGAATCTATCCATTTGAACACGGCCATTGAAGAGGTGGTTTCCCTGTTAACCCCAAACTTTCGTTCCAAGCAATTAACCTACTCGTCTACCCTGCCCGACCGGGACATCCAGTTGCACGTAGACCGGATTCAGATAACTCAGGTCCTCTTTAACCTGGTAATGAATGCTATTTACGCCTCACCCGAAAAAAGCCGGATTACCATAGCGGTACGCGAAAAGAACAACCGTGTTCTCATTTCGGTTTCTGATGAGGGAAGTGGAATTGATCCGGCTATTTCGGAGAAAGTTTTCGAACCATTTTTTACGACAAAGCCCCTGGGGGAGGGATCGGGCCTGGGACTCAGTGTGGTCCATGGCATTGTAAGCAGCCACGGAGGTTCGATCACCCACAAGCCTAACCGGCCAAAGGGTACGGTGTTTACCGTGGATTTTCCTAAATTGGACTAATGGGCCTGCGGAAAGAAAACATCCTGATGGTCGACGACGACGTCGGCATCCTGGAGCTGTTACAGCGCCATCTCCAGTCGCTGGGCTACCACACTTTCAAAGCGCTGTCCGTCAAAGAGGCACTTTTTATCCTGAAGGACTCCCCGATTGATTTGTTGATAACCGATATACAGATGCCGGAAGTGGACGGGCTGCAGTTGGTCCGATATGCGGAGGAGCACTACCCGGGCATGCCCAAACTGGTCATTACGGGATACCCCTCCGTGGCGGGAGCACAGGAAACCTTTCGGTCCGGGGCCGCGGATTACCTCACCAAACCCTTTACCAGAGAGGAGTTGAAACAAGCTGTCCGGAAGGCCCTTGCATCCGACAGCAGGAAGCCAGATGCCCCCACTGCCCCTACCCTCTCCACCGGTGCGGGATACGCCGAGATGGTGGGTGATTCCCAACCATTCCGGAACCTGGTGGAAATCATTTCACGTGTCAGGGACAACCGGGCCACCTTACTCGTCCACGGGGAAAGCGGGACAGGAAAAGAACTCGTAGCCCGGGCGGTGCATTATTCGGGCAAATTCGCCAGGGGTCCTTTTGTTGCGGTCAACTGTGCTGCGATTCCTGAAAACCTGCAGGAAGCCGAACTGTTCGGTTACGTAAAGGGCGCCTTTACGGATGCCCGGGAAACACGGACAGGTTTCTTTCAGGCAGCAGAAAGGGGAACCCTTTTCCTCGATGAAATCGGGTCGGCCTCCCAGGCTGTCCAGGCAAAATTACTGCGTGCCTTGCAGGAAAAGGAAATCACCAAAGTGGGCTCCCGCAAAACCGAGAAGGTAGATTTGCGTGTTATCGCTGCGACCAACAGCAACCTCCGCGAAGCGATTGCCAAAAAGGAGTTTCGAGAAGATTTATTCTATCGGCTCACCGTAGTGGAGATCGAGGTCCCCCCGTTGCGCGACCGAAAATCGGACATTCCATTGTTGACCACCCGGTTCCTTCAAAAATACGGGGTGGAATACCGGGATCGGTTATTGAAGATCGACCCGGAGGCCCTGCAGATTCTGCAAGACTACCATTGGCCGGGCAATATCCGGGAACTTGAGAATGTCATCCAGCGCGCCGTAATTATGAGCGATGGTACCGTGGGGCCGGAACACCTCCCGGGCCACCTGAAATTCCAGATTGATTTTCCCCAGGATGGTTTCGCAAGCCTCCGGGAGATGGAGCGGGATTACGTCCGCCGCGTATTGGCGCATACGGGAGGAAACAAAACGCGGGCTGCCGAAATCCTGCAGATCGACCGGAAGACATTGCGGGAAAAACTCAAATAGCCAGTTGGGGCGTTTTTCCCCAACTGGGGAGAAAATACCCGGTCCCTGCTTTTTCAGTGCTTCATAAATTATTTCCAACCATCTCTATTTCAGGTTTTTGACAAAACATTCTAGTTGTCTCTATTGTTTGGGCACGGCAATTGAAATGTACTGGGTCAGAAACCCAAGCTATGATGAAATACGGAAAACTCGTTTTTGAAAGGCAGGAATACGATGCCCTGCTGATGTCCCTGGAGGCGAATCGGGTATACGATGACTACGCCCACCAACACGCCGCGAGGCTACTCAAGAGGAACATGGCATCTGCCTTAATCCTGGATCAGGGTGAATGCCCCGACGACGTGGTACGTCCAGATGTCTGGGTGACCCTGAAAGGCGTCCCGTCATATCGACGAACCGTCCGGTTAGCTTCCTCAGGGAAACCCATTACAACCCCCGGCGATATATCAGTTATCAGCGCTTTGGGAGCTTCGATTATCGGCCGATCTGAAGGAGATGTCATTTTGTTCGGCCAACCGGGGAATACGATGTCCCTCACAATTGCCAAAATCAGTAGTAACCACACCACTTCCATTAGTCTGGCACCCGGGACCAGTCCGGAACCTTCCACCGCCATTTAACAACCTAACACCTTAAAAAAAATTCAAATCATGTTCACCAGACTCACAATGGCCCAACGCATCCAGGCAGGTTTGATCCTGGCACTGGCCTTTTTATTAGTCCTCGGCTCCAATCGGTTGGATCAAAAGCACTTCACAACTGTTCAGCATACGGTTAATTCCGTTTACAAGGACCGCGTGGTTGTCCAGGGGTACTTATACGAACTCAACAACATGGTCCACCAAAGGGAACTGCGGCTTGCCGGCATGGAAAACGGGGCGGATTTAGAGGCCGACCGACAAAAGGCCGAAGAGCTCATCACGTCACTGGGTGCGACCTACCTTACCCCCGAAGAGACCGTACTCTTCAGGGAACTCGTGCGCGAGTTCGAGAATTTACACAATTGGGAGGCGGATACCGTATTGCCTGGCAACGGCGAACGTATGGGAAAACGAGCCGAGGGGCTGGCCATCCTCCGGGGCATCCACCGCAAACTGGATGGACTGGTGCAGGTCCAGCTTAAAGAAAGTGAAGAACTGACCGCAATTTCGAAGAAATCCCTCGGCATGAACAAGCTCTTATCCAAACTCGAGGTTGCGTTTATGGTATTGATCGGCATCCTCATCCTGGTCCTGGTGTTCTATCCCAATAAACGACCAGACAATCAGCCTGCAGGCGAATGGATGAATTTCAATTAACACTGCGAAAATGGATCTATACAAAAGAAGTCTCTGCTCGACATGTACCTATCTGGTATCGTGTCGGCTCACAATGGATAAGGGCCGCATCAGTTCCTGCAGCGAATACGAGCACCGGGCCGACCGATTGGCGCCACACAAGGCAAGTAGGCGAACCCAACCCATTAGAAAAGCCTACACCCGAGCTCCAATCGAAGAATCAATTTTATAAATAATCTGAATCATGGTTATAAAAGAACCGAAATCAAAAAAGCCTGTAAAACAGGGCATGCTGGATAATGTCATGCGGCAATTCGATCATGCCGCGGACCTTTTGGAACTGAATCCGAATATCCGCAAGATACTGGAAGTCACAAACAACGAGCTACTGGTTCATTTTCCCGTGCGTATGGATGATGGGACAGTGAAAATATTCACTGGCTACCGCGTTCAGCACAACAATGCACTCGGCCCCTACAAAGGGGGGTTGCGCTATCACCCCACCGTGGATATAGACGCCGCCAAGGCACTGGCCATGTGGATGACCTGGAAAACATCCCTGGCCGGACTGCCTTTTGGCGGGGCTAAAGGGGGAATCCAGCTCGATCCGTCACGCTACTCCCAGGAAGAACTCCAGAGGATCACGCGCCGTTTTACATTCGCCCTCGGGGACAACATCGGGCCGGAGCTGGACATCCCCGCGCCGGACGTCAATACCACCGCCCAAACCATGGCGTGGATACTGGATACCTACATGAGTACCAAGTCCCCTGCCGAACGCTCCACGAACCTCCACGTGGTTACCGGCAAACCGATAGGTGCTGGGGGATCGGCCGGAAGGGACCGGGCAACCGGATATGGCGTATACCTGACGATTAAATTCTGGGCAGAAACCCGGGGCCATACCCTTCACGGCAAAACTTTTGCCGTTCAGGGATTTGGAAACGTGGGCTACTGGGCTTCGCACTTCCTGGAGGAAGAAGGCGGGGTCCTGATTGGCGTACAGGATGCTTCCGGCACCCTATACCGGGCCGAAGGTATCGACGTAGGGGAACTTGCCGAATACGCCCGTGCCAACAGGGGCCGGATTCACGGGTTTTCAAAAGCCAGCCCGATAGACAGCGGGGATTTCTTTGGCCTGGACTGTGACATACTTATCCCCGCTGCACTTGGAAACCAGATCACGGCAAAAAACGCCCCGGACATCAAGGCTTCCCTGATTGCGGAAGGTGCCAACGGGCCCACAGACGTTTCGGCCGAAGCCATCCTTTTGGAAAAACAGGTGGATATCATCCCGGATATCCTCTGTAATTCCGGTGGGGTCATCGGCAGTTATTTTGAATGGCTCCAGAACAAAAACAGTGAAATCTGGCCCATGGAAGAAGTGATGGACCGCCTGGAAAAGAAAATGCGCGAATCTTTCAACCGGGTGACAGCGGAGGCTGAGGAGCGCCAGGTAGACTGGCGATCGGCTGCATTCATCATCGCGATTGAGCGGCTGGCGGATGCCTATACGCAGCGCGGAATTTTCCCATAATCACAACAAGATGAAATACAAACAATTACTTATTGAGAAAAAGGAATACGTCCTGCTGAAACGGTACGTAAACCTGAGTGCCCATTACCACGATGCCACGCTTTGGCAATCCATTCAGAAGTTGCTCACCGAACTCGATTCCGCCAAAATCGTGGACGAGGCGGAAATGCAAAACGACGTAGTGCGCTTCCACTCAATTATAACCGTCACATCGGAAAATGGCTGGAGCCGTCGTGTACAGCTGGTGCTCCCCCCCGAGAGGGACGTCAGCAAAGACAAGATTTCCATCCTCACACCCATGGGAATCGCGCTCTTCGGGTATGCCGAAGGCGATACGGTTTCCTGGGAGTTTCCCTCGGGTCCCAAGCGACTACGGATTGAAAAGGTAGAACAGGAACCTGTTTTTATTGACACAAATCTATTGATATGAATTTGCGAACATTCTACGAACACGAAACGGATCACCAAATCATGTTTAAAAAGGATCGGCGCGATGTGCGATCCTGGTCCTACGACCTGGAGGTTATCAGCGAGGAACTAAGGATCCTTGCAGCGATTGAACAACGCCTGTTGAAAAACCCGGCAATTGCCAGCCAGCTTCAGCAACTCAAACGAGACAACATGCTCAAAATGTCCGCCTTGAACAGATACGAGCACGACATGCGGAATGCCCTGGAATGCGACAGCATCGCCTGCGATTCCTTTTATTTAAACAATTTTGAAAAACATCGGCAGGCCTTTAGGGAGCACCTGCTGAATTACCGCGAAGTCCGTCGGGCATTACTGCTGAAATTGACTGGAAACAGGTATCAACACCAAAGAACATCGTGATGGGCATCCAGAATATTCTCGTCCTTACAGATTTTTCAAAAAATGCCTGGGAAGCTTTGGAATATGCCCGGAGGCTTTTCCAGGGTGAAGGCTGCGACATATATCTCCTCAACTGCTATCGGCGTGAGGGATTTGGACCGAACCGGATGCACGCACTCGACCCGGACGATGGACTGAATACCCAATACCGGCAGCATTCCGAACGGGGACTTGGCAGGATCCTGAGCCGGATCATGGAAGAAAGGCCGGCGGACGGCCATAAATATTATGCCATCAGTCATGCGGGAGGACTGGAACAGGCTATAGAACAAGTGATGAAAGCCAACAACATCGACCTGCTGGTCATGGGCATGTGCGGAATGACAATCTGTTCCGACAAACCTTATAGCAGGAAAGTTTTGCGAATCGCCAGGAAAATCCGCAATATTCCATTACTGGTCGTGCCGGTGGGGGCCCGGTTTGAAACACGTTGCGAGATCCTTCTTTTAGCCGATCTTTCCCGACTGGCCGATCCGGAACAGATAACCCGGATGAGCGAGGTTGCCCAACTTTGCCATGCGAGTGTCCGTGTGCTGACAGCTTGCCGCGGTCATGTCGCGGAGGCCGACTACAGGAAACAGAAACTGGCATGGCGCAGCCGGCTCAACGGCGTTACCAATTCCTTTCAGGACCTGGGTCGTTCCGGATATTTCAACGCTTTCTCCGGTGTCCTGAGAACAAACGGCAAACTCCTGGGCCATTTTCGAAAAAAACCCAATATATGGCAGCGAATAGGGATCAAAAGCCCGGATAGTGCCCGTATCCTCAGGAATACAAAGAATCCGGTTTTGCTTCTCTGAGCCCCCCCCGGATAGAAGCCTCGCCAAAAATTAATTAATTAGGACATTTTTGTCCGATTAAATAATTATCTTTGCCCTGGGTACAGGATAATTATGTTTTCAAAAGCCTGCGAATATGGAATTCGGGCGGTGGTATATATCGCCCACAAATCCCTGGAAGGGCAAAGGGTCAGCTTAAAGGAGATTGCGGATGCTATCGATTCACCAGTGGCCTTCACGGCCAAGATACTCCAGCAATTATCGCGAAATGGCCTTGTCGATTCCGTTAAAGGTGCCTCAGGGGGTTTTGAGATGAGCGAAGGACGGATCCGAGAAGTCAGGCTGGCAGATATCGTTTCCGTCGTAGACGGCAACCGCGTCTATGAGGGTTGCGGTTTGGGGCTGAAAAAATGCAACGAACATAAGCCCTGTCCGGTGCACTGGGAATTCGTCGAAGTGCGGGACCGGCTCAAGGCCTTGTTGGAAACCACCAGCATCCACGATATGACCCTGGGGGTCGGGAGTGGGATCAGCTACCTGAAGCGCTGAGCTGGAGCCTGACGATGAATAAAAAATTTTTGGTAAGAATTCGGATAATGTTATCCTAATTATCAGGTAACCGTCCGGATTCCCAATTTAAAACCCTTAAAATATCATTAACTCCAAGTACAACGCCATGGAACAAACACTCCAACAACCAATCGGCCAATGGGTAGCCGACGACTATCGTACGGCCCAGGTATTCAAAAAACACAAGATCGACTTTTGCTGCAAGGGCAACCGGACGGTTGCAGAAGTGGCCCTCAAAAAAGGACTTGACCCGGATAACCTCCTGCAAGAACTGACAGCAGTCCTCAGGAGCGAAGGGCCCCGGGAAGATTGTACCTCCTGGCCCCTGGACCTCCTGGCTGATTACATCGAAAAAATCCACCACCGGTATGTGGAGGCCACGCTGCCCACCCTAAAGCAATACCTGGACAAACTCTGTAAGGTCCACGGTGAGCGCCACCCGGAACTCCACGAGATCCGGGAGCATCTGTACGCATCTGCCGGGGAACTCGCCATGCACATGAAAAAAGAAGAACTGGTACTGTTCCCCTGGATTCGCAAGATGGAAAACGCCCGGCAAAGCGGGACTTCTCCCGGACGACCTAAATTCAAGACCGTAAAAAACCCGATTGCCGCCATGATGGACGAACACGACAACGAAGGGGAACGCTTCCGCAAAATCGCGGCGCTCAGCGACGACTACCAGGCCCCTTCGGACGCTTGTGCCACCTATCGTGTGGCCTACGCCCTGTTGCAGGAATTTGAAGCCGACCTCCACCGGCATATCCATTTGGAAAACAACATCCTGTTCCCGAAAGCGCAGGAATTGGAACGGGTATTCACAGCGCCTTCCGGCAACCGCGGCTAATCGGACTATGGAAAAAGGCGATATTGCAAATCGGAAGGATGTAGCACGGCTCGTGCGCACATTCTACGGTAAAATCAGGCAGCACCCGGTACTCGGGCCCATTTTTGAGCAAAACATCACCGACTGGGAAGGCCATTTTGAGGTATTGACGGACTTTTGGGAAAGCCAGCTCTTCCCGGTGAAAAAATACTGGGGCAACCCTGTTACGGCTCATCAGCAGGTGGATGTACAAAGTGGTGGCACCATTACCATGGACCACTTTGGCCAGTGGATCAACCTGTGGACGGAAACCCTGGACGAACTCTTTGAGGGGGATAATGCCTGGATTGCCAAAAACCGGGCGCGGAAAATGAGTACGATGCTGTTTCTTAAAATCTACGAGGCCCGCAAACGATGAAGCCTGAAGTATCATTGATATACCGGGATCTGACCCGCTGGTTCGGAACCCATATCACCGGGCAGACCGATGCAGGCCTCCGCGTTGTGCAGGAAATCAGCAAAGCCTCCGGCCTCTCCTGCCTTGACCACCCCTTTGAACCGGATACCTGCCTACAGGCGAGCAGCGAAGTGCGTCGGGAATACCGGCTACACTACTCCCCTGAAGATTTATTTCACTTCCTCCTGGGTTATTGTATGAAGGCCCCGGCGGGACACCCGCCCCGGCGATTCATCGCTGCGGATTTTGCGGGCATGGTCGTGCCCGACGGCCCTGCGGCCTTTTGGGAGCTGGTAGATTGGGGAGAGGATGTCGCTAAACAAAGCGGGGGAGGGAATCCAAACGGGGCCCCATCTGATTAATGGCTACGCGGCCATTGGCAGGTAATGATCCATAAAATCCCCAGGACCATCAGCAGGCTCGTGTAAAAAATCCATTGTGAAAAATCCAGGGGGACAGAGAAATTTAGCCAGCCCTGGGAACCCCTGAGGAAGATCAGCAACTCCGACAGTACAAACCCCAGCAGGAAGACCCCTGTTCCACCGACGGGCAGCCGGATGATCCTTTGCGATTTGCCCAAGAGCCACAACGCGGGGGTGAGGATTCCTAAAAAAGTCAGGTGCAGGTACCCGATTATATAATCGATATTCCCGGCTATCAGGGTGGCGAATGCCGGCAAGGCTGAAAGGGCCTGCAACAGAAGCTTTACCCCGAATAGTACCAGGACAAATACCAACAGGCGATGTAAGGCCCAACCGTTGAACCGTTGGCGCAGGCCCACCCATAGGGCGCTCCCAATGTAGAGGAACCCGGCGAGTTGCAGCAGGGCCCCCAGGCCGCCGATCACATAAAACACCCCGGGTGGCTCCATCCACAGGGTAGAGAGGAAAAAGGAGAGTATGATGCCACTTTGAAGCAGCCAAAACCCGGTTTCAAATCGTTTGGGCAACAGGCCTATCCCCCGTTTGCCGGCCAGATGCAGTCCGAGCCCGGCCAGGGCAAGGACCATCCAACCGTTGTACTGGAAATGCAAATAAAAATAGATGGCCAGCCGATACCAGGCGGATTCCGGGCCCAGGGTGTTCATGATCCCGCCCAGCGCCCAGGGGCCCAAACTGGAAAGGACCATGTAAATAAGTGAAGCCCGGACCAGGCGAAAACCGGGCGCTTTTCGTTGATCCGCCCTGGAATTGGATAGGAAAAAAGCAAAATAGCCGTAGGAGGCCAACAGGAACAGGGTCGAAAACAAGATAGACCAGAATGCATACCCATGGAAGGGGAAGCTCAAGAGCATGCCCAACAGGGTCAATTGCGTAAAAAGGAACAACCGGTGATAACGAGCCCGGATGGAGGAGCTGTGTAGGAAAGCGTGGTAAATTAAGGTGGTCAAAGCCAGGTAGACCCACCCCAGTAGTGCAATATGCGAATGCGTGTGCACCAGGAACCTGTATTTCCCCGGTAAATCAAACACCCCGAAACCCCGCAAGGCCAAACCGAATAGTGCGGCGACCAAAAAATAGACGAGGGCCAGGCGAAAATGGAGGCGGATCGGCTTCACGGGGCGAAATTTAGCTTTTTTATACGCGGGCAGAAAGTCCTATCATCTTATTGCCACGGCACACCTCCCGCCGTGCGAATGTGTTCCATGAGTTGGGCCCTCAATGCCCGGTACGCTTCCGAATCCGTTTCAAGGGGGGTAGTTTCCAGCTCATCCTGGCCGATATTAAAAAACTGTATGGGTTCAAAAGGTGTGTTCTGTAAAATCTTGAAATCCCCGAATCGCGCGGCGTAATAGGCTTGTCCGCCATAATCACCCCCCTCGCGGCGGACCCAGTAGAGGTAGCGGTTGGCCGTGTCCTGCGCTTGCCCTGTCAAGGTGGGCACAAGGCTGATGCCGTCGACATTTTCAGGGGGCTTGCGTCCCGCCAATTCACAAAATGTGGGGAATAAATCCATCAACAGGGCCGTATTGTCACTGGTGGTGCCAGGGGCAATTTTTCCCTTCCAGTAAAAAATGGCCGGGACGCGTATCCCGCCTTCGTACATATCCTGTTTGCCGCCCCTGAGCGGGCCGTTGCTCTGCGCATACCAAAGGGCCCCGCCATTATCCGACACAAAAACCACCAACGTATTTTCTTCGAGCCCTGTGGTTTTCAAAGCCTCCATAACCCGGCCGACACTATAGTCCAGGTGCTCCACGAAAGCCACGTTTTTGGCCCGTTTCTCCGTCAGGTTTGGTTCCCGCTCCCGGACCTTATCCAACCATTCCCGGGGGGGTTGGATCGGGAAGTGGGGTGCGTTGTACGCGAGGTAGAGGAAAAATGGCTGCTCCTCCCCCTGGCGCTCTTTCAGGAAATCGATAGTCCAATCCGTAAACAGGTCCGTGGCATGTCCTTTGGGGTCGATTTCCTCCCGGTTCAGCCGCATCCAGTTGATGCCGCCCCGGCGGTGGTCCCAGTAATCGTCCATCATATCCCCCAAAAATCCCTTGAAATAAGTAAACCCGCGGTCATTGGGCGTATCGGGCTCTTCCAACCCCAGGTGCCACTTGCCGATAATCCCGGTGTGGTAGCCTGCCGGGTTCAACTCCGAGGGGATGAGGACCGCATCGTCCGCGAGGTTCCCCCAGTTGTTCTCCGGGTTTTGGCGGATGACGCCCGGGACGCCGACCAGGTCCGGATACCTGCCCGTAAGCAACGCGGCGCGGCTCGGGGAACACACCGTGCTGTTCGCGTAGAAATTCGTGAACCGCATGCCGTTGGCCGCCAGGGCATCGATGTTGGGCGACTGCAAATCCGTGGCCCCCTGGCAGGACAGGTCGCCGTACCCCAGGTCGTCGACCAGGATACAGAGAATATTCGGGGCATCCGGGCGCTCTTGCGCATAACACGTTCCGGTTGCTGCGGCCAAACAACCTATGGAGAAGAGGGCCAGGATGGCGTTCAGCGGGCAAAGCCGCCGGGAATCCGATTGATGGAAATTCATGACAAATACATTTAATGTTAAAGCGCGGTGTCCCCACCGCGCTTCGAATTAACTAACTAAACAATCAATCTACATCTAGAACAAAACATAAATCAATTTCTTTTCAGGTCAACCCCGATCTTTCAGCAAATCGGGGGCTTTGACCATGTTGGCGTTATGCGCTTCCACAACCCGCCGGATTTCCTCGATGACCTCCGGGTGCTTCCCGGACAGGTCGTATTTTTCGGAGGGGTCCTCCTCCACGTTGTAGAGCAACGGCGGGTTGTGTTCCACCCGTTCGGCCCCCATCACATAGGCCTCCTTGGTATAGAAATGTGCCTTGTACGCCCCCAGGCGCACGGCATACAGGTCGGCCCCCTGGTAGTAAAACATTTCCTTCCTGGGCGACTCGGCATCCCCGAACAGGATCGGGCTCAGGTCTACCCCGTCCATTTCCCGGTCGTCGGGCATGGGCACCCCGGCCAGGCTGCTGAAGGTATTAAACAGGTCCAGCGTGCTGCCCATATCCATGACAACTTTGGCAGGCAGCATTCCGGGAGCCCAGAAAATCGTGGGCTCCCGCATTCCGCCTTCCCAGGTTGTGCCTTTGCCTTCCCGCAGCAGGCCGGCGCTGCCCCCGGAGATACCAGTGGGCAGCCAGGGGCCGTTGTCGGAGGTAAAGACCACGATGGTATTTTCTGCGAGACCTTCCGCCTCGAGCAGCTCCATGATCTGCCCTACCCCATGGTCGATTTCCTCCACCACGTCGCCGTAGAGACCCCGGGCGCTGGTGCCCCGGAACTCATCCGAGGTAAACAGGGGCACGTGTGGCAGGCTGTGCGCCAGGTACATGAAAAAGGGCTCGTCCTTGTGCTCCCGAATCCATTTCACCGCCTCATCGTTATAGCGCTTGGTGATGGTGTTCTGGTTCACCGGACGTTCGATCTCTTCCGTCCCGCGGATCAATGGCACGTTATATTCCTCGGTTTTCAGGGATTCATAGCGCTCCGTATACCGGCCAAAATAATCCTGGTAGGAAGTGAACTGGCCCGTAAAGTCCATGTCATTCGAGTAAGGAATACCGAAATAATCGTCAAAACCGTGGTTGGGCGGCAGGTATTCCTCCTTGTGCCCCAGGTGCCACTTGCCCACCATCCCGGTGGCGTATCCCGCCTTTTTCAATTGCTCGGCCAGGGTGATTTCCGAAGCCGGCATCCCATTGTGGGAGTCCGGGAAAAACACACCGATCTCGTTACTCGTCAAGCCGTTCCTTACCGGCAGTCTCCCAGTCAGCAACCCCGCCCGGCTCGGGGTGCAGACGCTGGCAGCCACATAAAAATTCGTCCATTTCTGGCCTTCGGCTGCCATCCGGTCCAGGTTTTTTGTATGGATCGTCGGGTGACCAAAGGAGCTCAGGTCGCCGTACCCCAGGTCATCGGCAAATACGATGATGAAATTCGGCTTTTCGGGTATGCCCCCGGCAGCAGCGGTTCCTTCGCTGTCGCCCGGGCTGGTTTCGGTATTTTGACAACCCGCCATCAGGCCCAGGCACATGGTCAGGGCCATCAGGTTGCGGGCGCCCATTGCCTTCCCCTTGAGGATGCGCATAGGCAGGAGTCTTCTATAAACTTGCATATACAATAGATCTATTGATTAATATCCGGGATTCTGTTCCAGCAGGGAATTCGCGTCCAGCTCTACCTGGGGGATGGGGAACAACCTGCGGAATTCCTGGGCGTTCTTCCCACGGGCCTGAGCCCGCTCGATGAACACGCCATGGCGGATCTGATCCTCCCGGGCTTTCTGCTCAAAATAAAATTCCCATTCCCGCTCCTGCAGGATCGCCTCCCGGAGGGTGGTTTGGTTGTAGTCTGCCAGGTCCAAAGGCGTGGCTCCCGCCCGGTTGCGCACCTGGTTGATCAGGTCGATGGCTTCCTGGGAGGGCCCGTTGAGTTCATTCAGCGCTTCGGCCCGGCTGAGCAGGATATCCGCATAACGGATAACCGGCACGTCATTCCCCGCCCAGGGGCCTACGGATGTCGGCTCAAAGGGGAATTTATTGGGGAAGGACTGGTCGTTGCCCAACCCCTGGACGAGTTCCCCGGTAGAAGTACTGGTCCATTCCGTAATGATCTGGCTGGTCCTCGTATCCGAAGCCTCGAAGGAATTGACAAAATCGTCGAAGAGGTAGGTGCGGGCCGCAAAAACCGAGTTGCTGGGAAACGGCACGGGAAAATCCGGGGGGAATGTGAGTGCATTCAGGGCGTTCCCGGCTGCTGCAATGGTGGCCCCGTCCTTGGGGTGCGCCCAGATCAGCTCCTGGTTCCCCTCGTTGTCAAAGGCAAACACATCCGAATAGTTGGTCAGCAGCGCATATTGCCCCAGTTCAATCACATCCTGGGCGGCGTTTGCCGCTTTCTGCCACTGCCGGGTATTGAGATAGTACTTGGTCAGTACGGCCAGTGCGGTCCCCCTGGAGGCCCGTCCGAATTCGGTGGCCTGATCCGGCAGGTTCGCAGCTGCTGCTTCGAGTTCCTGTTCGATGAAGGCCCGGGTTTCCTCATCGGTAGCCCGGGGTTGCAGCGGGTCGTCCGTCGATGACGTGTAGAGCGGAAGCCGGCCGAACCAATTGTACAGCGCAGCATAATTCCATCCGCGCAGAAAACGAGCCTCAGCTTCAG
Organism: Robiginitalea biformata HTCC2501; assembly: GCF_000024125.1. Lineage (NCBI taxonomy): Bacteria > Pseudomonadati > Bacteroidota > Flavobacteriia > Flavobacteriales > Flavobacteriaceae > Robiginitalea > Robiginitalea biformata. The sequence continues at coordinate 1,647,657 of NC_013222.1, read as the reverse complement.
TTACCTGCCGGAATCCATCGGACAGATTCTCATTGTCCAGGTTGTCCAGGACGATGTTCGCATCCCGGATACTACTAAAATGTGTCTGCCAGATAGAGAATAATTGTGAATGGTTGGAGTCCCAGGTAAAATCCATGAGGGCAATCCACAGGTTCTCGATGGAACCGCCGGCCCCCCAGGTCTCGCCGGAGGTCATGGATTCGATATGGAGCGGGCCCCAGGTTTCAACAGCTCCGGAGCGGTGCGCATTCGTATAGGATGCCTTCAGCAAAGTCGACAATCCGGTTTCCGTTGTAAACAGGGTGGAAGGAGACAATTCTGAAAAGACTTCTTCATCCAGTCGCTTCTCACACCCCAGGTGGAAAAATACGATAAGGGCTAAGAGAGTTATTTTATATGGTTTCATTGTTATATGATTTTTGATGGTTGGGTTTAGAAATTAGCGGTCAAACCGAGGAGGAATGTCCTCGCCAGCGGATAACTGCTATAATCAACCCGGACGTTGCTGCGCCCCAGGGAGTTGGCCTCGGGGTCAAACCCGGCGTAATCCGTGATGGTAAAGAGGTTCTGGCCGGTAACATACACCCGGAGGGCATTGATAAAATCCAGGTTGTTCACCGGTACGTTGTAGCTCAGCTGCAGGGTCTTCAAACGGAGATACGACGCATCCTCTACTGTCAGGCTGTTTACCTTGCCCGCGCCGTAGGCGTTCGGGTTCGTTGAAGACGGCCAGGGTGCATTCGGATTCTGCGGTGTCCAGCGGTTCAAAATCTGGTCGGCGATGCGATTCCGGCGGAAATTGGCCGGATACAGGGATTCGATGACGTTGATGTTGATCAGGTCGGCTCCTTCCTGCCCCTGGAAAAAGAAGTCCAGCTGGAAATTCTTCCAGGAAATCGAGTTCTGGATCCCATAGGTGAAATCCGGGAAGGGACTTCCGATGATTGTCTGGTCATCCGGGGTGATCGCCCCGTCGCCGTTCCGGTCTTCAAATATCGGAAAACCGGGCTCTGCCGTGGGCTGAGCCGAGTTGGCGATATCGTCCCCTTCCTGGAAAATACCGGTAACCACATAGCCGTAGTAGGCGGCCAGCGGATCGCCTTCGCGGATCACGGCCGTATTTCCAACCGACTGGATATTCCCGGTCACGATATTGTCAATCCGGCCCAGGTCGACGACCTCATTCTTGATGGCCGCAAAGTTCAGCGTGGTCTTCCAGGAGAAATCCTCCGTCGAAATATTTGTGCTGCTGAACAAGAATTCAAAACCGGAGTTTCGGACCTCACCCACATTGGTGAGGATGGAGGAATAACCCGATGCAACGGGGAGCGGCAGGTTAAACAGGAGGTCCTTGGAGCTCTTGGTAAAATAATCGAGGGTTGTGCTAAACCGCCCGCTGAGGATGGATGCATCCAAACCGACGTTGAATTGTTCGGTGGTTTCCCACTTCAGGTCCGGGTTGGCGATCCGCTGGGGAACCACCGTACTCTGGATATTTCCGCCGAGCACAACGAATGGGCCGGTGCCAAATGTCAGTTGGGAGGCGTAATTCCCAATTTCCTGGTTCCCGGTCTGGCCCCAGCTGGCTCTTAACTTCAACTGGTCGAATATCTCAGGGATAAACTCCTCCTCCTGCAGCTTCCACCCAAAGGCGAAAGACGGGAAGTACCCCCACTTGGTATTCTCCCCGAAACGGGAGGAACCGTCCGCCCGGATCGATGCGGTCAGCAGGAACTTATCGAAGAGCGTATAGTTTACCCGTCCCAGGTAAGACAACAGCGTGTTTTCCTCCTTGCCGCTGTTCAGGTCGTCGTTGTTCGTGTTCCCCAGGGAAAGGTTGTTGGTACCAATTTCGTCCGTTGGGAAACCGCTGATGTTGGCCGACACAAACCGGGTGCTGAATTTCTGGTAGGTCGTTCCCCCCAGAACGGTCAGGATATGGTTTTCATTAAAGGTTTTGTTGTAGGTCATCGTGTACTCAAAGAGGTAGTTGTTCCGCTCGAGTACGTTGATGTTGGCGATCCCTCCGGCCGCGCTGCCGTAAATCGTGCGGCTGGAATTGTAGATGTCCCTGCGGGAAGTTTGCCGGTCCGTTCCGAAATTGAATTTACCGGACAATTCATCCGTGAAATTGTAATTCAGGAAGGCGCTTCCAAAGGTCCGGTTGGTTTCGTTCTCGCTCAAAATCCCGTTCAGGGTGGTCACCGGGTTGTTTACCGTGAGGTTGGGCGATTGCGCATACGAGCCATCCGCATTGAAAATGGGTTCCGTCGGGTCGTACAGCAAGGCACCGTAAATGGGTCCGGCATTTTCATTGGTCTGGATACCGTCCACGTTGTTCTGGTCCTTTACGAGGCTTGTGTTGAAGTTTATACCGATCTGCGCGTTCTCGCCCAATCGGGTATCCACGTTGATCCTTCCGGTATATCGCTTGATGCCGGAATTCTTCACGACCCCTTCCTGGTCAAAGTAATTGACCGAGGCGTAAACGGAGGTAGCTTCGGAGCCGCCGCTGATGGATAAGTTGTGGCTGGATATCGGCGCCGAGCGGAACACCTCATCCTGCCACTGGGTCCCATCCCCGATAGCGCTGATGTCCTCCGGGGAAAAAACCACCCCGTTCCCCTGTGCCTGCGACAGTTCGTTGATTGCAGTGATGTACTGGGAGGTAGAGAGGACGTCGATTTGCTTGGCAACGGTCTGCATGCCCGCATAGGCGTCATAGGTCAGGTTCACCTTGCCATCCCGGCCTTTCTTGGTAGTGATGAGGATCACCCCGTTGGCTCCCCGCGAACCGTAAATGGCAGTTGCCGAGGCATCCTTGAGGATTTCGATAGACTGGATATCCGCCGGGTTGAGCGCATTGAGTGGGTTCCGGGGGCTTTGGTTGTCCCCGGTTTGGGCCGCACCGCCGGAACTCAGGTTCGGGCTGTTGTCAATCGGGAACCCGTCGATAACGTAGAGGGGTTCATTACTCGCATTCAGGGAACTCGCCCCCCGGATCCGGATGGCAAGTCCGCCCCCCGGCGCCGAGCTGGCCTGGGTAATCTGCACCCCGGCTGCCCGACCGAGCATCAGTTGGTCTACCGAGGCATTCGCCCCCGGGTTCAGGTCGTCCTGGCTCAGGGAGGTGACGGATCCTGTCAGGTCGCTTTTGCGCTGGGTACCGTAGCCCACTACCACAATCTCATCCAGGGCCGCCGCACTTTCCTCCAGGGTAACATTCAAAGTAGCTTGTCCGTTGACGGCTACTTCCTTGGTGGAAAACCCGATGTAGGACACCACTACGGTTGCGTTCTGGCCGGAAACCACCAGGGAATAATTGCCATCGAAATCGCTTTGCGTTCCAGTGGTGGTACCCTTTTCGACAATATTCGCGCCGGGCAGGGGAATCCCCTCCTGGTCCAGTATCGTCCCGCTGATCTCAAATCCCTGAGGCACATTGGCCTCTTCAATTCCCGGGGCTTTAGCCAGGGGCAGGGCAAAAATCGTCACCTGCCGGTCGCTGATTTTGTAGCCCAGGTTCCACCTCGGGAGTACCGGGTCCAGGATGTTCATCAGCGTGGCATTTTCCTTCCTTACGGTAACGATTTCGCTTTCCGGCAAAACCCCGTCCTTGTAAAAGAAAATATATTCGCTTTTACCTTGAATTTCGTTGAGCAGTGTTTTCAACGTAACTTTTTCGACATCGATGTCGAGCCGTGTCTGTGCGTAGGAATCATTTGCCTGCAATGTGGTTATCCCGATGGCGATAAAGAGCAGAAATGTCCTCATAATGGTGAAGATGATGCGTCGGGAGTTGATTTGGCTCAAAGCCTGCTCGCATCTTGCGTAATTATTCATAATTTTACAGTTCAGTTTAGTATTAGTTGTCGTTATTCTGGCGATAATTAAAACTTCGGCCGGCGGGTGTTGGCGCACCTGTCGGCTTTTTTTATGTGCTTTTCTTCATAGGCGTCGCATTATTGGGTTGGTTCTTTGGTCAATACGATGGCGTCAGCAGTTTCTCGGAAATGGATTTCGGTCGCATCCGAGATGATGCCGATAACACTTTCTACATTTTCTTTCAGGTCCAGTTTTCCGGAAAACGTCTCTTTGGCCAGGTCCGGGTCCTCAATGCGGACGGTCCGGTTGTAATATCTCGAGAGTTTCGTGGCAATTTCTCCCAGGCTGTGGTTTTTCAGGCTCAGGAACCCATCCCGCCAGGAAAAGTAATCTTCCGGGTCCACCTGCTGGGTATAGACCTTTTGGGTCCGGGCATTAAACGCAGATCGCATCCCGGGAGTCATCCGCATGGCCGCATCCTTTTTTGCCGAATAGGACACACGAACACTCCCGCTTTTTAAAACGGTACTCGTTTCGACGTCCTCCGGATAGCTGGAGACATTAAAAACGGTTCCCAAAACCTCGATCCGCTGGTGTTCAGACAATACGCGGAAGGGTTTCTCCGGGTTATGGGCCACGTCAAAAATTGCCTCGCCTTCCAGGTAGACTTCCCGGTTGTCCTCGTTAAAAACGGCCGGGTAGACCAACCTGGTTCCCGAGTTCAGCCAGACTACCGTACCGTCCGACAGCTTCAAGTCGGTACGCTTGCCATAGGGCACGAGAATGGTGTTGTAGGTGGCTTTGTTGTCCCTGAGCGCCTCCTGTTTGACGGTCTGGTTCCCAACGCGTACGTCAGTCCCGGTTTCGGAATACGCCACCCCGGCCTGATCCTCATCGAGGGTCAGGTTTTTCCCCTGGCCCAGTACGATGGTAACCTGATCGCCTTCATTCGGGCGGATGTCCGGGGCGGATTTTACAAAATCCTCGATACCCGGTGTTGCCGGCTGGCGGTAGAAGAATGTCAGCCCGATGGAAATAGCCAGGCAGGCTGCTGCGCCAATCAGGACACGACGGCGGAATTGCCATTTCCTGTGGTGATCGGCCTTGCGGGCCGATTCCATGATCCGGTCCCGTAACGCCTGTTTTTCATTAGGGGATAATATGTTCTTTGAATCTTGTTGCATGGTGTTTTTGGATAGGGAATCGGTGCATGTCTGCCGGCCCCTTTAACTAAAGGAGTCCGGGCATTCGCATTTATAGACACGTAAATCGAAAAAAAATTAAAAAAACAGGGAGAGGGCTGCTTTTCGCATGGCTTTCAGCGTGCGATAGACCAGGGTGCGAGCCGAAGGTACCGACAGCTGCAGGTCCTTTGCGATCTCCTCGTAGCTCTTGTCCTGGGTAAAACGAAGCTGGATGGCCTGTTTCTGGTGCTCGGTAAGCGTTTGCAATGCCTTGTGGAGGCTCTGGCGCAATCCTCTTTGGGATTCTTTCAGGACGATCACCTCTTCCGCGGATTCTGTAAAGTGACCGGGCTGGTCCAGGAAACGGGCCCCGTTGGTTTCGTCATCCAGGGATCTCGATTTTGCCTTGCCGGCCTTATAAAGCCTTCTCCTAAGTGCAGTGATCAGGTAGGCGCGGACATTGTCGGCCGGGGCGAGTTTTTTATGATACTTATACAGATCCAGAAAGAGGTCGTGAATGGCATCCTGGGCGGTACTCCGGTCGCCGCATACATAGAGAGATACTGCAAACAAATCATCCACATGCCGGTCGTAGAGCGCTCCGAGCGCCTCCATGTCTCCAGCTTTTAATCGGCCCCACAACCCGGAATCACTTGGAGCTTCCGGCGAGTGCTTGTGCCTGTCTGTTGATTGGTCCAGCATGAGTTGAAACAATATCCGCGAGGGTTTTTAAAACGTGAAATTGCCAAATCCGCAATAATCTGATCCTGCATTGCGGCATTGGAATCAAATATATTAATTAATTAACAAAATCTTAAAATGAATTTTTTAACCCGAAGACGTCGGAAATACCGGATGACTTGGATCAGCATCAAAAAAAACAGAAGTTCCGAACACAACTGTCTTCAAATTAATAGTCCTGCAAAATATTATTTCAGCAAACCGTGTCTATAAACAGGGAGAAATCAACTCTATGAAATAGAACTACGAGATGGAATTCGTCCACCCTTGGAACAAAAAGACGCCCTGTGACTATACGATCTGCTTTTCAATACGTTTCCCCGAGAAAGATTTTCTGGCCCCTCCAGATTTTCCTGGCAACTACCTTCTTGGGGTTTGCGCAGGAGAAGCCCAATATCGTCTGGATTGTGTGTGAAGACATCTCCCCCTATTTGGGGAGCTACGGGGAGGCCGGGATCCGGACCCCTAACCTGGACGATTTTGCGAGGGAAGCCGAGCGGTATACCCGGGTCTATACCACTTCCGGGGTGTGCGCACCCAGCCGGTCTGCCATCATCACCGGGATGAACCAGATATCCATTGGCACCCCACATATGCGTACGCACAACGACCCGAGGCTGATGCCCGAGGGCGTCCCCAGCCATTCGGCCGTGCTGCCCGAGAATGTGCGCGCCTTCCCGGAATACCTGCGCATCAACGGCTATTACACCTCTAACAATGCCAAGGAAGACTATCAGTTCGAAGAACCGGTCACCGTTTGGGACGAAAGCAGCGTGGCGGCCAGCTATCGGAACCGGGCAGCCGGGCAGCCTTTTTTCAGCGTCTTCAACCTGGCGATTACCCACGAATCCCAGGTGATCCGCCCCCCGGATTCCCTGTACTACGACCCGGAAGCAATGACCTTGCCGCTGTACTATGAGCACACCGGACAAATGCGTCGCGACAAGGCAGCCCTGTTTACCCGCATCGAGCAAATGGACCGGGACTTCGGGGAGCTCATAGCCCAACTCAAAACCGACGGGGTCTACCAAAACAGTTATATCATATTCTACAGCGACCACGGCGGGAACCTGCCCTGGATGAAACGCGAAATCCTGGAGCGCGGCCTGCACATCCCTTTTATGGTCCGGCATCCCGGGGGCCAAAAGGCGGGTTCGGTAAACAACGACCTGATCAGCGCTGTCGATTTTGCCCCGAGCATGCTCTCGATTGCGGGCATCCAGCCACCGCAGTACCTGCAGGGAAAGGCTTTTCTGGGCCCCCACGAAAACGAGGAAAAAAATGCGTACATCTTCGCTGCCCGGGACCGCACGGCCAACCACTACGACCGGGTGCGGTCCGTGAGCGACGGGACGTTCCGGTACGTGTATAATTTCATGCCGGAAGTCCCCAAATACCAGGATTTGGCCTACCGGAAGCAAATGGCCAGCATGCGGGAAATAATCGAAATGCGGGATGCGGGGGAAATCACCAATCCGTTTCTGCTGGACTGGTTTCAAGCCCCCAAGCCGCAGGAAGAGCTCTATTATACGGCCAAAGACCCGGACGAGGTTCACAACCTGGCCGGCAACCCGGCCTTCGCCGAAAAACAGGCTGAATTAAAGACCGCCCTCTTTAACTGGCTGGAGGCCGTTGGCGACGTGGCGGAAATACCGGAAGCCGAAATGATCCGGAATTGGTGGAACGGAAAGGATTCCCCGCCGGTAACCGCAACTCCCGTGATTGAAAAGGTGGCGGGGGGCGTCCGGCTCTTTTCCGACACGCCGGGAGCATCCATCGGCTACCGGATCTTTGACGGGGCCATCGGGGATACCACCCGGGTCCGCGAAATAAAAACCTGGGACTTTTTCTATCTTATGCCCGGGAACAAAGCTACCACCGTGGAAGTCCCCATACCCTGGGAAGTGTATTCAGGCGGAACGGTCCCCCTGAAACCGGGGCAGACCATCCAGGTAAATGCCCGGCGGATCGGCTACCTGCCATCCGAGAACACTCTTGAAATGAATGAATAAATCCAATTAAACAACCTAAATAACCCAAACCAGATGTTCCAAATAATGCGACCCCTGATTGCACTAGCCTGCGGACTCCTCCTGGGAGTCCCCACCTCGCTTACCGCCCAGCGAAATACCGGCAAAAAACAGCGCAACGTCATCTTTATCCTCACCGACGACCACCGCTTTGACTATATGGGATTCACCGGGAAGGTGCCCTGGCTGGAGACCCCGAACATGGACCGGCTGGCGGCCGAGGGCGCCTACCTGCCGAATGCATTTGTCACCACCTCCCTCTGTTCCCCGAGCCGGGCCTCCATCCTCACCGGGATGTTTTCCCATACGCATACGATTGTGGATAACCAGGCCCCGAACCCGGGTAACCTCACCTATTTCCCGCAATACCTGCAGGAGGCGGGCTACCAGACGGCCTTTTTGGGCAAATGGCATATGAGCAGCCATACGGACGAGCCCCGCCCGGGCTTCGACCACTGGGAGAGCTTCTTTGGGCAGGGGGTCTACTACAACCCCACGCTGAACATCAACGGGGAGCGCATCGAATACAAGGATTCCACCTATATCACCGACCTGCTCACCGAGCACGCCGTGGACTGGCTGGAGTCCCGGGATAAAGACAAGCCCTTCTTCCTCTATCTCTCCCACAAGGCCGTACACGCGGAATTCCAGCCGGCCCGGCGGCACAAAGGCCGGTATGCCGGGAAGAAAATTGAATTGCCGCCCACATACGAGCAGACCAAAACCGGGGCCTGGCGCGACCTGAAATGGCCGGAATGGGTAGCCGACCAGCGGGTGAGCTGGCACGGGGTGGATTATATGTACCACAGCAACATCGACATGCAGGAACTCGTACAGGCCTACTGCGAGACGCTCCTGGGGGTGGACGACAGCGTGGGTGCCGTGCTGGAATACCTGGAAGAAGAAGGCCTGGACGAGGAGACCCTGGTCATCTATATGGGCGACAACGGCTTCAGCTGGGGGGAACACGGGCTTATCGACAAGCGCCATTTCTACGAGGAGTCCGTCAAGGTTCCGCTGCTGGTGCGTTGCCCCGAGCTCTTCGAGGGCGGCCAGGTGCCGCAGGACATGGTCCAGAATATCGACATTGGCCCCACCGTGCTGGCCGAGGCCGGGGTGGCCCAGCCGGACGATATGCCGGGGGTTTCTTTTATCCCAATCCTGACGGGGGATAAAGATGCTACCAAACGGGATAAGATATTTTACGAATACTATTGGGAAAACGATTTCCCGATGACCCCAACCGTCTTTGGCATGCGGACGGATAAGTACAAATACATCCGCTACCACGGCATCTGGGACCGGAACGAACTCTACGACCTGGAGAACGACCCCCATGAGATGTACAACCTCATCGGCGACCCGGAAAAACAAGAGGTAATCCAAACCATGCTCGATTCCCTCTACAACTGGCTGGAAACCACTGACGGCATGAAGATACCGCTCAAATCAACGGACCGGCCCCGGTGGGGGGACTACAGGCACAAAGGGGAATATTAGGGCGCATACGTTCCGTCAAAATGACAAAAGCATTGTATCTTTTGGATTTTAACCGGTACCCGAACCCGTAAATATCCAATTAGCAACTGCCATGAACCAGACCCATCGGAACCCGTCGGGCTTCCGCAATTCCAGCCGTGTCCTTTTAAACTTTTTATTCGCCTGCCTCTGCGCCATCCTCTCAGGGGGCAGCCTCGCCTCCTGCGAGGATGAAGGCCCGCGGGTCCTGGTATTCTCCAGGACGGCGGTCTGGGAGCACGAATCCATCCCGATTGCCAACAAGGCCATCGACAGCCTCGGGGAGGCCAACGGGTATCGCGTGGATCTCAGCCGGGACGCCTCGGACTTCAACGACGAGGAGCTGCAGCGGTACGATGCGGTGATCTTCAACAATACCACGGGGAACGTCCTCAACCCGGAACAACAGGCCGCTTTCCAGAGGTATATCCAGGCCGGGGGCGGGTTTGTTGGCATCCATGCCGCGGCGGATACGGAGTACGAATGGCCCTGGTACGGCCAACTGGTGGGCGCCTATTTTGAAAGCCACCCGCACAACCCGAATGTGCAGACCGCCGCCATCGATATCGTGGATTCGGACCATCCCGCCACGGATAGCCTGCCCGCCCGCTGGGAGCGGCGGGACGAATGGTACAACTACCGCTCCTTCTACCCGAATATCCATGTCCTGGCACAGATCGATGAGGAAACCTACCGGGGCGGCACCAACGGAAGCCAACACCCCATCGCCTGGTACCACGAATTCGACGGGGGCCGCTCCTTTTACACAGGAGGGGGCCACACACCCGCCTCCTTTTCGGAACCCTTGTTCCTCAGGCACCTGCAGGGTGGTATTCGCTACGCCATGGGAAGCGGGCGGAACCTGGATTACTCCCGGGCAACGGCCATGGCCGAACCGGAAGCGAACCGGTTTGAGAAAACCGTCCTGCTGAACGACCTGAGCATCCCGATGGAGTTGGATATCTCGGATGACGGCCGCATTTTCTACACGGAACTCCGGTCGGCCAACCTGGGGGTTTACAACATCCATACGGGCGAGCACGGCATTGCCCACCGGTTTGACGTGGCCACCGAAGGCGGCACCGGCCTGATTGGAGTGAAGCTGGACCCGGGATTCGCCACCAACAACCTGATCTATGTGTACTATGCCCCGGCCACGGAGGCCGAAACAATCGTCTTCAACCTCTCGCGTTTTGTCGTACGGGATGACCAGACCCTGGATCCGGATTCCGAGCTGGTCCTCCTGCAGGTACCCGTACACCGGGACGGCGGATCCCACCACGGGGGGTCGATGGCCTGGGACCCGGACGGCAACCTGCTCCTTTCCACCGGGGACAGCTCCAACCCCTTCCCGGCTGAAGGCTACGCCCCGCTCGACGAGCGGCCGGGCCCGGAGTATATCAGCCTGGACGCGCAACGGTCCGCAGCCAATACAAACGACTTAAAAGGAAAAATCCTCCGGATCCGACCCAATTACGGACCGGAATCCAACACCAACCCCTATACGATCCCGGATGGCAACCTGTTTGCCGCCGATACGCCCAAAACGCGGCCGGAAATCTACATCATGGGGTGCCGCAACCCCTATCGGATTGCCGTCAACCCGGATACCGGTACGCTCTACTGGGGGGATATCGGACCGGATGCGGGTGAAGACGGGCCCCAGGGCCCCAAGGGGTACGACGAATTCAACCAGGCCAAATCGGCCGGGAATTACGGCTGGCCCTATTTTATCGGGAATAACCGCGCCTATACGGACTGGGATTTCCAGCAACAGGCCGGGAATTCCACCTTTGATCCGGATGCGCCCTACAACGACTCCCCCAACAACACGGGTCTGAACCAGCTCCCGCCGGCCCGGGGGGCCATGATCTGGTATCCGTACGACGCGTCTGCGGAATTCCCGGATTTCGGGACGGGCGGGCGTTCGGCCATGGCAGGCGCCTTCTACAAATACGACCCGGATTCCGAGGCCCCCAACCGGTTTCCGGAGTATTACGACGGTACGTTGTTCGTGTTTGAGTGGATGCGTAACTGGGTAAAGGCGTTGCGGTTCGATGCGGAAGAAAATTACCTGCGGGCTGAACCATTTATGACGGAAAACGGGGATTTCAGGCGCCCGATCGATGCGGTGTTCGGGAAGGACGGCATGCTGTACATGCTGGAATACGGTTCGGTCTACGGGGCGGACAACGACGATGCCCGCCTGGTACGCATTGCCTACAACCGGGGGAACAGGCCTCCGGTAGCCAGTGCAGGTATCCGGGATTCCGCCGCCGAAGCAAACCTCTCCAAACGGGTATATATTACCTCGGAATTGCGCACCCTGCAGGCGCAACGGGAAATTGCCGGGCAGGCACCCCTCAGGGTCCATTTCACGAGCCGGGGTTCGGGGGATCCGGATGGTGGCGAGACACTATCCTACTCCTGGGACTTTGACGGGGGGGAAACCGTCAGTTCGGAGCGGCATCCAACCCATACGTATACCCGTCCGGGAACCTATACCGCCCGCCTGTCCATTACGGATGCGGCCGGGAATAGGGCCACGGACAGCGTCCGGGTAACGGTGGGCAACGAGCCGCCCCGGGTGGCATTCGAGAGCCCTGACAATCAATCCTTTTTCTGGGAGGGCCGGCCATTCCGCTATGAGGTACGGGTTTCGGACCCGGAAGAACCCGCAACGGACCCCGACAGGCTTTCCGTCCGGTTCGGGTTTACTTCCAAACCCGCCAGGGCCGCCACAGCCGGAGCGCCTTTAGCGGACACCCCCATGCCCTACGGCTACGCGCTGATTGAACGCAGCGATTGCCGTGCCTGCCACGTGACGGAAGGGGCCTCGGTAGGGCCTTCCTATACGGATATCGCCCGCCGCTACTCCGGGCAGCCGGACGCAATGGAATACCTGGTGAAAAAAGTCATCGAAGGAGGTGCCGGGGTCTGGGGTGAAAGCCCGATGAGCGCCCACCCCCAGCTGGCCGCGGCCGATGTGCGGGAGATGGTCCGGTACATCCTGTCCCTCTCGGATGCCGATGGGGAAATGACCCAAGTAGCCCGCACGGGTTCCGTTCGATTCAGGGACCACGGGGAGGAAGGCGCATCCGGAAGGTACTTGTTGGAAGCTGCCTACAGGGATACAGGCGCTAACGGAATCGGCCCGCTGACCGGGCGGGAGGTCCTTATATTCCGCAATGCCCGCGTCCCCATGGTATCCATGGACGAGTATGTAGGCTTTGAGCGCTTCGGCAACTACCTGACCAATGCAGGGCATAAAGCCTACTATATGATGAAGGACGTAGACCTGACGCACATTACGGGGTTTTTGTTCGAATATTCGGCGGAGGGGCCCACAGGTGCCATCGAGGTCCGCATCGATTCCCGGGCCGGACCGGTTATCCTCAGGACCCCGTATCCGGCCACCGGCAACTGGGACCGGGTGGAAACCCTGGAAGTACCGCTAGAACAAGAGATACAGGGACGCCATGACATCTATTTTATCCCGGTAAAGCCTGAGGCCCCGAATACGGACATCATCAACATGAAGGCGGTCACCTTCCTCGCCGATGCGCCCGGTTGATTCCCTGGGGAATCGAGGCAATTCCTGGTGGGAAACCAAACGTTTTAGCGGACGATTACCAGTATATTTCGGGTGTAGCGAATGCATTTGCTCTATCTTAAAAAATCATTCCCATGCCGAATTCAAGCATCAAGAACGAAGATCAGTACGAAGCGCTTCGGGAGAAGGGCTACAGCAAGGAAAAAGCCGCGCGGATCGCCAATACACCCGATGCCGGGGAAAAAGGAGGCGCTGCCGACAAATACGAGGCCCGGACACGGGAGGAGCTCTATGAGCAGGCCCGGGAAATCGGGATTGCAGGCCGATCCAAAATGAACAAGAAGGAATTGATCGATGCCCTCCGGAACCACTAGGGAAATACGCTGGTTCCTGGAACGCGAACACACGCAAATCCTCCGATGGTTTCAAAGCCTCCCCTTTGAATCCCCGGAGGAACGGGTGGATTACTACCTGGACCTCCACAAGGCCGACGTCGGCACCAAATACCGCGAAGGGAATATCGAGATCAAACAACGTTTGGGCACCTGGTCCGACGGCTGCCTCTCCCCGTACCACTGGGGCCGGTTTGAAAATTATACAAAGTGGAGTTTCGCCCTGGCCGATGCAGGGGCTACCCACTCGCTGCTTCACAAAAACCCCGACAATTGGTTGCCGGTATCCAAGAGTCGCCGGGTCGCCATCCTGCACCCGGTTGGGGATACCCTGACAACCTCGCCCCCCGGGGAATCCATCCAATCGGGCTGTCAGGTGGAATACGGCCGCGTGGCCTTTTGCGAACAGCAATGGCATACCATCGCATTTGAGTTTTTCGGCCCGGAATTCCCGGAATTGCCCGAATCCCTGGCTCGCTCCATCCTCGGCGAAGAGCCGTTAGACCGGGATACCTCCATGGGGTACGCGGAATTCCTAATGAAGCAGCTGGAGCCCCCGGGAACCCAATAAAACGCGATGCGTTTCCGGGTTTTTTGACCATCCCCAGCCAGCCGCCATAATCCTGGCGTCTGGTTTCCTACTATATAAATCGCTAATTTTCCCGGGAGTCCATCCATCTCTAATCAATCCAACCCACTACATGGAGACCGCAAAAGCCCCCTGGTACTACCTGTTATTGCTCATCCTCGCCGGGGAATCGGTGTTTATCCTGCCTTTTGTCCTGTCGCGGGTTTTCCGGCCTACCGTCCTGGAGGCATTTGACCTGACCAATACGGAATTGGGACTTTGCTTTTCGGTGTACGGGTTGGTGGCACTCATCGCCTACCTGCTGGGGGGGCCGCTGGCCGACCGCTACGCGCCGCGGCGGCTGATCGCCATCGCCCTGTGGACTACCGCCCTGGGCGGCCTGGTCTACGCCACCTTTCCCGGATTTACCGTGCTGCGGATCCTCTACGGGTATTGGGGATTCACCACCATATTCCTGTTTTGGGCCCCGATGATCAAAGCTACCCGGGTTTGGGGCGGCACGGGGTCCCAGGGAAAGGCCTTTGGATTCCTGGACGGCGGCCGCGGGCTGGTGGGCGCGCTTTTCGGCACCCTGGGCGTGCTGGTATTTTCCCTCTTCCTGGTCTCGGAAGCCCTGGACGCCACCTTTGAGGAGCGTCAGGAAGCTTTCAAATACGTCATTTTGTTTTCATCGGCCCTGGTCGCACTCGTCGGGGGGCTGGTCTGGCGCTTTATGAAAACCAGCGATGGGGACGAAAAGTCCATCCGGGTGGAACGGATCACCTGGTCGCAAATCGGCCAGGTGCTCCGCCTGCGGTCTGTCTGGCTGCTCATGCTGATCATCCTGTGCGGCTATGTGGGCTATAAGATTACCGATGTCTTCTCCCTCTTTGCCCAGGACGTGATGCGCTACGACCAGCTGGAATCCGCACAGGTGGGGACCTTCCTGTTGTTTATCCGCCCGGTGATCGGCGTATTGATCGGCATTGTGGCCGACCGGACCCAGACAACGCTGATGCTCTTTTTGAGCTTCGTCATCGCTGCCGGGGGCTCCCTCCTCTTCGCCACCGGGCTGGTTACCCATTCCGCCACTGTTTTGTTCTTTGTTTCCACATTCATTGTGGCAGCGGGCGTATACGCAACACGCGCCATTTACTTTGCGGTGATGGAACGGGGCCGCATCCCGTTATTGCTTACGGGAACCGCTGTGGGTATGGTGTCCCTTGTCGGATATACCCCGGATATTTTTGCCGGCCCCGCCATGGGATACCTCCTGGACGCATCTCCCGGACCCCCGGGCCACCGGCACGTCTTCTGGATGCTCGGGGCTTTTTCGATCATGGGGGCCGCCGCCGCCTGGGCCTATCACCGGCGGTATAGTCGCAGCGCCTAGTCCTGGGACTTGACGGGACGCTATGGGACTGATCTGCCGACCTTAGGGCTGCCTATTTCGCGATCCCGCCGGTACAGCCTGAAAATATTTTACGTTGAACTGTGTACCTTAGGCCGAAAATCCAACGCGGCATGCCCCATCCAATCGACTATCCGAAAAAAGTTTACCTGAACGGGGAAATCCTCGATGCCGAGGAGGCCCGGATTTCCGTTTTTGACCGCGGCTTTCTATTCGGGGACGGGATCTACGAGGTGATGGCCCGGATTGGCGGCCGGTTTTTCCGGCAGGCCGATCATATGGCGCGCATGCAATCCTGTCTGGAAAAAATTGCCATCCCCTTTGACGCATCCCGCCTGGAGGCTGAAATACCTGCCCTCCTGGAAGCCTCCGGCCTGGCGGGCCAGGACTGCCTGCTCTACCTGCAGGTGACCCGGGGTACGGCCCCGCGGCAACACGCCTTCCCCCCGGACGCCCAGCCCACCGCCATGATGTACGCCTGGCCCAAAACCCTCCCGGAGGTTGAAACATCCCGGGCTTCGGTAATTACCCGGGAGGATTTCCGCTGGCATCGCTGCGATATCAAGTCTACTTCCCTGCTGGGAAATATCCTCTCCAACCAGGAGGCCGCCTCCAATTCCTGTTACGAAACCATTTTTATCCGGGATGGACGGGTTACGGAGGCTTCCCACTGCAATGTATTTTTCGTACGGGGCGAGGTGGTTTATACCCATCCCGCCGACACGAACATCCTGGACGGAATTATCCGCCGGGTTGTCCTGGAACTATGCCGTGAATTGGGCCTGGAGGTGCGGTTGGAAGGGGTGCCGGCCGGGCAGGTGCGCCAAATGGACGAGGCCTTCCTAACCGGTACGAGCACGCAGGTGATGGCCATCGCGCGGGTGGATGGCGAGGCGTGTTACCAAGAGGCACCCGGCCCGGTCACCCGCCGGATCCAGGAGGCATTCCGCGAAGCGAAAAAAGGTGAATGACGCAGAAACTCCGCGGTATGCATCCCAAGTGCCCGCAACAGGCCGGACCCAATCTCCAGCCGCCAGGACCCTATCTCCAGCCGCCAGGACCCATCCCCCAGCCGCGGGCCGTGCAACAAAAATTCCCGAAATAAAAAAGGCTGCATTGCAGCCTTTTCCTTTTCCGAATTACCGGTTTAATAGTAGCTATAGGTAGTCTCTTCCCCCTGGGTTGTCCGGCGGACAGCCCTTCCTTCGGTATCGTATTCATAAGAAAAAACATACTGCAGATCCGCCCCGTTTTCCTCCACCCGGTAAGAACCCGGCAGGTTGTGTTGTGCCTGAACGGTCGGCACCACCTCAACCACGGGAAACATATTCGGTTTATCGAGGTAGTTTTCATAAGTACGGGTCGAAATCAGCTCGTACTCTTCCGGGGTATCCACCGGAATATACGTCAGTTGCCTGTACAGGTTCCCGTCGGTGAAAAACAGGTTGACAAAGACATGGGAAAGTGTGTACTCCCCGGAACCCTGCAAATCGAATTGCTGCTTACCCCCGATATTCCCGGCTTCGTCATAGGCGTACACATCGTACGACTTGCGAACTCCCTGGTCAATGACTTCCGAGGTGGCCAGCCGGCCGTTATCCCAGTAAAAATACTCGTCCCGGCCATCGTGGTAGTTAATCCGGGATATTTTCCCGTCTTCATAATAGAAGGTATCCGTACCGCGGCGCAGGCCTGGGGTTTCCGTCTCCCATTCCACCCGGTCGATCTGCCCGTCCGGGCGGTAAAGATAGGTTTTAGAAGATTTCCAACCGCCTCCGGACGACTGGTAGGACCTGGGTTTCCCCTGCAACTCGTCATCGATGATTTCCACGCTGACGGACCCCCGTTCGCCTATGGCAAATCCTTCGCTGGCGGAGGAAATCGTAAAATCGACGTGTTTCATCCCGCCGATCAGGTCATCGTCCTGAGGGACCAATGTAAAGGCGACTGTTTCGGCTTCTTCTGCAATTTGCAGGGTCAAAAACCCGTTGATAGCCGCGGGGACTGTATGGAACTGCAAACCGTCGTCCGCTGCGATCCGGATGGTTACCTGACCGGTTCTGAAGGCTGGAATTTCCAGGTTCAGGGTAATTTCAACTGCCTCGGCATTTTCCAGGTGCGAGAAATCCTCCACGAGGTTAATCGCTACCGGGTTCGAACCCCCGGGGTTACCCGGAGCCTGGTCGTCGTCTTTTGAACAACCAATCAGGATGGCAGGCAGGAGTATATACCCCATGTAATGAGCAAATGGTTTCATAGTTTTCTGATTAATGGATAAAGGCGTAGGTAAACGAAAGTTGGGAGGGGCGAAGGTCCGTTGGTCGCCTGGCGACCCTGGCGGAAATGAAGTGGTTTATTCCGGTATCTGAATTTGAAATATCAACAATAGACGCCGCGGGTCAATTTTTGTTACACGAATTAATATGATGATGGGGTTTACGCCCAAATGATGGGGTTTACGCCCAAATGGTGGGGTTTACGCCTAAATTTAGTAGTTTGGGTTTCCATTCCCCCTTAAAAACAAATTCCTTATGGCCACCCGCCACTACTGGAAACTGTATCCGATCCTGCTGCTCCTACTCGCCGGGCCCGAGGCATGGGCGCATCCCACAGGCAACCTGCTTGTTGTTGGCGAACAGGTGCTCTGGTCGTATATCAGCCCGGTGGAAGATCCGGACCACAAGGCTTGCATCATGTCCTGGAAACCGGGTACGGATCCCATTGTCCTGTTGCAATCCGAATACCCGGCGAGCGATTTTATGCTCTCTGCCCGGGGCGAAGAAATATACGCGGTTGAAAGGCGCTACCTGGCTGCCGAAGACCGGTTTGAATCCCGCGTGCTGAAACTGGGCCCCGGTAAAACCGCCGAGGAAATATGGCCCTGGTTCCCGGACTCCTGGCACGTGGGGGAGGCGGGCTTTTTCATGCTTTCGGATATGCAGATGGTAATGGGCCGGTACCCTGGGGTAGCCGTTTTGGAAAAAGGCGGGGAGCCCGAGCCTTACCTGTATTTCGGGGAGCCTGTCCGCAAGATCCGCCACCTGGAGGATGACCGGCTGTTGCTCCTGGGCGAAGGCGCGTGCTGGTTAACGGACCAAAAAGGCAAAGTCCTCCAATACTGGGATTCCTTCCTGGACCCGGATGCCCCCGAGCCCCCGTTGGGCCGCAACCAGGTTTTTGACGCGGATTACCGGGACGGCGAACTGTTGCTGGCCTATTGGGGAATGCGCCAATACAAGGTCATCCATCCTGACGGGAGGCAGGAGGTAATTCGCCAATTGGAAGATCCGCTTACCTCCCATTGGGTGGCCTATTCCAACTTCGGAAAACTCCTGTTTGCTTCCCGCCTGGTATTTACCGGGGAGACCCCCAGGCCCGACCTGGTGCGGATAACCGATGCCGGCCGGATCCTATCCGTTTGGCAAATGCCCGAATAAAACCGATAACAGAAAAGCCGATAACTAAAATCACGCTGCGATGAAACGAACCGATCCGCCCATTATAATCTCGACAATTATTAACGCCTCTCAGGAAGCAGTCTGGCAGGCCATTACCGACCCGGACCAAATGCGCGCATGGTATTTTGAGGACATCCCGGATTTCAAGGCCGAGGTGGGGTTTGAAACCGGGTTTGACGTGGCGGTTGAAGACCGGGTATTCCCCCACAAATGGCGGATTACCGAGGCAGATCCGCCCTGCCGGATTACCTGCGAATGGCGGTATGAGAATTATGCGGGGTGCGGGTATGTAACCTTTGAACTGGCCGGTGTGGAAGCCAAAACCCGGGTACACCTTATCAACACGATTACCGAGGATTTCCCCGGGGATATACCCGAATTCAAACGGGAAAGCTGCATCGGCGGGTGGGAGTATTTTATCCGGCAGCGCCTCAAGGGATTTCTGGAGAATCCCGAATAGCGGCTATTGAAG
This sequence comes from Robiginitalea biformata HTCC2501, assembly GCF_000024125.1. Taxonomy (NCBI): domain Bacteria; kingdom Pseudomonadati; phylum Bacteroidota; class Flavobacteriia; order Flavobacteriales; family Flavobacteriaceae; genus Robiginitalea; species Robiginitalea biformata. The sequence continues at coordinate 1,628,505 of NC_013222.1, read as the reverse complement.
GGATTCCCTATCTTGTAAGCTGTTTCAACTCAAAATCAGGGATGTTATGCGCTTACGATTTTTCACCCAATTCCTATTTACGGCACTTATCGGGTTCCACGCAGGGGCCCTGGCCCAGCCCATGGACAAGACCCATCCGGTCTTCGAAAACGGGGAAGCCCAGGTGGTGCCGGGGTTTCTGGACCCGGAAGACTGGATCCGACACGACCTGTGGGTGGAAACCCCGTTTGACACGGATGGGGACCAGCAACCGGACCGCATGCATGTCTCGGTCACCCGTCCGGGCCAGACCGAAACGGAAGGGTTGAAACTGCCGGTCATCTATATCTCGAGCCCGTATTTTGCGGGGACGGCGCCTTTTGTGGATGGGTTGTTCTGGGATGTAAAACACGAACTCGGGCAACCGGCGCCCAGGGAGCGGGTGCACCCGGCAGTGACCCGCAAGGGCAAACGGCCGGTTATCTCGGATTCCCATATCGATACCTGGGTGCCGCGGGGCTATATCGTGGTGCATTCCTCCTCCCCGGGAACCGGGCTGTCCCAGGGGGCCCCAACTGTGGGCGGGGACAACGAATCACTGGCGCCCAAAGCCGTGATTGACTGGTTGAATGGCCGGGCCAAAGGATATACGGAGCCTGTTGGCGGGGAACCCGTCGAGGCGTACTGGACTACCGGGAAGGTAGGGATGACCGGTACGTCCTATAACGGGACCATCCCGCTGGCAGCGGCCACCACCGGGGTGGACGGACTCGAAGCCATCATCCCGATCGCCCCGAATACCTCCTATTACCACTATTACCGCTCCAACGGCCTGGTGCGCTCGCCGGGCGGGTACCTGGGCGAAGACATCGACGTGCTCTACGACTTTATCAACAGCGGGGATACCGCGCGCAGGCCCCACAACGACCAGACGGTCCGGGATACCGAGATGCAGATGGGGATGGATCGGATTACCGGGGATTACAACGATTTCTGGGCAGGTCGCGATTACCTGAACGACATGGAGCCCATGAAGGCGGCCCTGTTGATGTCGCACGGCTTTAACGATTGGAACGTGATGCCGGAACACAGTTACCGGATTTACAAAGCCGCCCGGGCCAAAGGCATCCCGGCACAGATCTTCTACCACCAGAACGGACACGGGGGGCCGCCTCCCCTGAAAATGATGAACCGCTGGTTTACCCGCTACCTGCACGGAGTGGAGAACGGTGTGGAAAACGACCCCAGGGCCTGGATCGTCCGGGAAAAAATGGATAGTGGCCAGCCGACCCCCTACGCGGATTACCCGAACCCGGAAGCCGCACCGGTTGTGTTGTACCCCTCCCCCGGGGCGCCAGGCCATGGAAGGTTACTGGCCAATAAAGCCGATAGCGGTACCCGGGAGACCCTGGTAGACAACTTTTCGTTTCCCGGAGAGACCCTGGCACGGGCAGAAACCTCCGGGCACCGACTCCTCTACACCACCCCGGTACTTTCCGAAGACCTGCATATCTCGGGGGTTCCCCGGGTGACCATCCGGCTGGCGAGCAGTGAGGAAGCGGCCAACCTGTCCGTTTGGCTTGTTTCCCTGCCCTGGAATACCGGGCAGGGTACCCGCATCACGGACAATATCATTACCCGGGGATGGGCAGACCCGCAGAATTACCGATCCCTTACGGAAAGCGAACCCCTGGAACCCGGACGCTTCTACGACGTCGCCTTCGACCTGAACCCCGACGACCAGGTCATTCCAAAAGGACAGCAAATCGGGTTGATGATTTTTTCGACCGACCGGGATTTTACGCTTTGGCCCGAACCGGGCACGGAGCTGACCATCGACCTGGAAGCCACCCACCTGGAGCTACCGGTTGTAGGGGGCGCCCCGGCCTACCGGAAAGCAGCAGGAACCATGCATTAAACCAACAACAACGGCTTAGCTGCCATTGTGAAGCCCGGGAGGGAGCCCGCGCCAGGGCCGGAGCCCTGGAAGGAGCCGAAGCCCGCGCCGGAACCGTAGCCGGAGCCCTGGAAGGAGCCGGAGCCTGAGCCGGAGCCGTTTCAGAAAACCACAAATCGAAAAGCAAGTATGTCAATGGACCGTCGAAAGTTTATTTCCCGTTCGGGCCTGGCCGGTGCGGCCAGCCTGCTGCCGCTGGGCGCCCTGGGACGCAGTAATATAACACCCGGGTGCCATCGCCCCTGGCGTGAAACCTCCCCCGAAACCGGCCCGGTGTTTTCCGGCAATCCACCTTCCGGATCCCGGAAATTTAAACTGGGGCTGCAACTCTTTACGGTCAATGACGACATGAACCGGGACCCGCTGGGCACCCTGAAGGCCGTCCAGGCGATGGGGTATGAAGACTTCGAGATATACGGCTTTGACCCGGAACCGGTGACGTATTACGGCCTGGAGGCAGCCCGGTTAAGAAGCAGCCTGGACACGCTCGGGCTCACTGTAAGCAGCGGCCACTACGGTTTTTCGACCTTCTTCGACGCCCCCGAAGACCGCATGCGCTGGTTTACGGATCGATGTATCCAGGGAGCACTCGCCCTGGGGAGTCCCTATATCACCTGGCCCTGGCTGGCCCCGGACTACCGCACAGCGGAAAATTACAGGAAGTTGGCCGGGATGCTCAACCGCATCGGGGAACAGGTTAAGGCAGCCGGGCTTGGGTTTGCCTACCACAATCACGGCTTTGAATTCAAAGCCGCCGGGGAAGTGACACCCTACGAATTGCTGCTCCGCGAAACGGACCCGGAACTGGTAAAGCTGCAGATGGACCTCTATTGGGTAGTACATGCGGGCCGGACCACCCCGCAACAACTGGTGAGCGAACACCCGGGGCGGTTTGTGATGTGGCACATCAAGGATATGGATACCCGTACCCGCGACTATACCGAACTGGGCAACGGGTCCATCCACTACCCGAACATCCTCCCGGACCCGGACGCCTCCGGCCTGGAATATTACTACATAGAGCAAGGCGGGAATTTTGCCAGCAGCCCGCTGGAGAGCGTTGCCGCCAGTGCCGCTTATTTCAAAGAGCACGTGCAGGGGTATTTTGAATAGGAAGCAGGCGTACTACTTGTTATCCGTGCGGTTTTCTTTTCCATATTGCCTAGATTTACGGGGGGATTCGATATTCGCGACATCATGAACACCCGACAAGATGAATACCCCACAACATGAACACCTGATAATCAACCATGAAAAAAATCCTTCTCGTACTCCTTGCCCTCATCCTGATTTTTGCAGCGGTATTGCTCTTTAATGCCTTCACGCTGGAATCCCGCCAGATCGATGCGGAACCCCTGGCACAACCTGAATTGCCCAGCGGCATTTACGACCGCCTGGCCGGGGCTATTACCTTCCCGACGATCTCCGTAAGCGAAGAAGCGGAACCGGATTCGGCCGCTTTTAAGGGCTTCCACAAATTCCTGGATTCCGTTTTCCCACGGGTGCATGAAAACCTGGAACTCACGCTGATCGGCGAATACAGCCTTTTGTATCGTTGGGAAGGCTCCGACCAGGCCAAGAAGCCCGTCATCTTTATGTCCCACCAGGACGTGGTCCCCGTAGACCAGCCTACCCTGGAAGAATGGGAGGCCGGACCCTTCGAAGGCGCTATTACGGACGAGTACGTGATCGGACGCGGGACGATGGACGATAAAGGTACCCTCATGGCCCTCATGGAAAGCGTGGAACTCCTGCTGGGCGAGGGCTACCAGCCGGGCAGGACCATCTACCTGGCCTTTGGTCACGACGAGGAGGTGGGCGGCAGCAACGGGGCCGCCAAAATTGCGGAATACCTGGAAGAGCAGGGCGTTGAAGCGCTGATGACTGTGGACGAAGGGGGGTATCTGGCCCAGGACCTCGTACCCGGGGTAGATGCGCCCGTAGCCGTGATCAACCTGGCCGAAAAGGGGTTTGCCTCCTTTGACCTGGTGGTGGAAACCGGAGGCGGACACAGCTCCCAGCCCCCTAAAGAAAACACCATCGGCATCCTGGCCCAGGCCATTGTAGACCTGGAGAACAACCAGCGGCCGTATAAAATGGTAGAGCCCATCAACCATACCCTGGCCTATATGGGCCCGGAGCTGCCGTTTGCCCAGCGGGTGGCCTTTGCCAACCCGTGGCTGCTGGACGGTCCCATCCTCGAGGCGATGAATGCACATACCACCACTGCCCCGACCATCATCACCGGGGGCGTTAAAAACAACGTGATCCCTACGGTAGCGCGCGCCACCATCAACTTCCGGATCCTGCCGGGGGAAACCATTGAAACCGTCGAGGAACACATCCGAAGCACCGTCCACGACACCATCCGGGTGGAGCCGACGGGCTTCCTGACCAACCCCTCCCCGGTATCTAAAATCGATTCAGAAGGCTTCCGGGTATTGCAGCGGACCATCCGGGGCCTGTTTCCCGAAGCCGTAGTGGTTCCCAGCCTGGTTGGCGGGGGAACGGATGCCCGTTATTTTTACGGCATTTCCGAAGATGTGTACAGGTTCTACCCCATGCGGCTCAGCCCGGAGAACGCCAGCCGTTTCCACGGGATTGACGAAAAAATTTCCAAAGAGAATTATGCGGAAATCATCGGTTTCACCTACCACCTCATCCGGGAGCTGGACTAATCGGGAAACCGCTGCGTGAAACCTGCCCGTCACATCCTGCCCGTCATCGTATTCGCGCAGTTTTGCTGTACCTCCCTGTGGTTTGCAGGCAACGCGGTGATGCCGGACCTGGTCCGGGAATTCGGCCTGTCCCCGAACGATGTCGGCCATCTGACTTCTGCCGTCCAGTTCGGATTTATCAGCGGTACGCTGGCTTTTGCTATCCTGACAGTGGCCGACCGCTTTTCCCCTTCCCGGGTTTTCCTGTTCAGCGCCCTGGCCGGGGCCCTCTGCAACCTGGGGATGTTGCCCGGGGAACAAGGCATGGCCAGCCTGCTCGCTTTTCGTTTCGCCACGGGGTTTTTCCTGGCGGGCATCTACCCCGTGGGCATGAAAATTGCCGCGGACTACTTCGATAAAAAGCTGGGGCGCTCCCTGGGGTTCCTGGTGGGGGCCCTGGTCCTCGGCACGGCCTTTCCCCACCTGGTCCGGGGCCTGGGCGCCGACCTCCCCTGGCGGTATGCCCTGGTTGCCACTTCGGCCCTGGCCGCACTGGGCGGGGTCCTGCTTTGGGCAACCGTAGCCGACGGCCCGTATCGGCGGCCCGGCAGCGGCCCGGACTTCTCGGGCTTTTTCCGGATCTTTTCGGACCGCAATTTTCGGGCGGCAGCCTTCGGTTATTTCGGGCATATGTGGGAACTCTACGCCTTCTGGGCCTTTGTCCCGCTACTCCTCGCTGCATACCTGGAAAAGCACCCGGGAATTGCCGCCTCCGTCCCCAGCCTGTCGTTTGCCGTTATCGGGATTGGCGGCCTGGGCTGCGTGGTTTCCGGCCAGGTGTCCCGGCAACTGGGCACCAGAGCCACAGCCGCCACAGCCCTCTTCCTCTCCGGGGTGTGCTGTTTGGCGCTGCCCCTTGCCGCCGCGGCCTCCTGGCCCGTTTTTCTGGGGTTCCTCCTCTTCTGGGGGTTTATGGTCGTCGCGGATTCCCCGTTGTTCTCCACCCTGGTGGCGCAGCGGGCCCACCCGGCCCTGAAAGGAACCGCGCTCACCATTGTCAATTGTATCGGGTTTTCCATCACGATAATCAGTATCCAGTTGCTCACCGCACTACAGGGTCGGGAAGGGGGCTTTGGCATATTTGCCATCCTGGCCGCCGGGCCTTTGTTGGGGCTGATCGGCCTGTGGTCGGAACGCCAAAAAACCACCAAACCGTGAAAACCTGGGTCGTATTACTAAGAGGTATCAACGTAGGCGGCAAGCATATTGTGCCCATGAAGGAATTGCGGGAGGCTCTGGAAGCCGACGGCTTTGCAGCCGTCCGAACCTATATACAAAGCGGCAACCTGGTTTTTGACTTTCCGGGTCCTCCTGAAACACGTATCGGGGAGCTGATCGAAAAAAACTTCGGCTTTAGTCCCTGGGTCCTCGCCCTAAGCCCGGAAGAGCTGCGGCAGGCAGCTGCCGCCAATCCGTTTCGGGACGATGCCGGAAAAACCGTGCACTTCTTCTTCCTGGACCGGGAACCTGAAACCGTCAATCGGGACCTGGCCGAGGAGTTGCGAGCACATTCGGAACAATGGGCGTTAACGGGACGCGTTGCCTACCTCCGTGCCCCGGACGGTATCGGGCGTTCCAAACTGGCATCCAAAATGGACCGGGTTTTTCCCGGAACGCAAATAACCGCGAGGAACCGGAATACGGTCGAGAAATTACTTGGGATGCTGCCCGAAGAGACCGGTCCCGGCGGGGAACCTTCTTAAAATGGGAGTCAGCCTCCGGATCAGCCCCCCGGACGTCAGATCAGCCCTCCGGCCGTCGGAACAGCCCCCCGGCCGACGGAACAGCCATTTCGTCGCTCCCCGGGCCCATTCCCGCTTGAGGGGTTGGTAAAAAACGCGTATTTTACGCGTTGAGAAAACAAGCATGCCCCAACTCCAGTCATTCATAAAAAAACCGTCCAGGCTCCTGATCATTTTATTCGCAGCGGCATGCTCCCTTCCTTTCGGCTGCAAAGAAGAGAAAAAGGCCGAACCCAATCCCTGGACGCTGGCCTATGCCGGCCAGTACCTGATCCGGGAAGCGGGCCAGACCTCCCGGAATGTTTCGCAGCGCTATGTACTTGCAGCGGGGGGCAATGCCGAATTGCACCGTTTGGAACGGCCCGGTCGGTATGGGGAATACCGCCTGGATACCATCGTAAGGGGCACCTGGCAAGCCGTGGAGGGGCGGATAGACATCGCCCTGGGAGAAGATGCCGACCAGCTCTTGGAAACCTTTACGCAGGAGTTGCGCCCCGTGCCTACAGACAGCCTTGCAATCGACACGCTTTGGGTAAACGGAGAACAACCGGGGCGTACCCTGGAATTGTTGATCCGGTTCTGAATGACACGCCGACTGCCATCGAATTTTCCGTGGAAACCCTTGCGAAACACCCGTATAACAAGCGAATGACAGCCAGATGACATTGAAATGTCGTGGTGCTGTCCGGGATGGGGAAGTAGCTTTGCGGAGACGAAACCCCGTAAAACGAATAGTATGACACTTGGCGAAAACTTAATCTACCAACGCAAAAAACAGGGACTCTCCCAGGAGGAACTCGCGGGCAAAACCCAGGTTACGGTACGAACCATCCAGCGGATCGAAAAGGGGGACGTCAACCCCCACCTGCAAACCGTAAAACTCCTGGCCGCCGCCCTCTCCGTGGAGGTGGAAGACCTGATGCCAATCGACAACCCCCGGGAGGAAACCATTCAGGCCAAATGGCTCCTCCTGATACACGCCACCCCCCTATTGGGGTTGTTTATCCCGTTCCTGAATGTCCTGTTGCCGCTTTTCCTCTGGATCCACAAGCGGGAAGACCACCCGCTATACTACCGGCACGGGGCACAGGTGATCAACTTCCAGATCACCGTCCTGCTCCTCTACCTGGCATCTTTTGCCGCCCTGCTGACCTGGGAAGGCTACGGGTTCGTTTTCTTCATTACCGTAATCCCACTCTGCATCGCCATCACCTTTGCCAACATCATCTATGCGCTTCGATCCCGCAAATGCTTCTACCCGGCCATCCCCTTCCTGGGCAGCGGAAGGAAAAAAACGCTGAAAACCATCCTGCTTGCAGGGTTTGCGCTTACTACCCAGTCCCTCCCTGCACAAGGCCAGGCACTAGCCGGGCAATGGGATGCCAACCACCGGGCAGGCACAATTGAAAGGTTGGACGGCATCCGGCGGTCCAAGGCTATCGAACGACTGGATGGCAGCCGGATTTCCGCGGCCGAACTTACGCGACAGATTAAAGAGCTGGCCGAAGCCGGGGGCGTAACCGGATTGGCAGTTGCCGTTTTCAATGAGGCAACCCCGGTATACCAGGAAACATTCGGGTACCGGGATGCCCCGCGGGGGCTGCATTTGGAGGTCGGATCAAATATGTACGGCGCCTCCCTGAGTAAGGCGGTTTTTGCGGTCCTGGTCATGAAATTAGTCGAAGAGGGGGTGATTGACCTGGATACGCCCCTGGAGTCCTACCTGCCTAAAAAAATCCATGAATACACCCCGCAGACCAAATGGCACGATGATTATTCCAACCTGGAAGGCGATACGGTGTATCCGGCTATCACGGCCCGCATGTGCCTGGCCCATACGAGTGGGTTCCCCAACTGGCGCTGGTTTGAACCCGACCAAAAATTGCGGGTTCACGGGACACCCGGGGAGGAGTACCGGTATTCCGGGGAAGGCCTGGTCTACCTGCAGGTGGTCCTTGAAAAAATCACCGGGCAGCCGTTGGAGGAACTGGCCCGGGAGTACATCTTTAAACCCCTGGGCATGTCGGATACCGCCTATTTATGGAAGGAACCATTTGCCCGAAACTACGCCGTAGGACACCGGGCAGACGGGACCGCCTATAAAAAGGATACCGACAACGAACCGCGCTCGGCCAGTACGCTGGAGACCACCCCTGCGGATTACGCCCGGTTCCTGGAAGGCGTACTGAAGCGGGAGATCCTGCAACCTGAAAGCTGGGGGCGGCTGTTCAGCCGGCAAATCCGGATTCGCTCGGTCAAACAATTCGGGGAAGGCGCCAGAGAGCAAACGGACCGGTACGACGGGATCGGACTCGGGTATGCCATGGGCTGGGGCTACCTGGAAACCCCGCACGGGCCCGGGCTATTTAAGGAAGGCCACGGGAATGGCTTCCAGCACTACACCATCGTCTTTCCCCGGGCCGGTAAAGGCATAATGATCCTGGCCAACAGCGACAACGCAGAAGGGATCTTCAGGGACCTGTTGCATCTGGCGCTGAAAGACACCTACACCCCCTGGAGGTGGGAGGGTTATATCCCGTTCTACGATCGCTGATCCGGCTCAGGCGTATCCGATCTGGATGGCCGTGATAATGGCGGCCCCACCCAGGGCAAAGAGCAGCAGGACCGGCTTCCAGATAAACCGGATCCACTTGTCATAGGAAATACCCGCCACCGCCAGGATGCCCATAAGCGCCCCATTGGTGGGTACAATCAGGTCCATATTCACCGCCCCGTACTGGTAAGCCAGCACGCAGGTCTGCCGGGAAATCCCGATCAGGTCCGATAGCGGGGTGAGGACCGGCAGGGTCAGTACGGCCTGACCGGAGTAGCTGGGAACCGGGAAATGCAACAGTGCCTGGGCGCCATAGATCCCCAGGGCAGAGATACCCTGCGGCAGGTCCTGCAGGGGGGTAAACAGTCCGTAGACCACACTGTCAATAACCTTCCCGTTCTCCAAAAGGATGGTAATACTTTGCGCCAGCCCGATAACCACCCCGGCAAATATCATCTCCCGGAACCCCGCGGCGAAAGCACGGCCCGTACCGTTCAGGCCGAGCTTCCCGACCAGTCCGGCAACAACCCCCAGGCCGAAAAATGCCGCGGACAATTCATTGAAGTACCACCCCCATTGCAACATGCCGTAGGTGACCCAGACAAAGGTGGCGACGAGCAGGCACAGGATCAGGATACTCCCCGGGGTCAGCCGGTTGCCCTCCGTTTCGATGGCCTTTTTCGGCACCCGGTTATTCCGGGCATACCGGACCATCGCCCCCGTCCAGAGCACAAAGGCGAGCCCCAGGACGACCAGGCGAAACCCGCTGCCTGAAAGCAGCGGCAACTCGGCAGCCTCCTGGGCAATAACAACGGCAAAAGGGTTGATCGGGCTGAATGCCGCCCCCAGGACGGCCGAACCATAACTGATGCCCAGGGCTGCAAAGGCGTCATAGCCCATCGAGCGCGCAAACAGGATCAGGATGGGGGCCAGGGCAATAATTTCTTCCTGCAGGCCAATGGTGGCGCCGGCTGCGGCAAACAAAAGGGATACCAGGACCAGGGCCATTACTTCGCGACCTTTGAGCAGGTCCACGACCCGCTGCAACCCCTGCCCGAGGGCCCCGGTTTTTTCAATGACATAAAAGCTCCCCCCTATCAACAGGATCAGCACAATCAGGTCGGCCCGGGCGATGATCCCTTCGGGGATTGCCAGCAGCAGGTCGAATACCCCCGGGGCATCTGCCTCGATCTGCTTATACGAGCCGGCCACCACCTGGGTATTGCCGGTCTCCGGGTCGGTGATTCGCGCAAAAACGCCTGAGGGAATGATATAGGTAAAGATCCAGGCCAGGAGGATGCCCCCCAGCATGATCACCAGGGTATCCGGAAATCGTTTCATCGGTTGGTTGGTTTGTTCTTACTGTCAGGCAATTCGATTCCCGGAATACCGCTACGGGTCAGGCCGGGCAACAGGGAAGTTATGGAAAATATTCGAACGGCCGCCGGCATGGGCCGGATATTCACCGACTCCGACTATTCCTCATAGAGGTTCAGGCAGGAGGTGTCCGGCAGAGTATGCGGATCCCTCATAAAATTGCGGATAACCGACGCCTTGCATTCCTGGTTGCCACCGCCGTGGCCGCCTTCATCGAGGATGAATAGGTGGCCGTTGCTGAGGTCCTCCAGGAAGAGGTAGCCGTTCGCAGGGGGGGTGACCGGGTCGTAGCGATTCACAAAGAGAAGGGTCGGTACAGCCGAAGGTTCGAATTTGCGTTCGGGCATGGGCAGCAGGGCCTGGTGCCAGTCCATCCCGGCCCTGTAGAAGGCGTCGAAGAATCCCAGGGGAACAGGGATCAGCGGATAGGCTTCATAAGCGGCATCCAGTTCCTCCCCGGTATTCCCCGGGTTGAAATTTTCAAACCGCTCCACAGACAAGAGCATGCTCAGGTTCAACCCGCCGGTGAGTTCGTATTCAAAATCGAGTACGTCCCGGAGGACGGGCCCGCCTTCACCCTGCAGTTCCCGGATCAATTCAGGGGCTTTTTCCCGGGCATTGTCCTGGTAGAGCAAACGGCGGAGCAGGTAGACCCCGTCCTGGGCATTCACCCAAAAATCCAGGGAATCGCGGAAAATGACCTGTAAGGGTTCTTTTTCGAGTTTCGCGATGGCCGCCAGGTAGTCGGCCTCGAGATCCGGGTATTGTTCATTACATGCTTCTTTTTCCCGGCAATAGGAGAGGATGCGGCCCAGGGAGAGCGAATAACTATCCAGGCGATTTAGCAGAAAATCCCCGCTCAGGGGAGCCGGTGAGTCCAGTATGGATGCGGCAATCCGGTCCGGGTACATATCCTGTACGATGCGTGCAAGCCGGGTCCCGTACGATCCGCCGAAGAGGATATACCGTTCGTATCCAAGGTGGTCGAACAACCGGCCAACATCACGGGCACTCTGGAGGCTGTTGTAGAATCGCGGCCGGATCCCGGCACGCTTGCATTTCTCCTGGTATTCGGAGATCATGGCAGCTGTGAGCCCCAGCTCTTCTTCCGGGTTGGCATTTGCCGCCAGTACATCGAAGGAAGCAAATGACATATCCGGGAGGGGGGAAGACAACCCAATGCCCCGCTGGTCGAACAACACGATATCCCGGTCCTGCAGGAACGGGTGGTTTTGCATGAAACCCACCAGGCCCGGTACCAGGGAATTACCCCCGGGCCCCCCTGAGAAAAATACGATAGGCGGAACCCCCGAATCGCCGGACGGCGACTGGATGACGGCATAGGTGATCGCAATCTGCCTGCCACCGGGTTCATCGTGGTTTTCCGGGACGGTCAGCTCCCCGGCCGCAATTCCTTCCATGCCCTGGAGCCATTGGGCTGGAGGCTGGCTATAGCCCATTACCCCTGCAAGCAGCAAGCAGGCTGCCAATAAATTCAGTAGTCGAAGCATGTGCGTGGAAATTGGTTCGTCCCCCGTTCTATTCTACTAAAGATAAAGAATTTATGCCGCTATAGCAGTTTAGCCCGGACCTCCTGCCAATTATCCGCCCGCTCAAACCCGGTAGTGTGGATGTTGTGCGGGGAAGTAAACAAGATACTCCGCCCCTGGAACTTCTCCAGGTTGTGGCTTCGGTCGTCGATGAGTACGTCCCCGCGCAGGATGTGCTTGTCCCCGCAAAGGATCCGGTTGCGCCAGTGGATAAAAGGGAAATGTTCGTCGAGCCATTCGTGTTTCTCTTTCAGGGAATCCGGGAACTGCATAGCGGCTGAGGCAATATAGACCTGGTGCCTGGACACGATTTCTTCCAGCACCTCCCGGCTGTCGGGAAGCGGTCGGAGGTCACGAAAAAAACCGGGTTCGAAGTAATGTTGCCACAGGGTTTCCCGGTGTTCGGGAATTTGCTGCCAGACTTCGCCCCCCATGCACTGTTCCCTGCTTAAGGTGGCGCCAAACCGCTTGTTGAATCGTTCGATGTGCGCCCCGTAGGTATCGGCCAGCACCTCATCCATGTCTACAAAAACAACCATCCTGATCTCGTTTTTTGCGAAGTACCATAAAATGTTGCGAAAGATCAAATGTCGCGTGCCTGGCCAACTTGGGAACAACTGTCAAAAACCGTATCTTGGTAGCTGCCTTTCGCTAAAAATTGCCTATGAAAAAGTATCTGTTTGTATTCGTGATGGCTGCCTGCGCCCTGGGTTGTTCCGACGATGACGGCGGCAGCGGGCCGGACCCGAACCTGGAACTGGTACCCGGAACCTGGGAACTGACCGAACTGCGCATCAGCCCGGCCCAGGACATTGACGAAGATGGAACGACCACCTCAAACATTCTGGATGAGTTGCCCTGCGTCAATGCGCGGATCACCATCCGAAGCGACAATACCTGGAGTTTTAGCGGGAATGACGTGATAATCACCACCATTACGGGCGGCCTCTTTAAATTCTTCTGCTCGGACCAAATCCGATTGGCTTCCGGCAACTGGGATCTGGTGGGAAACACGCTTCGTCTTGCCGACGGATCCGGGGTGGTAACCCAGTTTACCTTTGACAGCGAGGCGGAAACCCTCACCAATACCATTGGGGAGGTCCTGCCTGAATTACAGGCGGAAATTTATACAAAACAATAGCGCCCAACCACAGAATTACGCAGTTTTGGATGGCTATTCCGTCAGGGTGAAGTCTGCATGGAGGCTGGCCCGGGAACTTCCCCCTACATAGACACTGAACCGGCCGGGCTCCGCTTCCCACGTGCCACCTGCCGTATAATATGCCAAATCTTCAGCCGACAGCGTAAAGGAAACTTCCGCAGATCCGCCTGCTTCGAGGAATACTTTTTCAAAGCCCTTGAGTTCGCGAACCGGCCGGGCCCGGGAGCCAAAGTGATCCCGGACGTAGAGCTGGACAATTTCGGTTCCCGGCGTATCGCTGGCATTCTCGAGTCGAACGCTGACCTCCAGGGAACCCCCGGGCCGGATTTCCGTCGTTTGCAACTTTAAGTCGGCATAGCGGAAGTCCGAATAGCTCAACCCGTGCCCGAACGGATAGAGGGGTTCATTGACCTGATCGATATAGTGGGACCAGAACACCAGGTCGTTCCCCGGGTATTCCGGCCGGCCGGTGGCCAGGTGGCTGTAATACACCGGAATCTGCCCGACGGATTTCGGGAACGTCATGGGCAACTTCCCGCTTGGGTTGTAGTCCCCGTATAACACCTCGGCAATGGCGTGGCCGCTCTCCGTACCCAGGTGCCAGGCTTCCAGGATGGCCGGCACATGCTCAGCCGCCCAGTTGATGGTCAGCGGACGGCCGTTCATCAATACCAGGACGATATTCGGGTTCACCGCATGGACCGCTTCGAGCAACTCCTGCTGCAGGCCCGGCAGTCCGAGTGCGGCCCGGCTCCTCCCCTCCCCCGACTGAAAACCGTGTTCCCCAAGGACCATCACGACGGTTTCCGAGCTCCGGGCAAGTTCCACGGCGGCGGGGATCCCGCTCCGGTCGGTGGTATTGATTTTAGTTTCGAAGACAAAGGCAGTCTCCCCTTCTGCCAGGGGTACCCCCCGTTCATATGCCAGTGTATTTCCGCTATAGGCCTGCATCCCTTCCAGGACGGAAACCGCGGAATTCGGTTCGGCCGTTAGGCGCCAGCTGCCCAGGGGGCTGTCCTTATCCGATGCAAGCGGGCCGATCAGGGCAATGGAACCGCCATTTTTTGACAGGGGCAGCACACCTCCTTCATTCTTGAGCAAGACGATGGATTTTCGCGCCATATCCCGGACGGTCTCCAGGCGCGCAGGATTCGAGAGGATGCGTTTCTCCCGCTCTGCATCCGCGTACCGGTACGGGTCGGCAAACAACCCCAGGTCGTATTTCAATCCCAGAATTCGCAAAACGGCCTCGTCTACCAGGCTTTCCGGCACTTTGCCGTCCCGGACAAGTTCCGGCAGCTCCGTCAGGTACATACCGCTTTCCATATCCATATCCGAACCGGCTACCGCAGCCCGCAGAGCTGCTTCGTTCCGGTCGCGGGCGTAGCCATGGGGGATCATCTCTCCTATGGACCCCCAATCGGAGACCACAAATCCCTGAAAATCCCAGGCGGCCTTCAGGATATCCCGTTGGAGGAAGGCGTCGGCGGTTGCCGGGATACCGTTCAATACGTTAAAGGAGTTCATGACCGTCGCAGCCCCGGCATCCACCCCGGCCTGAAACGGCGGAAGCACCACGTTATACAGGGTGGACAAACCGAAATCGGCCGTATTGTAATCGCGCCCCCCTTCGGCAAAGCCATACCCTGCAAAATGTTTCAGGCAGGCCGCTATCGTCAGCGGGTCGGACAAATCGTCCCCCTGGAAACCGCGGACCCGGGCCACCCCAACCCGACTCCCGAGGTATGGGTCTTCCCCGGCACCCTCCATAACACGCCCCCAACGGGGATCGCGGGAAATATCCACCATGGGGGCAAAGGTCCAGTGAATCCCGGACGCCGCTGCTTCCCGGGCAGCGAGTTCCGCGGATTTCCGGATTGCCTCCAGATCCCAACTGGCGGCCTCGGCAAGGGGAATTGGGCTGATGGTCTTAAACCCGTGGATCACATCCTGCCCGAAAATCAGCGGAATGCCCAACCGGGTTTCTTTAACGGCTACCTCCTGGAGTTTACGGGTATCCGAGGTGTTGGTGATATTCAGCATGGAGCCCACCCGGCCACTCCGCAAGTCTTCGTATTTACGCTCGGCATCGCCGCCTTCCGGGACCGGCCCGGTGACATCCCAGAAACCGTTGTACTGGTTCATCTGCCCGACCTTTTCCTCCAGGGTCATCCGCGAGAGCAAATCCCTGATAAACGCATCCCGTGCGGTTGCAGCATCGGCTGACTGCCCGGCCGGTTGTTGCGAATAGGAAACGTTTGCAGTACAAAGTGTAAATAGCAGGAGAAAGGAAAGAGCGCGCATCGATCGTTGGTTTTTACCAAATATCGATAAAATATATCAGAATGGTTCTCAGACGATTTCGGCGCTCAGGCCAGCTTGCAGCAGTCGGGTGCATCGCGGTTTCAGGTCGCTGAATTCCCCTGTTTTAACGGTGCATTTGCCGTTGTGGTGTACGATCAGGGAACACTGTTCGGCTTGTTCGGGTGTATGCTCGCAGACGTCGATGAGGGTTTGGATGACGTGGTCAAAAGTATTCACCTCGTCGTTGAACAGCACAATTTCACTCAGGTGTTTTTGCTTGTCTTCTACCAGCAATTCTTCCTGCAAGCGTTCCTTCGTACTCATATCCAAGGGGTTTGATACGAATATAATAAAAAAAATTTCCCGCAATTCGTCGGGTTTGCGGATTTGCATTCCCCTCAAAAAAAGGGCTTACGGCAAAATGTTTTTGCAAAACATCCGGTGCCCCATTCCGAATCCGTCAGCAAGAGCCCTGTCGGTCGGCCCGAAATCAGAACTTCCCAAACCGGGCGGCAACCCAGTTTTCCCGTTCGCGGAAATCCTTGAATTCCAGCCCGTGGCGGGAAGCGGCTTCGCGGATATCCGGGAGGTCGGCCCGGTAAAACCCGCTGAGCAAAAGTTCCCCGCCTTCCCGCAGGGAGGTCGCATAGCCCGAAAGGTCCTCCAGAAGTATATTCTTATTGATATTCGCCAGGATACAATCGAAATCCCTGCCACGGATGGCCCGAACATCCCCGAGGACCGCCTCGATTTCCGGCACCCCGTTCCGGGCTGCATTCTCCCGGCAATTCTCTGCCGACCAGGGATCGATGTCCACGGCCAGGACGGGTCGGGCACCCCGCCGCGCAGCCAGGATGGCCAATACGCCTGTCCCGGAACCCATATCCAGGAGGGCTTTCCCATTCAGGTCCATGTCCAGGAGGTATCGGAGCATCAGCCAGGTGGTCTGGTGGTGGCCTGTTCCAAAACTCATCTTTGGGGAAATGACCAGGTCAAAATCCGTTCCGGCCGGCGGATCCGGGTGGAACGGGGCCCGCACCACGCACCGGTCGCCCACCTGGATGGGTTGATAATCCGCTTCCCAGAGCGCATTCCAGTTTTGCTGGGCCACCCGGGTAATCTCAAAGGAAGCTTCCCATTTCGGGGACGACCAGTAAGGTACCCCGGCCAGTGCCTGCTCATCCCAGTCTTCCTCCCGGATATAGGCCTTGAGCCCTGTGGGGGTTTCCTCGAAACTCTCAAACCCGAGTTCCCCCAGTGCCGCTATGAATATTTCCGAAGCCGGCTGCAGCGGTTTCAGGGTCAGGGAACAACAGATATACATAGGAACGGTTTACACACCTATCCGATGGCCTTGATAATGGCCACAAAGTCATCCGCCTTGAGGGAGGCCCCGCCGATCAGCCCGCCATCTACATCGGGCTTGGAAAAGATCTCGGCGGCGTTCCCGGGCTTGACGCTGCCGCCATAAAGGATGGAAACTTTCTGGGCCACCGCATCCGTGTAGGCGTCGGACACAATTTTACGGATAAATGCATGCATCTCCTGGGCCTGTTCCGGGCTGGCGGTTTCTCCCGTGCCGATAGCCCAGACGGGCTCATACGCCAGGACGATCCGCCCCCAGGCTTCCTCCGGCAGCTGGAACAGGGCGTTCTTCAACTGGGATTCTACCACTTCGAAATGCTTCCCGGCTTGCCGGTCCTTGAGCTCTTCCCCAAAGCAGAAGATGGTCCGCATGCCTTTTTCAATGGCCTGCCCCACTTTTTTGGCTAGCAAGTCGTCGTCCTCGCCAAAATACGCCCGCCGCTCGGAATGCCCGAGGATGACCGTATCTACCCCGATGCCGAGCAGCATATCCGCGGCAACTTCCCCGGTGTAGGCCCCGGAATCCGCAAAGTGCATGTTCTGGGCAATCGCCTCGATTTTAGAATGTTCCAGGCGCCTGACCGCTTCGGCCAGGTTGACGAATACGGGCGCGACCATCACCTCCGCCGAACAGTCCGGCAGCTTGGCGGCCAGTTCGTCCAGCAGGGCTTCCGACTCGGAGGCCGTTTTGTTCATTTTCCAGTTTCCGGCTACGATATTAGATCTCATTGCGTTTCGGTTTTATTGTTGGATGTTTTGTTTCGCCCACATTTCCCGGGCCTGTTCGATTGTATAGTTCCTGTACACAAAATCTTCGCCAAATAATTCCCTTCCATAATCTTCCAGGGGCTGGTCAAATCCTGCGGCCTTCCGGAGGCTGTCTACCTTCCCGGGTTGGGCCACGGGCCAGATCATATCAACTTTCTCCGGGGGGGAACCCATGTAAAATGACGTGCCCTGTGTCCCGTATATCTGGGGTTCTCCCTGCCTCATCAACTGGCGGTCCAGCATCATGGCATACAGGCGGAAAGGCAGCTCCCCGGCCCGCGCAGCCCCTTCGATCTGGGGCAGAAATTCATCGATTCGGTTGGAATGCTGGATTACGTACCACGCCGCTTTGGATGTTTCCCCGCCAACCTGACTCTTACCGGGGTAACCGTTGACCGCAATAACAGAATCGATCCAGGCGATGTTCGAACTGTCGATTTCCATTTGCAGGCCCCAGTTCGAGAAATCGCCCTGATGGGCCTCGGCCCGGTATTTCTGGTCGAGCTCCATGATGCTGTCAAGGCTTTTCTTCAGGGGCATGTTATACCGTGCCGCTTCCGTCAGGGGTTGCAGTTCCAGCTCCTCCAGGTCGTTGTAATGGAGCTTCTGGCGAATGATGCCCCGTTCGAGCCTGAGGACCCCCGGGTTGGAGCGCACTATGGTCTTCAGGGTAGTCTGGTCCGAAAAATAAAACGGGAAGTCCAGCCCGTTTGCGGCCTTGAGGGCATCGACCGCCTCCTGGGAGGAGGCCGACATGCCGATTACCGAATACCCCAATGCGGCCGCGGAATCCGTGTAGCGGGCGAGGGCTTTAAACGCCGGGGCATGGCTCTTGTCCAGGTCGTAGGAGATGACCATCAGCAGTTGCGGCCGGGTCAGGATTTCTCCGGCGTAGTCCACCCCTTCCCTCTCCAGGGTAAAATCGTGGATGGGAGGCTCGTAACCCGCCCGGATCTCACGGGTATCCGCCACTTCTACGAATTCCCCCTCCACCTCCGGGTATTCCCCATTGGTGGTGATAATTTGTTCTTCCCCGTCTATCCGGAACTTCCAGTCGTATTCGTAGACCGGGGCCGGGGCGTCTTCCGGGATGACCATCCCCTCCGGGATGCTGGCGCCAATATGGTAGGGCCTGAAATCGATCCAGGGAAGGTGGTTCAACACGTAGTTGGCAAACAGGATACAAGCCACCAGGGCCAGGGCAGTTGCCCCTGCCCGGAAGAGCCGGCTCCCTATCGGATTAATGTACTTACTGCCCGCCAGCAGAACCAGGATGAGCACCAGCAGGGCGACGTCCTTGTAAAAGGACTGCCAGGGCGTGAGTTTCAGGGCGTCCCCGAAGCACCCGC
This sequence comes from Robiginitalea biformata HTCC2501, assembly GCF_000024125.1. Classification (NCBI taxonomy): domain Bacteria; kingdom Pseudomonadati; phylum Bacteroidota; class Flavobacteriia; order Flavobacteriales; family Flavobacteriaceae; genus Robiginitalea; species Robiginitalea biformata. Next base: position 1,609,681 of record NC_013222.1, on the reverse strand, counting down.
AATCCGTCACCTTGCCCGTCACGGCCGAATATAGCGTGAGAAACGTAAAGAATACGATGGTCGCCAGGAGCGTCCAGAGCGTGGGCTTGCGCAGATAGCCCAACAGCAGCGTCACCCCCAGTATGACTTCCAGGACCACCACAAAGAGGGCAATGGCCAGGGCATAAGGTTCCAAAAACGGCAGGTCCAGCACGGGTGGGCTGAAGTACTCCTCCAGTTTGAAGGAGAAGCCCACCGGGTCATTGAGCTTGATAAATCCGCTGACGATAAACAGGAGCCCGACCAGTACGCGGGCCAGGTGCACAAGGTATTTCATGCTTGATTGGGTTTTTCCGCGCTTTCTTCCAGATGGATCAGGGCAAAGACCGCATAGTTGATCATGTCCTGGTAATTGGCTTCCACTCCCTCGCTCACTTCGGTTTTCCCGAGGTTCGCTTCAATTTGCTTAACCCGCAGGAGCTTCTGCAATATCAAATCCGTCAGGGAGGAAATTCGCATGTCGCGCCAGGCTTCCCCGTAGTCGTGGTTCTTGGCTTCCATCAGCGCCTTGGTCCGGGCCACCTGAGCGTCGTAAAGGGAAAGGGCCTCCTCCGGTTCCAGGTCCGGCTGGTCGGCAACCCCACGGGACAACTGGATCAGGGCCATAATCGCATAATTCGTGATCCCGATAAATTCCGCCAGTTCCCCTTCGTCCACTTTGCGCTCCCCGTGCTCCTGCAGGCTGCGGATCCGCTGGGCCTTGATAAATATCTGGTCCGTCAGGGAGGGCAATCTCAGGATGCGCCAGGCAGCGCCGTAATCGTTCATCTTGCGGCGGAACAGGTCCCGGCACGTGGCGATGACAGCGTCGTAGGCTCTGGAAGTTTCCTTCATGGGTTGCTCGAATTTGCGTAATTTCGGCGGGTTAACGCACCTGTCAAAAGTACTGTTTTCACGGGATTTTTGCCGGAGCCGGGCCAAAAAACCTCGATTTATGACCATCTGCTGCAATGGAAAGCTGCTGGATCTTTCGACCCCGCGGATTATGGGCATCCTCAATTCAACCCCGGATTCGTTTTACGACGGCGGACGATTTGCAGACCCACGGGCAGCCATGCTCCGGGCAGAACAACTGCTGGGCGAAGGTGCCGACTTCCTGGACGTGGGCGGTTACAGCACGCGTCCCGGAGCGGGGCAGGTCAGTGAGAGCGAAGAACTCGGGCGCGTGGTCCCGCTGGTGGAAAAGCTGGCCCGGGAATTCCCGGAGGCGCGGATTTCGGTGGATACATTCCGGAGCCGGGTAGCCCGGGAAACCCTCGGGGCGGGGGCGGCCCTGATCAACGACATAACCGCCGGGGAGGCAGACCCGAAGATGCTGCCGCTGCTCGCTGAAAAACAGGTGCCTGTGATCCTGATGCACATGCGGGGTACCCCGGCCACCATGTCCGGGCTCACCGACTACGACCATTTGGTGACGGAGGTGCTCGAATACCTTTCCGGCCGGCTGCTGGCCGCCAGGGAACTGGGAATTGTCGATGTCCTCGCAGACCCGGGCTTCGGCTTCGCCAAGACCCGGGAACAGAATTTTGAACTCCTTGGCAAACTGCGGCATTTCGGGGTGTTGGACGTCCCGATCCTGGTGGGGCTCAGCCGGAAGTCCATGATATGGAAAACCCTGGGGATTACCCCGGACGAGGCCCTGAACGGCACTACCGCCCTGCATATGGCAGCCCTTTTTGGGGGTGCTTCCATCCTGCGCGTGCACGACGCGGCTGCCGCCAGGGAGTGCATCCACCTCTGGCAGGCAATCGGGAGCCCGCAATAGGCAGCGCAATCCCGTCGGTATTCTGGTAATTTTTCTACTTTTACAAAAAGCAGCGCGGATTGGACTTTTTAAACTTTCTGGATTTCGGCATCACCGACCTGATTGATATCCTGCTTGTCGCCATCCTGCTCTACTACTTCTACCGGCTCGTCCGCGGCACGGTAGCCATCAATATCTTTATCGGCATCGTGATCATCTGGGCCTTCTGGAAGTTTACCCAACTCCTGGATATGCGCATGACCAGCAGCATGGTGGGCGGCTTTATGCAGGTGGGCCTGATTGCCCTGATCATCGTTTTCCAGCAGGAGATCCGCAAATTCCTCCTGGTGATCGGCTCTACCAATTTCGCCAAGCAGCGTCGCTTTGTCAAACACTTCAAATTCCTGAAACAGGACGGCATCAGCCTGGCCCTGGATGTGGATGCCCTGATGGGTGCCTGTGAAAAAATGGGCAAAACAGGTACGGGAGCGATTCTGGTCATTGAGCGGGATACCTCCCTGGACTTTATCAAATCCTCCGGGGACAGCATGCAGATTGAAGTCAACCAGCCCATCCTGGAAAGTATTTTTTACAAGAACAGCCCGCTCCACGACGGGGCCGCCATCATCAAGGGGAATTACATCGTCGCCACCCGGGTCATCCTCCCGGTCTCCCGGGAGCGCTCCATCCCGCAGCGCTTCGGCCTCAGGCACCGGGCAGCCGTGGGGATCACCGAACGGACCGACGCCCTGGCCTTGGTGGTCAGCGAGGAAACCGGATTGATTTCCTATATCAAAAACGGGGAATTCGTCCTGTTCAAAGACCTCGAGGAACTCGGGAAAATGATCCGGAAAGACCTGACGTAACATCGCGCGAAATGAACTGTAAAAATTGCGATAGCAACCTGCGGACCGATTTTGCCTATTGCCCCACCTGCGGGGCGCGCGTTGTCCAGAAAAGGCTCACGTTCCGGAACCTGGCCGCTGACGTCTACGAACGCGTCTTCAACATCGACAACACGATTTTTCGGACCATCCGGGACCTGACCGTCCGCCCGGAACACGTCATCCACGCCTACGTTGCCGGAATCCGGCGCAAGTACATGAACCCGCTCAACTACCTGGGGCTGGCGATCTTTATTTCCGGGGCTATGTTTTATGCGATGCGCAAGTTTGCCATGGACAGGATCAATTTTGACATTTTCGGGACCGGGATGACCAACGCCGCCTCCGTGAAAATTATGGATGCCGTCATGGAATACAGCAGCTTCGTCTTCCTGCTCTATATACCGATTATCGGATGTTCCGGCTACCTCACCCTGAACAGGCAGGACTACAACCTGCCCGAATACATGGTAGCATCGTCCTATGCGCTGGCCCATATCTCCATCCTGACCTTTTTACCATCGCTTCTGATTATGCTATTCCTACCCGAACATTATATACAGTATTCCCTTATAATGATGCTCTTTATGTTCGGGTATTCGCTCTGGGCGTTCCTGCGGCTGGGCACCTATTCCCTGGCCTCCGGCCTGGGCCGGTCCATTATTTTCCTGCTGCTGTTTTTCCTGGGATACCTGGCCCTGTCACTCGGGCTGAACATGGTGTTCTTCCTTACGGGGGAAGTGAGCCTGGAGGATTTCAGGCCAATCGATAAATAATCGGATTGCCGGTTGTTCCCGGGAACGACCCGCCTCAGGCGAGTTCCTCCTCGGCCATAAACTGGGCCTCGTAGAGTTTGCTGTAGTAACCCTTCTTTTTGAGGAGCTCTTTGTGGGTCCCCGTTTCCACGATGTGTCCGGCATCCATCACTAAAATTTTATCCACTTTCTTCACCGTCGCCAGGCGGTGGGCAATGATGATGGAGGTGCGCCCCTCCGTGACTTTTTCCGTGGCCTTCTGGATGAGTTGCTCCGTGTAGGTATCCACCGAGGAGGTCGCCTCGTCCAGGACCAGGATGCCCGGGTTCCGCATATAGGCGCGCAGGAAGGCGATGAGTTGGCGCTGCCCGCTGGAGAGCATGCTGCCGCGCTCCTTCACATTGTAGCTATATCCCCCGGGCAGGCTGCTGATAAACTCGTGGACGCCGATGGCCCGGGCAGCCGATTCGATATCCTCCTGCGGGATCTCCGGGTCCTGGAGCGTGATGTTGTTGCCGATGGTATCGGCAAACAGGAAGACATCCTGGAGGACCACGGCGATGTTCCCCCGAAGCGAGGCCAGCTGGTACTCCCGGATGTTCGTACCGTCAATCCGGATTTCCCCGGACTGGATGTCGTAAAAGCGGTTGAGCAGGTTGATGATGGTGGATTTTCCCGCGCCCGTGGCACCTACGATGGCCACCTTCTCCCCGGGTTGCACGGAAAAGGAAATCCCGTGGAGTACTTCTTCGTCCGGCACATAGCTGAAATGCACGTCCTTAAATTCAATGGCGCCCTCCACGTGGTCCAGGTTAAGCGTTCCGGCGTCTTCTATCCGGCTCTCCGTATCCAAAATACCGAAAACCCTTCCGGCAGCCACCATGCCCATCTGCAGCGTATTGAACTTGTCCGCTATCTGCCGCAGCGGCCTGAAGAGCATTTCAATCAGCAGGATAAAACCGAAAATGATCCCCATGTTTTCGGTCTGGATATTTGAAATATTCTGCAAGCCTCCGTACCAGGCTACCAACCCGATAGCGATGGAAGTGACGATTTCTGCAATGGGGAAGAAAAAAGAGTTGTACCAGACGGTTTTCAGCCAGGCGTCCTGATGTTTTTTGTTGATATCCCGGAACTTCCGGCTTTCAGTTGCCTCGCGGTTGAACAGCTGCACGATTTTCATTCCGGTCAGGCGTTCCTGTACAAAGGAATTCAGGCGGGACACCTGAGCCCGCACTTCCGCAAAAGCGGATTTCATTTTCTTCTGGAATACCCGGGTAGCGTACAGGATAATCGGCAGGATGGCAAAGACGATCAAAGCCAGGCGCCAGTTCCAGATGAGCATCACCGCCGAGGCTGCCAGCATCTTCAACAGGTCTGCCACAATCATAAAGAAACCCTGGGAAAAGATTTCGCCAATCCGCTGCATATCGGCCACCGCGCGGGTAACCAATACCCCGATGGACGACTTGTTGTAGTATTCCATCCGAAAGCCCAGCATCCGCCTGAACAATTTCACCCGCATATCCCGGATGACGGACTCCCCCAACCAGTTGGCGTAATAAGTAAAGAGCAACTGGCAGACCACCTGCCCGATAAGCACGCCGAGCATTGCCAGGCACAGGTTGAGCAGATAGGGCTGGTCCTGGACTTTAATCGCGTTGTCGATGATCTCCCGGAGCAGCATGGGGGTCACCACGGCAAAAGCGGTAAGCAGGATGGCGGCAAATGCGGTTCCGAGAAAGGTGGCCCTGTAGGGACGGGTAAAAGCCATCACGCGCCTGAAGAGCGTCAGATCGAAAGCTTTACCGGTTTCTTTGGCCATGGAGAAAAAGAGTATCGGGATACGTAATACGCGTCAAATATAGGCCTTTTGCAGGTACGGAAACCCCCGCCTCGGATCGATCCTGGCTTTTTATAATTGTCTTAACACCCTCTGCATCCAGGCGGCCCTTCCCTACTTCCAGCAGCGTCCCCACAACCGCCCGCACCATGTTCCGGAGGAAACGGTCTGCTGAAATGGTAAATACCCAGACGCCGTCGCCTTCCTCCCAACGGGCTTCCCTCAGGTCGCAATTGTAGGTCTTAACATCGCTTTTGGAACGGGAAAACGCTTTAAAGTTCCCGTACCCGAGCATGGAAGCGGCCGCACGATTCATGGCCCCAAAATCCAGCTCCCCCTGAAACTGATAGGCGAGACCCTCCCGGAACGGATCCTTTTCCCGCACCAGGTGGTATTCGTAGGTCCGGCCGGTGGCGTCGAAACGGGCATGGGCATTGGGCGCCACCTCGTAGACTCCTTTCACCGCGATGTCGGCAGGGAGGAAGGCATTCAGGCGGTGGACAAAGCCGGACGGCAGCGCAGCATCCCGGTCAAAATGGGCGAACAATTGGCGCGCATGCACCCCGGCATCCGTTCTCCCGGCTCCGACCAGGTCGATGGGGCCGTTCCCCAGCAGTTTTCCCATACGGTCCTCGAGGATTTCCTGTATGGCGAGGGCATTGGGCTGCTTTTGCCATCCGTGATAGGCAGTACCGAGGTAGGAAATTTCCAGGAAAAATCGCATGCGTTGAATCAATTTCAAATCAAAGATAGGAAGTTCCGAAATGGATCGGGGCCTGCCGGGCCTTTGCAGCCTGAGAGGTTATCTTGTAAATGGGGCGGGGTGGGACACCCCCTACCCCCGCTTCCCGAGCTCAATCACCTCCAGATCCCGGATATCGGTCCCGTCGATGGCAAAGCGCAGCATCGTCCGCACCTGGTGGAACCCCGCCTTGCCGCAGGCCCCCGGGTTCATATGCAAAAGGTCCAGGTCCTTGTCGAACTGCACCTTGAGGATGTGCGAATGGCCGCTGATAAAGAGTTTGGGCGGGTCCCGCCTGATTTCCTCCCTGACGCGCGGCTCGTACCGCTTCGGGTACCCACCTATATGGGTGATCCAGACCGGGACCTCCTCGCACATAAAACGAGCGTCCAGCGGGAATTCCCCCCGTACCTCCTTGCCGTCGATATTCCCGTACACCGCCCGGACGGGCCTGATTGCCCGGAGGGTATCTGTAATCCGCAGCGAACCGATGTCCCCGGCATGCCAGATCTCATCCGCTTCCCGGGCGTATGCACAAATGCGGTCGTCGATGTGGTTATGCGTATCGGAAAGCAACAGGATGCGGGTCATGCGTGCAGAATCGGTTTGGAAAATTTGGAGTGCAAAAATAGGAATTTGCAGCGCATCGGCGGAGTACCGGGTCTGCTATTCTGGGTTGGGGTCCTGCGGTATCGACAAACATTGCCGGCAGGGCAATCAAGCGGTTACCAATAAAGAAAGGAAGCAAAATTGCTTCCTTTATCCATTTGTCAGGGACGGGTTTTGCCTCCCATCCCGTTGGCCTGTCACGGATTATGCCTCAACGACGTCTGCTCCCGGTGCATTTTTCTTGACGGATTGAATCCCGTTTTCCATGGCGCTGGCGCTGGAATACATCTGGCTGGACCCAATCACCTGGCCGTTGGCGGCTTTCAGATTGAAAAAAGGTTTTCCGCTGCTGGATTGGTCCCGCTCGAACATGGCATCGTTCTGCGAATTCTTTTTGACCGACTCGATGCCGTTCTCGCAAGCTTCCTTGGAACTGTATCCCTGGCTGCTCAAGATCACCTGCCCGTTTCCGGATTTCAGGTTAAAGCGGTATTTCCCCGCTTTGTCTGTTTTGACTTCAAATTTTCCCATTGTATACGTTTTATTGGTTCAATTTACTAAAAACTATAGTTATACTCAATTACTTTTTTCACACCAACCTCTGCAAGGGTTCCTTATGCTCAAATCTACAGCCAACGGAAGGATTGCAAGCTGATATTTATCAGGGGGCGCAAGAATTATTTGCCTTCGGACTATTGTCCTATCTTTCAGGTAAATCCACCATGCTTGGGCAAGCCATTTGTACTCTTAATGCTTTTATTTTTGATCGCGGCAGACCTCATTGCGCAACCTGTCCCGGGTACGTACACTTCAAAAATTGGCATGCAGTTGCACCGGATCCGGATATCCGCCGATTCCACTTACGAACGCAGCTCATACATAGAACTGGCACATGGGGTACACCGAAGCCGCGGGTTCTGGTTCCTCCATGGGGACACGGTGATCCTTAAGCAGGCCTCCTGGGGCGCCGAATATTCCAGCCATAATCCTCGGTCTACAGGTTGGAAATCCCATCTCCGGAGTAGCGGGATGCCTGCACATGACCCATACGCTGCCAGGCACCAAAATGCAAGAACCCCGGCATTGCTGCCGGGGTCCATCGCACTAATACTACTAAGATAAAAGGTCTACCGCAACCGGTCCACAGATTTTACGAGGTCCTCATCCCGCTTGATTGCCCTGTTGGCCAGGACTAAAAAAACGATAGAAAAAACGGGGATGAGCATCCCAATACCCTTCTCTGAAACCTGGGTTTCTCCGGATAGATTTAGTGCCCGGATTACGAAGAATCCTAGTAAAAAAAGGTTCAGCAGCATATTGAAACGATTCAATACGAACTGTGATTTTCTGTTTTTAAACCGCAGCATGGAAACAACCGCCAACAGGGCCGATGCGTAAAACGCAAGGGAGATCCACAATTCGCCCTGTGCGTAGACCGCGGTGCCGTCGCTCTGTGTCCAAAGATTCACCCAGAACGGCAGAACCCCGGTGGCCAGTGCCACCAGCAGCAAATAAACCGTCTGGATGCGTTGTATCATATCTATGAACTAAGCGTAACGGACAGCAAAAATAAACAGAATCCTGCGAAATGGATGCAATATCCGGTTCAAATCTTCCGCAACAACGCTGCCGTTCTGCTAACCGCTTCAACCCCAGCCCAAAGCTTATGGCAGAGCTGCTATTTCCAGCGGTAAATTGCTGAATTATTGAAAAATATTTCGTAATATTGCAAAGTTATTAGTTATAGCACCTACCAAGCGGGCATTCTGGCCCAGGCAATATCCGAATAACACTTCTTCAATCCTACTTACTTATAACAGTACTGGATCCATCGTATAACCTATTTTATTTCTTACATGTTTGAAATCTCCGAATTGAAGGCTAAGAAGCTTCCAGAGCTTCAGGACATAGCTAAAAACCTGAATGTCCCCAAATACCGCAGCCTCAAAAAACTCGATCTGGTCTACCAGATCCTGGACCTCCAGGCTTCCAATCCTGCAGCCGTCCGCGAGCACGCCCAGGAAGCAACTGCCGAAGACAACAAAGATACCCAAGGCGCCGATGACGCCTCCAGGGATTCCGGCAAACCCCGCCAGAACCAGCGCGGTCGCTCCCCCAAAAAAGACAGCGGATCGTCCCGCCACAAAAGCAACGGGCAGGAGTCCGAGGCTCAGAAAGAAACCGGCGACAGCAGCGACAACAACGACAACAAAGACAACCGCAAGGACTCACGGAGTCGGCGGGGCGATAACAAAGACGATCGCCGGCGCGACAATCGCAGCAAGTCAAAGGGCGACGCCTCCTCCGACAACAAGGACCGCCCCAAGCGCGAGTCCCGTAAAAAGGATAATTCCGGCGGCGACAAGCGCAACAATGGCAATTACGACAATAGCCAGAAAAACAAGTACAAGCAGCCCGAATACGAATTCGACAGCATCATCGAAAGCGAAGGCGTCCTGGATATCATGTCCGACGGCTACGGTTTCCTGCGCTCATCCGATTACAACTACCTCTCGTCACCGGACGACATCTATGTGTCCCAGTCCCAGATCCGGCTGTTTGGCCTGAAAACCGGGGATACAGTCCTGGGGAACGTACGCCCTCCCAAGGAAGGCGAGAAATATTTTCCCCTGATCAAGGTGAATAAAATCAACGGCCTGGACCCCCAGGTTGTCCGGGACCGGGTTTCCTTTGAACACCTGACCCCCTTGTTCCCGAAAGAAAAATTCAACCTGGCAGATCGCCAGAGCAATATTTCCACGCGGATCATCGACCTGTTCTGCCCGATCGGAAAAGGCCAGCGGGGGATGATCGTCGCCCAGCCCAAAACCGGTAAGACGATGCTCCTCAAGGACATCGCCAACGCGATTGCCGCCAACCACCCGGAGGTTTACCAGATCATCCTGCTGATCGATGAACGCCCGGAAGAGGTTACCGACATGCAGCGCAACGTCCGCGGAGAAGTGGTGGCGTCCACTTTTGACAAGGAAGCCACCGAGCACGTTCGCGTGGCGAACATCGTGATCGATAAAGCCAAACGCCTGGTGGAATGCGGCCACGACGTGGTGATCCTGCTCGACAGTATTACCCGCCTGGCGCGGGCTTACAATACGGTGCAACCCGCTTCAGGGAAAGTACTCAGCGGGGGTGTGGATGCCAATGCGCTCCACAAGCCCAAGCGTTTTTTCGGGGCAGCCCGGAACATCGAAAACGGGGGCTCCCTATCCATCATCGCCACGGCCCTGACGGAAACCGGGTCCAAAATGGACGAAGTCATCTTTGAAGAATTTAAGGGTACCGGCAACATGGAACTGCAGCTCGACCGCCGCATCTCCAACCGCCGGATTTTCCCGGCCATCGACCTGGTGGCTTCTAGCACCCGTCGGGACGACCTGCTCCTGGACGATACCACCACGCAACGCATGTGGATCCTCCGGAAATACCTGGCCGATATGAACCCCATCGAGGCCATGGAATTCATGGAAAACCGCATCAAGCAAACCAAGAGCAACGAGGAATTCCTGATGACCATGAACGAATAAGGGCAACAGGCTCAAAATTCAGCCCCGGCGGTATCGTCGGGGCTTTTTTATGTATAATCGGCAGGGCTGGCTTTACGGATGGCATCAAAAAAACGGGGTTTTTATAGTAATTTTAGGTCGAGACATCAAACCATTTAAACATCTAGCCATGCCGCTTTCCCAGACTACCCGGAATTTTCAACGCTTCCAGATTTTTTCGTTTTTCCTGCTCCTCATCTTTGTTTCCTGCGGGGAGCAATCCGGCACCCCCCCGGGGGATGATCCCGGACAGCAGGAAATGGTAAATGCCCCGGAGGGCATTATTACATTGGAGGAAGCGCGGATCGATTTTGAACTCTACAGCAAGCGGCGCGCCCCGCTGATCCGCCAGTACGAGGATTCCCTGCTGCGGGCGGAAGGAGTGGATTCTGCATTTGCCGTTGCCCGTTATGTAGCCTTTGACTACGCCAACCTGAAGCAATATATGCAGTATATCGAGCAGGAGGCCCAAAAGGCGGGGACGGATATTTCGAGCCTTCGCGTGTATTTCGGAAACAACCCGGAAAGCGGCGGACACGTGCATCCCCGGCAGAATACCGTTTTCCTGGTCCCCGCGGCCCAACCCGACAAGGAACGCGATGAACAATTTGGCCTATATATCCGCCCGGACGGAACCGCAGGGTATCTGAGCCTGGATCTGCAGCCCGTGAAAGGCCAGGGTTCCGGGATGGATCAGGACGGCATGGAACGTTCGGAAGCTGCTTTCCTGTCGCTGCCCACAGCGCCGGCCACTCTCCAGGACGGGGGGAGCCTGATCATGAATTTTGGCGGGTCTGCGCCGCCGCCACACAACTAATACCTAATAGCGCCTGATATATGGAGGTCAACCCAATTTCGCTCCTGCTGAAATATCCGTTCCTCCCGGTTTATCTGGTCACCGTATTCCTGGCAATATGGAGGTACCCGCGCTATTTTGATACGCTGTTGCGGCTGCTTCCGGTGTTGTTTACCTATACGCTGGCCACTGAAATCCTGGGGATCATCACCTATGAATTTACGGAATTCAGCATTTTCCTGAATGAGTTCTTCAGTTATTACAACTGGTTGATATACAATGTCTACCTGTTGATCTTTTGCGGGTACTTTTTTTTCGTCTACTACCGGGTAATCCCCTGGCGGGCGGCGCGGACCGCAATCCTCATCGGCTCGACCCTCCTTGCCATTGCGGCACTAATCAACCCGCTGTACCAGAGCTTCCAGTATGAGGTCCAGCTGGGAACCTATATTACCGGGTCTGCTGTGCTGGTGGTTTCCTCAATGATGTACCTTATATACCGCCGGTCTGTTTCCGGGAGGGCATTTACCGACCGGGACCTGCTGTCGTGGATTTCTCTGGGCATCGCCATTTTCTATTCAGGGTTTATCCCGATAACCATCTATCGCAACATGCATGCACCCACCGGCCTGATGGACCCGGTGGTGGTAACCCGGATCCTGCAGGTGTTGATTTTTGTGATGTACGGGTGTATCTTGGTAGGCTTATGGCGGATGCGGCCTCAGCGCGTATTCCTGAGCAACTGAGATTGGAACTACTGGACGACCTTGCTGAATTTGTTTTTTTCGGGTTATACGCCCTGGTACTGGGCCTGGCCGTTTATCGTTTTCCCCGATATTACGATACCCCTGCGCGGTACCTGCCGGTCTTTTTTGCCTATACGCTGCTCACCGAAACGGTGGGGATCATCGTCAGGGACTACGATGCATTCAGTATCGTGATCCGGGAGATGTACTACAACAACAACTGGCTCATCTACAATATTTACAGCCTGGTCCTGGTTGTATTCTTTTACATCCTCTATCACCGGTATATCACGGCCCTCCGCATGGATTGGGTCAAGGCCGCCGGGCTCGGGCTATTTGTCGGGGTAAGTCTTTGGAATGCCTGGCAGCACGACTTTTCCACCGTATCCCAGGCCTATGCCTATACGGCAGGCGGGGTGTTGCTCATCGTTTCTTCTGCCGGCTATTTGTTTCAGGAATTCCACCTGGCGAACCGGGATTTGTTCTGGCGGGACCTGCTGGTTTGGATCAGTATCGGCCTGCTGGTTTTCCACCTGGGGTACCTGCCGATAAACCTGCACCGCTTCCAGGTGGCCGTCGGGGAGGCCGAATACGCGGCATGGACGCGGCCGGTACACCTGGCGTTGATCTATTGCATGTACGGCTGCTTCCTTGTGGGATTTATCCGGATGAAACGACTCCGAAAACCGGGTAATCGCAATCACGGCGGGAATGGGGGGAATAATGGATCGAGCCCTTAACCGGGGACACAAAACAAAAACCCCGTTTCGCAACGGGGTTGCGAAACGGGGTTCCAATTCGGTATCAAAAAGCGCTTTTACAGCCCGGCAACCTGCCTGGTAAGCTTGCTCTTGAGGTTGGCCGCTTTGTTGGAATGGATGATATTCCGCTTGGCCAGTTTATCAATCATGCTGACCACTGAGGGCAGAAGGGCTTCGGCGCTTTTCTTATCGGTCTCCGAACGCAACTTCTTGATTGCATTACGCGTGGTCTTGTGCTGATAGCGGTTGCGCAGACGCACAGATTCGTTCCTGCGGATGCGCTTTAATGCTGACTTATGATTTGCCATGAATTCTAAATTCGCTTTATAGTCTCTATTTTCCTGGTAGCCCGTAGGGGATTCGAACCCCTGTTACCAGGATGAAAACCTGGCGTCCTAACCCCTAGACGAACGGGCCGAATATTTCAAAGGGCGGTTTTCCCCGGCGGCAAAGCCGCTGAAAAACCATTTGTAGCCCGTAGGGGAATCGAACCCCTGTTACCAGGATGAAAACCTGGCGTCCTAACCCCTAGACGAACGGGCCATATTTCAGTAGGCGGCCGGCCGGCTTAACCGGCTGGTTGCCAAACGCACCTTGTAATTAGGCAGGTGCAAAAATACAATATTTTTTTTGCCTGCCAACAACTGGCAAAGTTTTTTTAAACCCTAATACGCTTTGGCAAAAAGCACCCGGTAGGGCGAGGGTTTCCCGGTTCGAATACAATTTCCCGGATCCGGTTTCGGGTCGAGCGGGATGCAGCGGATCGTCGCCTTGGTCTCCTCCTTAATCCGCTCTTCGGTCTCGTCGGTCCCGTCCCAATGGGCCGAAACGAACCCCCCGGTGGTGGCGATCACTTCCCTGAATTCCTCATAGGTATCCACCTCGGTGATGCCGGCATCCCGGAAGTCCTTCGCGCGCTGATAAATCGCATCCTGCATTTCGCCGAGCAGGTTGCCGATATACTCCTCAATGCCCTCTGCCGGGACCACTTGTTTCTCCAGCGTATCCCGACGGGCCACCTCAAAGGTGCCGTTCGCCAGGTCGCGCGGCCCCACACCCAGGCGTACAGGGACGCCCTTCAATTCGTATTCGTTGAATTTAAATCCGGGCTTATGGGTGTCCCGGTCGTCGTATTTTACGGAGATGCCCCGATCCCGGAGCCGGGCCGCCAACGGGTTCACCACGGCACTGATTGCCTCCAGTTGCTCCTGCCCCCTGTAGATGGGGACGATCACTACCTGTATCGGCGCCAGTTTCGGGGGCAGCACCAGGCCGTTGTCGTCGCTGTGCGTCATGATCAGCGCCCCCATCAGGCGGGTGGAAACGCCCCAGGAAGTTGCCCAGACGTATTCCTGCTGGCCTTCCGTATTGTCGAATTTCACGTCGAAGGCTTTGGCGAAATTTTGCCCCAAAAAGTGGGAGGTACCTGCCTGCAAGGCCTTGCCATCCTGCATCAGGGCTTCGATACAATAGGTTTCCACAGCCCCGGCAAAGCGTTCCCCGGCCGTCTTGGTCCCTTTAATCACCGGTACGGCCATATGCTCCTCGGCAAAGGTGGCGTAGACGTCCAGGATGGTTTCTGCCTCCGCAATGGCTTCGGCCTCCGTGGCGTGTGCCGTGTGCCCTTCCTGCCAGAGGAATTCTGCCGTCCGCAAAAACAGGCGCGTACGCATTTCCCAGCGGACCACATTGGCCCATTGGTTGATCAGCAACGGCAGGTCCCTGTAGGACTGGATCCAACGCCGGTAGGTATCCCAGATAATGGTTTCGGATGTGGGCCGGACAATGAGTTCCTCTTCCAGACGGGCTTCCGGGTCCACGACGATCCCGCTCCCGTCCTCGGCATTTTTCAGCCGGTAGTGCGTCACAACCGCGCATTCCTTGGCAAAGCCCTCCACATGGCTGGCCTCCTTGCTCAGATAGGATTTCGGGATAAAAATCGGGAAGTAGGCGTTCTGGTGGCCCGTATCCTTGAACATCTTGTCCAGGGCGGCCTGCATCTTCTCCCATATGGCGTACCCATAGGGTTTGATGACCATACATCCCCGTACGCCGGAGTTTTCGGCCAGATCCGCTTTTACCACGAGTTCATTATACCATTTGGAATAATCCTCGCTGCGCGTTGTTAGATTTTTACCCATTCAATGTAGTTTGGCACAACTATTGTGACTTTGTTAACGAAAATAGTTCGTCAAAACTAACTATTTTTAATATGTTCAACAATAAATAAAAAATTGCACCCATGAGACCACCCCTACCCCACATCAACCTTCAAAACACCCTGATATTCGGGCTGTTTGGGTTGCTTCTGGCTTCCTGCGGTTCCTATCAATCCGCCTCGTATTACGACCGGGACGGCATTTATGGTACTGAAGACCGCGTGGTGCGCTACGAAAACCCGCCTGCCCGCCAGGCTCCCCCTGCCCGTCAGGCACCAAATACCGAGCCGGACCCGTACGAAACCTATTTTGGGGATCGCGCCCGCGAACTCGGCGAAGTGCTGGACAGCGAGGTCTTTACCGACATCGATTCCTATTCGAGTTCGGACCAGGACAGCCTGGCCTATACGGACGAAAACCTGATCGGCAACCCGAACGATTATTTTGCCGAAAACAACAACGACTACGAAGGATACCCGGCCTGGGGCGACCAGGGCGGCAACCTCACAGTGAACGTCTACGGAGGCGGCTGGGGCTACAACAACTGGGGTTGGAACAACTGGGCCTGGGGCAGCCCGTGGGCCTTTGGTGGCTGGTATTCCCCCTGGGGGGCTGGCTGGGGCTTCAACAACTGGGGCTGGGGATGGAATTCCTGGCGCTGGAACCGTTGGGGCTGGGGCTGGAACAACTGGGGCTGGAATGGCTACTGGGGCTGGGGCAACTGGTACAGCCCGTACTACGGGTACGCCGGATACTGGGGGAACCGCTACTGGCGCAATGGTTTCTACCGAAACGCCTATGCCTATAACTCCGGGCGCCGGGGGCTCTACAACCGGAATCCCGGGGTAACCCGCAACGCCAGGTACAGTTCTGCGGCGCGGACCACCTCGCAATACCGCACAAACAGCGGACGCTCCAATCTGAATCGCAATGGCCGGTATTCTGCAGCCAGGTCGCGCTCCAACCTGGACGCGGCCGCCCGCAACCGGGCGTATCGCTCCAGCAGGTCTACCCGGACCTCCCCGTCCTATGGCAACTCCAGGAGTTCCCGTTCTTACAGCGGGTCATCTAGGGGGTATAGCCGATCCTCGGGATACAACCGTTCGGGAAGCACCCCGAACCGGAGTTACTCGTCCGGCAGGACCAGCAGGGGGCGCTCGGGCACGTACAGCAGCGGCCGAAGCAGCAGCCGGTCTTCTGGCAGCTACCGCAGCAGCGGCCGAAGCAGCAGCCGGTCATCGGGAAGTTTCCGCAGCAGCGGCGGCAGTAGCCGGTCTTCAGGCAGTATGCGAAGCAGCGGCGGCAGCAGCCGGTCTTCAGGAGGGCGTTCTTCCGGGGGTCGCAGCGGGGGCCGGAGCGGCGGACGCGGCGGCATATAACGATCATCCCCTTTTCATAATCAAAAAGCATCACCAATGAAGCGTATATTCACTTTCATCCTGCTCGGCCTGTGCGTTAACGCAACCGCGCAGACCGTCAACGACGTACTCCGATACGGCCTGGAAGAAACCCAGGGATCGGCCCGTTTCCAGGCAATGGGCGGGGCTTTTGGAGCCCTGGGTGGCGACCTGTCCTCCCTGAACATCAACCCGGCCGGATCTGCCGTCTTCAGCAACAACATCCTCACCGTCTCCGGCGGGAACTACAACCGGGACAATACGGCCGGCTTTGGCCCTGCAGGTGGCACCCTGGAAGGGCTCAATGCGGTAGAACTCAACCAGGTTGGAGGCGTATTCGTGTTCAAGAGCACCGAAGGGGCAGCCTGGAACAAACTGGCCCTCGGGGTGAATTACGACATGGTGGAGAATTTTGACGACTCCTACCGGATCATCGGCAGCAACCCCAACGGTATCGACACATACTTCCTGAACTTTGCCCAGGGCGTCCCGCTCGGGCCATTGCGCGTCCGGGAAGGGGAAACCGTGGTGGATGCCTACCTGGATATCGGATCGAGCCTCGGGTTTGCGGACCAGCAGGCATTCCTCGGCTTCCAGGCCGGGTTCATCGACCCGGTAGACCCGGATGACGACGGGAATACGGACTATTTTTCCAATGCGGACTACTCCACCGTCAACCAGGACTACATCCAGAGTACCAACGGGTACAACAGCAAGTTTACACTGAACTTTTCCGGCCAGTACCAGGAGAGTTTCTACCTGGGGGCTTCCCTGAATTTCCATTCCGTCCTGTACGAGCGCCTGACGTTCCTGGACGAAAGCGGTTACGACGCGGGCTCCCCCATTCAGTCGGCCACCTTCGACAGCTTCCTGCATACCGAAGGGTCCGGATTTTCCATGCAAATCGGCGCCATCGCCAGGCTGGGCGATGTAGTACGGATCGGCGGGGCATACCAGTCCCCTACCTGGTACCGCCTCACGGACGATTTCTCCCAGGCGGCCAATTCGGATTTTGCCGACAAAAACCCGAATGTCACCAATATCAACCTGGGGGTGATCAACCTCTTTGACACCTATACGATCAAAACCCCCGCCAAGGTTACCGGGAGTGTCGCCCTGGTATTCGGGCCCGAGGGGTTACTGAGTTTTGACTACGACTACCAGGATTTCTCCAACGCGGAGCTACGCCCTGCATCCGACGCCAATTTCGCCTCGGAAAACGCTTATATGGCTGAAGTACTCGGCGGGGTCTCCACCTATCGCCTGGGCGGGGAATACCGGATCGACCGGGTAAGCCTGCGCGGGGGGTACCGCTACCAGACGAGTCCGTATAAGGAGGAGGGAATCTGGGGAGACCTGGAGGCTTATTCCGGCGGTATTGGCTACAGCTGGGGGCCCAACCGGCTCGACCTCTCCTACAGCCGCAGCGAACAGGACGTCACCGAGGCGCTTTACGACGGCGGCCTGGGGGATGCTTTTATCAACCGCGTAAACAATTACGTTACCGTGGGATATACGCTGAACTTCTAAAGCGCAGCTAGACGGTTTTCAGCTTAAATCCTACCGCTTCAGCGTAAAGTGGGCCCGGACCAGGTTCGCCACCAGGACCCCCTGTTCGTCCCGGCTGTATTCCAGGCGGAACCAGTAGTCGGAAGACGGGAGGGGCCGGCCGTTGAAATTGCCGTCCCATCCCACACTTGTCTCGTCAATCTGCTTGAGGAGTTTTCCATACCGGTCAAAGATGAACACCACCGGTTCGGTGAGCTCTTCAATCCCGAGGATGTGCCAGGTATCGTGGATGCCGTCCGCATTCGGGGTAAAGAACTTCGGGTAGCCGATTACCAGGAATTCGGTGGGTTCGGTGGTCCCGCATCCGTTCCGGTCGTTGATGACCACCGTGTTGATCCCCGGGGGGACGTCGTTGAAAATCGGGGACTCCTGGAATGGCCCGCCGTTGATGGCGTACTCGTAATCCCCGTTCCCCACCGGGATGATCTCAATGTTGTTGCTGTCCGACAAATCCGCGAGGATGTCCACCCGGTCCAGTTGGGGTTCCCCATAGAAGGTAATCAGGATATCGTCCGCATACACCTCCGAGGTCGTTGCGGTGACTTCCACAAAATACCGGCCGGAATCCGGGCTGGAGACCGTTAGTTCGGTTTCCCCGGGCCCCGAGGCGAGGGTCGCGTCGATCGTGCCGTCGTCGTCGTAATCCACCGACCAGACAATATCCGCAATATCCGGGCCCGCCGGGGAATTCAGGGCACTCAGCACGATATCCGGGTCGCCTTCGCAGGCGGTGATGTCCAGGCCGAGGAATTCATCCCGAAGCGTACAGTCCAGGGCCGTGTCCTGGTTGGTGTTTACCGAATTCCCGGTAAAAGTCAGCGAAAAGGGTTCGGGGTCCCCGTCAAAATTTGTGTTGTAATTGTTGATGAGCAGGTAGTAGATTTCCCCGGGTTGTACCTCGAGGAACGCGTCGTAGGTGTTCTGGCTCCCCGTCAGGTGGGGTGCGCCAACCTGCCCGTTTTCCGGGTTGATGCCCACCCCGGTAAAATTGGTGTCGTTCACCTCGTAGTTGCACCGGATGGGCTGGGCCGTGCCATTGCTGATATCCGCACAATCCACATCCGGGCCGTACAGGGCAAAGTCCCATTCAGCGGTCACAGTCCCCGACGCTCCCGGAAGCGCCTCGATATCAAAGCCTATCTGCCCCCCGGTACCCGCCCGGAAAACAAACCAGGACGTATTGTTCTCGATATTCGCAGAAGTATTGCTGCCTTTTTCCAGGCAACCCGATTGGCGGATGACGTCCGGGTCAAAATCGTCGATATCGCCCCCGCCGTCTGCAAACCACGTGCGCACGGTATCCGCGCAGACCGGGATGGCCGACCGGCAATCCGGTGAGTTCTGGGCGGTCACGGCCGGGACATAAAGCAGGCAGCCCAGGAGTAATACCAGGTAGTTCTTCATAGGGTTTGGGGCACGAATTTCTGTATAGTATAACTCCCGCGGGTACGATTTAGTATAGGTTTACCGAAGTTTTTGACCGTTAATCGACCAACGGACAAGGCATGGGAGCCTCAGCGTTTCAGGGCGAAATGCGCATTCAGGTACCGGGCTTCCACCCGCTGGCCGTTGGAGTCCGTGTAGGTCAGGCGGAACCAGTAGTCGGCACCGGGCAACAGGCGCCCGCGAAATGTACCGTCCCATCCGGCGGAGGTGCCGTCCATTTGTTTGAGCAGTTTCCCGTAACGGTCAAAAATGTGCACCACCGGGTCGGTGAGCGTTTCGATGCCGCGAATGTGCCAGCGGTCGTGTTGTCCGTCCCCGTTGGGGGTGAAAAATGGCAGGTAGCCCACAACCGTAATCGTCTCGGTAATCTCCCCGCAACCGAGGGCATCCCGCATCCGTACCTGATGGGATCCGGCTGGTACGCCTTCAAATACGGGACTCGACTGGAAGGCGCCGTCATTCAGGGCGTATTCAAAGTTCCCTGAGGCCTGGGTTTCCACCGTCACGCGGTTCGACGCGGACAGGTCTTCCACCAGGATATCCGAAATGCTCGGGGGGGCCGAGAGGATAACCTCCACGGTGCGCTGGGCCGTACAGATGCCCCCTCCTGAACCGGTGGAAGCGGTAAGCGTAAAGGTGCCCGCCTGGCTGACCGTACGCCCGGGGCCGGACAGGCCGTCCTGCCAGCTGTAGGCCACCCCCGGTTCCGCCTGGGACAGCCCGATGAAGGCGCTGCCGCCATTGTCGCAGATATATACCTGCTCGTCAAAATCCAGGTTCGGGGTCAACAGGACCTCCAGTTCAAATTGGGAGGAGGCGTCGTAACAATTCGGGTTTTCCAGGGAGGTCACCCGCACATAAACCGTATGGTTCCCCGGGCCCGGAGACCAGTTGTCCGGCAGGGCGGCGATCCCCGCCTGTGCATCGAAATTGCTGGCGTGATAGGTTACGCGGAACTCCCCGGGGTCCTGGGTTCCCAGGGCTTCGGCATCCCGGGCAGGCAAGTAATAGGGCGGGTCGCCGCTGCAGATCATCGCATCGGCTACGGGTTCGGACCGGGCTGCAGGGCTGAAGCCCACCTGGACATCGCTGACTTCCTGGGAGCCGTCCGGCAGGTCGACCACGATACGGTACATGGCTGCTGCAGTTGCCGAATAGGTTCCGGATGTTTCCCCGGGAATGAGGCTAAAACCGGACCCCGAATCCGCATACCACTGGTAGCCCGTGGCAGACGAAGTCGTTCCATCCAGCAGTACCGCATCGCCTTCGCAGGCCGCTACAGGTGGCCCCAGCAGGTTACTGATGATGGAGCAGTCCAGGGCATCATACGGATGGTCCTCAAAGATCTGGCCCGAAAACTGGATGGAAAACCCGGAATTCGTATTGCTGAAATTGTTGATGAGCAGGTAGTAATCCTCCCCGGGCTGTACGTCCAGCCAGGGTTCGTACAGGAAGGTATCCGCATTTCCCGAAGGGTCTTCCCCTACCCCCATATAGACTTCGCGGTCCCGGTTGTCGAAAAAATTGCAGCGTACCGGCTCCCCGAGGCTACCGCAATCCGAGGCGCGATACAGGGCAAAATCCCAGTCCTCGGACGGGTCAAAGGAAATGTTGAAGCCCAGTTGCCCGGCAGCCCCCGTCCGGAAACGATACCAGGCGGAATTCGATTCGATATAACCCGAGAGGGTGGGCTCCAGGCAACCCGAAGTTGCCGCGCCCCCGAAATCGTCGGTGCCATACCCGGAAGTCCCCCCGTTCACGGGGGTATTGCTGCAAATCGGAATAGCCGTCTGGCAATCCGGGGAAATCTGTGCGGTCCCCCAGGATGCCACCAACAGGAAAAGACCTGCCGCCAGGCCGGTTTGTCTGCGTCTTTTATACATGGTCGTACTTGGGCAAAATAAAAATAGGAAGGCCATTTCCTTAACACGAATTTATGTTGTGTACCCGCCCAAACACGCCATAAAGTGGCATATAATGTATATCTTTGCCAATTGTAAAGTACCCTACCGATGAAAACCGATCCAGCATTGGAAACTTCCCGGGAATCCTTTATGGAGGACCATTTTACCGGAAAAGAAGAAACCCCCTTGCGGGAAGATGCGTTCCGTTTGAGCGATGAAGAAAAGATCGACCGCATCCGCCAGAATGTGCGGGATATTTTGCTCACCCTGGGCATGGACCTGAACGACGACAGCCTCCGGGGCACCCCGGACCGTGTGGCGAAAATGTACGTAAAGGAAATCTTTGCCGGGTTGCACCCGGACCGCCGCCCCAAATCTTCGACCTTCGACAACAAATACAAGTATGGGGAGATGCTGGTGGAGAAGAATATTACGGTGTACAGCACCTGTGAACACCACCTGCTGCCAATTGTCGGCAAGGCCCATATTGCCTATATTTCCGGCGGTTCAGTGGTTGGTTTATCCAAGATGAACCGCATTGTCGACTACTACGCGAGGCGCCCTCAGGTACAGGAGCGGATGAACATCCAGATCGTCCGCGAACTGCAGCGGGTTTTGGGCACCGAAGACGTCGCATGCGTCATCGATGCCAAGCACCTCTGCGTCAATTCCCGCGGGATCCGCGACGTGGACAGCAGCACGGTGACCTCGGAATACGGGGGCCGATTCAAGGAAGAAGAATCACTCCGACGGGAATTCCTGGAATACATCAACCTGGATACCGAATTTTAAGCCCATTCCATGGCGCTCTACACGGAACAAACCCTTAAAGTCCACAATTCCCTTACCGGGACCAAGGAAACCTTCACCCCCATCCACGAAGGCCACGTAGGCATGTACGTCTGCGGGCCGACCGTTTACAGCAACGTCCACCTGGGGAACTGCCGGACCTTCATGTCCTTTGACCTGATTTTCAGGTACCTCAGGCACCTGGGCTATAAAGTCCGGTTCGTGCGCAACATTACGGATGCGGGCCACCTGGAGGACGATGCCGACCAGGGGGAAGACAAGATCGCCAAGAAGGCGCGGCTCGAGAAAATCGAGCCCATGGAGGTGGTGCAGCGCTATACGGTGGATTTCCACAACATCCTGCAGCGCTTCAACCTGCTCCCCCCGAGTATCGAACCCACGGCTACAGGCCATATTGTGGAGCAGATCGAGATCATCAAGGTGATTATGGGCCGGGGATACGCCTATGAGAAGAACGGCTCGGTGTACTTCGACGTAAAACGGTTCAACCAGGATTACGAGTACGGCAAGCTGAGCGGCAGGAAGCTGGAGGACATGATTGCGAATACCCGCGAACTGACCGCCCAGGACGAAAAACGAAACCCGCAGGATTTTGCCTTGTGGAAAAAGGCCGAGCCCCAGCACATCATGCGCTGGCCTTCTCCCTGGGGGGAAGGATTCCCGGGCTGGCACCTGGAATGCACCGTAATGAGCACCAAGTACCTGGGGGATACTTTTGATATCCACGGGGGTGGCATGGACCTGAAATTCCCGCACCACGAATGCGAGATTGCCCAGGCCGAGGCAGGGAACGACCAGTCGCCCGTCCGCTACTGGCTGCATGCCAACATGCTTACCCTGAATGGCAAGAAAATGGCCAAATCCACCGGGAACAACTTGCTCCCGGGGGAGATTTTCAGCGGGGAAAACGACATCCTGAGCAAGCCGTTTGCGCCAACGGTGGTCCGCTTCTTTATGATGCAGGCCCACTACACAAGCATCCTGGATTTGAGTGACGAGGCCCTGCTCGCGGCAGAAAAGGGATACAACCGCCTGATGGAAGCCATGGAACAGCTCCCCGGCCTGCCCACCGGCAAGACGTCCGATTTCGATGTGGCTGCGTGGCGGCAACGCTGCTATGACGCGATGAATGACGATTTCAACAGCCCGGTACTGATTGCCCAGCTGTTCGAAGCCGTCAAGACCATCAATCTGGTCCGGGACGGGAAACAATCGCTTTCCCCGGCCGACCGGGATACGCTGCAGGAAACCATGGAAGGCTTTGCCTTTGAGGTGCTCGGGTTGGAACCTGGACGGAGCCAAACCCAGGAAACCGAGAAACTGGAAGGTGTAATGAAGCTGGTCATCGACCTTCGGAACCAGGCCCGGGCGAACAAGGATTACCATACTTCCGACCAGATCCGGGACACCCTTTCGGAACTCGGAATCCAACTCAAGGACGGCAAGGAAGGGACGACCTTTACCCTCTAACCCCCAAAAAGCGGTTATGAAAAACAAACTCGCCTTGCCGCTTATCTGGCTGGTGCGCGGGTACCAGCGCTATGTTTCCCCCCTGACCCCGCCGAGTTGCCGCTACAGCCCTACCTGTTCCCAATATACCCTGGAGGCGCTGAAGAAACACGGGGTGTTCAAAGGGGGCTGGCTGGCGTTGAAGCGGATTGCTTCTTGTCATCCATGGGGCGGTTCCGGCTACGACCCGGTGCCCTGATCCCAAACTGCAACCACAGGCCAGCGCGCCACCTCGCCCACAGCTCAAAAGGTCCACTGGACCTTTTCATTCCGCTGTGACGGGGGAGGTTCCGGCTACGACCCGGTGCCCTGATCCCAAACTGCGACCACAGGCCAGCGCGCCAGCTCGCCCACAGCTCAAAAGGTCCCACGGACCTTTTTGACTCGCTGTGTCGGGGGGGAATTTGTATCTTAGCCGGCAAATTACCGCTATGTTTCTACTAGGTTTCACCTGGAATCCGGACGATACGCTGTTCAAGCTCGGGGTGTTGCAGATCAAATACTATAACCTCCTTTGGATTATCGCCTTCGCCGTCGGGTGGTACCTGATGAAGCAGATCTTTCAGCGCGAAGGCCGTTCCCGGGAGCAGCTGGATGCCCTTTTTATCTATGCCGTACTGGCCACCATGCTGGGTGCGCGCCTCGGGCATGTGTTTTTCTACGACTGGGATTACTACAGCAGCCACCTGGTAGAGATATTGCTTCCCATCCGCGAACAGGCCGGGAGCAGCCTCTTTGGAATTATCAACGGGTATGAGTTTACCGGCTTTACCGGTTTGGCCAGCCACGGGGCCGCTATCGGAGTAATTATCGGGATGTACCTCTTTACGAGGAAGTACAGTTCCTTCAACATGCTCTGGGTCCTGGACCGGATTGTCATCCCCGTCTCCCTGGGGGCCTTCCTGGTTCGCCTGGGAAATTTTTTCAACTCCGAAATAAACGGCAAAATCACGGATGCCTCCTTTTTCCTGGCAACCCGTTTCGTCCGGGATTCGGACGACATGCCGGCGGGCCAGGCCATGCACATTACCGGGGAACGCACCCCGGAGGCCGCCTACAGGGCCCTGACAGACGACCCGCAATTTGCGGAACACCTCCAGGCCATCCCCTTCCGGCACCCGGCCCAGTTGTACGAGGGCCTGTTGTATATCGGCGTTTTTGCGATCCTTTACTGGCTCTACTGGAAGACCTCCAAGGCCGCTCGTCCCGGGTACCTCTTTGGCCTGTTCCTCGTATTGCTGTGGAGCATCCGGTTTGTCGTGGAATTCGTTAAGAAGAGCCAGGGCGGGTTTGAAGATACCCTGGGATATCTCTCCACCGGCCAGTGGCTCAGCATCCCCTTTGTCCTTTTGGGCCTGTATTTTATGTTTCGGCCCACTAAGCCTGCAAGCCATGCCTGATCACCAAGCAACCGCGATTCGCCGTATTTTCAGCCGGCTGACGGCAGCCCTGTGCCTTGCTGCCTTTTGCTGCCTGTCCGGGTGCCGCGATGCCGAAAAGCCCGCGCTCAAAACCGAAGAGGTCCGCTTTACAAAAGAAGGGGTCCTGGAAATCCTGTCGGCCGAATCGGATTCCGTCCTGGCCGTATTGGAGATTGAAATTGCAGATACGGAATACGAGACCCAGACCGGGTTGATGTACCGGAAGGAAATGAAGGATAACCGGGGGATGCTGTTCCTTTTCGACGCAGAGGAACAACACGCATTTTACATGAAAAACACGCTGATCCCACTGGATATTATCTTTATCGGTTCGAATCGGGAAATTGCCACCATCCGGCGGAACGCCCAACCCCTGGACGAAGGCAGTATACCCTCCGGGGTCCCCGTCCAGTATGTCCTGGAGGTCAATGCCGGGCTCAGTGAACAATGGGGCCTGGAACCCGGCGACCGGATTCGTTGGGAAAGGACCGATTAGCAGATGGCTGAGCATACCGTCATATTCACGGATAATCATTCGGACAAGTACGCATTCTCGGAGTCGCTGCTGCAGGGCAATCCGCCGGAGGCCCTCAGTGGGCTGCGGAGCCTGAGTGGGGCATTGTTTTCGAATGCGCGGATTGCAGACTTTATTGAGGAAGAAGCCCGGCACCAGCGTTCGGACCTGCAGCCGCAGCCCGATCGGGAGTTGCGCACCTACTCCAGCGGGGAGCGCAAAAAAGCCCTCCTGGCCTACCTGCTGCAACAACAGCCCGATTTCCTGATCCTGGACGACCCCTTCGACAACCTGGACCGGGAATACCGGGAATCGCTGTCGGGGCAACTTGAAGAACTCGCGCGTACGACCCTGTTGATCCAATTGGCAAGCCGTCCTTCGGATGTGCTCCCCTGTATGGTCCACCGGGCATTTCTCGAGGGGCAGAACCTGGTGGGGTTCCCCACCTACGAACCCGAAATCCCGTCGGGGCCCCGGATTACCGGTTCCATCCCGCCCCCGCCCGGGCCACTGCCCGAACTTCCCGAAACGCTCGTGGATTTCCGCGACGTATCCGTAGCCTACAGCGGGCGAACCATCGTGAGAAATATTGACTGGCGGATCCGGCGGGGCGAATTCTGGGAACTCCGGGGGCCAAACGGAAGCGGGAAAACCACCTTGATTTCCCTGATTACCGGCGATAATCCAAAAGCATACGGACAGGAGCTCTACCTCTTTGGCACCAGAAAAGGCAGCGGGGAAAGCGTCTGGGACATCAAAGAACACATCGGGTATTTTACCCCGGCCATGGCCGATCGGTTTCGCGGATACCACAGCGTTGAAAACATGCTCATTTCCGGGTTGACGGACTCAGTAGGCCTCTACCAGCAACCCGGGGACCTCCAGCTTTCTCTCGCCCGGCAGTGGATTGGTCTGCTCGGGATGGAACAGGAGCGGGAGGTGCTGTTCCGAGATCTCACGGAAGGGCAGCAACGCCTGGTTTTTTGTGCCAGGGCGATGATCAAGCACCCGCCCCTGTTGATCCTCGATGAGCCTACCGCTGCCCTGGACGAGCCATCGGCCTTCCTGGTTGTGTCGCTAATCCGTAAAATGGCGGCGGAAAGCCGTACGGCCGTTGTCTTTGTTTCCCATCGGCCAGAACCCGGGCTGCATCCGGAAAAAACGCTTTTCCTTGAAAGCGGACAAGGCGGATCCCGGGGTCGCATCGCCTGAGCGGCTCCCCCAAATTAATTTTTCGTAACTTATTGAGGCTTTCCGTAATACGGGCAGCATTGCAACCATCGCCGGAACTGGCGGTTTTCCAGCTGCACGAATCAATTACCTCCTTTAATATGCCCACAACGCTCGTTTTTAAAGAGACCCGGGACTATCTCGAAATCACCCTGAAAAATCCACGGAAAAAGGGGACGGAGGTAGATACCTTTGCCGATATGTGGAGAGAATTCGCTCTCCAGTGCCGGGCTACCGACCAGGTACGCGTGATGGCCCGGATACAACTCCGCCAGAAACAATCGGTGGAATCCGCCTATCAGATTGCCCGCGCGGCCATTAAGGGCAGCTGGCAACGGGAGTACAAGCTCGCCCTGGTAGCGCGGTTGGAAGACCACTTCTACCTGACGCTGCTCAGGGACTTTATGGTCCACGAAGGCTTTGAGGTAGATTTGTTTACAAGCCGGCGGGCAGCCCGAAGGTGGCTCTTGTCCGAATAAAAAAATCGCTGCCCTCGGGCAGCGATTTTTTCAATTGATGCATCGGGTGCCGTTTCCGGCAGCCGCGGGATGCTTACTTTTTACCTGCAGAGATTTTCCTTGACAGGGAATCGAACATGATAGGCGTTGCGATAAAGAGGGACGAATAGGTACCCACGATCACCCCGACAATCATCGCAAACATAAAGCCTCGCAGCGTCTCCCCTCCAAAAATAAAGATAGACAGGAGAACGACCAGGGTCGTGAGCGAGGTATTCAGCGTACGGCTCAGCGTACTGTTCAGGGCCATGTTCGTATTTTCCCCGGCACGCCAGCCGCGTTCGGCAATGATCTCCCGAATCCGGTCAAAGACTACCACTGTATCGTTCAGGGAATAACCGATAACCGTCAGGATGGCGGCGATAAAAGCCTGGTCGATTTCCATGCTGAAGGGCATCAGCGAGCTGGTGACCGAGAATACCCCCAGCACGATCAGCACGTCGTGGAAAACGGCTGCCACGGCGCCCAGCGAGAACTGCCAGCGCCGGAAACGCAACAGGATATAGAGGAAGACAACCGCCAGGGAACCAATGACCGCCCATACAGCATTCTTCTTGATATCGTCGGCAATAGTCGGCCCGACTTTCCGGTACTTCATCACCCCGACATCCTCATTCGTCCCCCCGGGAACAAAATCTTCATAGGTGGTGCCGTCCGGCAGGTATTTCTGGAGGGAGTTAAACAGGATCCCCAGGATTTCCTCGTCCACCTCGGTGCCCTGCACGTCCACCTTGTACTTTGTGGTCACCATGATCTGGTTGGCGTCCCCAAAGGTCTTGGCACTGGCACTCCCCAGGGCGTCGGTCAATTCCCCGGAGATTTCAACCGGGTTCACTGCGTCCACAAAGCGGATCTGGTAGTTCCGCCCCCCGACAAAATCCACCCCCTGGTCAAGCCCCTTGGTAAACAGGGAAGCCAGCCCGGCAATCAGCAGAACGCCGGATACCACGTAGGCGATTTTCCGCTTGGAGAGGAAGTCGATGTTCATATTCTGGAACAGGCCGCGGGTAATCCCGGTTGCAAAATCGAGTTTCCGGCCGCGGCGGTTCAGGTAAGCGTCAATAAGCAGACGCGTTACAAAGATGGCCGTGAACAGGGAGGTCAGGATACCGATGATCAGCGTGGTGGCAAAGCCCTTGATAGGACCTGAGCCGAAAACCAGCAGGATCAGGGCGGTGAGCCCGGTGGTGATATTGGCGTCCAGGATAGAGGATAGGGCGTTGTCAAAACCGTCGGAAACAGCCTGCGCCATCCCCTTGCCTTTTTGCAGTTCCTCCTTGATACGTTCAAATATCAGCACATTCGCATCCACGGACATACCGATGGTCAATACAATACCGGCAATCCCCGGCAGCGTCAGTACGGCGCCCAGGCTGGCGAGCACCCCGAATATCAGCACGATGTTGAACACCAGGGCGATGTCCGAGAACAACCCGGCCCTGCCGTAATAGAAGATCATCCAGATCAATACAAAGATCATCGCGATCACAAAGGAGGTAAACCCGCTGTCGATGGCTTCCTGCCCCAGGGAGGGCCCGACCACAAACGAGTCGATGATTTCCGCCTCGGCGGGGAGTTTCCCGGCCCGCAGTACGTTGGCAATATCCTTGGTCTCCGTCACGGTAAATGTGCCCGTTATTTCAGAGCTACCCCCGGGAATCCCGCCTTTTTGGGAAACCCCGGGCGCGGTGTACACCCGGTTGTCCAGCACGATGGCAATCCCCGTATTATTCAGGTTGGCTTCGTTGGTGAGTTCCTGCCACTCACGGGCCCCGCGGACGTTCATGTCCATCCCCACAGCCGGCCGGTTGTACTGGTCAAACTGGTCGCGGGCATCGCTGACCACGTCCCCGCTCATGCGCGGCACCCCGTCCCGGTTCGATTTCAGGGCGTACAGGGCTGCTACTTCGGTGCCCTGGGACGGGCGTTCCCACATAAATTTCGTAAACTGGACCTGGGGCGGCAAAAGCCGGCGGATGCGGGGCATGCGCAGCCAGGATCCGATTTCGGCCGTATCCTGGATGGCCGCCAGGCCGATGGCATAGCCCGGGCCGTTGAGTTGCAGCTTTTCGAAAAGCGGGTTGCGCTCGGTGGCGAGGTCCAGGGAGTCCTGGGCAACGTCCGAAAGCAGGGAGTCGATTTCGCTGGCTTCTTCCATGGGTTCCGGCGTATCCGCCTCCACGATGGATTTGAGCTCTTCGTTGGCCTGGATAAAGAAGTTGATCAGGTGCTGGTTGCCCGGTTCGTAGGTTTCCCAAAACTCGAGCTGGGCCGTACTCGAGAGCAGGTCCTGCGCACGGGCGATATCCCGGGCCCCCGGGAGTTCCACCAGGATCCTGCCGGAATTCCCCTCCCGCTGGATATTGGGCTGGGTGACGCCGAAACCGTCAATACGTTCCCGGAGCACTTCAAACGCGGAAACAACCGCTTCATCCACCTTCCGCCGGATGATGGGCTTTACCTCCTCGTCGCTCATCTCAAAATTGATCTCGTCGCTCAGCCCCTTGTTGGCAAAAATATCCGGGGAGGCCAGCTTGGTGTCGCCTTTCACGGCGTCAAAGGCATCGAAGAACAATTCGAGGTACGTTTCATCGCTGTTGCGGGATGCAGCATCCGCATCTGCAAGGGCCTTGTTGAAGGCCGGGTTCTTGGTGTTGTTTGCCAGGCCGGAGAGGATATCCCGCACGGAGATCTGCAGCGTTACGTTGATACCCCCCTTCAGGTCGAGGCCTTTGTTGAGCTCTTTCTTCTTAGCATCCTCATAGGACGTAAAGCCGAGGATCGGGTTTTTGGCCACCGAGTCCAGGTATCTGGCTTCTGCCTGTTCCCGCTTGGCGACATAGTCTTCCTCATCGGTCGAAACCGCAGCCGCCGCATGGGCTTCCGCGTCGGATTCGATCTTAGAGGTAATGAAGGTGTAGGATAACTGGTAGACACTCACCAGCCCGAACAGCAAAGCAAAAAGCTTTATAAGTCCTTTATTATTCATGAGTTAAATGCTTATCTGAAATAATTACGGTGCTGCAAACAGCGTGCAAATATATTACTTCCCCTAGGAACTGCCAATAAAATCAGTGCTTTTGTAACGGCCCTCAAGGCGCTGGGAATGTGGGTTTCCCGCATGGGTGGCACCATGAAAAAAGGCATGCCCTCAGCGCGCATGCCTTTTGAAGTTCCCTTGCCGGCAACCAAGCGGCAGTCCGTATTTATCCAGGTTAAACCACCCGGGGGACCGGCCGGGGCCGGGACAATCGTTTACACGTCCAGCAGGGCGTTGGTCTTGGATACCCCTTCCGCACTCTGGGCCATTTTGGCTTTTTCGGCCTCGCTCAATTCAATTTTGACGATTTCCTCGATGCCGTTGCGCCCCAAAAGCACGGGGACGCCGATACAGAGGTCGTCTAGGCCGTATTCCCCCTGCAACAGGGCGGAACAGGGGAACATTTTCTTCTGGTCGCAGGCGATGGCCTGTACCAGGGCAGAGACGGCAGCCCCCGGGGCATACCAGGCGCTGGTGCCCAGGAGTTTGGTCAGGGTGGCCCCGCCTACCTTTGTGTCTTCGGCCACCTGCGCCAGCCGCTCCTCGGAAAGGAATTCGGAAACCTTAATGCTGTTCCGCGTCGCATGGCTGGTGAGGGGCACCATGCCTGTATCGCTGTGCCCCCCGATCACCATCCCGTCAACATCGGAAATCGGGGCGTCCAGGGCTTCGGCCAGGCGGTATTTAAACCGGGCGCTGTCCAGGGCACCGCCCATCCCGATAATCCGGTGGCGCGGCAGGTCGGTGGATTTATGTACCAGGTAGGTCATCGTATCCATGGGGTTGGAAACCACAATGACGATGGCTTCCGGGGAATGTTCCAGCAGGCTGGCGGAAACCGTCTTTACGATGCCCGCGTTGATGCCGATAAGCTCTTCACGGGTCATGCCCGGTTTGCGGGGGATGCCCGAGGTGATCACCACAATATCGCTTCCGGCCGTTTTCTTGTAGTCGTTTGTAGAACCGACGATGCGCGTGTCAAAACCGTTCAGGGATGCACACTGCATGAGGTCCATCGCCTTGCCCTCGGCAACTCCTTCCTTGATATCCAGCAACACCACTTCCGAGGCGAAATCCTTAATGGCGATATACTCTGCGCAGCTGGCTCCTACGGCTCCTGCACCCACAATGGTAACTTTCATAATACTCTATTTATAGTTGATTTTCAGCCTGCCAAAAATAGGGAAAAATAGCCGAATATCCGAGGATTCCGGGGCGATGTGGAGCCCCGGCGGAGCGGATGCCGAATCCGGGCCGGATGTTAAGGTTTTGGGCCGTTCATCGAATTACAGGGCTCCGGGAACGTCGTTGGTCGAAAAAAAACAATACGCGAGGCTTCGCCCCGTTGCAAGTATACCCCAAATCTCAATTGAGCTGAACCATGAGACGTAAAGTTCCCTTTTTCCTGCTCTTAATTTGCACCCTGACCCTGACCGCCTGTTCCGAGGTGGAAACCAACAATGACCCGGTAATCGGGATCTGGAGCCGTGCCGATTTTGCGGAGGCCCCGGAGGGCCGCATTTCCGTTAGGGAAGAGTGGATATTCAACGATGCCTACCTGGGGCGTTACCACCGGTACGAGGGCAATGTCCTTACGGTAAAAACGGATTTCGGGTGGGAAAAAGAAGGGGCGGTCTACCAAATTGAATATCCGGGCCTGGACCGGGAGGCAGACCGGGTGACCCTGAAACAAAACCCGGACAGCGCGTTGCTCCTCGACCTGCAGGGCGAGGTGCTGGCACAGCGGGAATAGCCCGCTTCAAACAAGCCCATTTCTTACCATTTCTATATGAAAACAGCCCCGGCCTAACAAGGCGGGGCTGTTTCGCTTTGCGGGATTGCGGGCCTCCTACCGGAACCCGAAATTGATGCCTGCGCTCAACAGATTGAACTCGGCCAGGGTATAGTCCACGTGCAGGCGGAAGAACCCTAGCTTTAGTTTGGTTCCCAGGGTCGCCGTGGCGCCGCTGGCTTGCTTGTTGATCGAGAACGGATCCTCATAGGTTGTCTGAAACGGGCCGGAGGTAACCGTATACGTCCCGAGCACATCGGTATCCGATTTCCCGGTTACGTAGCCGAGCCCCCCGTAGAAGTTAATCACCGGCAGGCGCGTGGCGGCCATCGCCTGGAAGCTCCAACCGCTGATGCGCGTATCGATCCGCTGGTTTTCCCCGTCGATGAAATTCGTGTCCGTAAAATCGTAGCTGCCGTTGAGTTGGGTAAAGCCGATAAACCCGGAAATAGACACGGGAAACAACCGATTGGCCGGTATGTGGCTTGTAAACTCGTGGAGCAGCCCGAACCCGAAAAGGCTCACAGCCACGTCGTCTGTCTGGATTTTAGGCAAAAAACGGGCTTTTACCTCGGTGCCTTTAACGAGGCCTACCCCTACCTGGATATAAGCGGCGGGCAGGAAATTGATATTTTCAGAAGCCAGGCCCGATGGAAGCTCAAAGCTTTCCGAGAAGAACCCGTTCTCATCTTCAACCACCACGCGGACACCTTCGATGTCCCCCAGGGCGGTTGCCACGGATTTGGAGGTGCTGCCGTCTTCAAAACGCAGGTTTTCGTAATCCGCCGTATTGAGGACAAAACTCTTTTTCTCCTCCTTGTTCTTGAATCCGGCCATCGACCCCACAATGGAGATCTCGAAACCTCCGAGCGGTTTGGCGGTAGCCGTGTTTAGCCAGGAACCGGACAAGCTGAATATCGTACCTTCTGAAACCGGTGAAAGATAGTCATTGGTAAACCGTTCCGCATCGTTCAGGCCTGCTGCCAGCAGGTCGTTTACATTCGATTGTGCAGCGGCAAATCCCCCGGCGAGCAGGAAACTTGCAACCAGTAGCGTCTTTTTCATTTGTAGGAATTTGCCTCTAAACTAAAAAACCCCGGCTGGAGGGCCGGGGTTTTTGTTGTGAAATCGGGATTCTTATACGTCAATGTTCGCATAAACGGCGTTTCGCTCGATAAATTCGCGCCTCGGAGGGACTTCATCCCCCATGAGCATTGAAAAAATCCGGTCCGATTCGGTGGCATTGTCGATGGTCACCTGCCGCAGCGTGCGGAACTCCGGGTTCATGGTGGTATCCCAGAGCTGTTCGGCGTTCATTTCCCCAAGACCCTTATACCGCTGGATCCCCGGGCTGCCGCTGCTCGTACTGAGTTCTTCCACGATCGCATCCCGTTCCTTATCGTTCCAGGCGTACCGCTTTTTACTCCCCTTCTTGACCAGGTAAAGGGGCGGTGTGGCGATGTAGACGTGTCCGCCTTCGATCAACTCCCGCATGTACCGGAAGAAGAACGTCAGGATTAACGTCTCGATATGGCTCCCGTCCACATCCGCATCACACATGATGATCACCTTGTGGTAGCGGAGTTTGTCGAGGTTCAGCGCCTTGCTGTCCTCCTCGGTACCGATGGTAACCCCCAGGGCCGTATAGATATTTTTAATTTCTTCGTTTTCGAAGACCTTGTGCTGCATGGCCTTTTCCACGTTCAGGATCTTCCCCCGGAGCGGCAGGATGGCCTGGGTATTCCGGTCGCGCCCCATTTTGGCCGTACCGCCGGCCGAATCCCCCTCCACGAGGAAGATTTCGCAGCGTTCCGGGTCCTGGTCGGAACAGTCCGCCAGTTTGCCCGGGAGCCCGCCACCGCTCATCGGGTTCTTCCGCTGGACCATTTCCCGGGCCTTGGCGGCAGCATGCCGTGCCTGGGCTGCGAGGATTACCTTCTGCACGACGGTCTTGGCATCGTCCGGGTGCTCCTCCAGGTAATTGGTCAGCATCTCGGATACCGCCTGGCTGACGGCCGCAGAAACCTCCCGGTTCCCCAACTTGGTCTTGGTCTGGCCTTCAAACTGCGGTTCGGCCACTTTTACCGAGACAATGGCCGTAAGCCCCTCCCGGAAATCGTCCCCGGCTACCTCAAACTTCAGTTTGTCCAGCATGCCGGAAGCATCCGCGTATTTCTTCAGGGTGGTTGTCAGGCCCCGGCGAAAACCGGAGAGGTGGGTCCCCCCTTCGTGCGTATTGATATTGTTTACATAGGAGTGCAGGTTCTCGGTATAGGAGGTGTTGTAGACCATGGCGACCTCAACCGGGATATCGTTTTTCTCGCCTTCCATGGAGATGACGTCTGCGATCAGCGGCTCCCGGTTCCCGTCCAGGAAGCGGATAAATTCCTTGAGCCCCTCCTCGGAGTAGAACCTCTCGGAGAGGTACTCCCCCTTTTCCTTAACGCGCCGATCGGTAATGGTGATGGCAACGCCCTTGTTCAGATAGGCGAGTTCTCGCATCCGGTTGGAAAGCGTATCGTAGCTGAACTCTATGGTCTGCTGGAAGATTTCCGGGTCCGGGTGGAAGGTGACGATGGTCCCGTTAAGATCGGAAGTCCCGGTGCTCTTAACCGGGTAGAGCGTCCGGCCGCGTTCGTACTCCTGCTCCCAAATCTTGCCTTCCCGGTAAACGGTGGCTTTCAGGTGTTTCGACAGGGCATTCACCACGGAAACCCCTACCCCGTGCAAACCGCCCGAAACTTTGTAGGAATCCTTGTCGAACTTCCCGCCGGCACCGATTTTGGTCATCACCACTTCCAGGGCGGAAACCCCCTCTTTCTTATGCAGGTCTACCGGGATCCCCCGGCCGTTGTCCTCAACGGTTATCGAATTGTCCTCATTGATCGTCACGGAGATCGTATCGCAGTGCCCCCCCATGGCTTCGTCAATGGAATTATCCACTACTTCGTAAACCAGGTGGTGCAGCCCGCGCACCCCGATATCGCCGATATACATCGACGGACGCATCCGCACGTGTTCAATGCCTTCAAGCGCCTGGATACTGTCTGCCGAGTAACTTTTTCCTTTTACTTCTTCGCTCATTCGTTTACAGGTTGTTTTTCTGCAATTTTGCAATCTCACAAATATACGAAATACCCCTGCAAACAGGCCGGTTCCGGCAGATGGAACCCACCCGAGTTATCAACAATTCCTGTGGACAAAAACGCGGCCCGGAGAGCTACTTTTCATAGGCGTCCGCGTGGACCCTGGCAACGGCCCGGCCGGAAGGGTCGTTCATGTTGCGGAACGCCTCGTCCCATTCCAGCGCAATCCGCGTACTGCAGGCTACAGAAGGCTCCTGAGGCACGCTTTCCGCGGCCGCATCGCTCGGGAAATGCGATTCAAAGATGCTCCGGTAATAATACTCCTCCTTGGAGGTCGGGGTCTGAATCGGGAATCGGAAATGGGCATTGGCCAATTGTTCGTCGCTGACAGCCTCCGCGACCACTTCCTTAAGCGTATCGATCCAGCTGTAGCCCACCCCATCCGAGAACTGCTCCTTTTGCCGCCAGGCCACGCTTTCGGGCAGGTAGTCTTCAAAGGCCTTGCGCACCACCCATTTTTCCATTCGCTCCGGGGTGATCATTTTATCCCGCGGATTCAGGCGCATGGCCACATCCATAAACTCCTTGTCGAGGAAGGGCACGCGCCCCTCGATCCCCCAGGCCGCCAGGGATTTGTTGGCGCGCAGGCAATCGTACATGTGGAGCTTGTCGAGTTTCCGGACGGTTTCCTCGTGGAAATCCCGCGGCCCGGGAGCCTTGTGGAAGTACAGGTATCCGCCAAATAGCTCGTCGGCCCCTTCGCCCGACAACACCATCTTGATCCCCATCGATTTGATCACCCGGGCCATCAGATACATAGGCGTGGATGCCCGTACCGTGGTGATGTCGTAAGTCTCCAGGTGGTAAATCACGTCCCGCACGGCGTCCAGCCCTTCCTGTATGGTAAATTTTATCTCGTGGTGGACCGTCCCGATATGGTCGGCCACTTTGCGGGCAGCCGCCAGGTCCGGGGAGCCTTCCAGCCCGACGGAGAAGG
Organism: Robiginitalea biformata HTCC2501; assembly: GCF_000024125.1. Taxonomy (NCBI): domain Bacteria; kingdom Pseudomonadati; phylum Bacteroidota; class Flavobacteriia; order Flavobacteriales; family Flavobacteriaceae; genus Robiginitalea; species Robiginitalea biformata. The sequence goes on along the minus strand of NC_013222.1, from coordinate 1,573,810 downwards.
AGTGCAGCTGCGGCCACCAGGCATCGGCCTGGTCGCCGGACTCCACCCGCTTCTGGGCATATTTCTTTGCGATAGCCGAGGTAACCGAGGAGTCCAGGCCTCCTGAAAGCAGCACCCCGTAGGGTACGTCGGACATCAGCTGCCGGTGGACCGCGTCCTCCAGTGCCTTGCGCAGGGCAGCGATATCCGTGGGGTTATCCTCTACTGCGTCATACTCCATCCAATCGCGGCTGTACCAGCGCTGAAACCCTTCCTGGTCGCTCAGCATGTAGTGGCCGGGCGGAAATAGCTCAATGCGCGTACAGGTACCCTCCAGCGCCTTTAGTTCAGAGGCCACATAAAAGGTGCCGTGCCGGTCCCAGCCAATATACAGCGGGATAATACCCATATGGTCCCGGGCGATGAAATACCGGTCCGCCTGGCTGTCGTAGAGGGCAAAGCCAAAAATCCCGTTGAGTTCATCCAGGAAGGCCGGGCCCTGCTCCTGGTAGAGGGCCAGGATAACCTCGCAATCGGATTCGGTGCGGAAGTCGTAGGTCCCTTCAAAGCGTTTGCGAAGGGATTGGTGGTTGTAGATTTCTCCGTTTGCAGCCAGGACCAGGTTGCCGTCCGGGCTGTAAAGCGGTTGTTTCCCGGATGCCGGGTCTACGATGGCCAGGCGCTCATGGGCCAGGATGGCCGTATCCGACATGTGGATGCCATTCCAGTCCGGCCCCCTGTGTCTCAGGACCCGGGACATTTCCAGCATCTGGGGCCGTAAATCCTCGGCCGGTTGTTTCAAATCGAAGGCACATACAATTCCGCACATGGTGATAGAGTTTTATTGTGGAAGCAAAATTGAGTGATTTATTTCTATTTATAAATAATACATGTGTTTTTTATTATATAATGTAGTTTAAAAACAACTATTTGTTCTGATGTGAAGCTTCCCCCCCGGGAAAATCAGTCGGAATCAGTAAATGTGTAAGAAAAGGAAATTTTAACGACACTTTAGAAGAAAAGCGGGTAAAAAGCCCCTAATTTTAACACACTCATTTAAATACGATCAACATGAAACGAATACTTACTCTTTTCGCCGTGGTTCTCGCCATGGTTACCACTACCAATTTGCAGGCCCAGGAATTCCCGGGGCTCGATAAAAGCCCGATGGATATCGCCCTGTATCCGGGCAGGGAACCCGGCAAGGTGGTTCGCGTTATCTACAGCCGCCCCCAACTCAAAGGCCGTGCCCTGGCCGATCTCGCTCCGGCGGGCAAGGTATGGCGCACCGGGGCCAATGAAAATACGGAAATCACTTTCTACCAGGATGTGAATTTTGGCGGAAAGGATATTTCCGCAGGGACCTATTCGCTCTTCACGATCCCGGGGGAGCGTACCTGGACGGTTATCCTGAACAAAAACCTCAACCAATGGGGGGCCTACACCTATGATGAAGCTGCCGATGTGGCGCGGATCGAAGTTCCCGCCGCCTCGGATGCCAACTCCCTGGAACCTTTTTCCATTGCCTTCAAGGAAGCGGAAGACGGAGTGCATATGGTTATGGGCTGGGACAAGACCCGTGTGGCTGTACCGATCACCATGTAAGAAATTCGTCTGCAATCCCGGTTCAGGGGGTTGCATCGAACGCAAAAAACCGGCCCCGTATGGAGGCCGGTTTTTTTTATTTCTTATGGCCGCATGCGGCAACCGGGTCAATACACTTTTCGGCCGTCGACAAAGGTGTTGATCACTTCGATGTCCTTCAGTTCCTCCGGAGGCACCTCCATCAGATCGCCGTTGAGGATTACAAAGTCTGCGCGTTTCCCGACTTCGATACTGCCTTTCTCATCTTCCTCAAAATTCGAATAGGCCGCCCAGCGCGTCATCCCTTTCAGGGCTTGCTCCCGGGTGAGCGCATCCGCCATTTGGAAACCGCCCTGCGGATACCCGTCGGAATCCTTCCGCGTAACGGCGGCGTAAAAGGTCAGCATCGGGTTCACCCGTTCCACCGGGAAATCCGTTCCAAGGGCCACCCGGCCGGATGCCTCCAGCAATTGCCGAAAGGCATAAGCGCCTTTCATGCGCTCGGGGCCCACCCGGTCTTCGGCCCAGTACATGTCGCTTGTGGCATGTGTCGGTTGCACGGACGGGAGGATTTTTTCACTAAAGAGGGCGATATCGGCCGTATCGACAATCTGCGCGTGTTCCACTTTCCAGCGCGGATCCGCCACGGTGTCCAGCGCATTCCGATAGGCTCTCAATACAGCGATATTCGCAGAATCCCCGATAGCGTGCGTATTCATCTGAAATCCTGCGGCGGCAATCCGCTCTGCCAGCGAACCGAGTTCCCCCGCCGGGGTGATCATGGCGCCGAAATGCCCGGGCTGGTCCGAATACGGCGCCTTCATGGCCGCGCCCCGGGAACCCAGGGCCCCGTCCCCGTACACCTTTACCGAGCGAACATTGAGTTTCGGGGTTTTATACACACCACGCTCCAGGTAGTAATCCAGGTTTTCCGGGGTGTTACTGATCATCGCATACACGCGGATGTCCAGGGCACCTTTCCGCTGCAGGCTGTCGATCAATTCAATGGCATATCGGCTGAGGCCTGCGTCGTTTACCGTGGTCAGGCCGTTGCTAAAACAAATTTTCTGGGCCTCTTCCAGGGCGCGAATCAGGGCATCCCGGCCCGGTGCCGGCCATTGCTCGTACACCAGCTGCATCGGGCTGTCCACCAGTACCCCGGTAGGCTCCCCGTCCTTTAGGATTACTTCACCCCCCGGTACCTGCGTATTTCCTGTAATGCCGGCCAAATCCAGGGCTTGCTGGTTGACCAGCAGGGCATGTCCGTCAATGCGTACCAGGGCAACGGGAATGTCCGGGAAAAGGGAGTCCAGGGCCGTTTTGTCCGGGAATTCCTTAACCTCCCAGTCGTTCTGGTCCCATCCACGGCCCATCAGGTATTCGGGTTGATGGGCCTGGTAGGCCGCCTGCAGGCTGTCCAGGATCTGCTCAAAACTCGTCGTCCCCACCAAATCGACGTTTTCCTGGTTCAAGCCCAGGTTCAGGAAATGGCAATGGGCATCGATGAGGCCCGGTACAATCGTTTTTCCGCCCGCATTGAGCATCCAGGGGGCTACAAATGCGCCCCGAATGGAGTCCGTACTGCCGACCCCCACAAACCGACCGTTCCTGATGGCGAATGCCTCCGCCTTTGAGAACTCCCCATCCACGGTATAGGCATTTGCATTGAATACGATCAGGTCTGCTTCCTGCTGGCGGGGCTGGCAACTCCCCAACAGCAAAATCAGCGCAAGAAGCATCCCGGTTCCCGGGGTTTGGTTGCGAAGGAATTGGACAATCAGGGATTGAACCGGCAGGGATTGAACCGGCAGGGATTGAACCGGCAGGGAAATGCGGGACATATGGAAACGGGGTTTTGCAATCATCGGGTAATGGGAATCTTTCAGTTCAAGGAATGCATCGGTCACTGACAGCATCTCTTCGGCAGGCGCGGGCGGCGCGTCCCAAATATACTTAATTCTGTCGTGCCTGAACCGGGTCCTCCGAACGGATCAGGAATTCCACGCGGCGGTTCCTGCGCCGTCCGCTTTCCGAGGAATTGCCCGCCACGGGGCGGGCGGCCCCAAAGCCGATCCAGCGGATTCGGACGGAATCCAGCCCCAGGCCCTCCAGGTAGCGGGCCACAGCCCGGCAGCGCTGTTCGGAGAGTTGTTGGTTGTAGGCCGGTGCCCCCCGGGAGTCCGTATGCCCCCGGAGTTCCAGGAAAAGTGACAAATCCGACCTGAGCGCATCATATACCCGGTGGAGGGCCTCCTTGCCGGCATCCGTCAGTTGGTGTGCGTCGAATTCAAATAAGAGGGATGGAAGTACGAGCAAACTGTCCTTAGGGATATCCCCAACCAGGGATTCTCGCCCTGTGTCGCCGTTTCCGGCATAGGGTTCCAGGACAATGCCGTCCAGGTAGTAGTAGGCCCCCTTATTGGACCGGCGGTTCGTCCGGAAGGTTCGGGTCCGGGCGTTCGGCAACAGGTTCCCGATAATCAGGTTGGCCTCCGTGCCCCGCGCGGTAAAAACCGTGTCCAAATGCATCCAGTTTTCCGTATCGGCAAATGAGGCGCTGGCTGCAATATCCAACTGGTGGGGCTTGAGTTCCGGGTGGCCCAACCAGTATCGGCGCGCCAGGTTCTTCTTGGTTCCCACTCGCATCGGTTTTGCCGTAAACAGTACATGCAGCGTATTGAGGGCAAAATCCGATCGCTCCGCCAGGCTCAGGGAAAACCGCAACCTGTACTGCCGGCCATCCTCCAGGGGTTCCGCGAGTTGCGCCTGTACGTACTCCCGGTAATCCCCCGGGGCATAGGCATAAAAGCCGGCGTATCCCTCCCCTTCCGCGGCCCGTTGCTCGCCATTGAAATTTTCTGGGGTCCCCATATCCTCGCTGCACCGGTGGAAATAATCCGTAGACCCCTGGGTGGGGCAATCCCAGCCAATGATGTCTGCTTCAAAATTCCCGAGGAACCTCGGGCAGCGGCTGTACCCCTCAAAGCCCGGGTTGGGCACCAGGTTCTGGGCCCCGGCAGGTACGGCAACCAGGGTAAATAAAAGGCAGGCAGCCCCAAGGTAGTGGCCAATTCCACGCATATCCCGTCATTCTGAGAATCAAGATAGGAAATATCGGGAAACGGTCCGGGCGTCCCTACAAATCGAATTTGTAGCTGACCCCCGCCAGGATCTGCAACCCCTGCACCCGGAAGTTCGCCCACCGCTGGTACTGGTTGCCGGCCAGGTTGCTTCCCCGGGCAAAGATGGAGAGTTGCGGATTGATGTGGTAACCTACCCGCGCATTCGCGTCAAAATAACCATCCAGGGTCAGCTGCTGGGCCGGGAACTGGTCCGGGGGTGTTGCCGGCTGCGCCCGGGATACGAAATCCTCCCGCTCGCCCACATAGAACAGGTTGGCCCCCAGGTACCAGCCCGAATCGTGCTGGTAGTCGAGGGTCAGGTTGCCTTCCAGGTTCGGCAGGTTCCATGCCGGGTTGTCGGTTTCCGTATCGTATTCGTACACCGAGGCATTCAGGCCCAGGCTGAAATTCCGGTTCACGCTGAACTGCAGTTCCCCGAATACGCCCAGGGTCCGGATATCGTCGTAGAAGACCCGGAAGGAGTTCCCGTAGATATAGCCTTTTTCGTCGTTGCGCGTCTCGTTGATCGGGTTGAGGATAAACAGGGGCTTGAAATTTTCGGCGGCATACGACCCCTTGAGGTTGTAGCTCACTGACGGGGTGAGTTGCCCCTTAAGCCCCAGGTAGGCCTCGTACTGCCGGTCTGTCGGCATGACGGCGAGCGTCGGGGAAACAAACGGGTTTACCCGGCTGAACTCGTAGTAGGAATTCTGGTCGAGGCCGCCATCCACGCCCCCGTAGGCAATCACATTCTCCTCCAGGAGGTTGTAGGAAGCCTCCACGGACGGGTAGATATAAAAATTGTTTTCGCTGTTTTCCAGGTCCAGCCCGGCGGTGATACGGGCACCCAGGAACAGTTTCAGGTCGTCGCGCAGCATCAACAGGCCGGGGCGCACCCCCGCAATCAGGTACTGGTAGTCAATTTCGGTATCGTTGATATACTGGCTCTGCGGGGCGTTTTCGAAATGCCCGCCAAGGTAATCGATTTCCAGGCCCAGCCCGAGGGACTCCTCGGTGACCGGAAATTCGAATGCTGCGGTGAATCGCAACCGGTTCTCGGCGGATTCCACGGCGTCCCAGAAACGACTGACCTGCAACTCGGCATCGGTAAAATAGGTGTCCTCCATATGTACCTGCCCCTGCAGGCTCCCGCGGAAATAATCCTGGGTTTCGTCTATGCCCGCTACCGAGGTCTCCCCCTCTTCCAGCAGCCCGGTATCTACCCCGTACCAATTGTACCGGCGGTGTTCCATCCCGGCGGAGGCATTCCATTCCCAGTCCCTGTCGCGCTGGGAGTAGGTGACATCCAGGCCGGAATTATAGAAATCCGTGTCCAGGGGCGTACCGTCGATGTCCCCCCGGGACGACAGGTGGTTCAGCCCCACATCGATCCGTTTGTTCCCCCGGTCAAAATCCCGGCTGATATAAAAATCTGCCAGGGCGTTGTTGTAATTGCCGAGGCCCAGGGCCGCGTAACTGTTAAAAAGTTTCTCGGGCCTGGCCCGTTCCACCGCAGCCGCCTGCCCCTTGGCCGGGGTAAACGTGGAAGCCACCGGAACCGAATGGATCTCGTATTGCACCGGTTTTTTCTGCAAAGCAATGGAGTCCTGCAGGCTGGGCAGCGATTGGATCTTGCGTGCGTCCGAAACGGTTGGCGTGTAGGAGCGCACCACGGTGACGGTTTCGGTGCCAAGGTCGTCGGTTTCATCCTGCCCCCAACCGGCGGCAGTTGTGAGTAGGGCCGCAATCAGCCCCGTATATCGGATCAGTTTCATAATCGTGTTCATTCCTTAACGGTTTCCATCGGGGTTTATCGAGGCGTTGCGCCGGGCTTCCCGCGCCTTGATCTGGGCGAGTTCAGCCCGGGCTTCTTCCACAATGTCCGGATAGGCCCCGAAATTGGAGATGACATTTTCCAGGATATAGGTAGCCTGGAAGGCGTCCTCGAGTTGTTCAAAGTTTTTTGCCATCAGGATCAGGCCCCTGCCGCCCCATTCCTTGTAGGCGGCAAAATCCCTGGCCAGCCGCTGTACGGATTGGTTCGAGGCCTCGAAATCGCCGTCTTCCCGCTTAAAATGCGCCTGGTAATAGAGCGCCTCGGCGGCAGCCCGGCCCGTGGCAATGGAGAGGACTTCGGCATACGCCTGCCGGGCTTTTTCCGTATTCCCGGTTGCCCAGGCAGACCGGGCAATCATCAGGCGGGCATCACTTCGGATCCGGTCGTCCAGGGACGGGCTGGCCAGCACTTTTTCGGCATAGGCCAGGGTCCGGTCGTAGGCCTGTTTTTCAAAATAGCCCTTCATCAGGTTGGATTGGGCAAAGGTCCGGTTCTGGGGGATATCCGCCGTGGCCTCCAGCCGCTCCAGGTAGGGCATGGCCGCGGCGTAGTCCCCGCGGGAAACCAAAATCTCGCATACCCGGGTCAGCGCCTGTTCGGCCCGTTCGCCCCGCCCGGCATCCGCCACTACCTCAAAATGCGCCAGGGCCTTGTCTGCCTGCCCGTCTGCATAGGCAATCTGCCCGAGGTTAAAATAGGCAGCCACCCGGTTGGCCCCGTTCGGGAATTGTTCCAGGTATTTTTCAAGGGCGCGGGCAGCCGCCGCGTCGTTTCCTTCCACGAGTTGTTTCTCAGCCGCCTCAAAACTGGCCGCCTCGAGTTCGCTGTCGGTAACCTCCACAAAATCGAGGCCGCGCACCCAGGCTGCATACTGGTCTACCTGGCCCATGTCCACGTAGATGAGTTTGGCGGTTGCCACCGCCTGCATGGCTTCCTGGGAGTTCGGGTACTGGTCGGCCACCTCCTTGAATACGGTCAGTGCCTGTTGGTTCTGCCCCCCGTTGTAATAGACCAGGCCTTTCCGCATTTTCGCGGCGGGTACCAGGCTGCTGCCCGGGCTTTCCCGAATCAGGCGGTCATAGGAAGCAATGGCCTGGTTGTCGGCTGCCGATTGCACATAGGAATTGCCGAGTTCAAAAAGTGCATCGTCTTTCAGGCTCGAATTCGGAAACCGCCCGATAAAAGTATCCAGGGCGTCGCGCTTGGTCTGTTCCTGGCCCAGGAAACCGTAACTGATGGCTTTCTGGTAGGCGGCGTAATCCCGCTCCGGGCTGCCGGTGGCGAGTGCCTGGTCATAGGCCTCGATTGCTGGACGGTACCTGCTGCTCACAAAGTAGCTGTCGCCCAGGCGCATCCACGCATCCGTTTTCCGCGCCCCGTCCGGAGCCGAACGGGCAAAGCGCTGAAAGTGCGTGGCGGCATTCCCGTAATCCCGTAATTTGAAATAGGTGTACCCCATCTGGTAATCCAGGTCGGCGTATTCCTCCAGGGAGGCTGCCGCCGAACTGGCGCGGAACTGAGCATACTGGGTCAGTGCCTGTTCAAAATTCCCCACCGCAAAGGCCGACTCCGCCTTCCAATACCGGGAACGGGCTGTGTACCTCGGGTCCGCTCCCGCCTGTATCGCCTTTTCAAAGCTTTCAAGGGCTCCCGGATACGCCTCGGCCAGGAATTGTTCCACCCCGTAGAAAAATGCCACTTTCTGATAGGTGGCCTCACTGGCATACCCCGGATTCTTCTCCAGGAGTTCCATGGCGCCGCTGAAATTTTTGGAAGTGATGTAGGAATCCACCAGAAGTTCGCGGACCTCCTCGTGGTCCTCCCCGTCCGGATAGGCTTCCATATACTCCTGCAGCACCCGGGGCACCGGCTGGTAGGGGTTGCCGACTTCGTAGCTCAGGCGGGCGTAGTTCAGGAAAGCATCCTGCCGGATTTCCGGACTGAACTCCATTTGGGAGGCATTCCGGAAGGCGTTGAGCGCCTCCTGCTTCTTGTCGAGTTCCAGGTAGCATTCCCCCAGGTGGTAATACGCGTTCTGGGCCACGGAGTCATCCCCCCCGACAATCTTGTTGAATTGCCGGATGGCATTTTCGTAATCGCCCTGTTTGTAGTGCGCATAACCGAGCAGGTAGTAATCCGTATTGTTCCAGCGGCCCCGCTTTCCCTGGTATTTCTCCAGGTAGGGGATCGCCTCGGCATAGCGGCCCAGGTTAAAGTAGCTCTCCCCGATGATCTTGTTGAGTTCGGATACTTCCCGCCGGTCCGATTTGGGCAACTGGCTTACGGCCTGCTCAATGGCCTGTTCAAAATTCCCGAGCTTAAAATTCATGTCGGCCTGGTAATACGAAAGCTTTTCTTCCAGGACTTCCTGGTCCGTAATCTGGTCGAACCGCTCGTTGGCTGCCTCGTAGTCGTCCTGCTGGTAGGCGATATACCCCAGGTAGTACTTGGCCTGGGAACCGTACTCCTGCGAATTGCTCACACGCTGCAGATAGCGTTCTGCCTCCTCGGGTTTCCGGGAGGAGAACAGGGAATACCCCATATGGAAGTCGAAGCGTTCCTTCTCCCTCCGGGAGAGGGAACTCTGGTCTACTTTCCCGTACCACTTCATCGCATAGGGATACCGGCCGTTCTCAAAATAGTAATCGGCTACATCCATGAAGGCGGAGTTGCGCCGGACGGAAGTTGGATAGCGCTCCACAAAGTCCTCCATGAGCCGGTCGGCACCGAGCTGGTTGAGCCGCACTGCGGCATTTGCAATGTAATAGGCGCTATTGGCTTCCGTCTCCGGATCTGCCGTCTGGTCCTTTACCTCCTGGAAAAGTGTCTGGGCTGCCTGGTATTGCTTGTTGTTGTAAAGCGTCAGGGCATCCTGGTAGGTTTTGTTCTCGTGCGTGTACACCGCGGATTCCTGCCCCATGCACCATGCCCCGGTCAGGGCACAGGCGAGCAGCACGGCAATTTCCTTTCGCATAATGTTCTCTTGGCGTTAGAATAACCGAATTTCCCTTAATAACGTTAAATACGTCCCCTCAGTATGCGGGCCGGATTCGAATTAAGTGAAAATCCCTTCCGCCTGGCCCGGGTGTGCCCGGAACTTATTACTTTTATATCAACAATAATCCCCATGGCTGAAAGCGTATTATCCCTGAATGACGTAGCGGTTTACCAACAGGAGAACCTGGTCCTGAACGACATCAGCCTGGAGGTCCGGCCCGGGGAGTTTGTCTACCTCATCGGGAAAACCGGGAGCGGGAAGAGCAGTTTTATGAAAACCCTCTACGCCGACCTGCCCCTGCGGGAGGGCCAGGGGCAAATCGTGGGCTTCAACCTGAAGACCCTGAAGGAAAAGGATATCCCCGCCCTGAGGCGGAAACTCGGCATCGTCTTCCAGGATTTCAAACTCCTCCCGGACCGCAATGTGCACAACAACCTGGATTTTGTCCTCAAGGCCACCGGCTGGAAAGACCGGGCCCAAATGGATGCGCGTATCGATGCCGTCCTGGAAAAGGTGGGCATGAAGACCAAGGGCTTCAAATTCCCCCACGAACTGTCCGGGGGCGAGCAACAGCGCATCGCCATTGCCCGGGCGCTCCTGAACGACCCGGAGCTGATCCTGGCCGACGAGCCCACCGGAAACCTGGACCCGCAGACCAGCGTGGAAGTCATGAAGGTCCTCCAGGAGATCAACAAAACCGGCCGCACCATCCTCATGGCCACACACGACTATGCGCTCATCCTGAAATACCCTTCAAAAACCCTGAAGTGCGACGGCAACAAGGTATTTGAGGTCATTCAGAAGGCCGGCTGATTATTTACCTGGTTTTCAGCGAATCAAAAGGTTTTTTTTCTATCTTTCAGAGATTCGGCAAAGGCCTCTTCCCCCAACCGTAGTGCCGGACGACCAACTTCAAACAACCCGCCTGATGAAAAATTACCTTACCTATATCCTGGGGGCCCTGCTGCTGCTCGGGATTTCCTGTAAACAGGACACTCAAACAAAAGAAAACCCGGATGCCGGCAACCTCGCGGTACGGGAATGGAAACCCGATGACATGCGCAACATGACGGGCCTGACGGCACAGCGCGGGCTCATTGTCAACACGGACCGGGACACGGAGGGCTATGTGCTTTTTGAGCCATCCTCAGATACGACCACTTTCCTGATCGACAAGGCGGGCCGGGTAGTACACCGCTGGGACAGCGAACTGAATTCGATGAATTCTTACCTGCTCCCCAACGGCCATCTGCTGCGGCTGGAGCGGGACGAGGATTTCCCCACTTTTGCAGCCGGCGGGCAGGCCGGCCGTGTCCGCGAATACGACTGGGACGGCAACATGCTCTGGGATTATGAGCTGGCCACCGAAACCGAACTGATTCACCACGACATCGAACCGATGCCCAACGGGAATATCCTGGCCATTGCCTACGAGGTGATGCCGGTAGAGGAAGCCATCGCCATGGGCCGGGACCCGGAGCGCCTGCCCAGGGCCGGGCTCTGGCTCGACCAGGTAGTGGAAATCCGGCCGACCTATCCGAAAGGGGGGGAAATCGTCTGGGAATGGCACATGAAAGACCACCTGGTCCAGGACTTCGACCCGTCCAAAGCCAATTACGGGGACCCTTCGGAGCATCCCCGGAAAATCGACATAAATTTCCACAGCACGGAAGAGGGGGACGGCCCGCCCCCGACCGAGGAACAGGTAAAACAAATGATTAAAAACGGGATGGCCACCTCGAATGCCACGGTAGACAACCGCGGGTCGGATATCACCCATACCAATGCCATCGACTACCACCCCGGGCTGGACCAGATTGCCCTGAGTTCCCCCGGAATGAATGAAATCTTTATCATCGACCACAGCACGACTACCGAGGAAGCCCGAGGCAGAAGCGGTGGTAACCAGGGCCATGGGGGCGACTTGCTCTACCGATGGGGGAACCCGCAAAATTACGGCCTGGGTACTCCGGACGACCGGGTCCTGTTCGGACAGCACGACATCCGGTGGATCCCGGAGGGACAGCCGGGAGCCGGGCGCCTGATGGTATACAACAACGACCCCCATGACGGCAAGGCCAAACTGCCGACGGTATGGGCCGGTTTTCAGAATGCCAAACCCCCGGAATTCGCCATGGCCGTCGGGGATGTGGGCAATTTCAGCGAGGTGCTGGAGCTCGAGCCGCCAACCGACGCCGATGGCGCCTATGTCCTGGATGCCGGGGGGACGTTTGGCCCTGAGGAACCCGCATGGACCTACCGGGCACCCGATTTGTATTCGTTCTATTCCGCCTTTATCTCCGGGGCCCACCGGCTTCCCAATGGGAATACCTTTATTACGGAAGGGATGAAAGGCCGGTTTTTCGAGGTGTCGCCGGACAACGAGATTGTCTGGGAATACTGGAACCCGTATATGGGCACGTACAAGCTGCCCGACGGAACGGAGCCGCAACCCAAAGGCCCGTTTATATTCGGCGTTTTCAGGAGCACCCTGATCCCGGCGGACAACCCTGCCTTTGCAGGTAAAACGCTGGAGCCCCTGCAGCCGCAGCCGGAGGTTTACAAGATGCCTCCCCCGCCGGCCGAACCGGAAGGCCAGTAATGATACAACCAATCCAATCAACTCAACCAGCAAGGCATTCCAACAACAACCCATTTCAACAACAACCCATTCCAATAACAACCAACAAACGCCACCGATATGTCGATTAAAATCATCGGTGCCGGCTTCCCGAGGACCGGTACCACAACCCTGAAACGATCCCTGGAGACCCTCGGGTTCCAGCGCGTATACCACATGAAGGAATTACTGGTAAACCCGGACATGCTCCATTACTGGAAAACCCTGGACCAGACCGGCACCACCGATTGGGACGGCCTGTATGCGAATTACGACGCTACCGTGGATTTCCCCTGCTACCCCTGGTACAAGGAACACATGGAGCGTTACCCGGAAGCCCGGGTGATCCTTACCGTTAGGGACTTCGAATCCTGGTATAAGAGCATCTCCAGCACGGTTATGAAGGCCGGGCCGCAGACCCCGGGCGAAAAAATCAAGATGATGGGCAAGCTCATCGCCAGCAGCCGGGCGCGCAAGGTGGTCCGATGCATCAAGCTGTTCAAGGATAAATTCTTTGCCCGGGAATTCGAAGGCCGCTTTGAGGACAAGGCATATGCAGAAGCCAAATGGAAGGAACACCTGGCCGAAGTAAAAAGGTATGTACCGGAAGACAAACTCCTGGTGTACGATGTACGCGATGGCTGGAAGCCGTTGTGTGCCTTCCTGGGCGTCCCGGAACCAGCAGAACCGCTGCCCCACCTGAATAAAAAGGAAAACTTCAAGGAGATGCTCCCGAAGCTCATGAAAGGCCAGATGGCATAAACCCGGGAGGACTCCGAAACGCTATGTACGAAAACCGCTGGGAAGTGAAACTGAGCCTGTTGCTGGTCAGCAGTCTCACAATTGCCTCCATGATCACGATTTCCGCCAGCCTGCCCGACATGAGCCGGGACTTCAGCGGATACCCCAACGGCCAGGCACTGGTGAAACTCTCCTTGTCCCTCCCGGCCCTGTTTATCGCCCTTACCTCGCTTCTTGCAGGGGGCTATATCGACCGTAAAGGGCGGAAGCCCCTCCTGGGCGTTGCCCTGGTAGCCTATGCCCTGGCAGGCAGTTCGGGCTACTGGCTGGAAGACCTGTATGCTATCCTCGCAGGCAGGGCGTTACTGGGGGTTTGCGTGGGGATTACCATGACCATTGTCACCACCCTGATCGCGGATTACTACCAGGGGGCCGCCCGCCAGCGGTTTGCGGGTACTCAGATTGCCTTGATGTCCCTGGCGGGCATCCTGTTTATCAGCCTGGGTGGGTTCCTGGCGGACATTCGCTGGGACGTACCCTTTTTGCTGTACCTATTTTCCCTCCTGATCCTTCCCATTGCGCTGCGCTTCATCCGGGAACCTGAAATGCTGGCGGAAATCATTCAGAAAACCCCGGGGGGCCGCGCCCCCCGCGAGATTTGGCTGGTATTCGGCACGGTGATGCTCATGTGGATCCTGTTTTTTATCGTCCCCGTGCAAATACCCTTTTACCTGAAAAGCCTTGGGGTGGAACAAAATGCCCTGATCGGGCTGGCCATTGCCAGCAGCACGCTTTTTTCGGCGGTTGCCTCTTTTTTCTACGCCAGGATCAAGGGGCGCCTGTCGTTTGCCCGGATATTTTTTGCCGGGTTCGGCCTGATGGCTGTCGCCTTCCTGGTGGTGGCCTTCTCCGGCACCTATGCGCTCGTTGTGGTCGGGATGTTGCTCGCCGGCCTGGGCATGGGCCTGCTCATCCCGAATGCAAATATCCTAGTCATGCAACTGGCCCCCCCGGCTGTGCGCGGCAAGCAGATTGGGCGGCTCACCACGTTTTGGTTCCTCGGGCAATTTATTTCGCCCCTGGTCCTGTTGCCGTTTATTGGCCTGTATAGCCTGGAAACCGTCTTTTTGGGAATCGGGATCCTCACCGCAGCCCTGGCCCTGTTGTTTCTCATGAGCAGCCCCCTCTGGAAAAAGGCAGGCTAAAGCCGGGGTTCTCTCGGGAGTTCATGGAACCCGAAGAATCTGCTCAAACCGGCATGCCGATCTTTTTTTGTTACTTTGCGACCAAACCAATCCAATTTTCATGGAAGTACTCGGAATAGATGTGGGCGGCTCGGGAATCAAGGGCGCCATGGTCCACATGGAAACCGGTGAAATGCTTACGGAGCGATTCCGCATCCCCACGCCCAAATCCAGGAAACCCGACGAGATGGCCGAGGTGATCGCGAAAATCGTGAAACACTTCGACTACAAGGGCCCTGTGGGCTGCGGCTTCCCCTCGGTAATCAAGAAAGGGATCTGCAAGTCCAAGGGCAACCTGCACAAATCCTGGAAGGGCATGGACGTGGAAGCCCTGTTCGAAAAAGCCACCGGCATGGATTTCACCGTTATCAACGACGCGGATGCTGCCGGATACGCCATGATGAACTACGGGATCGGCAAGGATATGCAGGGTTTTGTGGTGATGATTACCATCGGGACCGGCCTGGGCAGCGGGGCCTTCCTGGACGGACGGCTGATCCCGAACTTTGAGCTCGGGCAGATCCCCTATAAGAAATACGACAAAATCGAATCCTGGGCAGCGGCTTCCGCCAAGGAACGGGAGGGCCTCAGCTATAAAAAATGGGGCAAACGATTCAATAAATTCCTGAAATACGTGGAACTCATCGTGGCCCCGGACACGATTGTCCTCGGCGGGGGAACCTCCAAAGACTTCGACCAGTACAAGAAATATATTACGGTGGATACGCCCGTAATACCGGCAGGGCTACAGAACCACGCGGGCATTATCGGCGCAGCTACCGCCTGCCTGGTCTGCCACCCGGAACTCAACGAAGGCTAGTCCTTAGACCGCTTGCGGTCGGTTTCCTTGAGGAGGATTTTCCGAAGCCGCAGGTTTTTCGGGGTTACCTCTACATATTCGTCTTTCTGGATATACTCCAGCGCCTCTTCGAGGGAGAATTTTACGGCAGGAACAATCCGGGCCCGGTCGTCGGAACCCGATGCCCGCACGTTGGTTAGTTTTTTCGTCTTGGTGACGTTAACCACCATATCGTCCCCCCGGGAATTCTCGCCAATGACCTGGCCTTCGTAGATATCCTCCCCCGGGTCGATGAAAAAACGGCCCCGTTCCTGCAACTTGTCAATGGAATAGGGAATCGCTTTCCCGGTTTCCATGGAAACCATGGAACCGTTCTGCCGCTGGGGCACCTCCCCTTTCATCGGCTGGTATTCCAGGAAGCGGTGCGCCATGATGGCTTCCCCGGCCGTCGCTGTGAGCAATTGGTTCCGCAGGCCGATGATGCCCCGGGACGGGATGAGGAATTCGCATACCATGCGGTCGCCGCGGGATTCCATCCGGGTCATTTCCCCCTTGCGCAAGGCAACCATCTCCACGGCCTTGCCGGATACTTCCTCCGGCAGGTCGATGGTCAGCGATTCCACCGGTTCGCACTTCTGGCCGTCGATTTCCTTGATAATCACCTGGGGCTGGCCAATCTGGAGCTCATAGCCTTCCCGCCTCATGGTTTCGATCAGGACGGAGAGGTGCAGCACCCCGCGCCCATAGACCAGGAATTTATCGGCGCTGTCGGTTTCTTCCACCCGCAGGGCGAGGTTTTTCTCGAGTTCCCGCTCCAGGCGCTCTTTGATATGGCGGGAGGTGACGTATTTCCCATCCTTCCCAAAGAACGGGCTGTCATTGATGGTAAACAGCATGCTCATGGTTGGTTCGTCGATGGCAATGCTGGCCAGGGCCTCGGGTGCCTCGGCATCCGCAATCGTATCGCCGATATCGAAGCCCTCCAGGCCTACGAGCGCGCCGATATCCCCCGTCTGGAGTTCCTTTACCCGCGCCCGGCCCAGGCCTTCAAACGAATAGAGCTCCTTGATCCGGGAGCGCACCTTCCGGCCATCCCGTTTTACCAGGGTAATGTCCTGGCCTTCACGCAGCGGGCCGCGTTGCAGCCTCCCGATGGCGATCCGCCCGGTATAGGAGGAGTAGTCCAGGGAGGTGATCAGCATCTGGGTAGTGCCCTTCTCCGGCTCAAAAGTGGGGATGTGGTCCAAAACCATCTCCAGCAGGGGCGCAATTGAATCGGTGGGCTGCTTAAAGTCCTCCCCCATCCAGTTTTCCTTGGCCGAGCCGTAAACCACCGGGAAATCGAGCTGCCATTCTTCCGCGCCCAACTCAAACATCAGGTCAAACACCTTCTCGTGCACCTCTTCCGGGGTACAGTTGGGCTTGTCCACCTTGTTGATTACCACGCAGGGTTTCAGGCCCATGTCCAGGGCTTTTTGCAGCACAAACCGGGTCTGCGGCATCGGGCCCTCAAAGGCATCCACCAGCAACAGCACGCCGTCGGCCATGTTCAGTACGCGTTCCACCTCACCACCAAAGTCGGCGTGGCCCGGGGTATCGATGATGTTGATTTTGGTGTCCTTATAGGTGACGGAAACATTTTTGGATACGATGGTAATCCCCCGTTCCCGCTCCAGGTCGTTGTTGTCCAGGATCAGATCGCCCGTCTGCTCGTTCTCCCGGAAGAGCTGGCAGAAGTGCAGAATCTTGTCTACCAGGGTGGTTTTCCCGTGGTCGACGTGGGCTATGATGGCAACGTTGCGGATATCGCGCATGGTCTCAAATTTTAAGGCGACAAAGATACACCGAATTCCGCTCGGTTTTCCAAATGGCTTAAAATTTCGTCACCCGGCTTAAAATGCTGGTTTTTTGCAGGTTGCCTGGCGAAATTTACAACGGGTGGGTGGGGGTCCATTCTTCTGGCGATTGAAACCGCTCCCCTTGAATAAATAGTATCTTTGCGAAAACGAATTGTGCATGAACCTCTCCAAAATTCCGCAGATCAAACACATTGCAGGCAATAACTTCTTCCTCTTGTCGGGGCCCTGCGCCATTGAAGGCGAGGACATGGCCCTCCGAATAGCGGAAACCATTGTCGGGATAACGGATAAACTCGAAATCCCCTATGTCTTTAAAGGGAGCTTTAAGAAAGCGAACCGCAGCCGGGTGGATTCCTTTACGGGGATCGGGGACGAAAAAGCCCTGAAGATCCTGCGCAAGGTGTCCGAAACCTTCGGCGTACCCACGGTTACCGACATCCATGAAGTCTCCGATGCCGCGCTGGCGGCAGAATACGTGGATGTCCTTCAAATCCCGGCCTTCCTGGTGCGGCAAACAGACCTGGTGGTTGCAGCGGCAGAAACGGGCAAGGTGGTCAATTTGAAGAAGGGGCAATTTATGAGCCCCGAGAGTATGAAACACGCAGCGGGGAAGGTTACCGAATCCGGGAATGAGCAGGTAATGATCACGGACCGGGGGACGATGTTCGGGTACCAGGACCTCATCGTGGATTTCCGCGGGATTCCCGTCATGCGCCAATACGCCCCGGTGGTCCTCGACGTCACCCATTCCCTCCAGCAGCCCAACCAGGCGTCCGGGGTAACCGGCGGCCGCCCGGAACTCATCGGCACCATGGCCCGTGCAGGTATCGCAGCGGGGGTGGACGGCATCTTTATCGAGACCCATTTCGATCCGGCCAACGCCAAAAGCGACGGGGCAAACATGCTTCCCCTGGACCAGTTGGAAGGGCTGCTCACCCGCCTGACAGCCATCAGGAAAACCGTCAACACCTTCTAAATTAGGTTCCTCCAGGGTGGTGGCGTCCCTACCCCTTCTTCCGAAGGGGGCGGAAACGCACCGAGTAAGCTTCGCGCAGGACATCGGACAGGATTGCTGCATCGATCTCCTCCGCGCTGCGATAGCGCAACGACCGCATATGTTTGCGGCCTTTTGATTCCATTTTATCCAGGTGCCGCGTCAGATGGGCCGCCCGGGCAAAGCCCAGGTCCACGTAATCCCGGGATTGGTTCATATAGCAAAACGGACGATTGTCGACATAATAAAAAGGCAGTCGGTATTTGAATCGCAATTCGGCCGAAGGTATTTCCCGATGGATCAGCAATTGCAGCTGGACCATGATACCGCGATACGGCTCGCAGGCCTCCCAAATATAATTTTCAGCGGGGTTCATTCATGTAAATCGAATCCTAAAATAAGGGTAAATCCTAATATTCGGTTAACAATAGTCCGGAGGCAGCGTGTATCTTTACGTACTGAAATCAACCGACATGAACCGCTACAACCTTATTTGCATCTTATTCCTTATTGGCGCTATCGCAACGGCACAGGACCACTCCCACGCCGGCGCCCAACCCATGGAATATCCGGATATTCCCGGATATAAAACGCTGGTCACCGACCTGCATCAGCACACGGTATTTTCCGACGGCAGCGTCTGGCCCGATATCCGCATATCCGAGGCGCTCCGGGAGGGCATGGATGCCATCTCGCTCACCGAGCACCTGGAGTACCAACCGCATGGTGAGGATATCCCCCATCCCAACCGGAACCGGTCTTATGAGTTGGCCCTGCAAGAGGCCGCCGACCACGACCTGCTGATCATCCATGGTTCGGAAATCACCCGACAGGCCCCGATGGGCCACAGTAATGCAATCTTTATCGAAGACGCTAACAAATTACTGACGGAAGAGGCCGCGGATTCCTTTGCCGAAGCTGCACGCCAGGGGGCCTTTGTCTTTTGGAACCACCCGGCGTGGTATGCCCAGCAGCCGCAGGGCAACCCGGTTTTGAGCGACTTCCAGAAAGCGCGTATCGAGGCGGGGGAATTGCACGGCATCGAGGTAATCAACACCACGGATTATTCCCAGGAGGCCTTGGCCATTGCCCTGGAACAAAATTTGACGATCATGGGGACCAGCGATATCCACGGACTCATCGACTGGGATTATACGGAAAAGGGACACCACCGCCCGGTGACCCTGGTATTCGCCCGGGAACGCAGCATCGAAAGCCTGCGGGAAGCCTTGTTTGCCGGGCGTACCGTGGCCGTCTACAAAGACCTGCTGGTGGGGCGTGAAGAATACCTGGTTCCCCTGTTGCGGGCTTCGGTGGAAATTGTATCGGCCAGCTACATCCCGAAGACCCAGATCCTGAAGGTGGAACTGAAAAACACAAGCAGTACGGACCTGTTGTTCGAGAATGCCATGCCCTACTCTTTTTACAGCAGTTCCCCTGTTTTCCGCATCCCGGCCGGCGGCAACTACACGCTGCAGATCAAGACTCTCGAGAAATCCGAAACGATCCAGCTCGCATTGAAGGCCCTGGGCGCTTTCACGGCTCCCGGGGTACAACCTGTTGTGAACTGGGATATTACTGCGGAATAAAACAGTAGTAAAACCGGGTCCCGGCCGGTCGGTCAGGGCGCCGGGATATTGTCTACGTAATCCTGTAAATACGCATACCTGTCGGTGAGTGTGCCGTCTTTGGTCATTCGTGCCCGCTCGAGAATCCCGTCCGCGTCTCCATCAAAAAATGCGGGGATTACCTGCTTTACAAAGGCTGCACCAAACCCCTCGCTGGCGTCGCGCGGCAATTCCGCCGGCAGGTTGTCCACCGCCATGACGGCAATAGCCCGGGGGTTTTTAAAATCGGTTTCCGATTCCGTGGCCGGGTCATACCCGTAGACCGGATCTGCAATGGTCGACGGCCGGATGGTGGAAGCTACCGGCCCGTCGATATCACAACTGATATCGGCCACTACGCGAATACGGAATTCCGGATGGCGGGCGTCTTCCCTGGTAAACAGGTAGGGAGCCCCCTGACCGTAGAAGTGCCCGGCAATAAACAGGTCCGTCACCCGGGCAAACCGGAAAAAATTGGAGCGATAGGCCTCCGGGTTGGCAAAAAAATCAGCCTTGTTCCCGCGCACCCCGTCTTTCCGCTTGTTGTACTCCGAGGCATCGATCTGGCAATATACAGGCTCCCGGAACTCCTTTTCCAGGTAGTCCGCCACAGTAACCTGCCTGAGGCCCATCCCGTCCAGGATCTCGCGGGCCCCGCTGCCCACCCGGCCGCGACCGGTAAGCAGGATTTTAATGGCGGGAAGTTCGATACCCCGCAGCGCCTCGATGAGCGCCTCCCGGTCCGAAAGGGTTTCGGCCTTGGGCAGTTTAAAATCCCCGTATTTCAGGCCATAGGCCCTAATGCCGTTGTATGCCCCTACAATACCCGCATACCTGCCGAAAGCCACCAGCCTGACCCCCTTGGTATTGGTGAGTACTTCGTGGTCGTACAACTCAATGCGCTTCTCGAGGATGGCCCGGAGCAAGTCCCGGTTATAGGGCTGCTTTTTGATGGTGTGGGAAAAGAAGAAATATTTCTTTTCCGGAATCAGCGCATCAATGGGCACTTCCTTAACCCCGAGTAGTACGTCGCAATCCGAAACGTCGTCCGCCACGGGAATGTCTGCAGCCCGGTACTCGGCATCCTCAAAGACCCGGATCGGGGAGGATTCGGCGACAATTTCAATCCCGTCAAACTGGTTGAGGACTTTTTGACAGGCGGCCGGAGACAGCACTACGCGGCGGTCCGGCGGGTTTTTACGCTCTCTGATCAATCCAAATTTCATGCTCGTGCTTTGGTATGGAATTTGCGCAAAAATAGGTGGATTGCCAAGGGTAAACAAACCCGGGGTTGTGGAATCGCATCAGATGCCGGAAACCCGCGAATTGCGTATCTTTGCCTTTCCTTTCATGTTCATTGAAAAACTGGGGCCGACTGGTTTTGACAGCAAGACCAATGGCGATGTAAGCATGCCGAGCGCTGGGATACAGCTCGTAAATCTCATATTTCACACTTTTAATTGGCGATAATAATTACGCTCTCGCCGCATAATCTGAATTAGAGTAAGATCATGCCTCGTCTCCGCAAGGCGGAGAAGCGAGATGTCCCTGGATAGCCCTTGTTGGCGGCGATCCATTTAGGGGCACCAGAAAAGTCAACATAGTGTGGTTATCGCTTCGCTAACCGCATAAACCTTAAGAAGCTAAGCGCGTAATGGGCCGTTTCCGGTCAGTTGCGCGTCGACAATCAATCGGAAACTAAGCATGTAGAAAGCATGGTTATTGCTTGTTTGGACGGGAGTTCGAATCTCCCCGGCTCCACAACTTTCACTATATTTTGAAACAAAAAACCTGTAATCGTATGATTTACAGGTTTTTTTGTTTTTTAGGATGCCAAATAAAATCAAAAAATATCACCAAATAGGTGAGTCATTCGGTGCGTATTTGGGGTTTGTGAAAACACGCACCGAATTCCCCGTAATTAGCTGAAATAATGTTAATTACAAAAAGTAAATTGATCTTTTTCGTACCTTAAAATTCAATTTTAAAGGTGCGTAAAAATGACCCAAACTTTCTCTCTCCTGTTTTATATCAAAGGCAAGTGCCATAACCCGTTTGTTCCGGTGCCCATTTATATGCGGATTACGGTCGATGGCAAGCGATCCGAAATGAGTACCGCCCGGAAGATTGACCCCGAAAAATGGGATGCCAAAGCCGGACGGATGCGGGGCAATACCCAGGAAGCCTCCGAACTGAACCACTACCTGGACATGATCCGAGCCAAGATCAATAAAATCCACTATCAATTCATCGAAAGTGAAAAACCGTTCACTGCGCGCCAGATCAAAGAACGCTACCTGCAAAAGGACCAGCGTTTCAAAATGTTGATGGAAGTATTCGAGGAGCATAACCGTCAGATGAAATCACTTGTCGGAAAAGAGTATGCCCTGGGTACCTGGAAGCGATACAATACTACCTTTAAACATACACGGGAATTCCTCAAAACAGAATACCGCCGGGACGATATCCCGATGATGGAAGTGGACTTGCGGTTTATTAACCGGTTTGACTATTTCCTGAAATTCACCAAAGAATGCAACCACAATTCCAGCCTGAAGTATATCAACAACTTCAAGAAGATTATCCGCATGGGCGTGGCGAATGACTGGATTCAAAAAGATCCCTTCTATAATTTCAAGGCCAAGTTCAAATGGGTAGACCGGGAATACCTGACACGGGAGGAACTGGAACGGTTAATCAACTATGAAGTTACGGTTCCGCGAATGGGAATCGTAAAAGATATGTTCGTATTCTGCTGTTTTACCGGACTCGCTTATATCGATGTGAAGAAGCTTACCCCGAACAACATCGTTAAGCATATAGACGGTAGTCTATGGATTCAAAGTGCCAGACAAAAGACCCGTTCCAAGCTGGGCATCCCCCTCCTTCCTACTGCCCTGGAAATCATAGAAAAGTATGAGGACCACCCCAAGGTGGTGAATGGCGATTGTGTAATTCCTGTCCTAAGCAACCAACGCTCCAATGCCTATCTCAAGGAAATAGCGGACATCTGCGGCATCACCAAACACCTGACCACCCATTTGGCCCGGCACACGTTTGCGACAACAGTTACGCTCTCCAATGGCGTGCCTATCGAAACAGTCGGTAAGCTCCTGGGACATCGGAATCTCCGAGCCACCCAGCACTATGCTAAGATCGTCAATAAGAAAGTGGCAGACGATATGGCAGCGCTTAAAAATGTGCTCAACCTAAGAAAGCCGCAAAAAGAAACGCCACGGCCTCAGAATCGATTTCTTTCCTCAGGGGAATGACCAATCGAAATCCCAATTTTCTTCTCAAATTACAGGCATAATTCGAAGTTCTAGGCAGTCCCCAAACCTTACCTAACTAATCTGCTTGCGAGGCATCAAAATGAATTTTTATACATTTTTGGGTAAAATCCAAGCTGATTATCAGGGCATTAGGAGCTTTTTGGATAAAATTGTTATAAAAACGAAAAGCACCCAAGTCTGTATGTAACTGATAATGTGATGATTATGCGATTGTAACCTGCGGCGGCAGGTTACCCTCTTGCTTCTCCCCTTAGATTAGCATCGGAGTATTACTTAGAGTTTTTAAGGTCGAACTCTTATAAGCTTAAGACCAATATCTATTTACTCAATAATGGTAATGTTCCTATTGTAGTTGTAACTTTAAGCAAATAGAGCATTTTTGATTTTCGCATATATTTAAGGGATGACTTATTTTCATTCAAATGAGCCAATAGTAAGAGTTAGTGAAGATTTATATAATTTTTCACCTTACGCAGGGAAAATACAGGAGGCAATTCGCAAAAGTGCACTTTCTGACGAACCACTGGTTTTTGGTGTATATGGGAAATGGGGGGATGGAAAATCTACTTTTTTAAATTTCCTTTTTAAAAATCTAGAAGCAACTAGCGAGTATAATCAAAAAAGGATTATCAAATACAAATTTAACCCTTGGAGATATTCAACCGAAAACAAAGTTCTATTGGAATACTTTGATGGATTGATAAAAGTTTTGAAACATCAATATGATTTTGGTAATGATAACTCCTTAATACGAAATCTTAAAGGCTACGCCAAAACTGTTCTTCGAGGTACTTCCTTTGAGATTGAAAAAGGTTTCAACCTAGGTTATAAGTACACAACAAAGGCAACGTACGATTTAAATAAAGTTTTCAATGATAAGAACTCCAAATCCATTGAAGAACAGAAAAGCGAAATCGACAATTCACTGAAGCAATTTAATTTTAGATTGGTCGTATTTGTTGATGACATAGATAGACTAAATAAAAATGAGATATATAATATTTTTAGATTAATCAAGCTAACAGCGTCATTTAGAAATCTGACATATGTTCTTTCTTTTGATCATGATATGGTCGCAAAGGCTATTTATTCCAATTATGGAATTGAAATAAATGACGGGTATCGCTACATAGAAAAAATTGTCAATATTCCTTTAAAACTCCCTTTACTTGATTCGCATGGAATTCAGGAAACTTTAAATTCCGGCATTCATAATATAATGCTCAAGAATCAGATTGACATTGAAAGTATCGATCTGAATCCCGATAATCACTCTTATGATAATGGAATAAGTCGATTTAGAATTGAGATTGAGGGAATTGAAAAATTTCTTGAGACACCAAGGGAAATTGTAATGCTACTTAATTCATTTTCGGTCAGCCTCATAGCCCTTAAAGATGAAGTTAACTATGCAGATTTATTATGGCTTGAGTTGCTAAAATTGAAGTATCCCAAAGTTTATGACTTTCTCAAATACAATCCTTCGCTATTTATTCCGAAAGTTTTCTCCAGTTCAATAGCCGACAATACTCAATCGCCATATAAAGATCAACTTGAGGCTTTTCTAAAAGAAAACTGGACGATAAAAGTGAAGGAAAAGGAACGATTATTTGAAATTCTTGATAAACTTTTTCCTTTTCAAAAGAGTCTTCAAAATCTACTATCATCTAAAACTAAGGATACATTAAATGTAAAATCCGACGAAAATTTATCTAGAATTGAAAGAAGAATAAATCATAAAGAAATTTTTGGTATTTATTTCCAATTTAATACTGTTGGATTCATTTCCTTAAAAGCTTTAGAACCACTTTACGAAGCTTTATCTCGGGATACTCAAAATAACTTATTGGATGAATATTTATTCGATTTAGTTGGCAATTATGATAAAGCCAAATTACAGTACGAGTTTTTAGATAAACTGAAATCTTATAATCAAAGTCAGGAAAATGACAAACGTAGATTGGTTGAATTGTTGCTCAGAAATCTGGATAAATTGATTGTAGTTGAGGATACGTTAGACAATAGAAAAGCAACGCCAAAACAGCAATTAATTCAAGACATATTTGAGAATATCACTTCATTTAATGAGGACATTGTTCTAGATATTTCTCAAAAATTCATAGAGGATCTAGATATAATTAATCTTCTCTATGTAAGAAGGGGACTTTACCATAAGAATTTTGAAGGGACCGTTATTCAGAAGTTAGTTGATAACAAGATTATTGATCATTTAAAAGAAAATTATAAAGACGAAGCGTTTTTTACAAAGTTTCCTGATTTTATAACTAGATCGATTCTTCAGATTTGGAATCGAATATCCAAGGAAGGCTTAGAATTATATTTGAAGAGACAGATAAAGCAGACTAATTTAATTGAATTCATAAAGTGTTTTCCTACTTGGTGGGAAGGGTCAAAGGGTGATTATTTGGACGATTTTGGTCAAAAGGAATACGAAGCACTTGCTAAAATTATTAATCCTCAATTCATTTACTCAAAAATTATTAAAACGAACTCGAACATTGTGAATGAAGTAAAGTCAAACGTAAGGGGATTTTGGAATAAAAACAGTACAAGTGACAATTTGGATTACTTAAAACAATTTATGTTCTGGTATCACAAGCTTCAATTGAATGAAGAATTTTGATTTAATGATTAGATTCAATCTAAATTTTTATGGGAAGACTAAGTAAAGTTTGCCATTTCAATTAAATAATTAAAACGAAAGAAAAAGGTAAATCCTTCAAGTAGAGGGACCAAAACTCTTCTGAATCATCTATCGAATATCGCATTACGAAATATTCTTCGTTGATAGTTTATAATTCTGTTACTTAATTCATATTATTGCATATCACGATACGCAATAAAATGAAAAGTAGTAGCATCCCGCAAATGAAACCACAGGACATTGTTGTCCTTGCTAAACTCATCGTAACGGGCGATGAGGATTACACGCAGATGGTTCTCTCAGAAACACTTCACCTAAGTCAATCAGAAATAAGTAACTCTTTAGCTAGGTCGGTTTATTCGGGATTACTTATTAATAATGGGAAACAAGTAAACCGACAACCGTTTTTCGATTTCATTCAATTCGGCCTTAGGGTGGTTTTCCCCCAAAAGCCAGGACCCATTGTACGTGGAATACCAACCGCACATAGTGCACCGCCCCTTGTAGATAGCATACTTGGTGCTTCAACTTATGTCTGGCCTTATGCTAAAGGAAGGGCAAGGGGTGAAAGTATTGCTCCACTCTATCCGACCGTCCCTAAAGCGACATTATTAAATGGTGAATTCTACGAGATGCTGGCCCTAATAGATGCGGTCAGAGTAGGTCGAAATCGTGAAAAAAATTTGGCCCTGGAACATCTTGAAAAACGGATTCTGTGAAGCACAGTTTCATCAATCGCGAAGCGACTAAAAAGGTCGCCAAAGCACTGGGCCGATTAAATGATGAGGTTGTTTATGTGGGTGGCGCAATGGTCAGCCTGTACATTGACGATTCAGCGGCCGAGGATATCCGTCCCACCAAAGATATTGACTTGACTTTTGAGTTGGCCAGCTATGCCAAGCTCGAAGAACTTAGGGAAGAACTCTACAATCGGGGCTTTACGCAATCAGCGGAGGATACGGTCAATTGCCGTTTTCGTTATGACGACTTAAAAGTTGATGTTATGGCCACGGAAGCCGTAGGCTGGGCTCCTTCAAATCGATGGTTTAAACTGGGATTCGATAAGGCCAATTCTGTGAAACTTGATGACACGGTCATCAAAATATTGCCCCTACCCTACTTCCTGGCAACAAAACTGGAGGCCTTTTTTGATAGGGGAATTAAGGATGTATATAAAAGTCATGACCTGGAAGATATCGTATATCTCTTCAACTATACAACAACGATAGATGATACTATCAACCAAAATGATGAGGAGGTAAAAACATTTATTAAAGAAAGTCTTATAAAGTTATTAGAGGACAGGAAAATTACTTCTGCCATGCTTGGTTGTTTATATTATGAACAAGCTGACGAACGCATGGAAATCATCCTTGAGCGCATGGAGAACATCATCTCCAGCACCCAAAATCAATAGAGTAATCCTCAACCTGCATCTCCCGATACCTCATCAATTTTTTAATCGAATGGGATTAGCTATTTTGGTAGGAGAATTCTCCTCCACTAAGTTTTAATACATGCCCATTTATCAAAATTCGGTTCTAAAGAAGTATCTCAAGACTTTGGATGCCGATACAATTGGCAACGCCTACGAGCGATATACCCGCCATTTTCACAATGCTTCCATTCAGGAAAACATTCGAAACGCAAAAGAGGAACAATACCAGGGAGAATTCTTAATTGACCTTTTTGTAAATATCCTCGGGTACACCAAAAATCCGCACCCGGATTTCAATCTGACCACGGAACTAAAAAATGTCAAGGATGCAAAAAAGGCGGATGGAGCCATCCTGAAAGGCGAAACCGCCCTGGCCGTCATCGAATTAAAAGGGACGGACACTACCGACCTGGGCAAGGTCGAAGCCCAAGCCTTTGGGTATAAGAACAATCAACCGGGCTGCAAATATGTAATCACCAGTAATTTTGAGAAGCTTCGGTTTTATATAGACAATGCCGTCGATTTTGAAGAGTTCCATCTTTTTCAACTCCCCAGGGAGCGATTTGAAATTCTATGGCTTTGCCTATCATCAGAATGCCTGTTAAAGGATCTTCCTAAAAAAATCAAAGAGGAGTCCCTAACCCAGGAAGAGAAGATTACCAAAACGCTCTACAAAGACTATTCAGCATTTCGCACGGCCGTCTTTCAAAATATCTCCGAGGCAAACCCGCAATACGATAAGTTGCTCCTTTTCAAGAAAACCCAAAAGCTGCTGGATCGTTTCCTGTTCATTTTCTTTGCCGAGGATCGGCTACTCTTACCCCCGAATTCCATCCGCACCATATTGCAGCAATGGACGGATCTGAAAGACAAGTACGACGAATACTTCCCGCTATATGAGCGATTTCAGAAATATTTCGGCTATCTAAATTCCGGGTACAAAGGAAAAAAACATGACATTTTTGCCTATAACGGCGGACTGTTTGAGGAAGATGAAATCCTGGACAGCATTACCATAGATGACAACCTGCTTTATGAGCATACCCGGAACCTTAGCAATTACGACTTTGAAAGCGAAGTCAGCGTAAATATCCTGGGGCATATTTTTGAACATTCCCTTACGGAAATCGAGAACATTCAAGCCGAAATTGAAGGGGCCGAAATTGATAAGAGCAAAACCAAACGAAAAAAGGACGGGGTTTTCTATACCCCGAAATACATTACCAAATACATTGTCGAAAACACAGTCGGCAAGCTCTGTGAAGAAAAGAAAGCAGAATTAGACATTACAGATGAAGCCTATCAGCCGGCCAAACAGCGAAGCCGCAAACGACTTCAAAAGCTCCAAGATTACAGGGACTGGCTCCTACAACTAACTATCTGCGATCCTGCTTGCGGATCCGGGGCTTTCCTGAACCAGGCGTTGGAATTCTTAATTGCCGAGCACCGCTACATTGACGAACTATCAGCCAAGTACAATAAGGATGCGCTTATCCTGAGCGACGTCGAAAACACCATTCTGGAAAACAACCTTTTTGGAGTGGATATCAATGAGGAAAGCGTCGAAATCGCGAAGTTGTCTTTGTGGCTGCGCACCGCGCAAAAGGGTAGAAAATTAACCTCGCTGAGCGATAACATAAAATGCGGAAATAGCCTGATTGATGATCCAAAGGTGGCTGGAGATAAGGCTTTTAATTGGCAAGAGGAATTTCCTGAGGTATTTGAGAAAGGCGGGTTTGATGTGGTGATTGGGAATCCGCCATATGGAGCCAAATTAAATACTTCCGCGATCAACTATTTCAGGGAAGTATATAAGACCGTGATTGGACACTCAGAGGCTTACTACCTCTTTATTGATATTACCATAAATAAACTGTTGCAACCTGATGCTCTTCTAGGCTTTATAATTCCTAACGCGTGGTTATCCAACAAATATGCCAAGGAACTAAGAAGACTTGTTTTATTTGAAACTAGAATGCTATCGCTTATAAATTTCAATCGTCAAATTATATTCGAGGATGCTAGTGTTGAAACTTCAATTGTTATTACAAAAAAAGTAAATCCCAAACCGGATGACCGGGTAAGGGTTGGGCAAAATACCAATGAATTATATCCATACTTACAATTAGAATGGTCAAGAAATAGTAATTACTTACTATCATTTTCTCCAGATCTAAGAATACACGAAATAGTATCAAAATTAAATTCTTCCGAAAAAAAGCTTGTCGAGTGTCTAGATATTTCAAATGGGTTTAAACCTTATCAAGCCGGCTATGGTCAAAACCTACAAGGAAAACCCTTAACCTCTGAAGATGTTAAAGGGAGAATTTATCATTCTGAAATACCACTTGACGACTCATATGTAAAGGAAATAAAAGGTAAAGGTGTTCATAGATATTCATTAAACTGGACTCCTTCATACGTGAAATGGGGTAAATGGTTAATGTCACCTAAATCCGAACACTACTACAAACAACATAAAATCTTATTGAGACAAATAACAGGAGAATACTTTTTTGCCGTCCTTGATATGGAGCAATATTTCGCTGATCAGTCCCTTTACGTCTGCACATATTATAACTCAAAACCTAAGACAAATCTTTGGTTTTATTTGGCACTATTGAATAGTCGCCTTTATGGTTTTTATTTTAGAAAGTACTATTCAGAAGAGGATGATCTCTTTCCAAAAATTAAAGTGAATGAATTAAAAGAATTACCGGTAAAACATTGTTCTAATCTCTTACAAATAAGTCTTGGCAGTAAAGCCAAATTGATGCAAGAACAAAATGAAAAAATGGATTTAATCAATCAATCATTTTGTAGACACTTACAAGAAAAATTCAATTTCGAGAAGTTAAGCAAAAGGCTGAAAAATTGGTCAAAACAAAATTTTGCAGAATTTTTAAAAGAACTCAAAAAGCAAAAAATTAAACTAACCCTCAGTGAAGAGGGGGAATGGCTCTTTTATTTTAATGAACAAAAAGATAAAGTACAGGTATTACAGAACCAGATAGATCAGACCGATCGGGAAATCGATCAGATGGTGTATGAACTTTACGGACTTACAAAAGAAGAAATCCAAATCGTGGAAAACAGTTGATTTTTCAAAATGGACATTCTGAGATAAATTGGGTCACCTCAGCCAAAAATCAGCTCTAAAAATGTTAAAATACCTATTCGGAGAATGTTAAAGTTTTACCCCCTCAATTTGGCATATTTTGCCGGGATTTAGGGCTATACTCCTAGTCTCCCCGGCTCCACAATCACTCCCAAACCCCGCCGGGAAACCGGCGGGGTTTTTTGTTTCCAATCCGCGAGTCCAAGCTTGCTTGAGCGAGCGGGAGGGAAACAAAAAACCGCCATGCCAAAGGCATGGCAGGGTTTGGATTTGCAGGATTGGAGCCCGGGAGATCACCGAGCGGGAGCGAGGTAATCTCCTGACACGGCGAAGCCGAAAGCCCGGGAGATCACCGAGCGGGAGCGAGGTAATCTCCGAATTAGAAGGGGATGGTAAGCCGGGTTTTCAACATGTTATTCTGCTCGTTGCTCTCATCGACATCGTCGTTGAAATCCGGGTCCAGGCTGATGTCCAAAAAGGCCGGTATGGGGTCACAACTTATCTTGATCCGCGCCCCATATGTACGCGAAGCATTTGGCCCCAGGTAGCCCCCCTGGACCAGGTCGTTTCCGGAGCTTAAAACGAGGCCAGCCGGGCATTTGTAGGTAAAGCCGCAGTCAAAACCCCGGGCTTCAGTTTCCCCGTGGTTGGTAATCACCACACTCACATAATGCATTTTGTTTCCGCCTGCTTCGACCACCTTTTCAATCTTCAGATTGGAAACCCTCAGATCTGCCTTGGAAACGGGGGGCGGAGTTACGGGCTCCTCAGGCTCAACAGGACTGATCGTTGAGGTGCTCTGATCGGAATCGCCGCCATCAATTTCCCCCTTGGGTTCATCCTTACATGAAAGGACGGTAAACGTCAGCAGGGACAGGAAACAGATGCGCAATGCAAGCTTCCGCATGCCCTGGCCCTTAGATGAATGAAAATAAATCATCACAGAATAGATTATTGGTTCACCATAAATTCTCCGGCCGCATGGCGGATAAAGCCCTCCAGGAAACTCAACTGCTCATTCGAGATATCCGCACTCCCGGTATCAAAGAAGACCCTATGGGTTAAATTGTCTTCTACCTGATATGAAAAAGGTATGGCCTCCTCCCCGGGGATTTCGTGTTCCGGAATACATCTGGGGCCCGGGATCCCCCCTGTAATGTTCCACTGGCCAATATTGGTCCCGATGTCGGCTCCAATGGAACCCAGGTTGAATCCACCCACGGAAATGGAATTGGCCCCGTAAATCGGAAAGGAAATATAAGCCAGGGAATATCCTATCAGGAATCCCCCACCCGCCGTTGTTAGACGCGCCAGTGTGCCGTCAAAATGCTGGAATGTAATCCGCTGATCGGTCCTGAAATTCGTCCAGTCTCCCCAGCCGGGGTCTGCCCCGGGACTTTGCAACCCAAAACCGGCCCCGCCACCTACAAAGGATCCCTGGACAATCTGGCCCGTTTTGCGATTTTTCAACTGTCCGATGGCAAAAGCGCCCCCGGCTCCCGCATGCCCGGCACCCCCGCTCATAGCCAGTTTAATGGCCCAGCGGTCTGTCGCCTGATCTTCGCACTCCTCGGGTATCGTAATTAGTACGCTCATCCCTGTCTCCCCCTCCATCTGATGCGTAAGGATCAAATTGATGTCCACACGCCTTAAGGACGGGTCATTGGCATCCGGGTCCCCGTCTACTTCCAGGATCGTCTGCATATCCCCGACTCCTTCCGACGCAATGGCGATTGCATCAAAGTCCTTCTCCCGCGTACACTCCATCGCGAAGTGAATATCGAGGCCATTGGCCTGGAGTTCCCGCCTGAAAATCTCCTGTACAAAGCGCTCAACTTCCTCTGCGCGTTTCACGGATAGTTGCCGATTGAGAATCTTTTTGTCCTTTCTGCCCGGATGCTTCCATTTGGGGCTGGCATGCCCCGTAATACTTCCTTCAATAAATAGCGTTCCCATGATATCCTTATTTAAGTTAATTGTCCGTTGTCACTGCCGGACGCGCCCAGGAGTATTTCCAATTGGTTTTCAAACTGGGCGGTCGCGGTATTATGCCTGTCGGGTGTCGTGCAGCAGGCGGCTCAGCATCTGCATTACGCGTTCGCGCACCAATTCCCCATACCTCCGGGACCCTCCCACGCGGTAGCCGACATAAAAAATGGATCCGGAACCGCTGGATGCCGTTTGGGTTGCCCGTAGTCGGGCCGCGTCGGTTGGAATCTGGAGAAAATCGTTCTTGGCATGCTGAAAACAGTAGACCGCAAGGCAGGCAAACTCATTGTTTGTCTCCATAAACAACCGGTCCCAATCCGAATTTTTTGTCTGGGAGGCAATATCTCTGATAGAAAGGCCGGAACTCCGCTTCCCCCTCCACGCATTGCGGTATTCCAGGATAATTCGGTTACTGCCCTCATACTGCAGGGTAGCATCAATAAGCCGCATATAGGCACCGCTCCAGGTAGTTTGAACCAATCCCCGTCCGCTGAATTTATAGAAATCGGCCTGGGTGATGATACCTCCCTGATCGGGGTCGGTGGGGAAGCCGTTGGGGTATACGTGCCCGTCCCATACCCTGTCGGTGGTCCTGGCAACCCGTTCATAAAGCGCCTCGTCCCGGTGTGCCTCCAGAAATGCCGGGTCGTTGAAAAGCTCGTAGGCGGTTTTGTTATTTCTGTGGGTGGCGCTTCTGCCAAAATCGTTATAAGACCTTTTGGATCTTTGGGGCCGGGTCCGGGATGCGGGAATGATCGTACCGAACATATATCGGAGACTCCCCCGTTCGCGAATGGGCGTAAATGTCTGCCCCACTTCGTTGATCATGATACTCACCAGCCCGAGGAACTGAAACAGGTTGATGGAATATTCTTCCGAACGACCCCGGTAGATGAGCGGGATCCTGTCCCACACCATGCTGAACCGGCTGCGATTCTCTGCAGAAATACGGCCAAAACGACGGTGCTGCCAGGGGCCGCGGCCGCCTATGTGGGTGCCAAACCAGGACATAAAATCCGGCTGGTCGCTGTTATCTGCAAAAAATTGATCAATGTCCCGGGCGTTGCGAAACCGGATTTGGCCAAATGCCGTTGCGGACCGATCGAACACATCACCGCGAGGCTGAGGCTGGCTGGTTCCCTCTTCCCGCCTGGGGCCTTCGCCGTAAACCTCTTCTTCGGTAAATACCATATCCGCTTCCGGCTGGGAACTGTTGCCATACACTTCTTCTTCGGTGAATACCATATCCGCATCAGGAAGCCCATCCCCTCCGCCTTTTGCCGCATACCCGTTGCCCCCCGGTTGTTTGCTGACCGGATCATCGTATCCGTCGTAAGGGGGATCCTGAATGGGCTCGTTGTCCGAATACGGATCGTCCGAATAATAGCCGGTGGACGGATTGTCCTCAACTTCCCGGTTATAAGGGTCGCCTTTGGAGACCGGCGAACTGACATAATCATCACCTGGCGAATACCCGCCCGCTCCCTTACCGGAAGCGTAGGTATCCTGTGGGGAATCCGTGTATGTGTCGCGGCCCTGCCCCTTTCCGTAATTGCCCGAATCACTTCCGCCGTCCTGGTATCCGGTATCCTGGTACCCCTTGTCATTGTACCCGCGATCATCGTAACCCCGATCGTCGTAACCCCGATCGTCATACCCCGGGTCATTGTACCCGCGAGCCTCATATCCGCCGTCTACATAACCGCGATCTTTTGGGTTGTTTCCATATCCCGCCCTGCTATCGGATTTTGACGAGCGGGTTGAGCCGGATCTTCCTCCTTTGGCTTGCGCCCCAGGCTTTCCTGTTGATTTTGCCATGATTTTGTCTTTTATGCGTTATATATAATCTGCACCCTTGATTGGGTTGGGAAATGCTTCTATCTCCTTGGATATCACTCCAATAAGCTGAAATGCCTCTTTTGATGAATCCTGCCGGGGATCGGGTTCGAGCCGGACGGTTAATTCAAAGGGTTGCGGCGGATTCGTTTTTACGGGCTGGAAGGCTACGTTCCGTTGAAGGTACCCCACCGCCCGGATATCGATCTCATATTTCCGACCCCGTATCAAGTCAATCTCCAGCACATGTGAATCCGGATGTTTGAAGGTCTCCGGGACCGCAGACCTGCTTCCGGCCGGCCGAATTTCCGCGTCGACAGATTGGGTGGAAACCTTTTCCCGATTCGTACTATCCACAAATAAGAACCTGCAGCGTACGCGGTCCTGAACCGCAGGCTTGATGATGGCGGGTTGCACCGTCATCATCACGGGCTGAAAAGATGCCATTACAGGGGTAGGCGCTTTAATTTTTGGCCGGCCCCGCATCGCAATGCTTTGAAGTCGTGGCGCTACTTTTAAAAATTGCTTTTGTTTTTTAGCGATAAGTGCTTTTCGCTGAGGGGCCTCGGGTTGCCTGCCCAATTTGGACCCGACATTGAAAAGGGCTTTGCGATTGAGCTGGAGGGATTTGTTTACCGAATTGAGCTGCAGGCGATTACCCGAACTGAACTGCGCTGTATTCAGGATAAACGGGCCCAAACTCTGCAGAACATTTTTCTTCAGAATCCGATCGTTCACCTTGGAATTTTCGGGTAGTTTCACATCTACTTTCCGAATAAAAATGAGCTTATTGGTATATCTGGGGATGTGAATTTCCGACCGATCCAGAACATTGATATTCCAAAATGGCGACCGCAGGATGGCGTCGTCGAACCAGGGGCGCGTAACCTGCACAAAGATCAATTCAAAGCTGATCGATTCCACCTCCAGGTCTGCTGCATCGGCCGATCCCATGATACTCGTGTACGAATCCGGATCCAGGTCCTTGAGGATACGGCGGATTTCAACATGATCCAACCGGATGCGTCGCCACTCCAGGTTTTCACCCGAATAGAGGTTGTTGGGCATGCAACTGGTCAGTAAAAAACTGGAGCCGCTCCCGGCGTGGGAACGAATAGCTGTCTCGAGTTGTCCCTTGACTTCCACAAAACGCCGCATAAACCGGTTGAACTCGTCCTTAATTATTTCGATTATTTCAGCCTCTGCTTCCGCCTTTTTTCCTTCTGAGGACCATTTTTCCCGGAGTTCCGTGAGGTTGTCCCGCTTCATTTTTATCTCCAGTTCCACGGCCGAACGGTTGGATTCGGACAGGTTCTCCTGCAATTGCTTTATTTCGGATTCCAGTTTGGCTTGAAGCTCCAGGAATGGCCGGTATGCGGATTGCAGTTCTTCATCCAGCGTTTTGAGCGCACGGAAAAAGATGGGGTGATCATACAAGATCTCCGGTTTCAGTGAGTCCGGGTCCAGCAATTTTAAATCTGCAAGGATATTCCTGTAGGGTATATACAAGTAATCCTGATCATCGGAGACTGCCCAGAAGTGCTCCTCCCGGGGGATCGTATTGGCTATTTGGGAGAATTCCAGCAGTTCGTCCAGGTATTTCCGCGCATTCTCAGAGGCCGTCTCTGAATTGAGAAACAGAAAGTCGTCATAGGTAAATCCCGTGGAGAAGGGAGAGAAAATCAATTTGTAATTCTCCCCCTCCACTTCTGCCTGGTGATGATCGAAAAAATCTTCCTTGATCTTCTCGAAAATGGTCGCTAGCTGGGACATTCCTCTGGTTTTATTCGGTTATACCCACTCGGATACATCGGGTTTGGGGTCCGGGCTTTTCCCCAGGACATGGCATTTAAAGCCAATCAACTGCATGCCGTTGATCCGAATCCCCTGATTCTCGCTATGGGAAGTCATGTCCCGCTCCTGGTTATGGGTCTCATATTTGCCCCCGGCATGAAAAGGCCCCCAGGAAACAAAGCCGCCCCCGCTGGCATTCTCCATTTCGGTCTGCACCTCGGAGTTCCTTTCGCCGAAATGCAGATTGAGATCCCGGACGAACACGGCGGTAGTCGTAAAGGCCGGTATCATGCCATTGGGAGGCGAATTCCCGTCTGAGACCATGTTATCCTTAAACTCCCCGTTGTTCTGGTCAAACCTCCAGTACTTACTGGACAGGTAATTCACGTTGAACCA
This sequence comes from Robiginitalea biformata HTCC2501, assembly GCF_000024125.1. Classification (NCBI taxonomy): domain Bacteria; kingdom Pseudomonadati; phylum Bacteroidota; class Flavobacteriia; order Flavobacteriales; family Flavobacteriaceae; genus Robiginitalea; species Robiginitalea biformata. The sequence goes on along the minus strand of NC_013222.1, from coordinate 1,537,897 downwards.
CGGTCTGCTAATCGGCACCTGGCAAATTTTGAATTTCAACCGAAAGGTGGATACATCTATTTTGCGGCTGGATTTTTGCTTTTCATAGCTGCCGCCGCCACCGATGTTAAAAAAGCCCAGCGACAGGCCTCCGCCGCCACTGCCTTTCTTGGAGTTGAATTTGTAGTTCGAGGCAAAATCCGTCTGTCCGAAAGTAAACTCGGTCCACCCGTTGTCTGTCTCGGCAAACCCCCCGGGGAGTAGCGAGGTATAGAAAAAATCAGAACCTGAAGAGGGGCCGGTAAGCCTGGCTTTGTCCATATCGTCTATATATTGCTGCTTCAGGGTAAGCATGCTTCGGCCTTCCACCTGGGCGATAAATGCCGCTATCTGGTCGTACTCTTCTTTAAAGCCATTGGTTATCCAATCGTTCTTGGCAGCTGTCACCTTGTTCCTCAGTATATTGGCATTCATTGCCCAGAAGTGGACGGCTGCCGGGTCCTTACCCGCCAGGGCATTTACCCGGTGGTTGTTGTATTCGAGTGCAACATTCAGGAAGTTCTGCAACTTTTCATTGTATTTTTTGACAAGGGCGGTTTCTTCTAAAACCTCTTCCTCCTCTTCGGTCACAATGTTCTTTTTCACTTTCTTTTCCTGCAGAAGCCCTCTGAGGCGCTTGATCTTTGCCTTCGTTTTCTCATCCGGCTCAAAATTGGCAACCTGGCTGAATTTTAAGATGTGTTGATAGGCAAGACTCAGACTGTTCTCCTGCTCCCATTTGTTCATTGTCACGTCCCCGCGGACCCCGCTGGTATCAGGCACCATATCGCACAGCCTGGCCAGGTTTTCGGCCTGCATATACTTTCGGGTTACATCCTGTGCCAACAGTTGGTTGATCTCTTCTGCCGTTTTCTGACGGGGTGCGGGCGCACCCCCTGCTTCCCCTGCGGCTACTGCCACCGGCTCGGGTTCCCGGTAGACCCCGGAGAAACCTGTCGATAAAAATTCCAGTTCATCCTTTGGATAAGGCATACCGACCGGTAACCAGGCCAGGTAGTTGTCGTCCGATTGAGGTACTACATCGTCCCCGTTGGTAAGGACATCGTAAAGTTTACCCAATACGGAATTCATTAATTCTTCCGGTAATACTTCTTTTGCCATGATTTTATGTATTTGTCGTTTTTAGTATTAATTCAATCGTGCGGAAAGTATCTCAACCATGTAATCCCGGGTTTTTCTGTCGAATTGACCGGTTATTCCCAGCGATTCATTGGTCGCCTGAAAATCCTTCAGGCACTGTTCGGTCTTTGGTCCGAAAATCCCGTCTGATGTTCCGCAATTAAAACCGAGTTGTTTGAGGGCATCCTGCAACCGCACCACATCCTGTCCTGTACTCCCCTTTTTCAGGGTTTTCCGGGAAAAACCGATGGGCCCCAAGATTCGCAATCTTCGATAGCCCAATACCTGGGATAAGGGTTTTGCTGTAACCGATACCTGGTTACCCTGATTTCCCCCCAGGCAATACACCCGGCTTCCATCATTGGAGAAACCCTGGAAAAATCCCACATGACCCTTCCATGAATCCCGGCTTTCCCTCCAAAAAACTACCACATCGCCTGGTTCCGGGTTCTCCACGGGAATGCCGACATTGAGCCAGGATCTGGCTGCCAGTGAATTGGAGCGTTCGAGACCGGATTTCATTGCCACCCAGTTCACGAACAGACTGCACCATGCGCTATCGTCGGATTGATAATTATTAAAACCCGTTTCCCTGGCGTACCGAAGGATTTGCGGGTTGGACTTTGGTCCGGCTACTTCTCGTACGCCTATTTGGGCTGATGCGATTTCAACTGCACTCGCCATACCTTGTAGATTTGACTGGACCGTACCTGCGATACCGTCCCGGTTAATTGAAATTTTCTAAAAAATGAGTAGTTGGGGGAAGCCCGAGAATCCGAAAAAGAGGGATTTAAGAATCTCAGGAACAATCAATATCTCGCCTGATAACTTGCGATTACACGACTATAATCGGGATAGCCAATTACAGTTATTACCTACTTTTTATGCAGGTATTTTTATATTACTTCTGTAAGTATAGTTCTAAATGTATTTTATTTTCCCGAGTGGCTTCTTTAAATATGTATAGTTGGTGAACTTCTGAGTGTAATTTGTAATAATCCGTTGTTATTGATCTTCAATAACTTATAATCCCATATACCGGTCTCCTGCAAAATCCCCAGGAAATCCGCGAGAATCCTGCTGGGAATTGGCTGGTAACTTCGCCTGAAATAATCCCGACAACTGAACCCTCCCCTCCCCGTATCCGTAAGTGTGGATAGAAACCACAAAAAAATGTATATGAAACGTTCTAATTTATTTACCGCTTTACTACTTGCCCTCGTTCTGGGTTACAGCACAAATTCCCAGGCCCAGGATACCATGACGGGAGACCACAAGAAAATGGAAAAAGGCACCAAAATGGTTGGGGGCGCAGCCATGTACCCTTCAAAGGACATCGTGTCGAATGCAGTGAATTCCAAGGACCACACCACCCTGGTCGCAGCCGTAAAGGCAGCGGATCTGGTTGGTACGCTGCAGGGCGACGGCCCGTTTACGGTTTTTGCACCGACCAATGCCGCTTTTGACAAGTTGCCCGCCGGCACCGTTCAAACCCTGTTGAAGCCGGAGAATAAATCGAAGTTACAAGGCGTGCTCACCTACCATGTGCTCTCCGGAAAATTCGGGGCCAAGGACATTGTAAAAGCGATTAAAAAAGGGATGGGTACCGCTGAATTTACCACCGTCAACGGTTCCAAACTGATGGCCATGCTAAACGGTGACCAGGTGCAACTCAAAGATGCCTCCGGCAATATTTCAACGGTAACCATTGCCGATGTAAACCAATCCAACGGCGTCATCCACGTGGTGGACACCGTGGTACTGCCGGGCATGTAACCGACAGGGCCTCAACAACCCCACTTCTATTTTAAAAGCGATCTTCTACGAGGTCGCTTTTTTTGCTCAGGAAAGTATCCGTAATTTAGACTCCCGCCCGTTACCCGCTATGATCCTGTTGCCCGCTATGAAAAAGACTGTCGTTGCCATCCTGTTGCCACTTGCCCTGTTCGTGTTTCCGGGGTGTTCCACAGACGCCCCCAGCTCGGAAAGCCCGGTCCCTGTAGTTGCATTTACCGCCTTTGCCAACACCAGTGAGGAAATCGTCCAGCTGGATATGCGCACGGATGAGGATCAGCCGGTTTTGGTGAGCGTCAGCGGGGAGTTCAACCTGCAGTTCCTGCAGGATGCCCGGAACCAGATCGACACGGCCTCCATTGCCTACTACACTTGGGACAACCGGCAATCCCGGGTCTATTACAAAGACCTGGAAACCGGGGATGTATTCGCCGAATCGGATATTTGCGGGTTTTCCGGAGAAACCGGAAACGATCAATCCATTAGGACCGTCTGGGGGAACCGGGATTATGTGGTGGCGGCGTATTCCCGGTTTCCTGCAGGCTCCCCGGAGGAGGCGCGATTGCGGATATTTAACCGCAATACGGCGGAATGCCGGGACCTGCGCCTCACGCAGACGGCAATCAGCGGCCAAATCAACATGTTGTTCCGGGAGGGGATGCTGATTGCCTATTATACCAATGCGGATACGGATCTGCCCGTGCTTACGCTGATCGACCTGGAGGACGGGGCCGTGGTGACCAATCTGGACCTCACAGGAAACTTTTTGGCGGCTACCCTGCGCGGGGAAGAACTCTTGCTGTTTGGGCGGGATGAAACCTATGAGGTATTCCTCACGGGATCGCAGACATTTACGTCGGGGGGTAACACCCCCAACATCCCGCTTTTAAGCCCGGGGCTCTTCCAAACCCGATTTTCCGGAGAAGTCCTGCTGCTGTCCCTGATCTATCAACAACCCAGCCTGTTCTTTTCGCAACCCGCCCTGTACGATCTGGGAGGCGGCAATTTCTCCTCGGGGGGTACGCCCTTCCTCCCTGTCCTGCAGGAACGCATCGAATTGGAGACCGGCAACCGGGTCCTCTTCGGGAATTTCGACGCAGACCCGTCAACCGGATTGGTAGTCATCACCTATGTCATCGGCGACGGCAGCCCGGAAGGCGGGGTCGTCCTCACGGATTTTACCGGGAAACCCCTTCAAATCATCCCCCTGCCCATCGTTCCAGAGCGGCTCGTAATCCGCGAAATCATCCAGCGGGGCCGGTAGCTTTTTTTTGATAAAACAACTTCCCCTTGGTAAGCCAGGAAAAGCCAAAAGCCCAAAGGGCTGCGGATTCCAGCCAGAATACCGGGTTATAGGCCTCGAGCTGCGGGTAAATTTCTTCCAGCCAGAAGAAATACAGGGCGAGTAACCCCAGGCATCCCAGCATGATATAGCCGCAGATCCGGTAGATCCTGTTCCGGGCTTTCTTTGGACGGGGTTGGTGGGACGGGGAACGGCTGCTCCTGGTGAACAGGAAGAGGGAGATATAAGACAGGGTCAGGAAGAAAACCAGGGCACTTATAAAGTGGATGTTCTTAACCAGGACATTCTCAATGGGCCGGACATCGTTGCAGGGGGTTACCGGCGTTCCTGTAAAAATGGTAGGGAAAAAAGCCACCAACAGGGCCGAAACAGCAGCCAGCCTGGTAGCCCGGAAATCCCGTACGTCGTACCCCTTGTAGGCAAAGAGGAAAAAAGAGATTGCGCAAATGGTCCCCACCAGCCCATCGCGCATCTGGGTGTGGTAGTAATCGCTGATGGAGTGCTGAATTTCTGCACAATCACCTACCAGTACGGAGCCCACCACCAAAAATACGGGCATCCCCACGGCGACATAGCCAATGGTCTTCCTCAGCGTGAGGTAGGACACAATCATTTCGTCATTCATCTTTTTCATTTCTAACCGCGTTTGATGCCCCGGTGGTCAGGCAATCGGTTGTGCGTACCGGTAGGCATCGTTAAAGTACTTCTTCAGGAAATGCCGGACGTTTCCATAAAAAATCCGGTCAACGACTTCCTCCGGGGATTGCCCGTTCATCAGCCGCGCGATTTCTGCTGCCGGCATGGGAACCTCCCCGGGAAGCGAAAGGATCCGGAATTCCCTCATATAGGGACGCTCCTGGGTTTTGAGCGCCTCGATCAACTTCTCCCGGAATGCCGGAAAATCGGCAGCTGTCCGGTAGGTGTCAAACGGGTCGACAATCCCGTCGTTATCCGAGCCCAGGGCCACGGTTTTCCAGGGGTCTGCAGAGCCGGCAACCCGTCCCCCGGAAGCCAGGTACACCTCCCCAACCCGGACAATATGAAATACATTGGTGAGGAAGAGTTGCGCATACAGTCGTTTCGCTTTTTCGCGATAAGCCCTTACAGCTTTTAATTTTCTTTTGAATTTGCGGCCGGGCATCCGGCCGTCGTGCATGCAAATACCGATCAGGCCATCCGATTTCAGGATTTCCCGGATATCTTCGTCGGTCAGGTTGATGGAAAACCGGCTGATATAGGACCGGCGTTCTATCCGGGGGTCGTTGTCATTGCCCGCTGCTGTTGCCAGATCCGCCAGGCCGTTCACAGCAGTATGACTCGCAATTACCGGGACGTTGTCCCCCCGGTTCCGCATATTGCCGACCCTCCGGTAGTATTCCCCCCGTGCCTTGAGCGACAGGTGTTTTGTATCGATCAATATCCTGCCGGCATCTTCCCGCCGCTCCAGCAGCCTCCCCACCATTTCCTCCCCCAGGGCCGAAAACCCGAGGCCCAACCCGGGCTGTTGGTTGAATACCCGGCTGAGCAAGCCCCCAAAACTCCGGGCATGGCCAGCCAGGAAATTGTTCATGTGGTGGGAAAAGGTGACGAAAAACGGTGCGATCCCATCCGGGTCGGAGCCTGTCCCGCGACCGGCCATTTTTATAGTATCCAGGTTCCTGAAGAGTGACGTTCGGATGGCCTCCTGTTCCTCCGGCATCAAATCTTCAAACGGGGTAGCCCCCCGAAGGGCCTTTTTGGGATACCTGCCGATACCGTGCAGGCCTTCGAGCGAAAGGATGCCGCAAATGACCGGCCGGCCTTCCAGGGCTTCCAATTCGGCAAAAGACCGGACCAACCGGAATTCCGGGATGGAACCAACGGCAGCGTCCCCCGGGCGCGGGCCCTGGGAGTCCTTCAGGTAGTTGTATTCGCGCTGGTAATCCCGAAAATAATCGATCCACACCTCCTGCCCGTGAACCTGGCCGAGGAACCAACTGGTCCATTTTTCGGAAATTCCGGTTATCAACCGGATCAGTTTGAGGTCCACGCTTTTCCGGTACCGGCGTCCCAACAGAAGTTGCAGGCCGGTACGAACCAGCAGGGATGCCCTCTTGAAAGGTCGGTCCGGGCGCAGGAATTCCCGTTCAAACGGATACAGGCTGCAAACCACCAGTCGGTTCCGACCCTCGAAACACGCGTCCAGATTGGATTGGGTAACCCGGGCAAGTTTGTTGAGCGTCCCGGCCAAAACCAGTTTGCGGATACTGAATCGGGCAAATACCTGATGGGCCAGAGGGTTTTCAGCCCGGCGCCAGATGTCGGGAATCCTGTCGTTCAGATGCGGCTTCAGGCTCGGGTGGCAATGAAGATCTGCAATAGGCTTGTCCACGAGTCAATCGTTTTTCCTTCGAGGGGGACCTTTAAATATACTCGGTTTTTTACGGTTTACGTTGGAGATAAACCATTAAAAAACAAGGGTTTTAATCATGTGCCGCCTGGAGTGCGCGCCGGTAGGTGGCTACATACTCCGACATATGCCGGGATTTATACTGCACCACATACCTCGGGTGGTCCAGCGCTACGATGTGTGCAAATAAGCCGGCTTCCTGGTTGAGTGTTTCCAAAAACCGCGCGTTCTTTTTTCCGAGGGCAAAACAGACGGAGGCATCCCCTGCAATCCGGGCCTGGGTCTGCAGGTTCTCAATCATAAACGGACGTACCGCCTTGAAAAGCTCGGGGAAGTCGTAATAATTGCAGTTAACCCAATTCCCCTTCTGGTTTTTGCGGACAAACCCGAGCGGGCAGACCGAATTGATATAGTACTTGCTGTAAAACCTTTCCGGCCCGCCCATTGCATCGATAACCTCATAGATAAAGACCGAGGAGGGTTCGTGCGTCTTGAGGCTTCCGGTTTCAAGGCCGCACGGGTCCCCGAGCCGCTTGCTGTCGGTAAACGGGATCCCGGTGGCCCCCGCTCCCAACCGGCCCGGGTTGATCCCAAGAATCAGTTTTCGGGGTTGGTTATCCGAATAAAACTTCCTGTAAAAGGCCTCGGAAATGGCCTGAACCTCCGAATTGGATCGGAATGGGTTCAGGATGCGGATGTCCGGAGGCAGGCTGCCCGAAAAGGCAACTTCCCGGTTGAAATTAATAATCTTCGCGGCTCGGGTAGACATGGTGACGAATCGGGTTGAATGAATTCGTATTGTGAATCATTGGACAAATCCGCTCCATTTTAATCAACTTACAGGCAATTTCCAAACAGGTATTATTCCAAAATAGGAGCAGGGTGCAATATCCGGGCCTAAAGCAGGGTGCAATATCCGGGCCTAAAACCGGAACTCCGCTTCCAAAGCAATCAATCGGGGAAGCAGGTTCAGGGTGGAGGTAACCTCGCCGGTATCCGTTGGAAATACGGTCCGGTAGCTCCTGGTATTAAACAGGTTTCGCACCCCCAGCCTATAGGCCAATTGGCCGGCTCTTGGCCGGTAGCGGACATCCAGATCGGAAAACCAGGCAATCGCCGGCTTGCCGGATCCCCGAAATGCCTCTCTTCGCGATTTCAGGGTAAGGAACCAGTCGGGCCGCGGCCGAAACTCCAAATCGAGGAAATACTCGGAGCTTTGAGCGGTGTTTCGCCAATCCCCCCGGGTTGCCGACCAGTTCCAGCGACTTCCCGCATGCAGGTTGAACCCACGATCCCAGGCCGTACGCCACGCTGCTCCCCATCGGGTTGACAAACCCTCCAGGGAACGCAGTGCGAAGTTGATCCGGTCTTGAAAAATTCTTCGGGAAAGGTGGTATTCCGCCTTGAGGTTAGACTCCAGGCCCGGAACAAACCAATTGCCGGAAGCGCCCAATGAAACGGAAGTTGCTCGATCAAAACGCTGTTGGGAGTCTACTGTGAATTGCGGCCATACGACCCGGAAACTCCCCAGACACCTATCTTCCCGATTTACCGCAAGGGACGCCCGCAGCATGGTGGAATTCCCCCAATCCCCGAATTGGTAGTTGAATAAAAACCTGTGGCTGCGTCCGAGGAAAAACTCCCCCACACCCCGGCGGATGTTCCGGTAACCCATAAGGAAATAAGCGCCGGCGTGTTCTTGCAGACCCGACGGCTCAGCCCCCAGCGAGTAGGAAAAGCTCAGGGTATTCAGGTCATTCGGATTCCAGGTCAGTCGGATTTTTGGCAACAGGTTCAAATAGCTAGTATAGAAAGCATCCTCCCCGGAATAGCGGTTCCTCCCAAAAACCAGGGCACCCCCGGCAAGCAATTGCAACTGCTTCCCAAAAGACTGTTCAATCTCCCCCCTCATATAAGCTGTAAACAAACCATTCCCAAAACCTCCCATATGGAACCAATCGTAAGGTGGGAACACCAGGTTCTCTGCCCGATGGGTTACACCCACTGTCCCTTGAAGCATCCCGGAGGATGCCTTCCGGAAGCAAGTAGCTTCAACGCCCAAAAAACCCAGGTGGTTCCGGGATTTCTGCTCAATAAACCCGTCCACCCCGGGCAGGTTTGAAGATCCCGAACCGGAAATGTCGGGTATCCACTGGCGAAAAGGCATACGGTCTGTCACATAGCGGCCAGTTACTTGCAGGGCCGACCGGGCATCCAACCGGCGGGTCCAGGTCAGGCGGCTGTCCAGGCCCGAGCGAACTTCCCGGGCGGAACCACCCACCGCCCGGCCATTGAATTCCCCGGTTTGACGCTCCCCGAAAACACTGTACTTGAGAGTGTTGACCCATTCCAGACGCATCCCTGCAAGTTCGCGGACCAGGCCCGCCCGGGCCATCCCGGCACGCTCGAAACCCCTGTATGCCATCGTCTCTGAATTTCGAAAGTCCGCTCCCCCTGCCCGGTAATCTTCCGAAGTGGAAGCCCCGGCCCGGGTTTCATCCCCGCTGTAAACGAGCAGAAAGTGGAGTTTATTGGCCGCCCCTGCCTCAAAACGGGCGCTTCCCGCAAAGGTTTCCGCTTCATTGGCTTCGTACCGAAATTCCTGCAGGCTGCCCCATGGATTCGGGTTGCCGAGCCGGGTCCGCAGGGATGCCTTATCCCCGACAAATGTTTCACCGGTCAATTGTTCCGGGTATAGCAATTCATAAAGTTCCCCGGTTGCATCCCTGCCCGTGTTGTTCAGGTCGGCAATCGCAAACTGTTTTGAACGGGAGGCGATTTTAGCTGCATGCAGCATTTGGCCAAAACCGGCAGGCATCCCTTTTAAGGAAACCCACCTCCCGAAGACGGAAGCACCCACCGAATCCTTCAATTCCAGGTTCAGAGCAACCCCCTGAACCTGGCGTAACCCTGCAAGCAGCGGGTTGGAATCGTAATTCCGGATTACCTGCACCCGGTCGATGACCTCCGCATCCAGGTTGCGGGTAAGCAACTGGTACCCATTCCCGAAAAGGTCGTCCCCCCCGATCAATACCTTTTCAACCGGTCGGCCATTGACGCGAACCACCCCTTCCGCATCCACACTGATCCCCGGGAGCAGCTTCAGCAGGTCGGCTACGGCCGGTTCGTTGCCCCGTCGGAACTGCCGCACACTGATATCCACCGTATCCCCGTGAACGTGAACGGCGGGCGGCGGCGCCACATATACCGTATCGAGCTCCAGAGGGGCCGGAAAAAGCGTCGTATTCAATATACGCGGGGCCAGATGCGGATGCCCGGGGCAATGCAGCCGGACAGAACGGGTTCGATATCCCAGGGACCTGAAGGTCACCGAATACCTCCCAGCTCCGGGGCATTCCAGGCGGTAACCCCCCGAAGGCCCGGAATATGCGTAATCGATGATCAGGGAATCTGACGCCCCGGACAGGACAACGCTGACATGGGAAACGGGTATATTCAGGCTGTCGCGGACATGTCCCTGGATTTGCTGCTGTCCGGATACATGAAACGAAATGCAAAATATCGAAATGGCCACGCCAAACCGACCAATACCCCTCCTATCTGACATTCGATCTCGCGTTTCATTGAAATATTTCAAGGTGTTGTTGGTCGGTAAGTCGGAACTGAGCTCCCCGCGGCATACGCGCCTGGATTCTGCGCAACAACCGGTTGGAACGATCTTTTAAGAAGTTCCGGTAGGCCGCCAGGTCTATGGGTTCCAGATCCGAAAAATCTGTTTCGGGAAAGGAATCCCCGGGCGTCAAGCCATGCAGCCTGAAGGTAACCGCGTGGTTTTCATCAGACGCTGAAACCACCAATCCGGGCAAACCGTACAACTTCCAGGGTCCGAAATGGACCGGGATGTCCGGAGTAAACCAGACCCCGTATTTCCGGCCCCGGAAGAAACCTTCCGCATACAAGCACCGGTACGCACCGATTTCCCGTTGTTTCTCCGTAATCTTCCAATGGATGGCCGGCAGGGGTTCCTTCAGTATCCGGGTCGCTCCTTCCAATGAGGCAACGGTAGAGTACATCAAGGCCCCACGGGAGTCGGTGTAATTGTAGGTGCCAATCGTGTCCGGGGGCGCTACCTGCACCCTGAGTTCCCGGCTATCCCGGGATTCCAAGGGCATTTCCGGGGATCCCCAGTCAAAACGGGCCCGATCCCCCGAGATATAAAGGCGGGCCTGGAATTTCCGAAGTATCCCAAGGTCCAGCAGCACCTCGTAATCGGCCACCACATACTGACACTGGAGCCCGGCATGGCCGCCGAACGACAAGATGGCCCAGCAAAATAATAAGTGTTTACGCCAAGGTTGGGCGCCCGACGGCGCGCCCCCGGACCTGCCCCTCTTCCAAATCACTTAAGAGCTGCCAGCAATTGACTTTTCATACGCTTGATGGTTGCAGCCACCAGGTCACAGCTCACATCACTGACTGTCATGGAAGCTTCGGCGTAACTCGAATCTATCCCGACCCGTACTGTGACGGTAATGGATACCTTGCAGAGTTCACCCTCGGTAAATTGCTCTCTTAATTTTTCGATACCAAGCGGAAACTCCAGGGATTCAAAGGCGTCCACAGGGAGAAAATCTGTCCGGAATGTTTGTTGCATCCGGTCATTGCCAAAAACGACTTGCAACTGGGCCTTTTCAACTTCTCCCGGAAATTTAACTGGGGCCGGGTCTGCAGCAGATGGATAGGCCAGGGGCCCGCAAAAACCAAACAGGCAGATCATCGTCAGGGTAAACAACTTTTTCATGTGAATACGAATTAAATGGCTCCTACTCTTTTCCGGATTTTCGGAATCCTCCCGCCGGCTTCTTATTGCGACAGGGCAAGAATAGGTTCGGGGGCTGCAATTCGCCAGCACCCCCTGGTGGAATTTCTGGTGCCAGGGTCGGGCAACAAAAAACCGCAGTACCCTCGGATACTGCGGTTTTCAAAACTATGGATCTATCTGTATCTATCCCTACCGGGCCATGATTTTTGCAGTCAGGCTTTGACCTTGCGGGGTTCGAACCTCCAGCAGGTACATGGCTGAATTTAAACCGGGCAGGTTGACGGGTATGGTTGTCATCCCAGCCTGCAATTCCACTGGCATCCGTTTGATGCTGACACCATTCAGGGTATAGACCTGCAAGATGGCACGGGTAGGAACAGCCGATTCGATCCCCACCTCGAAGTCCGTATTAAAGACGGTCGGGAAAGGCTTCATCTCAACCAGTGTTTCGGAGCGCCCCTGCTTTTCCACCTCGCCCGTCGGGCAGGTTTCGGCATGGACAATCACGTAGAACCCGTTTGTATAGTCGCTTACATCTATGGGTTGAAACTGATAGCTAGTTACGTTGTTGAGCGGGTCGACTACCTGGGTATACTGGCCCGGTGCAACCGTTGGATCTCCTTTGTTATCTTCGGGGTATTTCTCTTCCCCAACATACAGGTGGGCCTGTGTCATGACATTCCCGGGTAACAGGTTGATGGTAACAGTAACCATATCGTTGGAATATGCCACGGTAACATTTCCGGACTGGTAGCCGTTGGAAGTATCGCATTGTCCGGCACCGGAATAAAATTCCATATTGTAGTTTCCTTCCGTATCGAAGAAGTTCGTCCAGCCCCAGCGGTTGGCGCCTAAATTGTCCTCACAGAAGGATGTATTATTTGGGGTATATCGAGCAAAGGCAGTCTGGCACTCACCGGTTGGCTCTTCGCAATCGAGGTCTTCATCGATCTGACCGTCCCCGTCATTGTCCAGACCGTCGCATTCCTCTACGTCGCAGCCATCGGGGATGCCGTCATTGTCCGAATCGGCCGTATCGTCAGAGCCTGGGCAGACATCCACGCAATCCGGGACACCGTCGCCGTCTGAGTCAATGGTGTCGTCGCAGTCGTCCGTGCAATCTGGAGTGCCATCACCGTCGGTATCAATGCGGTCGTCGCAGTCGTCCGTGCAATCCGGAGTGCCATCACCGTCGGTATCAATGGTGTCGTCGCAGTCGTCCTCGCAGTCGGAAATACCGTCGCCGTCTGAGTCAATGGTGTCGTCGCAGTCATCCACACAATCCGGGGTACCGTCCCCGTCCGAGTCAATGGTGTCGTCGCAGTCATCCACACAATCCGGGGTACCGTCGCCATCCGTGTCAATGGTGTCGTCGCAGTCGTCCGTGCAATCTGGAGTGCCATCACCGTCGGTATCAATGCGGTCGTCGCAGTCGTCCTCGCAGTCGGAAATACCGTCGCCGTCCGTGTCAATACTGTCATCGCAATCGTCGACACAGTCCGGGGTACCGTCCCCGTCCGTGTCAATACTGTCGTCGCAATCGTCGATGCAGTCGGAAATACCGTCGCCATCGGAGTCGATGCGGTCATCGCAATCGTCTTCGCAGTCCGGGATGCCGTCGCCGTCTGAGTCAATGGTGTCGTCGCAGTCGTCCGTGCAATCTGGAGTGCCATCACCGTCGGTATCAATGCGGTCGTCGCAGTCGTCCTCGCAGTCCGGGATGCCGTCGCCGTCGGCATCAAAGCCTTCGTCAATCTGGCCATCCCCGTCGTTGTCCACACCGTCACAAACTTCTTCCGGGGGTGTCGTCGAACAACTGATGGTTACTTCACAAACTGAGGAACATCCGTCCGAATCCGTAACGGTAACCTGGTGCGTACCTACCCCTAGTTGGGTAGCCGTCTGGGTGGTTTCCCCATTGCTCCACAAATACGTGTAGGGGGCGATCCCCCCGGTCATATGTACGATGGCCGATCCATCGGTTGCCTTTGTAGTGCTGGCATCCGAAACCTTTTCAACCTCGCAGCTATGCGGATCTTCAGTCTGGTGCGCGATATCCGAAACAGTCGGATAGGTTGCACCTACCAGAGCTACCGGGAATCCCAGAAGTAAAACCGCAATGATTAATTGGGCGAGCGTAGTTTTTTGCATGTGGTTTCTGTTTGGTTGAACATGAAAGCACAAGCAGGTACAGGAGGTATGGGGAAGGTTCCAGAAAGCAGCCGTAAAGTTCCGGCGGCGTTTCCAAAAAGGAATTTAGATAAAGTTCGTCCTTGGTTGGGTCAATTGCGGATCAAAAGCGGTTAAATTCGTTAAAAGTATTGTTAATCAGATGGTTGCATGAATTTTCCTCCAAGCGGTTTATACCTTCCGGCACGTCCGGCCCGGGAAATTACCAATCCTCACGGCCCACAATGAGCAACCACTCCCGTTCGCCCCCGATGCGGAGGATCCGGTCTACATGGAATCCCGAGCGGGCATAAAACTTGAGCAAACCGATTTTCTCAATCACAAGCCAGAAACCACGTGCCGGAACCTCGGTTCGAATCGCTTCCATCCATCGGGTGCCCAGCCCTTCCGAACGGTGTTTTGCGTGCACGTAGAGGTATCCGATGTACCAGTATTGCCGGTTGTATAAATCCCGGGCACGGTCTTCGTAGGGGCCCATATCCGGGAAGATGGCCCGGCTGACGATGCCTCCGCAGGTAAATCCGTGATTATCCGAACAAACGAGGATTCTCGATTCCCCGGCGATATCCGGCCAGGCAGCCCGCAAGCCGTCCGTCCAGTCCATGGGGAGCTCCCGGAAAAATCGCTCGGGGGTTTTCGTCCAGTCGGTCAATTGCAGCGGCTTCATCTCAGAGGTAGCCCCAGGACCACAGTTTATCCGAATCCTCCTGCCAGCGGTCGCCGATATCGGTCCGGTAGTAGCCGTTGTTAACGATCACGCTCCCAATGCGGTTGTACATGGTCCGTTGGGCATCCTTCATGGTGAGGCCGGTCCCGGTAACCAGCACGGCCAACCCGGTATTTCCGGTAATCAGCCACTGGTCGCCCACCTGTTTCAGGTGCATCGGGTGGATACCTTCCGTACCCTTCTGGAAAACCACAACGGCGTCCTTCGAAAAGAGGTCAAATGTCTTTTTGTCGTCGTACGGAAAAGGCGGGACGGCAATAAACGCCCCTACCTGGAAGCCCTTGCGCGTCTGCAGCGTTTCCCGAGTACCGGCCGCTATCCCGTAAAGCAACTCCCCCATCGGCTCGGTGATTCCCGCCCGCTGGATAAAAATCTGGGGGTACCCGAAACGGGAAGTGAATTCGAGGGGGTAGACCCCATTGCCATTCACGATGCAATTGATATCCAGGTGACCCCGGAAATTTTCCCGCGCCAGGGCGGGACCGAATTTCTGGAGGGTCCGCTCAAACAATGGGGAATGGGCCGTCCAAAACATGGAGGATCCCATTTCGCCGGTGGAAACCCCCACTTCTTTCGGGAAGAGTTTCTTGTGTTCGAAGGTTACATTGTACGGGGCGAGGAATGATTTCCCGTTGAAAAACGCCGAAATAGAGATCTCCACCCCTTTGACGCGCCGCTGCAACTGGAAACTTCCGAAGCCGGCTCCCCAGGATTTCTCATAGGCCCGAAGCAACCTTACGACATCCTCCCCCCGATCGTCCTTGCCGACAAAGAGCAACTGCTTCAATTCCTGCGTCTCCCCCATCGGTTTCACCACGTAGGCGTTCGGGTGGGTTTCCACAAACCGGATCGCCTCCTGGAAACTGTGGAATTCGTGGGAGGGGATTGTTTTGATCTTGTGGCGCTGCAACTCCTGCTGTCCGAAATTCCGGTCGAGCTCCAGTTGATCCGTATAGGCCGTTCCCCCGAATACCGGTTTGCCCGCTTCCCGGAGCCGGTCGGCCTCGGCGCCAAATCCGGTGTAGTCGAAAATGATCAGGTCCGCCCAATCCACGTGCTTTTTCCAGTCGCGGACCTTCGGGACAAACCCGTATCCGATCTCCCGGGATGGGCGGTCCTCGATATAGAACTTCATCGCATGGCCTTCTTCTTTCATGGCGTTGGCCAAATCCAGACTTTCGCCCCAACGGGATACCATCAGGATGCGTTTTGCCCCTGGTTGATTAATGAGAGCGGCCATAGGCGTGGGAATTGAGAGCCAGGAGTCCCCGTGCAAAGACGGGAACCGCGGGATATTCTGTCCGGTGCGCTTGCTGAAGCGTCTGTTCCTTCTGCGGGTTCCCCGCAGCGGGGCGGCCGGTGGTGTTGCTTAGTTGCATCGCTGGGACAACCGTCCCGATACTTGTGTTTTCACGGGGCGAAATTCGTCTTTTTTCCGATTCAAAAACCATCTCTTCAAAAATAATTTTCACCTCCGCCGGAGCCTTGAATTCCACGCTCGAAATCGTACTTTTACAGATATCACCTGGCTGCCTTGTACACCGTAGTAGACATAGAAACCACCGGGAACGGGATTTACGGAAACCGGATCACGGAAATTGCCCTGTTCAATATCGACCAGGGCCGTATTGCGGATTCTTATTCCACCCTGGTAAACCCGGGATGTGAAATTCCGGCCTTTATCACCGGGCTCACCGGGATCACCACGGCCATGGTGCGCAATGCCCCGGATTTTTCAGAAATAGCCCCAAAGATCGATGCCTTCTCCTCTGGGCGGGTCTTTGTGGCCCACTCCGTGAATTTTGACTATCCGATTGTCCGAAAGGAGTTCGAAAGGTGCGGCCTGGACTTTGGGCGTAAAAAACTTTGTACCGTGCGGCTTTCGCGCAGGGTGTTCCCGGGGCTTCGCTCCTACAGCCTGGGTAAGCTTTGTCGCTCCCTGGAAATCCCGCTCTCCGATCGGCACCGCGCCGCCGGGGATGCACGGGCCACCGCATTGCTCCTGCTCCGGGCCATGGAGCAGCCCGGCGGACAGGACACCATTGCAGGCTTCCTCAATGCCCGGTCGCGGGAAGGGACGCTCCCGCCTCACCTGCCCCTGGAGTCCTTCCGGCAGCTACCCGAGGCACCGGGTATATACTTTTTCAAGGATTCCAAGGGAAATGTCATCTATGTAGGCAAGGCGATCGATATCCGCCAGCGCGCCCTCGGGCATTTTTACGATACCTCAGACCGGGAACGCAGGCTCTGCCGGGAGACCTCCCAAATCGATTTTGAATTATCGGGTTCGGACCTGGTTGCCCTGCTGATGGAAGCTGCCGCCATCAAGAAGTACTTTCCAAAATACAACCGGGCGCAAAAAAACATCCGTCCGGCTTTCGGACTGTTCAGCTATCCGGACCGAAACGGCGTAATACACCTGGCGTTTAACAGGCTCGCCCGGGGCCAGCAAGCGCTTCGCGTCTTCTTCAGCCAGACGGATGCCCGTTTATTTTTGGAGCAACTGTGTACGGAATTCGGGTTATGTGCCAAGTTCTGCCACCTGCAGGAAGGGGTGGCAACCTGCAGTCATTTCCGCGTGCCGCAATGCGCGGGTATTTGCTCGGGAAAACAAACCGTGGAAGCCTACAACAAAAAGGTCCGCGACGCCTTGCAATCGCTGGAGCCCGGCGGCAACCACCTGGTAATAGACGAGCAGGGCAGGCAACCGGATGAGCGAGGCCTGGTTTGGGTGGCAGACGGGACCTACCGGGGGTACGGCTTTGTTCCCAAAGGCCAGTGCCCGGATCGCCTTCCGGACCTCGAGGCGCTGATCACCCCCCAGAAACACTATCCGGAAACGGAGAAAATAGTACAGTCGTATATATTGAAACACCCGGCCAGGGTAAAGCGTATCCCCGGGTAAACTACTTGTTCTTATTCCGGAGCTTGTGGAATTGCCGGATGACAAAGAGCAACCAGACCATAAAGACCAGGCCGACAAAAATCGAATATACAAGGACGAGGTCCATGGTCACTTTTTGTATTTGAGGTAATTCATAAATCCGAGTATGGTTGGAGCCCACAAACCGATGAAAATAGCCTCCAGAATGTGGCCCTGCAAGTATCGGATTTCAGCAACTACAATAATCGAAAACACTATCAGGAGCAGCACGATATTCATCCACCCGAGCCGCTCCAAAAATTCTTTAAACATCTCGCGTCTTCTGTTTCTCGCTAAAATTAGGGATTTACACCCGTTTTATTAAGAAATTTTTGTGATTTTCTTAACATATAAAAAAAGGGCATATCTCCGACGGGGAAATGCGTCCTTCTGATCAAAACAGGTGCTGTAATGGCGTATCGGAATCCGGACCCTACCGCAGGTTACTCTCCCGTCTGGGAAGGGCACCTGAAGGCTGTTACCGGCAGCCCGCTCTCTTTCATCGCCTTAAACCCGCCACCGATATCCGTAAGGTTGTGGTATCCGCGGCTTTTCAGGATGGAGGCGGCAATCATCGAGCGGTACCCCCCTGCACAATGCACGTAAAAGGCCTCCTCCTGCGGGAATTCCTGGAGGAAGTCATTGATCCTGGCCAGGGGCGTGTTCTGTGCGCCTTCCAGATGTTCGGCCTCGTATTCACTTTCTTTCCGGACATCGAACACCCGGCCAGGCTGTTCGGCCATCTCGGATTCCATCCGGGAAGCCGGCCGGGTCCTGACCTGGTCGATTTCCTTCCCCGCCGATTCCCAGGCGGTAAACCCGCCTTTTAAATAACCCACCGTTTTGTCAAAACCGACCCGGGACAGGCGGGTGACGGCCTCTTCCTCCTTCCCTTCCGGGGTCACTAACAGTATGGGCTGTTCCACATCGGCTACCAGGGCACCCACCCAGGGGGCAAAATCGCCATTCAGGCCGATAAATATTGAACGGGGGATGTGGCCCCTGGCAAAATCTTCCTGGTGGCGGACGTCCAGGACAATCGCCCCGGTCTCTTCTGCAGCTGCTTCAAAGGCATCCGGTTCCAGGGCGCGGGTCCCGCGGGCGAGGACCTGGTCAAAGTCCTCGTAACCTTCCCGGTTCATTTTTACGTTCAGGGGGAAGTAATCCGGCGGGGGCGCAAGCCCTTCCGTCACCTCGGCGATAAATTCCTCCCGGGTCATGTCTGCCCGGAGTGCATAATTCACCTTTTTCTGGTTCCCCAGCGTATCGACGGTTTCCTTCATCATGTTCTTCCCGCAGGCCGAGCCCGCCCCGTGGGCCGGGTAGACAATCACCTCATCGGGCAGG
The DNA here is from genome assembly GCF_000024125.1 of Robiginitalea biformata HTCC2501. Lineage (NCBI taxonomy): Bacteria > Pseudomonadati > Bacteroidota > Flavobacteriia > Flavobacteriales > Flavobacteriaceae > Robiginitalea > Robiginitalea biformata. The sequence goes on along the minus strand of NC_013222.1, from coordinate 1,519,283 downwards.
GGCATTATTTTATTGCGCAGGCTGTCGTACAGGGTGCCAGCCAGTTCCTCCTGGGTCAGGTCGGCAGCCTTCTGGGCCAAATCCGGGCGGCCTACGTCGCCGAGGAACAGCGTGTCGCCGGAAAATATTGCATGGGGCTTCCCTTCCGGGTCGCGCAGCAGGTAGGTGGTGCTTTCCATGGTATGCCCCGGGGTATGCAACACCTCAAAGGCTACCTTGCCCAACCGGAAAACCTGCCCGTCTTTCGCTATCACCGCGTCGAAGGACGGGTTGGCCAGGGGGCCGTAGATGATCGGTGCCCCGGTTTCCCGCGACAGCGTCAGGTGCCCGCTGACAAAATCCGCATGGAAATGCGTTTCGAATATATATTTGATCTCCGCCTTGTCGGATTTTGCCCGCCTCAGGTAGGGGCCAACCTCACGGAGCGGGTCGATGATCGCCGCCTCCCCTTCGCTTTCGATGTAATACGCCCCCTGGGCGAGGCACCCGGTATAGATTTGTTCAATTTTCATGATGAAGGGTTCTGTCGAATAAAAGTACGAATTTAAGCGGATTTCAGGGGGCCAGACAGGCCTAACCTGCAGGCTGGAGCCGTACCGAAAACTCCGCTTTTTTGGAGTCGAGGAAGCGAAACCCCTCGTGAAGGCGGGCAGGACCGTGTGTATACGGGTAATAGGTGATGGGTTCCACGCATACCATCCCGGGGTCCGGCGACCAGAGCATAAAATTCCCGAATCCGGCCGTGTGGATGCGCAGCGGCGTATCGCCTCCCAGGAACACCGTTTCGCAGGCGGGAACTTCCAGTGCACGGTCGCCGGCTGCGAGGATTTCCGATAGTTCGAATTCCCGGCCGCACGCCTCCAGGGACCCCTCCCCCCCCAGCCGGAAAGCCGGGTGGTAACCGAACATGTACGGCATGTCTTTCTCCCCCTCCACCCGAAAGGTGATTTCCAGGGAACCAGGGCCCAACTGAAAATGTTTTTCAACCCGGAACGAAAAAGGCCAGATCAGTAGCCGGGCTGTTGACCGGCCGGGATACTTGGAATTCGCCACCGGGGTTCCCGCTTTGTATTCCCTGACAAACACGGCCCGGTCCTTTTCCCGGACCGTACAGGAATAAGCCAGTTCCCGGAGCAAACCGTGCTGGTCCTGGATCGCATTTCCCCGGGGCACCTGCACGCGGTAGGCCGCTTCCGCCGTCGGGCCGATCACCGGGAACATTTCGGTGTCCGAGTGGCCCCATCCGGGTTCGGAAGGATCGTGCATATACTCCCTGTCTCCCCGCCGGAAACTCCGGAGTTCTCCAGCTTCGACCCGGACCCGCAGGTCGCCGTTGATCAATTCCGCCTGGCTTGTATACTCTTGCTTCATATCGGGTTTTTCTTTGTTCTCTTTGCGTATCCGTCGTCCATCCGCGCAGATGGCACGATCAGAATTTACGGGTCCGCCAGGCTTCCGGCAAATCCGGCAGGGCCCGGTCCAACGCAGCAATCTCATCCTGCCAGCCCTTGGCGAGCATCGTCCGGAACCGATCGGGTATTTCCCTTTTCTTTCCCTTGTTGACCGCTGCCTTGAATTGGGCGAGTTCCTTGGTCATGGGTTGAATGCCCAAAAAGTCGCAAATCTCATTAAAGAGCTCCTGCGGTTGATCGCGGAGCTGGTCAAAATAAACAATTTTTAACCGATCCTCCGGCACGTACTTTTTCCAGATCTGCAGGCTCTTTGCGAAGGACTTTTCCTCTTTCAGTTCCCGGATAAAACCCTCTATCGCCTCCTCACTGTTCTCAATCTCCCGGATGCGGACCATCATCCGGGCAAACGACCACGCCCATTCCGGGGGGTATCTAAGGGAAATAATGAATTTGGTGTCCGGGAGCAACTCACAGATACGGGCAACTTCCGCTTCGGGGAGGAAAAAGTACTGGGGGCTCACCTCGCCGGAGATGCACCCCGGGGTGTTATCAAAGCTGGACAGGTACCAGTTGTCGTCGTGCCTGGCAAAAAGGTATTTCAAGTCCCAGGCCAATCGCCGGGTATCCCTTAAAGTTCCCGGCTGTCTGAGGTAAGTCCTGAATCGTTGCCTGAAATACGCGCGATACTGGGGGTTGTGCCAGCTCTTCCGGTGCAAAAGCCGGTGCAGGAAACTTTCGCCCGGAAACGCCAGGTTTTCCCAGAAATAGCGAAGCTCCTTAACCGGGGTGCACCGGGTTTCCGGATGCGTATTCAGGTGCTTATATATCCAGGTCGTTCCGGTCTTTTCCGGACCAACCCCTATGAAATCAGGACCTTTATTGGATGTTTTGTTGTTTTTTGATGCATGGTTGTCAGGCGAATTTTTCGGGGTCATAAATTCTGCGTATCGAATTGCAAAGGCGTCGAAGCTCCTTGCCTCTCATAATAATTAATGTGCCTTTCTATCGATTCCTCTCTGAACAGTGCACACCCGCCCACGATGGACTATTCCTTTACCGGTGGGCCGGATTCCGGGTCCAGAAAACCCTGGTCCCGCATCCACTGGTCGTTGTATATTTTATTTACATACCGGCTGCCGTGGTCGTGGAACAATACCACCACCACGTCTTCCGGGCCAAAATGTTCCGCGAGCTGCAGCACGCCTTTCACAGCGGCCCCGGCCGAATTGCCCAGGAACATACCCTCCTCCCGGGCCAGGCGCCGGGTATACAGGGCCGCATCCCGGTCGGTGACTTTGGTAAAGCCGTCGATGATCTCAAAGTCCACATTCTCCGGCAGGATGTCCTCCCCGATGCCCTCGGTCACATACGGGTAGATCTCGTCCGGGTCAAAAATGCCGGTTTCATGGTATTTCTTAAACACAGACCCGTAGGTGTCCACCCCCCAGATGCGGATGTCGGGATTCTGCTCTTTCAGGTAGCGCCCCACCCCGGAAATCGTGCCGCCGGTACCCACGCCGACCACAAAATGCGTCACCCTGCCGTCGGTCTGCTGCCAGATTTCCGGCCCGGTACTCTCGTAATGGGCGCGGGTATTCCCCGGGTTGTCGTATTGGTTTACATACCAGGCGCCGGGGATCTCCTCCGCCAGCCGTCGCGCCGTGGAATAATAACTTCTCGGGTCCTCCGGGGCGACATCCGTCGGGCAGATATGCACCTCGCACCCCACCGCGCGGAGGATATCGATTTTCTCCCGGGATTGCTTGTCACTGATTACGCATATCATCCGGTAACCCCTGACAATTGCTGCCAGGGCGAGCCCCATACCGGTATTCCCGGAGGTCCCTTCCACAATCGTGCCGCCCGGGCTTAGCAAGCCGTCGGCCTCGGCATCTTCAACCATCTTCAGTGCCATCCGGTCCTTGACGGAATTCCCGGGGTTGAAGGTTTCGTATTTGGCGAGGACCAGGCAGGGTAAATCGCTGGTGATCCGGTTGATTCGGACCAGGGGGGTGTTCCCGATGGTCCCGAGGATATTCGAGGCGTATTCCATTACAGGCAAATATAGGCAGGCCAAAAGGAATAGCACAGGCCGAAGCGAACCGGGAAGGATGTCAATCGAATTGAATTGCCCGGACCGGGCTGATGCGGGTGATGATATAGGACGGCAACAGCAGCATGAGCAGGCAGAGCAGCAGCACCCCGAGGTTGAGCAACAAAATCGTTGGGAGGTCCATATAAACCGGGATATAGTCAATATAATATTCCTCGGGGTTGGGGAACTCAAAAATCCGGAAACGGTGCTGCACGGCCAGCAGCGCCAGGCCCAGGCCATTGCCCCAGAGCAGGCCGATACCGATCAGGTAGGCCGCGTTGTAGAGGAACACCTTGCGGATGCTCCAGTCCCGGGCGCCGAGTGCCTTGAGGATGCCGATCATCGGGGTGCGCTCCAGGATCAGGACCAGCAGGGCGGTGATCATATTGATGCCTCCCACCAAAATCATGATCCCGATAATCAGGGCGATGTTGAAGTCGAACAGCCCGATCCACTCAAAGATCTGGTAGTACTTATCGATAATCGTCTGGGTGTCCAGGCTGGAAAGGGTCTTCCCATAGATTTCCGCGCTCTTTTCCCCGATGGCGTCAAAATCGTCCAGGAAAATCTCGAAATTCCCGATCTCCCCGGGTTCCCACCCATACATCCGCTGGATGTGCCGGATATCCGTAAATACGTAGGTGCCGTCGAACTCCTCGAAGCCGCTGTCAAAGATCCCCGCCACCCGGAACCGCCTCCGGTTGGGAACGCGGGACGGATCCTCGTCCTTGAGGAACAGGCTGTTGAATTCGCTGCCCACCTGAAGCTGCAACCGGTTGGCCAGCAGGCGGGAAACCAGCACCTCCTCCCCGAGTTCCCCGCTGTAATCGGGCAGTTCCCCGGCCACCAGGAAATCCCGGAAGGCCGTCCAGTCGTAATCCGGCCCCACCCCTTTGGCGATGATCCCCTCAAAGGTGTCTTCCGTCCGGATGATCCCGGCCTTGGTAGCCACCGCCTGGATATGGCGCACCCCGTCGGTCAGGTTGAAATCCGGATAGAATTCCTGGTCGCGGGCGATGGGCACCACGGAGACCTGGGACACATTGTTGTCAAAATTGTAGATCTGGATGTGGCCGTTAAAGGCGGATACCTTTTCGCGGATCTTGTATTTGAGCCCCACGCCGGTGGCCAGGGCAACCAACATCATCAAGAGGCCCAAAGCGATGGCGGCAATAGCTATTTTAATGATTGGGGCGGAAATAGTACTTTTATCCTCCTTGCTGCCGATCAGCCGCCTTGCGATGTATAATTCTAAATTCAATCCCTGCCTGTGTTAACCACCCTCAAAAATACACTATTTGCACTTCTCCTGGGCCTGGCGGCCTGCGGAAGTTCCACCGGGCAACCCGCCGAAGCCGGGACCCCTGCCAACGACCCGGTAACGGGGGCCAACCAGACGGATGCCTATTTTCCATTGCTCCGGGGCAAGCGGATTGCCCTGGTGGCCAACCAGACCAGCGTCGTCTTCCGGGACGGGAAAGAGCCCGTACACCTGGCCGATTCCCTCCTGGCAGCCGGGATGGACCTCAGGCGCGTATTTGCCCCGGAACACGGTTTCAGGGGTCAGGCGGATGCCGGGGAACACGTACAGGACGGCACGGATATCCGCACAGGCCTGCCGATAATTTCCCTCTACGGGACCAACCGGAAACCCGGCCCGGAACACCTGGAAGGCCTGGACCTGGTAGTCTTCGACATCCAGGACCTGGGCGTGCGATTTTACACCTACATCGCAACCCTCCAGCTCGTGATGGAGGCCTGCGCCGAAGCGGGCATCCCCGTGTTGGTACTGGACCGGCCCAACCCGAATGCAAATTTTGTGGACGGGCCCATTATGGAAGACGCACACAAAGGGTTCCTGGGGATGACCCCCATCCCCCTGGCCTACGGGATGACCCTTGGGGAATACGCGGAAATGATCAATGCGGAAGGCTGGCTGGAAGGAGGCATCCGCGCCGAGCTGACGGTTATTCCCCTGCAAAATTACCAGCGCAGCATCCCGTACGAACTGCCCATCCCCCCCTCGCCGAATATCCCGAATACGCAGGCCGCCATGCTGTATCCCAGCCTGGGCTTGTTTGAGGGGACCACCGCAAACGCCGGCCGGGGAACCGACCATCAGTTCCAGGCTTTCGGGGCCCCCTACCTGGACCCCGGGCATTTTGCCTTTTCGTATACGCCCCGGCCGAACCCCGGCGCAAGCCACCCGAAACACGAAGGGGTGCTATGCCACGGCAGGGACCTGAGAAACGTGGAGCCGCCACGCGCCGTAAACCTGGAATGGCTCATTGAAGCCTATACACACCGGGATCCGGAATCGGAATTTTTCCTCACCAGCGGTTTTACCCGCCACGCGGGAACTGCCGAGCTGCAGCGGCAAATCGAAAACGGGATGCAAATGGAGGAAATACGGTCGTCCTGGCAACCCGGGCTGGAAGCCTTCCGGGCGATACGCGCCAAATACCTGCGGTACCCGTAGGCCCATGTCCCGATAAATTCCGGCTTCGGGAAATCCTAACCCCGGGCACCCGCCCCGGTTGCATCGGCATCCGTGCGGCCCGTGCCTGTTGTGGTGGGTTTCCGGTATTTGTGGAAGGGCTGCCGCAACAACCCCCAGACACTCCCATTCTCCTTTCGGTCCGGGAAGGTATCCACGCCGTAGACGATGGCTTCCCGGTCCAGTTCCCGATACGTCCCCAGCAACCGGTCCCAGATAGAAAAAATATTGCCGTAGTTGGAATCCGTGTAGGGCAGCACATAGTGGTGGTGCACCTTGTGCATGTCCGGGGAGACGATCACCCAGCTCAGCGCCCGGTCTACCCTGCGCGGCAGGCGGATATTGGCGTGGTTGAACTGGGTGGAAACCAAAGAGAGCGACTGGTAGAGCATCACAACACCTATGGGCGTACCCACCAGCACGACACCAAACAGCGTGAATACAAACCGGATCACGCTTTCGATCGGGTGGTGCCGGTTGGCCGTGGTGGTGTCTACCTCGTGGTCCGTATGGTGGACCAGGTGGACCATCCACAGGGGCTTCACCTGGTGTTCCACAAAATGCGGGAGCCAGGCCCCGAAAAAATCCAGCAACAGCACCCCGAGCGCGACATACGCCCAGAGCGGCAGGTCCGGCATCCAGTTGATGATCCCGAAGCCGCTGGTTTGCGTCCAGTCGCTGGCCTGCAGGAGCAGGAAGGCGAGGGCAAAATTCACCGCCACCGTGGTGAGTGTGAAAAAGATATTCGGGAGGGCGTGCCGCCATTTGCGGTATTTAAACCGAACCAGCGGGACCGCTCCCTCCAGGAGCCAGAAAATGGTGATCCCGCTCACCAGCAGGAGGCTCCGGTGGGAGGAGGGGATGGTTTCAAAATACCCGATCAGCGTTTCCACAGGACTAAAAATATTAAAAAGTCAGATGTATTCCGGCGGAGAACAGCCTTTTACCGGATTTAAAAATGCCAGCGCCCCGCACAAAACAGGTTGCCAGGCCTTATAAATAACCAGGCAGCCGCCTTTTCATCTCTTCGACGATCCGGAATGCCGCCGGGCAAATAGCCGTGTTCTTCAGGGTCAGGGAAGTGATCTGGTGGAATTTGCGGCGGTCGGTATGGGGGTATTCCCGGCACGCCCGGGGGCGGACTTCGTATATATGGCAAAAATTATCCGCACCCAGGAAGGGGCAGGGCAGATCCTGCAGCACCTGGTCGCCGTCCTCATCGGTGCGCAGGTATTTTTCCACAAAGGCCCCGGGTTTCATGCGGAGGTGTCCGGCGATCCTGCCGATATCGTTCTGGGTAAAGAGGGGGCCCGTGGTGCGGCAGCAGTTCCCGCAATCCAGGCAGTCCGTGCGCTGGAATTCGTCCCGGTGCAATTCCGCCATCAGGTGGTCCAGCTTCTTTGGCGGGCGTTGCCGGAGTTTCCCCAGAAACCGGCGGTTTTCCTCCCGCTTTTCAGCTGCCCGCTGGGGCAGTTTTTCCAGATCCTCATCCATTCCAACGGAGTATTAATTCGTATTTTTGGCGCAGCCTGCACCTTTAGCAGGCACCCCCCAAAGGTAGGGCCTATGGATGTTTTCGGAAAGGCATTGATGGATTACCATCAGGGCAACCCGGCCGGCGATCTGGTCAGTCACTCCTCCCTGGGGGATTCGGAAGTGGTACCCCCCTCCTACTTCTTCCGGGACTTTCCCGGCATGCCTTACCTGGAACAGACGGCGCTCACCCTGGCACGGGGCCGGGTCTTGGACGTCGGCAGTGCCGCCGGTTGCCACAGCCTGTGCCTCCAGGAGCGCGGCCTGGATGTCACCGCCCTGGACAGCTCTCCCGGGGCCCTGCAAGTAGCGGCTGAGCGGGGAGTCCAACAGCCGGTACTCGCAGATATCCGGGAATACCGGGTAGGGGATTTCGACACCTTGTTGTTATTAATGAACGGGATCGGTTTGGCGGGACGCCGGGCCGGGTTAACCCCCTTTTTGCGTCATCTGAAGTCCTTGCTGGCCCCCGGCGGCCAGATTCTGGCAGACTCCAGTGACATCATCTATATGTTCGACAGGGACCCTGACGGGGGCGTTTGGGTGCCCGGCGACCGGGAATATTACGGGGAAGTTACCTATCTCTGGGAATACGGGGGTCAGCGAAGCGAAGCGTTTTCCTGGTTATTCGCAGACTGGGAAACCCTGGGGGAAGCGGCCCGGGAGGCCGGGTTGGAGGCAGAATTGCTGGAACACGGGAACCATTTCGATTATCTGGCCCGATTATCCCACTAGCGGATACCACAACCGGGCAGCATTGCGTTAATAAAAAAATAAGCGGCATGACGACAAAGAAATACAGGATATTGTTCACCGGCCTGGCCCTCCTGTTTTTGGCACTCACAGGATGTTCCAAAGACGAGGGGCCCGTAGAGGTCCCCATCGACCGATCGGCCAACCTGCTTGCTACCGGGGATAGCGCCCCCGATTTCCTCACCAACGACGACTTTGACGCCCTGCGCGTGCAAGTGGCCTATGTACAGGGGTTTCGCCCCCTGGACGAATCGCTGGACAATGTCCGGGACTTTCTGGAGGACCGCACCTTCAAAACGGATATCCAGTTTGAATTCCTGCCCCTGCAGTCCCCGGGGGAAGAAAGCCTGAGCCTCCAGGAAATTGCCAACCTGGAGAACGAAAACCGGACGGTCTTCAACGAGGGAAACACCCTTGGGATGTACATCTATTTTGCCGATGCGCCGGCCGATGCGGATATGGAAGACGAAAACATCGTCACCCTGGGGGCGGTGTACCGGAATACCTCCATGGTCATCCACGCCACCACCATTCGCGATGTGACCTTCCGCTCGAATTTCCTGCGCGTTGCGGATGTGGAAACGGCCACCATCGGCCATGAATTCGGCCACCTGTTTGGCCTGGTAGACCTGGGCACCCCGGAGGTCAACCCGCACGAGGACCCGGAGGCGCCCAACCACTGCAATGAATCCGATTGCCTGATGCGGGCCCAACTGGAATTCGGGACGGGGATGACCAGCATGCTGGAAAAAAGGACCGCCAAAGGGATGGCAGCCGTCCCCGCCCTGGGCCCGGAATGCATCCTGGACCTCGTGCAGGCAGGCGGCCGGCCAAATTAGGGGATATTCAGGTATTTATGCGTCTGCAGCGACACCCGCCACCGGGGGTTCGCCATCACGTACTCCACGATGAGCGGGGTCACCCTCTCCCGCACGCTCCATTCCGGCTGCAGGTAGAGCAGGCAGTCCGGGGAAGTCAGCTCCGCGTGCTCCTCGGCAAATTTCAGGTCGTGCCGGTTGTAAACGATTACTTTTAGTTCATGTGCCCGCTGATGGATATCGCCCACCGGGGCCTTGTTCTTTTTCGGGGAAAGGCAGATCCAGTCCCAGGTACCGGTGAGCGGGTAGGCCCCGGAAGTCTCGATATGGATTTTCATTCCGCGGGATTTCAATCGGGAAGTCAGCGGGGCCATATCCCACATGAGCGGCTCCCCGCCCGTCACCACAATGGTATCCGAGGCCGCTGCGGCATCCCGGACGATTGTATCGACGGCCGTGGGGGGATGCAGGTCGGCATTCCAACTCTCCTTGACGTCGCACCAGTGGCACCCCACATCGCAGCCGCCTACCCGTATGAAGTAGGCAGCCGTCCCCTTGTGGAAACCTTCGCCCTGTATCGTGTAGAACGCCTCCATCAACGGGAGCATCAGCCCCTTGTCCACCTGCGCCAGTACCCCTGCTTTTTCCATGCCGCAAAGATAGGGAATCCGGGGTTCCCGCACCGGGTCCCTCCCCGGGCATCAATTTGTTTTAGTATTCTGGGTAATTCCCCTATTTTTATCACAAAATCCAACCTATGTCCAACGCGGAAGCCTTCCGGGAACACATCGAGAACGGATATCGCTGCAAGGGCGACTTCATAACCGTCGGCGCCGCCATGCTCAACGGGGAGGCCCTGACCGGGGCGCATGTAAAAATCCCCCTGGAGACGATGAACCGGCACGGCCTCATCGCCGGGGCAACCGGTACGGGTAAAACCAAATCCCTGCAAGTACTCGCGGAAAACCTGTCGCTCAAGGGCGTGCCCGTACTGCTCATGGACCTGAAAGGCGACCTCAGCGGCCTGGCTCAACCCAGCCCGGGGCACCCGAAAATCGACGAGCGCATGGCCCAGATTGGCCTGGGCTTCGAGCCGTCGTCCTTTCCCGTGGAAGTCCTGACCCTTTCCGAACAGGACGGGGTAAAACTGCGGGCCACCGTTTCGGAATTCGGCCCCGTGTTGCTGTCCCGGATACTCGACCTGTCTACCGTACAGGAAGGGATCGTGGCGGTGATATTCAAATACTGCGACGACAACAAACTGCCGCTCCTGGACCTGAAGGATTTTAAAAAGGTCCTGCAGTACGCCACAGGCGAAGGCAAGGAAGAATTCAAGAAAAACTACGGGCGCATCAGCACGAGTTCCACCGGGACAATCCTCAGGAAGGTCATCGAACTCGAACAGCAGGGGGCCGATTTGTTTTTCGGCGAAAAATCCTTTGAGGTCAACGACCTGACCCGGATTGACGACAAGGGCCGCGGGTATATCAATATCATCCGGCTTACGGATATACAGGACCGGCCAAAACTGTTTTCCACCTTTATGCTCAGCCTGCTGGCGGAAATCTACAGCACCTTCCCGGAACAGGGCGATAGCGAACGGCCCGAACTCATCCTGTTTATCGACGAAGCCCACCTGATTTTCGACCAGGCCTCCAAGGCGCTGCTCGAACAGATCGAAGGGATTGTCAAACTCATACGCTCCAAGGGGATTGGCCTGTATTTCGTCACCCAAAACCCGACGGATATCCCCAACGAAGTACTTGCCCAGCTTGGGTTGAAAGTCCAGCACGCGCTCCGGGCCTTTACCGCCCGCGACCGGAAGGCGATAAAATTGACTGCTGAAAACTACCCGATCTCGGAATATTACGACACCAAAGAGGTCCTGACATCCCTGGGTATCGGGGAGGCGCTGGTTTCCGCCCTGGACGAAAAAGGCCGGCCCACCCCCCTGGCCGCCACGCTGATGCGGGCGCCCATGAGCCGGATGGATATCCTGACGGACCCGGAACTCGCCGACCTGGTTGCCGCTTCAAAACTCCGGGAGAAATACAACGAGGCCATCGACCGGGAAAGCGCCTATGAAATGTTGAACGAGAAAATTGAAAAAGCCGAGGCCGAAGCCGCCCGGGAAGAAGAAGCTGAGGCCCGGGCGAAAGCTTCCGGCACTCGCAGGTCGTCATCTTCCCGTCGCTCAACGCGCATGAACCCGGTCGTCAAGGTTTTGACCAGCGCTACGTTTATTCGCGGGGTGCTCGGCGTGTTGAAAAAAGTCATCCGTTAAACCATTTGTCACCAACTGCTAATCTGCAAGTGAATTCAACGAACGCCCGAATCGCATGAAACATACCTCCGCCTGCCTTTTAGGCTTATTATTTTCAACCGTGTTTCTCTTATTGACAGGTTGCCAGAACGACCCGGCCGGGGACCCTTTCCTAATTTCCAGCGGACAGGTCGGCAAGCTCCGTCGATCACACACCCTGGCACAGCTCGACAGCGTGTACCAGGCCGATTCCCTGGTGCGGGACACCACCCGGACCCAACTGGGAAATGCCGGAAGGATTGAGGTGTATGAAAAAGGAGGGAAACATTTGCTGACCCTCAGCCCCACCGGTGACAGCCTGGGCCGGATTGGCAATATCCGGGTACACGACAAACGCTTTGCCACCGACCGGGACATCCACCTGGGCAGCACCTTCGGGGAAATCAAGGAACAATACGAAATCCGAAAGATCATCACTTCTTTGAACAATGTGCTCGTCCTGTTCAAAGGCACGGACGTGTATGTAACGATTTCCAAGGAATCGCTCCCGGCCTCCCTGCGCTATTCCCAGGACCCCATTGAAGCCGTGCAGATCCCGGATACGGCGCCGGTGAAATACCTGATGGTAGGCTGGGATTAAGGACGCGTCCGCAATTTTTCATATCTTGTCTTTTTGGCTGCCCGGGGGAAAAGAGTCCCGCCATGTCGGCCACTCAACTCATACAACATGCGACCTATCCACACCCACCTCCTCCGGTATCTTTTGCCGGCTGCCTGCCTGATGGCAACACTTGCGGGAAGCGCCCAGTCCGGCCCGGGCATCTTTGACAGAAACCAGGATATCGGCGGGGTACAGGTACCCGGCTCGGCCGAATATGAAGCCGAAACCGGCACCTATCGGATCACCGGAGCCGGGGCGAATATGTGGTTTGGCAGCGATTCCTTCCACTACGCCTGGACCAGCGTCAACGGCGATTTTATCCTGCGGGCCGAAATGGCCTTTGAAGGGGAAGGGGCCGACCCGCACCGTAAAATCGGGTGGATGGTCCGGGAATCCCTTCGCCCCGACGCGGCCCATGCAAATGCCTGCGTCCACGGGGATGGGACAACCGCCTTGCAATACCGCGCGGCCACCGGGGCGGAAACCCTGGAAAACCCCTTGGAAACCCGCGCTCCCGATGTGGTGCAGCTGGAACGCCGGGGAGACACCCTGACGCTCTCCGTAGCCCGGATGGGGGAACCTTTTGAATCGGTGAGCCAGGTACTGTCGCTCGATCCGGAGCTGTTTGCAGGGCTGTACGTTTGCTCCCACAACCCGGGTGTACCGGAGACCGCGACATTCCGCAACGTGCGCATTATCAAACCGGAAAGCCCGCAGGATACGCCCTACCGGGATTACCTGGGAAGCCGGCTCGAGGTCCTGGACCTGAAGACGGGGTTGCGGAAAGTACTGTTTTATTCGGCCCATAGCATCCAGGCTCCCAACTGGACCCCCGACGGAAAAACACTGATCTACAATTCCAACGGCTATCTCTATACGTACGACCTGGAATCCGGGCGCATCGGGGTCCTCAATACCGGGTTTGCGGATTCCAACAACAACGATCACGTACTCCTCCCCGACGGAAGCCGAATTGCCATCAGCCACCACAACCCGGACGACGGAGGGGTTTCGTCCATCTACCACCTGCCCATTGAAGGCAGCGACCATCCGGAAAAAGTAACCGGGGAAGGCCTGGGCGCTTCCTACCTCCACGGATGGTCCGCGGATGGGCAGACCATGCTCTTTACCGGCAACCGGAACGGGCAATACGACATCTATGCGGTGGATGTGGCCTCGGGGAAGGAAACCCAACTTACCAACCAGGAAACCCTGGACGACGGCTCGGAGTACAGCCCGGACGGCCAGTGGATCTATTTTAATTCCAACCGCACGGGCACCATGCAGATCTGGCGGATGCGGCCCGACGGCTCCGAACAAACCCAACTGACCCACGACCGGTTCAACGACTGGTTCCCGCATGTATCCCCGGACGGGAAACAGGTGGTAATGATCAGCTTCCCAACGAGCGTCCCGTCCGGCGACCACCCTTTTTACAAGCACTGCATGTTGCGCATCATGCCATACGAAGGAGGGCAGCCGGTGGCTATCGCCTATGTATACGGCGGGCAGGGGACCATCAATGTACCCAGCTGGTCTCCCGACAGCCGGTACATCGCTTTTGTGACCAACTCGGACTGAGGGCACTTTTGAGGCCTCGGATATTTCCCTTTATTTTGAAGTTGCAAGCACGAAAGGCAGCAGCCCCCCTATGAATAAATTGCGCACCGCACTGAAGAGATTACAACCCCGGCTGATCGGCTGGTACCTGAACCTGCTGGTCCTTATCAGCCCATCCCGGGCTGCCCGGAAGGCGTTTTTCGTTTTCAGTAAAGTCCGCCGGGGCCGCGTACAACCCGCGCAGCAAGATTATTTGCAGGCAGCCCGGCACAAGGTGGAATCCGTGGCGGATCACCAGATCCAGACCTACCAATGGTCGGGTGACGGCCCGGTGGTCCTGCTGATCCACGGATGGGAGAGCAATACCTTCAGGTGGCGCAACCTCATCGGGCACCTTCGGGAAGCCGGGTTCCACATCGTTGCCTTTGACGCCCCGGCCCACGGTTATTCTTCCGGAACCTACATGCATGTCCCGATGTATGCCGAATGCGTGGAACACATGGTGCAGAAGTTCCAACCCCGGTACATCGTCGGGCACTCCGTAGGGGGAATGACGGCCCTGTATCACGCCCACCGGCATCCGAATGAGGGCGTGGAAAAAATCGTGACGATCGGATCGCCTTCCGAATTCTATGAAATTATGGAGGACTACCAGCGAATCGTAGGTTTTAACGACCGGGTGATGCAGGCACTGGACCAATTTATCTTTGAAGAGTTCGGGTACCACACCCATGAATTCTCCACCTCCCGGTTTGTGGAGGGGAATCCCAAAAAAGGGTTGATTCTGCACGACAAATCCGACCCGATTACCCCGTTTCACGCCTCCGTACGCGTCCACAACGCGTGGCGGGAAAGCGTGCTGGTCCCCACCGAAGGCCTCGGCCACTCCATGCACCAGGAGGCCGTCAACAAGCGGATTGTCGCCTTCCTTTCGGAATCCTGATGGGGCAGCCCCTGCGGAATTTTGTATTTTTGGGGAAAACCCGATCATGGAAAACATCACCCCCTTTCACGTCGCCATCCCCGTCCACAACCTCGCCGAATGCCGCAAATTCTACCGGGACGTTTTGGAATGCGAGGAAGGCAGGAGCAGCGACCAATGGGTTGACTTCAACCTCTTTGGCCACCAGTTGGTCATCCACTACAAACCCCGGTCCGCGGAATCCCTCCACACCAACCCGGTAGACGGGAAACATGTACCGGTACCCCACTACGGGGTGGTCCTGCCGTGGGAGACCTTCGAGGCTTTCTCCAAAAAACTGGAGGGCAAAGGAATCTCCTTCGTCATTGAACCCTATATCCGATTTAAGGGGGAAGTGGGGGAACAGGCCACCATGTTTTTCCTGGACCCCGCCGGGAATGCCCTGGAGTTCAAAGCCTTCAGGAACATGGACCAGTTGTTCGCCAAATAACCCGGCCCTTTGGGCGGGCTTTGCAACCGGGGTGAACCTAGAGGGCTGCCGGCCCGCGGCAGTTGGGGCGCAGTGGGCGGTAGTTTGGCGTCAGTCCCTTTTTTTATTCTTGCCGAACCGATCCATCGCCAGGAGGAACACGGCGTAGAAAACACCGAAGGCCAGGGCGTACTTCGCCTCCCTGAAAAAGGCTTCCGGAGTGTATACCCCTCCCAGCACGAGTTTGAAAATATAGAAGAATACCGCCCCGATCAGGGCCCGAAAGGCAATGCGTTTCATATGTTCTCTGGTTATGGCAACCCGGTTTCGCACCGCGCTACTGCGACCAACTCGTCGGGACCCGGTCCCAGCGGTGATCTCTTAATTGCTCCTTCAACCCCGCCGGCAGCCCCTTGCCGTCGCTTGTCCCCGTGTTGGCCTTTACGTGGGGCGCCTTGCGCATCCCGGGGATGATCGTGCCCACATCCGGGTTCTCCAGGATGAAGCGAAGGGCCATCTCGGCCATGGTCATCCCTTGCGGGACCAGCGGACGCAGCCGGTCTGCCCGGTCTGCCGATGCCTCCAGGTTTTCGGGCACAAAATACGTGGCGCGCCAGTCGCCCTCGGGGAAAACGGTATCCCGGGTGATGTTCCCGGTGAGTGTCCCCTCGTCAAAAGGCACCCGGGCAATCACCCCGATTCCATGTTCCCGGCAATAGGGAAACAGTACATCCTCGGGAGCCTGGTCAAAAATATTGTAGATCACCTGAACGGCATCGATCAACCCGGATTCCAGGGCGCGCATTCCGTTTTCCGGTTCCCAGCGGTTCATGCTGATGCCCATTGCGGCAATTTTCCCCTGTTTCTTCAGGTCCTCCACGGCACGCTTCCATTCCTCACGGTCTGCCCAGCGGTCGTCCCAGGTGTGGAGCTGCATCAGGTCGATCTGTTCCGTTCCCAGGTTGGCGAGCGTTTTGTCCGTATACTCCCGTATATGTTCCGCCGGATAGGACTGCTCCAGGCTGTATTCAGGCTTAGCGGGCCATTTGAAATTTTTCGGGGGGATTTTGCTGGCTGCATAGAGCTTTTTATCCGGGTGCCTGCGTAGCAATTCCCCCAACAACCGTTCGCTGTGGCCTTCCCCGTACCCCCAGGCGGTATCGAAGAAATTTACACCGCGTTCCACAGCCAGGTCCAGGGACCGCTCGGACTGGTCGTCGTCAGAACCTTTCCAACCCGCCATGCCCCACATACCGTAGCCAATTTCGCTGACCTGCCAGCCAGTACTTCCAAAATCTCTGTATTTCATAATATAAATATTTATTGTTCCGGGTTTCCGGAGCTTCCGCCCCCCGGTGCTTCCCGTCCTTCCGGGGCTTCCGGTTGCAGACGGCCAAATCGTTTTTCAAAGCAAACGCTGTTATCGACCCCCTCATAGGGGGGATAATTCGGAATCCGAAGGTACCCGTGTTTTTCGTACAACGCAATGGCCTCGGGTTGCCGTTTCCCGGTTTCCAAAACCACCCGGGAAAAACCGTCTTCCCGCGCCCAGGCTTCCAGCTCCTTCAGCACCCGGCTGGCGACCCCGCGCCCCCGGTGGGCGGGCAACGTGTACATCCGCTTGATTTCCACCGCGTCTTCCCCAAAGGGTTTCAGGGCGCCGCATCCCGCGGGAACTGCCCCATTGTAGAGTACCACCACCCGGCCCAGGGCTTCCACCCCATTGAACTGGTTGTAAAAGGCATGGTCCTCCCCATCACGAGCGGCCAACTCCGCATCCAGGCGTGCCACCAGGGAGCGGAAATCCGGGTTCTCGGATTGGGTTTTTTTGGGCTGCATACCCTAAAAATAAGCATTTACCCCAGTTCCATGCCCCGTCTGCGCACCCAAAACCAGGCAAACGCCAGGTTCGGGACCCAGCACAGCCAGGCCACGATCTTATACGCAGTCAGGAAATCCCCCAGGCCAAAAATCAGGAGGGGCATCCAGATCCGGAGGGTGACTGCTGCAAAACAGGCGGCGTAGCTGTAGACCATCCAATGGCCGTGCTGCCGGAAATCCGACTGCAGGACTGCCCGGTAGGCACGAAGGGTAAAATATATCCAGAAAACCCCCAGAAGGAAGAAACCCAGCCCCGGCACCCAGCCACCGGTGGCGTAAAAGGACAGGAAGATGGCGCAACTCCCGCTGATCAGTACAGCCAGCAGATAGATGGTCCCGAGCCTGCGGTGCCAGCTGAGATATTTCCTGCGGATACGACGGCTGAACTGCGTCCAGCCCACCAGCAAACTGAGGCCGCCCAGGGCGATATGCCCGTAGAAAGCTACCTGCCAGGAGGCCTGTGCCAGCAACTCGTCGCTTTTGGAGCCCAATAGCCCCATATCGCGGTCCATGGCCAGGTAGACCAAAGGATAGAGCCCGATGGCAATTGCCAGGGTGCCGAAGGCCACCCAGGACACTTTATTGGTAGTAGATCGCCAACTCATTTTATCGTTTTAATTATTCATCCGGGCACTACCGGTAGCGCCAGCTCTCCAGGTCTGCCCCGGGCGGTGCCGATTGGGCGATACGGTCCATAATCTTGGGTACATACATGCTGTTGTACCGGAGCCGGCTGATATGGTTCGGCAATTCCGGGTCCCCGTTCCAGCAGTGTTCGGCCCGGTCCCCGTACAGCACTTCCCCCTCGTAATACGGATCGGTGGTCTGCTCCAAAAAGTCCTCCATCAGGTACACGGCATTGTTCAAATAGTAATTATCCATGTCCCCGCAATAAATGTGGATTTTCCCCCGGAGGGAAGGTCCCAGTTTCTCCCAGTCGCGTTCCAGGATATGGCGCAGGTCGTAGTTCTCCCGCCAATATTCGGCCACTTCGCGGTTGATCTCCCCGGAGTGCTTGTCCCAGATCCGCTCCGGATAGCCATCCGCTCCCTGGGGCGAATAAGTTGCCTCCCAGATATCCCATTGCTGGCCCGAGCGGCTTTTGTCGCCCAGGACGGCTTCCAGGTGGTTTTGCTCCCGCACCGTCGATTGGATATGGCCCAGGTAATCGCGATGCGCTGGCACTTCCAGTGTTTTGTGTTCGCTGTCGTACCAATAGGCGTTTTGGTCCTCGTAGATATTCGTCAGACAATAGGCCCGGAAATCGATCGGGTCCGGGCAGGCCGCAAAACAGCCATTGTATTCTTCGGGGTATTTTACCTGGACTGCCAACGCTTCCCAACCCCCGGTAGAACCGCCGTACAGAAAGCGGGCCCATCCTTCGCCCAGGCCCCGGAACTGCTCTTCGATATACGGGATAAGCTCATAGGTAATCGCATCCCCATAAGGTCCCTGACTGGCCGAATTCACGGCATAGGAGTCGTCGTAATACGGGGTCGGGTGTTGGATTTCAATGATCAGGAATCGGGGGAAGTCCGGGGAGGTCCATCGCTGGTAGAAATCATAGGCTTCCTGTTGCTGGATAATGTTGTACCCCTCCACGTCAAAGCGCTCGGAATATTCGGGTTCCAGGCCCGGGTCTGGCGGCTCGGTGCGGAAACCGCCGAAATCCGAGGGGAAATGCCCGTGGAAGACCATCAGCGGATACCGGGCCTCCGGATGCTCCTCAAAACCTTTGGGCAACAGCACGTGGGCCCCCAGGTACATGTCGCGGCCCCAGTATTCCGACAAGCGCTCCGAGCGGATTCTAATGTGTTTGATCCAGGGGGTATCCGCGGGTTCCGGGATGGGCGGAATCTTCTGGTCCATCACGATTTCAAGGCCGCTGATCCCGTCTTCGGTAACCTGCACGGTGACGGGCTGGCTGTACAGGTTGCCGGGGGAACGGTTCCATTGCTGGCCTTCCCCGTTGTCCATGGGCAGTTTCACCGTATGCCCGGTGGAGAGGTTAAACGTTTCGTACACGTGCAACAAGGCCTGGGCCCGGTATTCCCCCGGGGGCACGCTTGTCAGGTCTGCATACGGGAAGCCGGGTTCCTCACCGGTAAAGCTCCGGGTCTCCCCGGGGGCCATACCATCCACGTTCATCCCGAAGATCAGCTGGGTGTTCAGCCCCGTGCCGATCTGGAACCTCGGTTCGCCCGAAGGGTCGCTGGACAGCATCAACAGCAGCCGGCCGTCCAGGGCAGAATCACTCGCGCCGCTGCTGAAGGACACCGAGATTTCTGCAGTGCGTTGGCCATCGGGATTCCCGCATGCCATCAGGAGGAGGCCTGCGAGGAATGGGAAGTATTGCATTCGCATTTATGGAATTTTCCAAAAAGATACGGGATTTTTGGCATCCGGGGTGCGCCGGCGGGGTGATCTGCAGTTCCCCCGTTCGTCGAAAACTTCATAAGAATTCCGCGTACCGGACGTTAGGCTTTTAAGAGTCACGGCGCAACATGCGCCTTAAACCGTCCGCTATGAAACCATTGAAGATGGCATGGGTCGTGGCGATAGCCGCAGGTTCCCTCCTGGGTTGCACCAACGATGAAATGGACCCGGAATTCGAAACACTGACCCCAAACGAGGAGGAGACGCAACTCCACCAGCAGCAGGAAGTATGCCGGGAACCCGCCGGTTAACGCGGTCCCGGGAGGGGTGCAGGGATAAAAATTTCCGGAATGGGCCGGGTTGGCCTTGCCTGGCGGCTACAACCGGGACCAGCGGCATTGGCCTACCCGGGTTGCAAGAACCGGGATTAGCCCCGGTGGCGCTGCCGGGCCAGCAGGGTGTTCTTCAACAGCATGGCAATGGTCATCGGCCCTACACCGCCGGGAACGGGGGTAATCCAGGAGGCTTTTTTGCTGACGGCTTTAAAATCGACATCCCCGCAGAGGTAATAGCCGCGTTCCCGGCTGGCGTCCGGGACACGCGTTATCCCCACATCGATGACCACTACCCCTTCCTTCACCATGTCCGCTTTCAGGAAATTCGGTACGCCCAGGGCAGAAACCACGATATCCGCCTGACGGGTCAGATGGGCCAGGTTCTTCGTGCGGCTGTGGGCCAGGGTAACCGTTGCGTTGCCCGCCGGGCCTTTCTGGCTGAGCAGGATACTGATGGGCCGCCCCACAATATGGCTCCTGCCGATCACCACGGCGTGTTTTCCCGAGGTTTCTATCCCATTGCGGCGAAGCATTTCGATAATCCCGTAAGGAGTGGCCGAAATAAACGATTCGAGCTCCATGGCCATCTTCCCGAAATTGGCAGGGTGGAAACCATCCACATCCTTGTCCGGGTCCACGGCCATCAGGATTTTCTGTTCGTCGATATGGTCGGGCAAAGGCAACTGGACGATGTACCCGTCGATGGCCGGGTCCGCGTTGAGCTCCCGGACCACGGCGAGCAATTCTTGCTCGGTGGTGGATTCCGGCAATTTCTTAAGCGTGGATTCAAAACCGATGCGCTCGCAGGCCCGCACCTTGCTCCCCACATAGGTGAGGCTGGCGCCGTCCTCCCCGACGATTACGGCCGCCAGGTGCGGCACTTTTTCTCCTTTTTCCTTCATCCGGGCCACCTCCCCGGCAATTTCATCTTTGATTTCGTTGGAGAGCTTCTTACCGTCTAATAGGTTCATCGGGTTGGTTTTTAAGCAATTCTGGTTTTTCTATGGTATAGCTGTTGACGCTGTATTGGCCGGGTAATTGCGAAGCGGGTAACGGCCCGCATACTGCGTACGGCCGGGTGCCCTGCTTCCGGACCGGTACCTTTGGCCCTAGGGCCGCATGTTCTGCATCATCTGCATCATCTTCTTGCCGCCGCCGCCCTGCATCATCTTCATCATCTTGCTCATCTGGTTGAACTGTTTCAGGAGCTGGTTTACCTCCTGGATACTCGTGCCGCTTCCCGCCGCGATCCGCCTTTTACGGCGGGCGTCCAGCAGGGACGGATTGGAGCGTTCGTCCGGCGTCATCGAATAGATGATGGCCTCGATGTGCTTGAAGGCGTCGTCATCGATGTCCATGCCTTTGAGCGCCTTGCCTGCCCCAGGGAGCATCCCCACCAGGTCCTTCATGCTGCCCATTTTCTTGATCTGGTGGATCTGGCTCAGGAAATCGTCAAAACCAAACCGGTTCTTGGCGATCTTTTTCTGGATCTTCCGGGCCTGCTCTTCGTCGAACTGCTCCTGGGCGCGCTCCACCAGGGAAACCACGTCGCCCATCCCCAGGATCCGGTCGGCCATACGGGAAGGGTGGAATACATCGATGGCCTCCATCTTTTCCCCCGTACCGATAAATTTGATGGGCTTGTCCACCACGGATTTGATGGAAATGGCCGCCCCCCCACGGGTATCCCCGTCGAGCTTGGTGAGTACCACCCCGTCAAAGTCCAGCACATCGTTAAAGGCCTTGGCCGTATTCACCGCGTCCTGCCCGGTCATGGCATCCACCACAAAGAGTATTTCGCCGGGGCTAACCGCGTCGCGGATATTCGAGATCTCGGTCATCATCTGCTCGTCCACGGCCAGCCGACCGGCCGTATCGATGATCACCACATTGTGTCCGTTTTGTTTCGCGTGTGCCACCCCGGCCTTGGCGAGTTGTACCGGGTCCTTCACTTCCTTGTCGGAAAAGACCGGGACGCCGATCTGGTCTCCCACCACGTGCAACTGGTCGATAGCTGCCGGGCGGTAGACGTCGCAGGCCACCAGCAGGGGGTTCTTTGTTTTCTTTGATTTGAGGAAATTGGCAAGCTTCCCGGAAAACGTGGTCTTACCCGAACCCTGAAGGCCGGACATCAGAATCACCGCCGGGCTCCCCTGCAGGTCCACCCCTTCGGCCTCCCCGCCCATGAGCTGGGTGAGCTCGTCCTTGACAATCTTGGTCAGCAGCTGCCCGGGCTGCAGCGTGGTAAGCACGTTCTGCCCGATGGCCTTTTCCTTGACCGTATTGGTGAACTCCTTGGCGATCTTGAAGTTGACGTCCGCGTCGAGCAGGGCCCGGCGGATTTCCTTGGTGGTCTCCGCCACGTTGATCTCCGTGATCTGCCCGTGCCCGCGCAGCACGTGCATCGCCTTGTCCAGTTTCTCGCTTAAGCTATCAAACATAATTTGCCTCGTTTTTCAGCAATGGCAAAGGTACGAATCCGGAGGGGATTAACATAGGGCCAAAAAAAGAGCGGCTTCCCTTTCGGGAAACCGCCCTTCCGTCAAAATTGGGGCAAAAAAGAATTTCAGTTGAAATTCATGGTAACAATCATTTATTTTTCAAATACGAGTACCGAAACTTTACCGTCTCCGCTGATATCCTTCAGCTCAATCCGGCTTTCTGTCATGGAGACAAATTCCCAATCCTCGGTCAGTTCCGACAGCAGGTCATCGTCGTCCCCGAGGTTCAGGTAGCATTTGATCTTGCCTTCGCTGTCGCGAACAACACGCCAGAGTCCTTGTTTCAACGGATCCATATTGGTGCTCACCGTGAGGACGTGCTCGGCGCCGAAATTGAAGTCGAACCCGGCAAATTCAGCCGTGGCGTCAACGGTTTCCTCCATGTAGGTCTCCGTATAGGCAGCCACCATCCAGTCGCCCCCCATCAGGACATTGCGGATTTCGGCAACGTCGTTGTCAACAGTCCCCGGGCATACGCGCAGCAGGATCAGTTCGTAGTCGATCTCCTCCACCTCGAATTTCAGGCGGTTGTCCAGGAGTTCGCGCAGCGGCCATTCAAAGTTGACCCCGGGCTCGTCTCCCATGGAGATGGCCAGTACCAGATGGCCTTCGGTATTGGTGGTTACTTCCCAGGTGCCTTCGCTCACGGTAACCCCGTTGCTCAGCGTTACCACGCCTTCGGCCTGGAACTCAAATTCATATCCGAGCAGGCGGTCGATCTCCTCGCCCTGGTTCTTCACCTTTTTAATGATCCAGCTGCATTCGCGCAGGATTTCGGCAAGGGTTCCCGGCAGGATGCCACCGGGGTCGCCGCAGGTAATCTTCATGATGATGCGGTTTCCTCCCTCGGCAAAGAGCTTGATCTTGCCATCGCCGATATCGTAGACCAGCCAGGTCAGGTTAAAGTCCACCAGGGTATCGAAGCTGAGTTGCAGCAGGACGCCGTGGTCGGACATCCGCAGGTTCCATTCGCCCACCAGGGTATTGCCTTCGCGGTCTTTCACTTCCACAGCGCCATCGACGCCGAAGAACATTTTGTAGGCCTCATACCGATCCGAGAGGTTTGCTGCATCCCGTTCTACGGTCAGCACAATCCAGGGGCATTCCGTCAGCAGGTTTGCCAGGCGCTCCTCGTCAAAGTCGTCGTCGTTGTAATCGTCATCGTCGTCCTCATCACAGATGTCGCGGGCCGTATCGAGGGCAACTGCCAGTTCTTCGTTGCTGCTCACGCGGATCTCGGTTCCGTCGTACTTCACCAGGGTGATCGGGTACTGGATGCTGATGATATCGTCACCCCCGCGTTCCTTCAGGAAGCGCTGAAGCTGTTCGTCGCTCTCCACAGTCACCTGGCCGGTTTGCGTATTGCTTACGTCGAAGGTGTAAAAGGTTATCGGATAGACGAAGTCGATACATTCGATATCGTCATCGTCCCCGCCTTCCACGCAATCGCGGACCAATTCCTCCAGGGCGTCGGGGCCCTCGATGACCAGCTCGTCCAGGTCTTTGGTGGTGATGGTAATGGGGAATATGATCTCCAGGATGTCCTCATCTTCTTCAAACTCGTCAAAGATTTCCTCGATCAGGTGGAGGTCTTCCCGGGAATCAATCACCAGGTCGATCCCGTTTACATTCACGGAATAGGGGAAATTCAAGGCAATACAGCTCGAACCGTCGACGATATTGTCGAAAGAGCCATCGAGGCGGGCGGTCTTCTCAATAAGCAGGGCCGTTGAGGAATTCGCCGCAAAGGATTCGCCTTGAGTATCCGCGGTATTTACCTCTTCAAATTCCGACTGGCAGGAGGTAAAGGCCATAATAGCCAGAAGGAATAGTGTGTAGGTGGCGAGGTTAACATACTTTTTCATAACGATTTGGATTTTTGTTGAATGCTCGTTTCCTATAGAACAACCAACTTTTGAAATACCCTACCGGATTGTTAAAATATTTGGGATATCTTTGAAAAACGCGTCCAACCCATCAAAACACCCGTATGGACAACGTCTGTGACGACCAGGTATATAGCGAGATCTTCCGCACCCATTCAAAAACGATTTTCAACTACATATATTATAAGTTCGGCAATGAGGAAAAAGCCCACGATGCCGTTCAGGAAGCGTTTGTAAAGCTCTGGGAGAATTGCGCCAAGGTGGCCCCGGAGAAAGCCCGGGCCTTTGTTTCCACCGTGGCGAACAACCTGTACCTGAATGTTATCAAAGCCGAAAAAGTCCGGTTGAAACATCGGGAACCCGGCGGAAACGTGACGCGGGAAAGTCCCGAGTTCCTGCTGGAAGAGCAGCAATTCAAGGAAAAACTGGAAGCCGCCCTTTCGGCCCTGCCCGAGAACCAGCGGACCACCTTCCTGCTCAACCGGATCGACGGGAAAACCTACGTGCAGATCGCCGAAATCGAAGGGGTGAGTGTCAAAGCCATCGAAAAGCGCATGCACCTGGCCCTGAAATCGCTCCGGGAAGAGATCGACGGTATCTGAACTTCGGGCGGGACACCTGTTAATAATTCACAGTCAACCACTTACAGACCAACTGGTCGGTTTGTAGGTTCTGACACCAACCGGGGCGCCATTCCCCGGAAAAATCATACACCTTACCGAAAATCAGCCGATTAGAAGGCCGTTCAACCCGGGCAGGGCGCAAAATTTCCTATTTTGGACTTCCCTGAGCCGGATTTCCGCGGATTTCAGGCTGTGCAACCTGTAAATGAGAACACCTCAAACAAACCAGCAAGTCCTGTCGCTACCCGAGTTGATGCGGATAACCGCCGAGCTGCGCGCCAATGGCTTCCGCCCTTCGCGTTCCGCGGCCGGGCACACCTCCCGGCAACTCCGGGGGGCGGTGGCATCCTTCCTGCACTATCGCCGCAGTATCCGGATGGCTTTATTTGTCCACCTGATGCTGGTAGTGCTCCTGTTGGGATCCTGGCTGGCTTCCCCGGGATGGTATACTGCCGCGCTTTGCCTGGGCTGTTTTACAGGCTTCCTCTGTTTTTTGCTCATGGGGCGCTACCACCGCTCCGCATACTTCCAGAGTCTGGGCCAGAAACGGCAGATCCGGGATCATTGGATCGGCCTCCTGGGGCTGCCGCTGTATTTCCTGTTGTACTTCCGGTTTGAAAAGAAGATGCGGGAAGAACTGTCCCGCCTGTTTCACGAGCTCGGGCTGACCTCCCACCTGCGGGTCGTCCACTGAAATCAAATGCGGTTTGTCCACGGATTCCACCTCACAGCCAAAACCCACCACACACCGATTATTTAATATCTTTACCCGAAATACGTCAAAAAATGGATATTCCAGGTAGGGTATCCTACTAAACAGTTGTTTAAGAGGTGTAAAGTATCTCATTGTGAAAGAGAATTATCTGGCAAAATGGTTGAACGGCGAGCTTACGGAAGCCGAAATGAAGGTCTTCAGGGATTCCCCTGAATTCGAGACCTACGAGCGCATTGCGTCGGTTTCGTCCCGCCTGGAAGGCCCCGCATTCGACACGGAAGCGGCCCTGGACCGCGTGAAGCAGGCACGGGCCGGCAACACGGGAAAAGTGCGCCGACTGCAGCCGGCCGTTCGCTGGCTGAGCATCGCTGCGGCCGTGATCCTGATGCTGACTGCCGGATACTTCTATATAAACTCCCTGGAGGCCACCGTGGAAGCCAAATTTGCCCAACGCCAGGAATTGCGCCTGCCGGATGCCTCGGAGGTGCTGCTCAATGCGGGCTCCGAACTCACCTACAGCAAGACAAAATGGGATGAAAAGCGGCAGGTCCGCCTCACTGGCGAGGCCTACTTTAAGGTTGCCAAAGGGGAAACCTTTACGGTGGAAACCCCTGCCGGTACCGTAGCTGTTCTGGGCACCCAGTTCAATGTCCTCCAGCGGGGCGATGTGTTTATCGTCAGCTGTTACGAGGGCCGCGTCCGGGTAACTCACAAAAGCAAGACCATTGAACTCCCGGCGGGAAGCGCCTACCGGGTAGTCGGTTCCACCGCCTTCAAATCCGAAACGGTTGAAGGAGACCGCCCCTCCTGGACCGGGGAGGAAACTGCCTTCCGGTCCATGCCCCTTTCCTTCGTGATCGACGAGTTCCGCCGCCAGTACAATATGGAAGTAGAGACCCGCGGCTTCGATCTTTCCCGGCGATATACCGGGACCATCAGCAACACAAATATGGATTTGGCGTTACAAAGTATAAGTGCCCCGCTACAACTTACTTATGAAGTAGCCGGTAACAAAGTACTTATATATGCCGAAGAAACTCCGTAAGGTCCGGTCGTTTTACCCGTTCCTCCTTCTCCTGGCCCTGTTCGCCTCCGCAATTGCCCGAGGGCAGACCGCCGGGGAACAGGATGTCATCGGCCTGCTCCGGCAGTTGGAAGCGCGTCACCAGGTGGCGTTTTCCTATGTGGACGAGGACCTGGGAAACCTTCGGGTGGGCCTGCCTGCCGACCTCCTGGCCAGCCTGCCCCTTGAGCCGGTGCTCGAAGAGCTCCGGCAGCAAATCCAGCTCCGGATCGAGAAACTCAACGAGCGGTACTATACGGTAGCCAAAAGCAACCTGGTAACTATCTGCGGCCAGGTCTACGATAATTTTGAGGACAATACGATTTCCGGGGCGTCCGTGGAAGTACTCGGAAGCAGTATTGCCACGGTTACCGGACCGGACGGGGCTTTCCGGCTGCAGGAAATCCCGAGGGGTGCCACCCTGAGGATCCGCCACCTCGGATTCCGGACGCGCTATATGCGGGCGGAAGAACTGGTACGGAGGGACCGCTGTACCCCGCTCCTCCTGCCGGTACGCTACCAGGAACTCCAGGAGGTGGTCGTCTACAAGTTTCTCACCAGCGGCCTCCGGCGCGGGGACAACGGCAGCATCCTGATGATGCCTTCGGAATTCGGGGTTTTGCCCGGCCTGACCGAACCGGACGTCCTGCAAACCATCCAGGCCCTGCCGGGTATCAAAAGTGTGGACGAGACCGTTTCCAATATCAATATCCGGGGAGGCACAAACGACCAGAACCTGCTGCTCTGGGACGGGATCAAGATGTACCAGTCCGGGCATTTCTTCGGGCTGATATCCGCCTTCAACCCCTACCTGACGCGGGAAGTGGAAATCATCAAGAACGGCAGTAGCGCCCGGTACGGGGACGGGCTCAGCGGCATTATCAGTATGCACACCCACGACGAGGTGGAACGAACCTATTTTGGCGGGGCCGGGCTGAACCTGCTGAGCGGGGATGCCTACGGCCATATCCCTATTTCGGACCGCCTGGCCATCCAGGTCTCGGGAAGGCGTTCCGTGACGGATTTTCTAAACACCCCCACCTATTCGAATTTCTCGGACCGCGCATTCCAGGATACGCAGGTCAGCGGCCCGGGCGGGCAAAATACGGAGCGATTTCAAAGCCGGGATGAAGACTTCTACTTTTACGATATAAGCGCGAAACTGCTCTACGACCTGAACGCTTACCACAAATTGCGGGTGAGCGCACTGAATATCGAAAACCAGCTTTCCTACCGGGAGGTCCTGGCCGCCGACAGCACTGAGAACCGCAGCCGGCTGGACCAGTCCAACCTGGCGGTGGGCGGAAGGCTGACCAGCGAATGGTCGGACCGTTTCTCCACGGCCGTCAGCGGGTATTTCACCCGCTACCTCCTGGACTCCTATTACGCCACCGAAGCGAGCCAGCAGCAGCTCTTCCAGGCCAATGAAGTGGAGGAGACTGCATTGAAGACCGAAATGGACTATGCCCTCAACCCGTATGTAAACTGGCAGGCGGGCTACCAGTTCCTGGTCACCGGCATCACCAACAATTCCGAGGTGAACCAACCCCCGTTCCTGAGCCGAATCAAAGACGTGCTTTACACCCACGCCCTGTTTTCCGAATGGCGGTATACAGGGCCCGGGAAACGACTCGACGCGCGGGCCGGCCTGCGCCTGAATTACCTGAGCAACCCGGACGACTTTGACCGGTTCCGACTGGAGCCACGGCTCAACCTGCAGTACAAGCTTCGCCCCCACCTGGTCCTCGGCGTCCTGGGGGAGATGAAAAACCAGACGAGCCTCCAGAAGATTGACCTGGAACAAAATTTCCTGGGCATCGAAAAACGGCGGTGGATCCTGGCGGACGACCAGAACCTCCCGTTGGTAACCAGCCGGCAGATCTCCCTGGGGCTGCACCACGACAGGGGCCACTGGATAGCCGGGATCGAGGGCTTCTACAAGGAAGTGGACGGCATCACCACGGACACCCAGGGGTTCCAGAACGAATACCAGTTCAACGGGGAGCTGGGACGGTATCGCGTACATGGGGTGGAGGCCCTGCTGAACTTCAAAAGCGCCGAATGGAGCAGCTGGGTCAGCTATGCCTGGAACCGGAACGACTATCGGTTTGAAGATCTGGACCCTGCAGAATTTCCCAATAACCTGGACATCCGCCACACGATAAGTTTCGGGACAAACTACACCTCTGGGAACCTCAAATTGGGTATCGGGGTAAATTACCGGACCGGCCGGCCCTATACAGAACCCGAACCGGAACCGAATTCCGTGGATACCTCGGTATTCCCGAACCGGGTGAATTTTTCCGAGCCCAACAGCAGCCGGCTTCCGGAATACTTCCGGGCCGATGCCTCGGCGATCTATGGATTTGAGCTCTCCGAAACCGTACGCGCTTCCGTAGGTGCATCCGTGCTGAACCTGACCGGGCGGCGGAACATCCTGAACACGTACTACCGGTTGAATGACCAGAACGAGGTGGAGCAGGTGGAGAACGTGTCCCTTGGCTTGACGCCCAACCTGAGCCTCCGGGTTCGCTTCTAGGGCTTGAGGAAGCCGCTCATGGTCAGTACATGCGGAAAGGAAATTGCCGCGAGGAAAGAGAAGAAAACAGGGAGGAATCCCCCAAAAAGCTGCCGCGTAATCCACCTATTTTCTGAGAATTGTCAAAAAGCTCCTGGAAACCAGGGGCTTTTTTTCTGGTGCTTCGGGACGGATATTCCAAAAACTGCTACATTTAATCCGGTAATCCGGATAAATCCCGCCATAGAAATTCTCGTATATGCTCCGTATTCTGCGCAAAGCCCGGCTCCAGGTCCTCGAAAACCGAAATTTCACCCGATATGCCATCTACGCCG
This sequence comes from Robiginitalea biformata HTCC2501, assembly GCF_000024125.1. Classification (NCBI taxonomy): domain Bacteria; kingdom Pseudomonadati; phylum Bacteroidota; class Flavobacteriia; order Flavobacteriales; family Flavobacteriaceae; genus Robiginitalea; species Robiginitalea biformata. Next base: position 1,490,067 of record NC_013222.1, on the reverse strand, counting down.
TGGGCGAAGTAATCCTGATTGTCATCGGTATCCTGATCGCCATATGGCTCAGCGATTTGAGTGAGGAATATAAAAAGCGGGAGCGGGAACAATTTTACCTGGCCGGGCTCCAGGAGGAGTTTGAGCAAAGCCGGGCCAAACTGCAGGTCCTCATCAAGGTAAACCAGGACACCTACGTGAAGGCCCGCTCCATTGCCGAGGCCATCGCGCACCCCGATTCGGTTTTGAGCGATGCCGAGATGTCCCGGCTGCTCTTCCAGGCCTTCTCCGACGATTTTGCCTACAACCCCAACAATTCGCTCCTGCAGGAACTGCTCAGCGCGGGCCGGCTGGAAATCCTGTCCAATGCCGAACTGCGCAATAAACTGACTGGCTGGAATTCGCGGATTGAACGCATCCGCCAGCAGGAGACCTCGCTGAGGGAACAGCGCTACCGGGTACTGGATGTAGCCCGGAGCGGGACGGGCAGCATCCGCCGCATTTTTGAGGAGAACGGCCTGGCCGAAGGACTATTGGGCATGACGCCCAGCCCGGATCCGGGTACCAACCTGCCCCTGCTCGAATCGAGGCAATTCGAAAACAATGTGCTGATTTTTATCCTGACGGCCGTCTACACCGAGCAAATGCATTACCAGCCGCTGCTCGAGGAGATTCAGAAAATCCTGTCGCTGATAGATCAGGACCGGGAGTAACCCCCTGCGTACCAGCCCCGGGCTTACCCCCTTTCGCACCAGCACGGGGTATCGGCACGGGAACCCCCTCCCCCGGGAAACACCGGGGGAAACGCTCTGGCAATAGTCTTTACGCCGGGTTGGGGTCCCCCGGCTTACATACGCTCCGGGACTTCGATGCCCAGCAACTTGCAGCCACGGGCTACCACCCGGCCCACCTCCCCGGTAAGCTGCACCCGGAAATTCCGGTGGACGGCATCTTCTTCGCCCAGGATGGAAACCTGTTGGTAGAGGGAGTTGAAGTTCTTGACCAGGTCGTACGTGTAGTTGGCGACCAGGGCGGGGCTGTATTGTTCGGCCGCCTGAAGAACCACTTCGGGGAATTCAAGCAAATCCTTCAATAGCTGTTTTTCCTTTTCGTGCAGGCTAAGCGACAACAGGTCCTTGTCCGGTACCGCATAGCCGTCGCCCGCCTTGCGCAAGATGGATCGGATCCGGGCATAGGTGTACTGGATAAACGGCCCGGTATTCCCCTGGAAGTCCACGGACTCCTCCGGGTTGAAAAGGATGCGCTTTTTGGGGTCCACGCGAAGGATGAAGTATTTGAGGGCCCCCAGCCCAATCTGGTGGTACAGGGCAGATTTCTCCTCGGCGGTGTACCCGTCCAGTTTTCCCATTTCCTCCCCGATGGATTCGGCCGTGGCAGCCATTTCCCGCATCAGGTCGTCGGCATCCACCACGGTGCCTTCCCGGCTCTTCATTTTGCCGCCGGGCAGGTCTACCATGCCATAGCTCAGGTGGTAGAGGTGTTCGGCCCAGGAAAAACCGAGCTTCTTGAGGATCAAGAACAGCACCTTGAAGTGGTAGTCCTGCTCGTTCCCCACGGTATAGACCATCCCGGTAATATCCGGGTAATCCCGGAAACGCTGAATGGCCGTGCCGATATCCTGGGTCATATAAACAGCCGTCCCGTCGGCGCGCAGCACGATCTTTTCATCCAGGCCCTCGTCGGTCAGGTCTATCCAGACGCTGCCGTCCTCCTTCTTGTAAAACACGCCTTTTTCCAGGCCGTCCGCCACGACATCCTTGCCGAGCAGGTAGGTATCGCTTTCGTAGTAGAGCTTGTCGAAATCCACCCCAAGGTTCCGGTAGGTCGCTTCAAAACCGTCGTATACCCAGCCGTTCATCTTCCGCCAGAGGTCCACAACCTCCGGGTCGCCAGCCTCCCAGCGCCTCAGCAAATCCTGGGCTTCCAGCAGGATGGGCGCCGATTTGGCGGCTTCCTTTTCATCCATCCCCCCGGCGGTCAATTCGGCGATTTCCTCCTTATAGGCCTTGTCGAAGGCCACGTAGTAATTCCCTACAAGCTTGTCGCCCTTCAGGCCCGACTGGGCCGGGGTCTCCCCGTTTCCAAAGCGTTTCCAGGCCAGCATGCTCTTGCAGATATGGATTCCCCGGTCGTTGATGATTTGCGTCTTGTAGACCTTGTAACCGGCGGCCTTCAGGATTTCCGACACCGAATACCCCAGCAGGTTGTTGCGGATATGCCCCAGGTGCAGCGGTTTATTGGTATTGGGCGAAGAGTACTCCACCAGGATGGAGCCCCGCCGCGCCCCCGTGTGTAAACCGTAATCCGCATCCGCGCGCATCCGGGTAAAGAATTCCAGGTACCAGGCATCGTCGATTACCAGGTTCAGAAAGCCCTTGATAACGTTATACCCGCTGACCTCTTCCAGGTTTTCGGCCAGGTAAGCCCCGATGGCCTCTCCGATGGCTGCAGGGTTCCCCTTGACCTGCCGCAGCATGGGAAAAACCACCACAGTGATATCCCCTTCGAATTCCTTGCGGGTCGGTTGGAGTTCCACGGTTTCGAGTTCAACCCCGAATTCCCTGGAAACCGCCTCTCGTACGCCCCGGGTCAATACGCTTTCCAACGCCATATTACTTTGCTTTGAACGGGCAAAATTACACATTTCCGCCGGGTTTCCCCGCCCCGGCCGTTTTGGTTATCTTTAGGGGTAAAACAACGCTATGGAAATCTTTGCACATGCTGGTTAACGTCTCCTACACAAACCGGGAGCTCGACCGGCGAATTGAAAAACTCGTCGGAAAACCGTTTCCGTTGAAACAACGCTGGGCCATGAACGGCATCGGGTCGCCGAAACTGATTATCAGGGAAGCCAGCGTCGAGATTCGAAACCTGCTGCTCCTGGACAACAACCGGGATTCCTGCAATATCGAAATGCGCCCCGGCGGCATCATCCTGCGGTTCCGGTCCCTGCTCGAAACTTTTGGCCTGGTCATCCCCTATTACAAACTCACCCTTTACAAAGGCGATTTGGGGGTCTACACGGTCCATTCGGACCACCATTTTGTCCGGGTGGCTGCCGACACTAAAGCCGTCCAGAAATTTTTTGTGAAACTGCTCGGCTACAAGGCAGACCAGCATCCCCCCGCCCCGCCCGGGCATCCCGAACAACACAACCCCGAAACATGAGGATCCTGCTCACCGGCGCCAACGGGTACATCGGCATGCGGCTATTGCCCCAATTGCTGGATGCCGGACACCAGGTGGTCTGTGCCGTACGCGACCGGAACCGGCTCTCCGTGGACGAGGACATGCTGGACCGCATCGAAATCGTCGAAATTGACTTCCTGAAAGAACCCGAACCCGAACGCCTGAGCGAAAAGCTGGACGCCGCGTATTACCTGATCCATTCCATGAGCACCTCCACGGGCGATTTTGATAAAAAGGAGGCGCAGGCCGCCCGGAATTTTATCAGCTATATGGAGGTGGCCCGTCCCACACAAGTCATCTACCTGAGTGGCATCGTCAATAACGAGGAACTTTCCAAACACCTCAGCTCCCGAAAACAGGTAGAGGACATCCTGTATACCGGGCCGTTTCAGCTCACTGTTCTGCGGGCGGGCATCATCGTCGGTTCCGGCAGCGCATCCTTTGAAATCATCCGGGACCTCTGCGAGAAACTGCCGGTGATGATTACCCCAAAATGGGTGCTGACCAAAACCCAGCCCATCGCCATCCGGGACGTGATCCGTTTCCTCACCGGGGTTCTCGGACAAAACGAGACCTTTGACCAGTCCTTTGACATCGCCGGGCCGGATGTGCTCTCCTACAAGGAAATGCTCCACGGGTATGCCCGCGTGCGGGGATTCCGGAACTGGATCTTCACCGTGCCGGTGATGACCCCCAAACTTTCGTCATACTGGCTGTACTTTGTCACCTCCACCTCGTATAAACTCGCCGTAAACCTCGTGGACAGTATGAAGATGGAAGTGGTGGCCCGCGACAGGAAACTCCAGGACATCCTGGGCATCGAAACCATTACCTACCAGCAGGCCATCGACCTCGCATTCAAGAAAATCGAGCAGAACCTGGTGGTGAGCAGCTGGAAGGACAGCATGGTCAGCGGCCGCTTCAACCAACAGCTCGAAAAATACATCCAGGTCCCGAAATACGGGGTGCTGACCGACAATAAAAAAGTCCGGATCACCGACCGGGAGGCCGTCCTGGAAAATATCTGGAAAATTGGGGGCGAAACCGGGTGGTACTACATGAACTGGCTGTGGAAAATCCGCGGGCTGCTGGACAAACTGGGCGGGGGCGTAGGGCTCCGTCGGGGCCGGACCCACCCGGACAAAATCTACACGGGCGATTCCCTGGATTTCTGGCGGGTCCTGCTGGCCGACCGCGAAAAGGGGCGCCTCCTGCTATTCGCCGAGATGAAACTCCCGGGCGAGGCCTGGCTGGAGTTTCGAATCGATTCGGACAACTACCTGCACCAGAATGCCACCTTCCGGCCGCGGGGCCTGAAAGGGAGGCTCTATTGGTACAGCGTCCTGCCGTTCCACTATTTCATTTTCGGGGGGATGATCCGGAATATCGCCAAGACCGCCTGAGGCCGCTGGAATTACGCTCCTTCCCTGGGAAGGAATATCTCGGCAATCATACAACGCGCACTACCGCCCCCACAGGTCTCGATGGTATCCAGCGGGCTGGAAACGATGCGGGAGGTCTTTTCGATGGCCCGGATCTGCGCAGGCGTGAGGGACTGACGCGCCCTCTCGCTCATCACCAGGAGCCGCTCCCCTTTGCCGTTCCGGAGTTGCAGCATATTCCCTGCAAAGGCGTGGACCTGTGCCTCGGTGATCTCAATGATCTCCTTCCCGTCCTGCCGCAATTGGTCGGCCACAAATTTTCGTTCTTTCCGATTGTCAATGGCCTCCAGGCAAATAACGGCAAATGCTTCCGCCACACACATCATCACATTGGTGTGGTAGATGGGCTTTCGCTGCCCGTCCACGGATTGATAGGCCGTGAAAACCACGGGCAGCAATTCAAAATCCTCGCAGAATTCTATCAGCAACCCTTCGTCGGCCCGCTCGGATAGGGCGCAGTATGCCTTCATATTTTCCCGATCAAGGACTACGCTCCCTGTGGCTTCCAGGAACACCCCGTCCGCTTCTGCGGCCGTGTAATCCACCACTTCCGTAATCCGGAAGCCCGCCTCTTCCAGCCGGTCCAGCAAGTCTTCCCGCCGCTCGCGCCGGCGGTTCACTGCAAACATCGGATAGATAACCACCATCCCGCCCCGGTGGAAGGAAATCCAATTGTTGGGGAAGATGGAGTCCGGGGTATCCGTTTCCAACCGGTCCTCCACCACCATGACGGAGACGCCTTCAGCTTCCAACACCCGGACAAGCCCATCGAATTCCGCCTGGGCGCGGCGGTTGATTTCCGCATCGCTCAGGCTCAGGTCTTCCTGGAAATAATTATTGACTGCCGTCTGCTCGTTCATGCGGAACTGCACCGGGCGAATCATCAATATGGAATCGGTAATCTGCATATGGGGAACGTGATTTTTTTTGAATTCGAAATTGGGGACCTGTGGGATTGCCGCGTGGAATCCGGAATCAAAATTAGCCATTTCCGGTACCAAAATCGCGGAGAGGCACCCACTTTATTTTACCGGATTCATCCCGCCGGATGCCCGGGGCTTTACCCCGGCTCCCGGGCCAGCGGCAACGTACTGCAGCGCAGGAGCCCGCCTTGTTTCCCCACCTCGTTGTAGGGGATGGTTTCTACCTGCAGGCCGCGAGATTCCAGCCAGGCGTTCAGGCGGGTAAAGCTCTGTTCGCTTACCACTACTTCGGGGGATATGGAAAACACATTGCTGAACATCCGGTACATTTCTTCGGTGGTGATCTCAAATACATTCTCCGGACCAAAATAACTGCGCAACCATTCGTAGTCCCTGGCGTGGATAAAGCTCTCCCTGTGCAGGATTGCCAGGTTATGGCCCACGGGCTGGAAGCAGCAGTCCAGGTGCAGCGCATTCAACCGGGGGTCTGTGTTGTGCTTGCGAAGTTCAAACGACTTAACCTCCCGGTTCGGAAATGCCTCCCGGAGGTATGCCACCGCTTCCCGGTTGGTACGGGCTGTGATGTAGCCGGGGTAATCCCGGGCTGTATAGGTACCCACAAAGAGGAATTCCTTCCAGGGCATCACGTCCCCGCCTTCCACATGCACCTCCTCGGGCGGGACCAACAACTGGCTGGGGCCGAGTTTGTCGAGTACGTGGACAATGGCTTCGAATTCCCGTTCCCGCTCGGGCAGGATATTCGCTTCCACCATTTTGTCATCCACCACAAAGGCGATGTCCCGGGAAAATATCTGGTTGCATCCCGGGATATTTTCCGGGCGGAAAACCCGGGCCCCATGCTTTTTGAGCACCGCCTCAAATCCGTCCATTTCCCGGACCATATCCGCCTCTTCCGGATAGGTCCCCGCCAGGATGTGCTGCAGGGATTTCGGGTCATAGGCTTCCGCAGGGTCGGGCACCGGGCCGCTATCCGCGGCGGTCCCGAGCACTACAGCCCGGAGCCGGGCCGTTTCGTCCGCAATATTCAGGTTGAGCATAGTTGAACTGCTGATGGATACAACGAGGGGCCGCTTTATGTGGCCCCCCGGTTCGAATATTATTGTGTTTAGCGTTTATCGAGCGCCTTGAACGGCCGCTGGTTCTCCCCGATATACACCTGGCGGGGGCGTCCGATCGGCTCGCCCTTCAGGCGCATTTCCCGCCATTGGGCAATCCAGCCGGGGAGGCGTCCGAGTGCAAACATCACGGTGAACATCTCCACGGGGATTCCCAAAGCCCGGTAGATGATCCCCGAGTAAAAGTCTACATTCGGGTAGAGCTTCCGCTTTACGAAGTAATCGTCCTCCAGGGCTTCTTTCTCCAGACCTTTGGCGATATCCAGGATCGGGTCTTCGATCCCCAGGTCGCTGAGTACCTCATCGGCCGCTTTCTTGATGATCCGGGCCCGCGGGTCGAAATTCTTGTATACCCGGTGGCCGAAGCCCATCAGGCGGAACGGGTCCTTCTTGTCCTTGGCCTTGGCCATGTAGCGTTTGGTATCCCCTCCGTCGGCTTCGATTGCCTGAAGCATCTCCAGGACCGCCTGGTTGGCACCTCCGTGCAACGGACCCCAGAGAGCGGAAATCCCGGCAGATATGGAGGCAAACAGCCCGGCGTGGGATGACCCCACAATCCGCACCGTGGAAGTCGAGCAATTTTGTTCGTGGTCCGCATGGAGGATCAACAGCTTGTCCAGGGCTTCGATGACCACCTCATTCCTTTTGTATTCCTGGTTGGGCCGCTTGAACATCATCTTGTGGATGTTCTCCACGTACCCCAGGGAATCGTCCCCGTAATCCAGGGGAAGTCCCATTTTTTTCCGGTGCGTCCAGGCCACCAGTACCGGAAACTTTGCCAACAGGCGGACAATGGCATGGTACATATCCTCCTTGGACGAAACGTTGACAGACGACGGGTTAAAAGCGATCAGGGCGCTGGTCAGGGAGGAAATTACCCCCATCGGGTGGGCGGACTTCGGAAACCCGTCGAGGATTTTCTTCATCTCCTCGTCCACGTGGGATTCCGCCTTGATGTCCTTGTGGAACTTTTCCAGCTCCTCCTTGTTGGGAAGTTCCCCGAAAATTAGCAGATAGGCAACCTCCAGGAAATCGGCTTTCTCGGCGAGCTCTTCAATGGAATACCCCCGGTAGCGCAACACGCCTTTTTCCCCGTCCAGGAAGGTGATGGCGCTTTCGCAGGATCCGGTATTCTTGAATCCCGGATCCAGGGTGATGATCCCCGTGGCCGCCCGAAGGGTTTTTATATCGATGGCTACTTCATTTTCCGTGCCTTCCACCACCGGAAATTCATACGATTTCCCATGGATTGAAATACTCGCTTTGTCTGACATTTGTTCGGTTTAAAATTTATGTATGCAGGTCCTGTAAAACTACGAAAAAGCCCTCTTTTTAACAATCCGGAAGCGCCGTTTTATGCTATTCTTAACGGGTCTTTCGGGGCCTTTTTCGAGGCGCCCGGATTTGGTAAAGACTCCGGTAGTAGGCGTCCACGGATTCCGCCCAGGTAAAGCGGACCCCCCGGGCGTTCTCCCGGATGGCTTCCCAGGCTGCCGGGTCCTGCTGGCAGAGGTCAAGGGCCTCGTTGAAAACCGCCTCCAGGTTGGACACTTTTTCGGCAATCGACTCCCCGTCAAAGAGGAAACCTGTCTCCCGGTGCCGGATTGTATCACGCAGGCCTCCCGTGGCATGGGCCAGCACGGGGTTGCCGTTCCGCATGGACAGCATCTGGCTGATCCCGCAGGGTTCAAAAAGACTGGGCATCAGGTAGAGGTCGGATTCCAGGTAAATCGAATCGATCAGGTCCTCGGACTGCCCATTGGTAAAAATAAAGTTCGGATGTCGATAGCTCATTTCCCGAAAGAGTTCCTCGTAAACGGGGTCGCCGGTGCCCAGCAGCACAAAAACCCCGTTGTCGGCCGCCAATCGGCCCAACAGGTTTTCAAGACACTCCGGGTGCCGTTTAAAAAAATAGAATTTTTGCTCTGTAAGCCTGGCGACGCTCGAACAAATAAACGCCGGGGGGGCATCCATCCATCGCACCACCTTCTCACCCGTATGGGCCAGGAAGTCCGCCTTGTATTTCTTGGACTCCTCCTGGAGCCAGCCAAAGAGCGCCCGGATGGTATTCGGGAACAACCGCCCGCGCTCCGCCGTGCGGATACTATCGTAATTGCAGCCGTTCAGGATCCCGAAAAGCCGCTGCTCCTTCCTGGCGGTGACCAGGTCTGCTTCCAGGCCTTCACCCCCGATAAACTCAGGCGGGGAACTCGGCTTCTGGATGTCTTCCATATAGGATGGCGAAACCGTGTGGACGGCATCTGCCAGGCGGATGCCGATGGCCATCAGGTTGATACAGTCGGGGTAGCGGGCATCGCTCAGCTGTTCTTCCCGGTACGGGACCCCGGGAAACCAGGCTTCCAGGGAGGACGGGTTTCCCGAAAAGGGTCGAATCCCCTGTATGGCGAGGTTGTGGATGGTGTAGACAAAGCGGATATCCGCCAGCTCTCGGAATTCCGGGTGGTACTCCCTGAGGTACAACAGCAGGCTTGCATGCCAGTCGTGCAGGTGGACCACATCCAGTTGGCCAAATGCCCCTTCCCGGATGGCCCCTGCCACCCCGGTGCAAAAAATCGCAAACTTGATGAAGTCCGTATAAAAAGGTTCCTGCGGGTCGTTGTGATAGAGGTGGGCAATATCCCCGGAGGTTATTTCCGGGTGGTGCAGGGCGTAATGCGCAATACCCGGCAGTTCTTTTTTTCCCGGCACTCGGTAAAGCGAAAGGTCGTAGCGGCGTCCACCGAGGGGGACCTGGAATTCACGCAAGAGAACCCCGTCCCGATGCAGCCGGCCGTAGGCGGGCACCACCACGTGTACCTCATCGCCCCGGACAGCCAGTTGCCGCGGCACATCCCGGACCACATCGCCCATCCCACCGGCTTTGCAGGCGGGTATCCCGTCATTCTCGGCTGCGACAAATAAAAATCGGTTCATCCTTTTATTACTCCTGCTTTCCGCAACCGGCGCTTCTGCCATCCGCAACCGGCGCTCCGTATTCATCAAAAAAGGGCCGCGATATCTGTACCGGGCCCTTGACTTATCTGTATTTCAACCGGGTCAGGACCTTACCTTAAAGGCATCCGACCCCGGGTAATAGGCCACACTCCCGAGTTCCTCCTCGATGCGGAGGAGCTGGTTGTACTTGGCCATCCGGTCGCTCCGGGAAGCCGAACCGGTTTTGATCTGCCCGGTATTCAGGGCCACGGCCAGGTCGGCAATCGTGTTGTCTTCGGTTTCCCCGCTGCGGTGGGACATCACCGAGGTATACCCGGCGTTCTTGGCCATGTTCACCGCATCGATGGTTTCGCTCAGGGTACCGATTTGGTTTACCTTGATGAGGATCGAATTGGCAATCCCCTCGTCGATCCCGCGGGAGAGGCGCTCCACATTGGTGACGAACAAATCGTCCCCGACGAGCTGAACGGTATCGCCAACTTTATCGGTGAGCATTTTCCAGCCTTCCCAGTCGTTCTCGTCCATCCCGTCCTCAATCGAGATAATCGGGTATTTGGCACACAGGTCCGCCAGGTACTGGGCCTGTTCGGCGGAATTGCGCACGGCCCCGCTGTCCCCTTCGAATTTCGTGTAGTCGTATTTGCCGTCGACAAAAAATTCAGCCGCGGCACAATCCAGGGCGATCATTACCTCGTCCCCCATTTTATACCCGGCCTGTTCCACAGCCTTCGCGATGGTATCCAGGGCGTCCTCCGTTCCGTCCAGGGTCGGGGCAAATCCGCCCTCATCCCCCACAGCGGTGCTCAGGTTGCGATCGTGGAGGACCTTCTTCAGGTTGTGGAAGATTTCAGTCCCCATTTGCATGGCATGGGTAAAGTTTTTGGCCTTGACCGGCATGACCATGAATTCCTGGAAGGCGATCGGGGCATCCGAGTGAGACCCCCCGTTGATGATGTTCATCATGGGAACCGGCAGCGTATTGGCGCTTACCCCGCCCACATAGCGGTACAGGGACTGGCCCATTTCATTGGCGGCTGCCTTGGCCACGGCCAGGGAAACCCCCAGGATCGCGTTGGCGCCCAGCCTTCCCTTATTCGGGGTGCCGTCCAGTTCAATCATCGCCTGGTCGATCTTGTTCTGCTCATACACCAGCATGCCACGGACTTTTTCGGCGATTTCCGTGTTTACGTTCTTTACGGCCTGGCTCACGCCCTTGCCCATATATGTCTTTCCCCCGTCGCGCAATTCCACGGCCTCGTGTTCGCCTGTGGATGCCCCGGAAGGGACGGCCGCCCTGCCCAGGACGCCGTTTTCGGTCACTACGTCCACCTCCACGGTGGGGTTGCCCCGCGAATCGAGGATTTGTCGTGCGTGAACGTCGATAATGATACTCATAAGGTTGTCGATTTATTCGGTTGATTCCGGTTGCAAAGATACGAAACGCAGCGGTGACCCGGCCCGGGTACCCGGGCTATTGACACCCGCGTAACAATATCTTAAACAGCCGTTGTTTTTGTTGTGGTTTTCCGGATGGTTTCGAAGAACTGGTCAAAGAGGTATTCCGCATCGTGCGGGCCCGGACTCGCCTCCGGGTGGTACTGAACGGAGAATACGTTCTTGTCCTTCATCCTTATTCCTGCCACCGTGTCGTCATTCAGGTGGAGATGGGTGATCTCCAGGTCCGGGTGCGACTCGGTCTCCTGGCGGTTTACGGCAAATCCGTGATTCTGGGAGGTGATCTCCCCCTTGCCGGTCTGCAGGTTGATTACCGGGTGGTTGATCCCCCGGTGCCCGTGGTGCATCTTGTAAGTGCTTACCCCATTGGCCAGGGCAATCACCTGGTGCCCCAGGCATATACCGAAGAGCGGTTTGTCCGCGGCGATGATCTTTTTGGCCAGTTCCACAGCCGCCTTCAATGGCTGGGGGTCCCCGGGGCCGTTGGAAATAAAATACCCGTCCGGGCTCCAGGCTTCCATGGTTTCATAAGTGGTATCGTGCGGAAATACCTGGATGTAAGCCCCGCGTTTGGCGAGGTTGCGCAGGATGTTCTTTTTGATGCCGATATCCAGGGCGGCTATCCGGATCTCCGCATCCGCTTCACCGACAAAATAGGGTTCCCGGGTAGAAACCGAAGAGGCCAGTTCCAGGCCTTCCATGCTGGGCACTTTTGCGAGCTCCTCCCTGAGGGCGTCCAGCTCATCCACGCGGGTGGAAATCACGGCATTCATAGCGCCGTTGTCCCGGATATAGCTCACCAGGGCGCGGGTATCCACGTCCGAGATGGAAAACAGGCCATTCTTGTCCAGAAATTCCTGCAAACTGTAATCTGCATCCGGCCGGCTGTAACTATAGGAGAAATTCTTGCAAATCAACCCGGCAATCTTTACCCCGTCGGATTCCACTTCCTCCTCCCGGGCACCGTAGTTCCCGATATGCGCATTGGTAGTCACCATAAGCTGCCCGAAGTAGGACGGATCGGTGAAAATTTCCTGATACCCCGTGGTTCCCGTGTTAAAACACACTTCGCCAAAGGCGGTTCCCTCTTTGTCGCCTACCGCCTTTCCGTAAAATACGGTGCCGTCGGCTAGCAAAATCAGTGCTTTTCGCTTGGACTGATACTTCATAGATACTTCCGTGAATTATAGGTGTTAGACAAAATAACATAAAAAAAGGGACAGCCTGTGAAGACTATCCCTTTTTGGTTTAAAACTTTTAAAAAGTACCGCTTATTCCTTGGAATCATCGGCTTTTTTTTGGTCTTCCGCTTCCTTCTCCGGAGCCTCAGCCGGCTCATCGGCGGCTTTGGCTTCCTGAGCCTCGGCGGCCTTCTCCTCCTTGGCCTCGGCGGCTTTGGCTTCCTGAGCCTCGGGGGCCTTCTCCTCCTTGGCTTCGGCTACCTGCTCTTCAGCGGGCGCCTGCCCGGCTGCCGGTGCCTCTGTGGCGGCGGCAGACCCCTTGGATTTGGATCGGCGGCTGCGGCGCGTAGACTTCTTCTTCGGCTTATCCGCGTTGTAGAGCTCGTTGAAATCCACCAGCTCAATCATCGCCATGTCGGCATTGTCACCCAACCGGTTTCCCAGCTTGATGATGCGGGTGTATCCGCCCGGGCGGTCACCGACCTTTTCGGCTACCGAGCTGAACAGTTCGGATACGGCCTCCTTGCTGCGCAGGTAGCGGAAGGCGATCCGACGGTTGTGCGTACCGAGTTCGGCAGACTGGTTGTTTTCGGCCTTGGACTTGGTGATCAGCGGTTCGATGAACTGCTTGAGCGCCTTGGCCTTGGCAACCGTGGTGTTGATGCGCTTATGTTCGATCAGGGAACATGCCATATTGGCCAGCATCGCCTTGCGGTGCGCTGTTTTCCTTCCCAGGTGGTTGATTTTCTTTCCGTGTCTCATCTTCTATCAATAGTTTCGCTGGCGGCGCGGAACGCTGCCTGCTTAATCCTTATCCAATTTATATTTTGACAGGTCCATGCCAAAGTTCAACCCTTTGTTGATAACCAGTTCCTCGAGTTCGGTCAGTGACTTCTTTCCGAAGTTGCGGAACTTCATCAGGTCGTTCTTGTTGAAGGACACCAGGTCTCCAAGGGTATCCACCTCGGCGGCTTTCAGGCAATTCAGCGCCCGGACGCTCAGGTCCATGTCCACCAGCTTGGTCTTCAGCAATTGCCGCATGTGCAGGGATTCCTCGTCGTAGGTTTCCGTCTGCGCAATCTCGTCGGCTTCCAGGGTGATCCGCTCGTCGGAGAAGAGCATAAAATGGTGGATCAGCACCTTGGCGGCTTCGGTGAGCGCGTCCTTGGGGTGGATGGAACCGTCCGTCAGGATTTCGAAGACCAGCTTCTCGTAGTCGGTCTTCTGCTCCACCCGGTAGTTCTCAATACTGTATTTCACATTCCGGACCGGGGTAAAAATCGAGTCCACGGCAATGCTTCCCAGCGGCGCATTCGATTTCTTGTTCTCCTCGGCGGGAACATATCCGCGACCCTTTTCGATGATGATTTCCATGTTGATACTCACCTTCGGGTCCATGTTGCAGATAACCAGGTCCGGGTTCAGCACCTGGAATCCGGAAATGAATTTTTGGAAATCCCCTGCGGTCAGTTGTTCCTTTCCGCTGACGGAAATTGAGACAGTTTCCTCGTTGACGTCGTCGATCTGACGCTTGAAGCGGATCTGCTTCAGGTTCAGGATGATCTCGGTTACATCTTCCACAACCCCTTCAATCACCGAAAATTCGTGCTCCACCTTGTCGATGCGCACCGAAGTGATCGCAAAACCTTCCAGGGAGGCGAGCAGCACCCTCCTGAGCGCATTCCCGACAGTCAGACCATAACCGGGCTCCAGGGGGCGGAATTCAAACTTCCCCTCGAAGTCGGTCGAGTCTATCATGATAACTTTATCGGGCTTCTGAAAATTAAATAATGCCATAATCGGATCTGTGTGGTTTTTATTTAGAGTATAACTCGACGATCAGCTGTTCCTTGATATTCTCCGGGATCTGGAGACGTTCCGGAACAGCGACGAACGTACCCTCCTTCTTATCGGAATTCCAGCTGATCCACTCGTACACATTGCTGTGGTTGGACAGGGAATCCTCGATGGCCTGGAGGGATTTGGATTTTTCGCGGACCCCAACCACGTCGCCGGCACTCAGGGAGTAAGAAGGAATGTTCACCAGTTCCCCGTTAACGGTAATGTGCCGGTGGGAAACCAATTGCCGGGCTGCCCTCCTGGAGGGGGCGATACCCATGCGGTAGACGACATTGTCCAGTCGGGACTCGCAGAGCTGCAGGAGTACCTCACCGGTAACCCCTTTGCTCCGGTTGGCCTGGGCGAACAGATTCCGGAACTGGCGTTCCAGGATGCCATAGGTGTACTTGGCCTTCTGCTTCTCCATCAGCTGGATTGCGTATTCCGACTTCTTACCGCGACGGCGGTTGTTCCCGTGTTGCCCCGGAGGGTAATTCTTTTTCTCGAAGGCCTTGTCGTCTCCGAAGATAGCCTCGCCGAATTTGCGGGCTATTTTTGATTTTGGTCCTGTGTATCTTGCCATTTTCAGAAATTTTGAGGATGTGGTTATGAATTAAGGCTTAATCCTTCGATAACCGTAACAACACCCCCAGTGAAAAATTAATTATTGGTGTTTCTTGCTCGTATCAGACTCTGCGTCGCTTGGGCGGGCGGCACCCGTTGTGCGGCAGCGGGGTCACATCGATGATTTCGGTTACCTCGATGCCGTTGTTGTGGATGGTCCGGATGGCAGACTCCCGTCCGTTACCCGGCCCCTTCACGTATACCTTGACCTTGCGCAGGCCGGCTTCGTGGGCCGTCTTGACACATTCCTCGGCAGCCACCTGGGCCGCATAAGGCGTGTTTTTCTTGGAGCCGCGGAATCCCATCTTCCCGGCAGACGCCCAGGAAATCACATCCCCTTTCTTATTGGTCAGGGAGATGATGATGTTGTTAAAAGAAGCCGTGATATGGGCTTCCCCGGTGGATTCAACCGCCACCTTGCGTTTCTTGGTCGACTTGGCCGCCTTAGCGCCCTTTGATCCTGTCTTTGCCATAATCTGCTATTACTTGGTAGCTTTCTTCTTGTTGGCTACGGTTTTACGCTTTCCTTTACGGGTACGCGAGTTGTTCTTGGTACGCTGGCCCCGGAGCGGCAGTCCCGACCGGTGGCGAATGCCGCGATAACATCCGATATCCATGAGTCGCTTGATGTTGATCTGCGTCTCGGAACGGAGTTCCCCTTCAATGGTAAATTCACCTACAGCTTCCCGGATGCGACCGATCTCGTCGTCGCTCCAGTCGGAGACCTTGGTATCCTCGTCCACCTTGGCTTTCTCGAGGATTTCCTTTGCCCTGCTTTTGCCAATACCGAAAATGTAGGTAAGGGCAATCACGCCTCTCTTTTGTTTTGGGATGTCTACCCCTGCGATTCTAGCCATAGTTACCCTTGTCTTTGTTTAAATCTAGGATTCTTCTTGTTGATTACGTACAGTCGCCCTTTGCGCCGTACGATCTTGCATTCGGCGCTGCGTTTCTTTATGGATGCTCTTACTTTCATCTTGTCCGTTTCTTTAGTATCTGTATGTGATTCTGGCTTTGGTCAGGTCGTAGGGGCTCATTTCAAGCTTTACCTTGTCCCCGGGCAGCAATTTGATGTAGTGCATACGCATCTTGCCCGAAATATGAGCCGTCACCACGTGACCGTTCTCCAATTCCACGCGGAACATGGCGTTGGAAAGCGCTTCTATTATCGATCCGTCTTGTTCTATCGGAGCTTGCTTGGCCATATATTATGCTACTTTTCTGTTCTTACCTGTTTTCATCAGGCCGTCGTAATGGCGGTTGAGCAGGTAGGAATTTACCTGTTGCACCGTATCGATAGCCACCCCGACCATGATGAGCAGGGAGGTGCCGCCGTAGAACAGCGCCCAACCGGCCTGCATATCCATCAGCTTCACCACCACCGCCGGCAATACGGCCAGCAGGGCCAGGAATACCGAGCCGGGCAGCGTGATGAGCGACATCACCTTGTCCAGGAAATCGGCGGTTTCCTTTCCGGGGCGGATGCCCGGGATAAAGCCGCCGCTGCGTTTCAGGTCGTCGGCCATTTTATTGGTCGGGACCGTGATTGCGGTATAGAAATACGTAAAGATGATGATCAGCAGGGCAAACAGGATATTGTAATACAATCCGAAAATGTCCTGGAAGTTCACTTCCATCCACTGTCCAACAGCTGTTTCGTTAAACGTGCTTCCGATCAAACCGGGCGCAAACATAATCGCCTGCGCAAAAATAATGGGCATCACCCCGGAAGCGTTCAGCTTCAGCGGGATATACTGACGGGAGCCCATAACGTTTTTTTCATATCCCCCGGAGGCGGATCGGCGGGCGTACTGCACCGGGATGCGGCGGGTCGCCATCACCAGCAGTACGCTGGCGAGGATCACCACAAACCAGAGGATCAGTTCCACCAGGATCAGCATCGGGCCGCCGTTGCCGTTAAGGCGGGAGGCCGATTCCTGCAGGAAGGCCTGCGGCAGCGTGGCGATGATCCCGATCATGATCAGCAGGGAAATCCCGTTGCCGATTCCCTTGTCGGTAATCTTTTCACCCAGCCACATGGCAAAGACGCAACCGGTTACCAGGATAACCACGGAAGGCACCATAAAGCTGAGGCCTTTGCCCAGCAGGAATGCGCTGTCCGGAACCCCCAGGGCCCCGAGGCTATAGAGGTAGGTCGGTGCCTGGATAATACAGATGGCGATGGTGAGCCATCGGGTTATCTGGTTTTTGGTCTTCCGGCCGCTTTCGCCTTCCTTATCGAGTTTCTGCAGGTAGGGAATCGCGATCCCCATGAGCTGCACCACGATGGAAGCCGAGATATACGGCATAATCCCCAAGGCAAAAACCGAGGCGTTGGCAAAGGCCCCGCCGGTAAATGCATTCAGGATACCGAGGATGCCCTGCTCCGTATTCGACGACAGTTCGGCCAGCTGGGAGGTGTCGATCCCGGGGAGCACCACCTGGGCCCCGAAACGATACACCAGCAGCAGACCGAGCGTAATCAGGATACGGGACCTGAGCTCTTCGATCTTCCAGATATTCGTTATGATCTCAAAAAATTTCTTCATATCTGGCTCGCTTATAAACTTATTGCCTCACCGCCGGCAGCCTCGATGGCCGCTTTGGCACTGGCCGTAAATTTATGAGCAGTGATTTTCAGGGGGGCCTTCAATTCGCCCCGACCCATAATTTTCACCAGGTCGTTTTTGTGCGCCAGGCGAAGCTCAACGAGGTTATCCACATTGACTTCCTTTTTGATCGTACCGCTGTCCGCCAATTCCTGGAGGGTGTCCAGGTTGATGCCGCGGTATTCCACGCGGTTCATATTGGTGAAACCGAACTTGGGCACACGGCGCTGAAGCGGCATCTGCCCGCCTTCGAACCCGATCTTCTTGGAATAGCCGGAACGGGACTTGGCCCCTTTGTGGCCCCGGGTGGCTGTACCGCCCTTACCGGAACCCTGGCCGCGACCAACGGTCTTGCCGCCCTTGTGAACAGATCCTTTTGCAGGTTTTAAATTCCCTAAATCCATACTCCCTTTCTTTTAAGCTTCTTCTGTAGAAACCAGGTGTTTTACTTTTTCAATCATTCCGAGGATGCTCGGGGAGGTGGTGTGCTCCACTTCCTGCCCGATACCTCTCAGCCCAAGGGCCTCCAGGGTCCGTTTCTGGTCCTGAGGACGCTTGATGCTGCTCTTTACTTGTCGTACTTTGATCTTAGCCATCTGTCTGCTCCTTATCCGTTGAATACTTTCTCCAGGGAAATGCCGCGCTGCTTGGCAACGGTATTCGCGTCCCGCAATTGCAGCAGGGCGTCGAATGTCGCCTTCACCACGTTGTGCGGGTTGGAAGACCCCTGGGACTTCGACAGTACGTCCTGTACGCCTACGGCTTCGAGTACGGCGCGTACCGCACCCCCGGCAATCACACCGGTACCGTGGGAAGCAGGCTGGATATAGACCCGGGCGCCCCCGTATTTGCCTTTCTGCTCATGCGGAAGGGTTCCCTTGTTCAGGGGGATACGGATCAGGTTCTTCTTGGCATCCTCCACTGCTTTGGCGATGGCCGTGGCCACCTCCTTGGATTTGCCAAGCCCGTGGCCCACTACGCCGTTTTCGTCACCGACCACGACAATTGCAGAAAAGCCGAAGGCCCGTCCACCTTTGGTTACCTTGGTAACCCGTTGTACTCCAACCAGCCGGTCTTTCAGTTCCAGACCGCCCGGCTTAACCGTTTCCACATTTTTGTATTTCCCGTACATAGACTTGTATTAAAATTTTAATCCGCCTTCTCTGGCTCCTTCAGCCAGGGACTTCACCCGGCCGTGATACTGATATCCCCCACGGTCGAAGGCCACTTTCTCGACACCGGCTTCCCTGGCTCTTTCGGCCAGGCTTTTGCCGACAGCGGCGGCGATTTCAGATTTGGTGCCTTTGGCTTTGGCCAGTTCCTTATCCCTGGACGAAGCGGCAACCAGCGTTTTGCCAGTGGTATCGTCGATCACCTGGGCATAGATCTCCTTGTTGCTCCGGAATACCGAAAGGCGCGGGCGCTCTGCGGTACCGAAGGACACCTTGCGGATGCGCCTTCTGATCTTGTTTCTCTTTTCAGACTTAGATAGTCCCATAGTTCGTTGGATTATGCTGATTTACCTGCTTTTCTTCTCAGTTGCTCGCCTTTGAACTTCACCCCTTTGCCTTTGTAGGGCTCCGGCTTGCGGAAGGAGCGGATCTTGGCAGCTACCTGCCCGACGAGTTGTTTGTCGTGGGAGGTGAGCTTGATGGTCGGGTTCTTCCCTTTTTCCGAAGTAGTCTCAATCTTGACCTCCGGCGCCAGGTCCATCACGATATTGTGAGAAAACCCGAGGGCGAGGTCGAGTTTCTGGCCCTGGTTGCTGGCGCGGTATCCAACCCCCACCAGCTCCAGCTCCTTGGTCCACCCTTTGGTAACACCCTGGAGCATGTTGTTGATCAGCGCGCGGTAGAGACCGTGTTTGGCCTTGTCGTCCTTGGTAAAGTTCTCCGGGCGGGATACGATTACCTCGCCATCTTCTACCTTCACCCCGACGTTGCTGAATTCCTGGGTAAGTTCCCCCAGTTTGCCTTTGACGGTCACCACGTTGCCGGAAACTTCCACAGTGGCTCCCTCCGGGATCGGAATCGGGCTTAAACCTATTCTAGACATGCTTCTTAATCTTTATAATTCTATTAATAAACGTAGCACAGCACTTCGCCGCCGACGTTTTCCTGCTGGGCCTGCTTGCTGGTCATTACCCCGTGGGAGGTAGAGACAATGGCAATCCCCAGGCCATTGAGTACCCGCGGCAATTCGCCACTGCCGGCGTACTTCCGCAGTCCCGGCTTGGACATACGCTGGATTTTCCGGATTACCGGCTCCTTGGTCACCTTGTCGTACTTCAGGGCGATCTTGATGGTTCCCTGGGTGTTGTTCTCCTCGAACTTGTAGCTCAGGATGTACCCCTGGTCGAACAGGATCTTGGTGATCTCCCGTTTTAAGTTGGAAGCGGGGATCTCCACCACGCGGTGTCCGGCACGGCTCGCGTTCCGGATGCGGGTCAAATAATCTGAGATAGGATCTGTAAACATCTTCTTTCCTGTATTATATCGGTTACCAACTGGCCTTTTTGACTCCGGGGATCAGTCCCTGGTTTGCCATTTCGCGGAACATGACCCGGGAAATCCCGAAAGTCCGCATATATCCCCTGGGGCGTCCGGTAAGCTTGCAGCGGTTGTGCTGGCGAACCGGAGAGGCATTGCGGGGAAGCTTTTGCAGCGCTTCGTAGTCGCCGGCCTCTTTCAGGGCCTTGCGCTTCTCGGCGTATTTTGCTGCCAGTTTCGCCCTTTTGCGTTCGCGGGCTTTCATTGATTCTTTAGCCATACTAGTTCTTTTTAAAGGGTAACCCCAATTCGCTTAACAGTGATTTCGCTTCCTTGTCCGTTTGTGCCGAAGTCACAAAGGTGATGTCCATCCCGTTGATCCGGTTGATCTTGTCGATGTTGATCTCCGGGAAGATGATCTGCTCGGTAATCCCCAGGTTGTAATTCCCGCGACCGTCAAAGCCGGTGGCGCGGATCCCCTGGAAATCGCGTACCCGGGGCAGCGCGGTAGTTACCAGCCGGTCGAGGAACTCGTACATCCGCTCGCCCCGGAGGGTAACCTTGGCCCCGATGGGCATGCCCTTCCGCAGCTTAAAGGCCGCAACGTCCTTTTTAGAGACGGTGGAAACGGCTTTCTGACCCGTGATCATCGTGAGTTCGTCCACGGCGTGGTCGATCAGCTTCTTATCGGCAACTGCGGCTCCGACGCCACGGCTAACGACAATCTTCTGGAGCCTGGGAACTTCCATGATGTTCTTGTACCCGAACTCTTCCTCGAGCGCCTTGATCACGCGCTCTTTATATTCCTGTTTTAATCTTGGTACGTAGGCCATAACTAAATAACTTCATTGGATTTTTTCGCCACCCGTACCTTGCTCCCGTCGCGCATTTCATAGCCTACACGGGTGGTATCCCCGGATTTGGCGTCGATCAGCGACAGGTTGGAAATATGGATGGGCGCTTCCTTTTCCACAATCCCTCCCTGGGGGTTGCTGGCACTCGGCTTCTCGTGTTTGGACACCGTGTTCACGCCTTCCACGATCGCTTTGTTCTTCTCGCGGATAATGCGCACCACCTTGCCTTCGCTCCCTTTGTGGTCGCCGGCAATTACGCGAACGGTATCTCCTGATTTGATCTTGAACTTCATCTCGTTGTCTTATTTAGAGTACCTCGGGGGCCAAGGAAACGATTTTCATAAATTGTCTGTCACGCAGTTCCCGCGCCACCGGCCCGAACACGCGGGTGCCCCGCATCTCCCCGGTGGGGTTCAGCAGCACACAGGCGTTGTCGTCGAAACGGATGTAGGATCCGTCCGGGCGACGAACTTCCTTGGTCGTACGAACGACCACGGCCGTTGAAACAGCTCCTTTTTTGATGGTTCCGTTGGGAGTCGCCTCCTTGACGGTTACCACGATTTTGTCGCCCAGGGAGGCGTACCGCCTTTTGGTACCTCCCAACACGCGGATGGTCAATACTTCTTTGGCCCCGGTGTTATCTGCTACTTTGAGTCTTGATTCCTGCTGTAACATAATTATTTGGCTCTTTCAAGGATTTCTACGAGTCTCCAACACTTGGTCTTGCTAAGCGGGCGGGTTTCCATGATCTTCACGGTATCGCCGATATTGCAATCGTTGCTTTCGTCGTGGGCTACATATTTTTTTGTCCGCAGTACGAACTTCCCGTACATCGGGTGCTTTACCCGCTTGACCTCGGAAACCACGATGGACTTCTCCATCCGGTTGCTGGTCACCACGCCAATACGTTCTTTTCTAAGATTTCTATTTTCCATAAAGCAACACCAATTATTGGTTTTCCCTTTTTGTTAATTCAGTCGCCAGTCGCGCAACGGTCCTCCGGGCCGTTTTGATCTGAAGCGGATTCTCAAGCGGCGTAACGGCGTGTGCCATTTTCAGTTCGTCGTACTGCTTCTTGAAATCGGCCATCTTCTCTTTCAGCTCCTCTACGGACAGCTCTTTTATCTCTGCTTGTTTCATGATTCGGTCCAATTAAGAGGGATCGTAATCCCTGGCCACTATAAATTTTGTCTTCACCGGCAGTTTCTGGGCGGCCAGGCGCAAAGCTTCCTGGGCGACATCGATCGGCACACCGGCTACTTCGAACATGATCCGGCCCGGTTTCACAACCGCTACCCAGTATTCCGGGGCTCCCTTACCTTTACCCATCCGAACCTCGAGGGGTTTCTTGGTGATGGGCTTGTCCGGGAATATTTTAATCCAGAGTTGTCCCTGGCGCTTCATGTAACGGGTGGCTGCAATACGCGCCGCCTCAATTTGCCGGGAGGTAATAAAGCTGGAATCCAGGGATTTGATCCCGAACATCCCATTGGAGAGCTGGTGGCCCCGCTGCGATATACCTTTCATTCGGCCTTTCTGGGCCTTCCGAAACTTGGTTCTTTTTGGCTGTAACATGTTCTTTAAGCTTCTTTATTTATTTTCTGCGACGCTTCTTGCCGTCCTGTTTTCCGGACTTGCTGCCTCCTTTGGACATACCTACCAGGGGCGACAACTCGCGCTTGCCGTATACTTCTCCCTTCATGATCCACACCTTCACGCCCAGCCGGCCGTAGGTGGTGTGCGCTTCGTGCAGGGCGTAGTCGATGTCCGCACGGAAGGTGGACAACGGGATACGACCGTCCTTATAGCTTTCGCTCCGGGCCATTTCGGCGCCGTTCAGGCGGCCGGAAATCTGGATCTTGATCCCTTCGGCATTCATCCGCATGGCAGCGGCGATAGCCATCTTGATCGCACGGCGATAGGAAATACGACTCTCGATCTGCCGGGCAATGCTCGCGGCAACCAAATTCGCGTCCAGTTCGGGGCGCTTGATCTCAAAAATGTTGATCTGTACCTCCTTGTCGGTGATCTTTTTGAGCTCCTCCTTCAGTTTGTCCACTTCCTGGCCGCCTTTCCCGATGATGATACCCGGGCGGGCAGTGGTAATGGTAACGGTGATCAGCTTCAGGGTCCGCTCGATGATGACGCGGGAAACACTGGCTTTTGCCAGACGGGCGTGGATATACTTGCGGATTTTATCGTCCTCGGCCAGTTTATCGCCGTAGTCGTTACCTCCGTACCAGTTGGATTCCCAGCCCCGGATGATTCCCAGGCGATTCCCTATCGGATTCGTTTTTTGTCCCATACTATCTTATGCTAGCTTTCTGCGTTATTTCTGGCTCCCAATACCAAAGTCACATGGTTGGAACGCTTTCTGATTCTGTGTGCGCGTCCTTGCGGGGCGGGGCGCAGGCGCTTGAGCATGCGGCCGCCGTCTACGCGGATTTCCTGTACAAAAAGGTCTGCGTTCTCGATATCCGCATCCTCGTTTTTAGCCTGCCAGTTGGCAATGGCCGAAAGCAGCAGCTTCTCGAGCCGCCGGGAGGCCTCCTTGGTACTGTAGCGCAGGATCGCCAGGGCCTTCTCAACTTCTTCGCCCCTCACCTGGTCGGCGACCAGACGCATCTTGCGGGGAGAGGTCGGGCAGTTGTTCAGCTTGGCGAATGCCAAGTGTTTTTTCTCCTCTTTGATCCTCTCGGCCATCTGTTTTTTACGAACACCCATAGCGCTTATTTTTTACCTTTATTTTTTGCTCCGGCATGCCCCCGGAAGGAACGCGTGGGAGAAAATTCACCCAGTTTGTGTCCTACCATGTTCTCGGTGACATATACCGGGACGAATTGCCGGCCGTTGTGTACGGCGATGGTCTGCCCCACGAAATCCGGGGTGATCATCGAAGCCCGCGACCAGGTCTTGATTACGGTCTTCTTGCCGGAATCCACGTTTTGCTGAACCTTTTTATCCAGGCTGTAATGAACGTATGGTCCTTTTTTTAGGGAACGTGCCATTTCTTACTGTTTTATTTCTTTCTGCGTTCTACAATATACCGGTTGCTGTCCTTGGTCCGGGAACGGGTGCGGTACCCTTTGGCAGGTACGCCGTTACGCGACCTCGGGTGGCCTCCGGATGCACGGCCTTCCCCACCACCCATCGGGTGATCCACCGGGTTCATAGCTACCGGACGGGTCCGGGGACGGCGTCCGAGCCAACGGCTGCGGCCGGCCTTACCGGAAACGAGCAGCTGGTGGTCCGAATTGGACACGGCGCCGATGGTTGCCAGGCAGTTGGCCAGGATCATCCGGGTTTCGCCGGAAGGCAGCTTGATGGTGGCATACTTGCCTTCACGGGCCATCAGCTGGGCAAAGGTCCCGGCACTCCGCGCCATCACCGCTCCCTGTCCGGGGCGCAGCTCGATGCAGGAGATAATGGTACCCAGGGGAACCTCAGCCAGGGGCATGGCATTCCCGATTTCAGGAGCCGAACCGGCACCTGAGCGGATCTTTTGCCCTACCTGCATGCCATTCTGGGCAATCACGTAACGCTTTTCGCCGTCGGTGTATTCCACCAGGGCGATAAATGCAGAACGGTTCGGGTCGTACTGAATCGACTTTACTTCGGCGGCAACATCCTGTTTGTCGCGTTTGAAGTCGATTACACGGTACCTTCTCTTGTGCCCACCACCTTTGTAGCGCATGGTCATCTTTCCTCGACTGTTCCGGCCGCCCGACTTTTTAATCGGGGCGAGCAGGCTCTTCTCCGGCGAATCGGAAGTAAGGGCGTCAAAGCCATTTACTATCTTGAAACGCTGTCCGGGAGTGATCGGTTTTAACTTTCTAACTGACATGCCGTGTCTTTAGAGATTACTGTAAAAATCTATTACGTCACCATCTTCCACATCCACAATGGCCTTCTTATAGGCATTGGTCTTGCCCTGCTGAACACCGGTCTTGGTGTAGCGGGTCTTGCGGGAAGGGCCGTAGTTCATGGTGCGAACCTTCTTGACGGTAACCCCATAGGCTGCCTCCACGGCATCCTTGATCTGCAGCTTGTTGGCCGCCGGGTTTACGATAAACCCGTAGCGGTTGTACAACTCGCTGTCGGAGGTCATTTTTTCGGTAATGATCGGCTTAATCAACACACTCATGATTTCCTACTTATTTAAATTTGCCGCAATTCCTTCCAGAGCTCCTTCGGTCAGGACGACATTGTTGGCGTTCATAATTTTGTAAGTGCTTAATTCAGTGTTAGTTACAACTTCAGCACCCTTAAAATTACGCGACGACAAATATACGCTATTATTTTGTTCACCCAACACTATCAGGGACTTTTTGTCCTCCAGCCCGAGGGCCTTCAGTACGTCGATAAAGTCCCGCGTCTTCGGCGTATCGAATGAAAAGTCTTCCACCACGGTGATGGCGTTGGCCTGGCTTTTGAGGCTCAGGGCCGACTTGCGGGCCAGCCGCTTTACGTTCTTATTGAGCTTCTGGGTGTAGTCCTTGGGACGCGGCCCGAAGATCCGGCCACCCCCGCGGAAGATGGGCGACTTGATGCTGCCCGCCCGGGCGGTACCCGTACCTTTTTGTTTCTTGATCTTGCGGGTACTCCCTGCAATCTCAGCGCGTTCCTTGGCCTTGTGGGTACCCTGCCGCTGGTGGGCCAGGTACTGCTTCACATCCAGGTAAATGGCGTGCTCGTTCGGTTCTATCTTGAAGACGTCGTCCGCAAGCTCCGCTTTGCGCCCGGTCTCTTTTCCCTTGATATCTAAAACTGCTACCTTCATTACTTCTCGATGGTTATGTATGCGTTCTTATGGCCCGGAACCGCTCCCTTGAGTACCAGGAGGTTCTTTTCCGGGACGACTTTCAGCACGCGGAGGTTCTGGACGGTGACGCGCTGGTTGCCCATCTGCCCGGCCATCTTCATACCCTTGAATACGCGCGAAGGGTCCGATGCAGCCCCGATGGAACCCGGAGCCCGAAGGCGGTTGTGCTGACCGTGCGTAGACTGGCCGACACCGCCGAATCCGTGGCGTTTTACCACTCCCTGGAAGCCTTTTCCCTTGGAGATACCGTTGACGTCCACAAACTCGCCTTCCTTAAACAATTCAACATTAATGGTGTCCCCCAGTTTGAAAGCTCCCTCTTCGAAATAGCGGAATTCGACAACCTTCTTTTTAGGCGCAGTGCCTGCCTTCTTGAAATGGCCGTTCTCGGCCTTGTTGGCACGCTTGTCTGCCTTGTCATCGAAACCGAGCTGAAGGGCATTGTACCCGTCTACTTCCTCGGTTCTGACTTGGGTGACGACACAGGGCCCCGCTTCGATGACGGTACAGGGGATATTCTTCCCATTCTCGTCAAAGATGCTGGTCATGCCGACTTTTCTTCCGATTAACCCAGACATACTTAATTGATTTAAGTTGGGGCTTTGGCCTTGGATTCCGGCCCCTGAGGGGACCCGAACCGGGCCATCCTCCCGGTTATTACTGATTTACAAATTCATTCTCAACTTTCCGACAAAAAAACAGGGCCAAAAATAATCCGACCCCGAATGTATTTTTGTTTCCGTTTTTCCTTCGCTTGCAGCTCCGGACATGTCGTGGGAGGACGCACCCCCCGGCTTTTCAATGGGCTGCCCCCACCCTCCCGGGCCTGGCAACCGGTTTGCCTGACAGCGTCAGACCTTGATCTCCACCTCGACCCCGCTGGGAAGCTCAAGCTTCATCAGGGCATCGATGGTCTTGGAGGAGGAGCTGTAAATATCCAGCAGCCGCTTGTACGAACTCAGCTGGAACTGCTCCCGGGATTTTTTATTCACGTGGGGCGAACGCAACACGGTGAATATCTTCTTATGCGTCGGCAACGGAATGGGTCCGGTAACCACCGCTCCGGTCGTCTTGACCGTCTTGACGATCTTCTCGGCAGACTTGTCTACCAGGTTGTGATCGTATGATTTCAATTTGATTCTGATTTTCTGACTCATCACTTCCGGAATTAGGCGGTTACACCTTTGGTTGCTTTAATCACTTCTTCGGCAATGTTCGACGGGGTCTCCGCGTAGTGGGAGAATTCCATGGTCGAAGTTGCACGGCCCGAGGAAAGGGTCCGCAGCGAGGTGACGTATCCGAACATCTCGGACAACGGCACATCGGCCTTGATCACTTTGGATCCGGCGCGGTCGGACATGTTGTTCACCTGTCCGCGACGGCGGTTCAGGTCTCCTACAATGTCCCCCATATTCTCTTCCGGGGTGAGCACCTCCAGCTTCATGATCGGCTCCATGATGATCGGGCGGCACGCCTTGGCAGCGGCCTTGTAGCCGAGCTTGGCAGCCAGCTCAAAGGAGAGGGAATCCGAATCCACCGGGTGGAAGGAACCGTCCTTGAGGGTGATCTTCATACTGTCCATTTCAAAACCGGCCAGCGGCCCGTTTTTCATGGCTTCCTTGAAGCCTTTTTCGACGGAAGGGATATATTCCTTAGGGATGTTACCCCCCTTGATCTCGTTGACAAAGGTCAGGCCCTGGTCCTCCTCACTGTCGGCCGGGGCCATCGTGAAGACGATATCGGCAAACTTACCGCGTCCACCCGTCTGCTTCTTGTAAACTTCGCGGTGGTTGGCTTCCTGGGTAAGGGCTTCCTTGTATTCTACCTGCGGCTGACCCTGGTTCACCTCCACCTTGAACTCCCTGCGGAGCCGGTCGACGATAATGTCCAGGTGCAGCTCGCCCATACCCGAGATAATGGTCTGTCCGCTCGCCTCGTCCGTCTTGACCTGGAAAGTCGGGTCTTCCTCCGCCAGCTTGGCGAGGGCCATCCCGAGCTTGTCTACGTCGGCCTTGGTCTTGGGCTCCACGGCGATACCGATTACCGGATCGGGGAAATTCATGCTTTCCAGCACGATCGGGTGCTTCTCGTCGCAGAGGGTGTCACCCGTTTTAATATCCTTGAACCCAACTGCTGCGCCGATATCCCCGGCCGCAATCGATTCGATGGCATTTTGTTTGTTGGAGTGCATTTGATAGATCCGCGAGATCCGCTCCTTGTTGCCTGAACGCGTGTTCAGTACATAGGAGCCCGCATCCAGTTTCCCGGAATAGCAGCGGAAGAATGCCAGGCGGCCCACAAACGGGTCCGTGGCAATTTTAAATGCCAGGGCCGAGAAAGGCGCGGTAGGATCCGGCTTCCGTTTGGCCGGCTCTTCCGTATCGGGGTTCACTCCTTCAATCGCATCCTTGTCCAGGGGCGAAGGCAGGTAGCGGCACACGGCGTCCAGCAAAAACTGAACTCCTTTATTCTTGAAGGCGGAGCCACAGATCATCGGGATGATGCTCATGTCCATCACCGCAGCCCGAAGGGCGGCGTGAACTTCCGCTTCCGTGATGGAATCCTCGTCCTCAAAGAACTTCTCCATCAGATTTTCGTCGTATTCCGCAACGGCCTCAATCAGCTCGGCGCGGTATTTTTTCACTTCCTCCTCCATATCGGCGGGAATGTCGATCTCCTCGAAGGTAGACCCCATGTTTTCCTCGCTCCAGATGATGGCGCGGTTTTTCACCAGGTCCACAATCCCCCGGAAATCCGCCTCGTCCCCGATAGGCAATACGATGGGCACGGCATTGGATTTCAGCATGTCGCGCACCTGCTGGCAAACAGCCAGGAAATTGGAACCCTGGCGGTCCATTTTGTTGACAAACCCCATCCGCGGCACCTTGTAGTTGTCCGCCAGACGCCAGTTGGTCTCAGACTGGGGTTCCACGCCGTCCACGGCACTAAAGAGGAATACCAGTCCGTCGAGCACCCGCAAGGAACGGTTTACCTCCACGGTAAAGTCCACGTGGCCGGGGGTGTCGATGATATTAAAGTGGTAAGGCTTGGTATTGTCGGTCGGCTGCCCGTTTTCGAGCGGGAACTGCCAGGTACAGGTGGTAGCCGCGGAGGTAATCGTAATCCCGCGCTCCTGCTCCTGCTCCATCCAGTCCATGGTAGCCGCCCCGTCGTGAACCTCCCCGATCTTGTGGCTTACGCCCGTGTAAAAGAGGATGCGTTCCGTCGTGGTGGTTTTCCCGGCATCGATGTGAGCCGCAATACCAATATTCCTTGTAAATTTTAAGTCTCTCGCCATTATCTTTAGAATCTAAAGTGAGAAAATGCTTTATTCGCTTCGGCCATTTTATGCGTATCCACGCGCTTTTTAACGGCCGCGCCCTCTTCCTTCGCCGCAGCAAGCACCTCGGCAGCCAGTTTCTGGGCCATGGATTTTTCGTTCCGTTTCCGCGAAAAGCTGATCAGCCATTTCATCGCGGTGGAAATCTTGCGATCCGGGCGGATCTGCATCGGGATCTGGAAAGTGGCACCACCGACACGACGGCTGCGCACTTCCACGTGGGGCATAATATTGGAAAGGGCTTCCTTCCAGAGCTCCAGGGCATTTTTCTCTTCGTCCGTCTTCTTTTCCTCGACGATATCCATGGCGTCGTAGAAAATCCGGAATGCGACGGATTTCTTCCCGTCCCACATCATCATATTCACAAAACGCGTCACCAGCTGGTCGTTATACCTCGGGTCTGGCAACAGCGGTCTTTTTTTTGCCTGTCTTTTTCTCATTGCTTCTGATTAATGTGGTGAATTACTTTTTGGGGCGTTTGGCTCCATACTTGCTCCGGCGCTGGGTCCGTCCGGCTACGCCGGCGGTATCCAATGCCCCGCGCACAATATGGTATCTGACACCCGGTAAGTCCTTCACACGTCCGCCTCTAACCAATACTATCGAGTGCTCCTGGAGGTTGTGACCTTCGCCGGGGATGTATGCGTTGACCTCCTTACCGTTGGTAAGCCGCACCCGGGCAACCTTCCGCATGGCGGAATTCGGCTTTTTGGGCGTGGTGGTGTAAACGCGCGTACAGACCCCTCTGCGTTGCGGGCACGAATCCAAAGCAGCCGATTTACTCTTCTTGGTAATTGTGGCCCTTCCTTTTCGTACTAATTGTGAAATTGTTGGCATAAAATCGCTTGATAAAAAAATATACCCCTGTTTAAGGGCTGGCAAATGTAGCAATTATTTCCTGTAATTCAAATCCCTGACATTTAATTTTAAGGCATTTTTATCCCCGCAACCCTTCATCCCCGGACCGACCCCTCCGCACACCTGAAACCGCACGCACCCGGATGCCGGTTTTGCCGTTCGGTTATACCTTAATATATATAGGGGCCCGGTTGTGTCTCCCCAACACTTCCACATGAGTTGCGGGGAAGCAATCGCGTGTCACGGGCCGGGAACAGGCCGCCTGCTCCAGCTGCCGCCCCCGGTCTTGTGAAGGCGTGCCGGAAAGCCGGGGTCGAAAATGACGCTCGTTACCAGAAAGACTTAAAGTGGACGTTCGGCAGCAGGCAGCAGTCATTTTATCTTTTTCGCAACCAGGCGGGGTCAAAAATACGCATCTGACAAATGGGAAAGGCCTAAAATTTTGACTACGAATTATCCCGGCAGCGCTTAAAGTTTTATTAAAATAAGTTTGGATTATTAACACAGAATTAAGATTTTCGCACTTAGCTAATTCAAATAATTAAAAAATGAGAACAAAATTAAATGGAATCCTGACGCTATTTTTAGCGTTGGTTGTGCAGATTTCCTTTGCACAAGAAAAGACGATTTCAGGTACGGTTGCCGACGCAGACGGTCTGCCGCTACCTGGGGTTAACATCCTTGTTCAGGGCAGTACCACGGGTACGCAGACCGACTTCGACGGAAACTACGCCATCCAGGCGAGTGAAGGCGATGTGCTGGTCTTCACCTATCTCGGCATGCGTGCAGAGAACCGTACCGTGGGCGCCGGGAACACCATTAACGTTCAGATGGCAGAGGACGCCCAGGCCCTGGAAGAGGTGGTTGTAACCGCCCAGGGTATCAAGCGGGAAAAGAAAGCGCTTGGTTATGCGGTCTCCTCGGTAGACGAGGACCAACTGGAAAACCGGACGGAAGGTGATGTGGGCCGTATCCTCAGGGGTAAGGCTTCCGGTGTGAATATTACCCAGCAAAGTGGTATTTCAGGTTCTGCGACCAATATCGTTATCCGGGGGTATCAATCCTTCAGCCAGGACAACCAGCCGCTCTTTATCGTGGACGGGGTGCCTTTCAGTAGCGACACCAACGCCCAGGGTAGCTTTGTGGACGGGAACAACGGTTCCTCCCGTTTCCTGGACCTGGACCCGAACAACATCGAAAGCGTCAACGTACTGAAGGGGCTCTCTGCAGCTACCCTGTACGGGGAGCAAGGTAAGAACGGGGTTATCCTGATCACCACCAAGAACGGTGCTGTGGGCGGGCAACCCAAGAAGTCGGAAATCACGGTTTCCTCTTCGATCTTCTTTAACAAGATCGCCTCCACCCCGGACTACACCATGAAGTACGGGAATGGGTTTGACCAGGCATTCGGCTGGTTCTTCTCCAACTGGGGTCCTTCCTTTGAGCGCGAAGGCCGCGCCGGATGGGGGAACTTTTCAAACTTCCCGTCAGTTTACGACATTCGTAACGACGGGACCATCCTCCACCCCTTCTCCACTGCAGGTGCCTCTACGGGCATCCCTGCAGCTTTCCCGGAATTCCAGGGACGCCGCTACGAGTGGAAGCCCTACGCCAGTGTGCCGAACTTCTTCCGCACGGGAACAGTTTCCAATCTCTCGGTAAACGCCAACGGCTCATCCGACGACGGAACACTGAGCTACAACGCGAGCTTCGGTCACCTGGAAGACGAAGGATTTACCCGCGGCAACACGCTGAACCGGAATACTCTCGGTCTCGGTGGGCGCGCGGTACTCAGCAATAAATTCACCATCAACGGGACGATGAACTATTCCCGTACCGATTTTAAATCGCCTCCTGTAGCTCTCGGGGACGGTAACCAGGTAATCGGTAGCGGTGCTTCTGTATTTAGTAACGTATTCTTTACGCCGCGTTCGGTAGACCTGATGAACATCCCGTTCCAGAACCCGATCACCGGAGGAAGCGTTTACTACCGTCAGAACAACAGTATCCAACACCCGCTTTGGACAGTGAACAACGCCTTTACGCGTCAGCTGACCAACCGGGCCTTTGGTAACATCTCAGCCCAATACGATATCAACGACAACCTGAACCTGCTCTACCGCTTTGGTTACGACGTGTACAACGAGCGTAACCTGAACGCTCAGAACAAAGGAGGTATCGGGGTGTCTACCCAATATATCAGCGGGGTTTACCAGACCTGGGACAACAACAACACCATCTGGAACCACGATGTGATCCTGAACGGATCCTACGACCTCTCCGAAAAACTGGACCTGACGTTTAACGTCGGTGGGCAGTCGCGACTGACGCATTTCGACCAACAGGGGGTTGCCAGTAGCGGCCAGAACGTCTTCGGCGTCCTCCGTCACTTCAACTTCGACCTGCAGGATGAAATCCAATTTACGCAGCAGCGGAACATCGTCGGTCTGTACGGCCAGGTAGACTTTGGCTACGACAGCTGGCTCTACCTGACGCTGAATGCGCGGAACGACTGGGTTTCCAACCAGTCGGTGGACAACCGCTCCCTCCTCTACAAAGGTGGTAGCTTCTCCTTTATCCCGACTTCGGCCTTTGACGGCCTGTCGAGCCCGGGAGGGATCAACTACCTGAAGATCCGGGGTGGTTACGGGGAATCTGCCGGTTTTGCAACCGGGTATCCGACTTCTGTCGACCTGTTCCTGAACACGCAGAACTTCGTTGACCAGGATGGTGCCTTTGTGGTTTCCAACACGGTATCCAACACCCTGGCCAACCCGAATATCAAGCCCGAGCGTTACGCCGAGTACGAATTAGGTTTGGAAGGGCGTTTCTTTAACTTCCTGACGCTGGATGTTTCCGCCTACAAGCGATTCACCAACGACCTGATCGTCAACCGTCCCCTGGGGCCGGCTACCGGTGGTACCACCATCCAGACGAACGTCGGGGAAATCGAAGGTGAAGGACTTGAGATTGACCTGGGAGCAGCCCTGGTTCAAACTGAGGATTTCAGCTGGAACGTAAATGCCAATTTCAACACGAACCAGTCTACAGTTACTGATCTGGGAGAAGACACCGATATCATCGTGTACGCCGGTTTCACCAACCTGGGGAACGCCGCCATTGAAGGCGAGCAACTCGGGGTGATTGTCGGTAGCCGCATCCAGCGGAACGAGAACGGCGAGTTTGTTGTGGATAGTAACGGAAACTACATTTCGGAAGAAGTAGATGAAAACGGTCGTCTGCCCGTCATCGGGAACCCGACTCCGGATTTCATCCTCAACGTAGGCAGTGACCTGAATTACAAAGGCTTCAACCTGAGCTTCCTGTTCAACCACCAGCAAGGTGGGGACATCTACTCCCAAACCGTAGCCACGCTACTCGGACGGGGGCTGATTGCCGATACGGACAACCGGGAAGCCACGTTCATCCTGCCGGGTGTAAGCACCGACGGCAGCCCGAACACCGTAGCCATCAACAACTCTGCTTATTACTTTAGCAACGTGCTTTTCGGACCTTCCGAGCTGCAGATTTACGATGCTACCACGCTCCGTCTCCAGGAGGTATCCCTCGGATACAGTGTGCCGAGCAAATACCTGGACAAAACGCCGTTTGGAAGCCTTTCCTTTACCGTTTCAGGATTTAACCTGTGGTATAAGGCCTTCAATGTGCCGGAAAGCTCCAATTTCGATCCCAACGTAGCGGGTATCGGAGTAGGAAATGGCCAGGGATTCGATTACCTGAACGGACCGAGCTCCAAGCGTTACGGATTCAGCATCAAAGCCAGTTTCTAAAAAAAAATATAGCAATAGATTATGAAAAAAGTATTAAAAATAGCGAGTTTCATCCTGGCTGCCGGAGCGTTGACGTTCCAGTCATGTGAAACCACGGAATTGGATCTTCGGAACAATCCGAATGCACTCTCCCCGGAAAGTGCCTCTCCAGATTTCCTATTGAACAGCATCCAGCGGGAATTTATCCGTACGGTACAGACCGTAGGGACCCGAAACGCTGAGTTTGCACGAATCGAATATATGTTTGGCCGCCAGTACCGGACCGTTTACGACCCGGGCGACTTCAACGTCCAGTGGACCGACGTATATACCGAACAATTGACAGATACCTATGCCCTGTACGGCATTGCCGATACGGACGACCTGCCCTTCCATAAAGGAATGGGGCAGTTCATGGAGGCTTTCTCCATGACCATGCTGGTCGACAACTTCGGGGATGTTCCCTATTCCGAGGCTAACCAGGGCGCGGATAATTTCAACCCTAGCGCCGATTCAGGCGCGGCCATTTACGCGGCCATGCTGGACCTGTTGGATGAGGCGATTGCCAATTTCAACGCAGGTGGAGTTGCCCCCGGCACGGATTACTTCTTTAACGGGGATGCCGATGCCTGGGTAAAGGCCTGTAACACCTTAAAGCTGAAGTTACTGGTCAACACCCGCCTGGTAGATGCCAGCGCAGTGAGCCAGTTTAACAGCATCATCAGCAGCGGCAACTACATTTCCTCTATCGAAGACGACATGCAGTTCCAGTGGGGCACGCAGGAGGTACAGCCGGATACACGGCACCCGCAGTACGCCGGGGACTATACGCCTTCCGGGGCCAATGATTATCGTTCCAACCACCTCATGCAGTACATGATGGATATGGACGACCCGCGGATGCGTTACTACTTTTACCGCCAGAATGCTGAAACCCCGGGTGCTCCCGGTGTTCCACCGAACCTTGAGACCATTGAGTGTTCCCTGCAATCACCTCCCGTACACTACAACGGCTTTCCGTTCTGTAGCCTGGAGAACGGCTACTGGGGCCGCGACCACGGTAGCGACGAAGGGATTCCGCCGGATGGTTTCCTGCGGTCTATCATCGGAGTGTATCCTGCCGGAGGGAAGTTTGACGACGACACCTTCGAAGGCCAGGTACTCGGAGATGGTGGCGGCGGAGCCGGTATCACTCCTGTACTCCTCGCGTCTACTGTAGATTTCTGGGAAGCCGAAATCGCCCTGACTAGCGGCAACACGCCCGCAGCCCGCCAGCATCTGCTGGACGGCCTTGCCAAGAGCGTAGAGAAAGTGAGCAGCTTCGGATCTGTCGATCCGACCGCCGACCTTTCATTCGAGCCCAGCGATGCGGATATCGCCTCCCACGCAACAGCGGTTGGGGACGCTTTTGACGCTGACAGCGAAGGCGGGTGGAATGTCCTGGCTCAGGAATTCTACGTAGCCCAGTACGGTAACGGAATGGATGCCTTTAACTTCTACCGGAGGACCGGATATCCGGATAACCTCCAGCCGAATATCGACCCGAGCCCGGGGAACCTGGTTCGCTCGTTCTTCTATCCGTCTACAGAGGCCAACAACAACTCGTCTATCACTCAAAAAGGAGATCACACGCAGCAAGTCTTCTGGGACAACAACCCGGCAGGACCGAGCTTCCCGTTCTCTAACTAATAAAACTCCGAAGTAAGATGAAAAAGATTTTAAATATCAAATACTTAGCCTTGGCGTTGACTCTCGCTTTCTTTAGTTGCGAGAGCGATGATAAGGTGATCGATCAAGTTTTCGACGGAGTGGATACCGAAACTCCATTCCTCCGGATCCTAAACCAGTCGGGTTCGAATCTGGATATATTCAATACCAGTTCGATGCACACCTGGGAACTGGAATACCAACTCGTTCCCAACGACCCGTCCCTGGATAAACTGCAAAGCGTGGATTTCCAGGTATCTTTTATCGATAATAATGACGAAGACGGGGTGGACCGCTCTGCGGGGCCCGCTGCTTTTGGCTCCCTGGGGCCGGCAGACTTTGATACGGAAGGGGATTATGGCAACATGAAGGCTTCATTCAGCTATTCCCTGCAGGAAGCCATGGATGCCGTAGGCGTAGAATTCGCCGATCTTTCAGGTGGCGACAATTTCCTGGTAACCTGGGAATTGACCACCACGGATGGAGATGTAATCGGCCCGGATGATGTGAGCGGGGACGTTGCAGCTGTTGGGGGATATTACTCATCCCAATACCAATTAATCTCCTCTCTGGTTTGTAATTTCGAGCAACCTGACTTCTTTACGGGAACCTATCTCATGACA
Organism: Robiginitalea biformata HTCC2501; assembly: GCF_000024125.1. Taxonomy (NCBI): domain Bacteria; kingdom Pseudomonadati; phylum Bacteroidota; class Flavobacteriia; order Flavobacteriales; family Flavobacteriaceae; genus Robiginitalea; species Robiginitalea biformata. Next base: position 1,454,251 of record NC_013222.1, on the reverse strand, counting down.
GAACTTGAGACGGGTGGCAACCCATTCTTTGGTTCCTTTGGAGATGTATTCGGCACACAAACCGTTGAGATCACCGGAAGCGGTACAAGTCGTGAACTCGTATTCAATTATTACCCTGCGAGTTTTGCGATAGCCAGCACGATGACCCTGAACTTTATTTGTGACCGGGTTGCTTTGAACGGTTCTGTCGGCCTTTCTTGTGGCGGTGGCAACATTGGCTACCAAGAAGACCCCGCCAATACCATCTTATTTGATAATGTGGATTTCACCAGCGATGAAATCATCCTGTTTATCGAAGATTTTCAACCTGATGGAGGTTGCGATACAGGAAGCTATACAACCCGTGTACAGCTTACCAAGTTGTAACCACTTGCATAGCTAATAATTTCTTTAAATCAAGACCGCCTCTCGGGGCGGTCTTTTTTTTTGTATTTCCTCAAAAAACAGGCGTTCAAATTTCATAAAATCATATGAGTATCGCTTTGAATTACCGGGTGTCTAAAGGTTTTGTTAATATGTCGAATGAAACTCAGGAAGCCCTTTAATTTTGTTATATTTCGCAAAATTTTTGAGATGTTTAAAAATATAATGATAGTCCTTTTGTCCGTGGCCGCGTCCGGCACCCTTTCCGCCCAGGCCAACCGGCAATTGCGCAACAATGGCATGAGTGCCGCAACCGGGAATTTCTTCTCTGAAATGCGCAAGAAGAAAGATGCGCAGTCTTCCATTACGGAAACCGTGGGCACCCCGTATATCGAAGAGAGTTTCAAACCCTGCGAGGTGTATTACGGGGACGAACTGGTAGGAAAGTTTTTCTACCGCCACAATGCTTTCAATGACGAAATCGAGATTAAGGACTCCCAGGTTCCCGGGGAAGAGGTTACTTCTCTAGCAACTATGCGGGAGCTTCGGCTGGTGGATTTGGTAAGCGGCAATGAGCTCTCCCTGATGACCTATGAGAATAAGGATGAACAAATGCGGAACGGGTATCTCTACGAACTGAAGGATGGGGAAAAATACCACCTGCTTTTCAAAAAGAACGTTAAGTTCACCGAGGGGACCAAACCGGCCAACCCGCTGCTCCGCCCCACCCCGAACAAGTTTTCGAAGTTTGTGGAGTACTACTACTTCACAGACGACAGCAAGGTTGCCCATTATGTGCCGACGCGCAAGGGCAAATTCCTACGCTCCTTCTCCGATAAGGAGATTCAGGAAAAACTCAAGGAATTTATCAAGGAGGAGGACATCAACCTGAATCGGGAGGAAGACCTTGTACGGGTTTTCAAGTTCCTGGACCAGCAGGCCTGATCCCAATTAAATATTCCCAAAAACCATCTGCCCGGGCAGGTGGTTTTTTTTTACCTTCAATCCATGAAAGAGGAACTCCACATCTTTGGCATACGCGCGGTCCTGGAAGCGCTTGAAGCAGGGAAGACCCCGGAAAAAATCCTGGTGCGCAAAGATCTTACGGGCAACCTGTTCCGGCAGTTGCAGGAAGCGGCCAAAAAGCATAATATGAGCCTTACGGTGGTTCCGCCAGAGCGGTTCCGGCGCTTTGAATCGCGCAACCACCAGGGGGTGGTGGCCGTGCTCTCCCCGATCACGTACCGGGAACATACGGCCCTGATCGATGAAACACTGGCCCGGGACAAGGCTCCTCTCTTCCTCCTGTTGGACGGTGTATCCGATGTGCGTAACCTCGGCGCAATCATCCGTACGGCTGAATGTGCCGGCGTCAGCGGGCTTTTCCTCCCCGCCAGCGGCAGTGCTCCCGTTTCCGCCGATACGATCAAAACTTCCGCTGGGGCTGCGTTTAACCTGCCCATAGCGAGAAGCCCGCACCTGAAAGACGTTGTATACTACCTCCAGGCCTCCGGGGTGCGCCTGGTGGCTGCCACCGAAAAAGCAGAAAGCACACTCTACGAGGCGGACCTTACCGGGCCCCTGGCCTTGATCATGGGATCTGAGGACCGGGGCATCCACCCTTCGCTCCTGAAGCTCTGCGACATCCAGGCCCAATTGCCCATGCAGGGAAGCATTGAGTCCCTGAACGTCTCGGTGGCCTGCGGGGTTTTCCTCTTCGAAGCCCAGCGACAACGCGCTTAGGCAATCAGCATTTAGCCAGGTTTTTTTGCGAAACCGGCAAGCCGGGCACCGGGAGCCGGCACCAATGATTCATCCCGACTTTACGGCATTTCTTTGATTTCCGGATTTTATTTGCTTTTCGGATTTTCCGCACCATCCGGTCTATCCTGTCCATCCGGTTTATCCTGGCCATCCCGTTTATCCGGGCCATCCGGTTTATAGTGGTATCGGTAGGTGACGGTTGCCCGTCCCGGGGATCGACGGCTTCCGGGATTTGCAGGGGGTGCGGGGACATTGGGGGTATCCGGGCCTGAAGTATCCGGGCCTGAAGTATCCGGGCCTGAGGCGTACGGACCTGAGGCATCCGGGCCTGAGGCGTACGGGCCTGAGGCATCCGGGCCGGCGATGTCTGAACTTGGGGAGCCCGGGTCGGGGCTCTCCGGGGATCCAATAAAATTTCCCTCCTGGTCGAATTGCCGCATAAACGGGTCGTCCTCCTCCCGGTAGTCCTCCCGTTCCCAATCGTATTTGGGCGGCACAGGCACCCGGACCCGGAAGAATGCAGCCAGAAGGAACCCCACCAGGGCCCCGCTTAAGTGCCCTTCCCAGGATATCCCCTCCTTGATAGGGAAGACGTACCACAACAAGCTGCCATACAGGAAAACGACCCCAAGCGACAGGGCCACCAACCGGTAATGCCGGGTAAAAACCCCCTTGAAGAAAATAAAGCTCGCCAACAAGTAGATAATGCCACTGGCCCCGATGTGATAGGACGGCCTGCCGATGCACCAGGTGAGCAACCCGGTCAGTAACGCGCCGAGGATGAGCGTCCGCCAGGCGATGGGACGGTAAAAATAAAACAGGGTCGCTGTCAGGATGCCCAGGGGGAGCGTGTTGTTGTACAGGTGGTCCAGGGATCCGTGGATCCAGGGGCTTGCCAGGACGCCCCGCAAACCCGTCAGGGTCCTCGGGTATATTCCCCAGGTGTTCAGGTTTAGCCCCAGGCGCAGTTCCAGCAGGTATACGCTCCAGATAGCCAGAACCAGGACCATGGGCACGGCCAGGACCCAGGTGGAGTACCGGAAATGTTGCTCGTCGGACATAGGCTGCCAAGTTACTAAAATCCCCGGCCCCGGCAGGAAAACAGCAGGATCATCCCACGAGGCTTTCCTGTTAATTATAGTATTTTTGAATTATGAACGAACCCCTTGCCGAACGCGTCCGGCCGCGAAAACTCTCCGAATACCTGAGCCAAACCCACCTGGTGGGGCCCCAGGGCGCCCTCACCCGGCAAATCGCAAACGGTACGGTGCCCTCGATGATCTTCTGGGGCCCGCCCGGTACGGGCAAAACCACGCTGGCCCATATCATTGCCGAGGAAAGCGGCCGGCCCTTCTTCACCCTGTCCGCTATCAACAGCGGGGTAAAGGATGTCCGGGAAGTCATCGAAAAAGCCCGCCAGGGGGGTGGCTTGTTTACCACGCGCAACCCGATCCTCTTTATTGATGAAATTCATCGCTTCAGCAAATCCCAGCAGGATTCCCTCCTGGCCGCTGTGGAAAAAGGCTGGGTCACGTTAATCGGCGCTACCACGGAAAACCCGAGCTTCGAGGTAATCCCCGCACTGCTCTCCCGCTGCCAGGTATATACGCTGGAATCGTTTGGGAAGGAGGACCTTTTAAAACTCCTGGAGCGGGCCATGGCAAGTGATAGCCAGCTACAGTCCCGGGAAATTAAATTGGAGGAAACCGATGCGCTCCTCAGGCTTTCCGGGGGAGATGGCCGTAAGCTCCTGAATATTTTTGAACTCGTCGTTTCGGCTTCCCCGGAAGACCCGGTGCGCATTACAGACAAAATGGTGACCGACCTGGTGCAGAACCAGCCCGCGCGATACGATAAAACAGGCGAGCAGCACTACGATATCATCTCGGCATTTATCAAGTCCATCCGGGGCAGCGACCCGAATGCAGCTGTGTATTGGCTGGCCCGTATGGTTGCCGGTGGCGAGGACGTAAAGTTCATTGCCAGGCGCATGGTCATTGCCGCTTCCGAGGACATCGGCCTGGCCAATCCCACAGCACTGGTCATGGCCAATACCACCTTCCAGGCGGTGCAGGCAATCGGGTATCCGGAAGCCCGGATTATCCTGAGCCAGTGTGCCGTTTACCTGGCCACCTCCCCCAAGAGCAACAGCACGTATGCCGCCATCAACAAGGCCATGGGCGCGGTTGAAAAAAGCGGGGACCTGCCGGTGCCCCTGCCGCTGCGAAACGCCCCCACCAAGCTGATGAAAGAACTCGGCTACGGGACCAACTACCAGTACGCCCACGACCAACCCGGGAATTTTGCCGATATGGAATTCCTCCCGGAGGCCCTGTCAGGCACGGGATTCTATACTCCGGGTAAGAATGCACGGGAAGCTGCCCTGGTGGAATTTTTAAAATCCCGCTGGAAGGATAAATACGATTTTGAAGGGTGATACCCCCCGGGGGATTTCGCCCAATTGTCCCCGCCTGGAATTTTACGGCACCTGCATCTGTCTGCGGACCTGCATTAAAATTTAATCCGAATCCGCTCCGTCCGCAGTTTGCCCGCGTCGTAAAACTCGTGGATCCAGAAATCGTCCTGTTGGTACAACATCCCCCGGGTTTCGCCGTCCACCACAACGATGTACCGGTCGGCCTGGGAGGTTTTCATCAGTTTCATTCGAATCTTAGGGGTACTGTCTACCAACTGGAAGCCATTTTCGATTTCCTGGGCATATAACAATTCGCCGGAATCCGGGGCAGGGGAGCCGGAATCCGTAGCATGGGAGCTGGCACCCGATACACGGGGTTCGGTATCAGCCCCGCTGCCACCGGGGTCCGCTGTATCCGGCCGGGAAGCGGCGGGCACATTGCCGGAAACCGGGCTCTCCGGGCGCTGGGGGATCGCCTCCCGGGCGGCTTCAAGGGCCCTGGCGGATTCCATTGCTGTGGCGGATTCCTCCTCCCTCACCTGCCCGGCAGGAGGTTCGCTTACAGGGGCCGCTTCTGCACTACCGGAAACCGCGTCCGATACAGCGGTCCCTGCCCCCGGGGTATAGGAGTAGCCCATCCCCGCCAGGGACTGAAAGGCTTCGGCTATTGCCCCTTTGTAGGCGTCCGCATAATCCTTCTCCTTGCTGGTTCCCTCCATGGTTTCAAAAACCACCTCGCCCTGGCAGTCCACAAACTGCAATGCGACGCGGGTCATAAACATACCCGAATCGTCCCGAAGCTTCACATAGGCAGCCTGGCAGGGGTCTATCCGGAGCTCCGTCGGCTGTTGCGTATCGTATACGGCCGGGAAACCGTTTTCTGTCAGGTAATACTTAACAATCGTGCTGGTCTGGTGCTGGTTCACCTTTTTAAACGCTTCAAAGTGCGTGGGCACCACGATGTATTTGTAGGGGTTCAACTGGGCACGGCCGCTAAAAACACAGCAGCTAAAAAACAGCAACACACTAATCCTCAGTAACATAGTAGATAAATCTCTTAGAACTCCAAGATAGGATTTTTAATCCGAACTGGAAAGGTAGCAGGGGGTCCGGGCACCGGGTCCTTACCCACACGCCCCCCTTTGGGGGACCTGGCGGTTACAGGAGGGATTTTAGTTCCTCCAGGCCGTAAATCACCGGGCCTGCGGTATCCGCCGGCTCCGGGTGGACATGGAAATGAACCGTCTGCAGACCTGCAGAGCGGGCACCCAGGACATCCGCCTCCAGGCTATCCCCTACCATCACCGACCGACTGGCTGGGACGCCCGCCAATTCCGTGGCAAGTTGGAAGATCCGGGGATCGGGCTTTTTGACCCCGGCCTGTTCCGAATGGACAATTTCGGAGAAATAACTGTCAATCCGGCTATTGCGCAACTTGCGATACTGCACCTCCCCGAAACCGTTCGTGATGATATGCAACCGGTATTTTCCGGACAGGTAGCCCAGGATGTCCGCAGCACCCGGGACCAGGTGCGTCTGTAAACTCAGCTGGTCGATGTACGCCTGGGCCAACTGGTTAATCTGCCGGTCGTCCAGGCGGAGATCCAGCCGGTCGAAAACGATGCGGAGGCGCCGGTACCGCAATTCTTCCGCCTGAATCCTGCCTTCCCGATATTCCTTCCAGAGTTGCAGGTTCAGCGGAATATAAACCTGCAGGAACCGGGAAACATCCACCGGCAGGCCGGCTTCCCGGAAAATATTGCGGTAGGTGACTTCCGAATTCCGCTCAAAGTCCCAGAGGGTGTGGTCCAGGTCAAAAAAGATATCGGTGACGGGGTGATCGATCATGGTTGGGATTGGGGATTCTATCAGGCTGTTAAAGGTTATCAGGCTGTTGAAGGTTACTTGTGATACTTGGCAACTACCTGTTCGTAGAGTTCCAGCCAGCCCTTGGTCTGGTATCCGCCCAGGAGTTCATTGGAAAAGATACAGCCAAAATACCCGTTGACCTCTTTCAAAGTAGCGTAAAGCTCGTCCAAAGCCTCCCAGAGCGCCTTCCTGTTGGCAAAGGCCAATAGGGAATAATCGTGAAAGGCAAAGGGGAAGATCTTGATGGGCTGCTGTGTTTCCAGGTTGATGTCGTAGAAATAGAAGGGGGTACAGGTGCTGGCCCTGAACCCGATCCGGTGCGTGTACCCCATGGTGTAGTCTTCGGTGAATTCGGCTTCGATCAGGTCGCGGTACGTCTGGGGGATGTCCACCCGGTTGTAGCGCAGGCGCGAATAGTTCACCGGGCGGTTCAGCACGTCGGACAACCGCCTTTTTTCCTCCTTGAGCACCTCCAGGTTCCCCGAGGCCGTATAGGAGGCTGCCAGGGATACCACCGAGTAGTCCGCCACCGATTTGATCAGGTGCCGGAACCGGTTGTTGTAAGGGGATACATTCTTATCATAGGTGGAATACTCGGCAAACTGGAAGAAGAATTTGGCCGCCACCGGAAACTTCTTATGAATATCTATCAGCGCATCGTAGTTGTCGTACGGGTCCCGGGAAGGGTCGAACCAAACCCGGACGCGGTCCCAGGTCCTGCGGAATTTCAGCCGGGAAAGGTCTAGCAGGAACCCGCCCAGGCTCCTGAAGAACCCCCGTCGCGCGTAGCAGTGAGACGTGGTCACGTCGATGACGGGCCGGAATGTATAGACCGGTGGAGCTGCCTGGAGTTCCGGGAACCGGTCCTTCAGGAGGCCGAGGAGTTTGTACGCCCAAAGGTCGATCAGGGGCAGGTGGAGGAAATCGTGTTCAAACGCCAGGCTCTCCCTGGGTGGGAAACGGCCGTGCATATCCCGGACGTGCGGCAGGTATTCCTCATACCGGCTGATCAGGTAGAACGAAGCCGCCAGGATGTCATAGGGGATGTTGGATCGGTCCCCGGTGCGGAAAAAACAGGGCAACCCGTCCCACTGGCCCATCTGGACGGGGATGGTATCCACCCCCTGCTGAAAGAGCAGGTCGTGGCTGCGGATAAAAAATTCATTTTGCAGCGGCTGGCGCGTATAGGTGATTTTAGGGCCCTTGTGACCGATAAAATCTTCCACCTTACTGCTAAAGCGTACTTCAATCCCGAGGATCCTGGTAAAGAGCTGCCGGGCCGTATACGTAAAACGCGGGCTTATCTTATGGGTATAGATCAGAAGTTCTGTCAATGCCTAAAGTAATTGTTCGTCTGCAAAGCTAAAATACGCCGTTCCTCCGAGTATCAGGTGATCGAGCACCCGGATATCCATGGAACGGGCCGCTTTTTCAATTTTACGGGTAATCTGCCGGTCCGCTTTACTCGGCTGCAGGTTCCCCGATGGGTGGTTATGGGCCAGAACCAGGGACACGGCGTGTAACTCCAGGGCTTTACGCAGCAACAGCCGAACGTCTACGAGGGTCCCCGTCAGCCCGCCTTTGCTCAACTGGAACCGGCTGAGGACCCCGTTTGCATTGTTCAGGTAAAGCACCCAGAATTCTTCGTGGTCCAGGCGGGCAAGCACCGGCTGGAGCATCCGGAATGCATCCGCGCTTTCGCGGATCCGGATACGCTTGAGCCCCGGGCCGTTTGCCAACCTCCTGGCCACCTCCAGGGCAGCGGCAATCGCGGCGGCTTTCGCCGGCCCCACCCCGGAAAAGGAGCGCAGCCCTTCCACAGATATGCGTTCCAGGCCGCTCAGACTGCCCCCGGCGTTTCCCAGAATACGGCGCGCAAGTGCGAGGGCTGTTTCCCCCCGCGTCCCGGAACCCAACAGCACGGCCAGCAATTCCGCGTCCGACAGGGCGGTTACCCCGGCGTCCAGAAGGCGCTCCCTGGGGCGTTCCCCGGGCGACCAGCAGGGAATGGATTCATTGGGTTTCAGTTCCGGCATATAAAAATAGATAACAATTTGAAAACGCAATCCTCCAGCAGCAGCCGCTGAATTTTGTAACTTTCCGTAAAACTCGAATTGTGAAATCCCTCTTTGACCCGGAAGCCCACAGGGAAATCAAATCCCGCCTGAAACAGCTCAGGGCCGACGACAAGCCGGCCTGGGGTCGTATGAGCGCAGGGCAGATGGTATGGCATTGCCAATTCCCCCTCAAAATAGCCATCAAAAACAAGGACGTCCGGATGCGCACGAACCCCCTACTCCTTTGGTTCTTCAAAAAAAGCCTCTACAACGACCGGTTATGGCGTAAAAACCTGCCAACTGCCCCCGGCGCTAAAGCTACCGAACCCAGGGATTTCGACGCGGAATTTCCGGTACTGATAGACCTGGTGGATGCCTGCCACGCCCTGAAGGACCGCAAAGTGTGGAACCCCCACCCCATGTTCGGCGAACTAACCCCGGAACAATGGGGGAAAATGCAATACAAGCACCTGGACCACCACCTCCGCCAATTTGGGAAATAAGCCCGCACGGAAAAGCCGGTGCGGCCCCTTACCTGAATTTTCCGGCAAGCGCCTCCAGATCCAGCCCCCCGTAATTCCCGCTGCTCATCATGAGCAGGACGGTATCGGAAACCTCCAGGTCCTCCAGCGCCTCCCGTAGCGCGGCCGTTTCTGTATATACCTCCAGATGCTGCAGATTAAAAGCACGTTGGATATCCTCCGGGCTGATTTCCTCCAAACCCTTGATCTTTAGCGCTTCGGGGGTGTAGAACACCAGGGCGCGGTCCGCGGCATCCAGGCTTCCCCTGTAGTCGGACAGGAAGTCCGCGTTCAGGCTGCTGTAGGTGTGCAATTCCAGGCAGGCGACGAGCTTTTTCCCCGGGTATTGCTCCCGGACCGCCCGGGTAGTGGCTTGCGCCTTACTGGGCGAATGCGCAAAATCCTTGAACAGGTATCCCGCATCATTCCCCGCCAGTAATTCGAGGCGTCGCGCAGCCCCCTTAAAGGTTGCCATGGCTTCGTAGAACTCCGTGGCATCCACCCCCATTTGCTGGCAGATCCACTGGGCACCTGCCATATTGTTCAGGTTGTGCCGGCCAAACACCTTCAGCGGCATCATACCTTCCGGGGTGTCCAGGTAGGTTACCCCGTCCCGGATTTCATAATCCGGCGTGGCATAAGGGAACTTGCGGATCGGCGCCTGAAGGCCCTCCACAAGCGCCTTCACCTCGGGGTCTTCCGTGTTGTAGGTAATGCTGCCGCCGGGGACAATCCCCTCCAGGAATATCCGGAACTGCTCCAAGTAGTTTTCAAAGGTGGGGAACACGTTGATATGGTCCCAGGCAATCCCGCTTAGCAGCGCAATGTTCGGTTGATACAAATGGAATTTCGGCCTCCGGTCGATGGCGGACGAGAGATACTCATCCCCTTCCAGGACCATAAACTCATTCTCCCCGGTGAGGTGGACCATCCGGTCGAAACCGTCGAGTTGTGCTCCCACCATATAATCCGCGGGTTTGTCCCAGTAGCTGAGCACGTGCAGGATCATGGAAGTGATCGTCGTCTTCCCGTGGCTGCCCCCGATAACCACGCGGGTCTTGTCCCTGGCCTGTTCGTACAGGAATTCCGGATAGGAGTAGATGGGCACCCCGAGTTCCCGGGCCCGGGCCAGTTCCGGGTTGTCGGCCCGCGCATGCATCCCGAGGATCACCGCGTCCAGGCCGCTGTGGATTTTATCCGGGAACCACCCAAAGGTGTCCGGGAGCAACCCGGCTTTTTGCAACCGGGTCTTGGAAGGTTCAAAAATGACGTCGTCGCTCCCGCTGATTCGGTGTCCCTTGTCGTGGAGCGCGAGCGCCAGGTTGTGCATGGCACTTCCGCCTATGGCGATAAAATGGATGTTCATACCTATTGGATAGCTGCCGCCAAAGATACGCAATGCACATGGGTTGGCCAGCCCGGGTGCCCTCCGGCAACGACCTTGTCTTTTGGGGACGAAAGGCGTAATTTACACCGCGAACACGGGAACTTTTCCCAAGGAAATATTTCGTTTATGGAATACTCGCTCAACACGATGGCCCCAAGGGAAATCATGCCCGGATTCAACGGGCGGATGGTACACGGAGAAAAAATGAGCCTGGCCTTCTGGGAGGTCCGGGAAGGGGCCGAGGTGCCCCCGCACCAACACGAACACGAACAAATCATGCACGTCCTGGAGGGGCGTTTTGAATTTACGCTGGACGGGCATACGGGCACCTATGGCCCGGGGGATATCGTCCTGATCCCGTCGGGGGCGATGCACAGCGGGAAGGCCCTGACCCCCTGCCGGTTACTGGACGCCTTTGCCCCCGTTCGCGAAGAATACCGATAAACCGAAGGATATGGAAATCTCATTAGAAGGGAAACACGCCCTGGTAGGCGGCAGCAGCCGGGGTATCGGCCTGGGGGTTGCCCGGGAACTCGCAGCCAGCGGTGCACGGGTAACCCTCGCAGCCCGGAGCGGGGACAAACTCCGGCAACTCGTCGGGGAGTTGGCGGATGAAACCGGGCGCGGGCACGGGTTTATCCAGGTAGACTATACGGACCTTGCAACGTATAAAACGCAAATCGCAGAGTTTCTTGAAAACGACCCGGTCGATATCCTGGTCAACAACACGCAGGGGCCGCCGGCAGGCACCAGCCTGGAGCAGACCGTGGACGACTACCAACAGGCGTTTGACCTGTTGTTTAAATCCGTGGTGCATACGACGCACTGCGCCCTGCCCCACATGCGGCAACAGGGTTGGGGGCGCATCATCAATGTCGCCTCGGTTTCCGTCCGCGAGCCGCTGGGCTACCTGGCGCTTTCCAATAGTATCCGCGCGGCTGTGGTGAGTTGGGGCAAAACGCTTGCCTCCGATGCCGGGCCCCATGGGATTACGGTAAATTCGGTGCTTACGGGCTATTTCGACACGGAGCGACTCGCCTCCCTGAACAATAAAAAAGCGGAGCAAATGGGCGTTGACACGTCCGAAGTCACCGGGAAACTCCTGGATAATGTCCCCTTGCGCCGGTTTGGTAAGCCCGAAGAGTACGGGTACCTGGCCACCTTCCTGGCATCCGACAGGGCTGCGTATATCACCGGGGCGGTGATCCCGCTGGACGGCGGGCTGCTACGTTCCTATTAACCCGCCCGAACGAAAGGGGGATTCCCGCATCCGGTCGGAAGGCCGGCAACCCGGCAGCCCGCTACCGGGGAGGAAAGGATGAAAACGCTTTTTGGGCCACCTGCAATAGCCGGGCCTCGCGTTCCGCCGGGTCGGCCTGCTCCCGGAACCGATCGGTAGTGATTGCCTGCCATACCAGGGTTTCCCTGGTGCGGTCTATCACGTCAAAGGTAATCCGCCGCTCCAGCCCGTTGCCGTTGACCGGGATGCCAACGGATACCCCGCCGCCCACCTGCCGGCCCGTACCCCCCATGCCAAAGCCCACGCTGCTGCCCGACGGCCGGTCGTAGGTATCGCTGTAAATATTTACCAAAAAGTCCGGTTCCTCGGATTGCTGGAACCCGCGCTGCCGAAGGACTGTTTCCACGGCGTCGAGCAAACGGCGCGCGTCCAGGTCGCTCAGCCCGGTTTGCATTTCGGGGTAGAAGTTATAGGTGCCGTAAGCGGACCAGTCCTGTTCCCGCTCATAATCGGTTTGAACCCGGACGGTTCCGCATGCTGAAACCAATAGGAGGCAGATCAGTATCCGAAGGTGATTCATAGCAGAGGTACTTGGGTCTTCCTCCCTAAATTACGCAAATTGGCGCTAGTGGTAAAGCGTTGTCCGGCCTATTCGTTGAACGGCTCCCGCCTTATTCGTTGAACGGCTCCCGCCTTATTCGTTCAATGGTTCCGGGCTTATTCGTTCAACAGCTTCCAGAGCTGATCCTTCAGCTGCGTCAGGCCCTGGCCGGAAACCGAGGAGATAAACAGGTAAGGCACCCCGGGCAAACTATTCTGCAATTCAGCGTCGAGTTCCCGGGTGAGCTCCGCGTCGAGCAGGTCGGACTTGGAAACGGCGAGCAACCGACGCTTGTCCAGCAGTTCCGGGTTGTATTTGCGGAGTTCCCCCAGCAGGACCTGGTAGTCGGAGGCAATGTCCTGGCTGTCTGCCGGCACCAGGAACAACAACAAGGCATTTCGCTCGATATGCCTCAGGAAATAATGCCCCAGGCCCTTCCCCTCGGAGGCGCCTTCGATAATCCCCGGGATATCCGCGATGACAAAGCTCTTAAAATCCCGGTATTTGACAATCCCCAGGTTGGGTTTGAGAGTGGTAAACTCGTAGTCGGCAATTTTTGGCTTGGCGGAAGTCAAGGCGGCTAAAAGCGTGGATTTTCCGGCATTCGGAAAGCCCACTAGCCCAACATCCGCGAGCACTTTAAGCTCCAACAGCAGGTTTTTCTCCTCCCCGGGCAACCCCGGCTGGGCATAGCGCGGCGTCTGGTTTGTGGAGCTCTTGAAGTGCCAGTTGCCCCGGCCCCCCTTCCCGCCTTCGGCCACGATCTCCTCCTGCCCGTCTTCGGTAATCTCAAAGAGTTGCTCCCCGGAATCGGTATCCTTTACCACCGTGCCCAACGGAACCTCCAGAACGACGTCTTCCCCGTCCGCCCCGGTGCTGCGCTGGCGTCCTCCGTGTTCCCCGTGGCCCGCCTGGAAGTGGCGTTTGAACTTAAAGCCCAGCAAGGTCCAGAGATCCTTGTTTCCCCGGACGATCACATGGCCGCCCCGGCCGCCGTCCCCGCCGTCCGGACCGCCCTTGGCGACGTATTTTTCGCGCCTGAGGTGCGCAGAACCCTGCCCCCCCTTCCCGGACCGGAGGTGGATCTTAACATAATCGACAAAGTTGCCTTCCGTCATGGGGTGCAGGTGTTAGTTACTGCGGCCTGTTGCAGCCGCTGATTGGTCCTACAACGATTCGATGACCCCGGCCAGGCGGTCGGTAATCTCCTGGATCTCGCCGATCCCGTTTACGCTGTAGAATTTATCCTGTTCCTCGTAGTAGGATTTAAGGGGTGCCGTTTTCTCGTTGTATTCCCGGAAACGGTTCTTGATTTTCTCCGGGTCCTGGTCGTCCGAACGGCCGCTGACCTTGCCGCGCTCCAGGAGTCGCTCCAGCAGGACGTCGTCCGAAGCCTCCAGGGCAATGGTAGCGTCGATTTGCATGTCCTTGGTCCGGAGGAAATCGTCCAGGGCTTCGGCCTGCGCCACAGTCCGGGGGAAACCGTCAAAAATAAAGCCTGCGGCTTCCGGGTTTTTCTCGACCTCCTCCTGCAGCATCCGGATGGTAACCTCATCGGGCACCAGGTCCCCTTTATCGATATAGGATTTCGCCAGGTTGCCGAGTTCCGTGCCGTTCTTGATGTTGTATCGGAACACATCGCCGGTGGAGATGTGCTTCAGGTCGTACTTCTCTTTCAGGAAAGCCGCCTGGGTACCTTTTCCGGCCCCGGGTTTCCCAAATAAGACCAGGTTGATCATGGGTGGTTTGTTTAGTTGGTAAATATCGCGCAGGTTCCGGCCCTGCTCTTTGTAATCCAGGCCGTAACCCACAATAAATTTGTCGGGGATTTCCAGGCCGAAATAGTCGATCGGGTACTCCCCGTTGTAGATTTCCGATTTGTAGAACAAGGTGGCTATCCTGAAGTCTTTAACATTCTTGTTGGCAAACAAATGCACGAGTTCCTGGAGGGTGCGCCCCGTATCCACGATGTCTTCCAGGATGATAACGTGCCGCCCCTCTACCTGTTCGGGAAGGTCCAGCAGGGTTTCCACAATCCCCGTAGAGGTCAGCCCCCTGTAGGAACTCAGCTTAACAAAGGTGAGCTCGCAGGGATGCGGGTAGTGTTTCATAAAATCGGAGACAAACATGTAGGCCCCGTTGAGGACGCCCACAAAAACGGGTACGGCGTCCCTGTAATCCTCCGCGATTTCAGCAGCCACCTTCTCCACTGCCCTGAGGATCTCGGATTCCGGGATAAAATGGTTAAATCGTTTGCCGTAAATTGTTACCGACTGTTCCATGCCTTGTTAGAAACGCGAAGATAGTGTTTTGATTTTTCTTTTTTGACCGGGGGCCCCCGGCTTTCTGAGATTAAGCTGTATTTTTGTGGGACCGTTCAAAAAACGAAAACACCCGAATATGCCGGGCACCAAGCCATATTTTTCTACCGATTTTACCCTGGGGATCCTGGGAGGCGGCCAACTGGGGAAAATGCTCCTTTACAAAACGCGCCAATGGGATATTGCCACCAAGGTGCTGGACCCGTCCGGTGCAGCGCCGGCACGGCTGGCCTGCAACCAATTTCAGCAAGGCGACCTGATGGACTACGACACGGTGATGGACTTTGGCCGGGACGTGGATGTCCTGACCATCGAGATCGAAAACGTCAATGTTTCCGCCCTGGAGGACCTGGAAGACCAGGGCGTGCGCGTCTATCCGCCGCCGGCCATGCTCCGGACCATACAGAACAAGGCGAGCCAGAAATTATTCTATACGGATAAGGGTATTCCCACCGCGCCGTTCACCCGGTTTGCCTACACCAGTGAGATAACCGACAGCCTGAAAAACGGAGGGCTCTCCCTGCCGTTTGTCTGGAAAAGCGCCCGGTTCGGTTACGATGGGCAGGGCGTGAAGATCGTCCGGGAAGCCGCCGACCTGCAGGGACTTCCCAACGTGGAATGCATTGCGGAAAACCTGGTGGATTTTGCCACGGAACTCGCAGTTATCGTAGCCAGGAACCCGGACGGGGAAGTCGTCACCTACCCGGTAGTGGAAATGGAGTTCCACCCGGAAGCCAACCAGGTGGAATATGTGCTCTGCCCGGCCCGTATCCCGGACAAGCTGGCCGGCAAAGCCCGTGAAATAGCGTTAAAGGCCGCTTCGGCATATGGCGCCGTCGGCCTGCTGGCCGTTGAGCTTTTCCTCACGCCCGGCGGGGACATCCTGGTTAACGAGGTGGCGCCCCGGCCCCACAACAGCGGGCATTTCAGCCTGGAAGGCAGTTATACGGACCAGTTCGAACAACATCTCCGGGCCATCCTCAACCTGCCCCTGGGCAGTACGGATAACAAGGTGGCCACGGTCATGGTCAACCTGGTAGGCGAAGCAGACCACCGGGGGCCTGTGAGCTATGAAGGAATCGGGGACATCCTGGCAATGCCCGGAGTCAGCCCGCATATTTACGGGAAAAAGGAAACGCGGCCATTCCGGAAAATGGGGCACGTAACCATCGCGGACGCCTCCCTGGAAAAAGCCCGGGAAACCGCCGCAAAAGTCAAGGCCCGGATCCGGGTCCAATCCAAAACGAAGGAAGCATGAGTAAAGTAGCCGTTGTCATGGGCAGTACAAGCGACCTGCCTGTCATGCAGGAAGCTATCGACCTGTTGCAAAAGTTGGAAATAACCGTGGAAGTCGACATCGTTTCGGCCCACCGGACGCCGGAAAAGCTCGCTGAATTTGCCAGCGAGGCGCATAAAAAAGGCATTTCCGTCATTATTGCCGGGGCCGGTGGCGCTGCCCACCTGCCGGGGATGGTAGCCGCGTATTCGCCCCTGCCGGTTATCGGAGTACCGGTCAGGAGTTCCAACTCCATCGACGGATGGGATTCGGTCCTCTCCATCCTGCAAATGCCGGGAGGGGTGCCGGTAGCCACCGTAGCCCTGAACGGGGCCCGGAATGCCGGTATCCTGGCAGCACAGATCCTGGGCAGTTCCGACCCCGCACTACTTAAAAAAATTATCGCCTTTAAGGAATCCCTCAAGGAGAAAGTGCTCGATGGCGCCAGCGAAGTGCGCCGCAAATTCAATAGCTGAGGCCAGAGCCACTGCCCGGCCGGAAATAGAAACCTCTCGCATTCCAAATCCAAAAACATGGAGAACCCGCTGCTGCAGCCCTTTGACGCTGCCCCTTTTTCATCGATCCGAACCGAACATTTCAAGCCCGCCTTTGACGCAGCACTGGCCGAAGCCCGGGCGGAAATCGACGCTATTGCGGACCATCCGGCCCCGCCGGATTTTGAGAATACGATTGCAGCCCTGGATTATGCCGGCTCCAGGCTGGACCGCATCAGCAGTATCTTCTTCAACCTGAATGCCGCCGAGACCAATGCGGAAATCCAGGCGCTGGCCCAGGAAGTCTCCCCCCTGCTCAGCGAATTCAGCAACGACATTACACTGAACGAGTCCCTCTTTGACCGTGTCCGGCAAGTCTACGAGGCCCGGGAAACGATGGACCTGGATGCCGAATCCCGGACCTTAGTGGAAAAGAAATTCCTGCACTTCAGGCGGAACGGCGCCCTGCTGGATGCCGCGGGCAAAAAACGGCTGCGGGAAATCGATTCGGAATTGTCCCGATTGAAACTCACCTTCGGGGAGCACATCCTGGAGGAAACCAACTCCTACGAATTACACATCACCCGGGAAGAAGACCTGGAAGGCCTGCCGGAGTCCCAGCGCGAAGCGGCCCGCATACGCGCCGGGTCGGGCGGCAAGGAAGGGTGGATCATTACGCTGGACTACCCGTCTTACCTCCCGTTTATGAAGTACGCCGCTAACCGGAACCTGCGAAAAGAACTCTACCTGGCCTTCGGCAGCAAGGGGTTTCACGGCGATGCCCGGGACAACCGGGAAATTGTGCTCAGGATTGCCAACCTCCGCTTTGAACGGGCCCGGTTGCTGGGCTACGCGAGCCACGCCGATTTCGTGCTGGAGCAGCGCATGGCAAAATCCCCGGAAACCGTCCGGGAATTCCTGGAGGAACTCTTGGAGAAGGCGCTGCCTGCAGCAAAACGAGAACTAGGGGAACTGGCAGCCTACGCGGAAAAACGGGACGGGCTGACCCAATTGGAGCCCTGGGACAAGGCCTATTATTCGGAAAAACTAAAACAGGAGAAATTTGCGCTGGACGATGAAATCCTCAAACCGTACTTCCAGCTCGAGAACGTCATTGACGGCGTTTTTGAAATAGCCGGCCGGCTCTACGGCCTGTCCTTCCAGCCTGAGGATTCCCTCCCCACCTATCACGAGGAAGTCCGCACCTACCGGGTTGTGGATGCGGATGGGAAGCTGGTAGCCCTGTTCTACGCGGATTTCCACCCGCGCCCCGGAAAACGGGGTGGCGCCTGGATGACTTCGTATAAACCCCAATACCGCAAAGGCGGTACGGTGGAGCGCCCGCATATCGCCATCGTCTGCAACTTTACGCGGCCGACCTCCAGCCAACCCGCCTTGCTGACCTTTGACGAGGTGACCACCCTCTTCCACGAATTCGGGCACGCCCTCCACGGGATGCTGGCAGATACCACCTACCCGGGGCTATCCGGAACATCGGTATACTGGGATTTTGTGGAACTGCCCAGCCAGCTCATGGAAAACTGGTGTTACGAGCCCGACGCCCTGGCACTTTTTGCCAGACATTACAAAACCGGGGAAATTTTGCCGGATACATTGATTGAAAAAATCAAGGCCAGCGCGAATTTCCAGGAGGGGATCGCCACGGTGCGCCAGCTCAGCTTCGGATTCCTCGACATGGCCTGGCACGGGGGCAACCCGTCGGATATCACGGATGTCAAAGCGCATGAATCCGAAGCATTTGCACCTACCCGGCTCTTCCCCGAACATCCGGAAACCTGCATGAGCACGGCTTTTGCGCATATTTTCCAGGGCGGGTACGCCTCGGGCTACTACAGCTACAAATGGGCCGAGGTCCTCGACGCGGATGCCTTTGCCTCATTCAGGGAATCCGGGATATTTGACCGGGAAACAGCCCGTCGTTTCCGGGATCACATCCTGTCGCGGGGGGGTACCGAGGACCCGATGGAACTCTATGTCCGTTTCCGGGGCCGCGAGCCAGAAATCGACGCCCTGCTCAAACGGGCCGGCCTGGTGCCTGCCGTAAACTAGTTCGTTTACTGTCCGGGTTGGTAAGCGTCGTACCCGCCGGTCAGGTCGACCACACGGGTATAGCCCAGGGTGAGAAGCCTTTCGGAGGCACGGGCGCTCCGCCCCCCTTTTTTGCAATACAGGTAGATTTCGGCATCTTTCGGGATATCTTCCAACCGCGAGTTGAAATCGTCGGCAAACCAGTCGATATTGACGGCCCCCGGCAGATGACCCTCATTGAATTCCGCAGGGGTCCGGACATCCAGCAGTACCGCCCCTTCGGACAGGGAGGACGGATTGAATGCCTCCATGGGCAATTGTTCCGCCTGTGCCGCAACCTGCAGGGAACACATGGCCAAAAATAACGCGATCAATGGTTTCATATACGAACGACTCTTTAGAGCAAGGTAGCATTATTCCTTAAATTTCAGTTATTTTTGATCCTAGTTTTACCCGGATGCCCAAACAAGAATTACATCCAGAAAAATGGGTAGACCGCTATGCGGATTACCTCTATAATTACGCCGTGGTACGGGTAAACGACGAGGAACTCGCCAGGGACCTCGTTCAGGAAACCTTCGTCGCCGGCTTACAGTCGGCTCCCAACTTTAAAGGGAATGCCGCCGAAAAGACCTGGCTCATAGCCATCCTCAAACGCAAAGTCATCGATCATTACCGCAAATCGAACACCTTCAAGGGCAAGGCAGAGGTCCGGATGCATTATTCTTCCCAATCCGGGCAGGAAGGCGACTGGCTGGAAGAGATGGCCGCAGACCCGGAATCCACAAAGGAAAACGACACGGTCGAAAACGAGGAACTCGGGATGGCCATCCGGGAATGCATCGGACGTTTACCCGAAAAGCAGGCGCAGGTATTCACCATGAAAACCATACGCGGGATGCGTACGGAAGATGTTTGTAAAGAATTGGATATTAACCCGTCTAATCTCTGGGTAATCGTACACAGGGCCCGAACGGCCCTGATGGGGTGCCTGAACGAAATATGGTTTAAACAAGCGACATGATCAGTTGTGACGAAGCGGTAACGATCTGCCATAAGAACCAGTACAGGGAAGCCTCCCTGGCGGAGCGGCTCCGGCTGTGGGCCCACCTGATTGTCTGCCGGCAATGTGCGCGCTTTTCCAGGAAAAACAGCCGGCTCACCGACTTGTGCAACCAGGCTTCACTCCACGTCCTGCCGGAGGAGGAAAAGGAAAAATTAAAACAACGGCTGGAAAAGGAACGGGGTCAGGGCCCGGCCAGCTGATCCCAGGCTACGAATGCCGCCAGGCATACCATGGGAATGCCCTCCACCCAGAAGGAAGCGTAATAAGGGGGTTGATCCCTGCTGCTGAACTGGATGGCGAGCCCGGTTAAAACAGCCGCGAGCCCCTTACTCACCCACTCTGCGCCTGTTGGCAGATCCTTAAGCGCCACCGTCACCATAAGCAAGAAGGCCCCGATCCACCCCAGCCGGCGGGTTCCGGCCATCCCCAGCCGCCTCGGCAGCGTACGGATGGCCGGCGGATCCGAATCCATATCCCGTATTTCGAAAGGCAGCATCAGCAATCCCACCCATAGGAATCGCTGGACACTCTCCACCCAAAGGTCCCAGCCAAGAGTACTTCCACTGCCCCATACCGGTATCCAGACCGTGGCTGCCACCCAGACCAGGGCTACCAGAGGCACCTTCAGCAAGCCAAAACTGCGCAGGTTCCGAAAGCCCGGAAACAGGGGCAGCGAATACAGGGCAGCCAGTACGGCGCATGCCGCACTCATCCACCAGTAGGGTATATCCAGCAGAAACAGGAAATACAGGCCCACCAACAGGCAGACGAGGCTCAGGGCAAATAACAGCCGGATGCGCGATCCCTTTTTCGGTCGGTACTTCCAGGGCTCCGCCCCGTATTTCAGGCAATTGTAACCCGCAATACTCCCAAAGAACAGGGCGCCGTAATACTCCGGCTGCACGGTAGCCCCGGATAGCCGCTCCGTATAATAGAGCAGCGCCAGCAATACAGCCGCAACGTGGATACTTCCACCGACATACATGCGGAAAACTGCGTGGTAAAGGCGCATGGGGCAAAGGTATGCCAAAGTGTTCATAAGCCGGGATTCCGGTTAAAAACTTTCACCTGACACTGTGCGCCTATCCGCGGTTATCCAGTAATTTATACCTAATTTTGTGACCTCTAAAAAGTCAATCCGGATTGCTATGAAAACTGCGCAATTTGCTTCCCGCCACCTGGGCATTCGCCCCGGCGACCTGCCGGCCATGACAGGGCGGATCGGGGTGGAAAACCTCGAACAACTCATCTATGAAACCCTGCCGGACGGCATTCGCCTGAAAGGGCCCATGCAACTGGACCCGCCCATGGCCGAACATGAATTCCTGCAGCACATACACGAACTGGGACGGGAGAACGACCTGATGAAATCTTATATCGGTCTCGGATACCATCCTACGATTACGCCCTCCGTTATCAAGCGCAACATCCTGGAGAATCCCGGATGGTATACGGCCTATACCCCTTACCAGGCGGAAATCGCCCAGGGGCGCCTGGAAGCCCTGCTCAATTTTCAGACCGTCGTCAGCGACCTCACAGGCATGGAACTGGCCAACGCCTCCCTCCTGGACGAAAGCACGGCAGCGGCAGAAGCCATGGCCATGATCTTTGAACTGCGAAGCAGGGAACAAAAGAAAACCGGGTGTGTCAAATTTTTTGTCTCTGAGGGTGTGCTCCCGCAAACGCTTGCCCTGCTGGAAACCCGGTCGGCGCCCCTGGGGATTGAACTCGTCCCGGGCGCTCCCGAAACGGCCCGCCTCGACGGGGACTTCTTTGGCGCCCTCCTCCAATACCCCGCAGCCGACGGCTCCGTAGGCGAATTCGGGGATTTTGTGGCGCAGGCCCACAGCCTGGATATCAAAGTAGCAGTTGCAGCAGACCTGATGAGTCTCTGCCTGTTGGTACCCCCGGGGGAATTCGGGGCCGATGTGGTGGTTGGCAGTACGCAGCGCTTTGGCATACCGATGGGGTATGGCGGGCCGCACGCAGCCTTTTTTGCCACCCGGGAGGCCTATAAGCGGCAAATCCCGGGGCGGATCATCGGCCTGAGCAAGGATGTGGACGGTAAACCGGCCCTGCGGATGGCCCTACAGACCCGGGAACAACATATCAAACGGGACAAGGCCACTTCGAATATTTGTACCGCCCAGGTATTGCTGGCCGTGATGGCAGGCGCCTATGCGGTATACCACGGGCCGGACGGCTTGCGGAGGATTGCAGGCAACATCCACGCAGCGGCGGCATCCCTTGCCGAAGGCCTGGAAAAAATGGGCGTATCCCTCCGGCATTCCAGCTTTTTCGATACGGTGACCGCGGAGGTGCCCGCCGGGGCCGTCCGGAAGGAAGCGGAAGCAGCCGGTATCAACCTGAATTACTTCGGGGATGGCGTATCCGTCTCCCTGAACGAAACCACCGGGCCCTGGGATATCGCGGACATCCTGGAAGTTTTTGCCCGCGCCCTGGGCACGGACAGTCCGGGCTGCACCGACTTCTCCGCGGAATCCCGAATCCCGGCAGGACTCCGCAGGGCCACTGACTTTCTCGGGCAGGATGTCTTCAATCGCTACCACTCGGAAACCGAGATGATGCGCTACCTGAAAAAACTCGAGCGAAAAGACCTGGCGCTGAACCATTCGATGATCTCGCTGGGATCCTGTACGATGAAACTGAATGCCGCCACCCAGATGCTGCCGCTGAGCATGGCGGAATGGGGCAACCTCCACCCGTTTGTGCCGGTAAGCCAGGCAACAGGGTACCAGAAGATGCTCAGAAAACTCGAGGCCTACCTAACCGAAATCACGGGTTTTGCGGCCACTTCCCTCCAGCCGAATTCCGGCGCCCAGGGCGAATACGCGGGGTTGATGGTCATCCGGGCCTACCACGAGTCCCGGGGAGAAGGCCACCGCAATGTCTGCCTGATCCCGGCTTCGGCCCACGGGACCAACCCGGCTTCGGCCGTGATGGCGGGCATGAAGGTGGTGGTAACCAAAACCGACGACAAGGGGAATATCGACGTGGCCGACCTGGAGGAGAAAGTAGCCGCCCACAGCGATTCCCTGGCCGCACTGATGGTGACTTACCCGTCCACGCACGGGGTCTTCGAATCCTCCATCCGGCAGGTAACCCAGCTCATCCACGATAACGGGGGCCAGGTCTATATGGACGGCGCCAACATGAACGCCCAGGTAGGCCTCACCAACCCGGCCACCATCGGGGCCGACGTCTGCCACCTGAACCTCCACAAGACCTTTGCCATCCCCCACGGCGGGGGCGGCCCGGGGGTGGGCCCCATCTGCGTGGCACCCCAGCTGGCGGAATTCCTGCCGAAAAACCCGCTCGTGGAAACGGGCGGCAAACACGGCATCCCGGCCATTTCGGCAGCCCCCTGGGGGAGCGCCCTGGTCTGCCTGATTTCCTATGCCTATATCCGGATGCTCGGTGCGGAGGGCCTGACGCAGGCCACCAAAATCGCCATCCTGAACGCCAATTATATCAAGGAGCGCCTGCGGGAAGCCTATCCCATCCTGTATACCGGGGAACTCGGGCGGGCTGCCCACGAAATGATCATCGATTGCCGTCCGTTTAAAAAAATGGGAATCGAGGTTACAGATATCGCCAAGCGCCTGATCGATTACGGCTTTCATTCGCCGACGGTCTCTTTCCCGGTAGCCGGGACCATGATGATCGAACCCACGGAGAGCGAAAGCCTGGAAGAACTCGACCGCTTTTGCGATGCGCTCCTGTCCATCCGCCGGGAAATTGATCTTTCCGGGGAGCAGCCCAACCCGATCCTGAAAAACGCCCCCCATACCGCGGACATGGTTACCGCCGATACCTGGGATTACCCGTATAGCCGGGCCGAGGCGGCCTTTCCCCTGCCCCATGTGCGGGAGAATAAATTCTGGCCCAGCGTCCGGCGCGTGGACGACGCCTTTGGCGACCGCAACCTGATGTGTACCTGCGCCCCGCTCGAGGCGTATGCCGAAACTGTCGAATAGCCATGTACACCCATTATCCCGAAAAACGCTACAGACTCACCCTGGAATTCCTCCGGAAGCATATCCGTCCGGAAGAGACCATCCTGGATCTGGGGGTGGATAACCCCTTTGCGGAGATTATGCGGGAGCATGGATATACCGTCAGCAATACGCAGGGAGAGGACCTGGACGAAGACCTGGAAGCCATCAAAAACACCGGGGCCGGGGTAGTCACTGCCTTTGAGATCCTCGAGCACCTGGTGGCCCCCTATAACGTCCTGCGGGCCATACCGGGCGACAAACTCCTGGCCAGCGTCCCGCTCAGGCTGTGGTTTGCCAGTGCGTACCGCTCCAAAACCGATGACCGCGACCGGCATTTCCACGAATTCGAAGCCTGGCAGTTTGACTGGTTGCTCGAAAAATCCGGGTGGGTTATCAAGGACCGGCTCCAGTGGGCCCACCCGGTTCAAAAAATCGGCTTCCGGCCACTGTTGAGGCGTTTTACCCCCAGGTATTACCTGGTTTATGCGGAACGCCCCGGCCTGTCGCCCACCGACGGCAATTAACCCTCCGGAATTTGGCAACTGAAAACAGCAAACGGCTCGTAATTATCATGCCCGCCCACAACGAGGGGAAGTACCTGCGCGCCTGTTTGGAATCGTTCGCCAGCCAGGAGCGGCAGCCGGACGAGCTGCTCATCGTAGATGACAACAGCACGGACCGCACCGCCCAAATCGCCGGGGAGTTTGCCCGGGCACACGACTGGATCCGATTGGCCGGCCGGACTTCCGGTTCGGGCCACCAACCGGGGCCCAAAGTTGTGGAGTGTTTTGAGTACGGGCTCAGCCAGACCGAACAACCCTACGATTTCATCGGGAAATTCGACGCGGATATCCTCCTTCCCCCCGACTACTTCCGAAAAGTCCTGGAAGCCTTTGAAGCGCATCCGGGCCTGGGCCTCTGCGGGGGCCACCTCTATGTGGAACGAAACGGAAAAACCGTCTATGAGCCCATCGCCGGGCCCGGGCATGTCCGCGGCCCCGTGAAACTCTACAGTAAAGCCTGTTTCCGGACCATTGGCGGGCTGCGGCCTTCCATTGGGTGGGATATGGCCGACGCCCTGTTGGCCCGCTACCACGGGT
Source organism: Robiginitalea biformata HTCC2501 (assembly GCF_000024125.1). Taxonomy (NCBI): domain Bacteria; kingdom Pseudomonadati; phylum Bacteroidota; class Flavobacteriia; order Flavobacteriales; family Flavobacteriaceae; genus Robiginitalea; species Robiginitalea biformata. The sequence goes on along the minus strand of NC_013222.1, from coordinate 1,429,708 downwards.
TTGGCGTCCGCACGCTGCCGGAGTTGAAGGTGATCCATATGCGGCCTACCGGCTTTGCCTATTCAGCCAGAAATGCCAGGCTGCAGGGACAGGCGCTCTATCAGCTCCGCTACGGGGTTGGCATCAGCCTGCTCTCTTCGTTGAAAATGGCCTGGAAACGTCGGAATCCACTCCTCCCTTTCCAGCACCTCTCCGGGTACCTCCGCGCGTTCTTTTCGGGTTCCGGGAGGTTACTGACCCGTCAGGAAGGGGCATTTGCCCGCAACTGGCGCTGGCGGGAAATTCGCCGGAAGCTATCGTAGGATTTCCACAATAGGTTCCCCCGTGGTGCCATTTGGAAATGCAATCCCCAACATGGCCGCCAACGTTGGCGCGATATCCGGGATTTCCGTCCTGCGGAACGACTGGCCGGGCCGCACGCCGTGCCCATAGAAAATCAGCGGGATATGCGTATCGTAATTGTGCACTGTGCCGTGGGTAGATCCCGTCCGGGAATACTCGGCAAAGCCCGGGTCATAAACCAGCAACAAGTCTCCGGAGCGTTTCTGGTTGTACCCCTGTTGCAGGATGGCCGGAATTCCGTCCTGGTATGTTGAACCCTGCATCTGGGTGGCCGTATAGACCCGGTTGATCCCGTCGTATCCCAGGAGCTCCCCGGCCATCTGCGCCTGTACCTGGGCGGGTTCCAATTCCAGGTTGCGGAGCACATCGTGGTCCAGGAATATCTGGGAATTCGAAGTGGCGCGGACAATGTCCGTGGTGCCGTAGGTGTATTGCAGGAATTCCCCGAAACGCCGGTGCATTTCACCGGAGTCGGGATATCCCGCACGCACCCGCTGGTCGGCCAGGAAGGCCGGTACCTGCACCGCCCCGTGGTCGGCGGTCAGAAATACCGTATACTCCCCTTCGCCCACCTTTTTATCCAGGGCATCCAGCATCCGTTCCAGGTCCTGGTCGAGCCGGATATAGGTGTCCTGGACTTCCTTGGAATCCACGCCGAATTTATGGCCCACGTAGTCGGTACTCGAAAAGCTGATGGCTAAAAAGTCGGTGATCAGGTCGTCCCCGAGCCCTTCCGCCTCCAGGGCAGCCAGGGCAAAATCCAGGGTGAGGCTGTTGCCGAAGGGCGTTACCCGCAGGAGGCCGAATTGCCCGTTGTCCTCCCAGAGAGCCGGCAGGTCGTAGGGGAAAACCGGGGCCGCCTGCCCGTTAAACGCACTTTCGTACACCACGTTGTCCAGGCCGCTCTCGGCATAGGTGTTCAGGGGTTTGGCCGGTTCCCAAATCCGCTTATACTTTTCAGCGGCGTCCGACGCATTGAAGGCGCGGACCCATTCCGGCAGCGTTTCCATATAATACGAGCTGCTGATCCAGTTACCTGCAGCCCCCCCTTCAAACCAATAGGCCGCGTTCGCGGTAAAGCCGCCCGGCAGGGCAGCGCCCCGGTCTTTCAGGGCAACGGCTATCACCTTGGATCGCATTTGATGGTGGAGCCTCAGCTGGTCGGTAATGGTGGTTACCATCAGGCGGTGGGGAGACATCTTCCCGGCGTCACTGGTGGTCCCCACGGATTCCACCTGGTCGTCCCCGGCGCAGTAGACATTTTCCCCGGTCACTTTGTCGAACCAGCTATTGCCGATAATCCCATGGACCGCGGGGGTCGTACCCGTATATACAGAGGCATGGCCGGGGCCCGTGCTGGTAGGGGCATAGTTGAAATGGTGGTTCCGGCAGAGGAAGCCATCGCCGGCCAGCCGCCTGAAACCGCCTTCCCCGTAGTGGTTCCAGAACCGGGACAGGTAATCGAAGCGCATCTGGTCTACCACGATGCCGACAATGAGTTTCGGGGGGCGCTCAAACACCTCGGCCCGGGAATCCCCGCGTCGTTCCCGGATAGAGACCTGGGCGGTGAGGAGTACAATGGGGGCCAGCAGGGCGATTGTCGTCAGCCAGTGCCTTATGATCGGATTTCGCGTCATGGGAGTTGATTTTGGTATCAAAAATAGGGATTCGTCCTGTTTATCCCCCGGAACTGGATTTAAATCAATGTGAATATTGTTATTTTTACGAACCTAAGCCCGGCGCGACCTATGAACTACCTGGCATCTATAGGGAGTTACGCAATCATGATTGTCGAAACTTTCAAAAAGCCCACCAAGTGGCCAATCATGCGATCCCTGATCCTCAAGGAAATCGATGAACTGATCTACGGGTCCATGGGCATCATCATCTTTATTTCCTTCTTTATCGGGGGGGTTGTAGCGATACAGACCGCTTTGAATATCAGCAACCCGTTGATACCCAAGAACCTGATTGGTTTTGCCACCCGCCAATCGGTGATCCTGGAGTTCGCCCCCACATTCACCTCCATTATCATGGCCGGAAAAGTGGGCTCGTATATTACCTCGAGCATCGGCACCATGCGGGTAACGGAACAGATCGACGCCCTCGAAGTCATGGGGGTCAATGCGCTTAATTACCTGGTATTCCCGAAGATCATCGCCATGTTGCTCTACCCGTTTGTGGTGGCAATTGCCATGTATGTGGGAATTCTGGGGGGTTGGATAGCCGGGGTGTTCGGCGGTTTCAGTTCGAGTGCCGACTTTATCGAGGGCCTGCAACTGGATTTCATCCCGTTCCACGTGATGTATTCGTTTATCAAATCGGTGGTGTTTGCCTTTATCATTGCCACGGTCCCTTCCTACCACGGCTTCTATATGAAGGGGGGCGCCCTGGAAGTCGGCAAGGCCTCCACGGTCTCCTTTGTGTGGACCAGCGTGGTGATCATCGTCATGAATTATATCCTAACACAATTGCTGCTCGGCTGATGATAGAAGTAGAAAACCTGCGAAAGTCGTTCGGCGACACCGAAGTCCTCAAGGGAATCTCCACCACCTTCGAGAAGGGGAAGACCAACCTGATTATCGGCCAAAGCGGCTCGGGGAAAACCGTATTCATGAAGTGCCTCCTCGGCTTGCTAACCCCGACGGCGGGCAATATCCTGTACGAGGGCAAGGCCTATTCGGAAATGACGCGGGAGGTCCGTCGGGACCTGCGGCAGGAAATGGGGATGGTCTTCCAGGGCAGCGCCCTTTTCGACTCCATGACAGTGGAGGGGAATGTGATGTTCCCCCTGGATATGTTTACCAAACAGTCCCGGGCGGAAATGCAGGAGCGGGTGGATTTCGTGCTCCATCGGGTGAACCTGGTGGATGCCCACAAAAAGTACCCTGCGGAAATTTCCGGGGGAATGCAGAAACGCGTCGCCATCGCCCGCGCCATCGTCATGAACCCGAAGTACCTGTTTTGCGACGAGCCGAATTCCGGACTCGACCCGAAAACGGCCATGCTTATCGACAACCTGATCCAGGAAATCACCGAGGAATACAACATCACCACGGTGATCAATACCCACGACATGAATTCCGTCATGGAAATCGGGGAAAAAATCATCTTTTTGAAAAACGGGATCAAAGAATGGGAAGGGACCAAAAAGGAAATCTTCCGCACGGACAATGAGGCCGTCACCAATTTTGTCTATTCCTCGGAACTCTTCAAGAAGGTGCGCCAGATGTATCTGGAGGGTAAAAACTAATACGCCCCGGACCGCACAGCCACAGCTGGCACAGCCACAGCCGCAACCAACCTGACCACAACTACCAAAACCCGGGTCTCAGCTCCCGGCCTCCCGCACCTGGATCTTCTGGTTTTTCAGCCGCGTCCGGAGCCAGTTGGAAAGGCGCCTCTGGTCTTCCTGCCGCACCGCCTGCGGAATATCTTCCCGCCACCGGGCCTCAAAAAGCGGGATGGTATCCGTCTTGTTGAAATCGGTTTGCAGCGTATAGGCAAACCCCAACCCGACGAGGTTTTCGTAACTGGCCCGGGCCTCGGCGGATATCTCCCCGAAGGGCACCATGCCGTCGGCCAGGCTCCGCATACTGGTGAGCTCCTCCTCGAGCAGCCGGATGCGTTCATCCTTGTTCAGTAGTTCCGCCTTTTTGGCTTCATAGAGCTCGTTGACATAGCGGAATTTTTCCTCCCCGTCGTCACGTCCGCCCTGGACAATCTTGAGTTCCGCATCGGCGAGTTTTGCGTAGCTGTTCTTCCGGGCACGCCAGGTCTGTATCACATTTTCCGGGATCACGTCATCCCCCATGCAAACCAGCTCAATCACCGAAGTACCGTCTTCCCGGTATTCAATCTGGGTGAGGTTTTCCATATAGCGCCCATTGCCCGGGAACTGGTAGATGCCAATGGTCTCGCTGATAAATTCCCGGGCCTGCCCGCGGAACCGAGACTCCTGGAACACCTTGTAGAAGGTATACCCCGCCGGCACCATGACCAGGATCGCAATCAGGGAGGCCATCCGGGCAATAAAGCGGCGCTTCTTTGAATTGGCGTAGCGCACCATGGGGAACCGGAGGATCTTCAGGATCAGGAAGGTGGCCAACGCGATAAATATCGTGTTGATCGTAAAGAGGTACATGGCCCCTGCCGCGTAGTCCCAGTTGCCGATGGCCAGGCCAAACCCTACGGTACACAAGGGCGGCATCAGCGCTGTGGCGATGGCGACCCCGAAGATCACGCTCGCAATGGTCCCTTTCTTGGCCCGGGCAATCACCAGGGCCAGACCGCCGAAGAACGCGATGAGTACATCCCGGATATCCGGCTCGGTCCGCGCGAGCAACTCGGACGACTCGTCCCGGAGCGGGAAGAATTCAAAAAACAGGTAAGCCGTCAACACGCTGAGCACGACCATGACGGCAAAATTCTTCAGGGAACGCCGGAGCGTATCGATATCGTTGATCGCAAGGGACATCCCGATGCCGAGGATGGGGCCCATCAGCGGGGAAATAAGCATCGCCCCGATTACCACGGCGGTGGAATTTGCATTCAGGCCCACCGATGCGATAAAAATGGAACACACCAGGATCCAGGCGGTGTGCCCCTTAAAGGAAATATCCGCCACGATCGCCTCCCTGGCAGCGTCCTGGTCGGTGTTCCGCCGGATGTTGAGCAATTCGGTCAGGAACTTGCGGACGCTGCCCACCAGCCCCTGAAAATCTTTCTTAACCTCCTCCCCGCTGTCCGGGTCCTGGGTGGGGGAAATGTGATCCTGGTTTAAATTTTCCTTCATGAATGCTAGATATATTCATCGCCGAAGGTGTCTCCCACTTCGGCAACCCATTGTTTAATTTCCTGCTCCCGGTCCCTGGGGATAATCATCAGTACTTCCGGTTTATCGATAACGATATAATCCTTCAACCCTTCCAGCACGGCCACCTTCTCCCCGGGCAGGCGGACCATATTGCCCGAACTGTCCCGGGAAAGCACCCGTCCCTGTGCCACCGCATTATCCTGCCGGTCCTTTTCCATTTTATCGTAAAGCGAGCCCCAGGTCCCCAAATCGTTCCAGTCGAAACTCGCCGGCAACACTTTTACGGAATCCGAGCGCTCCATAATGGCGTAGTCGATGGAAATATTTTCCGCCGTCGGGTAATAGCGTTCGATAAATTCTGATTCCCCCTCCGTATTGAAGCTTTCCAACCCCTTTTCAAACAACTCAAAAAGCCCCGGTTGGTAGTGCCTGAAAGCTTCCAGGATCCCTTTTGCACTCCAGGCAAATATCCCGGCGTTCCACAGGAAGTTGCCCTGCTGCAGGAACCCTTTTGCCGTTTGGTAATCCGGTTTCTCCCGAAACTGCACCACGTCCCGCAGCTCCCTGGGGGCATTCCCCCCGGCATCGAATTCGATATAGCCAAAACCGGTATTTGGAAAAGTGGGCTGAATACCCAGGGTACACAGCGTCTGGTGGTCAGCACACTGAGAAAAGCAAGCGGTTACGTCCCGTTCAAATGCCGCTTCGTCCTCAATCCAGTGGTCGCTGGGCGCCACAAGCATCAGGGCCTCCGGGTTCATTTTACGGATTTTCATGGCGGCGTACAGGATACAGGGCGCCGTGTTCCTCATGGCGGGCTCCCCGATGATCTGCTCCGGGGAGAGTCCGGGCAATTGCTCCAATACCAGGTCGTTGTATCGGGTGTTGGTCAGAATCAATATTTGCTCTTCCGGGATAAACCTGGCAAGTCGGGAAAACGTCCGTTGCAGGAGGGATTGCCCGGTACCCAGCATATCGTGGAATTGTTTGGGGAATTGCCGGGTACTTACCGGCCAGAACCGGGAGCCGACGCCCCCGGCCATCAGTACGGCGTAATAGTTGGATGAGTTCATTCAGGCTTCGCTTACTAATTCAACTTCTGCATGCGGCTGGAAAAGATACAATTTTCCGGTGGCAACCTCCATGCAACGGTATCGCTTAATTTGTCTCGGCCCCTTGCGAAATACCTTGCCGTTATAGAGGCGGAAAACGGCCCCTTCCGGCAATTGGTAAACATATTGTTGCTCTTCCGCATCCGGGTCGTAGGATTTCAGGGCCAGGGCCAGGGCGGAATCCGTACTGCTGCTGGCCTTCGGGTTTTTAAAGTGACGGGCGAGATACGGCAGGAGGCGTTCCGGGAAGATATCCGGCCGCAGGAACGGCAGCATCAGGTCCCGGAAGGTGGCCTTCCACTCAGACCCATGGGGTTTGATCTGCCTGCCGAAGCGTTCAAAGGCAATTAAATGGGCAATCTCGTGGATAAGGGTCAACAGGAACCGATAGGGATTTTGGGAAGCGTTTACGGTGATCTGGTGTCCCCCCCCTGGCAGCGGCCGGTAGTCGCCGTGGCGCGTGTGCCTCCTGCTGACGATTTTCAGGTGCACCCCGTTGGTGCGGATCAGGGCCAGACACGGTGCCACGCTTCGTTCCGGCAGGTATCGCTTCAACACGTCGTCCATGGCTACAAATGTAGTATTTTAATGGGGCAGCAGGCAGGCTATAAAAATTTTCCGTATTACCGGCCAACCCATCCGGTATTCCCGTATCTTATGGATATGAAAAAGCTGATACTATTGTTGCCTGTAGCCCTGCTGCTCCTGGCTTGCCAGAATGACCGGGACGATCGGGTAACGCCCAACCAACTGGAAGGCACCTGGTTGCTCACCGAGGTCTTATTCGACCCGGGGGACGGCAGCGGAGAATTTGAACCGAGCGACGCCGGCTTCCAAATCACCCTCAATTCGGATAATTCCTTCGAAGCCAATTTCCACGTCTGCCGGGTCTTCGAAGAAGGAGAACGCCTCACGGGTTCCTTCACGCGCATTGCCGTAAGTGAAATCCTGATTGCCTGTAGTGAGAGTGTTGTCAACGGCATTCAGGGCCGGTTGGAAGAGGGAAACCTGATCTTTTACTATCCGTGTATCGAGCCCTGCGTGTATAAATTCATCAAAGTAGCCGACCCTACGGGGTAGTCTTGCTGACCTGGAGCACCTTCCCGTTGTAGTAATGATGGCCCGTCAGGGCAAAATCCCCGATATACTTCGCCATTTCGGCGGCAGATACCGGAGCCTGGTATCCGGGAAAAGCCGCTTCGAGCATCTCGGTCTGGACGGCACCCAGGGCCAGGGCATTGAAGGCGGGCCCGGTTTCTTTGTACTCCTCGGCCAACAACTCGGTGAGGGTTATCACCGCACCCTTGCTGGAACTGTAGGCTGCCAGGCCGGGAAATTTTGCACTGCCCTGTATCCCCCCCATGGAACTGATCGCCAGCACGTGCCCGGAGGGCTCCAGCACCGGCAGCAGGGACCGGGTAAGTGCCGCTACGCCAAAAACATTAACCCGGTATACCATTTCGAAATCGGCGGTACCGGTTTGCCCGAATGGCTTGTTGACCAGACTGCCCGCATTGTGGACCAGGATGTCCGCACGGGTCCAGTTTTCCCCAATCCAGTCGCGCACCCGGTCGCAGGCCTTTTCATCCGTGATATCAAAGGGAAGTGCCGTAACCCCCGGCAATCCGAGGTCCAGCACCGGGGCCTCATTGCGGGATAGCGCAAGGACCTGGTGCCCTTGGCCGGCCCAGTACTTTACGAGTTCATACCCGATCCCGCGACTTGTTCCGGTTACTGCGATTCGGGCCATGGATACATTTTCAGGGTTGCGGGAGGAGAGTCGGCAATACCTTTTACCACGGGGATCAAATCGTTCAGCAACTCTGCCATATGGCCAAAGTCCATGCCCGACGGCTCATCGCCCGGAAGGTGGTAATAATCAAAGTTCGTAAAGTCAAATGTGGAGAAGGTATGGGCCGGCACCTGGAATTCCTGATAGAACGGCAGGTTATCCGACCGCTGGAACAAATTGAACTCCTGGGCCTGGGGCAACAACCCCACCAATTTGGAGCCGGCCAGCTCGTTGGCCACCTCTGCCAGGTTACTCCTTTCATACCCGGTGAGGTAGACCCGGTAGTCCTTCCCGGCCATGGGGACGCCGGTCATTTCAAAGTTGAGCATGGCGTATAAATCGGCGCCCTGTGCCTTAAGCCTTTTCGCCAGGTGGGCGCTTCCCATCAGGCCGCGTTCCTCCGCGGAGAAAAAAGCAAAAACCAGGCTGCGCGCCGGCGGTTTACAGCGGGCAAAAAATCGGGCCAGCTCCAACACCATGGCCGTACCCGTGGCATTGTCGTTTGCCCCGTTGGCAATGCTGTCCCCTTCCCGGGGGGCTACCCGGCCAATATGGTCGTAATGGGCCCCGATCAGCACATATTCCCCGGAAAGCCCGGGTTCCGAGCCCTGCAAATAGCCTACAATATTGTATCCGGTGTCTTCGATGTTCGTCAGGGTGTCCCGGTAGGCGTCAAAATAAGGCTGGATTCCAAAATCTTTGAGCCTGCCCTCCAGGTAAGTGGCCGCCTGTTCCAACCCTTCGGATCCGGTATCCCGCCCCCCCAGGGCATCCGAAGCAAGGAATCCCACAATACGTTGCATGGCAACGGAATCGCTGAATTCGCGGTAGTTTTCCGGCCCGCATGCCACTTTCCGTCCGGCTCCGCAGGAAGCCAGCGCCAGCAGCAGGAGTACGGCAAGCGCCCCGGCCAGCAGCTGTTGGCCGTTCGCCGGAATTCGCGGGCATTCCATTTAGGCCAGCATCGTTACGGGATGCTCCAGGTAAGCCCGCAGGGTTTGCAGGAATTGCGCCCCTGTGGCGCCGTCCACCGTGCGGTGGTCGCAGGCCAGGGTGATGGTCATCGTATGGCCGACGACGATCTGGCCGTCCCGGACCACCGGTTTCTCCACAATGGCCCCTACAGACAGGATCGCCGAGTTGGGCTGGTTGATGATGGATGTAAATTCCCGGATACCAAACATCCCCAGGTTGGAGACGGTAAAGGTACTCCCCTCCATCTCCGCAGGGGTGAGTTTCTTGTTGCGCGCGCGGCCGGCGAGGTCCTTCACGGATGCCCCGATGGCGGTCAGGCTCATCTGGTCGGTGAATTTCAGGACGGGCACCACCAGTCCTTCTTCAACCGCTACTGCAACTCCGATATGCACGTGGCCGTTGTACTTTGTGGTATCCCCGTTCCAGGTGGTGTTGACCTGGGGGTGTTTCCGCAGTGCCATCGCACAGGCCTTGACGACCATATCGTTAAAGGACACCTTGGTGTCCGGCAATTCGTTGATCCGCGCCCGGGAAGCCATGGCCTGGCTCATATCCACCTCGATGGTCAGGTAGTAGTGGGGGGCGGTAAATTTCGATTCGCTCAGGCGTTTGGCAATGACCTTGCGCATCTGTGAGTTCTTGACCTCTTCCACAGATTCCTCCCCGGCAGGGGCCATGGAGGCCGCAGATGCGGGAACGGCCTGCTCGGCAGGAGCCTTTGCGGCGCCTTCCCCCACACTTGCCGCCGGTTTGGCAGACGGGGTGTAATTCTCAATATCCCGCTTGACGATCCGCCCGTTGTCGCCGGTGCCTTCCACGTCACTCAGGTCGATACCCTTTTCCTCTGCCATTTTCCTGGCCAGGGGCGAAATGAAGATCCGACCGTCACCAGACGATGACCCGCCGGACCTGGCTTCTTCCCTGCCCGCAGCCGCACCGTCGGTGGATGCTGCCTTTTCCTCGGAGCTTTCCTTTTTGGCCTCAGCCCCTTTCTCTTCCGTGGCAGCCGGTTTGCCGGATCCGCTACCGGCAGACAATACAGCCTCAACATCCGTTCCCTCGGGTCCGATCACCGCAAGTACGGCATCTACCGGGGCGGATTCGCCTTCTTCAATCCCGATATGCAACAGGGTCCCGGAATAGAAGGACTCGAATTCCATGGTGGCCTTATCCGTTTCGATTTCGGCCAGGATATCTCCTTCTTCCACCGCGTCCCCTTTCTTCTTGATCCAGGAGGCAACCGTGCCTTCTTCCATCGTATCGCTCAGGCGGGGCATGCGGATTATTTCCACACCCTCGGGGACCTCGGCCTGCCCTCCGGCATCATCCCCGGAGGCAGTTTCTGCATCCTCCGAGCCATCCCCGGTTGCAGCCTCCTCCGCGACAGTTTCTTTTGTGTCCTCGCCGGCGCCGGCATCACCCGAACCTGCGCCGTCGATCAGGCCCGATATGTCTTCGCCTTCTTCCCCGACTATAGCCAGGAGGGCATCCACCGGAGCGCCGTCCCCTTCTTCTATCCCGATATGGAGCAGCGTACCCTCATAGAACGATTCGAATTCCATGGTCGCTTTGTCCGTTTCGATTTCCGCAAGGATGTCGCCTTCTTCGATCTTATCTCCAACCTGTTTCAGCCATTTCGCCACGGTTCCTTCCTCCATGGTATCGCTGAGTCGGGGCATTTTTATGATTTCTGCCATCTGCTGAATCTTATAATTTGTGGGCCAGGAACGGGTAGTCTTCCTGTTCGTATACCGTATCGTAAAGTTGTTCCACCGGCGGGAAATCGGATTCTTCCGCAAATTTCTCGCACTCCTTCACCCGCTGCTTCACCCGTTTGTCGATTTCCGAAATTTCCTCGTCCGTGGCATAGCGCTTGTCTTTGATCACATCGAGTACCTGGGTAATCGGGTCGATTTTCTTGTATTCCTCCACTTCTTCCTTGGTCCGGTAATGCTGGGCATCGGACATGGAATGCCCCCGATAGCGGTAGGTTTTCATTTCCAGGAAGGTGGGTCCGCCGCCGGTACGCGCGCGGTCCACGGCCTTGTAAACTTCTTCCGCTACGGTAACCGGGTCCATACCGTCTACCGGGCCGCAGGGCATTTCATACCCCAGCCCGAGTTTCCAGATCTCCGTGGAATGGGCCGTCCGTGCTACAGAGGTCCCCATGGCATAGCCATTGTTTTCACAGATAAAAACTACCGGTAGTTGCCAGAGCATGGCCAGGTTGAACGTTTCGTGCAGGCTTCCCTGGCGAACCGCCCCGTCCCCCATGTAACAAAGGGTCACGGCGTCCCGCTCAAAATACTTATCGGCAAAGGCGAGCCCGGCCCCCAGCGGGATCTGCCCGCCCACGATGCCGTGTCCGCCATAGAAACGGTGTTCTTTTGAGAAGATGTGCATGGATCCCCCCATGCCCTTGGAGGTGCCGGTGACCTTCCCGTACAACTCGGCCATGACGCGTTTCGGATCGACACCCAGGCCAATGGGCTGTACGTGGTTCCTGTAAGCCGTAATCATCCGGTCTTTTTCCAGGTCCATGGCGTGGAGGGAACCGGCAAGCACCGCTTCCTGTCCATTGTAAAGGTGCAGAAACCCGCGGACCTTTTGTTGTATATATACTGCGGCCAGCTTGTCCTCAAACTTCCGCCAGAACAGCATATCCTCATACCACTTCAGATATACTTCCTTGGTAACTTTTTTCATCCAGATTGGTTTTATCTCGCTTCCCGGTGCTTCGGAAATCCCGGCATGCCGTCGATTCCCCCGGGGTAGGGAAGCAAAAATACATATTAAATCATTCATGAAAAAATGGGAATCCCGATTGCGTATAACCGGGTTCCGGATGGGGTCAGGAGAGGAATTCCGGGTCGAATCCCAGGGGTAGCAAAGCGCGGATGGACGGGCATTCGTAGACGGCTCCTCCCCCGGCCTGCAACAGGATTCGGATCGGGCCTTCCTGCCGGTGTTCGTACTCCAGCAGGGATTGCCTGCAATTCCCACAGGGCGCCGCGGGCTTGTGGAGGCTTCCCCCGGGGTTCCCCACATATACGGCCAGGGTCCGGACCGGGGTCCCCGGAAACCGGGCACCGGCCTGGAAAACGGCCACCCGCTCCGCGCAAAGCCCGGATGGATAAGAGGCATTCTCCTGATTGCTGCCGATAACCACCTCCCCGGTCGCCAATTCAATCGCCGCCCCAACGGGGAATTTGGAATACGGGGAATAGGAGCCCGAGGTCGCCTCCCGGGCAGCGGCCAGCAAAGCCCGGTCATCCCCGGAAAGTTCCGCGGGATCCGGGTAGATGTTCAGGTCAAAACCGATATGTTTTTTCTGCATGGGCAAAAGATACGGAATTGGACGGGCCGGACATAAAAAAACCTGCCCGTGGGGCAGGTTGGATTTTCGGTTTGGAACCGATCAGTCGTTATAGAATTCTTCCCCCAGGGCGAAGCTGAGCGAAAAGCGCAGCGTATTCTCCAGCGGGTTGCGAACCTGTGCCGTGGAAAACAGGTAGGACAGGTCAATCTGTACGTTGTTGTACCGGAAACCGGCTCCCAGGCTGAAGAACTTCCGGAAACCTTTTTCCTCCGATTCGTTGAAATAGCCCCCGCGCAGCATAAACTGGTCGCGGTATTTGTACTCGGCGCCGAGGGCCCAGGTCATTTCCTTGAGCTCTTCTCCGAAACCGTCCGGTGCATCCCCCAGGGAGGTGAATACCCCTTCGAAGAATCCAATACTCTGGTATTCCTGATTGTCGTCTGCATCCAGGTCCCCGTCCCCGTCAAAATCCTGGGGCGTCGGAACCAGGAGCTTGTTGATTTCCGCCGTAAGTGAAAGCTCGTTGTCGAAGTCGAAAATAAAATCGAAACCACCCCCGAGCCCGAGGTTGGTGGGCAGGAAGTTTTCCTGTCCTCCGTCGTCGTACTTGATCTTGCCCCCCAGGTTGGAAATATTGAACCCGGCGCGCCAGCGGCCGTCAAAACTGTCATAGGCCTTTTCAGGACCCCGGTAATACCCCGCCACATCCACCGCAAAGGTGCTTCCGGCCTGGACGGCATTGTCCAGCTGGGGGATTTCCAGGTTGGAGTTGATAAAGCGTCCGCCAACAGCCATGGCAAAGGTCTCGCTGAGTTTCAGCGAATAGGAACCGTCAATAGCCAGTTCGTTTGGTTTGACCGTGGTGCCGTTTTCCTGGAAGGTATTCCGCAATTCAATTTCCCCCAGGGTAAAATAGCGGATGGAAACGGCAAATGCGCTCCGGTCATTGATTTTGTTGTAGAAACTACCATTGAGAAGTGCAATATCGGTGATTATGCTCTCCAGGTAGGGCGTATAGCTGATGCCCACACCCATTTTCCGTTCTGCAAAGGCAAATTTGGCCGGATTCCATTGCTGGGAAAAAGCATCCGTGCTGGTGGCCACGCCCACATCGCCCATCCCCGACGCCCGGGCGTCGGAAGCGATGGTCAAAAATGGTACGGCTGTGGTGATGACGCGTTCCCCGTCCTGGGCCATGGATTTTACGCTGATTGCCAGGAGGAGCAATAGGCTGATTTTCTTCATTATACTGTTCATACGATTAGAATTCGCAAACTTGCTACTAAAATGTGTATAACTGAAATTTATACGATGTATTGTTCTAAAACGGGATATTCGACAAAATCGTGCCCCGGAATCGGTTTGCGGGCATCCCGAACTCCCCGGCGCACCCACACCCCGGCACCTCGCTCCGGGGCCTGCAATGTAGCGGTTCCCGCACAAACCAAAAAGTAAATTCAACAGCATACTAGAACCTCATTTTACCCGTTATCATTGGAAAGAGTGCAGGACCGCGGAGCCGTTGGCCACCCGGGCCGCAAATTTTAACAACTGGTAAAATATAATAGGGTTTTGCCCGTTGTATTAGCCGAGATATCAATTTTTACGAATTGTCAGCAACCATCCGGCCGCTTCGTTCGGCCAGATATGAACTTAAGTCCTAAATACAGATGAAACGAACACGAATCAGCGCACTACTGTCGGCAGCCGTTATCGCCGGTTCCCTGAGCTTGCAGAGTTGCAAGAACTCCGGAGGAGGGTCCAAGAATACTTCCCGGGCCACAGGCTGGAAGATCAACGCCAAGGAAGGCGGCTTCCAGTACAATACCGACTTCAAGGAGCAGGAAACCGCACCGGGCCTGGTCTTTGTGGAAGGGGGAACCTTCACCAAGGGGAAACTGCAGGACGATGTGATGCACGATTGGAACAACACGCCGACTACGCAGCACGTGCAGTCTTTCTATATGGACGAAACCGAGGTAACCAACGTCATGTACCTGGAATATCTCGATTACCTGAAAAGCGTATATCCGCCCGAAAACCCACAATACACAGCCATCTACGAGGGTGCCTTGCCGGACACGCTTGTCTGGAGGAACCGTCTGGGCTTCAATGAGACGATGACCAACAACTACCTGCGCCACCCCGCCTATGCGGAATACCCCGTGGTGGGGGTCAACTGGGTGCAGGCCGTCCAGTTTGCGGAATGGCGTACAGACCGGGTAAACGAAGCGATGCTCGAGCGGGAGGGCTACCTGGCCGAAGACGTGAAATACCGGGCAATGAACGGGGAAATCGGGGGTACCTTCTCCACCGAGGCCTACCTGAACCGACCGGGATCCGTGTACGGCGGACAAATCGATTCCCTCACCGGGAAAAATCAAAAGGATTCCGTACCGAGCTTTGCCAAGCGCAGCAGCGGAATCATCATGCCGGAATACCGCCTGCCTACGGAAACCGAATGGGAGTATGCCGCCCAGGCGCTCCAGGGTTCCCGGGAATACAACAATTACCGCGGGCGTAAAAAATATCCCTGGGATGGCGACTACACCCGGAACGGCCAGCGGGTCGGCCGGGGCGACCAGCTCGCCAACTTCAAGCAGGGCAAAGGGGACTACGGCGGGATTGCCGGTTGGTCTGACGATGGCGCCGATATCACGGCAGAAGTCAAGTCCTACAAACCCAACGACCTGGGTCTCTATGATATGGCCGGCAACGTAGCCGAGTGGGTAGCAGATGTCTACCGTCCGATCGTAGATGACGAGATTAGCGATTTCAACTATTTCCGGGGCAACATCTTTATGAAGGCCGCTATCGGCGAGGATGGCAAAGTCCAGGTACTGCGCGACAGCATCGTTTACGACACGCTGCCAACAGGCAAAGTGGTGGCTGTCAACCTTCCGGGGGAAGTGAAAATGGTACCTGTCGGCGAACAGGAGACCTACCTCCGCACCAACTTTTCCAAATCGGACAACCGGGGTTACCGGGACGGGGATCCGAGCTCCTCGCGTTTCGCCGATTTCTACGGGGAAGATGAGGAAAAGCCTGCCATGTACAATTCCCCGAAGCATAAAGTGGAAAGGGATGAAGATGGGGAACTCGTGCGCCAGTACGATGAGAGCAATTACCGGACAAGCCTGATCAACGACGAGGTTCGGGTGTACAAGGGAGGATCCTGGAGGGATCGCGCCTACTGGCTGGACCCGGCCCAGCGCCGCTACCTGCCCCAGTATATGGCCACCGACTATATCGGCTTCCGCTGTGCAATGTCGCGGGTGGGTTCGAAATCCAAAACCAAGAACAAAACCGTACGCGGCAAAAAAGTCCGCTAATAAACCGGAATACTTAAAAGCACTCCAAAAGCCCCGGCCAATCGCCGGGGCTTTTTATCTTTACCCCATGGATACGAAAAGCCTGTACGAGTTCTTCCTGAAACACCCGAAGGTCAGTACGGATAGCCGAACCATCCCGGAAAACGGCATTTTTTTTGCGCTGAAAGGACCCAATTTCAACGGGAATGAATTTGCGATAGAAGCCCTGTCCCGGGGAGCGGCCCTCGCAGTGGTAGACGAAGGGGACTTTCCCGACGAGCCCCGCTGCATCCGGGTGCCGGATGCACTCGCCGCCCTCCAACAACTGGCCATGCACCATCGCCTTCAATGCAAGGCCCGGATCATCGGGCTTACCGGGAGTAATGGAAAGACCACGACCAAGGAGTTGATAGCCGCCGTCCTGAGCAAGAAATATCGGACACTCGCTACCCGGGGAAACCTCAACAACCACATCGGCGTCCCCCTCACCCTGCTCCGGATCGCGCCGGAGACAGAATTGGCCATCGTTGAAATGGGGGCAAACCACCAGGGGGAAATCCGCCTGCTCAGTGAAATGGCACAACCCGATTTCGGATATATCACGAATTTCGGAAAAGCCCACCTGGAGGGATTCGGGGGGGTGGAAGGCGTCATCCGGGGAAAAAGCGAGCTCTATGAAAACCTGATGGAACGGGGCGCCACCATTTTTATGAACGCCGACGACCCGGTGCAGTTCGAAAAACTGGCAGGGTATGCAAATTGCGTGGGTTTTAGCACCCGAAACCCCGCCTATATGCAGATCAAAAACCTGACCGACGGGCCGGCTGTCCGATTGCAGGTAGATGACGTGGTGGTGCAGACCCAATTAACGGGGAGATATAACTTTTCGAATTGCGCAGTTTCTGCCTGTATCGGTAAACACTTTGGGGTACCTGCTGAAGCGATTGCCGAAGCCCTGGAATCATACATCCCGGCAAACAACCGGTCGCAATTGATCGAACGCGGCAACCTGCGCATTCTCCTGGACGCCTACAACGCAAATCCCACGAGCATGGCGGCAGCACTCGAAAACCTCGCCGAAATGGATAGCCCCCGGAAAATTGCCATCCTGGGGGACATGTTTGAACTGGGTGCGGAGGCGGCTGCGGAACACGAAGCCGTCGGGAGGTTCGCACTGTCCAAAAACCCGGAGAAACTCTATCTGGTGGGACAGCACTTTTACGATACTGCGCTGCCGGCCGCACGGTTTCCGGATTTTGCAGCCCTTTCCCGGGAATTAAAGGCCAACCCGTTAACCGGGCCGGCCACCGTCCTGATCAAAGGCTCCCGGGGCATGGCCCTGGAACGCGTTCTGGAGTTCCTCTGACCGCAGTTCTTAAAATTTTGTTAAACCGGTTGCAGTTTTGGTTGTCCCGGCTTGGTTTATTACCTTCCGCAACCTCGATAAAATACCCCCATTATGTTGTTTCTCCCCCCTACCACAATGGGTTATTTACTATTGACCGCCTTCCTGACCAAGGAAGGTCCGAGCCTGCTGATCGCTGTTTCCGGATCCCTGGTATTCCTTACAGGCCTCTACCACCTTTTGGAAATCCCCAGGCAGCAACGCCACAAGCGCAAATGGCTCCGCTCACACGCGGATGCCATCCGGGGGCACCTGATCGTACAATATTGCCTCAACCGGTGGAAAGAAAAACGGGGCTTCTGCAACAAATGCGGCAGCCATCGCCTGGAACTCTGGGACCACTGCGACAATTTACTCGTACTGCGTTGCAGTAACTGCCGGATCAACTACACGCTGACGGCACAATCCGGCCCGATGATTGCGCAGATTCTGCAGTATATGCCGTCGGAATACGTCCTGGTTTCGGGGCTCAGGGAGAACCGCTTCGAATCGCTCGGACGGCATCTGAGCCGCACGTGCGGGCCGTGTTCCACTTTTATTGAAAACAAGTTGTCCGAATCCTGACTTCCCCTGCGTACGGGATTATTTTTCCGCCTGCTCTTTACGCTCTCCGATATTTTTACGATCTTGCACCGCCTTTTGGGATATTAGCTCAGTTGGTTTAGAGCGCTGCCTTGACAGGGCAGAGGTCACTGGTTCGAATCCAGTATATCCCACATCAAGCAGAAAACCCCGCAACAAAGTTGCGGGGTATTTTTTTGGCGGCTCCGTCAAAAGCTCGCTTTTGTAAGGAGACGACGAAAAAAGACTTCAATCCGCCTTGGCGGATTGGGGGTTTTCTATTTGCAGGAGTGGGCACGGTCTGGATCACGAGTGAAGCGAGTAATCCAGCAGGAGTGGTTTCACGGTCTGGATCACGAGGCGAATGCCGAGTAATCCAGCAAGACAAGGCCAGCGCACCGGCTGGCCGGTTATGCCGAACCCGTCAGCACCTGATACGTCTGCCGCGCAATTTCGAGTTCCTCATCCGTAGGCACCACCCAGAGTTTCACCCGGGAATCCTCCGCGTGGATGGACTGTAACCCCGGCCCGGGAGCGGCATTGCAATCGGCATCCAGCCGGATGCCGAGAAATTCCATATCCCGGCAAACCAGCTCCCGCATACGGGAGGAATGCTCCCCGATCCCGGCAGTAAAGGCAACTCCGTCCAGGCCGTTCATTGCAGCTGCGTACGCGCCGATATATTTCCGGATCCGGTACGCCGCCATTTCCAGCGCCAACTGGCAATCCGGATCACCGGTTGCCGCCGCCGCCTCGATATCCCGCAAGTCGCTTTTCCCGGTAAGCCCCTTCAACCCGCTTTCCCTGCTGAGGATGCGTTTCACTTCTTCGAGCGGATACCCCAGGCTTTCCACCATATAAAAAATAACGCCGTGGTCGATATCCCCGCTTCGCGAACCCATGACCAATCCATTGCTGGGGGTGAACCCCAGGCTGTGGTCCAGGCTGATGCCTCCCCGGATGGCTGTGGCGCTGCACCCGCTTCCCAGGTGCAGGCAAACGAGTTTTCCGTCTTCGGGCAGATGCGGCCTTAACTGCTCTGCGATGTACTTGTGGCTCGTGCCGTGAAATCCGTATACCTGCACCCCGTGTTCCCTGTACAGGGATTCCGGGATTGCATATCGCCGGGCCTTCATGGGGATGGTCTGGTGGAAGGCGGTATCGAATACGGCCACCTGGATGGCTTCAGGAAAAAACGACTCGGCCTGCCGGATACCTTCCAGGTTGGCCGGGTTGTGCAAAGGGGCCAGTCGGGACAGGTCGGCAATGGCTTCCTTAACCGCTGCATCCACCCGGGTGGTTCCGGTAAACCGCGTCCCGCCATGGACCACACGGTGGCCGACGGCAGCAACATCCTTTGAATCCCGGAGCACCCCGGTGTCCGGGTCCAGTAATGCCGAAACAATATGCCTGAGGGCCTCCTTGTGATCGGTTACGGCCAGTTGTCGCTCGTATTTCGCTTTGCCCGAATCGAATTTTAAGCGGGCATCCCCTGCCCCGATTCGTTCTACCATCCCCTGGCAAATCCGGGTTTCCCCGGGCATCCGCAGGACCTGGAACTTCAGGGAGGAACTGCCGGAATTCAATACGAGGATCACGCGGTTCATGTCGGCTTGATTTTTCATTTTCGGATTTGCTGGGCCTGGATGGCGGTAATGACAACAGTATTGAAGATATCGTCCTCGGTACAGCCGCGGCTCAGGTCGTTTACCGGCTTGTTCAGGCCCTGCAGGACCGGGCCGATGGCCAGCGCGCCCGTTTCCCGCTGCACAGCCTTGTAGGTATTGTTCCCGGTGTTCAGGTCCGGAAATATAAAAACCGTTGCCCGCCCGGCAACCTCGGAGTCGGGCAGTTTGCTGCGTCCCACTTTCAGGTCTACGGCGGCATCGTACTGGATCGGGCCCTCCACCTTCAGGTCGGGCCTGCGTTCCCGCACCAGGCGCGTGGCTTCCCGCACCCGGTCCACATCGGCGCCCTGGCCGGAACTCCCCGAGGAATAGGACAGCATGGCTACCCGGGGTTCAATCCCGAAGGAGGCTGTGGTATCCGCGGAGGAAATGGCGATTTCGGCGAGCTCCGCCGCGTCCGGGTTCGGGTTGATGGCGCAGTCGCCGAAAACGGTTACCCGGTCTGGGAGGCACATAAAAAATACGGAGGAAACCAGGTGCACCCCGGGTCGTGTCCTGATAAACTGCAGGGCGGGACGGATGGTGTGCTGGGTGGTATGGGCCGCCCCGGACACCATGCCGTCGGCGTGTCCCTTATGGACCATCATTGTGCCGAAATAGGACACATCGGACATCAGGTCCTGTGCCATGGTCAGTTCCATGTTCTTGTGCTTTCGCAGCTCATACAGCGTGTTGGCATACTCCTCAAACTGCGGGGCATTCCGGGGGTCCAGAAGTTGGATCTCCCCGGGAAGTTCCAGCTGGAGCTGCCGGGCCTTCTCCCGGATCTCTTCAGGCCGCCCCAGCAGGGTGAGGCGGACGGCCTGATACCTGGCCAGTTCCACGGCAGCCCGGAGGACCCGCTGGTCCGCACCCTCCGGCAACACGATGTGTTTTACGTCCGACTGGGCTTTTTTGAGCAAGTTGTACTGGAACATCCGCGGGGTGATGCCCTCAGCCCGGAAGGTGACCAACCGCTCCGCCAATGCGTCTTCTGGCACATAGGCCGAAAAGTCCTTGAGGGATTGTTCGATTTTCAGGGTATTCCCGGCGTAAATCCGGGGCTGGATAGACCCGATCCGGTTGGTGACCGAAAAGGTGCCCCCCTGGACCGAAACGATGGGCACCACTTCCGACAACCCTTCGATCAGGCGGATAATCGTTTCCTCCGGTACAAGCCCGCCGGTGAGGATGATCCCCGAAATGGACGGGTAGTTCGTCGACAGGTTGGCCTGCAGGGCCCCGAGGATGATATCGGCGCGGTCCCCCGGGGTAATTACCAGGGTGGCTTCCACCAGGTGCGTCAGGTAATTCCTGAGTTGCATGGCCCCCACCCCAAAATGCGCTACCTGTTTGTCCAGGTGCCGCGCTCCGAACAGGACCTCTCCGCCCAGGGCGTCTGCTATTTCGCGCATACTCGGGTTGCCGAGTACCGGGTTCAGAGGTATGGCCGCCGTCAACACCCCCTCCGGCAGGTCGGAGTGCATCTGATCCAGGACGAGCTGCCGGTTCTCCGGCTGGATTTTATTGGCCGCAACCATGAGGACCTCAACTCCCTTATCGCGGAAGGAGTCGCAGGCCAGTGCCAGGGAATTGACAAATTCCTCCAGGGTTTTACCCACGCCCGTAGACAGGATGACCGTCGGGATCCCCAGGTTTTTAGCCAGGAGTACGTTGAAATCCCATTCGATGATGGCCCCCTCCCCCGTAAAATCCGTCCCCTCCACGAGGATAAAGTCAAAACGGCTTTCCAGGTCCTTGTATTTCTGAATGATCGTGTCGAGTACCTCGTCTTCCCGGTTCCTGCTGGTTTTTTGGACCACCTGGCTGCGCGTGCATGCATAGGCTTCCTCATAATTGAGGGGAATGTTGAAATGCGACAGGATGGTGGCTATATGGTTGTCCTGTTTGCCGTCGGGATAGTCATCGATAATCGGGCGGAAATACCCTACCCGTGCCATTTTCCCCAGCAAGAGCCGCATCAACCCCAGGGAGAGGATGGATTTTCCGCTGTTGGCCTCGATAGTGGCCACGTAAATGCCTTTGTTCATAATTTCAGGGCTGGTAGTGTCATTTGCAAATTTAGGGTTAAAGCCAGGGGCGTGAAAATGCCAGGGCCAATTCTTTTGGCCGGGAGGTTCCCCGCCGCAGGCGCCCCCCACCGGGAGGGCAAATCGGAATCACGCGGCCGGATCACAGGTGTCCGGGGCTACCAGGAAGGGAATTTTCACATGGAAACCAATCTGATCGATGTTCTGGCGGACGAGAAGTCGCTCCAAAAAGGAATGGCCCCGGTTCATCATCACCAGCAGATCGATAGGGTGCTCCGCTATGAACTGGAGGATTGCTTCGGGGAGCTTCCCGGCGGGTTCTTCGACAATTTCGTACTCGATTTCCTCCATGCAGCGTTCCAGGTGGCGCTTGTTATCTTTTTGCGTATCTGTGAGCCCGCCTTTTTCCAGGATATGCAAAATCAGCACCCGCGAGTCATGGGCCCGGATGAAGTCCAGGGCCGGTTTCAGGTCTTCCCTTTTGTAGTGGCTCAGGTAATCGCTCGGGAAGAGCGCCATCCGCGGGGGGCGGTAGGTTGTCTGGGAGGGAACGGCCAGCAGGGGCGTCCGGGTTTTGCGAATCACGTGGACCGTATTGGAACCTAAAAACACCTGCCTGGCCCCGGTGGCTCCCTGCGTCCCCATTACGATCAGGTCCATCTGCTTGCGCTGGGAAAGTTCCCGGATTTCGTCGGTAAGCGTATTGAAAGACGACACGAGTTCAAACCGGTATCTCGGGTTTTGGTACTCCTTTTTGATATCTTTCAGGGTTTGTTCCAGCCCGCGTATGGATATATCCACCCCTACATCCGGGATACCGCTCATTTCCGGTCCGCCAGTCATGTAATCCACGCGGTAGAATGCAGGCGAATAGACGTGCAAGAGGTAGAAGGTGCACGTTTCATCCTTGAAAAAAAGCAGCGCATATTCAATAGCCCGCCAGGCATTTGTCGAAAAGTCAGTGGGTATCAGGATATTTTTCATCGTACCGGAATTTACTTCCCGTAAAGATATTTCCGAGCCCGCCGGCAACCTATGATAAAGATCATTTCCCTTCCGGAATGTTATCCGGATCTTTATCTAATAACCCAATGATTATGAAACAGTTCGCAATGTTACTCGCCATCGCGGCGCTGCCCCTGTTAGCCGGCGCCCAATCCATTCAGGACATCAATCGTCCCACCCTCGGGGACCTCGACGAGGTAACCCGTTTCCACGAAGGCCTGGCAGCAGTCAGGAAGGGATCTGAGTGGGGCTTTATCGACCAAAATGGACTGCTCGTCATCCACTTTCGGGACGATTTGGCATGGCAGCGGGAACCGAATCCGGAGGCTTTGGGCGTCGGCAGTATCCCCTACCCCCGTTTCAGCAATGGTCGGTGTCCGGTAATGGTTTCCGGGGAGGACGGCATCCCGCTTTATGGGTTTATCGATACCGAGGGCCAAGTGGTCATACAGCCCGAATTCCTGAATGTCTCTGAGTTTCAGAATGGCCATGCCGTGGGAATCTACTACAAGAAAACCTTCCGCGGCAAGAATAATTTCCAGTTGAATATCTACGACCATACGTTCACCGAAGTTGTGCTGAATAAAGCCGGGCAAATGGTCTGGCCCCTTGAGGAACGCCAAAACATTCTGATGAACGCGCGCAGGTATCAAACCCCTGAAATTCAAGCTCGCATAATCGAAAACGGCCTGGTCGCCGTAAAGTCGGACCGCGCTCGTTGGGAGATTCGCAAAGTGGAGCTGGAAGACGGCTTCTGACGGCTACCAGATGGAATCCATGGGATAGACCGTCCCGTCAAAGAGTACTAGCGTGCCTCCCTCGGCCCAGATCGACAATTCGTCAAACGGGGATTCGGGAAAAAAGATATCGGTGAAATTCAGGATGCCGCGATCGGCAAAAATTTCGATGGACGCGGCATCCAGCAGGACCCGGATGTCCAGGCTCTCCTGGGAAAGGTCCACGGTCGCTTTATGGGGCCCTTTAAAAAACGCGTCGGAAAAGCCCTGGGGCCCCGAGGCCGTACGATCTACCGTAACGGTTTCTTCAGATCGGTCGAAGGTAACGGTGAGTCGGTCACCGCCGGCATTTTTCAAAACCAGACCGAATGAACTGGCGGTGGTATTTTCCAGGTCCACCAGCAGGGAGATATCGCATTGGGTCGGGCTGAAGTCTCCTTCGACCCGTATGCTGTCTCGCAATTCCATGGGCAACTGCACTTCGGCCCCGCGCAACCCGGTAACGGCAGGGACGGGCAATGCACTCAACACAAGCTCCCCCGAGTCCTCTGCCAGGCTCAGCATCCTGGGTACCGTCATTGCGGATCGCCACGCAACCGTCGGCACTTGCTGGGCATACTGCCAGTTGGACATCCACCCGATCCCCAGCCGGCTGCCCCAACCAGTCGGGGCGTTGTCCCAGGTGACAAAGGCATAATTGTCCGCTCCGTGGTCCAGCCACTTCTGGCCCGCCGGGTCAGCAGTAAACACCGTCCCGTCGAAATCCCCGACAAAGTAAGACGTCCCTGTCCCCCCGGAAGGCCCCTCCTGCTGGATGCTTACGAGCAATACCCATTTAGCCTCCCGGGTACCCGGCACCCTGAGCCGAAAGAGATCCGGGCATTCCCACAGGCGGGTATCCCCCTCTATCCCGAATTCCGACAGGTATTCCCATTCTTTCAAATTGGAGGAAGCGTACAACCTGACCCGGTCGTACACGGCCAGGACCATGATCCACTTTTCGCTTTCCCCGTGCCAAAACACCTTGGGGTCCCGGAAGTCGCGAACGCCGGTGTCATTGGCCAGTACGGGATTCCCGGCATATTTTGTCCAGGTCCGGCCCTTGTCCAGGCTGTAGGCAATTCCCTGGTACTGGAAATCATCGCCCCCGGCCGCTTCAAGGATGGGGTTGTGGTAGGTATATACGGCTACGACCGGCGGCTCGGAGCCGTTCCCAAACCCCGAGGTGTTTTTATGGTCCACCACGGCGCTCCCGGAAAAGATATAGCCCAGGGAATCCGGAGCCAGCGCCACGGGAAGGTGCTTCCAGCGCACCAGGTCCGTGGAGACGGCGTGCCCCCAGTGCATCGGCCCCCAAACCGTGCTATCCGGGTAAAACTGATAACTCAGGTGGTATTCCCCATCCAGGTAGAACATCC
Source organism: Robiginitalea biformata HTCC2501 (assembly GCF_000024125.1). NCBI lineage: Bacteria > Pseudomonadati > Bacteroidota > Flavobacteriia > Flavobacteriales > Flavobacteriaceae > Robiginitalea > Robiginitalea biformata. The sequence continues at coordinate 1,405,197 of NC_013222.1, read as the reverse complement.
CGTTCGGGTCGTTCATCCAGGCTTCCCGGGGGGTAAAATGGAATTGCGGCCGGTGGGGCTCGTTATAGGCATTGGTCGGGGAGGAGCTTCCGGGCGATACCCCTTTTTGTTCTCCTCCGCAGGAGGCTATTAATACGAGGAGTGACAGCAGGGGAACTATCCGGCTCCCGGATACCATACTATTACGGTATTCTCCCCACAGGCAGCGTAGGTGTCGACAGAAAAAATGCGGCATATTCGGTAAAATGTACTTAAAAATACACTATTTGCCGGATTCGTGCTGGTTGACCTTTTTAGAATGTCAGGGCGTATTCCACTGACGATTTCCTACTGATGACGCCTAAGGCAAATATTGCTAACTTTAGGCAGCAACCGACCGACAAACATATGAAGACAGACCGCCTGCTTCCAGAAGACAAACTCGAAGTTTACTGGGCAACCATCGGATACATAAACGGGCTGAACCGGACCTCCGAAGTCAAGGCCGGCCTTATTATTTCCTTCTACGGCTTACTGCTGGGGGTGGTCCTTGAAGTCGCCACATCCGTGGAAACGGGTTTTAACGCCAGTGCCATCCTGATAGCCATCCTGGCTGGCTTTACTTTTTTTGTCTGCCGATCTATTTTTTACAGTTTCAGATGTTTCTTGCCACAGATTGAAACAAAATTCGACAAGAACATGTTCTTCTTTCACGACATCATTACACATTATGGGGATATAACGTCGTTTTCAGACCGTTTTGCAGACTTGCTGAACGATGAAAAAAACCTTTACGGGCAATTAGGCGCACAGATTTACGTGAATTCCCTTATTGCCACCAAAAAATTCAGCGATGTCAATAAATCGGTGAGGAACCTGGTTTACAGTTTTATCCCGATGATATTGGGCGTGGTAACCATCGTAGCCGAGGCAATACTTTATTGAGTACTTTCTACAGGCCGGAAGACGCCTTTTTCCTGAGTTTTTCCAAAACCTTCCGCTTGTTGGCCACCCGGTTTCGGTTTGCCCAGTCCGTATGGTAGTTGTGATTTTCCAGAAATCGGATTTGAAGTTTGATCCACTCCGCCTCGCTGCTCACTATGCCAAAATATAAAAACTCCTTGTAGAGCCCGTCACTCAGGGAATTGTAGTCGTCCCGGCCCAAATAATCCAGGTCCGCGTCCGCGAGAATTTCTTCATAAAGGTTGCTGGGATCCTGTGGCACTTTGGTAGCGCGGATCATACCTTCTATCAGATCGATTTCCTTTTTGAGGTATCCCTTCCGGAGCAGCGGCCCCACTTCAAGGATACTCCGTTCCTCGTGATCCTCCGGCCCATAAATATAACCGAAATCATGGGCAACAGCCGCCACCCGGATCAATTCGGATATACGGTCATCTACTGAATAATACGAAATATAATGGTCGCATACATTGGCAACATCGATGGTGTGGTCGAGACAATGATAGGTAAGGTGACCCGGGAGTTTCTTGTCAAGTTCGTCGAGGATGCGGTGACAGATGTCGGGATATACGCTACGATTTACCAGTTCCATGTATAGCGGCTTCGGGATGTTCGGGAAATAAAATTTTATCTGGCCATTTTACCTGGCAAATCCCTATTAAAGTGAATTAAAAAGTACACAACTTTGTCCACCGAAACAATAAAATCCAACCCTTTCTTTCGCTTTTCCTGCTTCTTTCAGAACCTGACCATTCCCCGGACTGCCAAATGTCTGCCGGATTTACATTTAAATTGCATAATTTCTGGATCAAAAGCGCCTCAACTCACTCAAAAACAACAATTGAACCCATCGCCAACAGGTTATTCAGGCAACTGGAAGTGGGTAAAAGGGCGCCAAAACTACAATCGCAGGGTCCGGTCAAAATTAAGGCGTATCTTTTAGTCAGGAATTAACGCGAAACGAATCCCATGAAAAATCTGCGAAAAGAAGATATCAGCCAGGAGGTCTTTGACCTCTACGATGCCTATGCCCACAACCAGCTCAGCCGACGGCAGTTTATGGACAAACTCTCCACCTATGCTGTCGGGGGGATAACGGTCATGTCCCTGCTTAGTTTTATCATGCCGGATTACAAGAACAAGCTGCAGGTTGCCCAGGACGATGCCCGCCTGAAAACGGAATACATCACCTACGAGTCGCCCGAGGGGGGCGGAACCATCAGGGGTCTCCTCGCCCGGCCTGCAGATGCCACCGGCAAACTCCCGGGAATTGTTGTGGTCCATGAAAACCGGGGGCTGAACCCGCATATTGAAGACGTTTGCCGCCGGGCGGCGCTCGAGGGGTATATCGCCCTGGCTCCCGATGCCCTGACCCCTCTGGGCGGCTACCCGGGAAATGACGATGACGGCCGTGCCCTCCAACGGCAACGGGACCGGTATAAGATGCTGGAAGATTTTATCATGGGCTTCCGGTATCTGAAGTCGCACGAACAGAGCACCGGGAAGGTCGGAGTCGTGGGATTTTGTTTCGGGGGCTGGATCTCCAACATGATGGCCGTTCGCCTGCCCGATCTCGGGGCCGCCGTGCCCTTTTACGGCGGCCAGCCGGATGCGGAATTCGTCCCGGATATCCAGGCGCCCCTGATGTTGCAATACGCCGGGCTCGATGAGCGGGTCAACGCAGGATGGCCTGCTTACGAAGCGGCCTTGCAGGCCCATGATAAAGACTATGCCGTCCACTTCTATCCCGAAGTCAACCACGGTTTCCACAACGATACCACCCCGCGGTACGACGCGGAAGCCGCCAAACTGGCCTGGGAGCGGACAATCAATTTCTTTAATTCAAAATTGAAGTAACCCGGGGCCCGTACACCCAGCGGGTAACCGGGGATCGGCACCCCGGGGAACCGGGGCTTATCTCTATTTGGAACTCCGGTGGATTGCCTCTTCGGGAAAGGGGAACAGGATGGTCGAATTCTTTTCCGCCGCGATGTTCGAAAGCGTCTGGTAGAGCCGCAATTTAATGGCCGACGGGGATTGGTCGATCATCTTGCCGGCGGCCAGCAAGGTCCCGGCCGCCTGCTCCTCGGCCTGTGCCAGAATCACCCGGGCACGGCGTGAGCGTTCCGCCTCGGCCTGGTTGGCCATCATCCGCCGCATGTTTTCGGGTAACTGTATATCCTTAATCTTCACATCGAGGATATCGATCCCCCACCCGGCAGTTTCCTGCTCCACCGTAATCTTGATATTATTTCCCATTTCCTCCCGTTTTGAGAGGATCGTATCGAGTTCCACCTTCCCGCAAACATCCCGCAGGGCAGCCTGGGACAACTGGGTAATAGCAAAATTGTACTCTTCTACTTCCAGTACGGCCTTTTCAGGATCCCTGATCCGGAAGAATACCACCCCGTCGATGCTGCAGGGGACATTGTCTTCGGTCATGACTTCCTGGGAAACAATATTGATGGTAATTACCCGGATATCCACCTTCTGGATGGTTTCCACCAGGGGGATGATCCAGCGAAAGCCGGGCTGAAGCGTTTTTACATATTTCCCAAAGCGGAATTTCAGGGCCCGCTTGTACTCATAGACAATGCGAATCCCGGATAGGACGACAACCAATAACAAAACTGCAAAAAACAATAATGGGTTCATAACAATAGGTTTTAAGGGTTAACAGCAGGCTCCCGGCGCCGGCGCCAAGCTTCCATTTCGTTCACTCCCCGGGCTTTCATCCTGTTTATCTGTAATTTACGCACTTGTATCCGATTTACGGGAGTAACGGACGATTTCATTAGATTTGAGAACTACCAGAAAATGACCTGCCATGAAAAAAAACCGCAACCCCGGTTGCATACAGACAGCCATCCTCTCTTGTGTATTCCTGTTTTCAGGGTTTTCGGCCTATGCGCAGAGCGAGCCCTACACGGGTCCTATTATCGATATGCACGTCCACGCCTACCGCCAGGCGAGCCGGATGTTCGGGATTACCTATCAAAATCCGATCACCGGGAAAACCTACGCTACTACCCCGGACCTTGAGGCGCACAGGGAATGGACATTTAAAAAAATGCAGGAACACCGAATCGTCAAAGCCGTGGTCAATTACCACCCGGACTGGTACGACCAGGACCCGGACCGTGTCCTGATCGGGTTGGGGACCGCCGAGCCGGATACCCTGAGGAGGATGTACGAGGCGGGTCGATTGCACGTGATGGGCGAAATGACTGCCTATTACGATGGGCTCCAGGCCGACGACCCGGAATTGGAACCGTATTTTGAACTGGCGGAATCCCTGGGGATCCCGGTGGGGTACCACATCTTCCCGGGAGGTCCTCCCGGGGGCATGTACATGGGCTTCCCCGGGATTCGAGCGGCGAATGCCGACCCGATGCAGATCGAACGGGTACTGGTTTCCCATCCGAAATTGAAAATCTACATCATGCATGCCGGCTGGCCGTATCTCGAGGATATGAAAGCCCTGATGTACGCCCATCCCCAGCTCTATGTCGATATCGGGGTGATCAGTTGGAACCTGCCCCGGGCCGAATTCCACTCGTATCTCAAAGCCCTGGTGGATGCGGGGTTCGGGAAGCGCATCCTGTACGGGACAGACCAGATGGCCTTCAAGGGCTCCTTTGACCAGGCCATCGAGAATGTCAATACGGCCGGGTTTCTGAGCCTGGAACAAAAAGCGGACATCTTTTACAACAATGCGGCCGAGTTCCTGGGTCTGAGCCCCGAGGAGGTCCGGGCGCATAAACAAGAAGGCGGAAATGGAAAGTAAAACCCGGGCGACCGGCAGGAGGCGGCCCCGGCAAAAACAATTCAGATCTTAAAGCTAAACCCGTCCTCGGCAACTTTCCGATCGTATTTTTCCTTGTCAAACGTGTACAAGTAAGCCCCTTTCCGGGCAACCGTCATATCCTTCTCGTCCAATTTAATCAGTATGTCCAGGGAATTGATTTTGTTGACAAAATTCCGTTTGTCGAGCTTTTTATCCAGGATGGACTCATAGAGCGTCTGCAACTGCCGCATGGTAAACTTCTCGGGCAGGAGTTCAAAGCCGATGGGCATGGTAAGCGCCCTGCGACGCAGGCGGGAAACAGCTTTTACCACCATTTGGTCGTGGTCGAAAATCAGTTTCGGCGCCTCCTCCAGGTCGAACCATTGGGCGGATTCCAGTTGCACGCCTTCAAACTGGTGCGATGCTACATCGATCAGCGCAAAGTAGGCCACCGAAATCGTCCGGTTTCCCGGGTCCCTGTCTATTTTGCTGTATGCGTATAGCTGCTCCATATAGATGTCGTGCAGGCCGGTAAGCGTTTCCAGCACCCGGGCAGCTGCCTCGTCCAGGTTTTCATCCTGCTTGAGGAAACCGCCAATCAGGGACCACTTCCCCTTTTCCGGTTCTATGTTCCGCTTAACCAGCAGAATTTTAAGGTGGTGTTTATCGAAGCCGAAAATGATGCAATCTACAGCCAAAAGCACCTTGTCCTCCGATGTATAGTAATTTAATTCCATACCCAATAGCTGGACCTGACCGGGAAATTACCCGGCAGGTGTTGATGATTTTTAGGAAAAAGTAGCATTTTTTTCCTTATTTGTTAAAAATAGGCAATTCAAAATCTTTTTTTGATTAAATGCGCCGGATTTCTTACATTAGAAATGTAGATAGAACACTTCTGTGTGCTTCCGGGAATGAATTGTTGCCGGAACTGTTTGAATTAGTTTTTTGAGTTTTAGTTAAGGTAAAGGCCGTGTCTGTTTCACGGCCTTTATCATCACCAACCATCAAGTACCGACACCATGTTCCGATTCACGCTCGTATATCTCTTGACCCTCGGCTGCCTGAGCAGCTACGGCCAACAGTCCGCCACCAACATCCGCGTCGTTGAACCCGATCAACCGGAGACCATCAGCCGGCATATCTACGGACATTTTGCCGAACACCTGGGACGCTGTATCTACGACGGGTTCTATGTTGGCGAAGGGAGCCCGGTTCCGAATACGGCGGGAATCCGCAATGATATCGTCGACGCCCTGCGCGCCCTGGAGATCCCCAACCTGCGCTGGCCCGGGGGGTGCTTTGCGGACACATACCACTGGAAGGACGGGATTGGCCCAAAGGCAGACCGGCCCACCATTGTAAATACCTGGTGGGGCGGGGTCACCGAGGATAACAGTTTCGGCACACACGATTTCCTGAACCTCTGCGAATTGCTGGAAACCGAGCCCTATATTTCAGGGAATGTCGGCAGCGGTACCGTTCAGGAGCTGGCCGACTGGGTGCAATACACGAATTTTGACGGGAAGAGCCCGATGTCCGACCTGAGGCGCGAGAACGGCAGGGACAAGCCGTGGAAGGTGAAATACTGGGGTATCGGGAATGAAGCCTGGGGTTGCGGCGGCCACATGCGGCCCGAGTACTACGCGGATATCTACCGGAAATACGCCACCTTCCTTTCAGACAGCGGTATAGAAGGTGGTTTGTACAAGATTGCCTCCGGGGCCAGCGACGACGACTACAACTGGACCGAGGTCCTGATGAAAAACATCCCACATGACATGCTGCAGGGCGTGGCCCTCCACCACTACTCGGTCATTGATTGGAGCGATAAGGGTTCATCTGTTGATTTTGACGAATCTGAATATTTCCAGACCATGCAGCGCTCCTGGCTCATGGAGGAACTGATCGAAAAACATACGGCCATCATGGACCGGTACGACCCACAGGGGCGCGTGGACCTGGTGGTGGACGAATGGGGCGGCTGGTACGACGTGGTTGATGGTACCAACCCGGGCTTTTTGTTCCAGCAAAACACCATGCGGGACGCGATGATTGCGGGCCTGGTGCTGAATATATTCAACAATCATGCAGACCGGGTAAAAATGGCCAACCTCGCCCAGACCGTCAACGTGCTGCAGGCGGTGATACTGACGGATGAAGAAAAAATGCTGTTGACCCCCACCTACCACGTCATGCATATGTATAAAGTGCACCAGGATGCCACATTGCTGGACACTGATTTTGAATCGCCCGTCTACGCGCTGGACGGGGAGGATCTGCCGGCGATTTCCGTTTCCGCCTCCCGGGATGACCAGGGAAAAGTGCACATATCCCTCGTAAATATCGACGCTTCCAGGAGCCACCCGGTATCCCTCAACCTGAAGGGGCTCGTCTCCGGCGATATGGACGCGGCAATCCTGCGCTCCGGAAACTTACAGGACCACAATACATTTGACAATCCGGAAAAAATCAAGCCGGTTTCCTTTAGGGATTTCCGGTTTCGAAACGGGATGCTGACTGCCAGCCTGCCCCCGTTCTCCGTGTTGGTGTTCTCGGAAAACTAACACACCCGTGCAACCGGCTGGCAACCACCCGTTATGCAGCCACAAGTAAAAAAGTAGCCATGGAGCAATTTGTTATCGGATTGGACTTCGGAAGCGATTCGGTTCGCGCCCTGCTAGTGGACACGTCCGACGGGAATGAAAAGGCTGCTGCTGTATACGCATACCCGCGCTGGAAGGCCGGCAAATTCTGCGACCCGGCTGCCAACCGGTTCCGGCAGCACCCCCTGGACCATATTGAGGGGGTTGAGGCCACTATTTGCGAAGTCATTCGGAAAAGCGGTGCCCAACCGCAGACGGTAAAAGGCATCTGCATCGATACCACGGGCTCCTCCCCCGTCCCGGTGACCGAAAACGGGACCCCCCTGGCCCTGGTTCCGGGGTTTGAGGAAAACCCGAATGCCATGATGGTGCTCTGGAAGGACCACACGGCCCTGGCCGAAGCGGATGAGATCAACGAGCTTACCCGGGCCTGGGGTGGGCCGGATTACACCCGCTATGTCGGGGGGATCTATTCCTCTGAATGGTTTTGGGCCAAGATCCTGCATATTGTGCGGGAAGATGCCGCCGTTCGGGAGGCCGCCTGGTCCTGGATGGAGCATTGCGACCTGATGACATTCCTCCTTGCAGGCGGTAAGGATCCGGCCGCCTTCAAAAGGAGCCGGTGCGCCGCAGGCCACAAGGCCATGTGGCACCCATCCTGGGGCGGGTTGCCGGATACGGCATTCCTCTCCCGACTGGACCCCTATCTGGGAACATTGCGGGGCCGTCTGTACCGGGATACTTTCCCCTCCGACCAGCTGGCCGGGCACCTGAGTGCCGAATGGGCGAACAGACTCGGCCTGACAACCCAAACTGCCCTCGCCGTTGGCACCTTTGATGCGCACGCCGGGGCGGTCGGGGCCAAAATCGAAGAAAACACGCTGGTACGCGTAATGGGTACTTCCACCTGCGATATCATGGTATCTCCGGACCCAGGGCTCCGGGAGCGGACGGTGCCGGGTATATGCGGCCAGGTAGACGGATCGGTAATCCCGGGAATGTCCGGGCTGGAGGCCGGACAATCGGCTTTCGGCGACCTTTTGGCTTGGTTCCGGGATCTCCTTTTATGGCCCATGGAAAAGGTGGTTTTCCATTCCCCGGCACTCACCGAAAAACAACGGGCAGATCTGTTGGCCGATGCAGCAGCCCGGCTGATCCCGGAACTCTCGGCCGCTGCGGAGCAAATCCCGATATCGGAAAGCCTGCCGGTTGCCCTGGACTGGATCAACGGCCGGCGTTCCCCGGACGCCGACCAACAATTGAAAAGCGCCATCGCCAACCTGACCCTGGGCAGTAGCGCCCCCCACCTGTTCAAAGCCCTGGTCCACGCCATCTGTTATGGCTCCAAAAAAATCGTCGACCGGTTTGAGGCGGAAGGGGTGTCCATCCATTCGGTTATCGGGGTTGGCGGGGTAGCCCGGAAATCGGGCTTTATCATGCAGACACTTGCCAACGTGCTCAACCGGCCCATCGCGGTAGCAGCCTCGGACCAGGCACCCGCCCTGGGGGCGGCTATCTATGCCGCTGTGGCTGCCGGCATCCATCCGGATATCCCCGCTGCGGCCCGCATCATGGGCAGCCCGGTAGAAGTGACATTCCAGCCGGAACCGGAGGCTGCAGCCGTTCTTGAGGAAGAATTTCGGGTATATGAAAAACTGGGGGCCTTTGCCGCCACCCTGGCCCGGGATGCCCAAATGCAAAAAACATAACTATGGCAGGTTCCCACGATGCACTTAAAAACGAATGCTACCAGGCGAATATGGAACTCAACGCCCTGGGGCTGGTTATCCACACCTTCGGGAACGTCAGTGCAGCCGATCGCGACCGGGGCATTTTCGCCATCAAGCCCAGCGGGGTTCCCTACGACCAGTTGCGACCGGAAGATATGGTAGTTGTGGATTACGACAGTAAGGTAGTGGAAGGGAAGCTCCGGCCCTCCTCGGATACGGCCACGCATGCCTTCCTGTACAAGAACTGGGAAGGGATCGGGGGCATTGCGCATACCCACTCCACCTATTCGGTTGCCTGGGCCCAGGCCCAGCAGGACATCCCCGTTTTCGGCACGACCCATGCGGACCACCTGACCCGGGACATCCCCTGCGCCCCGCCCATGGCCGACCACCTGATTGCAGGGGATTACGAGCACAACACGGGCATACAGATCCTGGAGTGCTTCCGGGAACGCAAACTTTCGCCGGAGGAGGTGGAAATGGTCCTGATCGGAAACCACGGACCCTTCTGTTGGGGACGGGATGCCGCCGGGGCCGTCTACAACAGCAAGGTCCTTGAAACAGTCGCTCAGATGGCCTACCTGACCCTGCAAATCAACCCGGGGGCCCCGAGGCTCAAAGAAGCTCTTATTAAAAAACACTACAACCGGAAGCACGGCGACGATGCCTATTACGGACAATAACCAACCAAAACAATGAAACCAAACGACAAAGAACTCTGGCTTGTCACCGGCAGCCAGCACCTCTATGGCCCGGAGGCCCTCCATCAGGTAGGATCGGACGCCCGGGTTATCGCCAATGGCCTGAACCAGTCGGATCGCCTCCCGATTCCCCTGGTCTTTAAACCCGTGGTGACCACTGCAGACGAAATTACGGCCCTCTGCAGGGAAGCCAATAACGATGATAATTGTATCGGGGTCATTGCCTGGATGCATACCTTTTCCCCGGCCAAAATGTGGATTCGCGGGCTCGGGGAGCTCCAGAAACCCCTCTGCCACCTGCATACCCAATTCAACGCCGGCATCCCGTGGGACTCCATCGACATGGATTATATGAACCTGCACCAGTCGGCACACGGCGACCGGGAATTCGGCTTTATGACATCGCGCATGCGCCGGGCGCGCAAGGTGGTGGCCGGCCACTGGAAGTCCGGGAGCGTACAGGAGAAACTCGGAATCTGGGCCCGGGTGGTCCTGGGGGCCGATGCACTCCGGGGTATGCAGGTGGCCCGGATCGGCGACAATATGCGGGAGGTGGCGGTCACCGAAGGCGACAAAGTGGAGGCCCAAATGCGTTTCGGTTTCTCCGTTAACGGCTACGCTACTTCGGACATAACCGGCCGGATTGCGGACCTGAGCGAGACCCGGGTGGCCGAGCTCGTCAAGACCTACGAAGCGGATTACACCCTGTCTCCCGCCCTGCAGCAGGATGGGGGGCAACGCCAGGCCTTGCTGGAAGCCGCGCGTATTGAACTCGGGCTTCGCGACTTCCTGGAGGAAGGCGGGTTTTCCGCTTTTACCGATACATTTGAAAACCTTGGGGCCTTTCGGCAGCTGCCGGGTATTGCCGTACAGCGTTTGATGGCCGACGGCTACGGTTTTGGCGCCGAGGGTGATTGGAAAACCGCCGCCCTGGTGGCCGCCATGAAGGTCATGTCTGCAGGTTTGGAAGGGGGCACTACTTTTATGGAGGACTACACCTATCACTTTGGCAGTGACAAAAGCCTGGTCCTGGGGTCGCATATGCTGGAGATCTGCCCGTCCATCGCTTCCGGGAAACCCTTGTGCGAAATCCACCCGCTCGGGATCGGCGGCAGGGAAGACCCCGTGCGCCTGGTTTTCAATTCCCCGGCCGGACCTGCAATCAACACCTGCCTGATCGATATGGGAAATCGCTTCCGACTCGTGGTCAATGAGGTGGAGGCCGTAGCCCCGTTGGCGGACCTGCCGAAATTACCGGTTGCCCGGGTACTTTGGGACCCGAAACCGGACCTGGAGACGGCTGCCACCGCCTGGATCCTGGCAGGGGGCGCCCACCACACCGTATATTCACAGGCCCTGACCACCGATTTTATGGAAGATTTTGCCGAAATTTTCGGTATTGAATTGCTCGTTATCGACCCGGCAACCCGGATTCGGGCATTTAAGGAGCAAATCCGGGCAAATGAAACGTATTTTCACCTATTCCGACACGGGATGTAACAGGCGCTCCACACGGGTCAATTGCCCCGATGGAACGCCGGGAGCCGCCCGGGCCGGACGGCAAACGGATTCGACTAACCGATGAATACAAACAACAACCGATGACCTCAAAACCACGAAACTGCCTCACGGCCATTCTGATATGTGCCGCCCTGCTCCTGGCAACAGGCTGCCGGGAGGGAAAGAAAGAAGCCGCCCCGGAGGCTGCTCAGGGAAACGCCGGCAATAAAGCGAAAATTGAAATCCAGCCATTCGGCCAGCTCAAAGACGGTCGGGAGGTTACCCGCTATACCATGCGGAACCATGCTGGCATGGAGCTGCGTTTTATAAATTACGGCGGGATTATCACCTATTGGTCGGCCCCGGATGCGGAAGGGAACCTGGAGGATGTCGTCCTGGGCTTCGACAGTTTGGAACCGTACCTGGAGGGGCACCCGTTTTTCGGGGCGCTGGTGGGACGCTACGGCAACCGGATCGCCGGGGGGGAATTCACCCTGGATGGGGAAACCTATTCGCTGGCCAAAAACAATGGGGATAATCACCTGCATGGAGGGGTTAAGGGATTCGACAAAGTCCTGTGGGAAGTTCGGTTGCCGGACGGGCCGGAAAGCAATACGGCCGTCCTCACCTACACGAGCCCGGACGGGGAAGAAGGGTACCCCGGGAACCTAGACGTTGCAATCACCTACACACTCACGGAAGCCGGGGAACTGGATATCCAATACGAGGCCAGGACGGATGCCCCGACTATTGTAAACCTCACGCAGCATGTATACTTTAACCTGTCGGCCGACTTCTCCCAATCCATCGGGGACCACGTGCTTACCCTGCAGGCCGATGCCTTCCTGCCTGTTGACGACGGACTCATCCCAACGGGCGAAATCCGGCCGGTTTCCGGGACGCCTTTTGATTTTACGGCGCCCAAGCCTATCGGGGAGGATATCGATGCAGCAAATGAACAAATCGCTATGGGTGGAGGCTACGACCATTGCTGGGTACTCAACGACCCGGACGCCGGATTCCGTCAATTTGCCACGGTGGTACACCCGCCAACCGGCCGAAAGCTGGAGGTAGCCACCGATGAGCCCGGGGTGCAGTTCTACACGGGCAATTTCCTGGACGGGTCGCTCCCCGCCAAAGGGGGCGGGACCTACGGGAAACGCAGCGGTTTCTGCCTGGAGACCCAGCACTACCCGGACTCCCCCAACCAGGAGGCCTTCCCTTCGGTGCGGCTGGATCCCGGACAGACCTATCGCTCCCATACGCGCTTCAGACTTTCAACCAACACACCTCATACAACCAATTAAACCGATACCGCTATGCAAATGCTCGATTCCCTGGATTGGGTAACCATTTCGATATATTTTGCCATCCTGCTGGGGATTGCCGTATGGGTGATCCTCAAAAAAAAGGACAATACCGAAGACTACTTCCTGGCCGGCCGCAACGTCGGTTGGTTTGTAGTGGGCGCTTCCATCTTCGCCTCCAACATCGGTTCCGAACACGTGGTGGGCCTGGCGGGTACAGGGGCCAGTAACAAGCTCCCGATGCTCATCTACGAAATCCACGCCTGGATCGTCCTGTTGCTCGGGTGGGTGTTCCTCCCGTTTTACGCCCGGGCCGGGGTGTTTACCATGCCCGAATTCCTCGAGAAACGCTTTGATGCCCGCGCGCGCTGGATCCTGTCCGTATTTTCCATTGTGGCCTATGTGCTCACCAAGATCTCCGTGACCATCTATGCCGGGGGCGTGGTGGTCTCCGCCCTACTGGGCATCGATTTCTGGACCGGGGCGATTGCCACCGTGGTCCTCACAGGCATCTATACCGTCCTGGGCGGGATGCGGGCCGTAGTCTACACGGAAACCCTGCAGGCCATTATCCTGGTGCTCGGTGCGGCGGCCCTGACGGTCATCGGGTTGGACCGTGTGGGCGGCTGGGAAAGCATGCGGGAAACTGTTTCCCCGGAATACCTGAATATGTGGCGCTCCGCCACGGACCCGGACTTCCCCTGGCCCTGGCTAATCATCTCGAGCACGATCGTGGGGATTTGGTACTGGTGTACGGACCAGTACATCGTCCAGCGGGCCCTGACCGCAAAAAACATCAAGGAGGGGCGGCGCGGCACCATTTTCGGGGCCCTGCTCAAACTGATGCCGGTCTTCCTGTTCCTGATCCCGGGCGTAATTGCACTCACATTGAAAATGCGGGGAGAACTGCACTGGGACAACCCGGACGAGGCCTTCCCGGTGCTGATGAGCAACCTGCTACCCTCCGGGTTGCGCGGCCTGGTGGCGGCCGGGCTGCTCGCTGCCCTGATGAGCTCGCTGGCTTCCGTGTTCAACTCCTGTTCTACCTTGTTCACCGTGGACATCTACAAAAAGCTCCGCCCGGGTACCCCGGAGAAAAAACTGGTACGCACCGGACAAATCGCCACGGCCATCGTGGTGGTCATCGGGATTATCTGGATCCCGATCATGGCGAATATCTCCGGGGTACTCTACGAATACCTGCAGAGCGTGCAATCCTATATCGCACCGCCGATCGCAGCGGTATTCCTGCTGGGGATATTTATGAAGCGGGTGAACGCACAGGGGGCTTTTGTCACCCTGATTGTCGGATTCCTGGGGGGTGCCCTGCGTATCTCCCTGGAACTCGCCAAGGACCACCTGGAGCCGGGCAGCTGGCTGTATACCCTGGGGGCTGTGAATTACCTGATTTTCGCGGCCTGGTTCTTCTTGTTTTGCATCGTGGTGCTGGTTGGCGTGAGCCTGATGACCCCGGCCCCGGAGCCCGAAAAAATTGCCAACCTCACCTATGCGACCATTACCCGGGAGGAGAAAGAGCGCAATAAGGCGAGTTACAATTGGAAGGATATCGTCGTCTCGGTCGGCATCCTCGTTATCGTTATCGGCATCATGATCTGGTTTAACGGGAAATAAAAAGAGCCGGGGGCCTTTCCGGCCACCGGCTGTCTTTTAACCTGCGGGACAAAAATCCCGGTTCCCAGGTGATTCCCGGGTCAGGTAATCAGGTTGCCCTTATCGTCCCATTCGGCCTGGATGTTCCGCTTCTCCTGGTCGATGCATTTCGCCACCCACTCGGGATCGTAGGACACCCCGTGCTGGGCGAGCACCTCTTCCGGTACGCCATCCCAGACATTCGGGGAATTTCCTTTATAACCCAATTCCTCAATTCCGATTTTTGAGGTGTAAAACCCGGTGAGCGTCAGGTTGCGGACCAGCGAAAAGAAATTGACCGCCGGGTCGCGCTCCAACTCCGGAACGTCCGGGTCGTAATACGCAATCGGGTCGATGAGCTCTTTTTGTTGGGCTTCCGTAGCGTTTACAAAGGACTTGTCAAAGGCCTGGTAGCACTTGTGCTCCAGGTCCAGCAACCCGCCCCTGAGCGGAGTCTGCAATTCGGGAATGTCCTTGGCCATGAATTCAATAAACCCGGCCACGTCGGCATCCGAGGCACCCTTGTAGGTATCGCCGGGAGGGAGGATCACGTCGCAGAGCACCGTGAGCAATTCCCGTTCGTGTTCCGTGAGGAGTTCCTCCTCCATCAATTCCTTGTCGCGCTCGAGTTCTTCCGGGGTACGGCCGTAATAATCTCCGGCTTTCTGTTCAATGGCCTCGGCCAGTTCCTGCTCCTCGCCGGGTTTGCATCCGTTGAGTACGAGGCCCCCGGCCAGGGACCCGAGTACGATGGATTTCAGACTTTCTCTCCTGTCCATAGGGTCAGATATTTTGTTGTTTCAATTCATTTACGATGTACTCCGAAGCCCGCATGGAGAGGGCCAGGATGGTCCAGGTGCAATTCTTGTCCGCCTGGGAAACAAAAGGACCGGCATCCACCACAAATACGTTGTCCGCATCGTGGAGTTGCTGGTAGCGGTTGGTCACGGACGTTTTGGGATCGTCCCCCATCCGCGTGGTCCCCACTTCGTGGATGATTTTCCCGGGTGCGAGCAACCCGTAATCGCTGTCTTTCCCGGGTTTGTCCCCGAGGGGTTCCCCGCCCATGTTGACGATGATCTCCTCGAAGGTATCCTGCATGTGCCTTGCCTGGTTGCGCTCCAGGTCCGACCATTTGTAGTGGAAACGCAAAACCGGAATCCCCCATTCGTCGCGGACGTTCGGGTCGATCTCGCAGTAATTGTCCTTCCGGGCAATGGACTCGCCCCGGCCGCTCAGGCCGACTACGGCCCCGTAATACTTTTTCACGTCGCTGCGGAGTACATCCCCATAGCCGCCTACCTTCGTCCCGAAAAACTTGTTGAACTCATTGGCGTTGAAACCGAAGCCGTACGAGGGCATTCCCATCCCGCCCCAGATTTCTATGTGGTACCCCCTGGGGAAATCGAGTTTTGAATTGTCGCCCCACCAGGGAGAATACACATGCATGCCGCCTACCCCGTCCTCGTTGTAGGAAACGCTGCGGTTCATCAGGTCCGGGATAAACCCGGCCCGACTGGCACCTGTGGAATCGTGCAGGTATTTACCTACCAGGTCGCTGCTGTTCCCCAGGCCGTTCGGGTGTTGCGGGCTTTTCGAGTTCAATAGAATCCGGGCACTGCTGCAGGCCGACGCCCCCAGGACGACTACCTTTCCTTTCAGCTTGTATTCCTTCCGGTCTTCCTTATTGATATAGGAGACCCCGGTTGCCCGGCCATTCTCATCGGTAGTTACCTCGCGGACCACGCAATTCACAAATAAATCTACCTGGCCCCGACTTTTCTGTGCCGGGAATATCAGGCAGGTACCCGCCGAAAAATCCGCGTATACCTGGCAGGCCCGGCTGCACTGTCCGCAGTAAAAGCAAACCCCTCGCTCCTGATTGATCCGTTTGGTGAGCATCGACATGCGCGACGGATACACGGGCACATTGGTCTTGCGTGCCCCGCGGATATAAAACAGCTCGTGGAGCCTGGGTTTTGGCGGCGGCAGGAAAAACCCGTCCGGATCGTTCGGGAGGCCTTCATTCGTCCCGAAGACGCCGATCAGTTTATCCACCCGGTCGTAATAGGGTTTTACATCTTCGTATCCGATGGGCCAGTTGTCGCCGTACCCGTCGATGTCCTTATGCTTAAAGTCCTGCGGGCCAAACCGGAGGGAAATGCGCCCCCAGTGGTTGGTTCGCCCGCCCAGCATATGGGAGCGGAACCAGTGGAATTCCGTATTGTCTTTGTGCGTGTAGGGTTCCCCTTCGATCTCCCAACCCCCATAGGCGGCGTCAAAATCCCCAAAGGCCCGGGTGGTGGAGGCACCGCGCCTCGGGCTTTCATAGGGCCATTTCATTTGGGTCCGCTGCTGTTCGTCGGCCGGATCAAAAAACGGGCCGGCTTCAACGACGGCCACATTCAGGCCGGCATCGGCCAGTACCTTGGTCGCCATGCCGCCCCCCGCTCCTGAGCCCACGACAATTGCGTCGTACACCTGGGAGTTCTCAATAATTTGCATAGTATTGGATTTAATTGGTAGTGAATCAACAGGTACGATGCCCCGGAGCTATCCTCTGGCGGATTCCCACGGGCATTGTGCCGCCTAAAGATAATCATTTAGCCCGATCGATTCCCTCTATCGCGCAAAGCCGGGCGAGGATTCATGAATTTTCGGCCGGCCCTCCTGCCCGTTTTTGTTCGTATGCGCGGACCTTATTAATTCTTCGAACATGTCGTTCCTCCCTGCCGTAAGGGGTCTCCAACCAGAGTTCCAGTACGGCGATGGCCTCCTCCTCGTCCAGGAACCGGGCGCCCAGGCTGAGAATATTAGCCTGGTTATGGGTCCGGGAGAGGGAGACAATATCCCTGGGTCCGCCGTAATACAGGGCAGCCCGAACGCCCTCTACTTTGTTGGCTGCCAATGCCTCGCCCTGTCCGGAACCGCCGAGAACCACCCCGAGGCTCCCGGGATTTGCCGCCACGGCTTCCGCCGCCGGCAGGATGAAATCCGGATAATCGTCCTCCGGGTCGTATGCATACGGGCCCAGGTCTTCCACATCCCGTCCCGAGGCAGCCAGGTGGCGGCACAGGGCATTCTTCAGTTCAAATCCCGCATGGTCGGATGCTATGTAAATCATCTGTCGTTTGAAAAAATCAATGGTTTGTTTCAATGAATGGTTTGTTTCAATTAAAGATACAAACCCGACGGGAACTGGCATCAGTTCGACCAGACCGCGTAGCCCTTCCGCCGAAGTTCCAGGGTCAGGTCTTTTTCGAGTTTCAGGGCTTCCCTGCGCGTCCGGAGGACCGGCAGGTGGTTGTACAGGCTCGGCCGCAGGTACATGCCGTATTTCTGAACAATTCCCGAGGCCAGGTTGTGGCCCTTGGCATTCCGGTAGCCTTTCCGATGCTGCTCGAAGCGGACCTGGGGCGACTTGGAAGTCATCCCCACGTATAGGCACTGCAGGACCCCGTTAAACTGGGGATTCGCCGCTCGGAACCGCCAGTTTTCCGTAAAGGCGCGACGGGACAATTCAATGACGTATACGCGGTATGCCATAGCTGTAAATACGGCAGAATGAAAGGTTACGCGGACCCGATAGTTTTTGTCGAATCCGCATTGATTTAAACTATCAAAAATCCATTTCCATAAGATAGGATTATCGTAAATTTAAGTTCTGAATCACAAAAAACACAATTTTAAAATGGGAAAAGATAACCAAGCCAAGTCAAAGGACATTCATGCGCACACCGCGCAGGACGGCCAAGCCTGGGACGTCAATGAATCCAGCGCCGCGAACTGCCCGTTCCTGAACGGGGAACTGCACCAGGCAGCCGGCGGGGGTACTACGAACCGCGACTGGTGGCCGAATTCGCTGAACCTGAACATCCTCCGCCAGCATTCCGAGCTGGCCGACCCGATGGATAAAGATTTTAATTATGCCGAAGCGTTTAAATCGCTGGACCTGGAGGCCGTGAAAAAAGACCTGCGGGAACTCATGACGGACAGCCAGGATTGGTGGCCGGCAGATTACGGGCACTATGGCCCGTTCTTTATCCGGATGGCGTGGCACGCAGCCGGAACCTACCGTATCTCGGATGGCCGGGGCGGCGGCGGCACCGGCGCCCAGCGCTTCGCTCCGCTGAACAGCTGGCCGGACAATGCCAACCTGGACAAAGCCCGGATGTTGCTGTGGCCGATTAAGCAGAAATACGGCAAGAAACTATCATGGGCCGACCTGTTGATCCTGACGGGGAACGTGGCCCACGAGTCCATGGGCCTCCCGATGTACGGTTTTGCCGGGGGTCGGGAAGACATCTGGCAGCCCGAGGAAGACATCTACTGGGGTTCGGAAACCGAGTGGCTCGGGAATAAGGAGCGCTACAATGAGGATGGCGAACTGGAACGCACCATGGGGGCCGCCCACATGGGGCTGATCTACGTGAATCCGGAAGGCCCCAACGGGAAACCGGATCCGGAGGCCGCTGCCCATGACATCCGCGTCACTTTTGGCCGGATGGCGATGAACGACTACGAAACAGTGGCACTGATTGCCGGCGGGCACACCTTTGGGAAAACGCACGGGGCCGCCCCCGATACCGAGTACCTGGAGGCCGAACCCGCAGGGGCAAACATCGAAATGCAAAGCCTGGGCTGGAAAAACAACTTCGGTTCCGGAATGGGGTCCGACACCATTACCAGCGGCCTGGAAGGCGCCTGGACGGATACCCCCATCCAATGGAGCCACAAATACCTGGAGAACCTCTTTAACTACGAATGGGAGTTGACCAAGAGCCCTGCCGGGGCCTGGCAGTTCAAGCCCAAAGACGGGGCCGGGGCCGGCACCGTTCCGGACGCCCACGATCCGGAGAAAAAGAACGACCCCTTTATGCTCGTTACGGACCTCGCCCTCCGGATGGACCCGGATTACGAGAAGATATCCCGCCACTTCCTCGAAAACCCCGAGGAATTCAAGGAAGCTTACCAGAAGGCCTGGTTTAAGCTGACCCACCGGGATATGGGCCCTAAATCCCGCTACCTCGGACCCGAGGTACCCGAAGAAGACCTGATCTGGCAGGATCCGATCCCTGCCGCGGACTTCGACCTGATCGACCAGCAGGATATCGAATCCCTGAAGGCAGAGATCCTGGATTCGGGCCTTACGGTTTCCCAACTCGTCGGGGCCGCCTGGGCGTCGGCTTCCACTTTCCGCGGTTCGGACAAACGCGGGGGCGCCAATGGCGGCCGGGTGCGTCTGGAGCCTCAGGTACAATGGGAAGTAAACAACCCGGTACAATTGGGCAAAGTGCTGGACGGCCTGACAAAGATCCAGAAAGCATTCAACGACTCCCAGAGCGGTAATAAACAAGTTTCCATGGCGGACCTGATTGTTCTGGGTGGGTGTGCTGCGGTGGAGAAAGCGGCCAAAGATGCCGGACACGATATCCGCGTACCCTTTACCCCGGGACGGACAGATGCCACCCAGGAAATGACCGATGTGGAGGCATTTGACCACCTGCGGCCCGTAGCAGACGGGTTCCGGAACTACCAGCAGCAGAAATTCTCGGCACGCACCGAAGAGCTGCTCGTGGACAAGGCCCAGCTCCTGACGCTCACCGCGCCGGAAATGACCGTGCTGGTTGGTGGTATGCGGGCCCTGAATGCCAACTACAACGGCTCCAAGCACGGCGTATTTACCGAACGTCCTGAGGTGCTGACCAATGATTTCTTTGTCAACCTCCTGGATATGCGCACCACCTGGAAAGCGGTTTCAGAAGACGAGGAGTTTTTTGAAGGCAGGGACCGGAAATCCGGCAATGTCAAATGGACTGCAACCCGTGCCGACCTCATCTTTGGTTCCAACACGGAATTGCGGGCGATTGCCGAGGTGTACGCCTGCAGCGATTCCGGCGAGAAATTTGTCAGGGATTTCGTGAAGGCCTGGGACAAGGTGATGAACCTGGACCGGTTTGAACTGGCCTGAAAGCGAACGTACGGCTAAACCAATTTAGCGCCGTATTGCATAAAAAAAGGTGGCCCCCGCGGGCCACCTTTTCTTTTTTTGCCTGTCCATCAGATTAATTCAGGATCTTACCCTATCTGTTCCTAATCTTATCTCCGCGCTTCCAGGATCTCTTCCAGGCGCTCCTTATTGACCCCCCAGATGCCGTCTTCTTCTGCCGATTCCATAAAGGTGTCGATATACTGCCGGCTCAGGGAATCGCTGTCCCCGTACTTTTCCCGGATGGCTTCCAACTCACTGTGCAACCGGGCCTGCACTTCGGCATATTCCGGGTCGTCATAGTAATTGTGCAGCTCTTTGGGGTCCTTTTTCCGGTCGATGAGTTCCCAGTAATCCTGGTAGAAATAATAGTGGATCAATTTATAGTCCTTGGTAACGATGGCGTAATGCCGGTTCACCATGTGCTCGGCAGGGTATTCGTAATAATGGTAATAGACGGCCTCCCGGTCCCAGTCCTCCATGTTCCCGGTCAATACCGGGACGAGGCTTTCGCCTTGCATGTCGGAGGGTTGCTCCACCCCGGCTACGTCCAGGAAGGTCTGTGCAAAATCCAGGTTCTGCACCATTTCGTCCGAGACGCTCCCGGGCTCCACCTTCCCGGGCCAGGCCACCAGGAGCGGCGTCCTGAAGGATTCGTCATATACAAACCGCTTGTCGAACCACCCGTGCTCCCCCAGGTAGAAGCCTTGGTCGGAAGTATAGACGATGATCGTATTCTCCATCATGTCGTTCGCCTCCAGGTAGTCCAGGAGCCGGCCGACGTTTTCATCAACCGCCCGGATGGTACCCAGGTAATCCTGCATATAGCGCTGGTACTTCCACTTCATCACCTCCTCTTCGGTCATGTCGGGGTACGCCTCTTTAAATGCCTCGTTCACGGGTCCGTAGTACTTCTCAAAAGTGGCGCGCTGGACGGAATCCATCCGACCCACACTGTAGTTGAACCGCAGGGTGTCGATCCCGATTTCATCCAGTCCCATCTCCCGCATGGTCTGCGGGAATATTTTGTTGTCGCCCGACCAGCCCATATGGTCGCGGACGCTCATTTCGGCTTCCGCAGCAGCCGGCCGCGTGGCATAATCGTCAAAGAGGGTTTCCGGTTCCGGGAAGGTCCGGGCGGTAAACTCTTCCATATGGCGCCCGGCCATCAACCAGGAGCGGTGGGGCGCCTTGTGCAGGTACATCAGCAGGTAGGGCGCATCGGGATCCCGCTCCTTGTCGAGCCAGTCGAGGGTCATATCCGTGATGATATCCGTGGTATAACCCGGCACGGTAATCCGGCCGGAATCCTTGGTGATGAACTCCGGGTTGTAATAGGCGCCCTGGCCGGGAAGGATCGCAAACTGGTCAAATCCCTTGGGGTTGTTGCCGAAATGTAATTTTCCGAACATGGCCGTCTGGTAGCCCGATTTTTGCAACAGCTGGGGAAATGTGACGTTGGTGGTATCAAACGGAAAGTGGTTGTCTACCTTCCCATTGATGTGGGAGTGCTTCCCTGTAAGGATGGTTGCACGGGATGGTGCACAGATGGAATTGGTAACACTTGCATTGGTGAACAACATCCCCATGCGGGCAATCCGGTCGATATTCGGCGTTTCGATCAACCGGTTGTCATAGGCCGATATCGCCTGGTAGGCATGGTCATCCGACATGATAAAAATAATATTCGGGGGAGTCTGGGGCGATTCTTCAGGAGATGCGCAACCGGTTAGGAGCAGCGTTGCTGCCAAAACTGCATAGGAAAATTGCTTGAGCATGGGTTTGGTTGTGTTTAGTTGTTCAAGATAAGAAATTCAGAGGACCCTCGGAGCGAGCCAGAGCCAGCCCATGCC
Organism: Robiginitalea biformata HTCC2501; assembly: GCF_000024125.1. Lineage (NCBI taxonomy): Bacteria > Pseudomonadati > Bacteroidota > Flavobacteriia > Flavobacteriales > Flavobacteriaceae > Robiginitalea > Robiginitalea biformata. The sequence continues at coordinate 1,383,132 of NC_013222.1, read as the reverse complement.
CAGCAGGAAAACGGCATAGAACCACAGTGGGGATACCGGGACGTACTCCGTTACGGTGGCGGATACCTGCTCCTCCCCCTGAAATGCGATTCGGTTGGCGACCAGTCTCCGGCTGGCCGCCACGGTATGCCAGTCGCCCTCTTCGAACACATAATACCGAAAACCCGGGAGGCTGTCGGCAGGCAGGCGGAGGGGATTCCATCCGGTTTTCACCGGGTAGTCCGTCCCCTCCCATTTCGTCGGGATCAGGACGTTCTGACGCAACGGTACGCGGGCTCCCCCGGAATTAACCACCTGCGGCACCTCCCCTGCGGTGCGCAAGCGAAACCGAAAGGGTTCATCCACCCGTGGAATGGTTGTCTGGGCCTCCCAGGCAGCGGTTTGCTGACTGCCCTGCACCACTTCATTGAGAAGCGAGGTCCATAGGAGCCTGTACCGGTCTTCCTGCCCGCTCAGGACCAGGGGGTAGGTCTCCCGCAGCCAGGTGGTGGCAACCCGGCCCAGCCCATAAGGCCGGACCACCCCCACGGAGACGCCCGGGGACCACTCAATCCCCCGGGCGGTGAAAGGCCCGGTAAGCGTATAAGGGTATTTTTCAATCTCCGGCCCCGAGGCGGAACCCGGAAGCGAACCGGGGTCCGGGTTGCGATCAAAATCAAAAAGTGCGAGGCGCCGGGGCAACCGGAAGTACGCATCATCCGGTTGGATAAACAACCCAAGCCCGCCTTCGGAAATGCGGGTTTCCAGCGCACCCCGGGAGGCGGCACTCAAGCCGGTATAAGCGGCCCTGTCGGCGATCACCAGGTCAAACCCCGACAAAATATCGTCTGTAAGGGCGTAAATCGGATCGGGATCGCGGTTGATGAATTCGAACTTATACCGGTTGCGGGTAATCTGGCTCCTGACCAGCAGCTCATGGCCGCTGTCTGCCAGGAAATTCTTCAGGTAGCGGGTTTCAAATGTCGGGAAATCGTTCAGCACGAGAACCCGCATGGTGTTACGGGGCCGCACCCGGACCGGCAACGGGCCCTCCTGGAGTACCTGGCCGGCACTGTCCCTGGCTGCCAGGCTGTACCGGAAGTCGCCGACCGCCTTCGGTACCGTCCGGAGCTCATAGGTGCCCTCCGAGGCCCCGCCCAGGCGGATCGAATCTGCCGAATTGCCGCCCGGGTCGCGCAGCAGCAGGTGGTGGCCGCCACCCGAATTCCGGTAATGCACCCGTACATGCAACTCTTGATCCAACTGCACCTGCCCGGGGTATGCCAGTTCCGTGAAACCAACGGGGGGCTCCACACCGGGGAATACAATGCCCAGGCTGTCGAATTGCCATCGGTCGTAGGGTTCGGGCCCGTACCCGAGGACAAAAAGCTTTCTGAGGCTCCCCGGGACCGGCAGGGATTTCCCTTTTATGTACCGATATGTTCGGATTCCCGGATAGGCTTCCTTCAGGCTGTCGACCTGCCATTCCTGGTAGCCATCGGTGAGCAGGATCCCACTCCCCCCTTCCCGCTCCCTTTCAACAGCCGGTTCCAGGGCCAGCATCACCAGAGAGGCCACAGCGAGCAGGGCGGCTGCCATCCGGCTCGGCAGCGCCCCGATTTCCCGGTTGCCCCACTCCCGGTACAACAGCAAGACGAGCAGCGCCACGCCCACCCCCAATGCCGGCCATAACCATTCCGGATTTCCAATGACCAGGTTAATCGTCATAGGCCCGGAGTTCTTTTAGAAATCGTTCATTTACCGGGTCCGCGAACCGGGTGGAGCCGGAAGGGACCTTTTCGGGGTCCGGCAGCAAAGCGTACAAACCCTTGTGCAGCGAGCGGTAATTTGCCATGGATCTGCCCGAGGCTTTTTCCAGGGATTGCAACCCGCGCAGCAAATCCAGGTACCTGCCGGGTTCCTCCAGCGCCCTGGAAGCCAGTTGGTTGCCCGCTCTTTGGAAAAGGAGGCCGTCCCCTTCCCCGAACGGACTGCCGCCGATCAATTCCTCGAGCCTCCCTACCGCCCGGCGCACATCGCCCAGGGGGAGTTCATATGTCGTCGATTCCCGTTTGCGATAGTCGGATATCTCCGACACATCCCCTGACAATCGTTTGTCTTCCTTAATCGGGGGCGGGTCAAAACCGATGCGGTGTACGTAGACGCGGGCGCTGTTTTTGATCTCCTGGATGAGTTTCAGGGCTTCGTACTGGTAGGGCAGGGATGCTTCGGGTTTGTAGAGCCGCAGCTGCAGCTCCGCGTCCCACATAATGTTCAGGGCCTTCCGGAGTTTGACCTTCAGGGATTCCTCAAACAAGGTGGAGGCTTCCGGATCCGCGTGATTATGCAGGTAATCGTGGAGGGGATCTTCCGCCTCCTCCCCGCCCCCCCCGGGTGCTTCTCCATGGGAATCCCCATGCGAGTCCCCGTCTACCAGGTGGTGTTCGTTGTCCCCGTCGTGGTCATGGGTATAGGCCTCCAGGGGGTCATCCCCTTCCGATTCCGTCTCTTCCATAGCTTCCCCGTCACCGACCTCCCCGCTCCCGGCAGCCTGGCCCCCGGGGGCAGGCGCCATAGCCATCTCCGCTTCATCCCCCATAAACTGGCCGTATTTCAGGCGAAGGGCTTTCTGGTCAAAACCCAGTTCATTGCTCCGGAATTTAAATTCCCGCTCCGGGATATCCGGTTTCTCGGCTATCAGCTTCTCCGTGTCGATAATCAACTGCCGCTGGGACCGGAAGTAATCCGGCATCTGGTCCACCCCCAGGCTGCCTTCTACCGCAAATCGGTCGGTTGTCGTATCCCGGATAACGGCAAAGAAGGTCTCGCTCCGGGCTACATTGGGCTGGGGCTCCTTGTTGTCGGATGCCTCTACATAAAAGTAAAGTTCATCCCCGGGGTCCATGCCGAGTTGGTCCAGGTCGATGGTTTTTGTCAACACGAGCCGCCGGGCCCCCGGCTGGACCGGTTGGTCAAAATCCAGCCGCTCCTCCCGGAACTTTACGGATTCGCCGGAACCCTTGCTCACAGTGGCCACAATACGGGCCTGCTGCAACCCGAAATCGTCGGTCAGGTTCCCTGTAAAACGGAGGGATTTTTCATCGGGGGCATCGAAATACGCATACTGGGGCACCCCGGCGATCTCCACCTCGGGCGCCCGGTCCGGGACGGCCTCCAGGGAATACAGGTCCGTCACGTACCCGCGGCCCAGGGAGTCGGTAAACCGGAAACTGTAGAAACCGGATTCTTCCAGGGGGAGTTCCAGCCGGAACAACCCGCCTTGTTGGCGCAACGGGTATTCCTCCCCCATCCGCTCGAGCCGGACCCGGTGGATGGGCCCTTCAAAATATAGCTCCCATCGGATGCGGGACCCCGCTACTGCCCGGATATTCGGATCTTCCGAAACCCGGGGGGCCTGGCCGGTATAGGCCGGGAAATTTACTGTGATACGCTGCCGGGTCAGGACGGGCGCCGACGTCTCCGCAGCCACGGAATCGGCAGGGGCAAACCGGATGCCCTGTGTGGCGGAATCCCCGGGGTCCGGAAAACCCGTCCACCCGCGGAGTAAACCCATCTGGTGCCCCAGCAGCCCGATACCCAGTGCGAATACCCCCCAGAGGATCGCCCCTCGGAAGCCCACCGGCGGGGACGGACGCTCCCGGGAGGCCTGGAGGCGGGCGGCAACCCGGTGTTTTTGCAACCGGGACAACCCGGGGAGTTCCGCATCGGGTTGCAGCAACAGGCCACTGCTGAAACCGGCATCCGCCACATGGGAGTCGATATAGGCGCAAACACGGTCCATGTTGCGAGTCCAGGGCCGGCTGGCGAGGAGGGAAACGAGTGCGATGGCCAGAAAGGCAAACGCCCCTGCCCAGAGTGAACGGGCCAGCAGGCCCGCACAAAGTCCGGCACCCAGTCCGTAAAGCAGGCTCCTGGCGTAAAGCATACGCTGCCAGCGGGTTGCGAAATTGAGCAAATAAGTTTTCCCGGCTTCGCTCATTGACTCCGGTATTTGGCGAACAGGCGTTCGGTTACGAGCAAAAGGAGCAACAGGGCCCAAAGCCAGGGTTCCGCACCGGCCCGGTGCACCCGCTCCCGGTCCTGGTCCATGGGGAGCCGGCGGGGCGCCAGTTCACCCGCTTCGAGTTGACGGTAATCGTATCGGTCCGGCAAATCGCCCCAGGGCTTGCCGGGATCCAGGAGGCTGAGGAGTTGTTCCCCGAAATAACCGGAAACCATATTCCCGGCGGTCAGCCGGGAGGTGAGGGTAAAACACGACGGGCAGTCTCCCTGTTCAATCAATTGGCCGGCCATCGGGCTGTCCCGGTAGGCGAGTGTCTTCCAGGCGCCTTCCGGTGCAGGGTCCGGTAGAAGCCATACCAGCAGGTCGGTACGGGAGGGAATGGAATCCGGCTCCCCGACCCCGCCCTGCACCCGGATGGGTTGCCCGATGTATCCCGAAAGGGCTGTCAGGGAGGCCCGCAGGTAAAGCTGCTCCGATTCCAGGCTGTCCGTGTGGTACACAGCCACCTCCAGCGTGTCGGCGTCAAAGAGCGGCAACTTCCCCTTAGAAGGACCCGAACCCAGCTGCAGGCTGTCCCTGCCCGGATACGCAATCCGCCGTACAGCTTCCGGGTCGGCCTCCCGCCAACGGAAGGCAGTATACGACGGGTCCCCCTGCGCGGTGAGTATGCTGTAGCCTTCATGGATTTTACGCGCCAATACCGGTGTATCCCTGGCCGGCTCGCCATCCAGGACCACCCAGTGGATCGGCCCGGACGATTCCGGACGCCTGGATCGGAGGCCCTGAACATAAGCAGCTGTAAATACCACGATGCTGTCTGCCCCCAGGGAATCCAGCTCCGGGACCAACTGCCAGTAGTTTGGGGGAGGGTTTCCGGAAGGAACCGTATGCGGCTCCCCCCATTCGGTGAGGCCTTTGCGAAGCAGGTACACCGGGTGATCGGAGGCCGCGCTGTCCAGAAACGCGTTCAGGGAGCCGCGGTTCAGCAGGGAGGGCTCCACCACGTAGGCCAGCGGCTGGTTCCGGGCGCGGGATTCCCATTGGGGGCCTGCAAGCAGGAACGCCAGGGTCGCTATAAGCAGCATGCGCAGGGCGAGGAGCCTTTTTTCGCTCAGTCGCAGGCTCTGGGATTGACGGGAATCACTCTCGCGCAATAATTCCACGCTTCCGATTTTGATGGTTTTCGCCTCCCGTTTACTCCACAGGTGGATGCCCAGCGGGATTAACGCGCCGAGCAGGGTCCACAGGAAGATGGGGGCGGTAAAACTCATATTTTCTTTATTCCCGGCCTTTATTTGAGGCCGGGTTAATTCATCCGGTTGCGTTGCTTCAGGTAGTACTGCAGGGCTTCGCCCAACGGTTCGTCCATACGGAACAAGTGGTAAAAGATGCCCTGGGACAAGAGTTGCTGGCGGATGGCATCCAAACGATCCTCCATCTGTTCAAGGTAGGCACTGCGGGCCTTCCGGGCGTCCACTTTTACCTTGGCACCCGTTTCGAGATCCTCAAAGGTCACCTGCTTCCCATAGTCGAATTCGAGCTCCGAACGGCCGGCGATGTGCAAAACCACCACCTCGTTCCTGGGCGATTTGATTTCCCGGAGGAACCCGGACAGTTCCGCTTCCCGTTCATACATATCCGTCAGGAAAAACACGAGCTCCCGGGACCCCCTGTCCGGGATCATCCGCGAAGCCCGGGAAGGGTCGGGCCATTTCCCGGACCCGTCCACTTTCAGCAATTCCAGAAGCAATCGATTATAGTGTTTTTTGTCGGTCCCTGAAAACAGGCTCACAACATCCGATTCGTTTAGGGCGAAAAGCCCCACGGCATCCCCTTGCTTCCAGGCCAGGTACGCCAGGGCAGCCACCAGCAGGCGGGCGTACTCCAGCTTGGACAACCGATCTTCCCGGTGCAGCATGGAAGCGCTCGCGTCTACAATAAATTTGACGCCGACCAGGCTTTCGATCTCGGATTGCTTGATATAATACCGGCCGGACCGGGCCAGCATTTTCCAATCGAGCAGGCGGAGGTCGTCTCCGGGTTCGTAGCCGCGGTACTGGCTGAATTCCAGCCCGTGACCAATGCTCAGGCTCCTGTTCAGCCCGGAGGTATAGCCCTCTACGGCAATCCGGGCAATGAGGGAAAGGCCCGCGACGGTGTTGACCACTTCCGGGCGCAACAGGTCGTTGTATTTTTGCCGTCCCCGGGGGCGAAGCCTGTCCGGCCCGCCCTGTTTTTCCGTCTTGCCGCGTTTGCCAAACCTGCTCATCTACGAATCCTTAACGCTCACTGAATCCAGAATTTGTTGCGTGACCCTGTCCGAAGTGATGCCCTCGGCCTCTGCGCGGAAATTGACAAGTACCCGGTGCCGGAGGACCGGGAAAATCACCGACCGGATATCTTCCGGGGTCACTGCAAGCCTTCCGGCCAGCAGGGCATGGGCCTTTGCCGTAAGGATCATGGCCTGGCCCGCCCGCGGGCCGGCACCCCAATCCACCCATTCCCGGACGTACTCCAGCGGGCTGGTGGCCGGCCGGGTGGCCCGGACCATTTCGCTGACATAGGCTATCAGGGCATCGCTGATGGACACTTCCCGGACCAGCTGCTGTAGCCGCAGGATTTCGGCACCGGTGAGCACCTTGTCCACCCGGGGCTTCCGGTTTCCGGTGGTGGCCTTTAAAATATGGGTTTCCTCGGCATCCGTGGGATACCCGATCTTAATATAGAGCAGGAACCGGTCCTGCTGTGCCTCGGGCAATTCAAAGGTCCCGGATTGCTCAATCGGGTTCTGCGTGGCCAGGATAAAGAAGGGGCGGTCCAGTTGGTAGGTCTTGTCGCCGTAAGTCACCTCGAATTCCTGCATGGCCTCCAACAGGGCTGCCTGGGTTTTGGGCGGGGTCCGGTTGATCTCATCGGCTAGGATGATATTGGAAAAAATCGGCCCCTTGTTGAACTTAAAGAACTTCCGCCCCGTACTGTGATCCTCTTCCAGGATTTCCGTACCCAGGATATCCGAGGGCATCAGGTCCGGGGTAAACTGGATCCGTTTAAAAGACAGGTCGATCGCATCCGCCAGGGTGCGGATCATCAGGGTCTTGGCCAGTCCGGGTACCCCCTCGAGCAGCGCGTGTCCCCCCGAGAGGAAAGTGATGAGCAGCTGGGAGACAATCTCCTCCTGGCCGATAATCACCTTGCCGATCTCCGCCTTCAGCTCCCCGAGCTTGCCGGTCAGTCCTTCCACCTCATCGGCAACCCGTTGCAATTCTGTATCCATAGGCTTTATATTAAGATGTTAAGGCATACATGACGATGTTCACCCCAAACCGGGTGTTGTCGATTTTATACCAGCGTTTGTTCCGGAAATCGTAATCCCATTCGCAGCCGTAGTCCTTGTTGCTATACAGCACCCCGATCCGGCCGTCGATGCGGATGGCCTTCAGGTAGTCGTGGACCAGGTCGTCCCCCCACCCATTCAGCTCCTGGGACGTAGTGGGCGGCCCGTCCTCAAACTCGAAAAAAATGGAGTAGAGTTCGTGGTCGTTCGGGATCTTAGCGAGTTCTCCGGGACCGAAGATCTCCTCCATCTGCCGCTCAAAGGATTTGGCAAAAAGTCCGTCGATATCGTGGTTGCAATCGTCGGCAAATACAAATCCGCCGTTGCGGACGTATTTCTCAAAATTCTCCCTTTCCTTACGGGTAAACTCCACGAGCTTGTGCCCCGACAGGTAACAGAAAGGGCTCCGGAAGAGCTCATCGCTTTCCAGGGAGATGATCCGCTCGCGGGTATCGACCCGTAGCGTCGTGTATTCAACCAGGGAATTCAGCAGGTTGGACGGCATGCGCTGGTCCACATCCCAATCGCCGGATTCGTATTGTAATCTCGTAAAGAAAAACTCGTTACTCAATGCGCTGCAGACTTCATTAAATCATTGCCCCTGAAGCGATAAAAAAAACGGGCTGCCCGAGTATGCCGGGCAACCAGTTTTCAGGTCGTTTTCGTTTAAACCGCGTCCGACAGGCTCGTAAAGGTAAAGTCCCGGATCTTCATATACGGGATCAGGTTTCCGTCAATACGCACCTGTTGTCCGAGGGTCTCCAGGTTGTTCAGCATGATGATCGGGCTCTCGTTAAAGCGGAAATTCTTTACCGGGTGCTTGATCTGCCCGTTCTCGATATAGAAGGTACCGTCACGCGTGAGGCCCGTGTAGAGCAAGGTCTGCGGGTCTACACTGCGGATATACCACAGGCGGGTTACCAGAATTCCCCGGTTCGTGCTGCGGATCAGGTCTTCCAGGCTGGCATCCCCCCCGGCCATTATCCCGTTGGAGGGGAACGGTACGGGCTCTACGCCTTTCTGCTCGGCCCAGTACCTGTCGTAGGCGAGGTTTTTGACCACCCCGTTCTCGATCCACATCGTCTTTTTCAGGGGCTGCCCCGACCCGTTCCAGGTAGCCGAGGGCACGTCCGGGTGGAGCGGGTCCGACCAGATGGTCACCCGTTCGTCCACAATCTTCTGCCCCAGCTTGTTGCCCCCGTCCGGGGCGGACATAAAGTTCCGGCCTTCGTCCGCGGAGCGGGCGCTGAAGGAGGAGAACATATTCCCCAGCAAATCGTTGGAAGCGGCGGGCTCCAGGATCACCGTATACTTCCCGGGCTCAATTGCCCTGGCTTCCCGGGACATCACCGCCTTGTCGATGGCGATTTTGGATGCCTCGGCGGCATCGAACTTGTCGACGTCGTTATAGTCGCGGCTCACCCATCCGGAACCCGTACCGTCATTGGTACGCATCGTCACGGTGAACTCCATATCCGTTGCCCGGTTGTAGGCGAACAGCCCGTTGGAATTGATCATCGCACTAAAGCCTTCCGAATCATTGAAAAAGCCGGCAGCTGTTACGTCCTGGGCCGCAGCCGGATCGATGCTGCTGCTGGCCACTTTGGCCCGGTATTCCGGGCTGATATTGGCCGTGGATTCTTTGTAGGTAAGCGAATCATCGTACTCCTGGGGCCCCAAAGGTTCCATGAATTCCGGGTTTTCCGGGGACAGCCTGGCGAGTTCCTCGGCCCGTCGGACCACTTTTTCCAGGGAGGCGTCGTCGAATTCGTCGATGGTGGCCGTCCCGGATTTCTTGCCGAAACTGGATTGGACCACCAGGGTCTGGTTGGAACTGTGCCCCGAGGTGGACACCGTATTCCGGGCGTAACGGATATTGCCGCTGTTGCTCCCGCTCAGGTTGATTTCACAGGCATCGGCCTTGGAATAACTCAATGCCTTTTCGAGAATGGTTCTCGCTTCGTCTTTTGTGTATATAGCCATTGTATAATTTTTAAGGGAAAACCAGGATTAAATGGTCCTGCCTGTGTTGATCACATTTACATCGTTGAACCGGGCGGTGGAGCTGCCGTGAGAGACGGCGCTGATCTGGGAGGGCTGCCCTTTTCCGTCAAAGAAGGAGCCGAAGAGGCGGTAGTCGTTCTCGTCGCAAATCTTCACGCAGGAATTCCAGAACTCCTGGGTATTGGACTGATAGGCCACATCGTCCAGCATGCCGACGATTTTCCCATCCCTGATCTCGTAAAACACGGTGCCCCCGAACTGGAAGTTATACCGCTGCTGGTCGATGGAATACGACCCGCGCCCTGCGATATAGATCCCCTTCTCCACATCTGCAATCATCTGGTCGATGGAATAGGGCTCGCTGCCCGGTTCCAGGGAGACATTCGGCATCCGCTGGAATTGCACGTCGTCCCAGCTTTGCGCGTAGCAACAGCCGTGGGATTCGTTCTGGTCGATCATATGCACCTGGTCGCGGATCGCCTGGTAGTTGGTCAGGATCCCGTTGCGGACCAGATCCCATTTCTTGGTCTTTACGCCTTCGTCGTCGTACCCCACAGCGCCCAGGGAGCCCGGTTGCGTTTTGTCGGCAACGAGGTTTACGATATTGCTGCCGTACTGGAAATCTCCGGATTTCCATTTGTCCAGGGTTGCAAAACTGGTCCCGGCGTAATTTGCCTCGTACCCGAGGACGCGGTCGAGTTCCAGCGGGTGCCCCACGGATTCGTGGATGGTGAGCCCCAGGTGGTTCGGTTCCAGGACCAGGTCGTACTTGCCGGCCTCAACAGATTTGGCGTTGAGTTTTTCCAGTGCCTGCTTCGCGGCCAGGGCAGCGTCCTCCACCATATCGTAGCTGTTCCTGTAGAGTTTAATCCCCGAGGGGCCTTGCAGTTTTTCCGATTCCAGGCCGTCCATATACTCAAAGCCCATTCCCATCGGGGCGCTCATGGCCTGGCGTGTTTTGAATTTTCCCGCCTGGCGGTCAATGGCCGTGACCCCGAAGGTTGGCCAGATCCGGTGGACATCCTGGTCGATGTAGGAACCGTCCGTGGAGGCGAAGTATTTCTGTTCATTGACCATGAAAAGAGCGGAATTCACAAAGCTGGCGCCGTTTTCGATGGCAGCCGCATTGGCGGACAGCAAGAGGTCTACTTTATCGGAGACCGGCACTTCCTTAAAGTCCTTTTTGATGGGCGTTTTCCAGGATACCTCCCCATGGGACTGCACCGGCGCCAGGACCACCGGCTCCTTCTGGATTGTGGAATTCGCCTTGGCAATGGCCACAGCCTGCTCGGTGGCCTTCTTAATGCCGTCCTCCGTGACGTCGTTTGTGGAAGAGAAGCCCCAGGTGCCGTTGGCGATCACCCGGATACCGATTCCAAAGGATTCCGTGTTCACCACATTCTGCACCTTATCCTCCCGGGTAAATACATATTGGTTCAGATAGCGTCCAATCCGCGCATCTGCGTAGGTGGCCCCAAGGGATTTTGCCGTGTTCAGGGCTACGTCAGCCATTCTCTTTTTAACTGCGTTGTCCATACCGGGCGCCAGCAGGGCTTCCTGCGGAATCTCCCGGCCGATCAGCAGGGACGGCATCATAAGCGCACCGGTGCCCAATCCCGCGTACTGGACAAAATTTCTTCTTTTCATAAAATGTGGTTTAATGAGTTTGTGGCCTGCGGAGAAACTGACGCAGCCAGGGGGGCCACTCGGAACGCGCAGGATGTAAGCTGCCATATCCGGCAGTGCTTAAAAATAAAAAGCCCGGTAGAAGAATTATGTTAATCTTAACTTAATATGTTAAAAACCCGCGTTTTTTTAACAGTATGCCCCGCCGGTTCCTATTGCCTGACGACAATCCCGAAGCGGCATCAATAACAATCCATGAGCAGCTGGCCGCTTTTGATATAGCCATCCAGGGTCATGCCCTCTTCGGCTTCCAACAACGACTCGAGGTTGTCCAAAACGCTCCGCTGCATATTGAGGGAGCCGCAAAGCATCAGAACCCCGCCTTCCCGGAGGGTATGCAGGACGGTTTCCCGGTCTTCCAGGACCAGGTCCTGGACGTAGCGTTTAGCGCCCTCACGGGAATAGCAGGTCCGGATATTGGGGCCGCCCTGGGAGAAATTCGGGGTGCCGGCAGCGGGGGGCCCTTCCGGGTCCTGGAGCTGTTTGAGCCAGGGGCTGTAGAGCTTTCCGGATTCGCGTGTCCTCCCGCCCCAGAACAGGTGTACATCTGTACCGTTTGTCTGTTGCATCATGCCCAGGAAGGGAGCTATCCCCGTCCCGTTGGCAATCATCACGGCAGACCGGACATGCCCCGGGAAATGGAACCCGGGGTTCTCCTGGATGGCGGCAGCGATCCGGTCCCCGGCCTGCAGGCTATACAGGTAGGAAGAGCAGCGTCCCCCGGGGTGCCTTCGGATACTCAGTACGATGTCCCCGTCCATGTAGGCGATGGAATACTGCCGATATCCGCTGGCCTTGTTGGGACGGACAGCCAGCAGGTCGCCGGAGGTAAAGGGTTGGTCCGTTTCGGGCCGGAGGGTTAGCAGGAAGGTGTCATCCGCGTTTACCGGGCTCCGGCTGACTACGGTAAACCCGATTTCGTCAAGGGGCTCCGGCTCTGCAGGTGCCTCAAACCCCACCCGTATTTCGGTACGGTCGCCCCAGGCGTTCAGCCAGGTCCGGAAATCCGCCTCGGACTGGTCGTCCACGCGGTAGAGGGGTAAACCTGCCCGGAAACCGGGGTGCGCTTCCAGTTTCTCCTGAACATCGGCTGCGTAGCGACAGAAATCGGGGTACTGGGTGGAGCCGAATCCCACCACGGAAAACTGCAGGGCCGCAGGCTGTTCCACCCGATCGACCTTCGAAAGAAATTTCCGGGCATTGGTCGGGGCTTCCCCATCCCCGTAAGTAGCGGTCAGCACCACCAGCTGCCGGGCATTCGGATAGGTCCTGTAGGCATTCAGCTCCGCCAGGTGTACGGTGCGGCCGGTAGCCCGTATCCCTTCGCAGAGCGACCGGGCAAAGCCAAAGGTGGTCCCGGTTTCCGACCCGACCAGGACCACGACCTCGCTGGAGTCGGGATTCGATATGGACGCCCCATGCGAACCGTCCTTGCGGACCCGGGTATTCTTGCGGCGCCGGAGGGTCATCGCAAAACCGGAATACATAAAGAACAGGATGGAGGCGGATGCCAGCAGGAGCACAATCGACCAGAAAACATTTCCCTGCCCTGTATGCGCCGCAAAGCTGAAGCGGGAGAGCAGGGTGACCATCGGGAAATCCGCCTCGCTGAGGATGGCGCCCGTCATGGGGGAAACGCGGACCTCCCGATCCTTTAATTCAATGAGGTAGTACTCCCCGGGTTCATCCGAGAAGGGAAATTCCACGCGGCGCACTTCGGACAGCGCCCATTCGCCCAGTACCCCTGCCTGCCCAGGTGCGCCTGTGGACATAGCCGGGCCGGAGCCCTCCCCGGTTGGCGGGGAGGCAACTTCCTGGTGGTGCGGTTGGGCTTCGGGTAGCAACTGGAATTTCTCGGCCGACAGGTAGACGCCCGTGAGTGCGACCACCAGGATGGGCACCAGCATCCAGCGGCTCAGGAGCACGTGGTAGCGCATGGCAAAGTAGTCTTTCCGTACCGGGGACAGGATTCGGCGGAAGCCGCCCTGCCGCTGGGCGAGCAAGGCGATGCCACTGACGGCGATGATACAGAGGAGCAGGGATACCAGGCCTACAAAAAAGCGACCGGCACCCTTGAGGAATAGGGAGCGGTGCAGGTTGGTGGAAAAGCTGTAGATAGCCGGCCGCTCCTCCACGGGTCCGAGGGTTTCCCCGGTTCGGGGGTCCACATACACCTCCAGGCTCTCCAGGTCGGCCGTCAGCACGCCGGCCCGGACAAAGCCGGAGCGTTCCACCTCCAGGGTAAATACCTCTTCGTAGTTGGCGGTCAACGCCTCCAGGGCGGTGGACAACGGAACCTCATCCAGGTCGGCCACGGCATATCCGCGGGCCTGGTGGGTAATCGGCTCCAGGGCCAGGATCACGCCCGTAACCGATGCAATCAGCAGGAAGGCCGACGTGGCGACGGCCAGGGCCAGGTGGCTATATCTCCACAGGGACAAGGTCATCCGTCCGGATTATTGGGGCAGCATCCGGATATACCGGATAAAGCCCCTTCCCTCCTTTTTGCTTTTGAGGTTCTCGCTGGTCAGCTCAAATTGCAGGTCGTCGGCATAGTATTCCTGATCCTCCACCGATGTTTCAAACCGCAGCTGGTACCCTGCATCAATTTTATCCGACGGAATCTGCAGGACGCTCACCGAGCGTTCGCCCCCGCTCAGGGTAGCCCCGGATATCCCGTCGATGTCGGGCCGGTACTTGCCATAGAACTGCCACCATTCCGGGATTTCACTGTACCATTCGCTGTCGGTCCCCAGCACCTGCAGGGTTTGCTGGTACTCCCCTTCCTCATCGAGGAGGGAGACCACGATATACGCGCCTTCCCCCGTGTAATTCGTCATCTGGATCAGACACTTTACAGCCGTATTGGCCGGTTGGGCAAATCCCGCCAGCACCAGGCCAGCGGCGGCGGCCATACCGGCGATGAATAACCTGAATTTCATCATCAGTTCAGAAAATTTAAGGTCACCCCGTTCTGGTCCAGGCGCTCATTCTCGCGGGCCAGGTCCAGGGCGGTTTCTTCAAAATCGGTTTGGATAGCCGTATTCGCGCCCAGGCCTACCAGGTAGCGAAGCAACGCATCGTCGGATGCTTTCATGGCCGCAATATGCAGGGCCGTCATCCCCTCTTCGTTCCGGGCATTCACATCCAGGCTTTCGTGGGCCACTTTTTCAAGCAGGGGCAGGCTGTTGGCGTCGGCCGCCAGATGGTACAGCGTATTGCCGCCCGCCTGGGTTTCGTACAGGTTGAAACCGGCCTGTTGCAGGGCTGCCAGTTTCTGGTCATAAACCTCCGGGTGGGAGGCGTCAAAGGACGCGAGCAGGTAAAAGGATATCGAGTTGCCTTTTTCATCCCGGGCCGCAACGTCGGCGCCCGCTTCGATCAGCAGGGAAACCACGGCGGGGTTGTTGCTGCGGACGGCCCGCATCAGGGCTGTCTGCCCAGCGGCATTGGCCGCATCCACGTCGGAGACTTCCCCGGCAAGGATTCCGACCACCTCCGGGGTGTTCCCGGCGGCCGCATTCCCGAAAGGCGTATTGCCCTCGGCATCAGGCTGGTTGGCTATAGCCCCGTGCTCGAGAAAAAACCGGATAATTTCCGGGTCTTTGTCGGAATAGGCCACCCGGTGGAAAGCGCTTTCCCCGGATTTCGACACGGTTGCAGGGTCCAGGCCCAATCCGGCCAGGTATTCGTACAGTTCCAGGCCGTTGCGGTGCCCCCGGGTACCCTGGGCGGCAAAGAAGAAAGCATTGCCCCCGTCGGCATTCGGGGTCTGGTAGTCTACCCCGGCTGCCACCAATTCCTTTAACAGGTCGATATTCCCCGCCCGGGTGGCATAGTTGAACACCCCGTTCCCGTTGGCGTCGGTTTCAGCCAGATCAATCCCTTTTTCCCGGAAGTATGCGAACTCTTCCATGCCGTCCATATAAGGGACGTTCAATAGCAACAAATTAGCCCCGGACTCACTTTTCTGGTTTGCCAGGTTTACCCCGTGGGAAGCAAACAGGTTGTAAATTTCCGTGTTGCGTTGCCCGGTGGAAGCTGCAAATGCCGCCGGGGTGTAGCCGTGGCTGTCGCGCACGTCCGTCCGCGCCCCCTGCTCCAGCAGCCAGGATACCAGTTCGGCATTTCCGGCGTAGGCAGCCCAGTGGATGTAAGTCCGGCTGTCGTGCGTTTTCTTCTCAATGTCGTTCCCTTCCTGCGCGAGCAGGAAGCGGGTTACCTCCGGATCCGCTTTCTCAAGCATGCTGTAGATTACCCCGTCAAAGGCGCTCGATGTCATTTCGGCCGGGTTGTGGCCGTTGGCGATTTCCCGCCTGACATCCTCTACCGTTGGGTCTGCTTTCCAGAAATCCCGGTTCAGGAAGGGATTCTGCTGTTGGGCGGCAACCGGCAGGGCAACCAGCAGGAACAGCAGTGCCCAAACGCGGTTGCGGATAGCCTGCTTCTTTTCGATAACTGTCTTCATCGTGTCTTTTTTACAAATGATTCAATAACGCCGTCAATGGCAGCGGCTTCTTCGTAGCCTTCGGCAAACAAATGCTTGTAGAGCGCCTTGTTGTCTACCTTCTCTTCCAGGACCAGGTTGGCCTTCCGCCCGTAAACCTCATCCCATTTGGCGCGCACCAGCGCCCATTTCTCCTGGTTTTCCTCCCACCAGCCCGCCGCAGCGGCACAGCGGCTGTCCGGGACGCGCACATAGGTATTGTATCCCTTTTCCCGGGCCAGTACCACGTCTTCTTCCCCGGGCTTGCGGATCACCTTGGCGTTGTCCTGGTCGTGGACCCAGCCAAAATCGGTAATCTCATGCCGGTTGCCGCGGACCGTCAGGTTGTAGTCGCTGCGCGTGGTATACTCCCGCCGTGGCAGGGGGGCGTCGGCCGTGTTTTCCCAGAAGCTTTTACCGTCTACATGTACCCAGGTGGCACTGCCTTCGTATCGCGGGCTATCATCCACCTGATAGACTTTTTGGGTCCACTGGCCGGAGACGTCTGCAGCCGGTTTCTCCTCAAACACCCAGACATTGTCGCCGTTGTAGCTGTAGAAATCGGTGTTTTCGAAAAGCCAGTCCTGCCGCCAGTGCTTGACGATATGCGGATCCGACGGGTTGCCCACCTGCAACAGGTGTTGGATGGAAATTTTATCGTCCGCATCGGTGACCAGCTGGGCCCATTCAAGCCCCTTGTCCACCTTGGTCTTGGAGGGCTTATATAAGGAGTCGTTGCTGTAGTTAAACGTCTCGGCAAAATTGAAGGTGACTTCAAAACAGCCGCACATGTTCTTGATGGCTTCCCGGTCTTGTTGTTTTTTTTCGGCCTGACCGCTGACAAAGGCCGTTAACGCCAGGGCAGTGATTAGCAGGAGGTTGGATCGCATGTTCTCAAATCTATTATGGGTTGGACAAAAATCTCGGGGACGAAAATAACTATTTTTATTTATTCTAAATAAGATTAATCAATATATTTGGCTCGCTATTAAGAATTATTCTAAATAAATATCATGAGCCAAAATCGGCCTCCGGTTGCATTCTACTTTTATCTGACCTGCCTGTTTTTCGGATTGAATAGCCTGGGTTCGTGGCATGCCGGGGCACAGGAATCCCCCGGAGAAAACCGGGTTGCAGAGGATTCGATATTGCCTACCTACCTGCAGGAAGTTGTCCTGACTGCCACGCGTACGGAGCGGCAGGTCTCCTCCCTCCCCCTGCCGGTTACCCTGGTATCCGCCGACCGGATTGAAAAGGCGGGGGCTGTGCGGCTCGGGGAAATCCTCAGCGAACAAACCGGGATCATCACCGTCGCCGACGAAAGCGGTTTTGAAGGCGTACAGATCCAGGGCGTTGCTTCGGACTATATCCTGATTTTGATGGACGGGGTCCCGCTGGTGGGACGGAGCGCCGGGAACTTCGACCTCCAACGACTCGCAGTGGGGAATATCAAACAAGTAGAGGTGGTGAAGGGCCCTTCCAGCAGCCTCTACGGCTCGGAAGCGCTTGGCGGGGTCATTAATATCATTACGGAGAAACCGAATACTGAATCCCTGGAAGGTTCGGTAGACTACCGGATAGGACGGTTTGCCCAGCAGGACATGAACCTGAACCTGAAGCAGCGGCGGGGCGCTTTCCGCTACGGGTTGTTCGCCAACCGGTTCTCGAGCGAAGGATACGACCTGACTCCGGAAACCGCCGGCCAGACGGTGAACCCGTTTGAGAATTACACGCTCCAGGGCCGGTTTTACTACGACTTCTCGGATCGGTTTTCCCTGTTTACCTCCTCGCGTTTCTACGACCAGGTGCAGGATGCCGGCCTGTCGGTTGGGGAGACGGACTACGAGGGCGACAGCCACCAGCGGGAGTGGAACTTCCACACCCGGGGGGAACACGCCTGGAGCGACGCCCTGGAAATGGAATACGAATTCTATTACACCAACTTTCAGGCAGACGAGCGCCTGGCCGACCCGCTGACGGATACGGTCCTGAGCGACAGCGATTTTGACCAGCGCCTGCTGCGGCCGGAAATCCGGGGCACCTATACCCTCAATGGGGGTGGAAAACTCACCGCGGGGACCGGGCTGCAATTCGAACAGCTGGACCGGACGTATTTCGACAGGGCCGTCAGCTTCGGCTCCCAATACGTCTATGCCCAGTACGATTTCAACCCGGTGGATCGGCTGAATGTCATTGCCGGCGCCCGGTACGACAACCATTCGGAGTACAACGACCAACTGAGCCCCAAACTGGCAGTCCGCTACCGGCTGTCCGACGTCACGGCCCTGAAGGCATCCGTGGGCTATGGGTTCAAAGCCCCGGATTTCCGCCAGCTCTATTTTGACTATACGAATTCCACGGTGGGCTATACGGTGCTCGGATACAATGTGGCCGGCCGCAAACTCACCGAACTCGACGAGCAGGGCCAGATCAGCCAGATCGTCGTCCCGATTTCCGACCTGGATGCGCCCCTGCAAGCCGAAAGCTCCGTGGGGTACAACGCGGGCATCGCATTTCGCCTGAAACGCTGGAATGCCGAACTAAACCTGTTCCGCAACGATTTCAGCAACCTGATCGACACCCGGATCATCGCTCGGAAAACCAATGGCCAAAACGTGTTCAGCTATGTGAATTTTGACGAGATATTCACCGCGGGGGCAGAGGTGAATGCCACCTACAAGCTATCGGAAAATATCAGCCTGAACGCCGGCTACCAGTTGCTCTATGCTTACGACAAAACCCAGCGCGAAGCAGTGGCGGATGGCTCGGTTTTTGCCCGGGATGCCACCAACCAGACCGTGGCGCTCAGTCGGTCGGATTACTTCGGGCTGCCAAACCGATCCCGCCACAATGCAAACCTGAAACTGTATTACGACATCCCCGATTGGGGCCTGGATTTCAACTTCCGCCTGCTTTACCGGAGCCGGTACGCCCAATTCGACACAAACGGCAATGGGCTGATCGATTCGTACGACACGAGTTTTGTGGACGGGTATGCCCTGGCGCACGCAGCGGTGAGCAAAACATTCCTGAAAGACTTTACCCTGCAGGTTGGGGCCAACAACCTGTTTGGCTATACGGACCCGGATATTCCCACCCAACCGGGAAGGGTCCTCTTTACGAAAATCAATTATCAATTCTAATTATTCAAATTTAATTCCTGATCCATGAAGAAGTTTTCCCTTTACTTAACCATCCTGACCGTTTCCCTGGCATCCTGCAGCAAAGACGACGATAATGGGCCCGGGGCCCTCCCCGCCGAGTCCGAAACGGTTTCCAACCTCCATGCCCCCCAGACCGGCGGGCAGGGTGAACCCGTTGGCGGGCCGTTTACCAAATTCGATTTTGAATCGGGTGCCACCACTACGAGCGACACCGAATGGGACATCGCCTTCCGCGGTACCACCATCGCGGTCAATGGGGGCACGGAGACAGGCACGAATGACGAGCCGGAACGCAACGGGGACGCCGCGGCAGCCATTGTGGACGGCACCTTTGCCAGCGTCACCACGGCTGCCGGCCTGACGTTTGCCCAGGACGGCGCAAACGGCTTTGCCATCCCCACAGGCAGTGACAACGGTTGGTACAACTACAACCCGCAACAGTTTACCATCACCCCGATACCGGGTAAGATCCTGGTCTTCCGCACCCGCAACGGGAACTACGCGAAGGTGGAAATCCTGAGCTACTACCGGGACAACCCGTCCCAGCCGGATATGGAGAGCGAATCCCGCTATTATACCTTCAACTACCTGTACAACCCGAACGACGGGGAGGACAGCCTGGAGTAATTCGCCAGAAATGTTGCTGTCACAATCCCAGCCCACCGGAAACGGTGGGTTTTTTTGTGACCGGGAATTATGGGCGGCCTAGTGAAAAAAGCTGCCCAGGGAGAGGACTGCACCCACAGCCAGCATCAGGATGCCGGCCAGCACTTCCCTTTCACGAAACTTCCGATACCGGAATATCCCGGCAATTAGGACGATGACCTGTGCCAGCAGGACGGGGATCAGCAGGAGTTCCTGTACGAATTGCAATCCGGGAAACCGGATGCCGAAATAATGAAAGAAGAAGGTGAGCAACAGGAAGCCCGCAATAAACAGGCAGATCAGGAGATATTTGTGTTTGAAGGGCATCGTTGGGCTGACAGGGTTAGTGCAACGCTTCCAATTTTTCTAAAAGTATTCAAAATTTCCATAGGCTATGGGACAGGGTACTACCCCCTAACTGACAAATATCAGCTGCCGGAACGTATTTGGTATGTATTTTTAACAGAAAGACCCGTGCGGCAGAAGATTATCAAATTGCTGGCTGTATGCCTTATTTGCATCCTGCTGATCCTGGCGGTCGTCCGGCTCGCGGAGTCTCTAACGTAAAACCATTTAAGTATGAAAAAGAATATGGGGTCTGTAGACCGTGTCATCCGACTATTGATAGCCGCAGTCATCGGCGTATTGTATTACACCGGGACCGTCAGCGGTACACTGGGTATTGTTTTGCTCATCCTGGCCGGCGTCTTTATACTGACCAGTTTTATCAGTTTCTGCCCGTTGTACGCGCCGTTTGGATTGAGTACCTGTAAGATGCGGGAGTGATCCGGGCTGGAAAAACGCTCATGCACAAGCACGATGAAAGCCATTCCGGTCAGGCCGAATAGAATGAATGGCTGGGATTTCCACACTAAAAAGTCACAACAACCCCAAAAGGGGATCTTGTCAAAATTTCATAAATTATATCCTCGATGGCCTAAACACCCACCAACGCAAAACCGGCGTGTTCTGAACCCAGAGGAATGGACAATAGCGAAACCTGGACGGAAACCTACAACCGGCTGAAATCCTCATCCCGGGATTCGATGTCAGCCGATACCCTGGCGACCTATGCCACAGCCGCCTACCTGACCGGGAGGGACGAGGAGAGTTTTGACCTGATGGACCGGGCCCACCGGGCGTATCTCGACAAGCAGGATCGGAGCCGGGCCCTGCGCTGTATTTTTTGGCTGGGTCTTATGCTGATGAACAATGGCGAAATGACTCGCAGCAGCGGATGGCTTTCCCGGGGGATGAAATTGCTGGAATCCGCACCTCGAGAAACGCCTTCGGAAAAGGGCCTGTTTCTGATTCCCAAAGCCCTTGAAACCCTTTCCCGGGGTCTACCAAAAAAGGCCAGGGACCTCTTTTCCCAGGCCGCAGGAATAGGAGAAAAGTGCAAGGACAACGATCTGTTGGCACTGGGCCAATTGGGAAAGGGGCAGGCGCTCATCCACTCCGGGGCAATAAAAAGCGGAGGAAAACTCTTTGACGAACTCCTGGTAGTTGTGGATGCCGGGGAGGTATACCCGATTGTCAGTGGAATCGTGTATTGCGCAGTCATTGAAACATGCAGGAAAGTTTGGGATATCCGCCGGGCTCAAGTTTGGACGGCCGCACTGACCAAATGGTGTTCGGCTCAACCGGACATCGTTCCCTTCAAAGGTCAATGCATGGCACGCCGGGGTGAGATCCTGCAATTGCAAGGCGACTGGCACAGGGCCCTCCGCGAAGTTGACAGCGCTTGCAATTTGTTGGCGCGGTACCGGAGTGGCGCAGCGGGGGAAGCCTATTATCGCAAAGGAGAATTGTACCGGTTGTTGGGATCTTATAAAGAGGCGGAGTCCTGTTTTGGCCAATCCGCCAATTGGGGCAGGAAACCGCAACCCGGCCTCGCATTGCTCCGTTTGGCGCAGGGGAAGACAGAAACTGCCACAACGTCCATTCAAACTGCCCTGAGGGAAACCCATGATTCGTATACGCGCATGGAACTATTGCCGGCAGCCATCGACATCTGGGTTGCCGGAGAATCCCTGCAGGAAGCAAACGAGGGATTAAAAGAATTGCGTGACGGGATCGGGCGGGTCGATGCGCCCTTGCTTAAAGCGCAAGCCGCATATGCTTCGGGCCTTGTCCGATTCGCGGAAGGCAACCTACAGGATGCCCTTGAGCACCTCAACGAAGCCTTGAACCACATCCACGTAGGGTCCCTCCCCTATCTATATGCGCGGGTAAGGGAATTAAAAGGACGCGCCTACCTGGAGGTGGAGGATCGAGAAAATTGCACCCTGGAATTATCCGGGGCGCGATGGGTTTATGAACAACTCCGTGCCAAACCCGATCTGGAGCGCATACAACCCGTGCTGCACAAAACTCGTGAGCATCCCACGCGGCGCCTGACTCTCCGGGAACTGCAGGTGCTTCGCCTGATCGCCTCTGGAATGACAAATAAATCCGCTGCCCGGGAGCTATTCATTAGTGAACGTACCGTAGACCGCCACGTGAGTAACATTTTCGACAAATTGGGGGTATCATCGCGGGTTGCTGCCACGGTGGTGGCCATCAAGCACAAGTTGATTGACGCTCCAGGCTGAACACCGCTTGTCTGAGCAGCGATAACCCAAAGGGCCCTGTAGTCTTCCGGGGTTGCCCTTCGCTTTTTAATGAGTGGGTAGAATTACCCATGCCATTGCTGATAATTTGGGTAATCCTACCGATGCGCGCCACCCGAATCCGGAAGAAATTTACCTCCACACCTTCAAAGGAATCCACTTATGAAAAAGTTTGTCATCATTCTCACGATCATCTGGACGGTCCTTCCCGGATATTCTCAGGATAGCCGCTATTCCCGACAGCGTCTGCCCATCATCGACATGCATCTCCACACAGGTTTCCCCCATGAATTGCCAGCGGGGGCCCCCGCTCTCTGCCGGCCAGAGCCCTGCGCAGATAGCCTGGCCGCCACTACGGATCCTGTGCTCCTGATGGAAAAGACACGGGAAGCCATGGACCGGTACAACGTCGTTAAGGCTTTTCTGAGCGGTGTGGACATCTCCGACGTTCATGCCTGGTCCGAAGCCATGCCAGACCGCTTTATTGCCGCACCGTTTATTCTGGACCCCCAGGATATTCAGCCGGAACAACTCCGCAAAGCATACGAATCGGGTGAATTACAGGGGCTCGGTGAAATCGGCGCCCAACTGGTGGGCCTGCCTCCTACCGACCCTTCGCTGGAACCGCTGTTTCAACTCGCGGAGGAATTGAATGTCCCCGTTTTGATCCATACCCTCGGCATTGGACCGTACCTGCCGCATTTCAGTTCCGCCTCGGGCAACCCGCTGCTACTCGAAGAAATACTTACCCGGCACCCCAAACTCCGATTGTTTGTCGAAAATGCAGGATATCCCTTCCGGGATGAGATGATTGCGGTGATGTACCAGTATCCGCAGCTCTATGTGGATGTCTCCACAATTACCTGGGTTATCCCGCGAACCGCATTTTATGACTATCTGGAAGCCCTTGTACGCGCCGGTCTCGGCAAACGCATCCTGTTTGGCTCCGACCAGATGGTCTGGCCGGAAAAGATCGGGGAAGCCATTGAAGCAATAGAGGAAGCGCCCTTTTTAACCGAGGCACAGAAGCGGGATATCTTCTACAACAACGCGGTCCGGTTTCTCACCACGGACGCAGCCACCGAAGGCAATGCGGCCACTACGCACCGGTGAGAACACAGGCCTTGGCAAGGAATGTATCGATGTTAAAAAAAATAGCCGCCCCTTTCGGAGCGGCTATACATTTCGAGGCACAGATTATCTATGGTTTGGTTCTTGAATTTTTCCAAATTATTAAACTCATGAAGATTATAGTCAATCCAATTGCGATTAGCGCCAAATTGCTGCCGCCATCAGCCAGGAGCCATTCCAAAGGAAAAGGTAAACCTTCGGTTAGCTCAATTTCTTGAGTAAGGACCATCCTAAATTTTAATCGAATACAAACCCGGTGACTATCCGATATATAAATGCGTAAAGAACGATGAAAAATAATGTGAAGCTGATCCAGGCGAAAACTTTAAAGTAGTTTCTGACCAGAAAATGGCCTATACCTTTAAAGCCTTCAAAATAGATTTCACGCAAGAGTAGTATTGTCTTCATAATTGGGGGTTTTTAGACCGCAAACATAGGACTGACCATGACCCCTTGCAATTCCTTTGGACAAATGGGAAATTTAATCGGCAGAATGAAGTCGGATCTCCTTTCGTCCAAAATTTTGGCGTTTCAAAGAATTCTTAATCCGGAAGCATACCAGAAAGACAATTGATAAAAATGCAGCCATACCGGGAGTAGCAGGCATTGAGACAGGACGCTCCTGAAGTACTCGATTTGTTTGTGACCCGGGCCGAACGGCCAAAATGCATTCCGCCTTGCTGGATTACTCGGCATTCGCCTCGTGATCCAGATCGTGCCCACTCCTGCTGGATTACTCGCTTCGCTCGTGATCCAGACCGTGCCCACTCCTGCTGGATTACTCGCTTCGCTCGTGATCCAGACCGTGCCCACTCCTGCAAATAGAAAACCCCAATCCGCTTTCGCGGATTCCGGGATATTTTTTCTCACTTTCTTACAAAAGCAAGCTTTTGACGAAAGTTCAAAAAAATACCCCGCAACTTACGTTGCGGGGTTTTCTGCTTGATGTGGGCCCTGCTGGATTCGAACCAGCGACCCCCTGCTTGTAAGGCAGGTGCTCTGAACCAACTGAGCTAAGAGCCCGAAAGGGTGTGCAAATATAGAATAGTTTTTTCCTTCCCAAAAGAAAAAAAACAAAAAAGTAGCTCCCTGTTTTATGGTTTAACTGGGGCTGGAATCAGGGGATTTGATGGGTGCCCGGGCTGGATATAATCTCCTGGTATTGCCGCATGAGGGAGTCCCGGATTTGGGGTAATTCTTCGGCCAGGTTCCGGGTTTGGCCCGGGTCGGATTCGAGGTGGTATAGCTGGGGAGCCGCGGCATTGCCCAACTCGATATTCACATTTTTGGCCACCGGGGGGCCGCTTTGGGGCGGGATATAGACCCAGTCCCTTGTGCGAAAAGCCGTCCGGGATGTGGCTTCCAGTACCATATGCTCCCTCCCCGCATCGGACCGGCCGCTGAGGGCCGGCCAGATATTCTGGCTGTCCGTTCCCGGATCCGGGACACCTGTCAGGTGGGCCAGTGAAGCGAGGAGGTCTATCTGGCTGACCATGGCATCGCTCACCCCAGGGGCAATAGTCCCCGGCCAGGACACGATAAAGGGCACCCGGGTACCGGCTTCGAAAAGGCTGTACTTCCCACCCCGGTAGGGACCCCAGGGCGAATGCCCTCCATTCCGCTCAACGGCCTGGTCCAGGTAGCCGTCATTCAGTACCGGTCCGTTATCGCTGGAGAAGATCACCAGCGTATTGGTCAGCAGGCCCTCATCTTGCAAGGTGGCCAGTATTTGCCCGATGCACCAATCCGCTTCAAAGATGGCATCCCCCCTGGGGCCCAGGTCGGTGGCACCCACAAACCGGGGATGTGGGGTACGGGGGACGTGGGGTTGCTGGAGGGAATAAAACAGGAAAAAAGGCGCTTCCGGATCTCGCTCGCGGATAAACACCTGGGCCTCCTTCAGAAAGGTATCGGCCATGTCCTCGTCCACCCAGCGGGCGGCCTGCCCCCCTTTCATAAACCCAATCCGCGGGATGCCGTTTACGATGCTGTTGTTGTGTCCGTGATCCCACCCCATTTTGACGAGCTCCGGGTGGTCCAGGGCGGTGGGCTCGCCGGGGAAATTCTCCTCGTAGCTCACCTGAATGGGATCGTCCGGCTCCAACCCCACCACCTGTCCGTTGCGGATATATACGGTGGGGACCCTGTCCTGTGTGGCAGCCAGGATAAAGCTTTCTTCAAAGCCTACCTCGTTGGGCCCCGGGCGAATGGCCTGGTTCCAGTCAACAGCCCCCGTGCCCAGTCCGAGGTGCCACTTTCCCACAATCCCGGTTCGATAACCCGCCTGGCGCAATAGGCCGGGGAGGGTTGCCTGTGCCGTATCGATCAGCAGGGGGGCATTCCCGGGCAATATCCGCGCTTTCTCCTTCCGCCAGGGATACTGGCCGGTAAGCAGGGCATAGCGGCTGGGTGTGCAGGTAGCCGAACTGGCATAGCCGCGCGTAAACCGAAGCCCGCCCGCAGCCAGGGAGTCGATATGGGGCGTTTGGATTTCGGTAGCGCCGTAGGCGCCTGTATCCCCAAACCCCAGGTCGTCCGCATAGATTATCACGATGTTCGGCCGGGAGGCGTCGGAATTCGCGCCGCCCGCTGCCTGTGGCAGATCGCCTGAGCAGGAACTGGCTACAACCAGGCAGAGGATTGCCGGTAGTTGAGGGAATGCCGGCAATAGTGGGAATGCCGGCAGTAGAGATATCGTTGGTATGCGGAACCGCTTTATAAGTTGCATTGTACTAAGGTGTTATCCGCGGGAGGTGGGATCGCGGCAAACCCTAAGGTAATTATTTCGTTGGAATCCTTTAACGGCGACAGGCCGCACCCATTTCATACCACTTCCGCCACCGTGAACGTGCTGCCGCCTATAAAGACCAGGTCTTCGGGTTCGGCGGCTGCCAGGGCGGCCTGGTAAGCCTCCGAGATATGGTTGTAGCGGTTGAAAGGAAGGCCGTGCCGGGAGGCAGCCGATGCCAGGTTTTCGACAGCCATGCCCCGGGGGATGTTGGGGCGGGAGAGGTAATAGCGCGCCTCTTTCGGGAAGAGCGGCAGGATGCCGTCCAGGTCCTTTTCCTTCACGAAGCCCAACACAAAATGGAGCTGCCGGTAGGTCTGACTAGCGAGTTGCTCCAGGACCAATTCCAGGCCCTCCCGGTTGTGGGCCGTATCGCATAGCACCCGGGGGTGTTCCCGCAGGATCTGCCAGCGCCCCATGAGCCCGGTGTTTTCCGCAATCCGGGCCAGGCCCTTGCGGACGGCTTCCTCATCTATCCGGAAGCCGCTGGCAGATTTCAGTACGTCCAGGGTGGCCAGCACGCCTTTCACATTCCGGGACTGGTAGCTGCCCAGCAGGGATACCGGGTATTCCGGCCAGGAGGCCTGGTCGGCAAATCGTAAGGGTGCCTGATGCGTTTCGGCTACCTCCAGGAAAACGGGGGCTACCTCCTCCTGGGTTTCGCTGATCACCACGGGGACGCCGGGTTTAATGATCCCGGCCTTTTCCCGGGCAATCTGCCGGGGCTCTTTTCCTAGAAATTCCGTATGGTCCAGCCCGATGTTCGTAATCAGGCTCACCTCGGGCACAAGGATGTTGGTGGCGTCCAGACGCCCGCCCAGGCCTACTTCGATAACGGCCACATCCACCTCCTGGCCGGCAAAATAATCAAAGGCCATGCCGACGGTCAATTCAAAAAACGAAAGGCCCGCCTTTTCAAGGAAAGGCTGGTGGTCCGCGATAAATTGCACCACGCGCTCCTCGGGCACCGGTTGCCCGTCTATCCGGATCCGTTCGCGAAAGTCCTTTAAATGGGGGGAAGTGTAAAGCCCGACGCGGTACCCGGCCTCTTGCAGGATGGAGGCGAGCATATGGCTGCTGGAGCCTTTGCCGTTGGTGCCGGCAACATGGATGCTCCGGAATTTCTTATGGGGGTCTCCCAGGCGGGTGGCGAAATGGCGGATGGGTTCCAGTTTGCCCTGGTAGGCGTCGCCCCCCTGGTGCTGGTACATGGGCAGACGCGCAAACATCCAGTCCAGCGTCTGGCGGTAGTCCATCTACTGGCCCAGTTTAAAGTTCACCACCACAAAGCCGATCTGCCGGCTGGGCGCATTGGAATCCGGGTTCCAGCGGTGCATAAACGCCGTTTTCCGCGCGGGTTCCAGCAAACAGGGGTCGCTGTTTGTGGTTCCCCGTACCCCGGGTTGCGCATCGACGACTTTTCCGCTGCGGTCCACGGTAATTTTCACCACCACGCGCCCGGACTGGTTGCACTCCTGTTGCACCTGCCCCCTGCTCGCCAGGGAACGGCCGCTCAGGCCGTAGCCGCCGGTGCCTGTACCGCTGCCGGGTGCCCCGTAATACGTAGTGGCATAGGGGTCCCCCCCGGGCTGGCCCTTGTCGCCGGCGCGGTCGTCGTCGCCCTCGCTGCCTTCGGCCGTACCGTCCGAATTATTCAGGCCGCCCATCATCGCGTCGAGTTCCCGTTTTTTAGCTTCCTCTTCCCGTCGTTGCCGCTCGGCCACCGCCTGTTTTTCCCGTTCAATGCGCTCGGCCTCCTCCTGCGCTTTGCGCGCGGCTTCCTCGGCCTTTTTGCGAGCTTCCTCCTGCTGGCGGATACGGACGGATTCCTCGTTTTCATGGGTCAGGACTTCTTCGGTGGGGGCATCGGTCTGGGTAGATTCCTCGGGCACTTCGGGCTCGGAGACCGGTTCGGCCGGTTCCTCCACGACTTCCTCCTCAACCCCTTCTTCAGGTTCGGGTTGCTGCCTGCGGACGGGTTCCAGGGGCTGCTCATTGCCCATCCCGTACTCCATGGTCCCGAAATTGACGGTAATGCCGCTTTCCTCGGGCGGGTCCATATAGGTCAGGCCGATATAAAACAGCAAAAGGACCAGCAGGCTCAACAGCAATGTGGTGAGCGTGAAGGATTTTTTCTTGTGTCTCGTATCCAGTAATGACATTAATTCGGACGCACGGCGAGGATGACCTTATAGTTGTTCCTGTTGGCGATATCCATCACGTTGACGGCTTCCTTGATCGCAACGCTCTCTTCGGCCCGCAGGATAATCGTCGGGTTTTCCTGGCCCTCCAGTGCTTTTTTTAGTTCAATTTCAATATAGGCTCCGTTGATCTGCTGGTTGTTTACAAAATAGTCCAGGTCCTTGTTGATGGTCACCGAGACATTCTGCGTATTGGTAGACTTCCCCCGGGCCTTGGGCAGCAAGAGGTCCAGGGCATTCGGGGAATTGGCCGTCAGCATAAAAAAGATGAGCAGCAGAAAGACGATGTCCGTCATGGAGGACATGCTGAACTCCGGGCTCACTTTGTTCCTTCCTTTGAGTTTCATACGCGCTGCTTAAATGGGTTCGCTCAGCAGGTCCAGGAACTCCACGGCATTCGCCTCCATCTTGTGGACCACCTTGTCGGTGCGGTTCACCAGGTGGTTGTAGCCCACATAGGCGATAATGCCCACCACGAGTCCGGCAACGGTCGTGGTCATGGCGGTGTAGATGCCCGATGCCAGCGCGCCCATTTCGGCCTGTCCGCCGCTGGTAGCCATCTGGTGGAAAGCCAGGATCATCCCGATTACGGTCCCGAGGAACCCGATCATCGGGGCAGCCCCGGCAACGGTTGCCAGGACGCTCACGTTCTTTTCGAGTTTGTAAACCTCCAGGGTACCTGCATTCTCGATAGCCGTATTGATGTCGTCCAGGGGTTTGCCGATCCGCGATATCCCCTTCTCGGTGAGTCGCGCCACGGGACTGTCGGTCTGGGCGCAGAGGATCTTGGCGGCCTCCAGTTTGCCTCCCATTACGTGGTCCCGGATCTGGTTCATGAAATTCTTGTCGATTTTGGACGCGGCCTTGATGGCCAGCAGGCGCTCAAAATAGATGTACATGGCCACGGCCAGCATGACGAAAAGCACCGTGATGATCACGATGCTTCCCGTGCCCCCGTTAAAGATCAGGTCAATAACGGAGAGGGTTTTTTCCTCGGATGCGATCTCACCCAACTGGGCTTCATCGACGGCGTCCTGAAACATTATCATAATAGCTCTCTTATTAGGTTGCTTCTAATAACGGAGTTTTACCGTTTTAAGTATTCCGGCAGAAAAAATACGCAGGCTACCCGGGTGCCTACATCGGGTTGAGCACCAGGTCGCGCAGGAGGATAAACGACACGGCCCCCGCCAGGAAGCCCACCAGTGCCAGCCAGGCAATCTTGCGCAGGTACCAGAAGAAGTCGATTTTCTCCATTCCCATAGCCACTACCCCGGCTGCGGAGCCGATGATCAGCATACTGCCGCCCGTACCCGCCGAATAGGCGATAAAGTGCCAGAGCGGGTCGTCCATGCCCGGGGAGAACATCCCCATACTGGCCGCTACCAGCGGTACGTTGTCGATAATGGCCGATCCGACACCCAGCAACATCACCACGATATCCGTATTCGGGATAGCCTCATTCAGCGCCTCGGCGTAGGTAAACAGATACCCGAGCGACTCCAGGGCCGCCACGGCGAGCAGGATTCCGAGGAAAAAGAGGATGCTCGGCAACTCGATTTTGGACAGGGAGGAATGCACCGGGCTGTGCGACGCATGCGCGTCGTGCTCGTCACTCTCCGATTTATCCACCGAACTGATACTGAACTTGGTCTGGCTGTAGATCTCGGCAAAGGTTGCCACCACGGCCAGGGACAGCATCATACCCACGTAGGGGGGCAGGTGCGTAATGGTTTTAAAGAACGGTACAAAGACGATGGATCCCAGCCCCAGGTAGAGCATGGTGGGCCCGAATTTCGATTTCGGCTCCTCCAGATCCTCCGGCTCCGCGGCAATCTGCCCGCGGAATACCTTGAACCGGCTGGCGATCAATGTCGGCACCACCGTACAGACAATGGACGGGAGCAGGACGTGTTCGACCAGTTGGAGGGCGGATACCTTGTCGGCAATCCAGAGCATCGTGGTGGTCACGTCCCCGATGGGCGACCAGGCCCCGCCCGCGTTGGCGTTGATAATGATCATCCCCGCAAACCACAGCCGCGTATTGCGGTCCTTGATCACCTTTTGCAGGATGGTCACCAGGACGATGGTGGCGGTGAGGTTGTCGATAATGGCCGACAGGACAAAAGCCAG
Organism: Robiginitalea biformata HTCC2501; assembly: GCF_000024125.1. Classification (NCBI taxonomy): domain Bacteria; kingdom Pseudomonadati; phylum Bacteroidota; class Flavobacteriia; order Flavobacteriales; family Flavobacteriaceae; genus Robiginitalea; species Robiginitalea biformata. The sequence continues at coordinate 1,352,945 of NC_013222.1, read as the reverse complement.
CAGGGAAAACAGCCAGAGCAGCTTGGTTTTGCTGCGCGTGCGGATATACCCCTTGATGGTGGCAAACCCATTGAAATAGTCGATGATTTCCACTATCGTCATCGCCCCCAGGAGGAAGACCAGGATCTCCGCGGTTTTCCCAAGGTGATGCAACAGGATTTCGTCTATATGCGTGGGCTCCAGCTCCTTGAGCTCCGCATTCACCTCAAATACCGGCAAATGGGCCAGGGCGATGATTGCCCATAGCAGGGCCATCATGGCCAGAGCGGGTATCAGCTTGTCGATCTTGAGGTTGTGTTCCAGGGTGATGGCGAGGTAGCCGACCAGGAAGACGATGATGATAATGGTTTCCATAGTGTTTGGTTTGTATTATACGAGTTGTTTCAGGGCGATTTCAAAGGCCGTCCGGCTGAAATTCCTTCGAGTTGGATTTTGGTTAAATATATTCAAAATTGCATTTCTAATGGTCCCGGAGGTGTCATTAAAAATATCAGCGTCCTCCATGGACACCCGTCCTTCCATAAAATAGGCAAACACCCGGGCCATCCCGCAGTTCGATACAAAATCGGGTATCAGGCTGACGCGCTGGTCGGTAAACTCCATAATCGGGCCGAAGAAAATCTCCCGGTCGGCAAACGGCACGTTTGCCCCGCAGGATATGACCTCCAGGCCCGAATCGATCAGCGTACTGATCTGTTCCCGGGTTACCAGGCGCGAAGCGGCACAGGGGGCAAAAATTTCGCAGGGCAGGCTCCAGATCCGTCGATCCATCTCCGCCGAAGGAATCAGGTCCTCCGCCACCAGGGCGTTCCCCTTTTTCTTCCCGAACAAGGCGCGGATTTCCTCGAAGCTGAATCCCTCCTCTTTGATGACCCCCCCGGCCCGGTCGATAATGCCAACCACCCGGGCGCCCATCTTGGACAGGTAAAAGGCCGCCGCCCCGCCGACATTGCCAAAACCCTGCACCACGGCCCGTTTCCCGACCACGCTCTCGCCGTGTATGTCGTAAAAATGCCGGACGGCTTCAGCGACGCCGAAACCGGTTATCATGTCAGCTACCGTGTATTTCCGGGAGGTATCCGGCGAATAGGTATCCGTCTCGAGGACCTTGATGACCCCCATGCGCAGCTGGCCGATCCGATTGATCTTATCGGCTTCCGTAGGCCGGAAATGCCCGTTGAACACCCCCTCCTGGGGATGCCACACCCCGGCGTCCTCCGTAATGGGGATCACCTCGTGGATCTCGTCGACGTTCAGGTCGCCCCCGGTACCGTAATAGTTCTTCAGCAAGGGCGAAACCGCGCGGTACCAGCGTTCCAGCACCCCTTTCTTCCGGGGGTCGTCCGGGTTGAAATTGATACCGGACTTCGCCCCGCCAATCGGCGGGCCCGAGACGGTAAATTTCACCTCCATCGTCTTGGCCAGGGAGAGTACCTCATTCTGGTCCAGGCCCTCCCGCATGCGCGTGCCGCCCCCGGCAGCTCCCCCGCGCAGGGAATTGATAACGGCCCACCCTTCGGCTTCCGTTTCCGGGTCCTTCCACTGAAATACAATTTCAGGGGGTTTGTTCTCATAGCGCTCCAGGAGCTCCTTCATCAACATAATGCGGCTTTTGGAATGGTCTGCAATCGGTGCCGGAACCCGGGATTTCCGGAATCCCCGGCGATGTAACCAGCCGTTCCCGCAATGGTGACGGCCCGGACAAATATAAAAATATTGCCCTGCTTTTCGCACGAATCGGGTGGCTACCTCAAAAAGGGTTGCCCCGCCTGCGTTTTCAGATTCTCAATAAAGGCCCGCACCTATTGAATATCGTTTAGCCAGGGCGTATATTTGCACAGTTTCATTGAGAAAAATACAAATCGCATGGATTTTAGTTTAACCGAAGAACAACAGATGGTGCGCCAGGCCGCCCGGGACTTTGCCCAGACGGAACTGCTGCCCGGAGTGATTGAGCGGGACGAAAAGCAGGAATTTCCGACCCGCCAGGTACAGGCGATGGGGCAGCTCGGGTTTATGGGCATGATGGTTTCCCCGGAATACGGCGGCAGCGGCCTCGACACCTTGTCCTACGTCCTGGTGATGGAGGAACTCTCCAAGGTGGACGCCTCGGCATCCGTTGTGGTTTCGGTGAACAACTCCCTGGTGTGCTGGGGTCTGGAGGCCTATGGAACCGAGGAGCAAAAACAGAAATACCTGCCAGCTCTGGCGACAGGAGAAAAAATCGGCGCCTTCTGCCTGTCCGAACCGGAAGCCGGCAGCGATGCGACCTCCCAAAAGACCACTGCTAAAGACGCCGGCGATCACTATGTGCTCAACGGCACCAAAAACTGGATCACCAACGGCAATTCAGCCGATATCTACCTGGTGATTGCGCAAACCTACCCGGAAAAAGGCCATAAGGGTATCAATGCGCTGATTGTCGAAAAAGGCATGGAGGGTTTTGAAATCGGACCCAAGGAACAAAAATTGGGTATCCGGGGGAGCGATACGCACTCCCTGAATTTCAATGATGTAAAAGTGCCCAAGGAAAACCGGATCGGGGCCGATGGCTTCGGTTTTAAATTCGCCATGAAAACACTCTCCGGGGGACGTATCGGCATCGCGGCCCAGGCACTGGGGATTGCGGCCGGCGCCTACGAATTGTCCCTGAAATACTCCAAAGAGCGGAAGGCCTTCGGGACGGAGATCGCCAACCACCAGGCAATCGCTTTCAAACTGGCCGACATGCACACCCAAATTGAGGCAGCCCGGATGCTCGTGTACCGGGCCGCCACAGACAAGGACCGGGGGGAGAACTACGACCTCTCCGGCGCGATGGCCAAATTATACGCATCTCAGGTAGCCATGGATACGGCCGTGGAGGCCGTTCAGATACACGGGGGGAACGGCTACGTAAAGGAATACCACGTGGAACGCCTGATGCGGGATGCCAAGATTACCCAGATCTACGAGGGCACCTCGGAGATCCAGAAAATCGTCATCTCCAGGAGTATCCTCCGGGATTAATCCCATAATCTTTTGAAATAGGGCAGGATTACTGGCGAATCCGGGCAGCCCACCCCTGTTTTTTACCCGGTATGCACGACAAATATTCGGTTTATGCGGCAGGCCCCTTATTATTTACAGGGGTTGGACCAACCAATCTGTGCATTTTCACCTTCACACCCCTCTGACACAGCTCCCCGGGTATTTTCTTTACCTGAAATTGACGATTCCGTAATACGTCTTGTTAACAATTCCCAAAATGGGAATATTTTAAGTGATAATTACCAACGTTGAATTTTTTGCAGATTATCACAAAAATCGATGAATTAATGACAGAGTTATCCCTAATTTTGAGATAATCGCATAACCGGAAAAGACCGGTGCGACCCCACCTGCAAGCCGATTCGAGCAATTTTGGCCTGCGGAATTCAAAAGCGAGACCCCTATGGAAAAACAAGGATTGTACCTCCCCGAATTTGAGCACGACAACTGCGGCGCCGGTTTTATTTGCAGCCTGAAGGGCAAAAAATCGAATGACATCATTCATAAAGCCCTGGAGATCCTCGAGAAGCTGGAACACCGCGGGGCCGTAAGCGCCGATGGCAAAACCGGCGACGGGGCGGGCATCCTGATCGATATCCCCCACGAATTCTTTACCGAGGTATGCTCCTTTGAGTTGCCGGAGCCTGGCACCTATGCGGTGGGTAATGTGTTCCTGCCCCAAAAGGAAAACCAACGGGATTATTGCACCACCCTGTTCGGGGAAAACCTGGAAGCGCAGGGCCTCAGGCTCCTGGGCTGGAGGGACGTCCCGGTAAACCGCCGGGTCCCCGGCCGCATCGCTGCGGAAACCGAACCATTCGTCAAACAGGTTTTCGTGGGGAAGGCTGCCGAAGACCAGGACGATTTTGCGTTTGAGCGGAAGCTCTTTGTAGCCCGCAAAAAAACGGAGCACGCCATCATCGCTTCCAAACTGTCCGAACGGGGCTTCTTCTACCTGCCGAGCCTCTCCACCCGGATCATTATCTTCAAGGGGCTGCTGATGCCGATGGATATCAAGTTATACTACAAGGACCTGATGGACCCGCGGGTGGTGACCCGCCTGGCCCTGGTGCACCAGCGGTTCTCGACAAATACCTTCCCCACCTGGGATTTGGCCCAGCCTTTCCGGTATATGTGCCACAACGGGGAAATCAATACGCTCCGCGGGAACGTGTCGCGCATGCACTCCCGGGAAAGCTTATTCCAGAGCGACCTGTTCGGGGAGGAAATTAAGGAAATCCTTCCCGTCATCCTGCCGGGCAAATCGGATTCGGCCACCATGGACATGGTGGTGGAACTCCTGCTGATGACCGGGCGGTCCCTGCCGGAAGTCATGATGATGCTCGTGCCGGAAGCCTGGGAGAAAAACCCGGACATGTCCGAAGCCAAACGCGCCTTCTACGAATTCAATTCCTGCCTGATGGAGCCCTGGGACGGACCGGCCTCCATCCCGTTTACGGACGGAAACTACATCGGGGCGGTCCTGGACCGGAACGGGCTCCGGCCTTCCCGCTACTCGGTGACCCGCGACGGGTATGTGGTCATGTCTTCGGAAACGGGGGTACTGGAACTGGAGCCGGAGAATATCGCCTTCCACGGCCGGCTCGAACCCGGGAAGATGTTCCTGGTAAACATGGAAGAAGGCCGAATCGTGAACGACGAGGAGATCAAAGAAGCCATCGCCGGGAAACACCCGTATGCCAAATGGCTCAAAAAGAACCTGGTGCACCTGCGGGATATTCCCTATAACGACTGTCCCCTCTTCCTGGACGAAGAGACGCTCGAGAAGCGGAAAGCTGCATTCGGGTACACCCTGGAAGACATCAATACGATTATCCTGCCCATGGCCAAGGCCGCCAAGGAACCCATCGGCTCCATGGGGTCGGATACCCCGATTGCCGTGCTCTCCGAACGTCCCCAGCTTATCTACAATTACTTTAAACAGCTCTTTGCACAGGTAACCAACCCGCCCCTGGACGGCATCCGGGAGGAATTGATCTGCGACATCAGCCTGACGCTGGGGACGGACCACAACCTGTTCGACATCTCGCCCCTGCAGTGCCGGAAGCTGAAAATTCAGAACCCGGTCATCTCCAAGGAAGACCTGGACAAAATAAAGAACTACGACAGCAGCCCGGATTACAAGGTGGTTTCCATCCCGATCCTCTATGAGATCAGCAAAGGCCTGAACGGCCTGGAGAACGCCCTGGAAGCCGTGCTAACCAAAGCCTCCCGGGCCATAGACCAGGGGGCGAATATCATCATCCTCTCCGACCGGAATGTCAGCAAAGACATGGCGCCCATCCCTGCCCTGCTGGCCTGTTCCTATGTAAACAGCGGCTTGCAGCGCCTGGGTCGGCGGTCGAAGCTGAGTATCATCGTGGAGTCGGCCGAACCCCGGGAGGTGCACCATTTTGCATTGCTCTTTGGCTTCGGGGCCAGCGCGATCAACCCGTATCTGGTGAACGAGATCATCGCCGAACAGATCGAGGAGCACGATATCCAGGACGTCAGCCGGGAGGAGGCGATCCGCAACTACAACAAAGCCATCGGCAAGGGAATCCTTAAGGTGATGAACAAAATCGGGATCTCCACGTTAAATTCTTACCGGGGCTCCCAGCTCTTTGAATGCATCGGGCTGAACACCCAGATGGTTGAGAAGTATTTCCCGAATACCCCCACCCGGATCCAGGGCATCGGGTTGTATGAGATGGAAAAGGAGATAGCCCTCAGGCACCACAAGGCGTTTGACCGCAAGGAACTGGCAGCCAACCTGGACCTCGAGATCGGGGGCGAATACCGCTGGAGGCGGGACGGGGAAAAGCATATGTTCAACCCGTTGTCCATCGCCAAGCTGCAGAAAGCGGTCCGGCTCAACGAGCCTTCGACCTATAAGGAATACGCGGAACTGGTTAACGAGCAGACCAAGAGCCTGATGACTATCCGCGGCCTGTTCGAGTTTTCGAATTACGACCCGATCCCGATTGAGGAGGTGGAACCCTGGACCGAAATTGTGAAGCGCTTCAAGACCGGGGCCATGTCCTACGGGTCTATCAGCAAGGAGGCCCACGAAAACCTGGCCATTGCCATGAACCGGATCGGGGGAAAAAGCAACTCGGGCGAGGGAGGTGAAGATGCCGAGCGCTTCTACCGGAGCCAGACCGGGGATTGGCGCAACAGCGCCATCAAACAGGTGGCATCCGGCCGGTTCGGGGTTACCTCGAATTACCTGACCAATGCCCGGGAAATCCAGATCAAGATGGCCCAGGGCGCCAAACCGGGCGAAGGCGGACAGCTCCCCGGCCCCAAGGTGAATCCCGCCATCGCGAAAACGCGAAATTCCACCCCCTATGTCGGGTTGATTTCCCCGCCCCCGCACCACGATATTTACTCAATTGAGGACCTTTCCCAGTTGATTTACGACCTGAAATCCGCCAACCGGGAAGCGCGCATCAACGTGAAGCTCGTATCGGAGGTAGGCGTGGGCACCGTGGCAGCTGGAGTATCCAAAGCAAAGGCCGACGTAATCCTGATCTCCGGCCACGACGGGGGTACCGGGGCCTCTCCCCTGACCTCCCTGAAGCACGCCGGCCTCCCCTGGGAACTCGGTATTTCCGAGGCCCAGCAGACCCTGGTAATGAACGACCTGAGGAACCGGGTAGTCCTGGAATGCGACGGTCAGCTCAAAACCGGCCGGGATGTTGCGGTTGCCTGCCTGCTCGGGGCCGAGGAATTCGGTTTTGCCACCGCCCCCCTGGTAGCTTCCGGCTGCATCATGATGCGGGTGTGCCACCTGAACACCTGCCCGGTAGGCATCGCTACGCAGAACCCGGAATTGCGCAAAAAATTTGAGGGCAAGCCGGAGCACGTGGTCAACTATATGTACTTTGTAGCCGAGGAATTGCGCGAGATCATGGCCAAACTCGGTTTCCGGACCGTCGACGAGATGGTCGGCCAGGTACAGAAGCTGGACCGCCGCAAGGCCATTGACCACTACAAGGCGCGGGGTATCGACCTGAGCCCGATCCTGCACCAGGTGCCTGTACCGATAGGCACGAAGTTCTACAATACGGTAAAGCAGGACCACAATATTGAAAAGTCCATTGAATTCGAGATCATCGAAAAGGCCCACCTGGCACTCTTCCGGAAGGAGAAGACGTCCCTGGACTTCCCGATCCACAATACGGACCGGGCGGTAGGCGCCATCATCAGCAATGAAATATCCAAGATTTACGGGGCGGAAGGCCTGCCGGAAAATACGCTCCGACTGAATTTTACCGGTTCGGCCGGCCAGAGTTTCGGGGCGTTTGCAACCCGCGGCCTGACGATGATAGTTAACGGCAATACCAACGACTACCTCGGGAAGGGGCTCTCCGGAGCCCGGCTGATCATCAAGGTCCCAGGCGGATCCACCATCCGGCCCGAAGAGAATATCATCACCGGGAATGTCTGCCTCTACGGCGCCACGTCGGGCGAGGCGTATATCAACGGGAAAGCCGGGGAGCGCTTCTGCGTGCGGAATTCCGGGGCCCGTGCGGTCGTAGAGGGCATCGGCGACCACGGGTGCGAATACATGACCGGGGGCGTAGCGGTCATCCTCGGGGAAGTCGGCCGGAATTTCGGGGCCGGTATGAGCGGGGGTATCGCCTATGTGCTGGACCGGAATAAGACCTTTGAGCGAAATTGCAACAAAGAAGCCCTGAACCTGCTCAAAGTAGAGGAAGACCAGGACATCGCGGAATTGCGGGGAATGATAGAAGACCATTACAACGCCACCTTCAGCCCGCTGGCCCAGGAAGTCCTCGAAAAATGGGAGACCTACCTGCCCCAGTTCATTAAGGTATTCCCCGAGGAATACCGCCAGGCGCTGATCCGTCTGGAAAACGAAAAGCTAGAGACGATATAAAATGGGAAAGATTACAGGATTTATGGAATACGAGCGCAAGGTGGACCCCTATGCGCCCGTGGAGGAACGTCTTAAGAATTACAAGGAATTCACCAAGCCGCTGTCCGAGAAGGCCATGAAGGAACAGGGTGCCCGCTGCATGGACTGCGGGATCCCCTTCTGCCACAGCGGATGCCCGCTGGGGAACCTGATCCCCGATTTCAACGACGCTGTGTACCGGGGAAAATGGGATAAGGCTGCAGAAATATTGCACGCCACCAACAATTTCCCGGAATTCACCGGGCGGTTATGCCCGGCACCTTGCGAAGAGGCCTGTGTCCTGGGGATCAACGAGGACCCTGTAAGTATTGAGAATATCGAAAAACACATTGCCGAAACGGCATTTGCCAAGGGATGGGTGATTGCCACCCCGCCTGAAACGCGGACCGGCAAGAAAGTAGCCGTAGTGGGTAGCGGGCCGGCCGGGCTGGCAGCTGCGCAGCAGCTGAACCGGGCGGGCCACCTGGTAACGGTTTTTGAAAGGGATGAAAAACCCGGGGGGCTCCTCCGGTACGGCATCCCGGATTTCAAAATGGAGAAGCACGTCATCGACCGGCGCCTGGAAATCCTCGAAGAGGAAGGCATCGAATTCCGGTGCGGCGTACATGTCGGGAAGGACGTGGCCGCCACAGACCTGCAAAGCGACTACGACGCCATCCTCCTTTGCGGGGGGGCCACGGTCCGCCGGCCGCTCCCGATTCCTGGAGCCGACCTGGACGGGGTGGTACAGGCCATGGATTTCCTCGGGCAAAACAACCGCAGGGTAGACGGTATTCCCTTTAAAGGTAAGGAGCTATCCGCCAAAGGCAAGAATGTCATCGTAATCGGCGGAGGGGATACGGGGTCGGATTGCATCGGGACATCGTTCCGCCAGGGGGCGAAGTCCGTTTCCAATTTCGAGATCCTCGGGAAGCCGCCAGCCGGCCGGCCGGAAGACCAGCCGTGGCCATTCTGGCCCATGCGGCTCCGCACGAGCTCTTCCCACAAGGAAGGGGCAGAGCGCTATTTCAGCATATCCACCAAAGAATTCAAAGGCGACGGGGATGGGAAACTGACCGGCCTGGTCACCGTGGAGGTGGAATGGGAAAAAGTCCCCGGCCAGCGGCCCAAGCTCGTGGAACTCAAGGGCACCGAGAAGGAATGGCCCTGCGACCTGGCCCTGCTTGCATTGGGTTTTACCGGCTCGGAAATGAGCATCGCCGACCAGCTGGGCCTTGAACTCGACCCCCGCACGAATATCAAAGCCTCTGTTTCCGATTACCAGACCAACGTACCGGGTGTTTTTGCCGCCGGCGATCAGCGACGCGGACAATCCCTGATCGTCTGGGCCATTTCCGAAGGGAGACAGGCTGCGCATCATGTGGATTCCTATTTGATGGGAAGTTCCGAACTGCCCCTGAAGGGCGAAGGGGACCTGCCCAGGATTTGAGAATTAGCTATAGGTTTCTGACAGTAAGCCGCGGGGATCCCCGCGGCTTTTTTATGGCACATGGTACGCCCTGCGGCAGACATGTGGATTTTCGGACCAATGATACATATGTATAATCATTTGATACATCTGTGGGATCATCCTGGGCCCTTTCCACATAGTTTTGGCATGGCTGTAAATAAAGGCAGGGAGAGGACCCCACAGCCGATGGCCTTTCAGCCTGCGGCGACCCGGCAATCTACCGGGCAAACCACCCAGGTTATGGTTTTTTAATAAAAACTTTTATTTTAATAGCAATTCAACCTAAAATTCCAATCACATGAAAAAATTCGTATTACTTATCGGAGCAATTCTGCTTGCCAATCTGGGGAGTGCCCAGGAAGACACCCGGATCGGGGGATTCCTCGCCTACGGAACAGAAGTAGAAAGCCTGGGAATCGGTGCCAATGCGGAGTTTCCAATTGCCACCAACCTGGTCATTTCCCCGTCGCTGATCTATTACTTCCCCAGGGAAGAAGAAGGAATCGACATCAATTGGTTTGAGGCCAATGGAAATGTCAATTACTACTTTCTCGATAGCGACGGTATCGGATTCTACGCTTTCTCGATAGCGACGGTATCGGATTCTACGGCCTGGCCGGACTGAACTACACCTCGGTCAAAGTATCGGGCGATTCCGGGTTTGGCGGTGACATTTCAGTTTCCGATGGTCGTTTGGGGCTGAACCTCGGGGCCGGCGCCAACTTTATCATCGGCGGCTCCGTCATTCCGTTTGCCGAACTCAAATACGTAATCATCGACGAAGGACAGCTTGTCCTGATGGGCGGTGTCAAGTTTAATATATAACAGCGACCTATGTTTCATAGAAATTACAGAAGCTCCGCGCACTTACTCATGTTGTGCATGGGGCTTCTCTTCTGGAATTGCAAATCAGACCCCAAGAAGGCGGAAGTTGCCGGCGACCCGGAACCGGAACCGGAACCCACCATCGAGGTGGTGACCAATTCCATGGAATTCATTTCTCCGGATACCATCCCGTCC